>JACCEO010000021.1 GCA_013416485.1 Alcaligenaceae bacterium
TTGAGCGTACGCTGGTGCGTGGCCTTAACGCGTAACGGAGTATGCGTGCAATGCACGCACACCGGGCGCTTGGCGGGCCGAGCCCAGACGTGGATATCGCGCTTACGTTCCACGCGCTGGACCACCACATCGCGCAATCCTAGGATAGAATCTATTGGGGACATCGGTATTACCTCCATTAAGCCTCGTTCTTCGTAAAACAAGTTTAATGAATACCGGTCGTCCCCCGTTTATGATGGAGAGCCCGAAGTCGTCCTACCGAACATCGATGAGGTCGAGCTGCATACGCTGACACCGCAGCTCAAGGGCCCCTTCTTCGAAAGCATCAGAGACAGCTATGCAGGCTTCGACACTTGGTTCGAACGTATTGCGCGTGAAGGTCGACGCGCCTGGGTGTACCGCGGGGCTGGTCAAAACGACGTTCAAGCGATTTGCATCTTCACGGTCCAGGTCGATGAGCGGATCGACGACGCCGGCCGACTGCTGCATGGACCGGCGCTGAAACTCTGCACCGTCAAAGTCGGCGAAACCGTGCGTGGTCGCAAAATTGGCGAGTTGTTCCTGCGGGCGGCCTTCCAATACGCCACGAGCCACCAGTGCGCGCATATCTTCCTGCACGCCAACGCCACACAGCAGGATCACCTGACCAGCCTGCTGGAGGATTTCGGCTTTTATCGCGGGGGAGTATACGAGGGCGACGCGGTTTTCGTTAAGGACCACCCTGTACACGCGCCAGCTGTGCCGATGCCACCCTTCGAGTATGTACGCCGCTACTACCCGCACTACAACAGCGGCATAGACGTCCGCAAGTTCATCGTGCCGATCCAGCCGAGATACCATGACATCCTGTTCCCGGACTGCACGGCCCCAGGTCGCACCTTGCCTGCGAACCATCCTCGCCAGCATGTGGGAAACGCCATCAAGCTGGCCTATCTGTCCAATGCCCCCAGCAATCGTCCGCGCCCCGGCGACGTTGTACTCTTCTACCGCAGTCGTGACCAACAGGCGATTACAACCCTTGGGGTTGTAGAACGGTATGAGGCACACACAAGTGCCGAACAAATCGCCCAGTTGGTCAGCCGACGCACTGTGTACTCCATGATTCAGATCGCGGACATGGCTAAGCGCACGACCAAGGTCATGCTATTTAGACTAATCCAGAACTTCGAACACCCAGTGACCTACAATCAACTCCAGCGACGGCTGCGAGTGGTTCGCGGACACCCTCAGTCCATCACAGAGATTACCGATGAGTCTTTTTCCCGAATCCTCAGAGCAGCCGACCGGTAGGGCCGTTCTGCTCTCGATCAAGCCCAAATATGCGGACCTGATCCTCGCAGGCAGCAAGACGGTCGAGCTGCGGCGTAGCTGGCCGTCCAACGACGTGGGCGTCATAATTATCTACTCCTCGGCGCCGGTACAGCGGTTGACCGGGATTACACTGATCAAGGAGATTCGCGAGTGCGGCTTCGAGGAGCTCTGGGAGGTGTCGCAGGCTCACGGTGGCGGAGTAACCTACAAGGAGCTGCAGGAGTACATCAAAAAGAAAAAACTGGCCTACGGCGTCATGCTTGGACGCGTGGTACCCGCTGAGGTACTCGTCGATCCGAAGAGCCTATTCCCTACCTTCACGCCGCCACAGGGCTTCCTATACCTGAGTCCCCAGGACTACCAGCGGGTGGTGACGGCCATGTTCCCATCGGGGGTTGAACTATGAACATCTTTGTCGCCGGCATTCATGGTGTCGGAAAAACACACGTAGCCAGTCGACTGTCACCCAGCTATGGCTTGTTGCACACATCCGCCAGCAAGCTGATCCGCGAAGAGCGCACGCTTCCAAACTGGAATACCGACAAGCGTGTCACCGATGTCGATGCAAATCAGGTAGCGCTCGCGGCGGCCGTGGCCAGATACAATGGGCAAGGGACGAGGTTACTACTTGATGGGCACTTCGTGCTGCTTGACCCAAATGCTCAGTTCATCGCCCTAGAGGCGCAAGTCTTCCAATCGCTGAGCCTGAGCGCAGTCATCCTCATCCAGGCCGATGCGAAGGTAATCGCCGAGCGCCTGAAGGCGCGCGATGCCAAGGACTGGAACCTTCAATGGTTGAACGATTTTATGACCACGGAGCGGAACATCGCTCAAACGGTATCCCAGGAGTTGCGGATACCGTTGCACATCGTCGTGTCGGCAAACAATCAAGAGTTCGAGCGGGCGGTTGCTACCTGCATATCGAACGAATGATGAAACACCGTCATGGTTCGGGCTACCAGCGTAGGCAAGTCTTGCCGTTGTAAGGCGACTCGGATCTCGGTCTATTGACCCCCCTCCATTTTCCGACTAGTATCAATTTAAAAATTTCTGGCTTTCTGGCTTTCTGGCTTTCAAGAAAGGCAGAAATATGGCAAAATTCATGGGAAATTTTGACTGCACTGGGCAGTCATTGAACAGAGGGTGTCCGATGACTGATGGCAAAGCAGCCGCACATGGTAGCGAAGCTGCAATGGAAGATGAGAAAAGTACCTCGCTCAATTTCAAGGTCAGCCCCAAATTCAAGAAGCAGTTCAAAGGGTTCGCTGTCGCCCAAGGAGTCAGCATGACCGCCCTTCTTAAGGAAGGTTTTATTCTTTCCAGCAAGAAGCAAAAAAATGATCGGACGATTGATTAAGACGATGTACGTCAAGATCAATTTCGCCCAATGCAATGGTGGTCACAATGACTCTTGAGGCACCAGATACCGCGCACGTATCAGTCGATTGGTTGTTCTCAATCCGTAATGGCCGCGATGCACCTCACGTTGACGGCTTGGTTGCCGTAGATAATTACGATTACAACGGACGGCCACCTGAAGAAGTCTCCATTATGGAGAAAGCAGGCGCTTACGGTGCGCGCGCTGTTTTTTTCGAGGCAGCGCGTCACGGAAAAGCGCCAGTTGCTCAGGCTTTCATCTTCAATGCAGATGATGAGCCGGATGACACTCGTTTTGCCGAATTACACAAACGCTTGTGGAGTTGGGGAGGCGTCCCACTCGTTTATCGTGCCTCTCCTGGCTACATTCAGCTCTTCCGCTGTGCTCATGCACCGGACTTCGTCGGCAAGGATGACATTCCAGTTTGTCGGCCCGTCCGGACACTTGTTCTCGGTGCCAAAATAGCGGCGCAGGATGTCTGGTGGGACGCTGATAGGATTCGGAACGGGACGATCTGGGATGACCCCGCTGCCTGCGAGCTCATGCTTTCGGCCCAAAAGGCCGCGCACCGCACAATGGTCGAAGCAGTGCGGACGTTGGCAAAGCAGCTCTCGGAGCGAAAGTTACTTCCTCCTAGGCTGCGCCGCAAGCTTCTAATCCTATCGTTGCTCATCGCCTATCTTGAAGAACGGTCTGTCCTGCTTCCAGCCGATTTTGGCAAGGCCCGTCGGGGAGCTACACGGTTCTTCGAGATTTTGGGTGATGGCAGTGCATTGTCCAAGCTACTCGCTGCACTAGAGGAACGCTTTAATGGCCATGTCTTTCGTCTGACGAAAGAAGAACATTCGGCGCTGGAGGAAAGCACTGAACTCGCAAGCTACGCCCGTCTGATCGAGGGCTATGAGGACGGCAGTGGACAACTAAGTCTTTGGCGTTTGTATTCCTTTCGTGACCTACCGGTCGAACTGATAAGCAATATCTATCAGCTCTTTGTGAAGGATGCGTCAAGTTCCATCTACACCCCACCCGCCCTGGTCCGGCTTATGCTAGAAGAGACGTTGAGTTGGGACAGGCTCGACAAGCTAACGGCGGGAGAAGGCGTGATTCTCGATCCTTCTTGTGGGTCGGGAGTTTTTCTAGTCGAAGCCTATAAACGGCTCGTCTTACATTGGCGCTGGCGTAACGGTTGGATTCGCCCGGGCATAGATGAGTTGCGCCCACTACTTCAACGCGTACATGGCATTGATGTTGAAGAGGGTGCCATTGAACTTGCAGCATTTAGTCTATGCCTTAGCCTTTGTGATGCACTTCAGCCAGAAGAAATTCGCTCAAGCGTTAAACTGTTTCCGCCACTGGCCAATGTCACTCTGCACCATAGCTGCTTCTTCGATGCGAAGGCGCAAAGGCTGGTTCAAGCTCCCGTAGCGGTAATTGTCGGTAACCCACCGTTTGAATCATCCCTGCCCACAGAAGGCGCGCAGCGTAGCTATGCCTCTTATACACAGGCACACGGACCTCTCGCGGACAAGCAGCTCGCATATCTTTTCCTTCATGAAGCGATGGAGATGCTAGTAGCAGGTGGAGTATTGGCAATGGTAGAGCCTGCCGGGTTTCTCTACAACCAGCATACTCTCTCCTTCCGCCGGTACTTTTTCAGTCGATGGAAAGTGCGCGAAGTTCTCGACTTCGTATCCGTACGCGGGTTGTTTAAGAAAGGCGGGGCTGACCCCAAGATCGTCGTTATGATTGCCGAGGCTGGACGTTCAGAATCAGACAGCCGTGTGCTTCATGCTGTCTTCCGCCGCAATGGCCGCGCCACTGCGGAGCAGGGTTTCGACATCGACTATTACGACCTTCACTGGCTTCGCAGTACAGATGCTGAGCAGTCGCAAGATGTTTGGCGAGCGAATTTGCTGGGTGGTAACCGTGTTCATAGCATGATTTCACGTCTGCGTAGCTACCCGACGCTGAAGGATTTCGCGGCCAAGCAGGGATGGGATTTTGGCGAAGGCTATTTCGGAGGACAGAAGAACGCTACGGATAATGTGCAACATTTGGTTGGGAAGCCATTACTGCCGACCCAAGCTTTAAGTGCTGGTGGCATTAACCGATCTTTGATCAGCACTGTACCTAATGCCCCGATCAAGGACCCAAAGTCGGCTAACCGTTTTATGCCTCCACTGCTCCTCATTAAGGAGCATGAAGATCTTTATTCTGACCTTTGGAATGACGGGTATTTAACTTACAAAAATGAAATCGTAGGATTTTCTGCTCCTGGCGACGCCAGTCAGCTAGAAGATGTTGCCGATTGGCTCCAACAAGAATCCATTGTGCTTCGTGCCTATGTGGCTGGGATCAGCTCACGGCTCTTTACACAAAGAGCAACATCAGTTTTCAATTCTGATATTTTTTCCCTCCCTTACCCCGAGGACAGAAATCTTGACCTCAGCCCCAATGAACGAATTCTTGCGGAAGATATTGTTTCCTTCCAGCGTGACTTTATTCGGCTTGGGACCGGCTCTCCAGCGATGCAGAAAGCGCCAATTGAAGCTCTTGAGGCATTTGATGATGTTTTTACTAGCCAAATCAATTCTATTTATTCCCGCAATCCTTTGCGCGCCCTGCCATTGGCGCAATGGGCAGGCGCTATCTGTAAGGCATATGTCTTCGGTGAAGGCGCCGTAGATTGGTCTGATGCCAATGAATTACGTAACCGTCTAGATGCTCTCCTGTACGAACGACGTGGATCTGGCCTAACAGTCACACGCATTACCAGGCTTTATTCCGGAAATTTTTTATTTCTGCTAAAACCTGATCGCCATCGGTTTTGGATGCGTTCAATTGCACTTCGTGATGCCGATGACACTCTCGCCGATCTTCGCGCACAGGGGTTTTGACGTGCTTGCAGATGAAGGCGAACGTCAGTTGTGTGCCGGAGTACTCGATCATGGAGTTCACCTCCCCGGTGAGTGGTTTGACTCTCTGATTGAATTCGTTAGCGGTGTTCTGCCCATGTGGCGTGACGATCCGATAAGGCCAAATCAAACCGGCGAAACTGGATTAACAGCTCAACTCTGCTCGCGCCTTACCAGTGCAAGCCGCCACGCCCCGGGTTGGGATTTCCTTCAATTCAAGCGAGAAGAGCCGGATGAAATAGATGGTCGCCGTTCAATTGACATTGCAGTGGCGCCAAGTGGATCTGTGATTTGGATCGAAGGTCGCGAATATACGGAATATCAGACCCTACTACCGATCGAGTGTAAACGGCTACCGACTCCTTCAAGAGCTGATCGCGATGAAAGAGAATATCTTTACAGTCAATTTAGTACCACGGGTGGCATTCAAAGGTTCAAAGCTGGCCATCATGGTGCGTCACATGGTCGAGCCGCAATGATTGGCTATGTTCAAAATCGCACCGTTCCTGCCTGGGCTGTGCAACTTGACCAGTGGATCGAAGAATTGGAGGGCACTGAGGTGGAGGGATGGTCGATCGCTGACAAGCTCTCACTCATAAAGTACGATACAGTATCTAGAACTGCTGCATTCCGATCCGTTCATAATCGACGTCCTGGATTAACCGACATCAGGATTGATCATCTCTGGATAGAGATGTGAATATGGGGGCCAACGTCATCGGGGGCAGTGCAGCTTACTGCGACTCATCGACAATACCCTCTTTTACGACATCCCAAAGCGTAGCCTTTATGCCACACTTACATCTCAAGTCCCCCAGGGTGTACCCTTGGGGGTGAGAAAACTCTAAAACCCGTATAAACACTGGCTTTGCGGGGCTCATGTGATTCCGGCCCCGCACCAGCGTTGGTATATGCTGGTACAACCCCCTCTTCCGGACAATGTACCAACAGACATGACCTTAAGCGATACACAAGTACGAGCGGCCAAACCAGCAGACAAACAATACAAGCTCACCGATGGCGAAGGTATGCACCTTCTGGTTCATACCAATGGCTCCAAGTACTGGCGGCTAAGCTATCGATTTGGCGGCAAACAAAAAACCCTTGTGCTTGGTGTCTACCCAACACGTTTCCAATGTTTTGAATCAGATCGAGCAGAACAAAGCAGACCAACTACTCACTGGCCTCGCAAACTTAGGCACACCTGTGGATCTTGTCTCAGATTTCTTCAATGGCAAATCCCTGTCGTTAACAAAGGAACAAATGCACGACGAGGCATTCACGTATGCCTTGACTAAGGTCATTCAAGTTAACCCTGAAATTTTGTAACGGTCCGGTGAGTACCGTCTTGCTTTAAAGCCGGATCTGCATCAGCCGTTCATTGACCTCTTGCAGGTCGAAGGCGGCCGGATCAAAGGGGTCGCCATACCATTGCTTCAGATCAGAATGGTCGGGGTGATCAGAGTCAGCCATGGCTTGCAGGAAGTCCATATAGCCCGGCTCCCCGCCCACGTCCTCAGGCGGACACGCATTGGCCCCATCCAAACACCAGGGAGAGTCCAGTGGACCTTCG
>JACCEO010000022.1 GCA_013416485.1 Alcaligenaceae bacterium
ACTGGTCATGCCGTCGCGTACACCGTTATCGACCTCCCAACGCTTGACCCAGCCGACCAAGGTGGACGGGGCACAGTCAAATTTAGGGCCGATGGATGCCGCCGCCGCCCACAATGAGGGGTATTGGTCGCGCTGTTCCTGAACGATACGTACAGCACGTTCACGCACTTCAGGGGAAAACTTCGATTGATTGCTCATGGGGGTATTCTCTCAAGTTTTTACCCTCCGTGAAACCAAGGGTGATTCACTTTCCTACGTCGGCGTACTCAGGACAGATCATCAACCGGTCACGCTGACCGCATTCGAGCAGCTTGCCGATGTCACCTACGATCTCATTACAAAAGGAAAGCACGATATCCGCTTTCCGGTCCGCCAGTTGCGTTTGGCTGTGACCGAAGCGGCGAAGTGGTTCATGGGGACATCTGACACACCTCTCGGATCCATACATCACAGTACGCTTGGTCCATACTTTTCGAGCATCAGCGTTACTTCGCTCAGGGCAAGGCTCACATCGCTGGTCAACCAGCTATTGGAAGCGCCCGCCGATCACACGCGTGCGGGCGAGATCATTCACAACATCGAGACTTGGGCGGACCAGATCTACGTTTCGCAGAAGGAGCTCCTCCTCCTTGCCGTGCAGAAGCAATCCCCCTTTTCCTACGATGTCATCACCTGGGTCATTGGAATCTCCGAACTGCTGAATGCCCTATCGAATGCGCTCGCATGTCCGCAACATTTGGAGGATAAGCTGAGAAGGCACGCTGTCTGGCTTGTTTCGACGTTGTCGTGGCTGCCGGACGATAGGGAGTCAGTGATCTTCGCCGAAAGCTACTCCATCACAGAAAACCTCTTCGAAGCAGCTTCTAGTGGATATCAACGGGAATGTCGGGAATTCTATGACGCTTGCAAACAGCTTTTGTTAGGCTGGGCGCGGAAGGGTGGAAGGTATGAGACCGGCTGGGGAATTCTGGAAACGGCCATCAACGGACTGGTCGCCCTTGCGATTCGTGAAGGAACCCCGGCTGCAGCGACTGTTCTGAAGACCGAGTTCCGCAAGATGCTGGCTGGTGAGGGGGCACCCCCACCGGATCTGCGGGTTAGCGGCGCGACCAGTCTAGTCAGAAGCGCCAATGAGTTCCGGCACCCCGATAGGATGACCCTTTCTAAAATCGAATATGCACTCGCACAGCTTGATCAAACGGCAGTTCGCACGCTGATACTCGAGATGGCAGAGATCCTTGCCCCGAACCCGCCGGCGCAACCACAGCCCGGCAATGGCGATCCTGAATAGCAAAGACCGACTCAGCACGCTTTTGAACTGTGGTTCTCGGCCAAGTGTCGCCCGCTACTTGCCAAGACCAAAAAACTAACTTCTGCTCTACTTTTGCGACCGATCATGGAGATCGAGAAACTGAAGAGCCCTAAGCATGCGTAGCAATTTGGAAGTGGTAATCGGGAGTGTAGATGAACCTGTGCCGATCATTCAGCGCATGGACAACCGTATACAGTGTTCGAACGTACGACGAGCAGCGCGCTATGGCGGTGTAGAGTTGGAATATGGATGGTGCCTCCCCGATAGTCGTGTGTATGTCGACGAGCTGTTCCTTCTTTGAGGCTTCTGAGTGGAAAAACTCCGAATTGAACCAAAGATCAATGATCTGGCTATTAGGAACGGCCTTTCCTAGACTACCTGATACTTGAGCATCTTTCATCGCCCCTTTGTACTGCATTGCTAACCAGTCGAGATATCCACAGGCCCAGTCGTCCTGAGCTCGGCGACGTACCTTAGTCAGAATCTTCTTGAATTGGGTCGGCTCTTTGTCCGCATAAAAGAATCTAAACTTCAATGCGAGGTTAGCGACTTCATCCACATCAGGAGTGTTCGCCTCGAATGCGATGACTCCCGTTGTAGGGTTGCACGACGTTCTAGACATCGGAATTCCCTGATATTTCCGCTGAGATGCAACTAGCTTTTCGACCCGCTCTCGAAAGAGAGCTATATCGGAAAGCTCATCAGCATCCATTCCAAGAACTGCGCTTTGGCGCTTAATCATATGAGGCAGAACAGGGATCGGCATTTCTTGATGTCTAATGTATAAAGTAAGGCACGGTGACAGGTGCTTGCTTAGAGTATTGGCTACCAGGTTTCGCTAACTGTTAACGAGTCCGGCTTCGTTCGTGCAGTCGCTCAAGGGCAGCTTGTACTGTTGTTTTAACTACTGGCGGTCTTGGGGCCAATTCATCTGCCAAGCCTCGCGCGGCGGCTTTTGGCAGCAAAATCACATCTAAACCGAGACGGTCGGCTATCGCAATGAGGGTGGTGACCTTGAAGTCTGAATTGCCGCTAAGTACATTTGTTAGCGTTTGCCGTGAAATACCTGCGCTTTTACGCAGCACTTCTTGCGTGAGGTCTTGTTGCTTCGTCTGCTGGCGCAGTATTGCTGCGATTCGACTTAGCGTTGTTGCCATGGCTTGTCCATTAAAGTAGGATTTAGAGTAATTATCCTACTTTAATGGACAATAACGGTCAATGGCTACGATATCCTGTCCTCGCGATACAGCCTGAAAGCTGAAAATAGTCTCTATTTTCGATGTATGTTTTTTGGCCACTTTATGCTTAATTCTGTGCCGTTTGGCCAAGATATGCTTTACCAGGATTTGATTTTGGGCTTCTTTAACCCAGAATAAGGAGATTTCTGACGGGGTTTTGGCCAAGTTATGCTTTATTTCTGGTCACTTTATCGTTAACGGCACACTTTGCTTTACCTCATACTCACAAATAACTATGGTGGATAGGTGCATCATGACGCCCTTTTCCATGAACGAGTAGAAGTAAGCCTTAGCTATCTCGTGATCCATTCTTTGGTCGTCGCTTAAGGAAATAAGAAAACTTGAATCAAGCATTACGGATTCCAATTAATGCCCTCCGCGCATAGATCGAACCCATTCGGCCGGATCGTCCACGTCAGCCCACGCTTGTCGTCCTTTGGCTACAAGATTTTCCATGTCTTTTTTGGTAAATGTAGGAGCGTATTCAACAAACGATATCAGCTCAATATCGACAAGCTCGTTCGTATCAAGATTTAGCTTGCCACGGATGCGCATGTGCGCGTCCTGATACACCCTGTTTTTTGGTTCGGAGCGAACAAGGTCCCGGGTGGTTTTTATAGTTAGCTTTTGTCCGTCCGCCGTCAATACGTGCGCATTTGGTGTTGATACGCCGCCAAGGTCTTGAATTTCACCTCGGATGTATCGTTCAACATTAACCAGCCGAGCGGTTCCCATATTTTTATAGTCGGACGATCTGCTGATTACCAAATCCCTATCCAAAATTTTTGTGGTAATCCTAACGGCAAGCCCTTGGGTTTTTTTTGCGCGGCTTTGCCATTTTTCAACAAATGCTCTGCGTTTGCTGTCAATCCGTGAAAGGTCGCCGCTGGACTCAATTGTTTTTAGATCATGAAAAACCGAAGGGATTGAGATGTTGTCGGCGACAATGGCTAGCGACCCTTCCTTAATGGATACCTCGATTGAGCTAACATCCTGGCGACCTGAGCCTTTGATGAAGTCAATTACATCCTTTGAAAATTCTGCAAGCAAAACCGCAGGTACCCTTGCAGGAGATATTTCATATCCTCTGGAAGAATCCTTTAGTGCGAGAGTGATTGGATAGGTTTCCATGATTACGATTTTCGTGTATTGCGAGGCTTTCGTCTATAGGGGTAAAAATAGTTAACATTCTGTTCGTAAGCAAACCACATCACTAATAATTTGTTGTGATACCCACAAGGCTTTTGGAGGATGTGCTGTGTTCAAAGAGTACTGAGCTGGATTACTCCAAATTATAGTAGGGTTTCCACATGGGTTAATCTACTGAGGTCTTGTAAGGAGCAGTAGCTTGAACGCAGAAAAATATTCGCAGTTAGCGTCTTTTATATGGTCTGTAGCCGATTTGCTACGTGGGGATTTCAAACAGTCCCAATATGGGCGCATTATTTTGCCGTTCACATTGCTGCGCCGTATGGAGTGCGTGCTTGCCCCCACCAAGGATGCGGTGTTACAGGCTGCCCGTGAGCATCAGAATAAACCAGATATTGTTAGGGAAAAACTACTGCTGCGTGCTGCTGGTTCAGAGTTTTTTAATGCTTCGCCGCTTACCTTGGCCACCTTGTCGGACACCCAGACAAGCGACGACTTGATGAGCTATGTCCAGTCATTCAGCACCGATGGCCGTGAGATTTTTGAGTATTTCAATTTCGAGGATTTTGTTCAGCAACTGGCGTCGGCTGATTTGCTGTATCAAGTGGCTCAACGCTTTGCTACCTTTGACTTGAGCCCGGTCTCCGTGAGCAACTTCGGCATGGGCGTCATTTTTGAAGAGTTGATCCGTAAGTTTGCTGAAAGCTCAAATGAAACTGCTGGGGAGCACTTTACCCCTAGGGATATTGTTCATTTAACGACGTCACTGGTGCTAACTGGTCAGGATGACAAGCTTAAACCCAATAGCATTGTCACCATTTACGATCCCACTGCTGGCACAGGCGGATTCTTGTCCGAGAGTGATGCCTACATTCAGTCCATCAGCCAGAAAGTGACTGTGTCGCTGTTTGGGCAAGAGCTTAATCCTGAGTCGTATGCTATCTGCAAAGCAGACATGCTAATCAAAGGCCAGGAAGTTGGAAATATCAAATTAGGTAATACCTTATCTGATGACCAGTTGGCTAACAATACTTTTGACTTCATGCTTAGCAATCCGCCTTTTGGGGTTGAGTGGAAAAAGGTGCAGAAGCAGGTCAGTGACGAACACAAGCTTCGAGGCTTTGATGGCCGCTTTGGTCCAGGCTTGCCCAGGGTGTCGGATGGCTCGCTATTGTTCTTGCTGCATTTGGTTAGCAAGATGCGTGATCCGCGTGACGGCGGTTCGCGTATTGGCATCATCTTGAATGGTTCGCCCCTGTTTACAGGCGGGGCGGGTAGTGGTGAATCTGAAATACGGCGCTATTTGCTGCAGAACGACCTAGTGGAAGCAATTGTGGCATTGCCCACTGATATGTTCTACAACACCGGGATTGCCACCTACGTTTGGGTATTGAGTAATAACAAGCCCGTCGAGCGTAAGGGCAGGGTGCAGTTGATTGATGGCACACAGCATTTCAGTAAGATGCGTAAATCGCTGGGCAGTAAGCGCCAATTCATTACCGATGAACAAATCAACGACTTGGTGCGACTGTATGGACGGTTTGAGGAAACTCCACAAAGCAAGCTGTTCGCTAACGAGGCATTTGGTTACCGGCGGATTACGGTTGAGCGCCCGTTAAGGCTCTCTTTCCAGGTTACTGAAGCGCGTATTCAGGCCGTACTTGAGGAAAAGGCCATCCAGAAGCTTGGTGATGGCGTGCAAGATAGTCTGCTTCAGGCGCTGCATGCCATAGATGGTGACGTTGTATATAAGAATCGGGAGGTATTTCGTAAAGCTTTGAAAAAAGCACTGGGATTGCACGATGCGCCGTCCGGCACTGCCGAGATGAAAGCCTTGCTTAATGCCTTGGGTGTACGTGATCGTGACGCGGATATCTGCATGAGCAAAGGGGTGCCCGAAGCTGATACTAGCTTGCGGGATTATGAAAACGTGCCATTGAGCGAGTCTATCTACGATTATTTCGAGCGTGAAGTACAACCCCATGTGCCGGATGCCTGGATCGACGAAGCTAAAGTGGATGCACAGGACGGAGAAGTGGGTGTGGTGGGGTATGAGATTCCATTTAACCGGCATTTTTATGTGTTTACCCCACCCAGGCCATTGGAAGAAATCGATCGTGACCTGAAAGCCTGCACTGACAAAATCAAGCAGATGATAGAGGCATTGTCGGCATGAGCTTTTCTAAGTATCCGGCGTATAAAGATTCGGGGGTGGAGTGGTTAGGAGAGATTCCTATGCATTGGAAGACTAGGAAAATCGCATGGAATATTCCTTATGTGGTCGGATGGACTCCTCCGTCCGGGAATGATGGTTATTACGGTGGTGAATTGCCCTGGGTGACCATTGCAGACATAACACAGGATACTGTGGAGGACACTGCATCAAAAATTACGGACAAAGCTGTTAAGCAGAAGAATGCCAGGGTTGTGCCAGCCGGAAGCTTGTTGTTTTCATTCAAATTGTCTGTGGGGAAAGTTGCTTTTCTAAGCGTCGACTCTTATACAAATGGTAAGCGCCCGCCCAATACCGTCTGGAGATCTCACTGAGATTCGCGCAAACTACGTGTCCACCTATTAAATGAAATGGACATGCAACGTTAATGAGCACTTCTCTTTCTGTCGTTCCGGCTGGCCGGGCCCCGCGGCGGCGTTATCCGCTTGAATACAAACGCCAGGTGGTACAGGAGTCCTTGAGCCCGGGCGCGTCAATCGCTGGCGTGGCACTGGCCCACGGCATCAACGCCAATATGTTGCA
>JACCEO010000023.1 GCA_013416485.1 Alcaligenaceae bacterium
CATCGCATCACACGCTCTTTAACAATTTAACAGCTGATAAGTGTGGGCGCTTGGAATGAGTGTGCAACCTTTCTCACGAAGGGTCGCCAAATTTATATCAAGTGCTCGCACATTGAAAGAAGTACAGGTTCTAATTTATTGGAACATGTCTATTTCTTTGAGCGAAGCGACGTATGACCTGGCCTTTTTCGGAAGGCTTTGGAAATTACGATTTATACAGAGATTAAACTGAAGAGTTTGATCCTGGCTCAGATTGAACGCTAGCGGGATGCTTTACACATGCAAGTCGAACGGCAGCACGGACTTCGGTCTGGTGGCGAGTGGCGAACGGGTGAGTAATATATCGGAACGTGCCTAGTAGCGGGGGATAACTACGCGAAAGCGTGGCTAATACCGCATACGCCCTACGGGGGAAAGGGGGGGATCGCAAGACCTCTCACTATTAGAGCGGCCGATATCAGATTAGCTAGTTGGTGGGGTAAGAGCCTACCAAGGCCACGATCTGTAGCTGGTTTGAGAGGACGACCAGCCACACTGGGACTGAGACACGGCCCAGACTCCTACGGGAGGCAGCAGTGGGGAATTTTGGACAATGGGGGGAACCCTGATCCAGCCATCCCGCGTGTGCGATGAAGGCCTTCGGGTTGTAAAGCACTTTTGGCAGGGAAGAAACGGCGCCGGTTAATACCTGGCGTCACTGACGGTACCTGCAGAATAAGCACCGGCTAACTACGTGCCAGCAGCCGCGGTAATACGTAGGGTGCAAGCGTTAATCGGAATTACTGGGCGTAAAGCGTGCGCAGGCGGTTTGGCAAGAAAGATGTGAAATCCCAGGGCTTAACCTTGGAACTGCATTTTTAACTGCCAGGCTAGAGTATGTCAGAGGGGGGTAGAATTCCACGTGTAGCAGTGAAATGCGTAGATATGTGGAGGAATACCGATGGCGAAGGCAGCCCCCTGGGATAATACTGACGCTCATGCACGAAAGCGTGGGGAGCAAACAGGATTAGATACCCTGGTAGTCCACGCCCTAAACGATGTCAACTAGCTGTTGGGGCCTTCGGGCCTTAGTAGCGCAGCTAACGCGTGAAGTTGACCGCCTGGGGAGTACGGTCGCAAGATTAAAACTCAAAGGAATTGACGGGGACCCGCACAAGCGGTGGATGATGTGGATTAATTCGATGCAACGCGAAAAACCTTACCTACCCTTGACATGTCTGGAATCCTTAAGAGATTAGGGAGTGCTCGCAAGAGAACCGGAACACAGGTGCTGCATGGCTGTCGTCAGCTCGTGTCGTGAGATGTTGGGTTAAGTCCCGCAACGAGCGCAACCCTTGTCATTAGTTGCTACGAAAGGGCACTCTAATGAGACTGCCGGTGACAAACCGGAGGAAGGTGGGGATGACGTCAAGTCCTCATGGCCCTTATGGGTAGGGCTTCACACGTCATACAATGGTCGGGACAGAGGGTTGCCAACCCGCGAGGGGGAGCCAATCTCAGAAACCCGATCGTAGTCCGGATCGCAGTCTGCAACTCGACTGCGTGAAGTCGGAATCGCTAGTAATCGCGGATCAGAATGCCGCGGTGAATACGTTCCCGGGTCTTGTACACACCGCCCGTCACACCATGGGAGTGGGTTTCACCAGAAGTAGGTAGCCTAACCGCTTGCGGGGGGCGCTTACCACGGTGGGATTCATGACTGGGGTGAAGTCGTAACAAGGTAGCCGTATCGGAAGGTGCGGCTGGATCACCTCCTTTAAGAGCGATGCACACGAAGCGAAAGCGTCCACGCTTATCAGCTGTTAATAAAGACCATGACATGGTTTTGCCCATCCGAGGATAGTTGGGTCAGTAGCTCAGTCGGTTAGAGCACCGTCTTGATAAGGCGGGGGTCGTTGGTTCGATTCCAACTTGACCCACCAGTAGATTTATCGGGGGGGATTAGCTCAGCTGGGAGAGCACCTGCTTTGCAAGCAGGGGGTCGTCGGTTCGATCCCGTCATCCTCCACCATTTTTATGTCATGGCAGTTACGTCGTTGTCCCTTGTGTTTTAGGGGGTTCAAGGCTAACGAAGAGCTTCTTGGGGTGTCTATTGTGACGCGTTCAGGGTGTTGTTCGTTATGCTTGAGAAAGTATAGCGGTAGTAAAGTAACTTGTTCTTTAACAATCTGGAAGAAGCACAATAATTGTATTTATGGTGGATACGGTAATTTATTACGGTATCGACGTAAGTACGGGTTGTGATTGCATTATTAAATTTTGTTCAAATAGTTCTCAAAATGCAGTTATTCGAAAGAATGACAAACCTTTGAAATAGATGAACGGCACAAACGTGAAACTCAAGTTCTATAACCTATAACGTTATAGGATCAAGCGAATAAGTGCATATGGTGGATGCCTTGGCGATCACAGGCGATGAAGGACGTTGTAGCCTGCGAAAAGCTACGGGGAGCTGGCAAACAAGCTTTGATCCGTAGATGTCCGAATGGGGAAACCCACTCCCGCAAGGGRGTAACCCATCCTGAATACATAGGGGTGTGGTGGCGAACCGGGTGAACTGAAACATCTCAGTAGCTCGAGGAAAAGAAATCAACCGAGATTCCGGCAGTAGCGGCGAGCGAAACCGGATCAGCCTTGACGTTTTAGCACATACGATAGTCGAAGGGGATGGAAAGCCCCGCCGTAGCAGGTGATAGCCCTGTAGGCGAAATCGTGCGTGTGGAACTAAGCGTCAGACAAGTAGGGCGGGACACGTGAAATCCTGTTTGAAGATGGGGGGACCATCCTCCAAGGCTAAATACTCGTGATCGACCGATAGTGAACCAGTACCGTGAGGGAAAGGCGAAAAGAACCCCGGAAGGGGAGTGAAATAGATCCTGAAACCGTATGCATACAAACAGTAGGAGCGGACTTGTTCCGTGACTGCGTACCTTTTGTATAATGGGTCAGCGACTTACATTCAGTGGCAAGCTTAACCGAATAGGGAAGGCGTAGCGAAAGCGAGTCCGAATAGGGCGATTTAGTCGCTGGGTGTAGACCCGAAACCAGGCGATCTATCCATGGTCAGGTTGAAGGCACGGTAACACGTGCTGGAGGACCGAACCCACTAATGTTGAAAAATTAGGGGATGAACTGTGGATAGGGGTGAAAGGCTAAACAAGCCTGGAAATAGCTGGTTCTCTCCGAAAACTATTTAGGTAGTGCCTCACGTATTACTGTCGGGGGTAGAGCACTGTTATAGCTAGGGGGTCATAGCGACTTACCAACCTATGGCAAACTCCGAATACCGACAAGTACAGCGTGGGAGACAGAGCACCGGGTGCTAACGTCCGGACTCAAGAGGGAAACAACCCAGACCGCCAGCTAAGGTCCCTAAAACGGGCTAAGTGGGAAACGAAGTGGGAAGGCATAGACAGTCAGGAGGTTGGCTTAGAAGCAGCCACCCTTTAAAGAAAGCGTAATAGCTCACTGATCGAGTCGTCCTGCGCGGAAGATGTAACGGGGCTAAGCCAGTTACCGAAGCTGCGGGTGTGTATCTTAGATACACGCGGTAGGAGAGCGTTCTGTAAGCCTGTGAAGGTGTCTCGTGAGGGATGCTGGAGGTATCAGAAGTGAGAATGCTGACATGAGTAGCGATAAAGGGGGTGAAAAGCCCCCTCGCCGTAAGTCCAAGGTTTCCTGCGCAACGTTCATCGGCGCAGGGTGAGTCGGCCCCTAAGGCGAGGCAGAGATGCGTAGCTGATGGGAAGCTGGTTAATATTCCAGCACCGTCGTAGAATGCGATGGGGGGACGGATGGCAGAAGGTCATCGGGGTGTTGGATGTCCCCGTTGTTGCACTATAGAAGGCGCTTAGGCAAATCCGGGCGCGGAATTCAAGGGTGTGACTGGATAGGACTTCGGTCCTAAACTGATTGGAAGCTGTTCCAAGAAAAGCCTCTAAGCTTCAGTTCTACGAGACCGTACCGCAAACCGACACAGGTGGACGGGATGAATATTCCAAGGCGCTTGAGAGAACTCAGGAGAAGGAACTCGGCAAATTAATACCGTAACTTCGGGAGAAGGTATGCCTTTGTAGTGTGAGGAGCTCGCGCTCTGAGCATGAAGAGGCCGCAGAGAAATGGTGGCTGCGACTGTTTATTAAAAACACAGCACTCTGCCAAGACGAAAGTCGACGTATAGGGTGTGACGCCTGCCCGGTGCCGGAAGGTTAAGTGATGGGGTGCAAGCTCTTGATCGAAGCCCCGGTAAACGGCGGCCGTAACTATAACGGTCCTAAGGTAGCGAAATTCCTTGTCGGGTAAGTTCCGACCTGCACGAATGGCGTAACGATGGCCACACTGTCTCCTCCTGAGACTCAGCGAAGTTGACATGGTTGTGATGATGCAATCTACCCGCGGATAGACGGAAAGACCCCATGAACCTTTACTGTAGCTTTGCATTGGATTGTGAACCAGCCTGTGTAGGATAGGTGGGAGGCGTTGAAGCGTGGTCGCTAGACTGCGTGGAGCCAACCTTGAAATACCACCCTGGTTTGTTTGCGATTCTAACCTTGGCCCGTTATCCGGGTTGGGGACAGTGCATGGTGGGCAGTTTGACTGGGGCGGTCTCCTCCTAAAGTGTAACGGAGGAGTTCGAAGGTACGCTAGGTACGGTCGGAAATCGTGCTGATAGTGCAATGGCATAAGCGTGCTTGACTGTGAGACTGACACGTCGAACAGGTGCGAAAGCAGGACATAGTGATCCGGTGGTTCTGAATGGAAGGGCCATCGCTCAACGGATAAAAGGTACTCTGGGGATAACAGGCTGATACCGCCCAAGAGTTCATATCGACGGCGGTGTTTGGCACCTCGATGTCGACTCATCTCATCCTGGGGCTGTAGCCGGTCCCAAGGGTATGGCTGTTCGCCATTTAAAGAGGTACGTGAGTTGGGTTTAAAACGTCGTGAGACAGTTTGGTCCCTATCTTCCGTGGGCGTTGGATACTTGACGGAGCCTGCTCCTAGTACGAGAGGACCGGAGTGGACGTACCGCTGGTGTATCGGTTGTCATGCCAATGGCATTGCCGAGTAGCTATGTACGGAAGAGATAACCGCTGAAGGCATCTAAGCGGGAAACTCGTCTGAAGATTAGGTATCCCGGGGGCTAGACCCCCCTGAAGGGTCGTTCGAGACCAGGACGTTGATAGGCTGGGTGTGGAAGTGCAGTAATGCACGTAGCTAACCAGTACTAATTGCCCGTGCGGCTTGATCCTATAACCTTGTAGGTTACGTTTCAAGTACCGTTCAAATAAATAAAGTCGTTGACGTACCCACGTTAACGCACACTGAGCAAACTCAGTGCCCATCGCGACCCGTACGATATCAAACACCCTAAATACATATACCACCGCGCTAGGGTCTAGCGAGGTGTGCTTCTTCCCAGATTGGTTTGTTGGTGTGA
>JACCEO010000024.1 GCA_013416485.1 Alcaligenaceae bacterium
CCGTTTTCATCTTCCAGTGCCTTTAATCGCTTGGCCTCTGACACGTCCATGCCGCCGAATTTAGCCTTCCACTTATAAAAGGTGGAGTTGCCAAATCCGTGCTTGCGACACAGTGCATCAACCGCTAAGCCAGCTTCCGCTTCCTTGATGAAACCGATGATCTGTTCTTCGGTAAATCGTTTCTTCATGTCCGTATTCCTTTAAACGGACTCTACCTGATTTTGTACCTAACTTTGGGGGCAGGTCAGTGGCGCAATATCCGTTGCCGCATGAGGGATAGATTGACTCTCGGAAATCACTTCTGGACCAAAATAAAAAAAATCCTTATGGTCGTAGTGATAAATTACCTTATTCATTACTCACTCCTCAAGCTCCTGCTCTAGCCTCATCTGTCCCATACCCCGCCAGTAGCCTCAAAATCAATAAAGCAAAATCCCGCCCTTTGCCTTCATTGCCCAGGATTTCCATGGCCATCTTTTCATGATCCGTCATGGCATCCAAAACAATGTCTTCGATCCGCTTGGGAAATACCCCATGCATGACCTGCTCGGGGCTATGCCCATGAACCTGAGCCATAACCTCTACATCGCGACTAATACGGGCTGCCACACCGTTGGCAAAATGCAGCTGATCATCGCCACTGATCTCGGCGCCAAACAAATCGTTCAGCGCGTCGATAATCTCTGACAACCGTTTCTTTTCTGGGTCATGAGGCTTGCCAGTACCGATATCGCTACCAGGTTTCAGAACATACTCTTCGGTGTTCTCGCTTAGTTTCAGAACGTGCTCTGCCCGCTTGGTCAGTCGGTAGTGGGTTAGTTGTAACTCTGATACGTCTACATCCTCGTCATCCAGGCGGCTAACTAATAATAACGGGTACAAGTGCTTGGCGTAGACATTCAGCTGCTCGAGTTCGCGATCCTCGTAATCAACAATCTGGGATAAGAACTCATAGAGCTTGACGAAGCTTTTCAGATTCTTCTTGAATAAATCTAGCTTATCGACCGCTACACCAGCTTCTTTCAGTGCATGCTCGGCTTTTTGAAGACCAACCTTGTCTCCATTATTCCGGGCTACCTGTACTGCTTGCTTAGCCGTGTTACTCACGTCAGCGGCAAAGGTGTAGCGTTTGGCAAACCGCTCTTTGGCCGGTAGACAGTAATAACTAAGCTTGGAAGCAGCTGCTTTAGGATCAAAAAAGGCCGCCGCGAAAGATTCGACCTCCTCCCAGTGGTAGACATGCTCCTCGTCGAGCTTCTTTTGCAGATCAAAAACAATCTGTGGGTCCGATACATCGGCCAGTTCGGCCTGGTTGTAGTACGGCAAGAACGATTCCAGAATACCTTGCGGATCATTAAAGAAATCCAGAATAAAGGTTTCTTTGCCTGAAAGTATCCGGTTCAGGCGCGACAAAGTCTGCACGCAATCAACGCCATCAAGCTTTTTGTCCACGTACATAGCGCATAGCTTAGGCTGATCAAAACCAGTCTGATACTTATTAGCCGCAATCATGACGTTGAAATCCTGAGTATCGAATGCTTTGGCCAGGTCCCGGCCGTACAAGCCCGTATTCAGCAGGGAGCTGGTTTCACTGACTTCTTCCGGGATCACTTCATCGGGAAGCACAGTGCCAGAGAAAGCCACCAGAGGATGCACATCCTGATAGCCCTTCTGTTTGACGTATGCAAGCATGGCCAACTGATAGCGCACTGCTTCCTGACGGCTGCCGGTTACGACCATGGCCTTAGCCTGGCCATCAAGCAAATGGCGAACATGATCGCGGAAATGCTCCACAATAATTTCAACCCGCTGACTGATATTGTAGGGGTGCAGTTTTACCCAACGGGCAAGCTTGGTTCGGGCTTTCTTGGTATCGACCTCGTCATCAACGCCATCAGGATGTGCGATTTTCCAGGCGGTGCTGTAGGTGGTGTAGTTCTGCAGTACATCCAGAATGAACCCTTCTTCGATGGCCTGACGCATGGAATACACATGAAAGGCTTCAGGCTTATTGTCTGCGCTTCGTTCCATCTTAGGGTCGGGTGGACGGCCAAACAACTCCAGCGTTTTAGC
This sequence comes from Alcaligenaceae bacterium, assembly GCA_013416485.1. Taxonomy (GTDB): domain Bacteria; phylum Pseudomonadota; class Gammaproteobacteria; order Burkholderiales; family Burkholderiaceae_B; genus JAGOAJ01. The sequence goes on from JACCEO010000024.1 coordinate 2,074, forward strand.
TTTAGGGGTAGCGGTAAAAGCGTAATAGCTGATTCTGTCATTAGGCCGACGCGCAGATACCGCCGCATCCAACATTTCTTCGGCGCTGACTTCTTCACCGTCAGGATAGTCACTACCCAAAATAGCTTTGAGCTTATTAGCGGACGAGCCTGTTTGCGACGAGTGCGCCTCATCAGCAATCACGGCATAACGTCCATTGGCAAGCTTGGGGTATTTATCCAGCGCATCAAACAGCGCAGGAAAGGTCTGGATGGTGACAATAATGATGCGAGTTTGTTCGGCCAGCGCTTCAGCCAACTGTTCGGACTTGCTTTGGTTGCCAATATCACTGGTTATTGGCTTGACCACCCCCTGTGCATGGTCAAACTGGTAAATCGTATTCTGCAACTGCGTATCAAGTACCGTGCGATCAGTCACGACAATAATCGAGTTGAATAAGCGCTGCCCATCACCATCGTAGAGTGAGGCCAACTGATGCGCGGCCCATGCAATGGAATTCGATTTGCCCGAGCCAGCGCTATGCTGGATTAAATATCGTTCGCCAACACCTTCGTGGCGCGTCGCATCTATTAGCTGATTAACCACATCCCACTGATGGTAACGAGGAAAGATCAACGACTCACGTACACTGGCTGCACCATGAAAATCCTCTGTTGTGGTTTTTTCCAGATGAAGAAAGCGCGATAACACGTTAAGCCAAGCATCCTTTTGAAAGAGGCACTCCCATAGATAGCTAGTAGCGTAGCTATTTTCATCAGGAGGCACGGGGTTACCCGCCCCACCCTCTTCATTACCCAGGTTAAAGGGCAGGAAGAAAGTATCATCACCAGCCAGCTTGGTGGTCATGGCTACTTCAAACTGGCTGACAGCAAAATGCACCAACGCACCGCGCTTAAAGGTGAGTAAGGGTTCAGGCTTACGGGTTAGGGTATCCTTGACCGGACGATCACGGCGGTACTGACGTTTGGCATTTTCCACCGACTGCTTGAACTCGCTTTTCAGTTCCAGCGTGGCCGTAGGGATACCATTTACAAACAACACCAAATCCAGTCTGGGGTTGTAATCGCCCTCACGAAAATGCGGTGAGTACGACACTTCGGGCACGACACGCAGCCGGTTTGCGCCATAACGTGCCAAGGAGTCCGGGTTCATGCCGTGATCGGGCTTGAAGCTGCACAGGTCGATTTTAACGCCAGGTACTTTGTAGCCATGGCGTAGTACATCCAACGTACCGTCTTGCTCCAGGGCACGGACGGTTCTCTGGAGCAAGATTTTGGTTGGGTCTTGCGGGTTGTTCTTACAGAATTTTTCCCAACGATCAGGGTAGGCAGTCTGGAAATAGGCCAGAAGGTCTTCGGTATATACAGCGTTGGTTCGGTCATAGCCAGACGACGTACCCACCAGCCAGCCATGTGCAGCTAGGGCATTAATAATGTCCTGCTGGAATACTGCTTCTTTGCTGTTAGCCAAAAGCCGCCTCCGATTGATTTTCTGTTTGTGGTGTTACGGGCTGTTGCCAGCCACGAACGTCGATTTTGCCGGAGACTGCGGCAGAGATTAGGGCTGAGCGGCGTTCATAAAGTAATGCAGCACTTACTTCCGACTGATTTATTAGCAGCTCATAACTGCACTTCAATTCTCTGACTAACTTGTCGATCATATCCCTCTCACTTTGTGGTGGAACAACCAGAGGAATGTTATAGACCTGCTCGACCCTAAGATGGACCACCGTACTGCCAGACGCCTCACTTTCAATATACTTAGTAAGACAATCAGAAGTAAGAAAATCAAAGATAAATGGAGTTAAGCACAAATCGTTCGGAATGATATTCATCATTCGCTGCCCCATACAAAGAGGAATATCCTGAGGAACAATACAGACTTCTCCAGATGGAGCTTCTCGCGTGAAAAAAATTGAACCAGGTGGAGGAATGCCTCTTTCTGTCCATATCTGAAAGTTTTTTTGATCCGTATAGAGAGCCCCTTCCAAGCTCAATTGCTGCTTCTTTACATTCGTGGTTCTCACCACCAAATAATCACCATCATCAATATATTCTGGAGTTCGGTTTTTGCAGTCCACGATGCGAGAGATGTTTTTAAGCCGCACAATTTTCCAATGCGCAGGCACTTCCCCCAGCCACTCCACGCCGGAGTCTTTCATCAGAACGCTCGGATCCAAGCCTTTGGTCACTGCATGCGAAATCACCGTTTGTCGCTTTTCCTTTAAGCGCTCAATCAGGCGTTGCTGCTCTTTGATCAGAAAATCAATTTTGGCGGTTTCGTAGTCAAGAAACTGAGCAATCTGCATCTGCTCTGAAAAGTCGGGCGCAAAAAACCTCACAGCATCAATAAGCTCCTGATTAAGTAAAGTAGCGCCATAAATATTTTCTCGACCATACTTGGGGATCAGTACAGGTGCTGCGTAGAACCAAAACCGCAATGCAAGAAACTCACTCGGTAAGAACGCAGCAATTGCCTCATTTGTAGTAACGGTCCGGTGAGTACCGTCTTGCTTTAAAGCCGGATCTGCATCAGCCGTTCATTGACCTCTTGCAGGTCGAAGGCGGCCGGATCAAAGGGGTCGCCATACCATTGCTTCAGATCAGAATGGTCGGGGTGATCAGAGTCAGCCATGGCTTGCAGGAAGTCCATATAGCCCGGCTCCCCGCCCACGTCCTCAGGCGGACACGCATTGGCCCCATCCAAACACCAGGGAGAGTCCAGTGGACCTTCG
>JACCEO010000025.1 GCA_013416485.1 Alcaligenaceae bacterium
AGAAACCATTAATGGGCTTTACAAAACGGAGGTGATTCACCGGCGTGGTCCCTGGAAGACCAAGGCGGCGGTAGAGCTGGCCACCTTGGAATGGGTGTCTTGGTTCAATCACCAGCGCCTGCTTAAATCCATAGGCGACATCCCCCCTGCCGAGGCAGAACAGCGTTACTATGACCAACTCGCAGCACACGCTGCCAAACCCGTTTTACGTTGACCAAACACCCTCCTCAAAATCCGGGGTGATTCACCGGTCTTTATGGAGAATACCTTGGGCTGCATCGGCACCCTGCGCACTGTTTTGGTGCGTTTAAGCCTACAAGTGAAAAAGCACGGCTGGTCTGAGGACACTCTGCGCGCTGCCCTGCTGGCCGAGGCCCAAGTTACGCAGATTCTCCACGAGATCGTCGACGGAGAAGAGCGAATAGCTCCAGGCATTCAACGCAGCCTTGCGTTGCCTTCTACCAAGTCGTCCAAAAGGCGGGTTGCGTAATGGATATGTTAATTGCACCGCGCTCCACGCTACATGCCTTACAACCCATCGGCCAGGGTACCGGGCAAGTCGAAAGCCTGACAAGCTACTTCTGTCGCCTTGCACACTCACACGGCATGAAGGCACGAGACCTAGCCGCTTGGACCCTGCAGCATTTTGGTGAGCCTATCCCCGACGACTACAAATGGTATCGTCGCGCGTTTGCAGGAGCTTCACAGGAGTCCGAGCAATGGAGTTCCTGGATAGCCGCCTTGACGGGCATCGGCGGTCTGGATCGTCTGACCCTCGCCCCGTGGCGCCATCTGGTGTCAAACTGTAGCTTAACCTCCAGAATCGACCGTTGGTGCCCCCTCTGCCTGAGGGATGACAAAGCTGCCAATCAACCTCTTTACCTACGCTTATCCTGGGATATCGCTTCCGTTACTGCTTGCACACGGCACAAGATCAACCTTGCCTCCACGTGTCCGCACTGTGAGAAATCTAATGTCCGGCATCGCGCCTCGGCCGTGATTCCTGGCTACTGCACGGCGTGTGGTGGTTTTTTAGGCGACCAAACGACCAGGCTGGCCGAACCGGCAGCTATCTGGCAAGCAAGAAGCATCGAGCAAATGGTAGGACGGCCTCCCGAGGTCGACGCCAATCGGGTCCTGGCGTTACTCGAAACCCTGGTCGAACGTATGGCACATGGTCGTATCACGACTTTTGCCGAAACTGTGGGCCTATCAAAGAGCGGGGTCTGGCATTGGTTCAACAAAGGAGGAATACCCACCTTGCAGGCTTGGCTGGCCATCTCGCTATGCGGCGGCCGCGGGCTGGATCGCCTATTTGTGGGCGATCTCGAGAATTGGGTGCTCCCAGAAATCGACCATCAGTTATCCATACCGCTAGAGATCTCACCACGCAAGGGCATTAGGGCCCGCTTTCTTGACTGGTCGGCCATCCGCGCCAAGCTCCGGCAGCTCTTGGAAGCGCCCGAGGCAATCAGCCTAGCGCAGGTCAGCAAAGAGCTCGAACTCGACCAAAAGCAGCTCTACCAAAATGCCAACGCAGAAGTACGAGCCATCGTCAGCCGCTATCAAGGCCATCGGGCCGGGTCCCGAAAAAACAAGATGCAGCGTCTGCAGGATCAGGTCACAGAGTTATTGCAAGAAAGATGGGGGGCAGGCTACTCAGGCATGAGCGCCCGCGACATTTGGCCACTTCTTGACCAGGACCTGAAGGCAATTAGACATTCATTTCGGCACATCGAGGTAGCTATTGCAGCCAATGATTCGTAGAATGGCTGTTTTGGTCATTAACCACTGGTGTCGAGTGTCGGCTTTGAAGATATGCTCGCCCTGAAAAGTCGAGCACACATTATAGAAGGTGAGGCACATGATTGTGAGTTTTAGACTTGACCGTAAAAGGGCTAAGCAAAGGGCTGCCACCTACTCAAAATTGCTCATGTTATTCAAATTTATTGATTTGAATAACAATTCACTTATTTCACATAAATCTTTCTCATTAAATGCTAAAAATTTTTAATCAAGACTCATTACTATCCTCATTTCAGCTCCGAGGATTATATGGCTATAAAGATATTGGCATTGAATGTGGGGAGCCTGTATCCATAATTCTGGCCGAAAACGGCGTAGGTAAGACTACGCTAATGAATGCGCTTTATGCGCTACTTTCAGGCAGAATATCGCGCCTTACCAATGTCGATTTTTCAGAAGCAATTCTTAAGTTCGGCGAAAATGAGATTATCTTTTCCAAAGAGCAGGCCTTCAAGAAGAAAAATCTCGACGCCAAGACACTACTCCAAAAGCGCGGCATTCGAGAGCTACTGGAATACGGCATTAATACTGAACAAATTCTGGACTTGTTGCTGGTGTTTATTGAGGGCGGCGCTGTGAAGGCCTCCCGGCACCCTGCATTCCGCATACTATACAGATCAAGCCCCTATGATGAGGACGATATTCTAATTCGCCTTGAACGCCTACGTTCAATGGTGTATGACTCGTCTTACATTGCAGAATTCAGAAAAAAAGTAATCGACGCGATGGGTGGCGTACAAGTCCTGTATCTCCCCACTTACCGTCGCATTGAGGCCGATTTTCAAGATGTTAGCCTGAGCCGCAATGCACCGCGACGACGGCCACCCGCAGGTGACGCAGCTGATTCGGAATCAGAGCGCGACGAATTGATCTTCTTCGGACTAAGCGACGTGGAGGAAAAGCTGGCGCGCATGACGCAGTTTATCCAACGCTCCATGTTCGAGTCTTATTCCAAATTAAGTGGAAACGTGATTGACACTCTGCTTGGAGTGCCGCAATCCGAATATCCAAATAATTCGCCATTCGACATGGAGGCTGTCAGGCTTATGCTCGGCCGCCTTGGAAAAAGCAATACAGCAACTGAAGATCGACTGGAACGCGCAATCGGTGGCGCCAGCCCCTCGGACGAACGATACAAGCCATTGGTTTACTTTCTAAGACAGCTTTTAGAGAGCTACGAGGCGTCGCGACCACAAGAACTGGCACTTGAGGAGTTTGCGAAAGTTGTAAATGGATATCTTCAGAGCGGTGGCTCTGAAGAGAAATATCTAGTCTTCGACAAGTTGAAACTGACGGTCGAAATATGGAATAGTGAACTCGAGAGAGCACTTCCATTTGGGAGTCTGAGTTCTGGAGAAAAGCAAATCATCAGCATATTCTCCAGACTACTATTAGAGGGCAAAAAACGACATCTTATATTGATTGACGAGCCAGAGTTGTCATTGTCGATTGAGTGGCAGCGACGCTTCCTGCCAGACATATTAAAGGCGAACAGCTGTGCTCAGTTGATCGCCATTACACACTCACCATTCGTATTCGAGAACGAGCTTGACTCCTTCGCTAGATCCATCCGCGTCTCGGCCAGGAGGCGTAGCAATGGGCAGGATTGATGCCCTTAGGGCAGCCAGGAACGTACCACATGTAGCATTTTCCGAATACCTGAAGCTCAAATCCAAATCTAACAATGGACCCATCTTAATTTTTGAGGGCAAGCAATGCCCTGCGTACTACATAAACAAGGTTGTCGCAATAATAGGTTCGCCAGCCGCAGGTCAACTCATCGCTCGGGGGAAAGCAAAGGTCCTCGAACTCCGAGATATAATTCTCCGAAATCTAAGTACCGCTGATGATTTGGTTCTCTACTTTATTGATCGCGACTACGACGATTACCCTGCTCTGAATGAAGGACATGACGTTTACGTCACCAGAGGCTACTCAATTGAAAATGAGTTCTTTAAGTGGCCCGTTGTTGAGGGATTTCTCCGAGCAAATTTTGACATCGCCGATGCCGCTGATCACGAGGCGCTCAGGCTTATCGAAGAATTATTTTTCACCGCTAGCCTTATGTATCTCGACGCAACTGCGCCACTACATAAGACCGTGTATGTATGCCGCCGCAACAAAATTCGCTGCTTACCCGGCGATAGCGCGGTAGACTACATTTCCATCGATTGGCAAACCCCCTCAATCACTCTCAACTTAGATGATGCTAATCTACTAGGCTCTTTAAATATACACCACGACGAATTACCGAACGTGACTAAGTTGCTTGCGCAAGCTGGAACGTTTGATACCTTGGATCGAGATATGGATTGGCGAGGAAAGTATCACTTCAGCTTTTTACGCGCTCTTTTAATATTCCTCGCTGAAGGTCGAGTAAAGGGGACGTGGCCTTTTAGCCGCGCAGCAAAATACAACGTCGACCCCTCTCATTCCGGACTAATTTCTCACTTGAGCTCTTTCACTCAAGCGCCGCCTTGCTTGGAAAGCTTTCTCCGAGCTGCCATGAAATAATGACATTGAATCTGATGTCCGCTTTCGGGTGGGCACTCCTGCTCTCATGGTGCCGGCAATTAATTGTAAGTCGGCCTTGATGGCAACTGAAATCGACCAATTGCAGAAATCGTAAAAGCTGCTCGAACAAGCATTGATCAAAAAGACTAACGGGGCCCAAATCGGCCCCGTTTTTTATGCGCACCTGTCGCATCATCTAACTTTACAAAATCGCAAAAATCGTAACGGTCCGGTGAGTACCGTCTTGCTTTAAAGCCGGATCTGCATCAGCCGTTCATTGACCTCTTGCAGGTCGAAGGCGGCCGGATCAAAGGGGTCGCCATACCATTGCTTCAGATCAGAATGGTCGGGGTGATCAGAGTCAGCCATGGCTTGCAGGAAGTCCATATAGCCCGGCTCCCCGCCCACGTCCTCAGGCGGACACGCATTGGCCCCATCCAAACACCAGGGAGAGTCCAGTGGACC
>JACCEO010000026.1 GCA_013416485.1 Alcaligenaceae bacterium
GTAACGCGTCGATGACGCACCGTAATGTCGCCGGATCCGCCGCGCCGCGGATGACAACGCGCGCGGCGTTAAACACGAGCTCAATTTCGCTGGGCCGGGCATCGCCTTGACGTTCAACGTTCTTGACCGGTAAGTTGGGCTTCATAGTGGACGTGGCGCCATTGGGCGCCACGTGTACCGGCACAAACGTCGGCATCGATGAGGGCGCGCCGAAATCACCGCGTCGATATTGCCAGCGCCAATTATGCGTAAGCACCCGCCCAGGGCCGTCTATGAAACGTAGTGAGATTTCATCAAAATAGGTGTCCACTTAATTTTTGAGATGTACACCTATTTCAATGAGCGATTTTCTTTCTGTGGTGAGCTCTTCTACGAGCCCTCGGCGCCGCTATCCGGTTGAGTACAAACGCCAGGTGGTAGAGGAATCAATGGCCGGTGGCGCCTCGATTGCAGGGGTTGCGTTGGCCCACGGCATCAATGCCAATCAATTGCACAATTGGCGCTGGATGTATCGGCGTGGTGACTTCGGTCCAGTCTCCCAAGGGCCGGTGTTACTGCCGGTGCAGATTAAAACTGTGTCTGTGCAGTCACAACATCAACCGGCCAAGACCATTGACGGGCAATGCAGCCCGGCGGGTTCCGGGCAAATTGAGGTTGTGTTGCCAGGCGTACGTATGGTGATTCACGGCGCTGCCGACTTACCGACGTTACGCGGCCTCCTCCAGGCGCTACAAGAATGATCGGTTTACCGGCAGGAACCCGGGTCTGGTTGGCGGCTGGCACAACGGATATGCGTCGTGGCTTTGATGGGTTGGCGGCCACCGTCCAGGCCACGCTGCGTGAAGATCCCTTCAGTGGCCACGTGTTTGTCTTCCGTGGCCGCAAAGGGGATCGCCTCAAGGTGCTGTGGTGGAGTGGCGACGGCATGTGCCTGCTTGCAAAGCGCCTGGAACACGGTCATTTCGTGTGGCCTAGCGCCGAGTCGGGGGCTGTGCATCTGAGCTCAGCGCAGCTGTCGATGCTGCTCGAAGGCATCGATTGGCGCCGTCCGAAGAGGACACACAAACCGACTCAGGTTTAGTGTTAAATAAACGCTTGAGAGTGGCGTATTTGTTAGGTTTATAGCCTTTTTGCCATAGATAGAATAGCCATTATTTGGTATAATAATGGCTATGTTTAACCGTGCCCAACTCCCCGACACTATCGATGCCTTGAAGGCGTTATTGTCGGCCAAATCCGCCCAAATTGATGCCTTCGAGAAAGAGCGTACGGCATGGGTGTTAGAGCGCGACGCCCTGCGTCAGGATAAGCACAGCGATAAGGAAGAAATCGCCCGCCTGACCCTGTTACTCGCTACGTTGCGACGGATGGTGTTTGGCCAGAAGTCCGAAAAAATTATCCACCAGATTGACCAATTGCAGCTCGAGCTTGAAGAGTTGCACATCAACCAAGGCGAACGTGCCCAGCAGGTGGAATCCGCGCAAGCACCTGCGGCGCGTCCTGCACCGCAACGCCGGCCATTGCCCGATCACTTGCCGCGTGATGTGCACGAACACCTTCCCAACGAGACCGCCTGCCCCGATTGCGGGGGAGCGTGGCAGCGCCTGGGCGAAGATATCAGCGAAGTGTTGGAACACATCCCGGCCCGCTTTAGAGTCATTCGCCATGTACGTCCACGTCTGGCTTGCCGCTGTTGTGACCGGATGGCCCAAGCCCCGGCGCCCAGCCGCCCCATTGCCCGTAGCTTCGCCGGGCCCGGACTGCTTAGCCATGTGATGGTCAGCAAGTATCTGGACCATCAGCCGCTGTATCGCCAGTGCCAGATCGCCGCACGCGAGAACGTGGATTTAAGCGAAAGCACGATGGGTGATTGGGTGGGCAGCGTGCACTCCTTGCTGCGTCCCTTGATCGATGCGCTGCAGCGCCATGTGTTTGCCGCCGATAAACTGCATACTGACGATACCCCCATCAAGGTATTGGCACCGGGCACCGGCAAAACGCGCGAAGCCCGGTTGTGGGTCTATGCCCGCGACGATAGGCCCAGCGGCGACATGACGGCTCCCGCCGTGTGGTTGCGCTACTCGCCAAATCGTCAAGGCATCCACCCACAAACTCACCTTAAGGACTTTACCGGCATCTTGCAGGCGGATGCATTCGCCGGCTATAACAAGGTCTACGCATCGGGCCGAGTCCTAGAGGCCGCTTGCTGGGCGCACGCCAGGCGCAAGTTCTACGACATTCATGTGAAGGACGCCACCCCCATTACGACGCATGTGCTGGCGAAAGTTGCCACGCTTTACAAAATCGAATCGGAAATACGTGGCCAGCCACCGGATGCGCGGCAACGCGCTCGCCAGACGCACGCCGAACCAATCGTCACGGCATTGCGGGCCTGGTTACGTGAGCAGTTGCCAACCGTATCGCGTAAATCAAAAACGGCTGATGCCATCGGGTATGCCATGAACCAATGGCAGGCACTCACGCGCTACCTGAACGATGGTCGTATCGAGATCGACAATAATACCGCCGAGCGGGCGCTGCGCGGCGTAGCGCTTGGTCGCAAGAACTTTTTATTCCTAGGTTCAGATGCCGGTGGTGAGCGCGCCGCCACGATGTATAGCCTGCTGGGGACAGCTAAGTTGAACGGAATCAATCCCGAGGCGTATCTTCGCCATGTTCTCTCCGTGATTGCCGATTACCCCGTCAACCGTGTTGACGAACTGCTGCCGTGGAATCTGATGCCACAAACGCTGACACGCGACAGGGCCGCGTAATGGCGCCAAAGGTGATTGCACTGCAAGGCCATGCCTTGGTACTGCGTATCGAACTGCGCCATGTCCACCCGACGATTCATCGCACCGTCGTGGTGCCCAGTCGCATCACGCTACCCAAGTTGCACGTCACGATCCAGTACGCCATGGGTTGGCTAGGAGGGCATCTGCACGAGTTCATCATCAACGATACGCATTATGGCCGACCCGATCCAGATTACCCTGAGCCCGATCTTAAGGACGAAAAACGGGTGCGCTTGGACAAGGCCCTGGGGTCGCGCCGCGAGTTCGATTACATCTACGACTACGGTGACGATTGGGATCATCGGCTTCGTTTGATCGATGTGATGCCCTTTAGCGGCCCGCTGGACTCCCCCTGGTGTCTGGATGGTGCCAACGCGTGTCCGCCCGAGGATGTGGGTGGGCAGCCCGGTTATATGGATTTCTTACAAGCCATATCCGACCCCGGGCATCCCGATCATACGCACATACTGCAATGGTATGGCGGTCCCTTCGATCCCAACGCCTTCGACCTGCAAGAAGTCAATCAACGGCTGATGGAAATCAGAATTTAAAACAAGACGGCCCTGGGCGGGTGCTTACAATTATGCAACATATTGGCGTTGATGCCGTGGGCCAGTGCCACGCCAGCGATCGACGCGCCCGGGCTCAAGGATTCCTGTACCACCTGGCGTTTGTATTCAAGGGGATAACGCCGCCGCGGGACCCGGGCAGCCGGAACGACAGAAAGAGAAGTGCTCATTAACGTTGCATGTCCATTTCATTTAATAGGTGGACACGTAGTTTGCGCGAATCTCAGTGAGATCTCCAGACGGTATTGGGCGGGCGC
>JACCEO010000027.1 GCA_013416485.1 Alcaligenaceae bacterium
GTAAGCGCCCGCCCAATACCGTCTGGAGATCTCACTGAGATTCGCGCAAACTACGTGTCCACCTATTAAATGAAATGGACATGCAACGTTAATGAGCACTTCTCTTTCTGTCGTTCCGGCTGGCCGGGCCCCGCGGCGGCGTTATCCGCTTGAATACAAACGCCAGGTGGTACAGGAGTCCTTGAGCCCGGGCGCGTCAATCGCTGGCGTGGCACTGGCCCACGGCATCAACGCCAATATGTTGCATAACTGGCGCTGGCAATATCGACGTGGCGATTTCGGCGCGCTTTCATCGATGCCGACGTTTGTGCCGGTACACGTGGCGCCCGATAGCGCCTTGTCCACTATAAAGCCCAACTTACCGGCTAGGCGCATTGACGGACAAGCCGATGCCCGGCCCAGTGAAATTGAGCTCGTGTTTAACGCCGCCCGCGTTATCATCCGAGGCGCGGCGGATCCGGCGACATTACGGTGCGTCATCGACGCGTTACGTCCATGATCGGGCTGCCCGCGGGAACGCGGGTCTGGCTGGCGGCCGGGGCGACGGACATGCGTCGCGGCTTTGATGGGCTGGCGGCCACGGTTCAGACCACGCTACACGAAGATCCCTTTAGCGGTCATGTGTTTGTCTTCCGGGGCCGTAAGGGCGATCGGCTCAAGGTGCTCTGGTGGAGTGGTGATGGCATGTGTTTGCTCGCCAAGCGTCTTGAACATGGCCACTTCGTGTGGCCCAGTGCCGAATCGGGCTGCGTGCATTTAACGTCGGCGCAGCTCTCGATGCTGCTTGAAGGCATTGATTGGCGACGGCCTGTGCGCACGCATAAACCGACACAGGCTTGATCGCTGCAAAAAATGCTAAGAGTGGCGTATTTATTAGCGCTCAGGCGCTTTATTCATTAGGAGAAACGGTCGTTATTGGGTAAAATAACGCCATGTTAAATCGCGTCCAACTTCCCGATAATATCGATGCCTTAAAGGCGTTGTTGTCGGCCAAGTCAGCCCAGATCGCCGCCTTCGAGCAAGAACGCGAGGTCTGGCATCTGGAGCGCGATGCACTGCGTGCCCAAAAGCACGATGACAAACATGAGATCGCCCGTCTGTCGCTGTTACTCGATAAGCTGCGACGCATGCTGTTTGGCCAGAAGTCTGAAAAGCTCGTACACCAGATCGACCAATTACAGCTCGAACTGGAAGAACTGCACATCAATCAGGGCGAGCGCGCCCAGAAAGTCGAAATGGCACAGGCGCCTGCCTCACGTCCTGCACCGCAACGCCGGGCGCTGCCCGAACACCTGCCTCGCGATATTGAAGAACACCTTCCTGACGAGGCTGCCTGTCCTGATTGCGGCGGCGCGTGGACGCGCCTAGGCGAAGACGTCAGCGAGGTGCTTGAACACATTCCGGCAAGCTTTAGAATTGTTCGTCACGTGCGACCGCGTCTGGCCTGTCGCTGTTGCGATCGCATGGCCCAAGCTCCTGCGCCCAGCCGTCCGATTGCACGCAGCTTCGCCGGCCCCGGGTTGCTTAGCCACGTGATGGTCAGTAAATACCTGGACCACCAACCCCTGTACCGTCAGTGCCAGATCTATGAACGCGAAAACGTGAGCCTGAGCGAAAGCACCATGGGGGATTGGGTCGGTGGCGTGCACGAATTGCTGCGTCCCTTGCTGGATGCCTTGCGTCGCCACGTCTTTGCGGCCGATAAGCTGCACACGGACGACACGCCAATCAAGGTTCTGGCGCCCGGCACCGGCAAGACACGCGAGGCGCGCCTGTGGGTGTATGCCCGCGATGATCGGCCCAGTGGCGAGTCCACCGCACCGGCCATGTGGATGCGTTATTCGCCGGATCGGCGTGGCATCCATCCGCAAACGCACCTGCAGCACTATCGCGGTATCTTGCAAGCGGATGCGTTTGCCGGGTACAACAAGGTTTACGCATCGGGTCGCGTCATAGAAGCGGGTTGCTGGGCGCATGCCCGGCGTAAGTTCTACGACATTCACGTGAAAGACGCCACCTTCATCACGACCCACGTGCTGGAGAGAATTGCCGAACTTTACCAGATTGAAGCGGGTATCCGGGGCAGTCCCCCCACCGCGCGGCACGCCGCCCGACAAGAGCACGCCAAACCCATCGTCACCGCGCTCTACGCGTGGTTGCGCGACCAGTTGCCCAGCGTCTCACGCAAATCAAAAACGGCCGATGCGATCGGTTATGCCCTGAATCAATGGCAGGCTCTGGCGCGCTACGTGGATGATGGCCGCATTGAGATTGACAATAATGCCGCCGAGCGGGCGCTGCGCGGCGTAGCTTTAGGCAGAAAGAACTATCTCTTCCTGGGTTCGGATACCGGTGGCGAGCGCGCGGCCACCATGTACAGCTTGCTTGGCAGCGCAAAGTTAAACGACATCAATCCCCAGGCGTACCTGCGTCATGTGTTGACGGTGATTGCCGATCATCCGGTGAACCGCATTGATGAGCTGTTGCCGTGGAATGTGGCCAAGCACTCGCTGTCACTTGATAGGGCTGCATAAATGGTCAGTAAGGTCCTCGCGTTGCAAGGGCAAGCGCTCGTGTTGCGTATCGAATTGGGCTACGTTCAGCCGACAATCCATCGCACCATCGTGGTGCCTAGCCGCATTACCTTGCCCAAGCTGCACATCACCATCCAGAACGCCATGGGCTGGCTCGGCGGCCATCTGCATGAGTTCATCATCAACCATGTGCACTATGGCGTGCCTGACCCTGATTACCCCGAGACCGATCTACAAAGCCAAAACCGGGTCCGCCTGGACAAGGCGCTGGGCTTAAGTGGCCAGTTCGAATACCTCTACGACTATGGGGATTACTGGCTCCATCAAATCCAAGTGCTCGAAGTGATGCCCTTCGAAGGTCCACTGGACTCTCCCTGGTGTTTGGATGGGGCCAATGCGTGTCCGCCTGAGGACGTGGGCGGGGAGCCGGGCTATATGGACTTCCTGCAAGCCATGGCTGACTCTGATCACCCCGACCATTCTGATCTGAAGCAATGGTATGGCGACCCCTTTGATCCGGCCGCCTTCGACCTGCAAGAGGTCAATGAACGGCTGATGCAGATCCGGCTTTAAAGCAAGACGGTACTCACCGGACCGTTAC
>JACCEO010000028.1 GCA_013416485.1 Alcaligenaceae bacterium
TTTGTACCCGGAGCAGCTTGATGCCTGGAAGGCGGCTTTTGAGTCGCTCGATATGGCACAAGCGCCTGTCAGCAAGTCGCTGCTTGCTGCAGCGACTAAGAAAAACAAACTCCTGGAAAAAGAGCTTTTACGTAAGGACCGAGCCTTAGCTGAAACAGCGGCTTTATTGACCCTATCAAAAAAAGCCCAGGCCATCTGGGGTATCAGCGAGGAAGACTGATTCCTGTCGCGATGAAACAGATGGCCATCACGTTGGTCGACGCAGCCGTTGGCGCGGGAGCCAGGGACTTTAAGGCCTGCGAGGTGCTGGGTATCAGTTGTCGTACGCTACGGCGCTGGCGTGCGCTCACTGACCTTGTCGATGCTCGCCAGAGTCCGAGAGCGCGTGACTATCCGCATCAACTTACTGACCAGGAGAAAGCGCACATTCTGGCGGTATGCAACACGCCAGAGCACCAAAGCCTGCCGCCCTCGCAGATTGTGCCCAGGCTGGCAGACCAAGGCATCTATGTCGCCTCCGAGTCCAGCTTTTACCGTGTACTTAAGGCCCATGGTCAGCTTAACCGTCGGGGCAACAGCGCCGCGCCCAAGCCGGTAAAACACCCTAAAACCTGGGTGGCTACCGGCCCTAACCAAGGTAAGCGCCCGCCCAATACCGTCTGGAGATCTCACTGAGATTCGCGCAAACTACGTGTCCACCTATTAAATGAAATGGACATGCAACGTTAATGAGCACTTCTCTTTCTGTCGTTCCGGCTGGCCGGGCCCCGCGGCGGCGTTATCCCCTTGAATACAAACGCCAGGTGGTACAGGAGTCCTGGAGCCCGGGCGCGTCAATCGCTGGCGTGGCACTGGCCCACGGCATCAACGCCAATATGTTGCATAACTGGCGCTGGCAATATCGACGTGGCGATTTCGGCGCGCTTTCATCGATGCCGACGTTTGTGCCGGTACACGTGGCGCCCGATAGCGCCTTGTCCACTATAAAGCCCAACTTACCGGCTAGGCGCATTGACGGACAAGCCGATGCCCGGTCCAGCGAAATTGAGCTCGTATTTAACGCCGCGTGCGTTGTCATCCGCGGCGCGGCGGATCCGGCGACATTACGGTGCGTCATCGACGCGTTACGTCCATGATCGGGCTGCCCGCGGGAACGCGGGTTTGGCTGGCGGCCGGGGCGACGGACATGCGTCGCGGCTTTGATGGGCTGGCGGCAACGGTTCAAGCCACGCTGCACGAAGATCCCTTTAGCGGTCATGTGTTTGTCTTCCGGGGCCGTAAGGGCGATCGGCTCAAGGTGCTCTGGTGGAGTGGTGATGGCATGTGTTTGCTCGCCAAGCGTCTTGAACATGGCCACTTCGTGTGGCCCAGTGCCGAATCGGGCTGCGTGCATTTAACGTCGGCGAGTAATCCCCCCACAAAACCGCAGTGATCAGAAGTAGAATTTCCAATAAAGGAAATTCAATGAAAAAGTCGCGATACACCGACAGCCAAATCATGGCCATCCTCAAACAAGCTGAAGCCGGTACACCCGTGCCAGAACTGTGCCGCGAGCACGGTATGAGCAGCGCGTCGTTCTACAAGTGGCGCGCTAAATACGGCGGCATGGACACCTCGATGATGGCTCGCCTGAAGGAGCTGGAGGCGGAGAATACCCGCTTGAAGAAGATGTACGCCGAAGAGCGCCTGAAGGCCGAGATCGCGCGGGAGGCCATTGAAAAAAAGTGGTAGCGCCATCTCGACGCAAAGAGATGGCGCGCTGTGCCATTGAGCACTTTAAATCCAGCATCCGCCTGGCGTGCGAGGCGTTTGGCATCAGCCAGAGCGGCTACTACTATCAGGCGAAGCACGCGCATGAAAACGACGTGATCGCCGACTGGTTGATCCGCTTGACCACAGCCCAGCGCAACTGGGGCTTTGGTTTATGTTTCCTGTACTTACGCAACGTTAAAGGCTTCAAATGGAACCACATGCGGTAATTTATAGCTTATTGCCCTGTGATGGAGATGATCATGAAAGCGTACGTAGGTTTGGATGTATCTCAGAAGAAAACGGCCATTTGTGTCGTCGATGCGGCGGGTGAAAAGATTTGCCAAGCCAGCGTTGACACGAGTCCTGTAGCGATAAGAAGCTATCTCGTTGCACAAGGCTGCGAGGACGCCAAGGTTGGCATGGAAACAGGCCCGTTAGCCGTTTGGCTTTCTCATTCTCTGAAGAGCGCCGACGTGGATGTCGACTGTATTCATGCGCAGCATGTGCATGCGGCGCTGAGCATGCAGTTAAACAAGACCGATCAAAATGACGCTCTGGGCATCGCCAAGCTGGTGCGCTCGGGCTGGTATCGGCCGACACATGTAAAAAGCTTGGACTGCCATCATCAAAGGCTCATGATGACAGCCCGTGAAAAACTCGTTCAAATCCGCGTCACGATCACGAATCAAATTCGAGGGCTTTTAAAAACATTCGGTGTCATCCTGCCCCCAGGCAAAAATAGCGTCTTTAAACGGTCCATACTTGAATCGGAGCCCACCATTGAAGCGGTGAAACCTGTCGTACTAATGTTGCTGGACACCTGGACCCATATCACCGCGCAGATCAGGACGCTGGATAAAATCCTTGCCCAGCAAGCCAAGAATGATCCCGTTTGCCAATTGCTGACCTCCATTCCGGGCGTAGGAATGCTCACTGCCATTAGCTTTAAAACAGCGGTCGATGACCCTACACGGTTTAATAGTGTGAATCACCCTTGGTTTCACGGAGGGTAAAAACTTGAGAGAATACCCCCATGAGCAATCAATCGAAGTTTTCCCCTGAAGTGCGTGAACGTGCTGTACGTATCGTTCAGGAACAGCGCGACCAATACCCCTCATTGTGGGCGGCGGCGGCATCCATCGGCCCTAAATTTGACTGTGCCCCGTCCACCTTGGTCGGCTGGGTCAAGCGTTGGGAGGTCGATAACGGTGTACGCGACGGCATGACCAGT
>JACCEO010000029.1 GCA_013416485.1 Alcaligenaceae bacterium
AGAAACCATTAATGGGCTTTACAAAACGGAGGTGATTCACCGGCGTGGTCCCTGGAAGACCAAGGCGGCGGTAGAGCTGGCCACCTTGGAATGGGTGTCTTGGTTCAATCACCAGCGCCTGCTTAAATCCATAGGCGACATCCCCCCTGCCGAGGCAGAACAGCGTTACTATGACCAACTCGCAGCACACGCTGCCAAACCCGTTTTACGTTGACCAAACACCCTCCTCAAAATCCGGGGTGATTCACTACTGGATCTCACTCCATCGCCTGCTTGGGGTCCTTTCAGACCACATTCCGCCGTGTGCGTCATATCAAGGCACTGTGCCTGGGCCAGAGCATTACTGGTCAGTGGGTGTGCGAAAGCGTGATTTAACCGACATGAGAGATGTGACCGCTGAGAGAATCTATCCCGACAGTATCCTACGCCGGCGCGAGTACGCTTTTCCTTCTCATGAAAGCGATGTCAATACATGGGTTAAGACCGATGATTTCGCGGCACACGAGACTCGATTATCTTGTACAGACTCCAACGGTGTAGTGTGGATTGCTCTACATCGTCATGAAACCACCAACGATTTGGGTGAGGATGATGCGTGGACAACGCCGTATCTTTCATGTGATGTTTTTTATACGTCAGTATTAGCTGATGAAGATATTTTCAGTACAAGATCCTACGATCGTATCGACCGTGCTTTCTCTGATCATGCGAGCTGTTACAGAAGCTTTTTAGGGGAGTACCCGGACGGCACCGCTTTCAATCAGTTTGTAGCGGAAGGAATGACCAGCACCCATTGTGATGGGATGACACGCACAATAGTGACATTGAGCAGGGGCGGCGAATGGGAGTATGAGTTTACATCTGAGACTGAGCGACCAAGCTTAGATGTGCCGTGCCAAGATCTTGTTAAGACAATGGGTCTCATATGGGATCAGCAACGTGGATGGCTGGATGAGGCAGGTATTCTCGTCGTATTCACATCAGGTTCCTATCGTAACAATGCGTTGTTTATACGCAAATCGGCACTGGATTCATTTTTGGAAGAAACGGGGAAGAGCCTGTTGTACAGGCGTTTTGCGAATCGTGGATTTATTGTCCAGCGAGAGGGTACAGGCTTACAAATCGACCTTCGTACCTACCTTAAATACATTCCAAAGGATGGTTTAGTGGTGGTACATGAGGAGTCGGAATTGTTCGAGTGATGGTTCATTTGTTGGCGTTTTCCTACGGCGAAGGTCAGAGTCTAAAGGGCCTTCGCTGATCGTCTGAACCGGGCGACTAAATCGCCCTTGGTTTTCGAAGTAAATCGAAGGTCTGCTATGGGTCGAGGCTGTGTGAAAACACTTCACTGGTCGCCTTATCCCAATTAAAATAAGCCAACCCGTTTAAGCGAGGTGGCCGATGAAGCGATTTATCGAAGGCGAGGAGCGAAGTCAGATCGCTTTGCTCCCTGAGTGTCTTGATGATTACGTCACCGACGACAACCCGGTTCGCGTCATTGAGGTCTTCGTCGACGAACTGGATTTGCATGAACTCGGCTTCAAGGGCATGCAGCCCGCATTGACCGGTCGTCCTTCCTACCACCCGTCGATTCTTCTTAAGCTTTATCTCTACGGCTACCTTAATCGCGTCCAATCCAGCCGACGCCTGGAGCGTGAAGCTCAGCGCAATATTGAGCTGATGTGGCTTATTGGCCGACTGGCTCCTGACTTCAAGACCATTGCCGACTTTCGTCGTGATAACGGTGCTGGCATTCGAAATGCATGTCGGCAGTTTATCGTGATGTGCCGCCAGCTTAAATTATTCTCTCAAGCCATTGTTGCGATTGACGGCAGCAAGTTCAAGGCCGTCAATAACCGGGATAAGAATTTCACTGTTCACAAGCTTGATCACCGAATGAAGCAAATCGATGAGAGCATCGCACGCTATCTGGGTGCGTTGGAAACCGCTGACCGAACTCAGCCCATTGAGGTCGAGGCCACAACACAGCGGCTGCAAGAGAAATTACTCAAACTTAGGCAACAGATGCAACAACTGCGAGAGATTGAGGGCCGCCTAAACCAGCAACCTGATAAGCAGTTGTCCATGACTGAATCACCCTTGGTTTCACGGAGGGTAAAAACTTGAGAGAATACCCCCATGAGCAATCAATCGAAGTTTTCCCCTGAAGTGCGTGAACGTGCTGTACGTATCGTTCAGGAACAGCGCGACCAATACCCCTCATTGTGGGCGGCGGCGGCATCCATCGGCCCTAAATTTGACTGTGCCCCGTCCACCTTGGTCGGCTGGGTCAAGCGTTGGGAGGTCGATAACGGTGTACGCGACGGCATGACCAG
>JACCEO010000030.1 GCA_013416485.1 Alcaligenaceae bacterium
TTTCTTTGAGGGCACAACAAATCCTTTGGCACGATACTGATTTTTCCATCGATACAAAGCCGCGGCTGAAATCCCGGTCTCAAGGCTAAGTGCTGATACTGGCTGGCTATGAGGCGGCATCATTTTCTTAACAACTTGCGCTTTGAACTCGTCTGAATAGGAAGGCATGGTAATGTCCTAACCGCCCCAAGGGTTAGTATAAATAGAAAATTAAATCAGCGGACAACTAGTGTGACAGAGGGGGCATGCTTGTAACAATGCCCTGAGTCAACAATCTAGGGGGATGTCTTTAGATTGATCAATTAACCACCATCATTTTTTTATCTGAACTTTTCTGATCAATATATGGAATAAAGTTGTCTAGCTGCGCATAAGAGAAGTAATCCCCATTGAAGATCCTGCTCATTCAGTAATGACTGATATGCTGATTGAAAGCTTTCCTACTTACTCTTCAGTGACCGGAGCATCAGGCATCCCTTTTTTCACAGATTCGATACTGTGTTGTGCGCTTTGCTTGCTTGAATACCCCTCGGAGCTAACGCAAATGATATTTCCATTGGCCGCTTTAAATCGCCATCTCCACTCCCCACGCGCATCCTTGTATAGGACAAATTTCATAACATCTCCTTTGCATTTTTATCCACGCTAAATATAGCCTGCTTATCGTAAATCCAGCATCTATTAACTGATATTGGGGTTTACCTGAAAAGCATGGTCCCCCCAGCCATACAGGACTGCTATTACCTGGAGCCATCAATGGCAATTCGTGTTTAATCTAGCACCCCATAAAGCCTGAAGATCCAGAGCACTTTATATACAAGTGCCGCAGCAATAAATACCCCTTGGTAAATCTTATTGGGTACAAATATTGCCATTACTGATAGCAAGATAAAAATCCCTTGCTGTATAGGATAATCAACCCCAAGCGCATGAAAATGGTCCAAGCCTTTGATTGCCGTATCAATAAGATCAACAGCCGCCAATAGTGCAAACATCGAATAGAAGGTTCTACGCCGTGCTTGAAAGTAATCTTCATAGCCTTCATACTCCGTCATACTAGATGGAAATAGCAGAGACGCCGTGAAAGCAAATAAGCACGCAAAAGAGATAAGAAAAAGGTAGAGTCCAAAAGACCAAACCCTGATCTTCACCAGTCCAAACTCATACCACCAGAAATGCGTAATCGTCAAAAAAAGATAAAGCACCCAACCAAGATGCACTAAATAAATTTTCTTGCTTTTAGGGTGCTGTAAAAACTCTGATGTTCCCGCTACAAGGCGAGCCACACTAATACCAAGCACCATACCAATAATGATCCGAACATGATTAAAGTGCTCATGATTAGCTAAATTCTGTTCCATTGTTTACGCACCCTCTCTGAGACTATTCTGCTTTTTAATAAATGTAGCAGATTGACGCATTCAATTTTCAACAGTCATGTATTTGATCGTCTCAATCACACAAAAACTCTACCAAACCATGCTTAGCCTCCAGAATAGAATGCTAGCTGACTGGTAGGTAGGTAGGTAGGTAGGTAGGTAGGTAGGTAGGTAGGTAGGTAGGTAGGTAGGTAGGTAGGTAGGTAGGTGATCCTAACACCAAAAATTACTGTTTAATACTCAACGTAAGAGGCTGAATTTTCACAGTGCTAAGTGCACTCTTCACGCTTCAATTGATAAGAAAGAGTTACCTCGTAAGCCATAGCTACGGAACTCGAATCCTAGATAATAGTGCTTGTCTACCCGGTCTTCAGAATTTTTTCTTGTCTAGTTTTCTACCCCACGGTGAAGGCACAGCACAGCAAAAACCCCACCCGAAATCATTCGGATGGGGTTTTTTAGAGAAGTGCCTGACGATGACCTACTTTCACAGACGTACGTCCACTATCATCGGCGCGAAGGCGTTTCACTTTCCTGTTCGGGATGGGAAGGAGTGGGGCCACCTTGCTATGGTCGTCAAGCGTAACTGGGTGTTTGCGGGGGAYGCGATTTTCACGCSTCACACCAACAAACCAATCTGGGAAGAAGCACACCTCGCTAGACCCTAGCGCGGTGGTATATGTATTTAGGGTGTTTGATATCGTACGGGTCGCGATGGGCACTGAGTTTGCTCAGTGTGCGTTAACGTGGGTACGTCAACGACTTTATTTATTTGAACGGTACTTGAAACGTAACCTACAAGGTTATAGGATCAAGCCGCACGGGCAATTAGTACTGGTTAGCTACGTGCATTACTGCACTTCCACA
>JACCEO010000004.1 GCA_013416485.1 Alcaligenaceae bacterium
GGCAGTCAACGTGTGCGTAGTGACGCGCAGGAGTTTCGTACTCAACGTGCGAAGTGCTGATGGTGATACCGCGTGCTTTCTCTTCGGGAGCCGCGTCAATTTGGGCGTAACCCTTAGCGTCGCCGCCGTAGGTTTGGGCCAGGACGGTAGTAATCGCTGCCGTCAACGTGGTCTTGCCGTGGTCAACGTGACCAATCGTGCCGACGTTCACGTGCGGCTTGTTCCGTTCAAACTTACCTTTTGCCATGGCGGACTCCTGACTATGGAATAATGCTTTAAATAGATAAAAGTGGTGCCCATGACGCGGATCGAACGCGTGACCTCTCCCTTACCAAGGGAGTGCTCTACCACTGAGCCACATGGGCAACTATTTTGTTGCTATTTGCCTTTACAGGCAAAATATTGATATCAGTACACTGGAGCGGGTGAAGGGAATCGAACCCTCGTCTTTAGCTTGGAAGGCTATTGCTCTACCATTGAGCTACACCCGCACGTGATTCATTCAACACCCGCACAACCTATGGCCGGAGCCTGCAATTACTGCTAGTACTTAAAAAATGAAAATGCGCTGTGCGCATTACTATCTATAAATACTAATAATTTGCTGGCGTCTTACTGCTACAGCCAAAAGCGCTTGGTGGTGGGAGTTGGATTCGAACCAACGTAGACGCAGGGTCAACAGATTTACAGTCTGCCTCCTTTAACCACTCGGACATCCCACCGAAAGCGAACTGCGAATTATGCACGCAATTTAAAGTGCTGTCAACTACCTAACGACTAATTGTCGTATTTTTAACGAAATACTGCTGATTTCAGCATTTATTTCGATTTTATGCCTGATCACTGGCCTGTATTACGCCTGCTAGACCCTGACGCTCAAGTAAGTTATTTAAGTGTTCCCAATCATGAAAATCAATTAATAACTGACCCTTATTTTTTGCGCCAACCTTCAAGCTGACTTTCGTTCCTAAATGATCTGACAATGCCGATTCCAAGCGGACCACATCACCAGAGCGTTCAATTGGCTTGCGCGCCTGGCGAGTATTTGCTTCTTCAGCTTCACGCAATGTACGCCCTACGAGCTTCTCAGTATCACGCACTGACAAGCGTTTGGCAATCACCTCGTTGGCCAAAAGTATTTGCGTTGCAGCATCTACAGCCAACAACGCCCTTGCGTGGCCCATATCAATATCGCCTGCAAGCAGCATGGTTTGCACCGGACCCGTCAGGTTAAGCAAACGCAATAAATTGCTAGTTGCCGAGCGCGAACGACCTATCGCCTGGGCTGCCAGCTCATGTGTCATGCCGAACTCATCCAATAAGCGTCGCACACCATGCGCTTCTTCCAAAGGGTTCAAGTCTTCGCGCTGGATGTTTTCTATCAACGCCATGACAGCAGCATTTTCATCCTGGACTTCGCGTACCAGGACTGGAACTTCTTTCAAACCTGCCAGCTTCGCAGCACGAAAACGCCGTTCACCAGCAATAATTTCATAAGTTCCGGGTTTTGAGCCGGTTAAGGGACGCACCAAAATTGGCTGCATAATGCCCTGAGCACGTATCGAATCAGCCAGTTCGTTTAGGGCTTCTTCGTCCATGCGTGTACGCGGTTGATATTTACCAGCACGTAAAACTGTCAATTTCAAGGTAGACGGATGCCCGTTATCGTCCACACCCTGTGTTTTACCTAGATTTTTTAAAGCGCCAGTATCTTCGCCCAATAAAGCGTCCAGACCTCGGCCTAAGCCTTTAGGTTTCTTTGTTGCCATTGTTTTATTCCTTAATGCGGTTTAACGGGGCGGCCTAGCCTGCTCCAGCAAAGTGGATTTTTTCACTTGCTTCATCAATTCATTGCCAAACTCAACGTAGGCTTTAGCCCCGCGTGAGTTTCGATCGTAAATAACACCCGGTAAGCCATGACTGGGCGCCTCGGCAAGGCGTACGTTGCGCGGTATTATCGTTTTATAGACTTTATCGCCAAAATGATTTTCTATTTGTGCCGATACCTGTTGCTGCAAAGTAACCCTGGTATCAAACATCACTCTAAGCAAACCAATTAGCTGCAACTGCGGATTAATGTTGTGATGCACGCGTTTTATTGTGTTGACCAAATCAGATAAACCTTCCAACGCAAAGTACTCACATTGCATAGGTACTATCACCCCATTGGCTGAGGCCAAGCCATTGAGCGTAAGTAACGATAACGTAGGCGGACAATCGATTAAGACAAAATCATATTCATGGGCAATTTGATCAATAGCTAACTTCAGTTGCTGTTCACGTTGATCCATCTGAATCAAATCGATTTCAGCACCTGATAGTTCGCGGTTTGCTGGTAACACATCGTATTTTCCAGCTTCTGACCTGACTCTGGCTTTCGCTATGCTGGCCTCGCCTATCAAAACCTGGTACAAATTTTGATCAACTGTATTTTTGTCTATTCCACTGCCCATAGTCGCATTACCCTGGGGATCCAAGTCAATTAACAAGACTTTTTTACGCGACATAGCCAGCGCCGCTGCCAGGTTGATTGCTGTGGTGGTTTTACCCACACCACCTTTTTGATTGGCAACGCAAAATATGTGGGCGGATTTGCTGTTATTCATGGATTTCCTTGGCAATTCAAACTAAGCAAACAACGCTGAGCATCAAGCTCAGGAACTGTCAGCGGATAAATAGCATTTACCTGCCACGGGGTTTCAGCATGCAATATGTTGATTTCCTCATCAGGATGGCGCCCTTTCATCGCTAGCAACTGCCCTCCTGAGGCGATATGCCTACCCGCCAAGGATACAAAATCCAATAACGAGGCAAAGGCACGAGAAACGACGATATCCGCTTGTAGGGGCTCTATTGTCTCGACACGAGTATGACTGACTTCTAAATTAGGTAAACCTAGCACACCTATCATGTGACGAATAAATGCGGTTTTCTTTTCCACAGCATCTATGCAATGCACCCGCCATTCAGGGTGCAAAATAGCTAACACTACGCCTGGTAGGCCAGCTCCTGAGCCCACATCAACAATCAAAGGATTGTTTACTGTGTTTTTATCCAGTATATTACGAAATGTAGGCTCAACAGCCATACTATCAAATACATGCTGAATTAACATCTGTTCCGGGTTTTTAAGCGCCGTTAAGTTATAACTGCGATTCCAACGCTGGATTTGATTTAAATATTCCAACAACAATTCAGATTGCTTTGGTGTCAATGAAATTGTTAATTGTTTTGCTGCCAGGTTTAAACGCTGCTGAAAATCTACAGAGTGCACCATTACGCAACATTCCTTCTGTGATGCATACGCTTAATATAAATTAACAGCAACGATATCGCCGCAGGTGTAATCCCAGGAATCCGGCTAGCCTGCCCTATTGTCTGTGGACGACTAACTTTTAGCCTATGCCTAACTTCCATGGACAAGCTATCAAACGTGTCATAGTCAATATCGTTTGGAATAAGCTGGGCATGCTGTTCTGCTTGCCTGTCTATAGTTTCTTGTTGCTTAGCAATGTAGCCAGAATACTTAACCTGGATTTCCACCTGTTCAGCAGCCACTGGATCAAGCAAGCCTGGGCCAGCTATTGCAACGCCATCATCATTATGTAAATTAACTAATGCGCTATAGCTAACTTCTGGACGTTTCAATAAATCATACAAACAATACTCACGTTCCAATGCCTTACCAAATGCAGCTTCGGCTTTATGGGCTGAAATTACTTTGGGACTTAACCAAGTCGTTTTAAAACGTTCAATCTCTTTGGCTACTGCATCACGTTTACGATTGAAGGCATCCCAACGGACATCATCAACCAAGCCTAG
Organism: Alcaligenaceae bacterium; assembly: GCA_013416485.1. Lineage (GTDB taxonomy): Bacteria > Pseudomonadota > Gammaproteobacteria > Burkholderiales > Burkholderiaceae_B > JAGOAJ01. Next base: position 3,823 of record JACCEO010000004.1, read on the forward strand.
TTGGCGGCCTATTTCGGTTAAGCGCATATCGGCATTGTCTTCACGCAGGCTTAAACGATACTCTGCTCGTGAGGTGAACATTCTATAGGGCTCAGTAACGCCTTGTGTAATCAAGTCATCTACTAACACCCCTAAATACGCTTGATTACGTTCCGGTGACCAACCTTCCAGACCTTTAGCTAAACGAGCAGCATTCACACCAGCTAATAAGCCTTGAGCAGCAGCTTCTTCGTAGCCTGTGGTCCCATTAATTTGACCAGCAAAAAACAGTCCTTTTATGGCACGGGTTTGCAAGGTAGCATCTAGTTCACGTGGATCAAAATAGTCATATTCGATCGCGTAGCCTGGACGCATAATCAAGGCATTTTCCAGTCCTGGCAAAGTACGTACTAAAGCCAATTGAATATCAAACGGCAGGCTAGTAGATACTCCATTTGGATATATCTCTGTAGAACAAAGCCCCTCTGGTTCCAAGAATATTTGATGACTGGTTTTATCTGCAAATCTATGTATTTTATCTTCTATGGATGGACAGTAGCGCGGACCTACTCCTTCTATAGTTGCATTATCGCTATACATAGGCGATCTATCTAAACCTGACCTAACTATATCATGTGTCTTTTCATTGGTATGTGTAATCCAACAAGGCATTTGTTGGGGATGCATATCCACACTACCCATATAAGAGAATACAGGGATAGGGTCTAGGTCACCATCTTGAACCAAGGTTTTGGAAAAATCAATGGTTCTTGCATTTATACGAGGTGGCGTACCAGTTTTCAAACGGCCCTGCGGCAGCTTAAGTTCTTTCAAACGTTGAGCCAAAGAAATCGAAGGTGGATCGCCCGCACGACCAGCAGAATAATTATCCAGGCCCACATGGATTAAACCATTCAAAAATGTGCCAGCAGTAAGAACAACTGTACGTCCTTTAAAGCGCAATCCTATTTGAGTAACCGCACCGACAACCTTATCGCCTTCCAAAATCAAATCTTCAACAGATTGTTGGAATATATAAAGATTTTCTTGACTCTGCAATATCGTACGTATTGCACGACGGTATAAAGATCTATCTGCTTGAGCACGAGTAGCCCTTACAGCTGGACCTTTAGATCCATTAAGAATTCGAAATTGTATGCCTGCCTGGTCTGTAGCTAATGCCATGCTACCCCCCAACGCATCAATTTCTTTTACTAAATGCCCTTTTCCTATTCCACCAATAGAGGGATTACAAGACAACTGACCTAAAGTGTCCATATTGTGAGTTAACAATAAAGTGCTAGCACCAGTACGAGCAGCTGCTAATGCAGCTTCTGTTCCGGCATGGCCGCCACCAATCACAATCACATCAAATTCGTCTGGATAAATCATTTTTCTCGCTCACGCGATACAGTTTTCTAAACAACCATTATACGACCTGACTTGTTCTTTGTTTCACGTGAAACATAAGAGTTTGTGACTTACAGGTTTTTATGTTCCACGTGAAACAAAAATTTTATATAAACAAAATCAAAAACGTTATTTATAAAAAATATTATCTAAACTAAATGCCTGTGGATAACCTTGTGGAAAAGATGTGGGGAAATAGTGTATAACTTACATTTATAAATATGACACTCAAACAACAAATGCCCTGACGTATCAGGGCATTTATGTACTTATTTAGTGTTACGACAAGGTAAAACTTATATAGGGCGAATTTCAGAAGCCTGCGGTCCTTTTGGACCGTCTGTTACTTCGAACTCTACTTCTTGACCTTCATCCAGGCTGCGATAGCCTTTTCCTTGGATGGCAGAAAAATGTGCAAACACATCTGTGCTGCCAGCGTCAGGGGTGATGAAACCGAAACCTTTATCGGCGTTAAACCATTTAACTTTGCCCTTTTGAGCCATGATGCTAGTTTCCAAAAAAATTAACCAAAAATACCAGCAATGAGCATAACTACGCTTCAGGTAATAAACCTATACATGTTTACCCGGATGTGGTTTTTCCCCCGCATAGCCTTGTCATAACCTAATTCTTAATTTGATTTTTTATTGTGAACTAGAACCATGAATATTCTATCCAAACTCCCAGATGTAGGGACGACTATTTTTACGGTAATGAGCCAATTGTGTGTGGATCATAAAGCCATTAATTTAGGACAAGGGTTTCCAGATTTTCATCCTGATTCAAAATTGGTTAATTATGTTACCCAAGCGATGAACGATGGATATAACCAGTATCCACCTATGACGGGTATACCTGCTTTACGCACAGCCATTGCGACAAAAGTCGAGACTCTTTATGACAAAAAATATGATGCGAACACAGAAATCACAGTAACCAGTGGTGCTAGCGAAGCCTTGATGGCCAGCATATTGGCTTTTGTACACACTGGCGATGAAGTCATCATTATCGAACCCTTTTACGACTTATACATACCAGCAATTAAATTAGCAGGTGGTGTACCTGTGATTGTTTCGATGCAAGCGCCTACCGAGGCTAATCCAAGATACCAAGTGGATTGGGACAAAGTCGCCAAAGCTGTTACTAATAAAACTCGTATGTTGATTCTGAATTTTCCCCATAATCCTACAGGAATAAATTTGGATGAATCAGACTTAGATCAACTAGAAGCCATAGTCAATAAACACGACATCATTTTGTTATCTGATGAAGTTTACGAGCACATTATTTTTGACGGTAAACATCATCAAAGCTTAGCCAAGCGTGAGCGTCTGGCTGCAAATTCTATTGTGGTTTCATCTTTTGGGAAAACTTACCATACCACAGGATGGAAAGTTGGCTATTGCTGCGCACCTGCTGTTTTGAGCACAGAAATTCGTAAAGTTCACCAATTTATGGTGTTTACCGTGCCTTCACCTTTGCAAGTAGCCTTGGCCAATTACATGACAGATCCAGTACCTTACTTAAATTTGTCCGAGTTTTATCAACCTAAACGAGATCGCTTATTCCAGGGATTAAAAAATACCCGTTTTGTACCTTTGCATAGCGAAGGTACATTTTTTCTTTTGGCTAGCTATGAAAAAATTTCCGATTTACCTGAGTCGGAGTTTGCTCATTGGCTGACCACTACCCACGGAGTAGGTGGAATCCCAGTTTCTGCATTTTATGAAAATTCAGCAGCTACGTCCTCAAACCATGGATTGATTCGTTTTTGTTTTGCAAAACAAGACCATACCTTGGACGATGCACTAGAAAAATTAGCAGCTATTTGAGCTAATTTTTTGAAATTACATAAAAAAGTAAGAATTATTTCCTCCTGAACCTGATCGATTGCCAGCAGTATACCTGTTGAAATTTTTTAGGTTTAGCAAAAAAATAGTGTTGTGCAGTTAGGTTTATCTATTCTTTTTATATATATAAAGATGATTACTAATGGGTGTCTGTGGATAACTAGAACAACTCAAATAAAAAGTTAATTTTCAATAGCTTATACGTTTTTTTTGTTGCGGATAAACAAGTTTTTATCGTTGGATGAATCGGGCATAACTTTATTTGTTTGTACTAGAACTGTACTTATGCCTACATAGTCCACAGGGTATCCACACTTGCTCTACTTAGTAGTTATCCACAGGCTCAAGGTGTTGAACACTGAAAATTCATAAAAATTTTATTATGTAACTATGTGTTTCTTCCAAAGCATGCTTGAAATTTCTAGATAACAGCAAATTCACATTTTCATGTTCTAAGGTTTTCATCTAAAAAGTTTTCAGGTGGAAGCCTTTTTTTATGCATCATATTTTTAAAATTTGGAAAAAGACAAACATTGCTCCATCAGTTGTTCATTAGTTTTATATATATAAAGACTATAACTAATGGGTGTCTGTGGATAACTCGAATAACTTTAAAAATCAGTTTTAAAACAACAGTTTAGATGATCTTTTTAGAGGTTGATAAATGACCTTAAAAGCGTGGATGATTTGGGTATATCTTTTTTGATTAGACCAGGGCCACGACTTACTAGAGAATAATCCACAGCCTATCCACAACAGGCTTTCATAGAGCTTATCCACAGGCTGTTTTTAGGTATACGTTTGAATTTACGGTAGTTTATGGCAGGCACAGCTAGGCTTATCACCATGAATTACACGGTGATAGTTAGGCTTAGCTACTTGAAATGAAGTGTTGAAATGTGCGGTTTTAGCAGGGTGCTAGTGTGTAACTTCGACAGCTACTACAAGATTGCAGCAGCATAAGCACTAGAAGATAGGCCAGGTAAGGTGTCAAAATTGACGGTATCGATCTGTTCTGGCTGCAAATGTTTATGTGCATAGTCCAAATACACCTGTTTATGAACAAACAAAGCAAAAATATCAGGATCCAAATGCTGATTTTCAACCATATTTCCCATGATTTTTAAGGCTTGGGACAATGGCATAGGACTTTTGTAAGGGCGTTCATGCGCTGTCAGTGCTTCAAAAACATCCGTTAGACCCATTATGCGGGCTGGTATAGACAGTTGATCTTTGCGTAGACCCCTGGGGTAGCCTGTGCCATCCATACGTTCGTGATGACCTAGGGCATACTCGGTCACGTTTTGTAAATTGGGTGGAAAGGGAAGTTGTTCCAGCATAGCTAAGGTGTGCACCATGTGGTCTTCCATAATGTTGCGTTCTGCCGTGTTTAAGGTGCCTTTGCGTATGCATAGGTTCAATACCTCGTCTTCACTCAGTAAAGAGCAGGGCTGGCCATTTAGACCTATCCAACCACGCTTGGCTATCGCTTGTACCCGTTCGATATCACTGTCTGTCATGAATTCAGTACCGATATTGATTCGTTGTAGAAACGTGAATTCATCAGCAAGCTCTTTGAGCTGTGGATGCATAGATGAGAGGTAAGTGATGGGTTCAGGCAGACCAAGACGGGCAGCGTGTAATTGTTCTTTCAATTCAGCAATTTCAATGTCGCGGACCAAAATATCAAAACGTTGGCTGATGCTGTTTATACGATCCACAATAGTTTCTAGCTTGGTGGATTTTTCCATAATGTGATGCGGTGTGACTATTTTTCCGCAATCATGCAGCCAGGCTGCAGTTTGTAATTCGTCCATGTCGTTGTCAGACATGAGAAACCCTTCTAGACCAGGAAAATCAGCGCCACTAGCTGCTTTGGCAAGCATTAGCGTGGCATCGGGAACTCGTCGACAATGGGCACCGGTGTGGGGTGATTTTGCGTCTATGGCGCTGGCAATGACACGGGTAAAACTGTCGAATAGGGCGCGTAATTCTTTGACCAGTTGTTGGTTGCTTAGGGCAACCGCCGCTTGTGATGCTAATGATTCGGCAATTTCCTGATCGGCAGCATCAAACGTGATGACCTTAGATGATTTATCCAGCTTATTAATTAGCTGCAATACGGCAATGACTTCATTGTCGTGGTTAATTAATGGGATGGTTAAAAAGGAACGAGACCGGTATCCGGTTTTTTTATCAAAGCGTAATGTGCCTGAAAAATCGAATCCTAGTTCATTGTAGGCGTCTGAAATATTGATGGTGCTTTTATGAAATACGGTACATGCAGCGACAGTACGCTGGTCTGGACTGCCGTCTGGGTAATACAAGGGAATCAATGAATAATTTTTTCCATCGCTACTACTATCGAACTGAACATTCAGGGTATCGTTTTGAACATTGGCAAAACGTAAGGCCGATGTGTCTGGTTCCAACATATACAAAGTACCTGCGTCAGCGCCGGTAATTTCGCGAGCACTGCTAAGTATCATTTCCATTAATTGGTAATGATCGCGTTGTGCTGATAACGCAATACCTATACTGTTTAGTCGTCGTATCCGTTCGTATTCAGGGGAATTATTAATTAAATATTTCAATGAAATCTCCGTGATGGAAAGTAGCTAGTAGTTAAAAGTAACCAGCCTATTCAAAATAATATAGAAATAGATACTACTCCGAAAGTTTGGTTATGGGTGCATTGTCATAAATGAACTGGTATAGTGGCCGCACTCGTCATAGGGGAGTAGTCGCCCTGCCTAGCAGGGGCCTGTATCAACATACTTAATCTGTCGTGGATTATGGTGCAGGCGGCATTTAGCTTGGCAAGACCTTGGCCTGCATAGTCTCTGGAAGGGCCAAGGATACTGTGCAGCCATGTCTACTCTGGCCCCGGAATCAATAATTGTGGAAGCTTTCCTTATATCAACGGGCGTTGTCGCCTTGGGCGAAATGGGTGATAAAACCCAATTGCTGGCTATCTTGCTGGCCGCTAAATTTCGCCGTCCTTGGCCTATCATTGCAGGTATCTTTATAGCCACATTGGTCAATCATGGCCTAGCCGGTTTGGTCGGTGGTGGTATAGCCAGTTTGTTGGGACCTGATTTATTACGCTGGGTAATTGGTGTGTCTTTTTTGGGTATGGCTGTTTGGATGCTCATACCAGATGAAATAGATGATACTGAAGCCAATAAATACCGTTTTGGCGTATTTTGGACCACAGTAATTGCTTTTTTCTTAGCAGAAATGGGCGATAAAACTCAAATTGCAACGGTGGCGTTAGCAGCCCGTTATCCTGAACTTCTTGCTGTGGTTTTGGGTACAACATTAGGCATGATGCTAGCCAATGTACCGGCCGTATTTGTAGGGGATGCTATTTCCAAAAAAATCCCCATGAAACTGGTTCATGGGGTAGCGGGTGGTATTTTTGGGATATTAGGTCTACTGACGTTATTTAATGTCGGTAACTTTTTTTAGGGGATTGCGCTTAGGCCCGGTTCGCATCAATTACGGTAAGTGCTGCCATGTTAATAATGCGCCTTACCGATGAACTAGAGGTCAGTACATGGATGGGGGCATTGACCCCCAACAAAAATGGACCGACTGCAACATTACTGCCGGCTACCGTTTTAAGCAGGTTATAGGCAATATTTCCTGCATCTACGTTAGGGCAAACTAATAGGTTAGCGGCATCCTTTAAGCGCGAAGTGGGTAGTATGCGCTGGCGTAAAACAGCGTCCAAGGCACAATCACCATGCATTTCCCCATCAATTTCCATGTCGGGTTCTTGTTGCAGTATCAGTTCTAGTGCTTCACGCATTTTTATGCCTGAAGCTGAGCTGTCAGAACCGAAATTAGAGCGTGATAATAAAGCGACTTTTGGAGTCAGATCCAACTGAGTTAAGGTCTTAGCAGCTGCTAAAGTGAATTCAGCAATTTGTTCGGCAGTGGGATTTTCGTTAACGTGGGTATCAACAATAGCTACCATGCGCTCGTCCAGTAGCAAGATATTCATGGCCGCATAGGATTGTGAATTGGGTTTCTTTCCAATCACTTGATCTATGTAACGCAGGTGGTCATGATAAGAACCGACTGAACCACATATCATGCCATCGGCATCGCCTAAGTGCATCATCATGGCGCCTATTAGCGTCCAACGACGGCGCATTTCTACCCGTGCCATATCCTTAGTAATCCCACGTCGGTTCATGATGTTCCAATAGGCTGTCCAGTATTGATGGAAACGCTCGTCGGATTCTGGGTTCGTGACTTCGACGTCCTCACCTAAACGCAGGCGTAAACCATATTTTTCGATACGAGCCAACAACACAGAAGGACGACCAACCAGTATGGGGTGAGCCAATTTCTCATCTACAACAGCCTGCACAGCACGTAACACGCGTTCTTCTTCGCCTTCAGTAAACACTATGCGCGCTTTACCGCCATCTTTAACCAGTTTTCTGGCCGAAGCGAATAAGGGCTTCATAAATGCGCCAGAGTGATAAACAAACTGTTGGAGTTGCTGTGAGTAGGCTTCAAGATCAGCCAATGGACGAGAAGCTACTCCCCCGTCCATTGCAGCTTTGGCTACAGCTGGCGCTACCCGCACAATTAAACGTGGGTCGAAGGGTTTAGGTATCAGGTATTCTGGGCCAAACGAAACATCAGCGTTGCCATAGGCGGCGGCCACGATTTCGCTCTGTTCTTCTTTGGCCAACTCAGCAATGGCATAGACTGCTGCAATTTCCATTTCACGGGTAATGGCAGTTGCACCTACATCTAATGCACCCCTGAATATATAAGGGAAACATAAAACGTTATTGACTTGATTGGGATAGTCAGAACGGCCGGTTGCCATGACTATGTCATCGCGTACAGCGTGGGCGACTTCAGGCAGAATTTCGGGTGTAGGATTGGCCAAAGCTAATATCAAAGGCTGTTTTGCCATACTGGCAACCATGTCGGCCGTAAGTACATTGCCTGCAGATAAACCTAGGAACACGTCCGCGTCTTTGATGACTTCTGCCAGTTTTCTGGCTTTGGTTTTTTGAGAAAAGCGGGCTTTATGTTCGTCCATCAAGGTTTTTCTACCTTCGTAGACTACGCCTTCAATATCGGTGACCCAGATGTTTTCTAAGGGCAGGCCCAAATCCACCATAAGATTCAAGCATGCTAGTGCTGCAGCGCCAGCCCCTGAGCTAACAACTTTGACTTGGGTGATGTCTTTACCAACAACAGTCAGTCCGTTGATAAAGGCAGCAGAGACGGTAATGGCCGTGCCATGTTGATCATCGTGAAACACTGGGATTTTCATCCGCTCGCGTAATTTTTTTTCAACGATAAAACATTCTGGTGATTTAATGTCTTCCAGATTGATCCCACCAAAGGTGGGTTCCAGACCTGCGATAATTTCTACGAGTTTATCTGGATCAGATTCATTAATTTCGATATCGAATACGTCTAATCCAGCAAATTTTTTGAATAATACGGCTTTACCTTCCATAACTGGCTTGGCCGCTAATGCGCCGATATTACCCAGGCCCAGTACAGCACTACCGTTGGTAATAACACCAACCAAATTTCCCCTGGCGGTATAGCGAAAGGCATTAATGGGATCGTCAACGATTTCTTCACATGCAGCGGCGACGCCAGGTGTGTAAGCCAGGCCCAGATCGCGTTGGGTAACTAAGGGCTTAGAGGCTGAAATTGCAATTTTTCCCGGTGTGGGAAACTCATGATAATCCAGAGCAGCCTGGCGATTCGTGTCAGTCATGTGGTGTCCTTCAAAAATTTATCGATTTATAAGCAGTGTAGGCGTTTAGGTATAAGATAATTATTTGATTTTGCTATGATCCTATAAGTAGTTACTTATAGGTTTACTCCTACTATGCCAGCTTCAACACCTCATGATGTTGTCAGACGCTTAATGGCGCGTTTAAAAATGCGCCATTTGCGCTTGTTGTTGCACATTGGTGAACATGGTTCATTAACTAGAGTGGCTGAACATATGGCGACTAGTCAGCCTGCTGTGACCAGTGCTTTAGCTGAACTGGAAAATATGTTCGGTGTTGCTTTGTTTACACGCTCTGCTCGCGGTATGACGCCAACACCAGCAGGGAAAGTCGCCTTGGCCAGAGCTCGCGCCATGCTGAACGATTTGGATCATCTAGTCAGTGATATGGATGCGATAGCCTCTGGGCATGCCGCTCATTTGCATATAGGTGTATTGCCCTTTGTGGCTGGAAAAATTGTATCGACGGCCATACAGCACACTTTGGATCTAGGCTTGCGTTTGACCGTTAGGGTAGATGAAGGTACTAGTGGTCAATTGTTGCCTCGTTTACGTAACCACGCTTTGGACCTGGTAATAGGTCGAGTGTCGGCTTCTTTGGATATCGACAATATCGATTTTGAGGTTTTGTATCAGCAAAGACCGCGCCTTATTGCCAGTCGCCGTCTTGCAGCTAGATTAGGCCGACATCGTTTGGATTGGACTATGTTGGCTGAATTGGATTGGATATTAGGTGCTCCACGTACGCCTATGCGGGAACAAATTGTTGAACTGTTTTTACGGGCAGGTGTTCGACCACCTACACCGATAGTGGAAAGTTATTCTTCCAAGTTAATCGGAGAATTGATCGTGGGTAGTGATAGTGTGGTGTCTATTGTTCCAGCCGAAATTGCTGAAGAGTTAGTGCGTATTGCAGGGGTGTCCATCGTGCCGTATTCATTTGATTGGACGCTGTCACCCGTTACTTTGTTTACCCGTACCGGTGGTATACAACGTGATGTGGATACTGTGTTTAAAACAGCTTTGCGTAAAGTATGCGAGGATGCTAATTTCACGATGTCTATTTGAAACGTGGTTATCCTCGCTTGACGTATATCAAAATACTAACAATAATGATGGGTGACTCATGATTCATTTTAGGTTTGTGGAATAGCCATGTCAAACAAAAAGAAAAATAACTCGGTGGATGATGCCCAAGTGGATTCTGTTGCTGTGGCGGATTGGCGCAATGCCAGTACGCGTAATGAACGTGGACGTTTAATACGCGAGGCATTGTTTCAAGCAGCTGCGGAAGTGGTCGGTGAAAGAGGGTACCAAGATGCCTCGATTACTTTGATTACTCAACGTGCAGGTGTGGCCCAGGGCACGTTTTATAACCATTTCGAATCACGTCAGGATATTCTAGATAAGTTATTGCCGACGCTAGGCAAAGACATGCTGGATTATGTAAGAACGTGTTCACGTGAGGGTACTACATTAGTAGAGCGCGAAGAACTTGGATTTAAAGGGTTTTTTTCATTTTTAAAAAAGAATCCGCATTTTTTTCGTATTCTTAATGAAGCAGAAAGCTTCGCGCCTAAAGGCCATCGCGAGCACCTGGATTTAGTGGCTTCGGGCTATGTACGTATGCTTAGTCGTGCCCGAGACAATGGGGAACTGCCAGGCTATGACGAACGTGAACTTGAAGCCATTTCTTTTATGTTGATGGCAGCCCGTAGCTATTTAGGCTGGCGCTATGTATATGGCGAAGAAAAACAGTCAGATGTACCTGACTGGGTAGTGCAGTTATATTCTAAATTTATAAGTACAGGGTTTTCTAATAAACCTATTTGATGCGCAGTCATTAACGAAAGTAGGTACCTCCATTAACGTCCATAATGGTACCTGTGCTGTAAGAGGCCGCTGGTGAGCACAGATAAGCGATAGCGCTAGCAATTTCTTCAGGTAAGCCCATTCTTTTCATGGGATATTTCTCAGGTGCATAGCCATGATTACTGGTCATGGGTGTATTAACCGGGCCTGGTGCAACACCGTTAATAATGACATTGTGCTGAATACATTGTTGTGCAGCCCAACGTACCAGTGCATGCAGGGCACCCTTAGAGGCAGCGTAGTGCGGCCCAGCACGTAGTCCCCCCGTCCATCCTGCAATAGAACCACATAGTGCGATCCGGCCTTGACCACGTTCTATCATGCCAGGCATAACGGCGCGGACCAGGTTAATAGGGCCTAGCACATTAATTTGCATCACTTTTGTAAAGGCATTTTCATTCCAGTCAGGGGCGGTCCAATCGTCGTCGTATGGGCATATCCCTGAGGTGTCGGCTAATGCGTCCAGTGCTCCTGCACTTTCTATGATGGTTTCTACTGCTATACGGCAGGTAACGTCGCAATCTAGAATATTTTCTACATGCTTAAGTGTATTGGCCAATTGATGTAATTCAGGTATCCGATTGAAATCGGAAAGTATCAAGTTGGCACCCATAGCATCCAGTAGTCTTGCCGTTGCCTGCCCTATACCTCCGGCAGCGCCGTTAATCAATATTCTATGGCCATGTAAATTGAATGGCAGTGATGTGGCATTAGAGTGAGTCATAGTTTTACACAGAAAGATAGCGTTGTTTAATGTCGGCGTTAGCATTTAATTCGTTAAGCGATCCTGAAAATACGGCTCGCCCGCGATCAATAACAACGGCTTTATCGGCTAAACCTAAACAAAAATGCAAATTTTGTTCAGCCAAAACGATGGTGGTTCCTAAGTTTTTTAGGGATTCAATCAGCTCACCAATTTTCTGTACCATGATGGGAGCCAAGCCTTCACTGGGTTCGTCGAGCAGCATAATTTCCGGATTGCCCATTAACGATCTGCCTATGGTCAGCATTTGTTGCTCACCACCAGAGAGTTGACCACCTAGACGGTTTTTTAAGGGAACCAGCAAAGGCAGCATTTCATAGACACGTTCAAGAGTCCAGACGTGCTTGTTCTGTATACCCAATTTGGTGGCTATGGTTAAGTTATCTTCTACGCTTAAGTCGGGGAATATTTGCCGATCTTCAGGGGTAAATGCAATACCAGCACGAGCAATACGGTGGGGTGGCAAGTTGGTAATTGGCTGTTGTTGCAGTTGTACGGTTCCTGATCGTATACGTAGTACACCAGCAATGGCTTTCATTGTGGTGCTTTTTCCAGCGCCATTACGCCCTAGTAGCGCAACGGTTTCCCCTGCATTTACTTCTAAAGATAAGCCAAATAATGCTTGGCTGGAACCATAGAAAACATCAATATTGGAAACGGTTAAGACGGTGTTGCTCATGGTGTCGCTACCTTTGGTGTGCCAAGATATGCTTCGATAACGGCGGGGTTATTGCGAATTTCTTCTGGTGTACCTTGGGCCAGTAATTTCCCATAAGAAAGTACGTGAACAAATTGCGAAATACGAAAAACAATTTCCATATCGTGTTCTATGAGAATCAGTGTTAAACCACCTTGCTTCCATAGCTTAAATACCATGTCTATCATTTTTTCCCGCTCTTCTGGGCCCATGCCAGCAATGGGCTCGTCAAGCAGCAACACTTTGGGTTCTAGTACTAATGCCAGGGCAATATCTAGCAGTTTTTGATCCCCATGCGACAAGTTTCCACTAATGACATCTGCTTGGTTTTGTAGTCCTAGACGCTCCATAGCTGCATGGGCACGGTCACGTGTTTTTTGTGGGGGAAAGTGAGTCGTAATTTTTGCTGATTCCCCTAAAGGGGACATAAGGGCACCACATAAGGACTCTTCGACCGTCAAGGAAGGAAACAGCTGCGCTACTTGGAATGCACGTCCTATGCCTTTGCGGACTATGGTGGTGGCGGACTGCCCAGCGATGTCTTCGGAGTTGAGTAATATCCGCCCCGAATCTGGTTTTATGTTGCCAGATATTAAATTAAAAAAGGTGGTTTTCCCTGCGCCATTAGGCCCTATGACAGCATGTAGGCTTTCGGCAGGAAAATGTATAGAGACATCCGATGTGGCGTTGACACCGCCAAACGACTTGCAAAGGTTCTCTATCTTAAGCATTGCTAGTTCCTTGGGGCTGTGTATTTCTTGCTGCAGGGATACCGTCATACGTTTGCCATGAGGTGCCCGCCAGCCATCCAGCATCAACCGGAAGATCGATACCGGTAACTGCGCTTGCTTGGTCTGACGTTAAAAAAGCGATAGTGTTGGCAACTTCATTGGGTTGGACCATCCGGCCTAGAGCCGATTGCTGGCATAGTTTATTAACGTCGCGTTGGCCATTGTTAATTGCTGCTTGTAGGGCTGGGGTTAGCGTGTACCCCGGAGAAACTGAATTTACTCGTACTCCGGAACGCCCCCATTCAACAGCCAGGCATTGGGTCATAGAAATGACGGCGGCTTTGGCTGGTGCATAGGCGTGCAAAGGTACCGATCGTGATCCGGTAATGGATGCAATATTGACTATGTTTCCATGACCTTGTTCTGCCATGATGGAACCGAATACAGCACAACTTAGGTAGGTACCACGTTGGTCTATTTGTGTGACCTTATCCCATAGGCTCATGGGTAGTTCTTCTGGTGATACAGGGCTTTGTATTACACCTGCGCTGTTGATTAGATTGTTAATCACACCAAATTGCTGTTTTATGGACACTGCTGTTTTTCTTACTTGGTCTTCATCAGAGACATCGCAGTGATAAAACTGAGTTGCACCGTTATTTGGTGCGGTCCCATGTTGTGGACCTTGCACATCAAGAACGATGACAATGTCACCTCGAGCGGCCAATACACTGACACATGCTGCGCCTATGCCGCTATTGCCACCCGTAACCACACTGACTGTTTTTGTATTCATGAATTGGCCTTTTTTGTTGGATTACGTTTGAAAATTTCTAGTACAAAATCAGTGATTCCGCGTCGAAAGCCTAGGGCAAATACAAGAACAATTATGCCTAAAGCCGCTCCGTGGTATTCGGTAGTACGACCAATAACGTCATTAAAAAGTAACAGTAGTGCTGCACCAATAACGGGTCCAAAGAAGTTATGCATACCGCCCATCATGATCATGAATACGGCTTCCCCTGACATGGTCCAGTAAGCGAACTCTGGAAAGGCACCGGAAACAAATAAGGCCATGATGACACCACCTACACCAGCGAAACAGCCAGACAAAATGAATGCATAAAGGCGTATTTTCCAGACATTAATCCCTAAAAACTGAGCACGATGCGCATTGTCACGCACCATCCTTAAGGTATAGCCAAAAGGCGTTTTTAATAGATGGCGCATAAGCAGTAAGCAAATGATGGCTAGTGCACAAGAAAACCAATAAAGAACGGTAGAATTTGCAAGATTAATACCTAGGAATGGGTCTTTAGGTATGCCACCCATAAGGCCTTGGTCACCGCCTGTGAGTGATGTCCAAGACAAAATGACGCTGTGAATCAGCATTTGAAAAGCCAAGGTCAGGAAAGCAAAGTAAATTTCTTTTAGTTTGACACAAATAGCCCCAATAACTAGAGCGAGTAGCGCACAAATAACGATGCTTCCGACAATAGCCAAGGGTATAGAGAAACCTGCTTTTTGAACCAGCAAACTAAATGCGTATGCTCCTGTTCCAAAAAACATCGCATGTCCAAATGACACCATGCCGCCATAGCCAATTAGAATATTTAGCGAAGTAGCAAATATCCCAAAAGCGGCAAGTCGTATCACGTAGTCAAAGACCACGGGTGATGATGTCATGAAGGGCAGGGCAGCAAGCCCTGCTATGGCAACAAGGCTTACCCATAGTGCGGGCGTTTGAAGCAGGCGATTCATAAACGCATCTCCTTGCCCATAATGCCGCTAGGCTTCAGAATCAATATTAAGGCCATCGCCATGAACATGATGCCTTCGACGAATAGCGGGAAGCCAATAGAGCCAAAAGAGCGAATCAAACCTATCAGTAGTGCCCCTATAAGTGCGCCACTGATAGAACCCATACCGCCAATAACTGTCACGATGAATGATTCGATCAGAATAGAGAATCCCATGCCAGGTGACATGGATCTGACAGGTGCGGCTAGAGCGCCAGCCAGACCGGCAAGCAAGCCACCAAAGGCAAATACGGCGCTGTAAATTAGGCTGGTGTTTAGACCCAAAGCCGACGTCATCGTAGGGTTGTGGGCTGCTGCTCGTACTATTTTTCCGACACGAGTTTTGGTTAAAATTATCCACAAGACCAGTGCAATCGACATGGCTGCGGCAAGTAAAAACAGGTAGAAAACGGGGACAACGCCACCGGCAATAAATAATGGTGGGGCTTGGAAAGCGCTAGGCATGCCCATAGATTGAAACTCTGCGCCCCAAAATATTTTTACTGCATCATCCAGAATAAGAATAAAGGCGTAACACACCAGAAGCTGTAGCAGCACATCGGCGTTGTAGATTTTTCGCATGAAAAAACGTTCTATTACCAGGCAGACCAGGCCAACCCCAATGGCTGCCGCTAAGGTTGCCAGGGTGAAGCTACCCGTAATACGGTAGGCAGTCAGGGCAAGATAGGCGCCCAGCATGTAAAAAGAGCCATGTGCAAAATTAATAACGCGCAGTACGCCAAAAATAAGGGTTAATCCTGCAGCAACCAGAAATAACAAGGCCCCCACAATTAGGCCAGTACTGGTCTGCGTAACGACACAGGATAGCGTCGAGAAGCATGAAAAGAGGGCGTTGAAATCCAAGAGATTCTCCGTAGGGAAAGTGTTCGCCGGCTAGCTTGCCTAGGCAGGAGTACGTGTCAGTATCCGCCTAGGCGAATTACAAAAAAACCGTTAAGTGCTTAAAAGAGCCGTAGGCTTACAGGTAGCCTTTGCGTTTTTTCCACTCTGTTTCTAGTTCGGTGATTTGTGGCCATGAGCCAGATTGTGGATCAGTCATATAGGGAGACTTATTGATGACTGAGCCCCAGCCTATGGCGTAGCCAACCATTGTTTGATCTTCAGCACGCATGGTGATCGTGCCATCTTCACCAAAAGGCGATTCTACGGTTAAGCCACGTAAGACTTCGGCAAGTTTTTTACCATCAGTGCTGTTGGCTTTTTTCATGGCTGAAGTCAAGAAATTTACACCTGTTGCCGCTTGCCATGCCCAGTTGGTGGGCAGTTCGTTACTTTTCTCAAAGTAAGCCTTGCTCCAGGCGTGGTTGGCTTCGGTATTGGGGAAGCTACTGACATAGCGGTTGCCAGAATGTAATTTTGGAGGCAGGTTTTTTACTGCTGTCAGGGCGGTGTAGTCAGCCATATTGACGGCAAAAAACGGCATGTTTTGGAACAAGGCATAGATGTGCCCTTGTTCGATAAATGACGTTAAATCACCGCCCCACAAGCAAGAATACATGGCGTCAGGCTTGCCTTGCAGCAAGCGTGTAATAACTTCGCTGTAGTCAGGTTGGAATAGCTTGGGCCAGACTTCGCCTATGACTTCAATATCAGGATTGAAGTGTTTTAAGTAGTCAAAGAATTCTTCAGTAGTGTCACGGCCGTAGGCGTAATCGGGTGAGCAGCTCATCCAGCGGCGTAATCCATTTTCTTTGGCAATCTGGGCAGCATAAGAGCCGCCTACGATAGAGTCATGTATACCTTGTCGAGCTGTACGAAATGCGTTTGGAATACGTATTTTAGGATCGGCTGTCAGTGAAGAAGTTTCAGAGATTGAGTGTATACAAAGTACATCCAAATCACGAGCGACTTCGTGTACAGCAAATGCACCCGAAGAGGCTTCACAGTCCAGCAACATTTCGCAATCTTCGCTATTGATCAGTTCGCGTGCGACACGTGCTGCCTCTTGAGGTTGGCCCCGTGAGTCGCGAATAACCATTTCGATGGGCCGTCCAGCTAAACCGCCAGCGGCATTGAATTTATCCACTTCCAGCATGACTGCAGTACGGGACGAAGTACCAAGCTGTGCTACCCGACCAGATAATATGGTGGGCATGCCAACCCGTATGGGATTGTTTTGTGCAAAAGATAACGCCGGCCAGCCGACAGAGGCCAGGCCCACGGTTGCCGCCGTTTTCTTGATGAATGAGCGACGTTGTGCGTATATACCATTTCTATTTTGATTTTTCATTACTGTCTCCTAGTGTCGGGGTATTTATCGTTACGTTATATAGGCGTAGATTTATGTAGTAGTTGTCACCTTGCTTAATTGATCGCGTAACACGCGCTTTAGTACCTTGCCTGATGGATTACGAGGCAATGAGCCTGTTAATAGCAGTTGTTTTGGTATTTTGAATTTTGCGAGTTTTCCTTCACAGTGGGCTTGTATGTCGTTCATGCTTAGCGTTTGTTCGTTATCCATAACAAGTACTGCGACAACGCGTTCACCCCAGATTGGGTCTGGTATACCTATGACGGCAGCTTCTTGGACGCCTTCAATTTGATAAAGTACGCGCTCTACTTCTGACGAAGCAATGTTCTCGCCACCGCTAAGTACCATGTCCTTTTTTCTATCGACAAGAAATAAGTAGCCTTCGTCATCCAGATAGCCCATGTCGCCACTTCTGAATCTATGATCAAAGAAACTTGCTTGGGTACGTTCAACATCACGCCAGTACCCCAAGGTAACTTTGGGTCCACTTACGCAAATTTCGCCTATTTGCCCATTAGGTAAGGATTGGCCATTTTCATCGCAAATTTCCAGACAAACATGTGGCAGTGCTCGGCCTGCAGACCCAATTTTTCGTAGTTCCTGGCCTGCTTCCATCATGGTGTCACCAGAGCAAGTTTCCGTAAGGCCGTAAGCGTCTATGTAGCGACCATTGCTGAACAACGTCTGAAATGCCTGTATGCGTTCTATAGGGGTACGTTCGCCACCGCCTATAGCCCATTTCAGACTGCTGGTGTCATAGGTATCCCGCTGTGGAAAGCTAAGTAGGCGGTTAAGCATTATGGGTGCTAGCCATATTCCGGTAATGTCTTCTGTTTGAATCGCTGATAACACATGTTCTGGATCGAATTCAGGCAGTATGACGATACTGCCACCAACCAGCAGCATGGCCATACCAGGCAGGTCGAATGCCCCTACGTGATACAAGGGGCCGGTAATTAATAGTTTGTTGTCCTGTGCCAGGCCTAGTACGCAAATATGATCCAGGCATTTCCAGTAGTAGTTGTTGTAGCTATGCACTACCCCTTTTGGACGATCTGTGGTGCCCGAGGTGTACATTAGGCGGAAGGTATCCTGGGGTTCCAGGTGGCATGGATGTTCAATAATAGTTGTTGGCTTACCAAGCAAACGGCTGTCTTGCTGCGCTGCAGAAGACACTTCTAGTATGGGAGCACCGCAAGCATTGTGTACAAAGATGCTATCTACACATATCAGCTGAGCGTTGGCATGATCAACAATGTATTCAACCTCATCAGCGCTTAGGCGATAGTTAATGGGCAATGAGATAGCACCAATATGGCTGATCGCCAGCATGAGCTCGACAAACGCCACACTGTTTTTCATTAACAGTGCGACAGTATCTCCTTTGTTTATACCTAAGTCGTGCAATATGCCCGCGGTATGTTGGATACGGTTCGCCAAGTTCTTATATGTAATGTGCTGTTCGGCAAAGACCAAGGCCAGGAGATCTGGCTGAGAGCGTGCCCACGTTAAAACAGCAGAGCTGATTGCCACCATTATTTTCTCCGTTGTTGGCAAATATCAATAAGACCTGGGCATACCCAAATCATGCATGGCAATGTAATTAAGGATCATTTCTTCCGAGATAGGGGCAAAACGGAATAAGCGACAGTCTCGCCAGAGTCGTTCTACGTGATATTCCTTGGAGTAACCCATGCCACCCATAGTTTGCATAGAGCGTTCAGTAACACTAGCGGCGACTTGGGCGGCCAGTAACTTAGCCGCATTTGCTTCACTGCCATAACTGTGACCCTGGTCGAAATTGGTTGCGGCTTTATAGTTCAATAGTCGTGCTGATTCGATTTCTGCATAGCACTGAGCCAATGGAAATTGCAGTCCTTGATAACTGCTGATGGGCTTATCACCAAATACCTTACGGTCGTTGGCATAGTTAACTGCCAGCTTTAGTGCTAGTTCACCGGTACCGATAAGGCCAGCGGTAGTGACAATACGTTCGGTGTTCAGCACATGTAACAGTTCCTTCCATCCCCCGTGTAGCGTACCGACTAGTTCGTGCGAATAGATTTCGACATCATCAAAAAATACGGCACAGGAAGCCAAGGTGTTGGTCCCTACTTTTTCTATGGGAGTTTGGCTGACGCCAGCCCGTTTGCTGTCTATCATGAACATGGATAGACCATCTGTGCGTGAACTTGAGTCTTCCAGTTTTTTGGTGCGTGCAATCACTAGCATTTTTTCTGCCGAGTCGGCTGCGGTGATCCAGACTTTCCTGCCATTCAGTGTCCAGCCATAGTCAGTAGCAGTAGCGAAGCTACGAATTTCCAGCGTGTTGGTCCCTGCATCGGGTTCGGTGAGCGCCATGCAAAAATTCAGATCTCCAGCGATCAACTTGGGTAGTAATTCCGCCTTCATTTCTGCTGTGCCAAACTTGCTGATAGAGACGCCACCAAAAATGGGATTGATCATGAACATTTGGCCAACGGTGGAGCCAGCGCCTGAGGCCGATAGACCTTCGATAATGAGCGCCATTTCAAACATGCCCAATTCAGAACCACCATATTCTGCAGGCAGTGCGACACCGCATAATCCAGCTTCGCAGATTGCTTTCCAGCATTCTGTAGGGAACTGTTTTTCTGCGTCAATTTTGCGCCAGTACTCTAAACCAAATCGCTCTCCGACTTGTCGGGCGGTGTTGGCTATCATGCGTTGTTCGTCGGAAAGTTGAAAATCCATGTTTTTACCTTGTTGTTTGTATTTAGATATGAATGGCACGCCCATAGGCCGCCATAACTGACTCCCCTAGCGCCTCGGATAGTGTGGGGTGGGCAAACATGTGCTGGATTAAATCGTCTTCTGTTGCTTCCAACTGTTGTGCCAGCGTAAGTCCGTGCAGCAGTTCCGTAACATCGGAACCCACCATATGTGCACCTAGAAAAGCCCCTGTGTCTTGATCAAATAGTGTTTTAATAAAGCCTTCAGGCTTACCAATTGCCAGGGCTTTGCCGTTCCCATGCAAAGGGAAACGTCCTACAGCAATGTTGGGGTGTTGGGCGCGGGCTTCAGATTCGGTTAAGCCCATGCTGGCAACCTGAGGGTCGGAATAGGTACACGCAGGTATGGCATGTGTGCTGATAGGGTTGTTTAAACCAGCGATATGTTCTACGCAGCGCATACCTTGATGACTGGCTTTATGGGCCAGCATAGGAGCACCACTGACATCCCCTATAGCGAAGATATTGGGTTCGCTGGTTTGCCCATAAAAGTCGGTTGAAATACAGCCATTGTGTGGAATGATGTTTGTATTTTCCAACCCCATATCTTGGGTATTACCGATGACTCCAGCGCACACCAATACCTGTTCAAATGCCAGTGTTTCAGAGTTACCCTGCTGGGTTAGGCTGACAGAACTACGCCCAGAGACGGATTCCAGTAGTGTGGCTGTCGTGTTCACACGAACGGAAATTTTCCGTTGTGTAAATGCCTTGAGCATCCACGCCGAGACTTCTTCATCTTCTTGGGGGAGAATGCGGGACTGCTGCTCTGCCAAGGTGACTTGGCTTCCTAGGGCAGCATAAAAACTGGCAAACTCCATACCAATGGCACCAGCACCCAGGATCAACAAAGAGCTAGGTATTTTCTCTGGTGTTAAGGCGTGTTTGTAGTTCCATACACCTTTGCCATCCACTGGAAAACCACGGATATCGCGTGGGCTGGCGCCGGTGGCAATAATGATGTTTTTTGCGTGCAAACACTGAGGTTTTTGTGTTTTCTGGGGATTGCTTACCTCGACTTGGCCTGCACCCAGCAGGCGCGCGCTACCTTGCACGACGGTGACTTGATTTTTCTTTAGCAGGGCAGATACTCCTAGGCCCAAGGTTTTTGCGACATCACGGGAGCGTTGCACTACGCGTTTAATATCTATTCCCAAGCCGTCGGGGACCTGTATACCTAAAGAAGCTGCGTTTTGAAATGCAGATAGCGTAGTGGCAGTATGTAATAAGGTTTTGGTAGGTATACAGCCCCAGTTTAGACAGACGCCCCCTAGATCACTACGTTCTATCAGGCACACCCGCATTTTCAATTGGCTGGCGCGTATTGCTGCGACATAACCACCAGGGCCGCTGCCTACAATAATCAGATCGAAGTCAGTAGAGGTATTCATAGCGTGAATTGCTGACGCAGTTTGGCAAATTGATCGAGTACGACATCTAGGCTGATGGTAGTAGGGGCATCAACAAACTTTTCAATTTGCATGCAGGCGTCTGGGCCAACATTGACTTCTGCGCATACACGGATGACTAAGGCGCGTAGTTCTTCCCGTTTGAAGTTGTAGTCTTCGGTGGAGCACTGTAAAAATTCGCTCAGGGGTTCAGTGTCATCGTCAAATTCAGCGTTTAGGCGACAGCTTAGTGTTGCAACACTGGGGTCGGGAATTAGTTCAATACAATTGATTAGGGCTTGGGCGTGTTCGTCGTCAAAAGTCATCATGTGACTAATGGTTGGCGCGCCGTACAGCAGGGTGCTGGCGATGCAAAAAGGGATGCTCATCAGGGTCCCAGAAACAGAGTGGAAGGGACCTGTGCTGTCCATTCCGGCATAACCTGTTTCGTAGGGGTTCATATAAACCTGAATTTTTGTAGGTTGCCTGCCTTGCAGTTTTTCTTTTAATGCTAAAGCGGCATTAACTGGGGTTTGATTAAACGCACAAACTGGGTAAGGTTTAAATACCACTCTGTGGATAAACCAGACTTTTCCAATTTGTTCTATGAGGTTTTCAACATCGCATTCTGTACGCGCATAGGCACGAACAAAACCATTTTTTCCCTCTATGGCATGTGGGGCAGAGACTGAACCTGCTTTAGCCAGCTCGGCAGCGATCCATCCGTTTTGTGCAGCAATGCCAAGTTGATAGCGCCATTCATCGGTGCCGTCAGAAAACGCTTGCAGCAGTCCACCGGTAAATGAAGCGGCATTGGCTAACGCAGCAGCTGTCTGGGCACTATTTAAATCCAGGGCGATAGCGGCGGCCGCTGCTGCTGCAGGCGCACCATAAATAGGCGATGCTCTAAGGCCAACTGGTGTGGTGCTAGACGCATAATTGGTTTCCAGTAAGCCACCGACTTCGTAACCCGCAATCAAGGCCGGCAATAAACGACTGGCGGGCATGCGTCCAGTTTCCAATGCGGCGGTCAGCAGTGGTATTAATATGGCACCCAAGTGGGCAGCGCCACAGGCATCTTCTTGGGCGCGACCATGGAATAGAGCAGAGTTAGCTAAGGCAGCACCAAAAAATGAGGTCTTTCTGCCGTCGGCTAATAAGGTTGCGCCATCTTGACGCTCGCCATCTATGGCTAATGCCGCTTTGCTGGCGACTGGCCAATACGGTGTAGGAAAGCACGCTAATGCAATGCCGTAGCCATTCAATAGGGATACCTTGGCTTTTTCAAGGACATCACTAGGGATGTTTTCAGGGCGTTTTAAGGAAACGATAAAGTCTGCTAGAGCGTGAGTGATGGATTGCGTCATTGGGTGGCCTTTTAATCGCTTAGCTGACCAGCATTTTTGCTGGTTGTTCTAGTAGTGACACGATGCGGTTCAGAAACTCTAGTGCACTGACCCCATCCATGACACGGTGGTCTGCCGACAGGACCAAGCCCATCTCTTGGCGTAATACAGGCTGCCCTAAGTCGTCCGGCCGGAAAACACCTTTGATGCTGCCCACGCCCAGTATCATGGCTTGGCCAGGATTAATAATGGAACTCATGTAGGTGACGTTATGCATACCCGCGTTGGATATCGTAATGGCCGGTGTTCCCATGTCGGATTGGCTCAAACGATTGTTTCTGGCGCGTGCAATAACAGCATTTACGAGTTGCGCAACTTGCCCTATACCTAGCTGGCCAATATTGATGGCGGCTGGCGCTAACAAACCATGAGGGGTATTGACCGCGATGCCCACGTCTATTTGTGAATAGCAGCGTATTCCTTCGCTGGCCCAGGTTCGATTGACCTGTGGCAGTGTGCTTATCGCCGTAGCCACGGCTTTAACAAGAAAATGGTTGATAGTTAAACGGTTGCTATCGTTGTCACGATTGATGTCTTGGCGTAAGGCAAGTAACTTAGTGACATCGGCCTCTAAGGCCAGGTAAAAATGCGGTGTTTCCTGCTTGCCTGCCGTTAAGCGTTTGGCAACAGTCAATTGAGCAGGTGTAGGTTGCTGCAGAACGTAGCCGCTATCAGGTAGTGGCTGTTCAGCAATAGGATGTATGTGGCTTTGTACGTCGCGTGCGACTATGCGCCCCTTAGGGCCTGTGCCGGTAATGCTACCTAAATCAAGTTTGTGCTGGCTGGCGATGCGTCTGGCCAGTGGCGACGAAATAATACGAGTTGCTGATGCCGGTAGGCGAGTAGCCACTGGAATTGTTGTTTTAGATACTGTGGCTGTGCCTTGTTGGCATGATGTTGTTTGATCGGCACTGCCGTCCTCCCAGTACGCTAAGACGGTGCCTACGGCCACCGTGGTTCCTGCAGGTACAAGAATTTCTACCAGTTTCCCGTCTGCCTCGGCAACAATGTCGTTGGTAATTTTGTCGGTTTCGATGACGAACAGGCACTCATCTTTCTTGTAGCTGCTGCCAGTCGTAACGGTCCATTCCGAGACTGACCCTTCTGTCATCGTCAGGCCTAGCTTGGGCATGAGTAGCTCTTGTCGCACGGTTATTTCCCTTGAAAATCTGCAGTCCGCTTTTCCAGGAATGCATTGCAACCCTCGTGGGCATCATGACTGTCTAGAACTAGACCTATCATGGCTTGTTCGTGTGCCAGTGAAGCGGTTAGCGGCATTTCCTGGCCTTGTCGGATGGTGCGTTTAAGCAGCTTCAAGGTCAGGGGCGACTTTGCGGCAATTTTTGTTGCCAAGTCCAGGGCTGTGTCCATAAGATCGGCACTAGGAACGACCCGGTTACATAAGCCCAATGACACCGACTCTTGGGCAGTGATGGTTTCGCCCAAGAACATAAGTTCCTTGGCTTGGCACAGGGGAATTTGACGGATTAAGCGCTGGGAACCACCGGCTCCAGGGAAAAGCCCCAAGGTGATTTCGGGTACGCCAAGTTTTGCGGTGTCGGCAACAATACGCAGGTCCAGCGTAAGTAAAAGCTCTACGCCTCCACCTAAGGCCCAGCCGTTGACGGCACCTATGGTGGGTTTATCGCAGTCTTCGAAACGACGAAATGTTCTATGAATGATTTCAGCAAATTCTTGATAATGAGCCAGCCCTTGACGACTGGTTAGATCAGCAATATCGCCACCAGCAACAAAGGCTTTGTTGCCAGCGCCGGTAACGACTATGGCGCGTATCTCTGCATTTTTTTCCAGGCTATCTAACGCGGACTCCAGTGCGATTAGCGTGGGGATATTTAATGCATTCATCGACTTTGGGTTGTCGATGGTGATGATGCCTATAGGGCCTTGATGGGAAACGGTTACGGTATTCTGTGTGCTCATGTAAGAACTCCTGTTCAGCGTAATGAGGTGCGGATAGCGGCACAAATTCGATCGGTGTTGACGCTGTACTGGTTTTCCAGCGAACGGGCAAAGGGGACAGGCATGAACGGAGCGGCTTCCCTAATGATTGGGGCATCCAGTTCATCGAATGCTTCGCTAGCTGCCCAAGCGGCAATTTCAGCGCCTACCCCAAAAGCCTGTACGGCTTCATGCACAATGATCAAGTGATGAGTTTTCGCTAATGAGTTAAAAACGGTTTCCTGATCCCAGGGTTGGATGCTGCGTAGATCTATGACTTCTACGCTGATGTTTTCTGCTTCCATGACCTTAGCGGCTGCCAATGACGTATGTACGGTGGAACCGTAAGTCACGATGGTGGCGTCTGTACCTTCTTTGGCAATGCGTGCCTTACCAATGGGGATAGGCTGTTCGGTATTGACCTGGCCTTTGCTGCCATACAGGGCTTTATGCTCGATAAAAATGACAGGGTCGGGGTCTTGAATGGCAGCTAGCAGTAGCCCATAGGCGTCATTTGGGGTGCTGGGGCAAACTACTTTTAGGCCAGGCACATGGGCGAACCATGCTTCTAGGCATTGTGAGTGTTGTGGACCTGCACTTAACCCACCGCCATGTGGCGTGCGTATCACCATAGGTACATTTGAACGACCACCGAACATGAACCTGGCTTTGGCTGCTTGGTTGACTATGGCGTCCATAGATAAGGTGATGAAATCCATAAACATGATTTCAATGATGGGCTTTAGCCCTGTCATGGCAGCACCAACGCCCAGGGATGCCAAGCTGGCTTCAGAGATGGGGGTATCGCGTACGCGTAACTCGCCAAAGGCGTCCAGCAGACCCCGTGTTGCTTTAAATGAGCCGCCTGCGGCTGCGATGTCCTCACCAAGAACGACAACGCTGCTGTCTTGCTGCATGGCAAAGTGAAGGGCTGTATTAACGGCCTGTGTGTATTTCATTTCTGTCATCTGACTATCCTTGGGCCCGTTGGGTATAGACGTCGTTCAGCGCGTCCAGATAGGATGGCTCGGTATCGGTGCGCGCAGACTCAATCGCCAAGGCGATGCGTTCTTGAATTTCGCTATCGATTTTGTCTAAAGATTCTTGGCTGCTGCCAAACTTCAGTAGTGTTGCCAGGGTGCGCGCTACGGGATCATTTTCATCCATAGCGGTAAGTTCGGATGCGTCACGGTATTTTTGAGGGTCGCCTTCAAAGTGGCCGCGCATACGCTGTGTTGTGCATTCAAATACAGCGGTTCCAGCGCCGCTGCGTACGTGCTTAAGTAATTCTTGGGCGTTATTGAATACTTCAAGGGCATCGTTGCCGTCGGCATGGGCATAGCGCAAATTGAATGCCTGGGCCAGATCTTTTAGCTTGGCAACAAACTGACGGCTAGTGGGGGAAAATTCCGACCAGCCATTATTTTCGCAGACCAGTAGCAAGGGTAGCTTCCAGAGGGCCGCCATATTCATGGTTTCATGCAGCACACCTTCTGCCATAGCGCCATCACCAAAAAAAGCAACAGCAACGCCGCCTGTGCTCCGCGTTTGGTGAGCGATAGCGCTACCCAGAGCAATAGGTATACCTGCGCCTACTATGCCATTGGCACCCAAAATACCAAGATCCATATCAGATACGTGCATGGAGCCGCCACGTCCACCACAGACGCCACCTGCTTTACCCATGACTTCTTTATAAAAAAGATCTAGGGCAAGACCACGTGCTAGTACGTGACCATGACCCCTGTGTGTGGTGGTTAGCGTGTCGGGAAGTTCAAGTGCTGTACAGACACCAGCGGCAGTTGCCTCTTGGCCAATACTAAGGTGAATGAAACCAGGTACTTCGCCATCAGCAAATAGTTTGATAAGGCTGGTTTCCACGGTTCGTATCGTCTTGATTGTCCGGTACAGGTCCAGAAGCTTGGACTGGTCGGGCTTTACTGACATGTTGTTGTCTCCGGTACGTAATTGACTGGCTTGGTATCAGCAGCAGTGAATCCGTCCATATTGATTAATGAATCACGGGTCACCAATCATTCTAGAGAGAGGATATTCTGAAGTCAATATCTATATGTGTAGGGGAAAACCCGACTCAAATCGCCAGGCAGATGAGAGGTTTTGCGTATTAAATAGCTAGACTAATTTTTATAAGAAGGTGTTGTATGTCGATGAGGTTGGACGGTAAGGTAGCGCTGGTAAGTGGTTCGGGTCGTGGAATAGGGCGTTCAATAGCGCTGAAGCTAGCGGCAGAGGGAGCGCGCGTTGTGGTCAATGATTTGGATGATGCACCCGCTCAAGATGTGGTGGCTGAAATATTGGCTGCTGGGGGCCAGGCGATAGCCTGTGTGGGTAATGTGACTGCCCCCGACTTTGGTGAGCGCTTTGTAGGTGCGGCTATGGCGGAATATGGTGATCTGAATATCATTGTGAATAACGCGGGCTACACCTGGGATAACGTGATTCAGAAAATGACAGACGAGCAGTGGTATGCCATGATAGATTGCCATTTGACCGCGCCATTTCGTATTTTGCGTGCGGCCTACCCGGTAATTCGTGAACTGGCTCGCCAAGACACCGAGGCCGAACGACGTGTGGTGCGTAAAGTCGTGAATATTTCTTCGGTATCTGGGCTATTTGGCAATGCTGGCCAGGTTAACTACTCTACGGCCAAAGCAGGCATATTAGGTATGACGCAAACCCTGGCCAAAGAGTGGGGACGTTTGAACGTCACGGTAAACGCGGTGGCTTATGGCTTGATCAAGACCCGACTAACGGATGGCGAAGCAGGTGACACCACTGCCAATATCGATGGCCGTGAGATCAAGATGGGTGTCAATCCGGATTTGCTAGCCATGATGGAACGTAGCATACCCTTAGGGCGGGGTGGCACCCCAGATGAAGCGGCGGGTGCTGTGTATCTGTTATGTGCACCTGAGTCTGAATACGTCAGCGGTCAGACGTTAATGTGCTCTGGTGGTTTAACAGGGATATAAGCCTGATATACGTTTATTTACCTATACAAAAACTAGAGAAAATCTCACCTAGCAGGTCGTCGCTGGTGAATTGGCCAGTGATGGCGCAAAGTTCTAGGTGAGCCAGGCGTAGTTCCTCGGCGAACAGATCCAGCACCTGATCGCTGTGACTGGCGTGCTCATCAGCAAGTAGCAGGTGGTTAGCTGCGCTATCTAGGGCGGTAAGATGCCGCTCGCGCGCTAGCCAGGGTGACTCTGTGCTGGGGCTCCATCCAGCAATATCAAGCAAGGTCTGGCGTAGATCGTCTAGCCCGGCGCCTGTTTTCGCGGAGATTACAGTAATTGTGGTATCGACTTGACTCATGCCGGTCTGGTGGGCGGCCTGTTGCATGAGCTTGATGCTCTCGCTGTTGGGCAGTAGATCCAGTTTGTTGTATACCTTAAGCACGGGGGTGTGTTCAGGCAGGCGCTGGGTGATGGCGCTATCCAGTTCGTCATCGGGTGCGCGAGCGTCTTGCAGGTGAATAATAACGTTGGCTTTTTCGAGCTCAGCCCAGGTGCGTGCTATGCCTATGCTTTCAACCGTGTCGTCAGTTTCCCGTAGGCCGGCGGTGTCCACAATATGCATGGGGACACCTTGTATGTGGATTTGTTGAATGACCTTATCACGTGTGGTGCCGGCAATGGGCGTAACGATGGCGATGTCGTCGCCAGCCAGGGCATTCAGCAAGCTCGATTTACCAACGTTGGGCTGGCCGGCAAGCACGACGTGCAGGCCTTCGCGCAGTATCATGCCCTGGCGTGCTTGACGTACTAGGGTATCCAGGTCGTTACGTAAGGTATCCAGGGTACTGCGGGCCTGGTATTTTTCCAGGAAATCAATTTCTTCTTCGGGGAAGTCCAGAGTGGCTTCAACTAGCATGCGCAGATGAACCACGCGGTCAGCCAAGGCATTGACTTGTTGGGAAAATGCGCCGCTTAACGAGGCCATAGCACTACGTGCAGCCGCTTCCGATGACGCTTCTATTAGATCGGCAACGGCTTCGGCCTGGGCCAGATCCAGGCGATCATTTAGAAAAGCCCTGTGGGTGAATTCACCGGGTTCAGCGTGACGCAGTCCATATGGCTTACCGACTGCCAGACAATGTTCAAGTACCCGCCGTAATACCGCAGGACCGCCGTGGCCTTGTAATTCCAGCACATCTTCGCCGGTATAGGAATGCGGTCCTTGGAAGAACAACACTATACCGGCGTCGATAGCTAGGCCTTGGCTATCGTTAAAAGGTAGATAGTGAGCATGTCTGGGTTGTAGCGGGTGGTGAAACAGGTCTTTAGCCAGTGGGCCTAGCTTATTACCCGAGATGCGTACTACGCCTATGCCACCGCGTCCTGGAGAGGTAGCAATGGCAATAATGGGTTCGTGAGAGCGTAGTGTCATGGCAGGCATAAAGGCCTGCTTGGACGCAGGCCAGATCAAATAAGTAGTATAAAAAAGGGTGACATAGTTGCCACCCTTGCATATTAGCCTAGTGCCTTGATGGCGGCAGCTACGCCTGCCCCGTAAGCTGGGTCCGCTTGACTGCAGTGGTCTATATGTCGTTGTCGGATCTCGGGGGTAACGCTGTGTATGTTCCTAGCCGTGTTCTCGAAGAGTGCCTGTTGCTGTTCTGGTGTCATCAGGCGGAACAAGTTACCGGGCTGGGAAAAATAGTCAGTGTCTTCGCGGTGGTTCCAGTGGTCAGCTGCACCCTCTATGCTAAGTGGTGGTTCACGGTAGTCAGGCTGTTCTTGCCATTCGCCCTGCGCGTTGGGTTCGTTGGCAGTAATACCGCCGTGGTTGCCGTCTACACGCATGGCGCCATCACGGTGATAACTGTGGAAGGGGCACTTGGGTGCATTGACAGGAATCTGGTGGTGGTTGACACCTAAGCGGTAACGTTGAGCATCGCCATACGAAAATAAACGTGCTTGCAACATACGGTCGGGCGAAAAGCTAATACCGGGCACGACGTTGGCTGGAGTAAATGCTGCCTGTTCGACTTCGGCAAAGAAGTTTTCTGGGTTGCGATTCAATTCCAGTACCCCTAACTCCATCAAGGGATAGTCGGCATGTGGCCAGACTTTGGTCAGGTCAAAGGGATTCAGGTGGTAGCTGCCAGCGTCTTTTTCAGGCATGATTTGCACATACATAGTCCAACGCGGGAAGTCTTTATTTTCTATTGCGTTGTACAAGTCACGCTGCGAGCTTTCACGGTCATTGCCCACGACTTCTGTGGCTTGGGCATCGGTCAGGTTTTTAATGCCTTGCAAAGTTTTGAAAGTGAACTTTACCCAGAAGCGTTCATTGTCGGCATTAATGAAACTGAAGGTGTGGCTGCCGAACAAGTGCATATTGCGGAAACCAGTAGGTATGCCGCGATCGCTCATGATGATGGTGATTTGGTGTAGGGCCTCGGGCAGGCCAGTCCAGAATTCCCAGTTGTTCTGGGCGCTGCGCATACCGGTGCGTGGATCGCGCTTGACGGCGTGATTCAGATCGGGAAATTTCAAAGGGTCGCGAAAGAAAAATACAGGGGTGTTATTGCCGACCAAATCCCAGTTACCTTCTTCGGTGTAGAACTTCATGGCAACACCGCGGATATCGCGTTCAGCATCGGCTGCGCCGCGTTCACCAGCTACGGTAGAAAATCGGGTAAATACAGGAGTTTGCTTGCCGACTTCCGAGAAAATTTTGGCGCGTGTGTATTTGCTAAGGTCTTGAGTGACGGTAAACGTTCCATAAGCGCCGGCCCCTTTGGCGTGCATGCGGCGTTCGGGGATGACTTCACGATCAAAGTGCGCCAGTTTTTCCAATAGCCAGACATCTTGCAATAAGGCGGGCCCACGTGGACCTGCAGTTTGAATATTTTGGTTATCAACTACAGGAGCCCCAGCGGCGGTGGTAAGTTTTTTCATGTTAGTCCTTCCTTTGTTACGTGAATGGCTACATTATTTTAGGCATCAGGTTGTCAGTGACAACAGAGCGATAAGATGATTTTTGTAGTTTACCGTGCAATAGATTATTGGTAAAACCAATTTAACTTATCAAGCAAATAGTTTTTTACTATTTAACAATGGGAACTGATAGCGTCTAAATGCAATGTGCCGCCTATACCTAGTGAGGTAAGGCGGCACATACGATACTGTCTGATTTAAGGAGAGGGCTTAGCGTTTGGCAGCGGCCAGTTCCTTATCCAGTTTGTGCATAATGTAGCGTTGCTGGGCTATGGATACAGCGTTGTTAACGCACCAGTACAGCACCAGACCGGCAGGGAAGAAGAACATCATGCCGCCAAATACTAATGGCATAAGCATCATGATTTTCGCCTGAGTGGGGTCAGGAGGTGTTGGGTTAAGTTTGATCTGCAAGAACATGGTTGCCATCATGAAGGCAGGCAATATGAACCAAGGATCACGTACGGACAGATCATGTATCCAGAGTATCCAGGGTGCGCCGCGCATTTCTACGCTGCCCAGCAGTACCCAGTAAAGGGAAATAAATACTGGAATCTGCACCACCATAGGTAAACAACCACCCAAAGGGTTGATTTTTTCTGTACGGTACATTTCCATCATGGCGCCGTTCAGCTTGGTTTTGTCGTCGCCGAATTTTTCGCGCAATGCTTTAAGGCGAGGTGCAACGACCTTCATTTTTGCCATAGAACGGTAGCTGGCGGCTGATAAAGGATAGAACACCGCTTTGATCAGCAAGGTCAGCGCCACTATGGTCCAGCCCCAGTTACCCAGTATGGCTTGTAGCCATGTCATGAGCGTGAATAAAGGTTTGGCAATGATGGTCAGCCAACCGTAGTCCACAACCAGTTCCAGGCCAGGGGCAATTTCTCCCATCGCTTTTTGGTCCTGGGGGCCAGACCATAGTTGAGCTTCTACGACGTTGTGCTCGCCTGGCTGTATGGTGCCTACGGACTGTATGCTACGTACAGCGTACAGGTTTTCACCCAATTTAAGGGTTTCGTTGTGGCGCACTACGCCTTGCTTTGGTATCCAGGCCGAGGCAAAGTAGTGTTGCACCATGCCTATCCAGCCGTTATCTGCCTGTTTGATATAACTGGCTTTGTTTTTGTCGATATCGCTAAAGGTGACTTTCTGGAATTTTTCTTCGGAAGAATACAGGGCTGGGCCGGTAAACGTGCTGTAGAAACCAGAGGTGTCTTTTGGACTATTGCCATCGCGCACCAATTGCAAATACAGCGAAGGGTCGATAGCGGTATCGCCCAGGTTGTAGATGTCATGTTGAACGAGGATGTCGTAGCTGTCTTTGTGCAGCGTGAACGTTTTTACTACTTTGACGTTATCGGACACAGCCTGGAATATCACTTGAGCCGTATCGCCTTTGAAGCTGTGGTCATTTGATACCAGTTGGAAGGGAGTCAAGTGAGTAGGATAACTACGACCCGCAGGAGCGCCTATGACACCCGTTTGCGCCATATAGATGGCGGTGTTGGAGTCGTCCAGCAGCACCATAGGCTGATCGGGCTCGCCAGTTGCCGAATAGCGTTTTAGTTCGGACTTAACAAGCTGAGCACCCAGGGTATCAAAGGTCAGATCGAACACGTCGTTACTGACGGTGACCTTTTCTGATGCATTGATCTGTAGGGGCGTATCGCCAGGCACCGAGGTATCCACCGCGCCATTACCGGTTGCGACGGCCGTGGGTATGCTGGCATCGGCAGAGGCATTAGCGGGCGTGGCCTGCTGTGCATTTTGCGTCGTTGTAGAACTGTCGCCAAACAACGAGGCTTTGCCGTTGTACGTTTGCCAGTTGTTCCACAATAGCAAAAGCGAGAAGGAAAAAATCATCCAGAGGATGGTGCGTCGGATATCCATAGCGCCTGTTTCAAGTTAAAGCTGAGCGAAAAGCTCATCAGTTTAACGTAGCCCGGCCAGAATCGACACCGGGTGCTGGTTTATTTGAAAAAATGGCAATCAGCCGGTACATTAAATAGGCTAAATCGCTTATTTTTTTGTGGGCTTGGGCACCGGGTCAAGACCGCCTTTACACCACGGATGGCAGCGGCCTATGCGTTTGGTTCCCAACCACAAGCCCTTTAGGGCACCGTGGGTTTCTATGGCCTCTATGGCATAAGCGGAACACGTTGGCGTGTAACGGCAACTGTGTCCAGTCCACGGGCTTAAAAAGTAACGGTATGCCCGTATCGGGGCAATTAGCAGGTATTTAGCCAATGCCTGCATATGGGTAATCATTGCTGCTGTGCCTTGGCCAATAATGCGTCGGCTTCGGCCCTTACCTGACGTTTTAACTGGGTCAGGGTGATAGGTCCAACCTTAGAGTGCAAACGAAACACCAGATCGCACGCCGGTAATAGATGGCGTTGGTGTCTGAATGCCTCGCGCAGGACGCGTTTAATGGCATTGCGGGTTACTGCCAATGCCGCATAACGTTTGGCAATCACCAGACCTAGACGCGCCGTTTGTTCAGGTGCAGTCGGTGTTCTAGGTGTAGTTAAAACGAACATCGCCCCGCGTGCTATGCGCCGGCCTTTAAGGGCCGCAACATATTCCGTGGGGCGATGTAGGCGAGCCGCCGTTGGAAACGTGGCACGCATATGACTTACCGGCAATTGACTGTCTGACCGGTATTAAAAGCGCAGATACTTAAACGGCAAGGCGCTTACGGCCTTTGGCACGACGCGCCTTGATCACAGCACGACCGCCGCGCGTTTTCATGCGTACGAGAAAACCGTGGGTGCGCTTGCGTCGGGTGACTGAAGGTTGAAAAGTGCGTTTCATGGATGGTCCAAAATAAAAGAGCTACCAGATAGGTGGACCAACCGTTGGCGCACCCCTAGCGTTAAAAATTCTAGAAAGCCCACTATTTCAGCAAATTTTTTGTGTTTAGTCAACTGCTTGGAAGAATTAGATATGGGCTATTGTAATTGGCCCTGTGGATAACTTACCCCTGTCCGGGGTAGAATCGAGGTTTACAGAAGTGGTGAGTATGAAAGAATTTTGGCAGACCTGCGTTCAACGTCTTGAGCAGGAACTTCCCCCGCAACAAATAAGTGCCTGGATCAGGCCATTGGTTCCGCTGGCGTTTGACGACGCCCAGGCGATGCTACGCGTGTCCGCGCCAAATCGCTTTAAGCTGGATTGGGTGCGTAAAAATTTCTCTCATCAAATCGAAACCTTGGCCAGCGAATGGTATGGCCGGCCCGTGCAGGTGGTTTTTGAATTAGCCAGCCCCAGTGGTGTGGCGCGTTCGGCGGCAAGCCAGGCACCACGCCCGCAAATGCCTGCTGCACCCTTGCCTGCCACAGCCCCCCAGATGGCGCCTGTGGCTGCCGCGACGGCTGAAGTGGCCCACGATAGATCACGGCTAAATACCGATCTGACCTTTGATAACTTTGTTACGGGTAAAGCCAACCAACTGGCGCGTGCTGCAGCGTTGCAAGTAGCTGAAAACCCAGGAATTTCGTATAATCCCTTATTCCTTTATGGTGGTGTTGGTCTAGGTAAAACCCACCTTATTCACGCCATAGGTAATGCCCTAGTAGCTGAAGGCAAGGGTGTACGGGTACGTTATGTACACGCTGATCAATACGTGTCTGATGTGGTCAAGGCTTATCAGCGCAAAGCCTTTGACGAGTTCAAACGTTATTACCATTCACTGGATTTGTTGCTGATAGACGACATTCAATTTTTTGCGGGTAAAAATCGTACCCAAGAAGAATTCTTCTATGCCTTTGAAGCAATGGTGGCTCAGCGTAAACAAATCATTATTACGTCAGACACCTACCCTAAAGAACTGGCTAATATCGATAGTCGCCTTATTTCACGTTTTGATTCGGGCTTGACCGTCGCTATTGAACCGCCAGAGCTTGAAATGCGCGTGGCTATATTGTTGCGTAAGGCTGAAACTGAAGGCATAACCATGCCCGAAGAAGTTGCCTTTTTTATTGCCAAACATTTGCGTAGTAACGTGCGTGAACTGGAAGGCGCTTTACGCAAGGTATCGGCCTATGCCCGATTCCACGGGCGTGAAGTATTAACGGTAGAGGTCTGTAAGGACGCCCTAAAAGATTTATTATCAGTCTCCAACGGGCAAATTACCGTGGAAAATATCCAGAAAACGGTGGCTGATTTTTACAAAATTAAAGTCGCTGACATGTACTCCAAGCGTCGGCCGGCCAATATTGCCATGCCGCGCCAGGTCGCCATGTATCTGGCCAAGGAATTGACTCAGAAAAGTCTGCCAGAAATTGGCGATTTGTTTGGCGGGCGCGACCACACCACCGTGCTGCATGCTGTGCGAAAAATTTCTGACGCCCGGACGAAACAGGCCGAGCTTAACCACGCTTTACACGTATTAGAACAAACCTTAAAAGGATAACCATGCAACTCGTACAAGCAACTCGCGATGCATTGCTTAAACCGTTGTCAACGGTAGTGGGAATTGTCGAACGTCGGAACACTTTGCCCATATTAGCCAACATATTGTTGCGCAAAGAAGGCAATAACGTGGCGTTTGTGGCTTCGGACATCGAAGTGCAAATTACATCACACGCCGAAATTGGCGTGGATGACAGCACACAGTCCACCACCGTTGCTGCTCGTAAGCTGCTTGATATTTTGCGAGCCCTACCTGAAACGGGCGACATCAAGCTGGGTTTGGATAGCGCTAAACTGTCAATCCAGTCGGGTAAAAGTCGTTTTGCATTGCAAACCTTAGATGCGGCTGATTTCCCCGCCGTGGACCTGCCTGCACAATGGGATGTGTCATTTACCATGACTCAGAAGTCCCTTAAGCACTTATTCAACATGGTGCATTTCGCCATGGCCCAACAAGACATACGCTATTATTTGAATGGCTTGTTGTTTGTATTCGAGCCAGGTTTTGCACGTGCTGTGGCTACTGATGGTCACCGTTTGGCGCACAGTGGCGCTGCGGTCGAAGGTATCGCCAGTCGCCACGATGTCATCGTGCCACGGAAAACGGTTTTGGAAGTACAGCGCCTGTTGAATGAAACCGACACTCCGGTCAATATCGACGTGGCTGCTGGGCAAATACGCTTTCGTTTCGATAATGTCGAACTGATTTCCAAATTAGTCGAAGGCAAATTTCCTGACTTCACTCGGGTGATTCCTAGCAATTACACCCGTCACTTTTCGGTCAACCGCGAACTGTTGCTAGGCTGCTTGCAGCGTGCCGCTATTTTGACGACCGATAAGCTCAAAGGGGTGCGTATACAGTTGGGGGATCACTTGATGAAAATCTCCTCGACCAATGCCGAACAAGAAGAAGCCCGCGAAGAAATTGATATTGATTACTCGCACGAAGCCCTGGATGTAGGGTTTAACGTTGGCTACTTGCTGGATGTCTTGGGTAACCTGAAAACTGAAACGGTTCAGTGGTCGGTACAACCCGATGTAAACGCATCTGCCCTGATTACCTCGCCTGATGACGACCAATTTAAATATGTCGTCATGCCCATGCGTATCTAGCCATTTTTGGCACTGATCCCACGCACTAAAGGGAGCGCGGGCCCTAGGGTTCGCCGTTCCCTGGCCGTAAGGTTTATATAGGATTTACACATATGTCAGAACTAAGCACAACTACCGCCGACACCGGCTACGGTGCCGATTCCATTAAAATGCTCAAGGGCCTAGAGGCTGTGCGCAAGCGCCCTGGTATGTACATTGGCGATACGTCCGATGGCACAGGTCTGCATCACATGGTGTTCGAGGTGGTTGACAATGCGATAGACGAAGCGCTGGCCGGACATTGTGATGATATTGTCATCACAATACATGCCGATAACAGTATTTCGGTGTCGGATAACGGGCGGGGTATACCCACCGATATTCACCGTGATGACGAGTTCCAACGCAGTGCGGCTGAAATTGTCATGACCGAATTGCATGCCGGCGGTAAGTTCGACCATAACTCCTACAAAGTATCCGGCGGTCTGCACGGGGTGGGTGTTTCTTGCGTTAACGCGCTGTCAGAATGGTTGCGTTTAACGATATATCGTAACGGCGAAACCCACGAGATTGAATTCCGTCGTGGTGATCGTGTAGCCCCATTGGCGGTTACGGGTCCTACTACGCAAACGGGTACTAAAGTCCGTTTCCTGGCTGACTCGGAAATTTTCGATAATATCGAATACCACTACGATATTCTGGCCAAACGCTTACGTGAACTGTCGTTTCTAAACAATGGCGTCAAAATTCGCCTTATCGATGAACGCCAAGGAAAAGAAGAAAACTTTGCGTTTTTAGGTGGTGTCGAAGGTTTTGTGCAGTACATCAACCGGACCAAAACAGCACTTCATGCCAATATATTTTCGGTTAGCACCGAATCTGTTGTTGGCGACGCCACCATAGGTGTGGATGTGGCTATGCAGTGGAATGACAGCTATAGCGAAACTGTGCTGTGTTTCACCAACAACATTCCCCAGCGTGATGGTGGCACTCACCTGACCGGCTTACGTGCTGCGATGACACGGGTATTGAACAAATATATCGCTGATAACGACCTGGCTAAACGGGCCAAAGTCGACACCGCTGGCGATGACATGCGTGAAGGTTTAGCCTGCGTATTGTCCGTCAAGGTTCCCGAGCCCAAATTCAGTAGCCAAACCAAAGACAAATTGGTCTCTAGCGAAGTGCGCGCTGCTGTTGAAGAGGCTGTGTCCCGTACGTTGGAAACGTGGTTGTTGGAAAACCCCAACGATGCCAAAGCCTTGTGCGCCAAAATCATAGACGCAGCCCGTGCGCGTGACGCTGCTCGTCGTGCTCGAGAAATGACACGTCGTAAAAGTGTGCTGGAAGGGGCCGGTTTGCCGGGCAAGTTGGCTGACTGCCAGGAAAAAGATCCAGCGCTGTGTGAAATTTATATTGTGGAAGGGGACTCGGCCGGTGGTTCAGCGAAACAAGGCCGTGACCGTAAATTTCAGGCCATACTGCCACTGCGCGGTAAAGTTCTGAACGTAGAAAAAGCCCGCTTTGATCGTTTGATAGCCAGCGAGCAAATTACCACCTTGATAACGGCTTTAGGCACCAGCATAGGTCCTGATTTCGATATTAATAAGTTGCGTTATCACCGCATTATTATCATGACTGACGCCGACGTTGATGGCGCACACATTCGTACCTTGTTATTGACCTTGTTGTATCGTCAAATGCCTGAACTGGTCGAGCGCGGTCATGTGTATATTGCCCAGCCACCGTTATACAAAGTCAAGGTTGGCCGCGATGAACGCTACCTGAAAGACGACGAAGAAGAAGCGCAATTTACCCTGCAACTTGCACTTAGGGACGCAGTCCTAATCCCCCAAGAAGGGGCTAGCCCCATATCTGGGGATGCCTTGGGTGAACTGGCACGCCAGTACATCATGGCTGATGCCGTGATTACCCGTTTATCGCGTATTCAAGACATGGAAGCCTTGTCAGC
Organism: Alcaligenaceae bacterium; assembly: GCA_013416485.1. Taxonomy (GTDB): domain Bacteria; phylum Pseudomonadota; class Gammaproteobacteria; order Burkholderiales; family Burkholderiaceae_B; genus JAGOAJ01. The sequence continues at coordinate 41,951 of JACCEO010000004.1, forward strand.
GATGGCTGAAGGTATAGAAATTAATCTGGATGACGAAGCGTCTGCAGTCGCTTCCGCCGAGCGTTTGGAAGCCGCTATTATTGATCCTGCCGTGCCCAATGGCGTGCATGTTGAAGCCAAATATGACGAAGTCGGTGAAGCTTGGCGCATTATCGTTAGCCGCATGCATCACGGCAATATACGCGTAAGTGTGTTTGATGGTGTGTTTTTGCGTGGCTCTGACTACGCCATACTGTCGCGTGCTGCTAAAACCTTCTTGGGTTTGATGGGGCCAGGTGCTTTGGTGGCTCGTGGCGAAGGCGATAGACGGAAGGAAAAGTATATTTCTGACTTCCGTGAAGCTATGCAGTGGCTGCGTTCTGATGCCGAGCGCAGCATTAGCAAGCAGCGCTACAAAGGTCTGGGTGAAATGAACCCAAGCCAGCTGTGGGAAACCACGATGGATCCAACGGTGCGTCGTTTGTTGCGTGTACAGATTGAAGACGCGATTGCCGCTGACGAGATCTTCACTACCTTAATGGGTGACAACGTCGAGCCACGTCGTGCATTTATCGAAGAGCATGCTTTGCAGGCGGGGAATATCGATATTTAAGTGCTTTTGTAGGTAAAGGCATAAGTTGAGAATTGGAGGCCTATAAGTTGAGAAATTTATGGGCCTCGTTTTTTTTTAGGCATGAATGAAATCTAATGAGCGTACACCAGTGATGGTGGTGTCGGCTAACTATAGCTACACTCAGAAGCAATGGCTTGGAGACTATGCGCATTTTAAAGCAGCACGTTAATTGACCAGTTTGACCTTTATTAGCCCTGCAGCTTCTTTGGCACGTTCCCTAGCGATATTAACGTCGCTGTCGTAAGCCAGAGCCACGCCCATACGGCGCGTGGCAAAGCTTTCGGGTTTGCCAAACAAGCGCAAGTCAGTCTGTGGGACACGTAAAGCGTCGTCTACGCCCTCAAAAACCACCCCTTCCGCAGCAACACCACCATAAATGACAGCGCTGGCCCCTGGGCTTTTTAGTGCCGTGTTGACTGGCAAGCCCAGAATTGCACGGGCGTGCAATTCAAACTCGCTTTGCCACTGAGTAATAAGAGTCACTAGACCCGTATCATGTGGGCGTGGGCTGACTTCACTGAACCAGACTTGGTCGCCTTTAACAAAAAACTCTACGCCAAAGACACCTTGCCCCCCTAAGTCGTCGGTAACGGCTTGAGCCATAGCCTGTGCTTTTTGTAGAGCGACAGATGGCATAGGGTAAGGTTGCCAGCTTTCTACATAGTCACCCGCTAGCTGCGTATGGCCGATGGGTTCGCAAAAGTGAGTTTGAATTTGGCCGTCGGCGTTTAGAGCACGCACGGTCAGCAAGGTAATTTCGTAATCGAAATCAACAAAGCCTTCCACAATGACACGGTGGTGATTTACCCGACCGCCTTCCATGGCGTAATCCCATGCTTGACGGATGTCATCGGGCTCATCGATTTTACTTTGGCCCTTGCCAGAGCTACTCATGACGGGCTTAACAACGCAGGGGTAACCAACCACATCGTCAATTGCGGCTTGCAGCTCTTGCAGCGAATCACAGAACTTGTAGGGGCTGGTGGGTACACCCAGAGTTTCCGCTGCCAGGCGGCGTATTCCTTCACGATCCATAGTTAAGCGCGCGGCGCGTGCTGTGGGAATGACACGCACGACACCAGCTGCTTCAAGCTCTTCAAGAACTGAGGTTGCGATCGCTTCAATTTCTGGTACGACCAGATCCGGTTGCTCGGCCTCGATGAGCGCCTTCAACTGTTGTGGGTCACTCATGGTGATCGTACGAGCATGATGCGCCACTTGCTGGCCTGGCGCATTGGCATAACGGTCTACCGCAATGGTTTCGACGCCTAGGCGCTGCAAGGCAATCAGGACCTCTTTGCCCAGCTCCCCAGAGCCAAGCAGCATTACTTTTAGTGCAGAAGGGGACAGGGGGGTGCCAATAGTGGTCATAAAAAGCTCTTCAAGCCAATTAAAAACAGCCATTGTAAAGGGTGACACCCTATTCACGAGAGGTAGTGGACTTTGCGTGATCCGAACGATTTTTGATGGTTCGTCGCATGATAGAGACTTAGCGCTTGCTATTGATTACACATCTGTCTTTGTCAGAGACGGGAATGTTTGCTGGATGCATAGCCTATCCTAAATAGCCATTGTCTGATCAGAAACAATTTAATAAGATTTTCACGTAATCTTTTGTTTTTACAGGGTAATAACGTATGGAAATCTTTAGCTTGGGTGCTAGACTTTGACGAGTTCTTGCTGTGAGGCAGCAGAGTTTCAGTAAGAGTCGACCGTTTAAGTCTGATAAGGATTTTCTATGCAACGACGTTCTTTTTTGAAAAAGGCTGCCTTAGGGGCGGCTGCGGGTGGCGCAACATTAGCGGCACCGGTGTTTGCCCAAGATGCGCCTACTATCACCTGGCGATTAGCTTCTAGCTTTCCACGCAGTGCCGATGCCATCTATCACGGTGGCGAAAATGTCGCCAAATATGTTTCTGAAGCCACTGACGGAAAATTCTCTATACGCGCCTTCCCTGCAGGGGAGATTGTGCCAGCGTTGGCGGTATTGGATGCTGTGCAAAATGGCACGGTAGAGTGCGGTCATACCGCGTCGTACTACTATTTTGGTAAAGATCCGGCCTTGTGTTTTGACAGCGCCGTGCCGTTTGGCATGAACACGCGTCAGATGAATGCGTGGGTACGCCATGCCGGCGGCTTAGATATGCTGCGCGAGCTCTATAAGAAATTCAATATTGTCAACTTCCCGTGTGGCTTTACTGGTACCCAAATGGGCGGTTGGTTTCGCAAAGAAATTAAATCTGTCGAAGACCTGAAAGGCCTTAAGTTTCGTGCCAGTGCGTTTGCGGGTGAGGTTTTGTCACGCTTAGGCGTGGTGCCACAGCAAATTGCAGGGGGGGATATTTACCCTTCACTGGAAAAGGGGACGATAGATGCCGCTGAATGGATAGGCCCTTACGACGATGAAAAACTGGGCTTTCACCGGGTTGCGCCTTATTACTACTTTCCAGGTTGGTGGGAAGGCACATTACAGGTGTCGTTGTATATCAATCAAGATAAATACAACAGTCTTCCTAAGCATTACCAAGCTATTTTGGCCCAAGCATCGGCCACAGCCACTAGCGAAATGATTGCTACCTACGACGCGGAAAACCCAAATTCACTTAAGCGTCTGGTAGGCGAGGGTGCCAAATTGCGCGCCTTCCCCAAAGAGGTCATGGAGGCGTGTTATGCGGAATCCTTGAAAGTGTATGCAGAGCTGTCTGCCAAGGATCCTCACTTCAAGAAACTACACGACCACTACATGGCATTTCGTGATCAGGAAATTCCGTGGTTCCGTGTGGGCGAAGGTAGTTTCGACCAGTTCATGGCAACAGCAACTCGCTAATTGCTTGATGTTAGTCACTGCTCTGCCTAAGCCGGTAATGGTTAGTGGCAGAGCAGTTTACTTGTCTAAAGATGCTGCCTATGAAAGCACTACTTGCGTTGTCTAGCCTGATCGATACCGTTAATCGGTTTGTGGGGCGTGCCGTAACTTGGCTGATTTTAATCGTGGTTGTAATTAGTGCCAGTAATGCGGTGATACGAAAAGCATTCAATGTCAGTTCAAATGCCTGGCTGGAATTGCAATGGTATTTATTTGGTGCCATTTTCCTGCTGGCAGCAGGGTACACGCTGTTAAAGAATGAACATGTACGGGTGGATGTCTTGTCGCAGCGTTTGTCGCGACGCACCCAGGCCAAGATAGAAATTTTCGGCGTGTTGTTTTTTTTATTACCAGCAGCAGTGCTGATTCTGTGGTTGTCCTGGCCTATGTTTATGGACTCCTTTGTGACACACGAGCAGTCATCGAATGCCGGCGGTTTATTGCGTTGGCCAGCCAAATTATTAATACCAATAGGGTTTGCGTTGTTGATTGCAGCAGGGGTGTCGCAGGCAATCAAAAATTTGGGCTTTCTACTAGGTATGGGACCCGATCCTCAGGAAAAACTGCATGCGAAGTCGGCAGAAGAGTTACTTGCTGAAGACATCGTACGAGTTGCAGAAGAGCGGCAACAAACACACCATACCTCTAAGCACGACGCGGAGCGCTAAGCATGGTATTTTTTATTGCGAATATGGCACCGATTATGTTCGGAGCCTTAGTGATTTTTCTGCTGCTGGGTTTTCCAGTTACTTTTGCTTTGGCGGCGAATGGTATTTTCTTTGGCTTGATCGGCATAGAGCTAGGGTTGCTGACACCTGCACTATTTCAGGCCTTGCCGCAGCGTATATTTGGCATTATGGCCAATGACTCGCTGTTGGCTATCCCATTTTTTACGTTCATGGGATTAATCCTAGAGCGCTCTGGAATGGCGGAAGATCTGCTGGAAACCATAGGGCAGTTATTTGGCCCGTTACGTGGGGGGCTGGCAATAGCTGTGATATTGGTGGGGGCTATGTTAGCGGCAACCACTGGCGTGGTGTCGGCGTCTGTGATTTCTATGGGGCTAATTTCCTTGCCGATTATGCTGCGCTATGGATATGACCGCAGCCTGGCGTCAGGGGTCATTGCCGCGTCGGGTACATTGTCGCAAATTATCCCACCTTCTTTGGTGTTGATTGTGTTGGCTGACCAGTTAGGGCGCTCTATTGGTGATATGTATAGGGGGGCCATTATTCCTGGCCTGGGGCTGACGGCGCTATACATAGCCTATGTGATTTTTATTGCTTTTTGGAAACCCAAGTCTGCGCCGGCGATACCCCCAGAGGCACGCACCTTTATCGAGCCTAATGGTAGTCATGGCATTCCATCGTTAGTGGTGCTTATGGGGATCTCGGTGGTGTCGGCAGTACTTGGGGTCAAGTTATTGTTGCCTGTCGATGCACCCGTAGACGAGTCCATCGTCATGGGTACCTTAACTTGGGGGGCGACTGCCTTTGTACTGTCATTGCTAAACAAGGGGTTGCGCCTAGGCTTATTGTCCAGAATTGCCGAGCGCGTTACGTTTGTATTGATTCCCCCCTTGGCCCTGATATTCCTAGTGTTGGGGACAATATTTATTGGTGTGGCTACACCCACTGAAGGTGGTGCTATGGGAGCGGTGGGGGCCATTATTATGGCTGTTCTGAATCGCCGTTTGTCGTGGTCTTTATTGCGTCAGGCGATGGATACCACGACCACCTTGACGTGTTTTGTGGTGTTTATTCTGGTGGGTTCTACCGTATTCAGTCTGACTTTCCGTGGTGTCAGTGGTGACTTGTGGGTAGAAAACTTGCTGATTGGGCTTCCTGGTGGGGAGTTAGGTTTTTTAATAGTGGTCAGTGTATTGACCTTTGTTCTCGCCTTTTTTCTGGATTTTTTCGAGCTCGCATTTATTATCGTGCCGCTGTTAGGTCCTGTTGCCGACAAAATGGGTATAGACCTGATTTGGTTTGGGGTCTTGTTGGCGGTAAATATGCAGACATCATTTATGCATCCGCCGTTTGGTTTTGCTTTGTTTTACTTACGCTCTGTAGCGCCCAAAGAAGACTATAAAGACAAAATTACAGGGGAAACAATTGCCAAGGTAACCACAGGTCAAATTTATTGGGGATCTATCCCATTCATAGTGATACAGCTGATTATGGTGATTATGGTGCTTAGCTTTCCTCGTATGGTGACGCACTACAAGGCGGATCGCCCTGAAGTGGATATCAACACCATCAAAATTGATCTTAATGAGGCCTTTGGCGATGAAGGGGGCTATGGTGCTCAGCCTGCTCCTGGGGCTCAGGGTGGACAAGCAGGTTCTGATCAGGAATTCAATGACTTATTTAAATAGGGTGTTTAGCGCTATGTTGCTAACGCGGCATAGCGATCACAGTTCATGGTGTGGTCCATGACCATACCTGTTGCCTGCATATACGCATAGCAAATAGTAGGCCCAACAAAGTTAAAGCCCGCTTTTTTCAATTTGCGGCTAAGCGCTTCGGCCTGCGGAGTAACTGCCGGCACATCGGTGTGGGTCGGGTAGTGATTAACTTGAGGAGTGTGGTCTACCACTGACCAGATGAAATCAACAGGGTCGGCCAAGGCTAACCAAGCGCGTGCGTTTTGGCGGGTAGATTCAAGTTTTAGACGATTCCGTATGATGCCGCTGTCCTGCATCAAGGTGTCTATGTAGTTATCTGGCATGACGGCCAGTTGAGTCGGGTCAAAGTTAAACAGTACCTGACGAAAGCGTGGGCGCTTTTTTAATACAGTAAGCCACGACAGCCCCGCTTGAAAACCTTCAAGTATCAGCATTTCAAATAGGTAATGGGGGTCGCGTGATGGCGTCCCCCATTCATGATCGTGGTACTGGGTATAGTCTGGATCCAAGGTGCACCAATGACAACGTTGCATAAGCCTGCTTACATGCTAATAATGGTGACCTTGAATTTAGCAGGTTTTAGCCGCCGCAACCGCCGCAACATTCGCCATCTTCACCATGTACAGGTTTGGCGACATCAAAACCCAGATCTTCTACGGCGGCTTTAAGACGGCTTTTTGAGACGACTGACTCGTCAAAAGATACTGTGGCTTTGTGGTCTTGCAAGGAAATGCTGACGTCACTAACGCCTTCAACACCACTTAACGCTTGGCTAATGGTATTGACTGCCTGTTCGTTTTCCATAGTTGGGACTTTGAGTGTTTGTGTACGCATAGTGCTTGCCTCGTTAAAAGCGGGGTAAGAAAGAGTTTTATAAAGGTACATATTAAATATACCTTTTGTTGTAGTGTAGTATAAATCACGCTATTTTTGTTATGTTTTCTTGATTTATGGAATTTACTCTGCCTCCTGATGCGCCTCGTTTCGCCGCCAGGGTGGCGGCAACGCCTGAGCTGCAGCCTTCGTCAGCACGAAACCGACGTATAGCCCATGTTGACATGGATGCGTTTTATGCGTCGGTGGAGCTATTGCGTTACCCCGAATTGCGTGGTTTGCCGGTGGTTATCGGGGGAGGCAGGGATGCCGCACCTACCCAACTGGATGATGGCACTCGAGTGTTCTCTCGGTTGCAGGGGTATATCGGCCGGGGGGTAGTGACCACCTCTACCTATGAGGCGCGGGCATTTGGCGTGTTTTCAGCAATGGGCATGATGAAGGCTGCCGCCTTAGCACCTCAGGCAATATTGTTGCCGGTAGACTTTGCTGCATATCGTGAGTGTTCGCAGCGCTTTAAAGCGGCGGTGGCCAGTGTGACTCCCAGTATAGAAGACAGAGGCATAGACGAAATTTATGTGGATCTGACTGACTTGCCTGACGACAGCCTAGTATTGGCAAGCAGAATTAAACAGGCGGTTTTGGATGCGACAGGCTTAACCTGCTCAGTAGGGATATCGCCCAATAAATTATTGTCTAAGATAGCCTCGGAACTGGATAAGCCCGACGGGATTACCTTGCTGCAGCCAGGTGATTTAGAAAAGCGCATATGGCCACTACCAGTGGCTAAGGTGAATGGCATTGGGCCTAAAGCCAATGCGAAGTTATTGGGTTTAGGCATTACGACGATTGCGCAATTGGCGCAGGCAGCACCCGATGTCTTGCAGCAGGCATTTGGCTTAAGTTACGCGCAATGGCTGCTACAGGTAGCACATGGACAGGATGACCGCCCTGTAGTGACCTACTCTGAACCCAGATCCATTAGCCGCGAAACCACCTTCGAGCGAGACCTTGATGTGAAACGCGATCGTGCCGAGCTATCCCGTATATTTCTGCAGCTTTGTGAACGTTTGGCGGGTGATTTGCGCCGCAAAGGGTATGCCGGTCGTACGGTGGGTATCAAATTGCGCTTTGATGACTTTCGCACCGTGACACGAGACCTATCGCTGGATACCTATGTGGATGGGGTGACAGCCATACATAGTGCTGCAGGGCAATGCTTGAAACGCATACCCTTGGATAGGCGGATACGCTTACTGGGCGTCAGGGTCAGCAGTTTGAAAAAAACAGTAGAAATTAACGTGAATGCCCTGGAGGATGTTGGGGTTCAGCTACGTTTGTGTTGAAGACTCACGTTATTGCCAGTATCGCGTTTATTACGTCCCGATAGAGCGCATAATACGCGTTGGATATGGCGACAAACAAGGAAATAGGATGCCTTTGAAGGACTGGTTGGCAGCAATGATTGTCATTACTGCCTGGGGTGTCAATTTCGTTGTTATAAAGTGGGGCTTAACCGAAATACCGCCATTGTTGCTAGGCGCGTTGCGGTTCGTCTGCGTGGCTTTCCCTGCCGTATTTTTTATTAAACGGCCGGCCTTGCCGTGGAAGACAGTAGTTGGTTATGCCGCTACGATTTGTATAGGGCAGTTTGTGTTTTTATTTACTGCCTTGTACGTGGGTATGCCAGCTGGCCTAGCTTCGCTTATCTTGCAGGCACAGGCATTTTTTACCGTATTGTTGGCCGCCTTGTTTATGGGTGAGCAGGTGTTGCGTCATAACGTATTGGGCATGAGCATTGCCATAGGTGGGTTGGTACTAATAGGCTTAGGAGCACAGGCTGGTAGTGTGCCTGTGCTGGGTTTCAGTTTGACCTTGCTGGCGGCTATTAGTTGGGCTGCGGGCAACTTAGTAGTAAAAGCGGCTGGGAAAACAGATATGGTCAGTCTGGTGGTGTGGGGAGCACTGATACCACCCATACCGTTTTTTGCCTTATCGTGGATGCTGGAAGGGCCTGCTGCAATACAGCATAGTTTGGCAAATATTTCGTATATTGGGGTGCTGGTTGTTGCGTATCTGGCACTGGTAGCCACAATCGTAGGTTATGTGCTTTGGGGACGCTTGCTAAGCAAGCATCCGGTCAGTAAAGTAGCCCCTTTAAGCCTACTGGTGCCTGTGATAGGCTTGATCTCATCAGCCTGGTTTTTAGATGAGCATTTAGCATTGGTGCAGTGGTTGGGCGCTTTGGTAGTCATGGTTGGCTTGGCTGTTAATGTGTTTGGGCAGGGGTTATTGACCCGCTTAGCGCGTGCTTAATTATTTATTTGGTTTTGACAACAGGATTTTGCATGGAATTCGATAAGACGGGCGTGAATGCGCTAATGGAAATTACTCAGCGCCCAGAACTGGTGTTTGTGCGCGGCCAAGGGTCGTGGTTGGAAGACCATACCGGCAAGCGCTACCTGGATTTCATCCAAGGGTGGGCTGTCAATTGCCTGGGACATTGTCCACCTGCCGTGGTCAGCGCTATTAGTACACAATCGGCCCAGTTAATTAACCCATCGCCTGCGTTTTATAACCAGCCGTCTATGGACTTGGCCAAACGCCTTACCAGTGCGTCGTGTTTTGATCGGGTGTTCTTTACCAATAGCGGTGCCGAGGCCAATGAAGGCGCTATCAAGTTGGCGCGTAAGTGGGGCCAGTTACATCGTAAGGGTGCTCACAAAATCATCACCTTTGAGCATAGCTTTCATGGCCGCACGCTGGCTACTATGTCGGCATCGGGCAAACCCGGTTGGGACACCATGTTCGCACCACAAGTGGATGGCTTCCCCAAGGCGCCCTTGAATGACCTGGATGCCGTACGTGCCCTAATCGATGACCAAACCGTGGCCATCATGCTGGAACCTGTGCAGGGTGAGGGCGGTGTGATACCGGCTAGCCCAGAGTTCATGCAGGGTTTGCGCCAATTGGCAGACCAGCATGGTTTATTGCTCATTGTGGATGAAGTACAAACTGGCATGGGGCGTACCGGCAAGCTGTTCGGTTATCAGCATTCTGGCATTACACCCGACATCATGACACTGGGCAAAGGCATAGGCGCAGGTGTTCCACTGGCGGCCTTGTGCGCCACAGAAGCAGTTTCGTGTTTTCAGCATGGCGATCAGGGCGGCACCTATAACGGTAATCCCGTGATGACAGCAGTAGGCGTAGCAGTATTTGACGCACTGACTGCCGATGGCTTTATGGATGCCGTGAACGCTAGGGCGCAGCAGCTATCGGAAGGTTTATTGGCCTTGTCTGCTAAGTGGGGCATGAAGGGCGAGCGCGGCACAGGCTTGCTGCGGGCGTTGTTAATGGACCGTGATGATGGCGCTGCTATTGTAGAAGCCGCTCGTGATTGGTCGTCCGAAGGCATGTTGCTGAATGCGCCCCGTCCAAATGTGCTGCGATTTATGCCTGCCCTGAATGTGACAGCCGATGAAGTTGACTTTATGCTGGCGCGCCTGGACGAGGTCATCACTGCCGTACGTGCTTAATGATTACGGGTGCTAGCATTCGTGTAGGCGGCTCTCCTAACTTTGCTACCTTTGGGCGAGCCGCCGTATCTCTTATCAAACAACAAGCCGTTCTCTACCGTTAACATTTCTTGGAGTAAGTCGTAAGGCTTTTTTAGAAAAGATAAGAAAATTTCAAATGGCGCTGCAAACGCCAGGGTCACAGGCTGGGCTCATGCAGGCCGCGATCAGCGGCGCACTTGGCAAAGGCAAGTCCCGCTAATTTATACAACGGCCCCCCGGGCCGTTTTTTCTGTGTCGTCATTTGTTTTTTGGCGATTATAGTTGCTACGTTTCGTGTGTAAATCTTGCGTTTAGCGGGTAATTTGGTTACAACATCGTCCATGCGCGCTGCGTTTCGTGTTCTTTCTCTTCGGTGGTATGGGGTACTGTTTTGCAGCGCTCTGGTTATGGTGCTGTTGGCCATAGGGCCAGTCGCGGCCTTACAGTTTGATGCGGCGCGCGTCACACAGACAGCACAAGCTCGTTACGGTCAACGGGGGGCTACCCAGTTAGGGCGCTGGTTGACCATGATGTCGCAACAGAGCTCGTTGCCTGAACAGCAGCAATTACGTGCGGTAAATGATTTTTGGAACAGCACAGTACGTGGTGGTGAAGATAAGCATATCTGGGGCAAAGAAGACTATTGGGCGACACCGCTAGAGTCCTTAGGAAGGCAGGCGGGGGATTGCGAAGACTTCGTCATAGGTAAGTATTTTTCCTTAGTGCATATGGGAGTCGCGGCAGAAAAGTTGCGGTTTATCTATGTCAGGGCACGTATAGGTGGCATGAGCAGTCGCACCACTATTGCTCATATGGTGCTGGGGTATTACGCCACACCTGATGCCGATCCCTTGGTATTGGATAACTTGATGGGTTCCATTGTGCCAGCCAGTCAACGCCGCGACCTGACACCAGTATTCAGCTTTAATGCTCAAGGGATTTATGTGTCGGGTGCTGCACCCACATCCGCGGATCGTATTGGCAATTGGCGAGACTTACTGTCCAGAATGCGTACCGAGGGTTTTGTTCCATAGTTACCCGGCCGTCAGTTTTGTTGTTAGATCATATATAGCTAGTCGTATTCACAGGCGTTCATTATGTCGTTACTTAAACAGCTTTTGCTTAGCGTTACCGTCGCCATAGTTCTTATATTGGCAGGGACATTGGTGTTCAGTATTGACGGTGCACGCCAGTATTTGAATGATCAGTTGCAGGCGCAAAGTGAAAATGCAGCGTCCTCGTTGGCGCTGTCCTTGTCCCAGCCAGGTAATCAGGACCCGGCCTTGCGTGAACTGCTAATCATTGCGCTTTACGATAGTGGCCAGTTTCAGGCCATTAAACTAACAGGTCCTGATGGCAAGGTCATGGCAGAGCGCCAAATGGAAGAGATCTCGGGCGCTGGTGTAGCGCCTCAGTGGTTTAGCAAGCTGTTGCCGTTAGCTACACCTACCGCAACACGTCACGTCACTGATGGCTGGAGGCAGGTAGGCGAACTGTCTATTACCTCAGACGATTTGTCCGCACGGGACTCTTTGTGGGGCAGTACGGTCAGGGTGTTTGGTTTGGTGGTGGGCGCCGGCTTGTTGTGGGCTTTGTTTGCGGTGTTGTTGATACGCTGGTTAAAGCGTGCTCTGAATGAAGAAATTACCGAACAGGTACGGGCCATTGCTGAAGGCGATGCCGCCCCTGAGCCCAAGCACCGCCGGGTGGCTGAACTGGCACAGGCAAGTCGCATGATCTTAAACGTACGTCAGAAAGTACAGGCCAGTTCTCAAGAACAAAATGCACGTATTGAATCTCTGGAAATAGAGCTTAACCAGGACACTATTACCGGCCTGGCGAATCGTAAGTATTTCATGAATGAACTAAGGCGGGCGTTGGTCGATGTCGATGGACAGGAAAACGAAACAGGCTATGTTTTGTTATTCAGGCAGCGTGACCTTACCGAAGTCAATGCTTCCATGACTCGTGTCGCTGTTGATAGCTGGCTGCGCACTATGGGGCAGCGCATAACCGGTCTTGTGACTGATTTCTCAGAGGCGAAAGTACAGTTTGCCCGCTTAAACGGTTCGGACTTTGCTCTATTGATACCAGCATCTCAGGGACCTGCCACGACGCGTCTGGTGCAACAGGTCCAGCAAGAGTTGGATGTCTTGAGAGTACGCTTGAACGATGGGGGTATGTGTCGTTGGGCTTTTGGGCTGACTGACTACAGCCGCGGTACGGATCTAAGTGCCGTCATGACGCGCTTGGATGATGCCTTGATGGCAGGTGAAAGCGCAGGGCATAGCGAGGTCGAGTTCATCGCGCAAGCGAATCACACTCCCAGCAGAGGGGCGGTGGGATCTGGTGAAGCTGCTTGGCGTACGTTGTTAATCGAAGCCTTGGCCGATGACCGTTTGGCCTTGTCAGTGCAGCGGGCAGCCTACGAAGGTGATACTCAAGAAGACCGTTACGAAAGCTCGTTGATACTGTACGAAGAGGATAAAATAGGGGATCCCCTATCGGGATTCTTGTTTATGCCAGCGGCTGTCCGCTTGGGTTTGTCAGCAGACTGCGACTTGCGCGCTATCGAGCTAGGCTTGGCGTGGCTTAAAGCCAACACTGGCGACTTGGTCATCAGGGTGTCTTTACCATCGTTGCTAAACCCGAAGTTTTTACCAGATACCCAAGAACGACTGAAAGGTGTGGATACCACGTTGGAATTTACCCGTCGTCTGACCTTGGAAATCGATGCACATGGCTTGGCATCAGCGCCTGCCGAAGTTCAAGCCTTTTGCCAAGGCATTGTCGAGGCAGGAGCAAATGTGGGTTTACGCCGTTTGGCGCAGCAATTCGACGCAATGGTGCATTTGCATAGTGTGGTGCTAAGTTATGTAAAATTGGGCGGCGACTTCGTAAAGTATTTGCTGGCTAGTCCAGGCGGCGTACAATTAATGGTGGCTGTGACCGAAACCGCAATAGGCCTAGGCATGAAGGTCTATGTCGAGGACATTCCCGATCACCCCACACGATTAATGTTGCAAGAATATGGCGCATTGCCAAAGTTGTAGTTTTTTCCCCAGTTTCAAGAGTAAGCTGGGTTTGGGTGCTTGTGTTTATGTACTGAATGGGTTATTATCTTTTCCTTGCCCCGATTGCGTGTAAGCGCAGCTAGGGCACAGTAGTATCACAAGCGAATTTTCAGCAAGATTTCAACCCAGGGTTGTATATGTTTTATATATGGCCTGACGGGACCAAAACTGGTCGTATGGCGTTGCTTACAGTAACGCGGTGCGGCTAAGTTGGAACAGGAAAAATCATGATTCAAATGCAGACCACGCTGGACGTGGCCGATAACACAGGTGCACGCTCAATTATGTGCATTAAAGTGTTAGGCGGCTCGAAGCGCCGTTATGCCGCCATCGGTGACATTATCAAAGTCACAGTAAAAGATGCGGCTCCACGCGGACGCGTTAAAAAAGGCGAAATATACAATGCCGTAGTGGTTCGTACCGCTAAGGGTGTACGTCGTAAAGACGGCTCGCTAATCAAATTCGGTGGCAATGCTGCCGTATTGCTCAATGCCAAATTGGAACCTATTGGTACTCGTATCTTTGGACCTGTTACGCGCGAATTGCGTACAGAGAAGTTCATGAAGATCGTGTCCTTGGCTCCAGAAGTGCTGTAAGGGGCCAACCATGGAAAAAATCCGTAAAGGCGACGAAGTCATAGTACTTACCGGTCGCGACAAAAAACGCCGTGGCACAGTATTGCAACGCGTTGATGCAGACCGTGTTCTGGTCGAAGGCATTAACGTTGTGAAGAAGCACGTCAAAGCCAACCCGATGGCGGGTTCGCAGGGCGGCATCATCAACAAAACTATGCCTATCCACATTTCCAACGTTGCGGTTTTCAATCCGGAAACAGGCAAGGGCGAACGTGTGGGCATCAAGGTTGTCGATGGCAACAAGGTGCGCATATTCCGTTCCAGCGGCGCTGTCGTTGGCGCCAAGGCTTAAGGGGCGAATAGTAATGGCTCGTTTACAGCAGTTTTATCACAGCAAAGTTGTTCCTGATCTTCAAGAAAAGTTCAGCTACGACAGCATTATGCAAGTGCCTCGCATCACCAAGATCACTCTGAACATGGGTGTGTCTGAAGCCGTGGCCGATAAGAAAGTCATCGAACACGCAGTGTCCGATATGGCTAAGATTTCTGGTCAAAAGCCTGTGGTCACTATGACCAAAAAGGCTATCGCGGGTTTTAAAATCCGTGAAGACTACCCCATCGGCTGCAAGGTCACCTTGCGTGGTCGTCGTATGTACGAATTCCTGGACCGCCTGGTGTCCGTGGCTTTGCCGCGTGTACGCGACTTCCGCGGTATCTCGGGTCGTGCATTTGATGGCCGGGGTAACTACAACGTTGGGGTTAAAGAGCAAATCATTTTCCCCGAAATCGAATACGACAAGATCGACGCCGTGCGTGGGCTGAACATCAGCATCACCACAACGGCCAAGACCGACGACGAAGCTAAAGCGCTGCTCTCAGCCTTCAGTTTCCCGTTTCGCAATTAAGGGGCGGTGACGTGGCTAAACTTTCACTCATCAATCGCGATATCAAACGCGCCAAATTGGCCGAAAAATATGCGCCAAAACGTGCGGCTCTGAAAGCCATTATCGACGATCAGTCCCAGACTGACGAAGATCGCTATCAGGCACGTCTGCAACTTCAACAGTTGCCGCGCAACGCTAACCCGACACGTCAACGCAGCCGTTGTGTTGTAACAGGTCGTGGCCGTGGCGTTTTCAGCAAGTTCGGTCTAACGCGTCACAAGCTGCGCGAAATGGCTATGCGTGGCGAAGTGCCAGGCATGACTAAAGCCAGCTGGTAGGAGAAAATACATGAGCATGAGCGATCCCATCGCCGACATGTTGACCCGTGTGCGTAACGCGCAAATGGTTAACAAAGTCTCGGTCAGCATGCCCTCCTCGAAGCTAAAAGCAGCTATTGCAGCTGTTTTGCAAGACGAAGGCTACATAGACAGTTTCAAAGTTTCCGGCGATACAGTTAAACCTGTATTGGAAATCACCCTTAAATACTACGCTGGCCGTCCGGTCATCGAACGTATTGACCGTGTATCACGCCCAGGTTTGCGTATATACAAGGGCAGCAAAACCATACCTACAGTAATGAACGGTTTGGGTGTTGCAATTGTGTCTACCCCTCGCGGTGTCATGACAGATCGCAAAGCACGCGCCAATGGCGTGGGCGGCGAAGTGTTGTGCTACGTGGCATAAAGGGGAACTGAATATGTCACGTATAGCAAAATATGCGGTGGAACTGCCTAAGGGCGTTGAAACCACCATCACTGAAGACCAGATCACTGTCAAAGGCCCATTGGGCACGCTGACACAGGCACTCACCGGCGATGTCAACATCACGCTGGCAGATGGCCAACTGTCCTTTGCCGTGGCTAACGACACTCGTCAAGCCAAAGCAATGTCAGGCACAGTGCGCGCGTTGGTTGCCAATATGGTAACTGGCGTTAGCAAAGGCTTCGAACGCAAACTCAACCTGGTTGGCGTGGGCTTCCGTGCCCAGGTCCAGGGTGACGCGCTTAAATTGCAGCTTGGTTTTTCCCACGATATCGTGCACCCAATGCCTGAAGGCATCAAAGTTGAGTGCCCGACCCAGACGGAAATTATCGTCAAGGGTGCCGACAAGCAGATCGTTGGTCAGGTGGCCGCAGAAATCCGTCGTTATCGCGAACCCGAACCCTACAAGGGCAAAGGCGTGCGTTATGCGGATGAGCGCGTCATCATCAAAGAAACCAAGAAGAAATAAGCGCGCAGGCAAGGACGAATTATGGACAAGAAAATCTCCCGTTTGCGTCGTGCTGTATCGACCCGCCGGAAAATCTCCGAGCTGCGCGTACACCGTCTTTCGGTTTACCGCTCGAATCTGCACATTTACGCCAACATTATCTCGCCGGAAGGTGACCGTGTTCTCGTTAGCGCTTCCACGCTCGAGCCCGAGGTCCGCCAACAGCTGGTCAGTCAGAAAGTCAGTGGCAGTCATGTTGCCGCCGCCGATCTGGTTGGCAAGCGCGTCGCCGAAAAAGCAAAAGCAGCCGGTATTGAACTGGTAGCGTTTGACCGCTCGGGCTTCCGTTATCATGGCCGCGTGAAAGCGCTGGCCGACGCCGCGCGTGAAGCCGGCTTGAAATTCTAAGCAGGAATTGTCAAATGGCTAAAGCACAAGGCAGAAACGCCGCCGAGCAAGAGCGCGACGACGGCTTCCGTGAAAAAATGATCGCGGTCAACCGTGTCAGCAAAGTTGTTAAAGGTGGTCGCACCATGAGCTTCGCTGCACTGGCTGTAGTTGGTGATGGCGATGGCCGCATCGGCATGGGCAAAGGTAAAGCCCGTGAGGTGCCAGTCGCTGTTCAGAAAGCAATGGAACAGGCACGCCGTGGTTTGGTTAAAGTCGCCCTTAAAGATGGCACTTTGCACCACACCGTTGTTGGCAAGCATGGCGCTTCCACCGTTCTCATCCAGCCTGCGTCTGAAGGTACCGGTGTTATCGCTGGTGGCCCAATGCGCGCAATCTTCGAGGTGATGGGCGTACGTAACGTGGTTGCAAAAAGCTTAGGCTCAAGCAATCCGTACAACTTGGTTCGCGCAACGCTAAATGGTTTGCGTGCCTGCTCGACTCCTGCTGAAATTGCTGCTAAACGCGGTAAATCAGTAGAAGAGATCCTGGGGTAAGACATGGCTCAAAAGCAAATCAAAGTTACGCTCGTGCGCTCTGTTATCGGCACCAAGCAATCACACCGCGACACCGTTCGTGGTCTGGGCTTAGGTCGTATTAACAGCAGTCGCGTTCTGGTCGATACGCCCGAGGTACGGGGAATGATCCACAAAGTGGATTACCTTGTTACCGTCTCGGAAGTCTGAAAGGAATCGGGATGTCAGAAACTCAATTAAATACGCTACAACCGGCTGAAGGCGCAAAGCGTCCAGCACGCCGTGTTGGTCGTGGTGTAGGCTCCGGCTTGGGTAAAACCGCTGGCCGTGGTCACAAAGGTCAAAAATCGCGTTCGGGTGGTTTCCACAAAGTGGGTTTTGAAGGCGGTCAAATGCCTTTGCAACGCCGCTTGCCGAAACGTGGTTTTACCGCCATGAATCGCCACCTTAACGCTGAGATCCGTCTGTCTGATCTTGAAAAACTGCCTGTCGACAATGTCGATCTGCAAGTGCTCAAGCAAGCAGGCGTGGTTGGTCAGCTGGTACGCTACGTCAAAGTCATCAAGTCGGGTGAATTGACCCGTAAGGTCAGCCTTCAAGGTGTGACTGCAACTGCAGGCGCGCGTGCTGTTATTGAAGCGGCCGGCGGCTCGCTGGTCTAAGGGGCAGCGGTGGTTAAAGCTCAGGCACAGGCTAAAGCGGGATCACGCTACGGCGACTTACGTCGTCGTCTCGTATTCCTGTTGTTGGCTCTGGTGGTTTACCGGCTAGGAACTCACATTCCTGTGCCAGGTATCAACCCCGATGCCTTATCCGACTTGTTTCAACAAAACCAGGGCGGTATTCTGGGATTGTTCAACATGTTCTCGGGTGGGGCACTGGAGCGCTTTTCCGTGTTTGCGCTGGGGATAATGCCGTACATTTCGGCCTCCATCATTATGCAGTTGATGGCGGTCGTGGTACCAACCCTAGAAGCAATCAAGAAGGAAGGCGAGTCAGGCCGACGTAAAATCACGCAATATACGCGTTACGGAACTGTTTTTCTGGCCCTGACGCAAGCGGTCGGCATTTCGGTGGCTCTTGAGTCTCAGCCTGGGCTGGTGATTGATCCTGGTCTTATTTTCCGGTTCACCACCATAGTTACCCTGGTTACCGGCACCATGTTTGTCATGTGGCTGGGCGAACAGATCACGGAACGCGGTATCGGTAACGGTATTTCTATCCTGATTTTCGCAGGTATTGTGGCAGGTTTGCCCAGTGCTCTAGCTGGTATGCTGGATCTGGTGCGTACCGATTCAATGTCAATACTGTCGGCGTTGTTTATTCTGGTCTTAGTGGTCGCAGTTACTTACTTTGTGGTGTTTGTTGAACGTGGTCAGCGTCGTATCACGGTTAACTATGCTAAACGTCAAGTAGGTAATAAAATTTACGGTGGTCAAAGCTCGCATTTGCCACTGAAGTTGAACATGTCTGGTGTGATTCCGCCTATTTTCGCGTCGTCCATCATACTGTTGCCTGCCACGATTACCAGTTGGTTTTCAAGCAACCCCAACATGCGTTGGTTGGGCGATCTGGCCGCGGCGTTATCGCCAGGTCAACCGCTCTACATTACGTTGTATTCTGCGGCAATTATTTTCTTTTGCTTCTTTTATACAGCGTTGGTGTTCAATAGTCGTGAAACGGCAGATAACCTGAAGAAAAGCGGTGCTTTCGTTCCAGGTATCCGTCCAGGTGAACAAACAGCACGCTATATCGATAAGATATTAATGCGCTTGACCCTGGCAGGAGCCATCTACATAACTCTGGTGTGTTTGTTACCGGAACTTATGCAGGCTCGTTGGAACGTACCGTTTTATTTTGGTGGTACCTCGTTATTGATTATCGTAGTGGTGACTATGGACTTCATGGCTCAGGCTCAGGCCTACTTGATGTCTCACCAATATGACTCGCTGCTCAAGAAGGCGAACTTCAAGGGTGCGGGAATGCCAATGCGGTAAAAAATGGCAAAAGACGACGTCATACAAATGCAAGGGGAAGTCCTTGAAAACCTTCCCAACGCAACGTTTCGTGTCAAGCTTGAAAATGGCCACATAGTATTGGGTCACATATCTGGCAAGATGCGTATGCACTACATCCGGATTCTGCCGGGTGATAAGGTCACAGTAGAATTAACCCCCTACGATCTTACTCGCGCCAGAATTGTTTTCCGCTCTAAATAAGCGGCCGGTTACAGGAAACACAGGAGTCAACCATGAAGGTAATGGCATCGGTAAAGCGAATTTGTCGCAACTGCAAGATTATTAAACGTCACGGGGTGGTGCGCGTCATCTGCACTGACCCACGTCATAAGCAGCGTCAAGGCTAATCGCCGAAACGCAACGGATTTAACAAGGAACAGTCATGGCCCGTATTGCTGGCATTAACATCCCGCCGCATCAACACGCCGAAATCGGACTTACCGCTATTTTTGGTATTGGACGTACCCGTGCTCGTAAAATTTGCGAAGCATCAGGTATTGAATATTCGAAAAAAGTGAAAGATCTGACTGACGCCGAGCTCGAGCGTATCCGCGAACACATTGGCGTGCTCACGGTAGAAGGCGATCTGCGTCGCGAAGTACAATTGTCGATCAAACGTTTGATCGACCTGGGAACCTACCGTGGCGCACGTCACAGACGTGGTCTGCCCGTGCGTGGTCAACGCACCCGCACCAACGCTCGTACCCGTAAAGGGCCGCGTCGCGCTGCTGCTTCCCTGAAGAAATAAAAGGAATAGAAGATGGCGAAAGCTTCCAATAGCGGCGCGTCCCGCGCCCGCAAAAAGGTCAAAAAGAACGTATCGGACGGCATTGCGCACGTTCATGCTTCTTTCAACAACACGATCATTACCATTACTGATCGTCAAGGCAATGCGTTGTCGTGGGCAACATCGGGTGGCGCTGGCTTTAAGGGCTCGCGTAAATCCACTCCATTTGCAGCGCAGGTTGCCGCCGAATCCGCCGGCCGTTTGGCTCAGGAATACGGCATTAAAACGCTGGAAATTCGTATCAAGGGCCCCGGTCCTGGCCGTGAGTCATCCGTGCGCGCACTGAATGCCCTGGGTATTAAAATTTCCAGCATCTCTGACATCACGCCGGTGCCGCATAATGGCTGCCGTCCGCCTAAGCGCCGTCGCATCTAAGGGGAAGCATCTTGGCACGTTATATTGGTCCTACATGCAAACTCTCGCGTCGCGAGGGTACTGATTTATTCTTGAAAAGCGCACGTCGCTCGCTGGATTCCAAGTGCAAACTGGAATCGAAACCTGGTCAGCACGGCCGCACTTCCGGTGCTCGTACTTCAGACTACGGTTTACAGTTGCGCGAAAAGCAAAAACTCAAGCGTATGTACGGTGTACTTGAGAAGCAATTCCGCAAGTACTTCGTTGAAGCAGATCGTCGCCGTGGCAACACTGGTGAAACACTGATTCAATTGCTTGAGTCACGTTTGGATAACGTGGTATACCGCATGGGTTTTGGCTCTACACGCGCCGAAGCACGTCAATTGGTTACTCACCGCGCTATTGAAATCAATGGCCGCACAGCTGACATCGCCTCCATGATGGTTAAAGCTGGCGACGTTGTTGCCATTCGTGAAAAATCCAAAGCACAACTGCGTATTCGTGAATCACTGGATCTGGCCGCTGGCCAGGGCTTTCCCCAGTGGGTTGAAGTCGATGCAACTAAGCTGGTCGGTACCTTCAAACAGGTTCCTGATCGTGCTGACGTAGCTCGCGACGTCAACGAATCCATGGTTGTGGAGCTGTACTCACGTTAATCACGTGCACGATGGGTGGACCTACTGGTCTATCTATCCATTAGCCGAAGCTGGATATTTATCCTGCTTCGGCGTTATTCGTCAGCCTTATCGGTGTAACGAGCCGAGGGTATTGAAAAGGATTAAGCATGTCTCAAGGTTTTTTGAAACCACGTTCGATTGAAGTCGAACCTATCAGCAAGAATCACGCAAAAATCATCATGGAGCCGTTTGAACGTGGCTTCGGACACACACTGGGTAACGCCTTGCGCCGCATCCTGCTGTCATCCATGACAGGTTACGCACCCACCGAAGTACAAATGACTGGTGTAGTACACGAGTACTCTACAGTTACCGGTGTGCGTGAAGACGTAGTTGATATCTTGTTGAACCTCAAAGGGGTGGTATTCAAGCTGCATAACCGCGAAGAAGTCACTCTGATCTTGCGCAAAGAAGGCGCAGGTGCGGTGTTGGCTAGCGATATCGAATTGCCTCACGATGTAGAAATCGTTAATCCAGATCACCTGATCGCGTCCTTGACCGAAGCGGGTAAATTGGAGATGCAAATCAAAGTCGAGCAAGGTCGTGGCTATGTGCCTGGTAACGTTCGTGCTTTGGCCGATGATCGTACTCACACTATCGGTCGTATTGTTCTGGATGCTTCTTACAGCCCAGTAAGTCGTGTCAGCTATACGGTTGAAAGTGCTCGTGTTGAACAACGCACTGACTTAGACAAGCTGGTCCTGGACATAGAAACCAACGGTGTAATTACACCTGAAGAAGCGGTACGCCAGTCGGCCCGTATTCTGATGGATCAGATCTCGGTATTTGCGGCATTGGAAGGTGCTGGTGAATCTTACGAAGCACCTACACGTGGCGCTCCGCAGATTGACCCTGTACTGTTGCGTCCAGTTGACGATCTTGAATTGACTGTACGTTCAGCCAACTGTCTGAAAGCCGAAAGCATTTACTACATCGGTGATCTGATACAGCGCACTGAAAACGAATTGCTGAAAACGCCTAACCTAGGCCGCAAATCGTTGAACGAAATTAAGGAAGTCTTGGCTGCACGCGGCCTGACCTTAGGCATGAAGCTGGAAAACTGGCCTCCGCTGGGTCTAGAGCGTCCTTAATTAGTTGTTAAGTTAAGTAGAACAGGGGGTGGTAGTTACCGCCTCCTGGTAGTAAGCACAACACAGTAAAAACCGGGTATAATTTTGCCCCATCTGGCCCGCAGCATTGCTGATAGAAGAGCCGGTTAACCAACGGTTAAGTCCGTTTTTAAGATTCAATAGGAAAACATCATGCGTCACCGCAGTGGATTACGTAAATTAAACCGTACTAGCAGTCACCGTCTTGCCATGTTCCGTAACATGTCAGTGTCATTGATCATGCACGAAGCTATCAAGACGACCTTGCCTAAAGCCAAGGAATTGCGCCGTGTCATCGAGCCCTTGATCACGTTGACCAAGAACCCAACCCTGGCTAACAAGCGTTTGGCATTTGCCCGTTTGCGCGACCGCGATGCAGTCGTTAAGCTGTTTGGCGAAATTGGCCCACGCTACACAGAGCGCAACGGCGGTTACACACGTGTGCTGAAAATGGGTTTCCGTCAGGGCGATAACGCGCCTATGGCCTTCATGGAACTGGTAGACCGTCCAGAAGTGACCGAAGCTGAAGACGTGGAATAACACGTTTACGCATAGCATTACAGAACGGGCCCTAGGCCCGTTTTTGTCTTTTAGGGGATATTCATGATTTCCGCGCCTAGTTTATCTGCATCAGATGTTGTTATCGTGTTGGGGAATGCACCCGATCTACTGTTGGCGAAACGTATCGCTCACATGCTGGTCGAGGAACACTTGGCGGCGTGTGTGAACCTTGGTGCAAGTGGCTTGTCTATGTACATGTGGCAGGAAGAGCTGCAAGGTTCTGATGAAATTCCTCTGACCATGAAAACTAGTGGTTTGTGTGTTCATGCATTAATACAACGTTATACGGAATTACACCCGCATGACGTACCTGAAGTGCTGATCTTGCCAGTGCTGGGCGGAACTACGGACTACCTAAACTGGGTTGTGCAGCAAACAACACCAGAATAAATAAAAACTGGGGCGCGAGTCGCCTGGCGATAAGGGGTAAAGGATGTTGTTGTATAGGCAAGAGGCCGTTGCGGCTTTGGGATGGCTGCGTGTGTTTCGTAATGCAGCATTACGCATGTCAGGCTTACTGTTATTGTTGCTAGGCATGATGATGGGAACTTTGGCCCATGCCCAAGACGACTTTCTGGATCCTGAAAAGGCCTTTGTCTTTTCGGCTGCAATGGTCAACCCCACAGAAGTTCATTTGCATTACAAGGTCGCGCCCAAATACTATATGTATCGCGAACGCTTTGAGTTTTCCGTTGAGTCCAACGAACATTCTGCCGTATTGGGCGAGGCCATTTACCCGCTAGGCACGGTCACTTACGATCCCACGTTTGAAAAAGACATGGAGGTCTATTACCAGCAGGTAACGCTGCGTTTGCCGCTTGCTGCTGGGGCCGACACTCCCTTTAAGCTGACGGTGGTCAGTCAAGGTTGTGCGGATGCCGGTTTATGCTACCCACCCCAAGAAGCGGTAATTACGTTGACGCCAGTAGCGAACGGTTATACAGCGTCAGGAACCGGGGTTGTCAATAGTGTGCCAGCACCTGCCGACACGGCTTCTACTGGCGATACCAGCACTAGCATAGGCAGCGTACTGTCTATGGGTGATACTGGTTTTGCTGCCTATTTAGCGGCGGCTGGATGGATAGAAATCGTTCTGCTGTGTTTCTTGCTGGGTATGTTGCTGTCGTTTACGCCATGCGTGTTGCCTATGGTGCCTATTTTGTTGGCGATACTGGCTGGCGATCAAGGAACTAAGGGGAAAATCAGCCGTTGGCGTGGGATCACACTGGCGGCAGCTTTTGTGCTTGGTATGTCCTTGGTCTACACCGTATTGGGTGTGACCGCTGGTATGGTTGGTGCCAGTATGGCAGTGTGGCTGCAAACGCCTTGGGTGTTAAGCCTGTTTGCGGTGTTGTTGGGCTTGTTAGCTCTGGCTATGTTTGATGTGTTTACTTTGCAAGCACCTACCGGCATGCAAAGCGCCATGAACAACTGGATGTCCAAATTACCAGGCGGTAAATACGGTGGTGTATTCCTTATGGGTATGGTGTCAGCGCTAATCGTTGGGCCATGTGTAGCAGCGCCTTTAGCGGGTGTGTTGTTGTTTATCTCGCAGACTGGTGATCTGACACTGGGCGGCACAGCACTATTTTCTATGGCCTGGGGCGAAGGCTTGTTGTTATTGGCTGTGGGTGCGTCATCCGGTGCGCTAATGCCCAAGGCCGGGCCCTGGATGAACGGCATTAAACAGCTGTTTGGTATTTTGTTGTTGGCTACCGCGTGGTGGATGGTCAATTCGGTGTTGCCAGATTGGGTCATGATCCTGGGCTGGGCGGTGCTGGCCTTGCTCAGCGCTGTCATGATGGGTGCGTTTTCACCCGTAGCTAGTGACGCAGGGCTGGGACGCTTACTTAACAAAACGCTGGGGCTGTTATTGGCGCTTTGGGCGGTTTTGTTGGTGGTTGGGCTATCCTCGGGTGGCCGAGACGTTTTTCAGCCCCTAGAGGCCTTTACGCGCCCGATGACGGTATCGGGAGGTGTTGGAGCCGTAGGTGGCCAGTCGGCTAGCGTTACAGCACCCACTTTTACCAATGTTGCTACTGTCGATGAACTGGACACTTTGCTTGCCAATACCACCCAGCCCGTCATTTTGGATTTTTACGCGGACTGGTGTGTGTCGTGCCTGGAAATGGAAAAATTCACGTTTACCGATCCGGGTGTTGCGCAGCGCATGTCAGAATTTTTACTGTTGCAGGCCGATGTCACCAAAAACACGCCTGCCGACCGTGAGTTGCTGAAGCGTTTTAATTTATTTGGCCCACCAGGCATTATTTTCTTTGATGCACAAGGAAAACAGCGCTCTGATCCCCGTGTGGTTGGGTTCCAGAACGCTGCTAAATTTACCCAGGCGTTAGATAAAGCCCGCTAGTTAACTACCAAAGCCGTCAAGCGGATTTCAATAGCTTGGCGGCAGCCACAGCAAAGTAAGTCAGTATGCCGTCGCCACCGGCACGCTTGAAGGCCAGCAGGGATTCCATCATGACCATATCGTGGTCTAGCCAGCCATTGGCAGCCGCTGCCTTGATCATGGCGTACTCGCCACTGACCTGGTAGGCATACGTAGGCATGCCAAAGGCGCTTTTCACATCACGCAATATATCCAGATAAGGCATGCCAGGTTTGACCATGACCATATCGGCGCCTTCGCGGATGTCGGCAGCAACTTCGCGCAAGGCTTCGTTGCGGTTGGCCGGATCCATTTGATACGTGAACTTATCGGATTTTCCCAGGTTGCTGGCTGAACCAACGGCATCACGGAAAGGACCATAAAACGCACTGGCGTATTTGGCGGAGTAGGCCATGATGCGTGTATCTACATGGTTTTCTGCTTCCAGTGCCTGGCGTATTGCTCCGATGCGGCCATCCATCATGTCGCTAGGAGCAATGATGTCTACACCGGCTTGGGCCTGGGTCAGTGCCTGACGGGTCAGCATGGCCACCGTAGGTTCGTTCAATACATAACCGTCTTGGTCAACGATGCCGTCCTGGCCGTGGCTGGTATAAGGGTCCAGTGCGACGTCGGTCAGTATGCCTAATTGTGGAAACTCGCGTTTCAAGGCAGCAACAACACGCGGTATCAGACCGTCTGGGTTACCTGCTTCGGAACCATCTGGGGTTTTTAGGCTAGGATCGATAACAGGGAATAGTGACAGTACCGGTATGCCTAGTTTGACGCACTCTTCAGCGACGGTAAGTACGGTGTCGGGTGAATAGCGGACTACGTCAGGCATGGAAGGAACGGCTTCCCTTACACCTTGGCCTTCTTTCACGAAGACGGGGTAGATCAGATCATCGGTGGTTAGAACATTTTCCCGGACCAGGCGACGAGTGAAGTCGTCGCGACGATTACGGCGTGGGCGGGAAGCGGGAAAGTCTGCAGAGAAAATAAAAGATGTCATGGCACTATAGTAGGTGATATCCAGTTTTCGATATGGGCGGCAGCGTCTTCTATGCCGATACGGTGTGTGGCAGAGAACGGAATGGCGTTCAGTGCGCCAATTTCAGCCAGTTCTTTTTTGACAGCTGCCACGGCTTTTAGGCGCTGACCATAAGGGAATTTATCGGCTTTGGTCAGTAGAGCCAACACGGGAATACCCGTGGGGGCTATCCATGCAGCTAACCGACGGTCTAATTCGGTGACACCACGGCGTATGTCAATAAGCAGCACTATGCCTGCCAGAGAAGTGCGCTGGCGTAAGTAGTCGCCCAGTACTATGGTCCACTCTTCGCGGGCTTGCTTGCCTATCGATGCATAGCCATAGCCGGGTAAGTCGACAAGAAACCCCAAAAAGGCATCCTCTTCCAGGGGGTCGGGGATACCAAATAGGTTGATCAGGCGAGTGCGGCCAGGCGTTTTGCTGGAAAATGCCAGCCTACGCTGATTGGTTAGTACGTTAATGGCGGTTGATTTGCCTGAGTTGGAGCGGCCAACGAAGGCAACTTCAGCCGTTGTGGGTTCGGGCAGCTGCTCAATAAGAGCTGCCGAAACGGTGAAAGAAGCGCGGTGCAAAAGAGACACGAGATAGGCCCAGTTCAGGTTAAGTTACACGCTATTGTATAATCGCTTGTTTAGAACTGCTGTGTCATTTTCCTTAAGTGATCATTTAAGGGATAATGGCGCTGTAACCGTGACGCGTTAAGCGTCTGGGCCGAATAGCGATCGTCGAGGTCTTCATGAAGCGTGTGCTTTCCAGAATTATCATTGCCAGCGGTATTGTGCTGGGGTCTTCCGTCATGTCTTTCGCGTCAGCCGCGGCTGTGGCGGTAGCCAAGCCCGACCTCGCCAAAGGCGAACAGCTATACGCCAATGGCGATATGGCTAGGGGCATAATGTCCTGTGCTAGCTGCCACGGTGCGGCTGGTAACAGCACAATACCAGCCAACCCGAACTTGGCTGCTCAACCCCATGAGTACATCGTAAAACAGCTTAACGATTTTAAAGCACAAGGCGACAAGCCAGCTGAACGTCGTGGTGCTGGTGGTGCAGATACCGTAATGACGATGTTTGTTGCTGCATTGACGCCAGAAGATATGGCTAACGTGGCGTACTACTTGTCGTTGCAGCCCCTGGACCTGGAAACAGCAGGTAATGCGACCAACGAAGCGACTATGGAACGCGGTCAGAAAATTTGGCGCGGCGGTATCCCTGAGCGTCGAGTACCTGCCTGTGCGGCCTGTCACTCGGCCAATGGTGCCGGTATTCCTGGCGTCTATCCCCGTATTGCGGGTCAGTTCCCATCCTACATTGAAGAACAAATGAAACTGTTCCGCAGTGGTGACCGTGCTAACGAACCCATGATGCATCACATCGCCGATCGTATGACGGATCCCGACATTGCTGCGGTATCGGATTATGCTGCTGGGCTACGTTAAGCGGATCTTTTACGGAACGTTTTTGTACTAGTAGGTCTAAGACTAGGGGGCACGAATGGGTAGCCCCCTTTTTTCATGCGGTTCTCTTGGTAAAACACTTCTTGTGAACGTATCTACTCCACGCCGCCGTTGGGGCGCCGATATCTTCGAACTCTTGGGCTCTATGCGCTTTGCTGTCAGTTTGCTGATGTTTATTTGCATCGCCAGCCTGATTGGCACGGTGCTGCAACAAAACCAGGCACCTAACGCGTATATCGACCAGTTTGGACCTTTTTGGTTTACGGTATTCGACAAGTTCTCCATCTGGAGCATATACAACACGTGGTGGTTCGTATTGATTATGGCTTTCTTGGTGGTTTCCACCAGCCTATGTCTGATACGAAATACTCCCAAAATGCTGCGTGACATGCGCACTTTCCGTGAATATGTGCGGGGCAATAGTTTACGTGCCTTTCCCAATCGGGTAGAGGTTGCTAGTACGCTGTCATTACAGGAAAGTTTGCAGCATACCCAGCAGTGGCTTAGTTCACAACGCTATAAGTACAAAGTACGCCAAGACGGTGATGCCGTTATGGTGGCCGCCAAGAAAGGTAGCGCCAACCGCCTGGGCTATATATTTACACATGCCGCCATCGTAGTTATTTGCGTAGGCGGGCTGCTGGACAGTGAATTACCTGTGCGCTTGCAGGTCTGGTTGGGGGGCAAGCAGCCCATCACAGATAATATGATGATTTCTGAAGTGCCGGACTCAGGGCGTTTGTCGCCTTCCAACCCCAGTTTCCGTGCCAATATGCTGGTACCTGATGGTGGTCAAAGCAGTACCGGTATTATTAGCGTAGATAACGGTGTGTTGATACAACCACTGCCGTTTACGCTGAAGCTTAATCGCTTTTTAGTAGACTACTACTCCACGGGTATGCCCAGTTCGTTTAAAAGCGAAGTCGAAATTACTGACCCGGATACCGGCAAAACGTTCAGTCAGACCATAGAGGTGAACGAACCTCTACGTTTTAAAGGCGTCACTGTATATCAATCCAGCTTTGATGATGGTGGTAGTACGGTAGAGCTGTTGGGTTATCCCTTGCGCGGACCCGTTAACAAACCTTTCTCGGTAAATGCAACGGTAGGCAAAATGACTGAATTGACTGTGGGCAATGGCGCTGGTCGCGAAAGCTTGCAAGTCGATGTGTCTGGCTTACGTCTTATTAACGTCGAAAACCTGCAGGGTGATCTTAACCCTCAGCCTAAAGCCTTTACCGAGCATGTTGCTGCCGTTACAGGTAGTGCCGCAGGTGCAAAAAATGATCACCTGAAAAATGTAGGCCCTAGCGTGCAATATCGCATTATTGGGTCCGATGGCCAGGCTATCGAGTACACCAATTACATGCTGCCTATAGAATTGGACGGTAGTAAAGTGTTTTTGGCAGGCATGCGCGAGTCACCTGCTGTGCCGTATCGCTACGTTAGGATACCCGCTGACCCTGATGGCACCATGACAGAGTTCATGAGCTTACGAGCAGCGCTATCCAATGAAGTCATGGTCAATGAAGCAGTGGGTCGTTTTGCTGCTAAAAATGCCACCGAGGCCTTGCAACAGCCCCTGCTGAAAAAAGCAGCAAAAGGAGCCCTGGATAGCTTTGCGCGAAGCGGCTTCAATGGCATCATAGAGAATGTTCCTGAAGTCGACCGTGAAAAAGTACTGGCGTTTGCAGTGCCCATGATACAAGTAACGCTGGCTGAACTGCGTAGCATTGCACGTGAACAGGCAGGTATGCCACCAGTAGCCAACATGGGGCCCGAAGCTCTAGATGCGGATAACTGGTTGCAGATGTCATTGTTGGCGTTTGCTAATCTTCCTGATTACCCAGCACCTGTGTTTTTATCGCTAAAAAGCTTCGAGCACGTGCAGGCCAGTGTGTTTCAGATTGCACGTAGCCCAGGTAAAAATACGGTTTATCTTGGGTGCTTATTCCTGATTATCGGGGTGTTTTCCATGTTCTATATCCGGGACCGTAGGGTTTGGGTATGGATTAGGCCTAGTGAAAACGGTAGCGATATCTTAGCTGCCATGACATCACAACGTCGTACTTTGGATTTCAACCACGAATTCGAGCGTTTCAAACAAGCGTTCACGCGCTTGTCCACGTAAAAGGCAAATTTATGTCACAGACTCTTAATCCTTCGCACACGCCTTTATGGGATGACGCCATGACAGCCAGCGGCGATGCTCGTGGCCATCGGGGCAAACCTGATTGGTCAGACATCGTCTTTTTTCTGTTGCTGTCGGCAGGAGCCGCTTATGCGTTGTTTACCTACAGCGACGCTATGGACTACTACGAAAAACTGATACTGGCCGGTTCAGTACTGGGTTTCAGCTGGATGGCGTGGCTGTGGCGGCCTTTGCGCACGGTGATGGTGCTTAGCGGACTAACCGCTTTGTTTGCTGTTTGGTTATATAGCAATGGCCAAGGACTGGCAAATGGCGATATCACCCGAGCAGACACCGTGTTTTTCCTGAAATACTTGTTTTCGTCGCAGTCTGCCATCTTGTGGATGTGCGCTTTGTTTGTGCTGGCCACCATTACTTATTGGATAGGAATATTCAGTAAAACGGCAGCTTGGCTAGGTACGGTACTAACATGGAGTGCAGTGTATGCAGGTGTAGTGGGCTTGCTGGTGCGCTGGCGCGAAGGGCATTTACTGGGGCCTGATATCGGCCATATCCCCGTTAGCAACCTGTACGAAGTGTTTGTGCTGTTCGCCTTGATTACAGCCTTGTTCTATTTGTACTACGAGCGCCGTTACGCGACTCGCGCCCTAGGTGGCTTTGTGTTGTTGGTTATTACCTCGGTGGTGGTTTTTCTGTTGTGGTATTCCTTTACGCGTGATGCCTTCCAGATACAGCCCTTGGTTCCCGCACTAAAAAGCTGGTGGATGAAGCTACATGTACCAGCGAACTTTATCGGTTATGGCACGTTTTCCTTAGCAGCTATGGTGGGCTTTGCTTATCTGGTCAAGGAGAATGGTGAAACTCGCTCGTGGACCAAGTTGGCTCCGGTGTTTCTGCTGGGCGCGGTTTTGTGCGCCGAACCCATGATTTTTGGTTCAGGGGAGCTGTCAGCTACCTGGATGCTGTATTTCGGCATAGGTGCGTTGGTGGTAGGTACCATATTGGCATTTCGTGGACCTATTTCCACCAAGCTGCCTTCTTTGGAAATCCTAGATGACATCATGTACAGGGCCATTGCAGTAGGCTTTGCCTTTTTTACGGTGGCTACTATATTGGGCGCACTGTGGGCAGCCGATGCCTGGGGTACGTACTGGCAGTGGGATCCGAAAGAAACGTGGGCGCTGATAGTTTGGCTGAATTACGCCGCCTGGTTGCATATGCGCCTTATCAAAGGACTCCGGGGTTCTATGGCAGCTTACTGGGCCTTGGCTGGTCTGTTAATTACTAGCTTTGCTTTCCTAGGTGTGAATATGTTCTTGTCAGGTTTGCATTCTTACGGCGAAATCTAAAAGTATGGCGGCGGCGCCAATTGACAGCGCCAGTTTATTAACTTACGGTAGCAGTTCGTCCTAAACGTAACAAGAACAATCAACTACCGTATATAGGTTAAATGTTGCACACGAATCAGGCTCCTAGCATTAAGATCAGGGCTAATCATCTAGTTGATCAGGTGTTTTCGACCCAACTTGAAATACTACAGTCTGTTCTGCCACTCAGGGGATGGTTACTGGGCTATGACTACGGCGACCACTTAGGAGTCATGGCTTCTATTGGCGAGTTCACCGGTGTCTCCCAGGCGGTTTGTGCATCCATGATGCTTCGTGGAAGCTGGTTGCCACAGAAAGAATGCGCTGTGGCATGCTGTAGCATGGAAAATGCATTGGATGAACTTCAGGGGCTGGTTTCAACAGCCAGATTTCCTGATCAAACTGGTAATGGCCTGGGCAAGCATCACTTACATGTGGTTCGCATGGCGTTGAATACTTCGGATAAGGCTAACCAAGCGTATTTATTTGGTTTATCGGATATTTGCCCTTGCTCTACTCTGAATAGTGTGCAAAACCAAGTCTCTCAGTGTCTTGAGGCCATAGGCTTGATTGTGGCCTTGCACACTGAGCTTTCTGCACTCAACCAGCGTGCCACCCAAATTCAACGTGACGCCTTTATTGATACCCTGACCTTGGTTATGAACCGGGCAGGGTGGAACCATGCTTTACTGCAGTTAGATACCGAAAAGCCCTCTACGGCGGCTGGTGCTGCCATCATTATGCTGGATTTGGATCTTTTAAAAGAGGTCAACGATAGCCAAGGACACAGTGCTGGTGACGATTTGCTGTGCTTAACCGCCCGCACCATTACATCTGTACTGCGCAGCGAAGACCTGGTGGCTCGTCTGGGCGGTGATGAATTTGGGATTCTTGTTAAGAATGCTACCCCTAACAGTGCCAATCTACTAATGCGACGTTTGAAAGACGCTTTTGATGCCGCAAAAATAGGAATATCTATGGGTTCGGCGATGCAATCGGAAGTCGA
Organism: Alcaligenaceae bacterium; assembly: GCA_013416485.1. Classification (GTDB taxonomy): domain Bacteria; phylum Pseudomonadota; class Gammaproteobacteria; order Burkholderiales; family Burkholderiaceae_B; genus JAGOAJ01. The sequence goes on from JACCEO010000004.1 coordinate 73,878, forward strand.
TAATAGTTTACAAGCTACAGTAGAAATGGCCGATAAACGTATGTACGCCGACAAACGCGCGAAACCAGTCACTGGAAAGCACTACCTGGATTGGATGCTGGGCCGTGTAGGGAATTCGGCCTAAGCATAATGGCTGGTAGCAATACTAGACGTTTGCTGGTCTAGTAGGTAGTGGGACTTTATGTTTTGGCCACGCTTTTTGATGGACTGACTGCTGGGCCCGACTGATGAATTCGCTAGTTTCGGGGTTCATGATCAGGTCGTTAACAGTACGGGCATTAAGTATGTCGGCAGGGGCTTGAGCCCGTGAAATAACCCATCCTTGCGCGTAATCTACCCCTAGATCTTGCAAGGCCTGTAAGGTGGCACAGTCCTCTACCCATTCGGCAATGACTTTCATGCCTAGGTTGCGAGCTAATTCAACGATGGCCTTGACGATGGCTGTGTTGGTTTCATTGGCCAGCATGTCTTTGATTAGTGCACCATCAATTTTGATGGCATCGGCAGGTAATTCTTTAAGGTAAGAAAATGAGGTGTAGCCTGCCCCAAAGTCATCCAGCGCAATACGTATGCCCATAGCCTGTAAACGGCCCATGAGGCGGCGAGTACGGTTTAGATCTTGTAGGGCAACACCTTCAGTGATTTCCACCAGCAGGCGACGTGCTAGATGCCCGTAGGTAGCTAGTATCCCAAATAGCGACTCCATGAATTTTTCGTCATTCAGTGAGACACCGCTAAGGTTAATACTGACTAGCTGGGTTTTATTTAGGCGTGAGTCATGTTTTGCCAGCCACTCTAAGGTGGCCAGGAAGACCCATTTATCTATTGTGGTGATGGTGCCACTGGTTTCCGCCGCACTAACAATGCGATTGGTGGGAATTAAAGTCCCGTTAGAGTCGCGCACCCGTAGCAAAACCTCGAAGTCCATAGTGTCTAGGGGGCGATGCAAAGACATAATAGGCTGCATTTCCAGATACAGACCGCGTGGTGAATCGCCGCCTTCAAGCTGGTCGAATAGTCGTAATTCTTCGTGGTGTTCTAGGAGTTCTGGCGAGTTGTGTTCATACACCATGACGTCAGCATGTTGCTTGCGCGCGTCACGGCAGGCCCTGCTAGCGGCTGAAATGGCGTCTTTGGCCAGCATTTGGCTGTTGATGTCTATGACGCCTACAGCGGCACGCATGTGAAAAGCGCGTCCATCGACCTGGAAGCTTACGGTGTTCAATGACGCCGCTATTTCTTGGGCTGCGGGTTCGACCTCGCTGGCCGAGGCGTTGGGGAACAAGATGATAAATTCGTCACCACCTATGCGCCCCAGTTGCTGTTGTTCCGTAAGGGCGATTTTAATGCGTTGGCAGACCTGCTTCAGGACTTCATCACCCGCGGTATGGCCGAACATGCCGTTAATGCGCTTGAAATGATCCAGATCCAAATAGGCTAGGGCACAGGGTTCGCCATCAGGGATCTTGCCTAATGATTCGTCCAGGGCTTTTTCTATGCCAGTGCGATTCAAGACTTCCGTTAGGGGGTCTTGGTCTAACTGGTTGCGTAGCTTTTGTATGATTTCAGTGCGTGCCGTGACATCTTGCAAAGAGCCTTCGATTTGGCCATTGGCCATAGCTACGCGTATGACGAAGTGTTTGGGAAGCGTGGGGTCACTAACGGGACAGTGGCGATCAATATCAATATCGACGCCTGACAGCGTTTTCTTGGCCAGAATGTGCCAGTTTTGGTCTGGGAAATAGTCTGTCCATACTGGCGCTGGATCATCATTCATGGAAAAACCCAGCATTTGTTCGGTGACCTGGTTGGCGCGTAAAAATACGCCATCGCTATCCAGAGTGAACAGGCCTACAGGGGATATCGCATAGTTGCCGATAAGTTCGGTTTGTACCCTAAGGCGCTCGTTACGTTCTTCGCGTATACGTTCAGCTACCGCCAGTGCCACCATGACGCTAGACAGTAGTAAGGCAATGACACTATTGAAGATGTCCAGGAAGTCGGTGCGGCCAAAGAAAGCTAAAGAAGCACCGGACAACAGCACACACAGTGCCATGCTTAATGAAACGATATGCCACAGCCAGATGCGAGAGCGATTGCGGTATAGGACGCGAGACAGCAGAAAGGCAACCACTGAAATACCAAAGGCGGTGATTACCCACATTAAAGGCTGGAAGGCATCTTGCGGCAGCACTAGGGCGCCCACTAGCAGCACCAGGCCTGCCATTTGAGCTGTTCGTAGCAGGCGCGGGTAATTAAGCCGATAGTTATTGCGAAATAGTTGAGTAAATAAGGTGTAGGTCAGTAAGTAGTAGCTGGCGATGGTCAGTTGCCGAATTTGTGGCATCCATTCCAGAGGTATCAGATAGCCTAGCCATTGCGTGTCCCAGCCCATTGCATAGGCACCTAAGCGCAGATTGCCTAACAGCCAGGCAGATAGCAAGAGGTAGATCCATTCACGGTTGGTGATGGCAATGACTAGCGTGAATAAGGCGATGGTCAGCAGACCGCCTTCTAGTAGCCCAGTGCCACGGGCATGTCGCTTGGATGATTTATGCAGGTTAATGACTGGCCATAGCTCAGAGCTAACGACGGTAGGGTGCGCCACAGAAAGCTGGCATAGCAGTGAGCGGGGGGTAGGCATGGCTCCTAAGATAATGGCAAAACCTTGTTTGCTGGCGCGTAGAGCACCTTCAGAACCACCGCGATACGCTTTACCCATAGAGCTAAGATCACTGCCGTTCCAGCATTGCACACTTTGTGTGGCGGCGGCTGGGATGTCTATGGATGTGTGGTCGTTATTAGGTTGGGCGGGTACCTTAAACAATAACCATGCCTGTTCATCAACCTCGATTGAAAATACAGGGGCCTGTTGGGATAGCATCGACAAGGCTTGCTGTGGATCGCTGGGTGCTGCGCTATCGGCTAGTGTTTGAAAGGCCAGTGGCTGGCCTTTTTCGAGAGGGTAGAAATTGGGTAGTTTAAATACCGTCAGTAGGGAAAAAAGGATAATCCCGGCTGGAATTAAATACAGCGCAATAAGGTAGACAAGACGGCCTGACGCCGCTGCTGAATTGGCAGACAGTAGCTGGCGTATTGCTTGCAACGGCGTCATGGATTCCTTGTAGAGTGCAACGGCTAGTAGGTATGTGTACTGTTAATTGTTAATTAATGTCAATATACACAAGTTTGTGACGTTTTGCGTTCTTATATAACGAAAGGAAACTATCTTACTGTTATCTTTGTATCCGTTTTTGACATTAACTATTATGAACACTAAGTGCAAATTGTCAGTGACTAACGTCTATTTGCGGGTTTTCTTTATTAGAAAGATGTTACTTATTAAGGCAATACTGTTTCGGAAGAGAACAGGCTAGCTACAGTTTCGCGTGGGCGTACAACGTGCGCTTGAGTGCCATCAACCATGATTTCAGCGGCTCTGGGGCGAGTGTTGTAGTGGCTGGCCATAGTAAAGGCATAGGCACCTGCCGACATAATCGCTAACAAGTCTCCTTCTGCCAGGGCAAAGTCACGATCGCGGGCCAGCCAGTCACCACTTTCGCAAATGGGCCCTACGATATCGTAGGTTTTTTTGGTGGCTTCGGTGCGTGGTGTGACGGCTTCTACGCTGTGCCAAGCATCGTATAGCGTGGGGCGCAGTAAGTCATTCATGGCAGCATCCACAATGGCAAAGTTTTTGGCTGGGGCGTGCTTCAGGTATTCCACAGTGGTCAGTAATACACCGGCATTACCCACCAGTGAACGACCAGGTTCCAAGACCAGTTGCAAATGACCTAGTTGGTGATGGTCTAGGGCGGCAAAGACTTTGGCTAGCAGTACAGATGGTGCCAATAAGGTTTCATCGGTGTAGCGTATGCCAATACCGCCGCCTAGATCCAGGTGTTTTAGCGTAATGCCATTGGCTTGTAGGGCTTTAATCAGAACGATCAGTTTGTCCAGAGCGTCCAGATAAGGTGCTACTTCTGTGATTTGCGAACCAATATGGCAATCGACTCCGACGATGTCTAGCCCAGGTAGTGTGGCGGCTAGGGTGTAGATGCGTACAGCATCGTCGATATCTATGCCGAATTTATTTTCTTTAAGTCCGGTAGAAATATATGGGTGAGTATGGGCATCTACATCGGGATTGACCCGTAAGGATACGGGCGCCGTCAGATTTAAAGCGACAGCCACATCAGATAGTCGCAGCAGTTCGGATTCGGACTCCACGTTAAAGCATTTGACGCCTGCTTGTAGGGCAGCTTGTAATTCCCATGTTTGCTTGCCTACGCCTGAAAAAACAATGCGTGCGGGATCACCGCCTATGGCAAGTACACGGGCTAGTTCACCGCCTGAAACAATATCAAAACCAGAACCTAGTTGGCGAAATTCATTCAGCACCGCTAGGTTGGAGTTGGCCTTCATGCCAAAACACACCAATACGTCACGGTCACCTGCAGCGCTGCGATAGGCCTCCCAGGCATCGTGCAAAGCCTGACGGGAGTATACATACAAGGGCGTGCCATGATCGTGAGCCAGATTTGCCAGGGAAATTTCTTCAGCGTGCAAGACGCCATCTTTAAACTGGAAGTGAGGGGCTACAGTCATGGTTTTAGTGTTTCGGTAAGCAGGGTTGAAAGAGTCTAGGCTTAATTGGCTGATTCGGTCAGTGGTTGCTGGGGCGCGGGCGGCACAGTTAAGGCGGCATCGGGTTCCGGTGGGGTAGGCATGTAAAGCGGCCCTTTGTAGCCACAAGCAGTCAAACTGGCAGCCAGGACTATGCCTGCCACAGTTCGGGCAAGGGTGGGCGTATGCTGAAGGGCAGAGCGCATAGGGTGATTCGCTTTAATAGACATCGTTAAAAGGGGACCCGATTATTGGACTGATTGCCGCTATCGTGACTCAGTTGGTTTAACAAGTCACCAATACCGTCTGGTTCCGAAGAGCCGTCTAGTATAGGGTCAAAGGGTGAGGGCAAGCCAACGCGTGCAATTGCTTGACCCGGAGGGAATTCCGCGAAGTAGTAATCGCCATCGATTTTGCTGAGTCCATCAGGCATGGGGCCTAGTGGTGTTTGTGGTTGGTCTTTAAGGGCAACACGCATATAGTCCAACCAGATGGGCAGAGATACCCCGCCACCGGTTTCACCTGAGCCCAAGGAGCGAGGCTGGTCAAAGCCCATCCAGGCGACGCCCACAAGCTTGGGTGTGAAGCCGGCAAACCAGGCGTCTACAGATTCGTTGGTGGTTCCGGTTTTACCTGCCAGGTCATTACGTTTGAGTTCACGACTGGCGCGTGCTCCTGTACCAGAGGTGGCCACGCCACGCATCATGTCGTTCATGACGTAGGCGGTGCGAGGGTCGATGGCGCGTGCTGCGGCATCACCCGCTACGGTGGGCCTGGATTGCATGATGACTTTGCCATCGCTGTCGGTGACGTGATCGATCAGGTAGGGCGGTACGCGATAGCCGCCGTTGGCAAACACGCTAAAGCCGCTGGCCAATTGTAGTGGCGTGACGCTACCTGCACCTAGCGCCAGTGGCAGTACGGCAGGCTGGCGTTCGCGATCGAAACCGAAGCGTGTGATGTAGTCCTGAACGTATTTAGGACCTACCGCTTGCATGATACGTATGGACACCATGTTTTTAGACTTGTACAAACCTTGACGCATGGTCAGCATGGGTTCGTAGGTACTACCGTAGTTTTTCGGTGCCCAGGCTTTGGAGCCAGTTTGGGCCGCCGTCAACACAAAGGGTTCATCAGAGATTTGTGTAGCTGGTGTCAGGCCGCGTTCTAGCGCAGACGCGTAAATAAACGGTTTGAAAGCCGAACCGGGCTGGCGCCAAGCTTGAGTGGCGCGGTTAAATTTGCCTTCGACAAACTGGAAACCGCCGACCAGGGCCTGTATTGCGCCATCTTGGGAACGCAGCGAGACAAAAGCCGCTTGCACTGCCGGCATATTTAGGATTTCCCAAGCCTCGCCGTTTCTATGGATATAGACGACAGAGCCACGCTGAATTTTGACTTTGGCATCGGCTTTAGGCACCAGGGCACGGGCAATAACGCGTAAGGCGCTTTTGTCGGTGATGTCTATGATCTCATTAGCAGTTCTGGCGACAGTGACTTTGGTGGGGCTGGCATCCAGCACAACAGCCGTCAGCATGTCGTCACGGTCTGGGTATTTTTCCTGCAAGCCGTCTAATAAGGCGTCCAGTTGGGCGGCTGTATTTTCTATGCCAGCGGGCAGATTTAAGGTTTCTTCAGGGCCGGGGTAACGTGCGCGTCGCGTGTAGGCCAGTATGCCGTTATGCACCGCTTGGTATGCTGCTTCTTGGTCAACCGACTGTACCGTGGTGTAGACATTAAAGCCGCGTGAGTAAATGTTGTCTTGGTAGACGCCATATAACAGCTGGCGAGCCAGTTCAGCGACATAATCGCCGTGTATAGCGTAGCCACCTGCAGGTGTACCCAGGGCAGATTTCAACACTATGGGTTGATCTACGGCTTCCTGGTATTCCGTATCGGTGATGTAGCCTAGGCTTTTCATGCGGCCCAACACATACATTTGGCGCGAACGGGCGCGCTCATAGTTGGCAATGGGGTTAAAACGTGACGGGGCTTTGGGAATGCCAGCTAGCATAGCGGCTTCGGCCAGGGTGATTTCACCCAGTGGCTTACCAAAATACGTCCGTGAGGCGGCAGCAAATCCATATGACCTATGGCCCAGATAGATTTGGTTCATGTAAAGATCCAGGATCTGGTCTTTGCTAAGCGTGGCTTCGATTTTAAACGTTAGTAGAAGTTCGTAGAACTTACGGGTATAAGTTTTTTCTGACGACAGGTAGAAGTTACGTGCTACCTGCATGGTGATAGTACTGGCGCCCTGCGTTTTTGCCATATGAGTCAGGTTAGCGATACTGGCACGCGCGACGCCAGTCCAGTCTATGCCACCATGCTGGTAAAACCTGTCGTCTTCGGCTGATAAAATAGCCAGCTTCATGACATCGGGGATTTCATGGAAGCGTAGGACATTACGGCGTTCTTCACCGAATTCGCCAATTAAGACTTTGTCGGCGGTGTAAATTCGTAATGGAACCCTGGGCCGATAATCTATCATGGCACCAAGGTCGGGTAAGTTGGGCCAAGCTAAGGCGAGGGCTAGCGAAACCAGTAAGGCACCGCATACCCCAAGCCCAGCCACAAAAATGGCTGACTTAAGAAAGAAGCGGCCTAGCCACGATGTGGAAGAGCCGGATGAAGATTGGGTGGTGTCAGAAGAACTCATTGGGGGCGATTTTAAGTCCGATAATGGCCAGACTATGATTTACGCAGTAGGTTTATGTAACCGAATAAAGCAGTGTAGCGGTGTAGACCGAGAAAGCAAGTAGGATAATACACAAATGAATGACTTTATATCTGCCGGACCCATTGACCCAGAACTTATTGGGGCAAATGAGGTCGAGCCTACGGAAATACAGGCTTTACCATATCATAAGCCTGTGTTTCTGGTAGGCATGATGGGTGCAGGAAAAACCACGATAGGTCGTGCTTTAGCCCGTTACCTAGATCGTGAATTTCTGGATTTGGATCACGAGCTGGAAGCGCGCTGCGGTGTAAGGGTGTCGTTAATTTTCGACATCGAAGGCGAGGAAGGGTTCCGTAAACGTGAAACTTTGGCCTTGGAAGAGTGTTCACTACGACAAAATATTGTGTTGGCCACAGGTGGTGGGGCCATACTGGCTCCCGAAAACCGTGACTATTTACGCCAGCGTGGCATCGTTGTCTACTTGCGTGCCAGTGCGGACGAACTGTATAAACGAGTGGCCCGTGATCGTAACCGACCCTTGCTGCAAACCCCTGACCCACGGGCACGGATAGGTGAACTACTGGAACATCGCGCGCCGCTTTACGAAGAAGTGGCAGACTTGGTATTTGATACAGGCCCGGCTCCCGTATCGCAATTGGTGCGTACACTCATCCCCTTACTTCAGCAATATAGGAAGCCATAGTGATTACAGTTCAAGTTGATACGCCCGGTGGTGCTTACCCCATACATATCGGATCAGGGCGTTTAGACCATTTGGCCGATAGCATTCCCGATGACGCCACAGCTATTGCTTTGGTGACCAACGATAGCGTGGGTGCTTTGTATGGTGACCGGGCACAACAGGCGCTGGAAGCCTCTGGATGTCGTGTGGTGCGCATTACCTTGCCCGATGGCGAGTCTCATAAAAACTGGGAAACGCTAAACCTGATTTTTGACGCCTTGTTACAACATAGGTTGGATCGCAAGGCGGTGTTGGTGGCTTTGGGTGGTGGTGTGGTGGGTGATATGTGCGGATATGCCGCAGCCAGTTATATGCGTGGCGTGCGTTTTGTCCAGGTACCTACCACCTTGTTGTCACAAGTGGATTCGTCGGTAGGGGGTAAAACCGGTATTAATCACCCCCTGGGCAAGAACATGATAGGGGCGTTTTATCAGCCTATTGCCGTCGAGATTGATACCGATGTCCTGAGTAGTCTGCCAGCTCGTGAAATTTCTGCTGGCTTGGCCGAGGTCATCAAGTACGGTCTGATCATAGATGCAGACTTCTTCGATTGGTGTGAAGGCAACATGGTGGCTTTACGGGCTCTGGAGCCTAAAGCCATAAGTTATGCCATACAACGTTCTTGTGAACTCAAGGCCTATGTCGTGTCGCAAGACGAACGGGAGTCAGGTTTACGGGCCATTTTGAACTTTGGCCACACGTTTGGCCATGCCATTGAAGCCGGCCTGGGTTATGGGCAGTGGTTACATGGTGAGGCCGTGGGTTGTGGCATGTTGCAAGCAGCGCAACTGTCGGCACGTAGTGAAGGGTTGGCCGAAAGTAGCGTACGGCGCGTAAAGGCGCTGGTGCAAGCCAGTGGCTGCCCCCATCTGCCGCCAGACTTAGGCACCCAGCGCTGGTTAGACTTAATGCAAGTCGATAAAAAAACCCAAGGTGGCGAATTGCGCTTCATTGTCCTACCTGAGATAGGTGTGGCACGTTTTAAAACCGTACCTACTGACGCGTTGCTGCAGGTGTTGGCCTTGGCAAGTGTTGGGTCCGATAGCAATACGGCGCCTGCATGACAGCCCTGGCGCCTTATGCCTGTCACCCTGACCGCAGTCGGGGGCGTCGCTATGACGAAGCCCCGCCTGCAGGTCGAAATCAATTCCAGCGCGACCGGGATCGCATTATTCATTGCAATGCCTTTCGTTTGTTGGAATACAAAACTCAGGTTTTCATTAACCACGAAGGTGATCTGTTTCGCACTCGCTTAACTCACAGCATAGAAGTGGCCCAGATAGGGCGTACTTTGGCGCGTAATTTGCAAGTACACGAAGATTTAGTCGAAGCCATATCTTTGGCTCATGACTTGGGGCATACGCCGTTTGGCCATGCGGGTCAAGACGAACTGAATGCGTGTATACGGGAGCTGGCGCCTGGGGCTGGGGGGTTCGAGCACAATTTGCAAAGCTTGCGCGTAGTCGACGAACTGGAAGAACGTTACGCCAGCTTCAACGGCTTGAATCTGTGTTTTGAAACGCGAGAAGGCATACTGAAGCACTGTTCGGTGAAGCATGCACGGCAATTGGGGGATGTGGGCGAACGCTTTGTGAACCGTAACCAACCCTCACTCGAGGCACAAATAGCTAATTTGGCTGACGAGATTGCCTACAATAATCACGACATTGATGACGGCTTACGTTCAGGGTTGATCACTATCGACCAGCTAAAAACACTGGAAATATTTTCTAGCCACTACGATCAGGTGAAGCGTCTATACCCTGATCTGGACGGGCGCCGATTAATTTCTGAAATTATTCGCGCCATGATCAATACTCTGGTGTTGGATATGACGCAAACTACCCAAGCCAATATTCATCGTGCTCAACCTGGCTGCGTAGAGGATGTTAGGTTGGCCCCTGCGTTGGCTGCCTTTTCAACGTCCATAAGACACCAGGCCAATGAACTGAAAGCTTTTTTATTAAGCAATTTGTACCGTCATTATCGCGTCATGCGCATGACCACGAAAGCGCGTGCCATAGTACGTGAGCTATTCCAGGCATTTTTGAACGACCCACGTTTGCTGGCGGACGAGTATCGGCGCGATGATCAAGTCGCGCAAGCACGTGCGATTGCTGACTATATCGCAGGGATGACAGACCGCTATGCCATGCGGGAGCATAGGCAGCTTTTTGTTATGGAATAAGTTGGAATCTGATGTTATGTTCGCATTAACTTCAGATAACGCCCGGTGTGACTGGCTTCGCACGCAGCAATCTCTTCTGGGGTTCCTTGGACCACTATGCGCCCGCCGCCGTTGCCGCCTTCTGGTCCCATGTCTATCACCCAGTCTGCTGTTTTAATAACGTCCAGGTTGTGCTCTATGACCACTACGGTGTTACCAGCATCCACCAGTTTGCGCAGTACTTCCAGTAATAGGGCGATGTCGTGGAAATGCAGGCCAGTGGTGGGTTCGTCCAGGATGTACAAAGTACGACCGGTACTGCGCTTGGACAGTTCCAGCGATAGCTTGACGCGTTGGGCCTCTCCGCCAGAAAGTGTAGTGGCGCTTTGGCCCAAGCGTATATAGGATAGGCCTACGTCCATCAGGGTGTGTAATTTGCGCGCTACGGTAGGTACGGCTTCAAAGTAGTCTAGGGCTTGTTCTACGGTCAGGTTGAGCACTTCGCTAATCGTGCGCCCCCGATAGCGGATCTCTAGGGTTTCGCGGTTATAGCGTTGGCCTACACAGACATCGCAGGGTACATACATATCGGGTAGAAAGTGCATTTCTACTTTGACGACGCCGTCGCCTTGGCAGGCTTCGCAACGCCCACCTTTGACATTGAAGGAAAATCGACCAGGGTCGTAACCGCGAGTACGTGACTCCGGTACCCCGGCGAACAGTTCGCGTATCGGGGTAAACATGCCGGTGTAAGTAGCAGGGTTGCTGCGAGGTGTGCGCCCTATGGGGCTTTGATCCACATTGATGATTTTATCGAAATGCTCTAAGCCTTCCAAGGTATCGTATGGTGCGGGTTCCGTTTGGGCTCGGTGCAGCTTTTGGGCGACTACGGTGGCCAGAGTATCGTTGATCAGGGTGGATTTCCCTGAGCCTGAAACCCCGGATATACATACCAGGCGGCCTGCGGGTATGGATAAATCGACCGACTTCAGATTATTGCCGCGACAGCCCTTTAGCAGTAGGTGGGGCAGGTCGTCGGTAATTGCACGGTGTTCGGGAATGGCAATGTGACGACTGCCATTAAGGTATTGTCCTGTCAGTGATTTGGGATTGTCTAGTATGTCTTGTGGGGAGCCTTGGGCGACGATATCACCGCCATGCTCACCGGCACCGGGTCCCATATCAACCACGTAGTCGGCAGACCGTATCATGTCTTCGTCGTGTTCGACCACGATGACGCTGTTACCCAGGTCGCGCAAATGCATTAAGGTGCCAATTAGGCGGTCATTGTCGCGTTGGTGTAATCCTATAGAAGGTTCATCCAGCACATACATGACGCCAGTTAACCCCGAGCCTATCTGGCTGGCTAGCCGTATACGTTGAGCCTCACCGCCAGATATGGTGTCCGCGCTGCGATCCAGCGACAGGTAGTTCAGGCCAACATTATTCAGGAACTGCAGGCGAGCTTCGATCTCACGCACGATACGGTCGGCGATTTCTTTTTTGGCGCCGGTTAGTGCCAGGGCCTGGAACCAAGCCAAGCAGTCTGACAGTGACAGGGCTTCCACTTCGTAAATGGCACGTCCTTGTCGTTCTCCCACACCCACTTCGTCGCCTATCAGGACGTTACGTGCCTCGGTGCGCAGGCGTGAGCCTTCGCAAGTTGAGCACTTTTGGCTATGACGATATTTGCCTAGCTCTTCACGCACAGCGTTTGAGTCGGTTTCACGCCAGCGTCGTTCCAGGTTGGGGATGACCCCTTCAAAGGGATGTTGCTTGACGGTGGTTGCGCCTTTTTCGTTCAGGTAGAGGAAAGCGATTTCTTCATCGCCCGAGCCATATAGTATGCAGTGTTGTATGGTGTCAGGTAGCTCGTTGAATGGTAATTCAATATCGAAGTCGTAATACGCCGCCAAGCTGGTTAGCAGGGTGTAAGTAAAGGCGTTGCGACGATCCCAGCCGTGTATGGCCCCACTGGGTAGACTAAGGTCAGGGAAGGCGACCACACGTTTGGGGTCAAAGACATCCACATTACCCAGGCCATCGCATACCGGACAGGCACCTACGGGATTGTTAAAACTAAATAGGCGGGGCTCCAGTTCAGTCAGGCTATGCTGACAAACCGGACAGGCATAGTGGCTGGAAAACGTGTGTTCTTCGCCACTGTCCATATTGATGGCTATGGCCCGGCCTTGTGCCAGCTTTAATGCCGTTTCAAAACTTTCAGCTAGACGCTGTTGGCTGTCGGGGCGAACTCGCAGGCGGTCTATCACTACATCAAAGTCGTGTTTTTCGTTTTTATTCAGCGGCTCCATGTCGTCTATGGACACCATGACACCATTGACGCGCAGACGTACAAAGCCTTGAGCCTGTAAACTGGCACATTCGTCCTCGAAGCTGCCTTTGCGCGAGCGAGCCACCGGCGCTAGTATGGATAGCCGGGTGTCTGCAGCCCAGCTAAGTACCTTGTCTACCATTTGGCTAACGCTTTGGGCTTGCAAGGGTAGGGCGTGTTCGGGGCAGTAGGGAGTGCCCACGCGCGCGTACAATAGGCGCAGATAATCGTGGATTTCGGTAATTGTTCCTACGGTAGAGCGCGGATTATGCCCGGCAGATTTTTGCTCTATAGAGATAGCTGGCGACAAACCTTCGATCAGGTCTACGTCGGGCTTATCCATTAATTGCAGAAACTGTCGTGCGTAGGCCGATAGGCTTTCTACGTAGCGTCGTTGGCCTTCAGCATATAAAGTGTCGAAGGCGAGCGACGACTTGCCTGATCCTGACAAACCGGTAACGACCACCAGTTTATGTCTGGGCAGGTCGACAGAAATATTTTTAAGGTTATGCGTACGGGCGCCCCGGATGCGAATCGCTTCCATCAACTTTCAGTTCAAGGTCTCTAAACAGGCTAACTTGCTACTATAACGCGCAGGACCTTGGTGTGCTGTGCTAGGTCTGTATATGTGTGTTTCTGGCACTGTTGTTGGGATTCGGTACCATTTTTCTTTTTTGTAGAGTTCTTAATGTCTGACGCTGTTGTTGAAACTCAAAGCGCTAAACCAATCAAGCTAAGGCTGACACAAACAGAACGCCGCGCTAGCATCGCGCTGGCCTTGTTGTTTGCATCCCGCATGCTGGGCTTGTTTATGTTGACACCTATATTTGCGGTAGCGGCTCAGGCCATACCCGGTGGCAATAATGCAACCAAGGTTGGCCTGGCGCTGGGTGCTTACGGCTTGACCCAGGCCATTATGCAAATACCTTTAGGTATGGCATCGGACCGTTATGGCAGGCGCCCCATCATTGTGTTTGGCATGCTGCTGTTTATTATTGGCGGGGTGGTGTGTGCTCTGGCCTCAGATGTTAATTGGATCATTGCGGGTCGTACCATACAGGGGCTGGGAGCGGTATCTGCCGCTATTACTGCATGGGTAGCTGATGCCACTCGCCCCGAAGTGCGTACCCGTGCTATGGCGATGGTGGGTGGTTCCATCGGTATTTCATTTGCTGTGTCTCTGGTGTTGTCGCCGGTATTGGTGGGCGAATTTGGGTTGTCAGGTTTGTTTTGGGCGATTAGCTTGCTAGGTTTTGTTTGTTTGCTGATCGCTAGTTTTGTTGTACCTGCTGTGCCCCAAGAGCAGGCACCTATTATTCAGGCTAGGCCACGTGATGTGCTGGGTCACATCGACCTGCTGCGCTTGAATTTTGGTGTGTTTTGCCTGCACTTTATTTTGATCGCCATGTTTATTGTTGCGCCAGGCTTGTTAGAACGTTTGGGTGACTACACCACAGCCAGCTTATGGAAGGTCTATTTGCCGGTCATACTGCTGTCATTTGTATTGATGGTGCCAGCGGTGTTTTACACAGAAACGCGCCGCGCCCACAAAAAGGCTATGGATTACTCTATTGCCGGTTTGGTGGTGGTGCTGGCGGTGATGCCATTGCTTAGTAATAACTTCCTGGCCTTGGTGATTGCTTTGGTCGGGTTCTTTATCGCCTTCAATATCCTGGAGGCTTTACAGCCCTCGCTGGTGTCGCGCGTTGCGCCGCCAGAGTACAAAGGACTGGCACTGGGTTTCTACAATACCGCTCAGTCGCTAGGTGTGTTTATGGGTGGCTTAAGCGGTGGGTTGATAGTGTCGCGCAGTGAGCCTTCGACAGTGTTCTTTATGTCAGCTGCCCTGGCCTTGTTATGGTTAATTACCGCACGTGGCTTTAAATCACCCGCTTAAGACGTAGCAAATTCTTCACACGTAGCAATACGTAATCAGTTTCTCTGCCAACGGTTTATGGCCGATAATGGCAAGTATGTGCAATTTTTCCAGATAAAGGTCAGCTCATGGCATCAGTTAATAAAGTTATTCTTGTCGGCAATCTGGGGCGTGACCCAGAAGTCCGCTACAGCCCCGACGGCGCGGCTATTTGTAATGTGTCCATTGCCACTACCTCGCAGTGGAAAGACAAGGCTACAGGCGAGCGTCGCGAAGAAACCGAATGGCACCGTGTGGTTTTCTACAACCGTCTGGCCGAAATTGCTGGTGAGTACCTTAAAAAAGGTCGTGCTGTTTATGTGGAAGGTCGCCTGAAAACCCGTAAATGGCAAGACAAGGACACCGGTGCCGACCGCTACAGCACTGACATCGTTGCTGACCAGATGCAAATGTTGGGTGGCCGTGATGGCGGTGGTGAAGGCGGCGGCATGGGTGGTGGTGAGTACAACCAAGCACCAGCACGTCAGCAGCAGCGTCCGCCACAGCCACGACCGGCAGCACCTCAAGCGTCTCCTGGCGTTAATTTGGCCGATATGGATGACGATGTACCGTTCTAAGGCGGCACACGATTAGTTTTTAGATAATTCAAGCCTTACTATCGATTTAGTAAGGCTTTTTTGTATACACCTCATTTAGGAGGTAGTGGTGTCTGTTTAAAGCGGCCTGGAAACGCAAAGTCGAGATAAAAACAGTTTTGTATGTTCATCCAAGATAGTCGATATATCGTAGTCATGTAGCGCCCAATTTTTTAGGGAACTCATGTGGGCAAGGAACATGATCTCGAGGGCGATGATACGGGCATCTACTGGCAGGAAGACTTCGGCGTAAATACCAGCCCGTATGACGTCTTGCAAAACTTGGGCAATTTCATTTTCTTGGTCTTTAAATCGAGTACGTGCCTCGTGGGGTAAAGAAAGGAACTCCCGGTAGGTGACACGAATCACGTCAGAACGCTCAAAGCAGGATTTGCCGTAGGTCGTAATTGCCACACGTAGCTTTTCGCTGATGGATGACTCGTGTTCCATGGCCTCAATCATGCCTTCTTTTAAGTCATCAAAAATATCTTCGCATGCCATAACCAATAGATCAGATTTGGTCTCTATGTGACGATAGAGCCCACCGACGCTGATACCTGCATGATCTGCAATTTCCTGCACAGATAGCGACTCAAAGCCCTTACGGTAGGTAAGTTCAATTGTCGTTTGGATGAGCTTGGTGCGCATTGCAGCTCGACGGCTGCCTGACTTAGAAGTTGTGCTTTTTTTGGGTGTTGTAATTGGTTTTGTTTGCATTAATTGCCTTCAAAAACATCGATAAGCCAGCAAAATTGATGCTAAAGGAGTAAAGAGATATGGCTTTGGATATTACCACTTAGGAAAGTTAAGTTTGCGAGCGTTCACTCGGCATTGTAGTCGTGGACTATAGATAGTGCAGAGAGTGCTATTGGTATGTATCAATGGTTAAACGCCAGACATAATTGTATGGCGTTCTTCATCCTCTGGTTAGAGAGGTAAGTTATACCGTCCTTTTTATTGCTTAAGTTGAAAAAAATACTAATTATATTAATTACTTAGGATTGTTTTCATAAGGATGCTGGCAAAGACTTAGTTACGGTTGCTAGCTGCTTGCGGTATTGGCATAAGTCCATTATTAACTAGATGTTAGCTCTGCTTTTAGGTCTTTCCAGAAATCAAGACTAATAAGGGTAAATCATTGAAATTTAAAGCTTGATTATAGGAAAAATCATATAATAAAGAATGCGAATAATCACTCCGTTTGATTTTAAATTTCAGAATATGTGATTGACTATAAATGCCTGTGCGCTTGGGGGTGTCAATTTGCAGATCACGAAACCATCACCTACTTTTTAAGTGGAGCAATGCGCAGTCTATAAGCCTGCGATCAAGAGGCGGGGTATAGTGAAGCCTTACGCATATATCTGACAGTAGCTAGTGTATGCTTCCCGCTTTCTTTGGCTTTCATTAGGTCGTTATGTTGATAGAAATAGTGTCCTACCTAACCTTGGGTGCAGGTATAGGGATACTGGCAGGTTTGTTGGGCATAGGCGGCGGCACAGTGACTGTGCCGGTCTTGGTGTTTTTGTTTACTGCCCACGGCATGGCACCTGACTATATTCAGCACATGGCGTTGGGAACGTCCATGTCGTTGATCATCTTTACTTCATTGGCCAGTTTGCGTGCCCATCACGCCCGTGGTGCTGTGAATTGGTCCATAGTACGAGGTATGGCGCCTTGGTTGGTGCTGGGAACCTTTGTAGGAGCTTGGCTGACGGCCGGCTTGTCCAGCGATCTCTTGAAAATGATATTTGTGGTGTTTGTGTATGGCGTTGCTGTGCAGATGCTATTCAATATCAAACCTAAGGCGAATCGTGTGTTGCCAGGGCGTACAGGGATGCTTGCCAGCGGTAGCATAATCGGCGTTTTTTCCAGCTTTGTGGGTATAGGTGGGGGCACCTTATTAGTGCCTTTTATGACAGCCTGCAACGTGCCACTACGCGTCGTCATCGGTACTTCGGCAGCCTTGGGTTTTCCGATTGCAGTAGCGGGCACTTTAGGGTTTATTAGCAGTGGCTATAGCAATGCCAGTCTACCGGCCCTGAGCTTAGGCTTTGTGTATCTACCTGCGTTGTTAGGCATGGCCATCATTAGCGTATTCACTGCACCATTGGGTGCCAAAATGGCGCATGCCTTGCCGGTTAGCAAGCTCAGGACCTTATTTGCATTCCTGTTGCTTGCTGTTGCCACAAAAATGTTGCTGTCTTTACTTTAATTAAATAGCGCTGACAGATTAGGTTCTGCTTTATGGAAAGCGGTCTTGTCTTGAAATGCAAAACCGGCGCGCAGTAGCAAGGCCTCTTGCCACCAGGCGGCTTCTAGTTGCAGGCCTATGGGCAAACCGTCGTGTGTAAAACCACACGGTATAGACAAGGCGGGCGTAGAGGCCATGCTAGCCATATAGGTGTTACGTGTCATGGAGCGCACGGCTTCGGCCATGTTTTTGCCATCATCTAGTGATGGGGCTGGGTGCGGACTGGTAGGGGATAACAGCACGTCGACCATTCCGTAGATAGACTGTAATCCGTGTTTGAAACGAGCCTTGCAGGCCATTGCTGTCGCATAATCACTACCGCTGACGTGCTCACCCAGACGGATTCTGGCTGCAATACTAGGGTCCATTGTATTAGGCGCTGTTTCAAGGCGTTCTCGGAAGCGGCCCCACATTTCCGCAAACAGTATCTGTGATAAACACTGAGACACATCATCAATTGCAGGGATGCTTACGTCGATTAATGTTGCACCCGCTTGCTCTAAGGTGGTAGCGGCCGCCATCACGGCGGTTACTACGTCTTGGTTGGCATTATCAAAGTAGTAATTTTTAGGGATGCCTATGCGTAATCCCTGTACTCCATGCGTTAGGCGGGATAGTACGGGTTCAACAGGGGTATTTACCGAATGAGGGTCTAAGGGGTCGTAACCTGCAATGGCCTCATATAGCCAGGCAACATCAGTGACGGTTTTGGCCATTGGGCCTATGGTGTCATGGTATTCGCTGACGGGTAGTACCCCCGTATTGCTGATACGTCCAAAGGTGGGGCGTAGCCCACATATGTTGTTGAAGGCGGCGGGCACTCGAATTGAGCCGCCAGTGTCTGTACCTAACGATGCCCGGCACAGATTGGCGGCAATACTGACGGCAGAGCCTCCACTGGAACCGCCGGGACTGTGTTCTGTATTCCAGGGGTTTATGCACTGACCACCCACAGAGCTAAAGGTACGCGCACCAAACGCCAGTTCGGCTAGGTTTGCCTTCCCTACAATTTTAACATTGGCAGGTAGGCGGGCGATAGCAGTCGCATGTTGTGTAGGTAGCGACTGTTGCAGCCAGCTTGCGCCGGCTGAGGCTGGAAAGCCGACGACGTCAATGTTATCTTTGACTGACAGCGTGAAGCCCCTGGCGGCTGCTAGGGGAGTGGATCCATAGTGCTCATCAAGGAAAATGAAGGCACGTAGGATCTGGTTCATGTCCTTAATGGTCTGGATAGTCATATTAGCTTTTCAGTCTCCATGCCGCCATTTCATTGATTTTGTTTGGCGCGTTTTTCCATACGCCGGAAATGCGTGCACTATGGACTGTTACGTGAGATAAGGAGAACAGCCAACCACTGGGTGCGTCACTAGCCAGCTTGCGCTGTGCCTCGTGCATGGCGGTTTCAAATTCCTGGTCTGTTTCCGCTTGTTCGGCGCGGGCCATTATTTTGGCGAAGTCTTCGCTTTCGTATTGGTAGAAGTAATTGGGATCCAGGTAATTGAAAATAGTCCAAGGATCCGGTTGGCTGACGATAGAAATTTCGTAGGCTTTACGACGAAAGACCGTATCCAACCATTGTGCCCATTCCAATACTTCGATTTTTGCATTGATGCCGACCTGCGCAAACATGGCTTGAATGATTTCGGCGGCGCGTTGGTAGATCAGGGTGGAAGGAACCACGAAGTTCAGGTCCAGGCCGTTGGCATAGCCAGCTTCTGCCAGCAGTTTGCGTGCAGCATCAGGATCGTAGGCGCTTTCACCAGTCAGATCAATAAATACGGGATAAATAGGCGACATCTGGCTGCCTATGGGGGTGGCAAAACCATTGACCGCGCCTTCAATGATCATTTCACGATCAATCGCGTGCATTAGGGCCTTACGTACACGCACATCTGACAGCTTGCTGGCTTTGTTATTAAGGCACAGTAGATGTACGTCTGTGCTTTCACCTGCGGTCACCACAAATCGGTCATCTTTTTGGAACTGGCTGATTAGGTCTAAGGCCTCGAACGATGGGATGACATCCACGTCACCCGATAGCATGGCGTTGACTTGGGCGTTAGCATCGGAAATAAACCGTATATTTACTGTATCTATCGTGACGTTGTTGGCGTTCCAATGGCCGTCAAATTTTTCCAAGGTCACAGAAGAACCTTTGATCCACTGAGACAAACGATAGGGACCAGTACCTACAGGATGGGTCGCGTTAGAGTCTGCCGTTTTGCTGGAAACGATGGATGCGGTGAATTCGCTCATGAAGGCAGGGAATAGCCGTGAAGGCGACTTCAACTGGATGATTACGGTGTAATCATCGGGGGTATTTATGCTGGCAATGTTGGCAAAAATACGTTTGCGTTTGTTGGTGGAAGTGGCGCTGGCGTTTCGTTCGTAGGTGAATTTGACATCGGCCGAGGTAAAGGGAGTACCGTCCTGGAAGACGACTCCTTTGCGTAGTTTGAAAATATATTCTTGAGCTCCGCTGCTGGTCCAGCTTTCTGCCAAGCAAGGGGCTATGGTGCCGTCTTCGTTCGAGCGGGTCAGGCCTTCGAAGATGTTCAGCAATGACAGCTCACTGACTGCAACAGCAGGTTGGCTGGTAGGGTCTAAGGTAGGCGGTTCATTGCGTAATACCAGTGTGACCCGCTTCGGAGTATTGGCCGTTGCTATGTTTGCATAGGGCAGGGCCATCAGTGCCAGGGCGGTTCCACCCAGTTTAAGTAGGGATCTTCTTGCAAGTTTCATCTTCAGCTCCGTATTGTTATTCGCCGGATGGTTCATGGTTAATGCCTAAGCGAAACCCCCAGCTTGGGTGTCGCCTCTATGAGTTGTTGAGTATAGGGGTGTGAGGGCTCAGCCATGATGCGTTGTGCAGATCCGGCCTCAACAATTTCCCCTGCATTCATGACAATGATATCTTCACACATGTACTCCATGACCCCCAAGTCATGGCCAATGAATAGGTAAGAAATTTGTGATTCTTTTTGCAGGTCTTTTAGTAAGTTGAGCACTTGGGCTTGTACAGAAACGTCCAAGGCGGATACGGCTTCGTCAGCCACAATCAGTGCTGGACGTGTAATTAGTGCTCGGGCAATGGCAATGCGTTGACGTTGTCCGCCTGAAAATTGATGGGGATACTTGTCGATAGCATCGGCGCCTAAACCGACGGACTCTAATGTTTCAGTTAGCCGTTGGCGCAATGTAGTGCTACTAAGGTTTAACACGGGCTCTGCCACGGTGCGGCCTATGGTGTAGCGTGGATCCAGCGAGCCATAGGGGTCTTGAAATACCATCTGAAAGTGCTGGCGGTGAGCGCGCAGTTCGGCGGCAGATAAGGCGGTAATGTCCTTGCCCAGTATGCGGACATGACCAGCTGTAGGGCGTTCAAGCGCCATGACAGCGCGAGCTGTGGTGGATTTCCCTGAACCAGACTCACCTACTAGACCTAGCGTCTGGCCGCGTTTCAACTCGAAGCTGACATTGCTGACGGCTTGCAGCACCGGAGCCGGTGTAAAGAAACGGTTCCTAGGTAGGGTGTAATGTACAGACAGGTTTTGGACCTGTAGGACCAGATCGTCAGGCATGGCTAGCTCCGTCACTGGCAAGTATTTGCTTGGCATAAAAGCAGCGAGCCATATGTTGTGGGTGCACTTCAAGCAGTTCAGGTTGTGTCTGCTGACACTGGGGTTGTACCCATGAGCAACGGTTTGCAAATGCGCAGCCTGGGCTTGGGGCGCTTAGTGATGGAACCGTGCCTGGTATAGCGAGTAGTCGTTCTGTTTTGTGAGTTGATGGTAGCGCGGCCAAAAGACCTAGTGTGTAGGGATGCGCGGGGCGGTGAAAGACGTCGTGAGTACTCCCAGATTCCACGATTCGGCCGGCATACATCACTAGTACATGGTCTGCAATTTCAGACACGACGGCTAAGTTGTGGGTGATCATTAGTAGCCCGGTACCTGTCGTATCGACCAGATCCAGCAGCAACTTCAGAATTTGACGTTGTACCGTGGTGTCTAGTGCCGTAGTGGGTTCGTCCGCAATGATAAAGTCCGGTGCACAGGCAAGGGCCATTGCAATGACTACCCGTTGGCGCTGCCCACCGGATAGTTGATGGGGGTAGTGGCGGATACGCTGCGAGGCATTGGGGATACCGACTTGCTCTAGCAGTTCTATGGCACTATGAAGTGCGCTTTTGCGGGTAGCTTTACCGTGAATGATCAGGGGTTCAGCAACTTGTGCACCTATGGTTTGGACGGGGTTCAGAGCCGTCATGGGTTCCTGGAACACCATAGACATTTTGTTGCCTCGGATGTTACACATTTTTTCTTCAGATAGGCTTAGTAGCTCGGTGTCATCCAGAGAAATTGCACCACTTAGCTGCACCGAATCGCTTAAAAGACGCATGATGCCTAATGCAGTCGTTGACTTGCCACAGCCTGACTCGCCCACCAGGCATACCACTTGACCTGACTGTACCTCGAATGAGACCTGGTTAACCGCATAGCCGCCACCATCAGGGGTTGGGATACGGACAGATAAATTATTGACTTGTAGCTTGGCCATTTATCGCTCCGAGGTGAAACGAGGATCAAGTAGATCCCGCAAACCGTCGCCCAAGAGATTAAGGGCCAGCACGATAAACGCAATGGCTAGTCCAGGGAAAATGGCGACATGGGGGCTTTGTGTCATGAACGTTTGTGCTTCTTTTAGCATACGCCCCCAGCTTGGTGTAGGTGGTGGTGTGCCCAGCCCCAGAAAGCTTAGCGCGGCATCGGCCAGGATGGCCACAGCAAATGTAATTGTGGCCTGCACTACGATAATGTTGATGATATTAGGCAAAATATGCATGATGGAAATGGAGAGTGTCCCTTTTCCAGAGGCTCGGGCAGCCAGTACAAACTCGCGAGTCCAGATGGTTTTCGCAGAGCCTCTGGTAACCCGAGCAAAGATTGGAATACTGTAAATACCAATAGCCACGATGCTGTTGATGCTGCCGGGTCCCCAGATAGCTGCCAGCATGATGGCGCTAAGGACCACAGGGAATGAAAAAATAAAGTCACTACCACGCATGGCGACTTCTTCCATTAAGCCGCCACGTGCAGCGGCAACCAGCCCTACGGCAACCCCAATCGTCATGCCAATTAGCACCGATACCACACCGATGAGTAAGGCGTTTTGTGAACCGGCCATGAGTAACGACAGAATGTCTCGGCCAAAGGGGTCTGTGCCTAGCCAGTGCTCCCAGCTAGGGCCTTGCAGGCGGGCGCGTATGTTGATGCCGGTAGTAAGGTATGGCGTCCAGAAGAGCGAAACGAAAGAAATTAAAGTAGTGAGTCCTACGACTATGGCGCCGAACCATAGGTTCCAGCGTATGTTTTTGGCCCCGTAAAAACCGGTGGCGGGGGACGTTGTGCTGCTCATTTTCGCACTCTTAGACGAGGGTCGATGAGGACATAGGCAATATCGACGAGGAAATTAATCAGGATGACCATAGCGGCCAGGACCACAATGACGCTGCGTACAACGACTAGATCACGTTGTCCGACAGCTTGAAAGATCAGATTGCCAATACCTGGCAAAGCAAATACGCTTTCAATGACGATGGTGCCACCGATAAGTTGGGCAAACTGTAGCCCCATGATGGTCGCAATAGGAATGAGCGCGTTCGATAGCGCATGACGCCACAGCATCTGTCTACGTGTTAATCCTTTGGAGCGGGCGGTGCGGGTGAAGTCATCGCGCAGGACCTCTAGCAAAGATGCCCTAGTGACCCGCGTTAGGATGGCCGCTTGCACAACCGCCAGGGCAATGGCTGGTAAGATCAACGCATGCAACGCAGGGCCTAGGCCGCCACCCCAGCCGGGAAAGCCACCAGCGGGAAACCAGCGTAATCCGACGGAAAATATCAACACTAAAATCAAGCCAAACCAGAAGTTTGGGATGGCAATGCCCACTTGTGTGAGCATCATGATGATATGCCCGCCGGGACGATTGCTATTGGCTGCTGCGTATACCCCAGCCAAAATGGCCAGTACCGTTGTGATCAGGATGGCCAGCAGGGCCAATGGAATTGTGACCACCAGGCGGTCAAGTATTAGATCACTGACGGGAACGCGGTAGGCATAGCTTTGACCAAAGTCCCCTTGTGCCATCGCAGTGACCCAGTGGAAAAATCGGACTACAGCCGGTTGATCAAGACCCAGTTCGGCACGCAAGACATCTATCATTTCTTGTGTCGAATCGGGTCCCAGCATGACAGCCGCCGGGTCGCCGGGTAGCACTTCAAGAACAAGAAAGATAATGAGTATGGCAACAAATAGGGTGACGACAAAGCTGACTAGACGTCGGAAAATATCGTAGAGCATGGCGTGTTGTTCAGCCTAAAGGTCAAATGACGGCTGTTGACGTAGATTCAGTACCGTTTCAATTGCAGTGGCCATAGTAAGTAGTTCAGCATCGCGCTGGTAGTGGCCAACAATTTGTAAGCCTATAGGTAGCCCATCTGTGCCCCAGCCGCAAGGAATGCTGATAGCGGGGTGTCCCGTCATGTTGAAAGGCATGGTCCAGGGATACCAGCGAGCGCGTATGTTGTCATAGTGCTGGCCGTTGATCTCAATGGTGTCGAAAATATCGGTGCCCAGATCCAGGGCGGTGCGGGTTAACGTTGGCATCACCAGAAAGTCAGCATCGTTTAGCAGGGCTTGGATGCGGTGAAATAAGGCCGTACGTGCAAACATGGCTGCTTGGTAGTCGATGGCACTGAACTGCACCACCGATTCAATTTGGCGTTGAAATGTTGGGCTTAGTTCGTTGCGGCGCTCTTGGACAAGTTTCGAGTAGCGACCGTTCCAGGTCGTATGGTTGATAGTGCGCCAGATGGGCTCTATGTCCAGCCCAAGAGTCGGCATTTCACTGACGTGGGCACCATGTTGGGTCAGCTGGGCCAGCACGCTTTGAAATACGTTTTCAACATCGGTGGCCACTGGCTCATCGTTGGGGCTAAGCCGAAACTTGATTCGACATCCGCTCAAGGAGTCAGGGTTGGCTGATGGAATAGTGAATTCGTTTGACCGGCCTATTGACCACGGATCATGGGCATCGGCACCTGCCATGACCTGCATCATTAGTGCGGTATCTTGGACATTACGTGTCATAGGAGTCACGTAAGTCTGGTTACCGATCAAGTCCGCTGCCTGGTCGTGGGGTATCACACCTATGCTTTGTTTAATACCCACCACGCCATTACAGGCGGCGGGTATGCGTGTAGAACCTCCACCGTCAGTGGCGACGGCCAATGGACCGAGTCCGGCGGCGATGGCAACGGCAGCGCCACCACTAGAGCCTCCGCAGGTTTTGCCGGCATCCCATGCGTTGCGGGTTGTGCCAAACAACGGAGAGTCTGTAAAACCTTTGCTGCCGAACTCGGGAGTTGTGGTCTTGCCGATAAGAATAGCACCTTGTTCGCGTAGGCGCCTAACAGATACGGCATCGTGATCTGGCACGTTGTGTTGCATGGGCAGGGCACCAAAGGTGGTGGCAACGCCGGCGGTGTTGACCAGATCCTTGACGGAAAAGGGGATGCCGTGCAGCTTGCCCAATGGTTGCCCAGCCATAACGGCTTTTTCTGCTGCCCGTGCCTCTTCCATAGCCCGTTCGCCGCATAGAGTGATGAAGCAGTTCAATATAGGTTGCAAAGACTGCGCACGATCCAGGACGGCTGAAATGACCTCAACAGGTGAGAGGCGTTTCGTTTGAATAGCCAGCTGCAGCTCTATTGCCGACATTTGGCAAATGTCGTTATCCATATTGTTGTCTCCATCAAGCGGTTATCGCTATGAAAGTACTACTTTACGAAGTGGCGATTTAAAAGTCCAAATCGTCTTGTATGGCGTCTATGCCAGCTTGCGAGCAGGCGTCATCGGCATCACCGCCAGGTGCACCCGAAACACCGATAGCACCTACCAGAGAACCCGCAGCCTCAATAGGCAAGCCGCCCCCTAATGCCAGTATGTGCGATACATGGCGTATACCAGAGGTGGGTTCGCCTGCTTTGGAGGCGACACCCAGGCTGGTAGTGTCCATTTTGAAGCTGGCTGCGGTATAGGCTTTGCGTGTGGCAGTTTCCGGGGTGTGGGCGCCGGCAAAGCGGTCACGTAGCATGGCGATAGGAGAACCATTGCGATCCGTTACAGCAACGGCAACCTGAAAACCTGCATCGCGGCAGCTTTTTAGGGCGGCTTGGGCAGCTGTTAATGCTGCTTCGGGGGTTAGTGAGCGGGTTTCAAAAGTGGCTTCTTGGGCCAAGACGCCGCTGGCACAAAAGGCCAAGGTCAATGCTAACGTGGTTTTTTTGATTATCATGAGGATCTCCTAGATAAGAAACGGCAATGTGTATGCCACAAAGGCTGTCAGCATAACCGAGTCTGCTATCCCAGGCCTGCTAGACTAGCCATATTATATACTAAAGTTACGGAGACATTATGTCGCATACTGTTCGTCGATTGTTGACAGGGTTTGTTGCCCTGGCAGGCATCTTGGTCGCAGGGCTGGGGCAGGCTGCGGATATTGTTCTGGAGCCTATCCAGCTTAGTCCGAATGTTTACTATTTTGGTGGTCATTCGGGCATGGCTTCTACACAAAACCAGGGGTTTATGTCGAATGCCGGGTTTGTGGTGACCCAGGATGGTGTGTTGGTGTTTGACGCGCTGGGAACCCCCGTGTTGGGGCAGTCTATGGTGACGGCTATCGCCAAGGTAACCGATCAGCCAATTAAACGTGTCATCGTCAGTCATTATCATGCTGACCACCTGTATGGCTTACAGGCATTTAAAGCACTGGGTGCAGAGGTTTGGGCCCACGACGGCGGACAAGCCTACTTTGCTTCGGGTGAAGCAGAAGAGCGTTTGGCACAACGCCGGGCCGATTTAGTACCTTGGGTGGATGAAAACACCAAAGTCATCAGTGCTGACCGTTGGCTCAGCTTTGATGACGGCAAACCCATTGCTTTTGATATGGGGGGTATACATTTTCAGGTGATAGATGCTAGCGGCGGGCACTCTGACGGCGACATTATGCTGTTTGTCCAGGAAGACGCGGTTTTATTTGCCGGTGACTTGTTCTTTACGGGGCGTGTGCCCTTTGTGGGCAGTGCCGATAGCAAAGCCTGGCTGGCTGCCCTAGAGCGCATCGCAGATACCAAACCCGCCGTGGTGGTGCCAGGGCATGGCGAAGCATCGACAGACCCCAAGGTCGACATCCAACTGACGCGTGATTATTTACTGTATTTGCGTAAAGAAATGGGTGCTGCTGTGGACGATATGCTGGATTTCGAAGAGGCCTATGCCCAAACAGATTGGTCAGCTTACGAAAACTACCCAGCCTTTAAAGATGCGAATCGTTTGAATGCGTACGGTACGTATTTGCTGATGGAAAAGGAAAGCCTAGACTGAAGGTTCAGCAAACACATAGCATCTACACATAAAATTCTTCTAAACGCAGGAGTTAGACATGACGACGGGTGAATGGATAGCAGTTGCTATTTTTGTAGGGGGATTGCTATGTTCCCTGTCGCTTTTTTGCTTTCTATTGCGTACAGTCCGAAAAGACCGCCAGAAAAACAATCGTTAATCGCTTTTACCTTTATGACTTCCGCTTTTTCAGATAGTGAACCCCAGCCTGGATTGGCGACCGTGAATAACCTGCCCGACCTGTCAGATATGCGGCCAGACGATTGGCCCGAACGCTGGTTGCCGTCTTCGTGGGGGCCTTATGCGCGCCTGTGCCGACTAGACCGTCCGGTGGGTACGTGGTTGACCTTGCTGCCGTGTTTGGCGGCTTTGGTTCAGGCGGCAGATGGCTGGCCTACCTTATTTCGCCTAGCTATTTTTTCGTTGGGTGCTTTATTGATGCGCGGCGTAGGTTGTACCTTCAACGACATCTTTGATCGTAATTTTGATCATCAGGTAGAACGTACTCGTTTTCGTCCCTTGACCAGCGGTCAAATCAGTCTGAAACAGGCCTTGTATTTCGCACTGGGGCAGTTAGTGTTGTGTGGGGCGTTGCTGTTTGCGATCAATTCATATAGCCGCTGGTTGGCGGTGGCACTGCTGCCCATCGTCATCGTATATCCATTGTGCAAGCGGTTTACCTATTGGCCTCAGCTCGTGTTGGGTATAGGTTTCAATTGGGGCATGCTAATGGCGTGGTCTGATACTCAGAATATCGTGCCCTTGGCGGCGATTGCCATGTGGGCAGGTGCGGTGCTTTGGCAAGTAGGGTATGACTCTATTTATGCATATGTGGATGTGCGCGATGATATCCAACTGGGTTTGCATTCCACGGCATTGAAATTCCGTGACAAAGGCAAAATCTGGATTAGTGGTTTCTACATTGCTACCATGATGCTATGGCTGTATGCAGGAGTAGAGCTAGGCATGTCGTGGCCCTATTTCGTGGTCATGGGGCTTATCGGCCTGCATTTCGCCTGGCAGATGTGGGTCTTTAACTTGGCCAGACCCGACTTGAACTTCATGTTGTTTCGCGCCAATATTTGGGTGGGAGTATTAATGATAGTTGCTGCACTTGGCGGGACCCTGATCTAATGACGGCGCCCGATTATGATTACATCATTGTGGGGCAAGGCCATGATGGGACTGGAATACGCTACTAAAAAAACTGGGCCACGATGCTATGGCCGTAGTCGATGACAGATTGCGAGTACATGGCATACAGGGGCTGCGGGTAATTGACGCATCCATTATGCCGTTGATCACTTCTGGAAATACTAACTCACCTACCATTATGATTGCCGAAAAAGGTGCAGCTATGGTGCTGGAAGATTGCGGTGCTTGAAGGAAACAAGCAATTATCGTCTGTAAATAATCTGGCTAATGCAAACTGATCATGACGCGATTTGTCATCTCATGAGACAATTTGCGTGCTTCAATATTTTAGATAGGTAAAGTTATGCCCGGTTTTCTTGAGTACCTGGCAACCGCGATATTTGCGATTGCAATCATTCATACGTTTTCTGTTCCTGTATTTGCCCGTTTGGCCAACAAAGGCGGGGCGCACTCTGGGCTGTGGCACTTGCTGTCCGAGGTCGAGGCAGTATTCGGGGTTTGGGCCTGTGTGCTTTTAGTATGTATGGCGCTGTTGTCGGGCGTGGGTGATACGGTAGGTTATATCGACACGCGTAACTTTACTGAACCTGCGTTTGTGTTTGCGATCATGGTCGTGGCAGCCAGCCGGCCCATTATCGAGCTGGTCAATATGATGGTCAAAGCGCTGGCTCGTGTTATGCCAGTACGCAATGAACTGGCTATGTTCTTTGTGATCATGTCATTTGTGCCATTGGCAGGTTCATTTATTACCGAACCCGCAGCGATGACTTTGGCAGCATTGTTGCTGCGAGATGCGTATTTTTATCGCTCTGGGCAAGCAGGTTTCAAATACATGACCTTGGGCGTTTTGTTTGTGAACGTGTCCATAGGTGGGGTCTTAACAGCCTATGCCGCACCACCCGTACTTATGGTTGCACAAACCTTTGACTGGGACACCGCTTACATGAGCACCCATTTTGGTTGGCGTGCTGTAGCGGCAGTCATTATTAATGCAGCTGCTTTGACCTTTATTTGTCGGCCATACTTGCTGGATGGTTCTATCGGCGGTAAAGACCAAAACACTGAAAATGGTAAGCGACCTCCTGTGCCGTTGATGGTAATCGCTATTCATACGGTGTTCCTGGTTGGTATTGTGCTGTCGGCTCATCACCCCATTGTTTTCTTGGGGTATTTGATGCTGTTTATCGGGTACGCGCATGCCTATAAACACTATCAAAATCCCTTGCTGATACGCGAAGGTCTAATGGTGGGCTTCTTTTTGGCAGGCTTGGTGATTTTGGGTGGGTTGCAAAAATGGTGGTTACAAGATCTGCTGGCAGGCTTGTCGCCTATGGTCTTGTATTGGGGTGCCGCTATATTAACGGCTTTTACCGATAATGCTGCTCTGACCTATCTTGGTTCCTTAGTAGAGGGCACCAACGAAGCCTGGCGTTATATGTTGGTGGCCGGGGCAGTAACCGGTGGTGGTTTAACCGTAATTGCTAACGCACCTAACCCTGCTGGTTTTTCTATCTTGAAGGGCTGCTTCCCTGATGGCGCAATTTCCCCGCTGAAGCTGCTGCTATCGGCGTTAGCGCCTACCTTGGTCGCTGCATTCTTCTTTTTACTGCCTAAAACCTTCTAAGTTTTATGTGGTGGCGGGGGGATCAATTCCTCCCGCCTAGTTGGCTGCAACGCAAGAAACGGTAGTCACCGGGAAAAACAGCTAAAATCAAAACATTCAATGCTTTGCTGCGTATACCCGTTTTGCACGGTGGGGCGGCTTCAAGCGGGTTTCAACACAAACTCTCCTGGGATGTTGTCGTGCCTATTTATGCTTATAAATGCAGTTCCTGCAATCATGCGCAGGATGTCCTGCAGAAAATGTCTGATCCTATCCTGACGGTATGTCCTGAATGTGGTCAAGATACCTATGTAAAACAAGTAACTGCTGCTGGTTTTCAGCTTAAGGGTTCTGGTTGGTATGTCACTGATTTTCGTGACAACAAAGGTGGTGCTACTGGTGCAACGGCTCCGTCAACGACAGCCACTGAATCAGCCCCAACAACAGCGCCAGCCGCTAGTTCGGCAGCGTCCAACTCTACTTCTTGATGCTCTTTTAAGCCCTTATGCGTTTTTTTAAACGATACTTTATCACCGGGCTGTTGATCTGGATTCCTCTGGTCATAACGGTTTGGGTCATTAGCTTGCTGATCAGCACGCTGGAAAGCTTTGTGCCTGCATTCTTGTCATCGCAATCGCTATTCGGCGTACCCATACCGGGCTTTCAGCTGTTACTGGTTTTAATGGTGGTATTGTTGTCGGGCATGGTGGGCGGTAACTTTATTGGCCAGGCTGTGGTTTCCCGTTGGGAAAACTTGCTAGGTCGCATCCCTTTGGTGCGGTCTATTTACCATTCAGTCAAACAAGTCAGTGATACCGTATTAGGGCCAGGTGGTCAGGCATTTCGTGAGGCAGTATTGGTGCAATACCCACGACACGGGTCTTGGACGATTGCCTTCCTGACGGGCGCGCCTTCTGGTGAAGTAGCCAATAAATTGCTGGGCGACTATGTCAGTGTATATGTGCCGACTACGCCTAACCCGACGTCGGGTTTTTTTCTCATGATGCCGCGTAGCGAAGTCCAGGTGTTGGACATGAGCGTAGACGCGGCATTGAAGTACATCGTTTCTATGGGGGTGGTTGTACCTGCCGCGGCAAAATCGCCAGCAGCAGATGCCGTCGCCACGCCCGTCATTGATGGCGATCTTGATCGCCCTTGAACCATACATATATTTTCTATACGGAGTAACTCCTGATGCGTACCTGCTATACCGGCGAGGTCAATACTAGCCACCTAAACCAGAATGTCACCTTGTTTGGTTGGGTACACCGTCGTCGTGATCACGGGGGGGTTATCTTTATCGACCTGCGCGATCGGGCAGGTTTGGCGCAAATTGTTGTCAACCCAGACAACGTCAAGGCGTTTGAAATTGCCGAACGCTTGCGCAACGAGTTCTGCATCAGTGTCACTGGTTTGGTTCAAAGTCGTCCAGAAGGCACGGTGAACTCGGACCTGGCTTCGGGTGAAATCGAAGTGGTGTGTCAAGATATTGAAATCTTGAATGCTTCGGTTACGCCTCCTTTCCAGCTGGACGACGATAATTTGTCGGAAACCACGCGCTTAACGCACCGTGTGCTGGACCTGCGTCGCCCACAAATGCAGAAAAACCTGATGTTGCGCTATCGGGTTTCCATTGCCGTCCGTAAATACCTGGATAGTCTGGGTTTTATTGATATCGAAACTCCTATGTTGACCAAAAGCACGCCCGAAGGCGCGCGCGACTACCTGGTTCCGTCGCGGGTTAACGCAGGGCATTTCTTTGCGCTGCCACAATCGCCCCAGCTATTTAAGCAAATGCTGATGGTGTCAGGTTTTGACCGTTACTATCAAATTACCAAGTGTTTCCGTGACGAAGACTTGCGTGCCGATCGTCAGCCTGAATTCACCCAGATAGACTGCGAAACCTCGTTCTTGAACGAAGAGCAAATTCGCGAGATGTTCGAAGGCATGATACGTCATGTGTTTGACACGGTTCAGGACGTTCAGTTGCCCGCAGTGTTCCCCACTATGAGCTGGGCGGAAGCCATGCGCCGCTTTGGCTCTGACAAACCTGATTTGCGCGTGAAGCTAGAGTTCACTGATGTTGCTGACCTGATGCGTGATGTCGATTTCAAAGTGTTTTCTGCCCCAGCCAATGACCCTGCCAGCCGCGTTGTTGCCTTGCGTATTCCTGGCGGCGGTAGCATGCCGCGTAGCGAAATAGATGCCTACACTAAGTACGTAGGTATTTATGGTGCCAAGGGCTTGGCATATATCAAAATTAACGACGCTGCTGCGATTCCGGAAGGTTTGCAGTCGCCCATCGTTAAAAATATCAACGTTCAGGCATTGACGCAGTTAATTGAGCGTACTGGTGCGCAAAGCGGTGATCTGATTTTCTTTGGCGCTGATAAAACCAAGGTGGTTAACGACGCCATTGGCGCTTTACGTGTCAAAATCGGCCATAGCGACTTTGGTAAAGAAAGCGGGCTCTTGGAAGAGGGTTGGAAGCCTTTGTGGGTGATCGACTTCCCCATGTTCGAATACGACGAGGAAGAAGGGCGTTATTTTGCCGCTCACCACCCCTTTACCAGCCCTAAAGATGGTCATGAAGATTTCCTGACTACTGATCCTAGTCGCGCCTTGGCCAAAGCCTACGACATGGTCTTGAACGGCTGGGAAATGGGCGGCGGTTCAGTGCGTATTCATCGTGCTGAAATCCAAAGCAAAGTATTCAGCGCACTGAATATCGGCCCAGAGGAAGCACAAAGTAAATTTGGGTTTTTACTGGATGCCTTGCAATATGGTGCGCCTCCGCATGGTGGCGTGGCGTTTGGCTTGGATCGTCTGGTGACCATGATGGCCGGTGCAGAATCCATACGTGACGTCATTGCGTTCCCCAAAACTCAGCGCGCCCAGTGTTTGTTGACCCAGGCACCTTCGGAAGTTGATGAAAAACAGCTACGCGAATTGCATATTCGTTTGCGACCTGCTGAAATAAAGTCAGGAGTCTAATGTCTCTGGGGACGCTGTGTCGATAATCCGGGTTGTAAGCTATAACATCCATAAAGGCCGCTCGGCAACGGGCAGCCGAGAATCCCTGGCTGATTTGCGCTTGGGCTTATATGGTTTAAGCCCGGATTTACTGTTCTTACAGGAAGTACAGGGGCGCAACGAACGCCATTCCAGGTTGCATGCACAGCACGAGTCCTTAGGTGCTGCGCTTAGCATGAACACCGCTTACGGTTGTAATGCCGTGCGCCCCAGCACGGATCATGGCAATGCGCTGTTATCACGATATCCCATACTTTTACAAGAAAATCAGGATATCTCTGACCACAAAATGGAGCAGCGTGGATTGCTGCACGTGGTAGTGGATGTTGACGGTACGCCGGTGCATTGTTTGGTGGTTCATCTGGGTTTGTTTGGTGGTGGCCGCTCACGACAAATCGAGGCCTTGGTCAAACGCATTAAATTATGGGTACCGGACGATGAGCCCTTATTGATTGCTGGTGACTTTAACGATTGGAACAATCGTTTAGCACCTATGTTTGTCAATCAGTTAGGTTTATACGAGGTATTCGCCGTAGCGCCACAGTCTGGTTTACGGCAATCTGCGGCGGCACGTGTGCGTGATAGCTTGCGCGGTTTGTACCGGCCCAAGCCCTTGGTCCACAATGTTTTTGAACTAGGCAACCAAGGGGCGGCACGTCTTACATTACCGCCACGCACCTTTCCATCGGTTTTTCCCTGGCTACGGCTAGATCGCATTTATCAACGTGGATTTGCAGTAAGGCAGGCCAGGGTATTGCATGGGCCGCCGTGGAAGCAGTTGTCCGATCATGCACCGCTGCTAACAGAGCTGGAACTGCCATAAGGTTCCATAAATAAGAATTAAGCCGCATTGTGGTTTACCATAAAGGCATCGCGGCCTGCTTCAAGGCCGCAAGCTATATCCACCGTAACGGAGTCACTTATGAAAACAAAAGCAGCAATTGCTTGGAAAGCTGGCGCACCTTTGACCATAGAAGAGGTCGAGCTTGAAGGCCCTAGGGCTGGCGAGGTGTTGGTTGAAATCAAAGCCACTGGCATTTGTCATACTGATTATTACACCTTGTCAGGGGCCGACCCTGAAGGTATATTTCCGTCAATTTTGGGTCATGAAGGTGCAGGCGTAGTACTGGAAACAGGACCAGGCGTTACCAGCTTGAAAGCCGGTGATCACGTCATCCCCTTGTATACCCCTGAGTGTCGTCAGTGTAAGTATTGCTTATCGCGCAAAACCAACTTGTGTCAGGCAATACGTGCCACGCAAGGCAAGGGCCTGATGCCAGACGGTACCTCACGCTTTAAAGTGGGTGGTAAGCCTGTGCATCACTATATGGGCACCTCCACTTTCTCTAACCACATTGTGGTGCCGGAAATTGCACTGGCTAAAATTCGTCCTGATGCGCCCTTCGAGAAAGTTTGCTACATAGGTTGTGGTGTAACTACCGGGGTGGGTGCTGTGGTATTTACCGCCAAGGTCGAGGCCGGTGCCAATGTGGTGGTGTTTGGGCTGGGCGGGATAGGCTTGAACGTGATCCAGGGCGCCAAGATGGTCGGTGCAAATAAAATCATAGGCGTGGATCTGAACCCAGAGCGCGAAGCGCTGGCGCGCCAGTTTGGTATGACTGACTTCATCAACCCCAAAGAGGTGGAAAATGTGGTTGATCACATTATTCAACTTACCGATGGTGGTGCAGACTATTCCTTTGAATGCATAGGTAATACCGAAGTCATGCGTCAGGCACTAGAGTGCTGCCACAAGGGTTGGGGCAAGTCCATCATCATAGGTGTGGCTGAAGCCGGTGCTGAAATCTCCACTCGACCATTCCAGCTGGTT
The DNA here is from genome assembly GCA_013416485.1 of Alcaligenaceae bacterium. Classification (GTDB taxonomy): domain Bacteria; phylum Pseudomonadota; class Gammaproteobacteria; order Burkholderiales; family Burkholderiaceae_B; genus JAGOAJ01. The sequence goes on from JACCEO010000004.1 coordinate 108,279, forward strand.
ACCGGTAGGGAATGGAAGGGGTCCGCGTTCGGTGGCGCACGTGGACGTACCGATGTCCCCATGATTGTCGATTGGTATATGGACGGCAAGTTGAATATTGATTCCTTGATTACACACTTGCTGCCACTGGAAGACATCAACCGTGGATTTGACCTGATGAAAAGCGGGGAATCCATACGTTCTGTCATTGTGTACGACTAGACTGGGGCGATAGCCAAGCAGTAACTGTTTAATCTCTGGCGTCGATAAGGCGCCAGTGTGGTTTCTTGATTAGGGGAAGATGTGTCTTTGGAATTACTTAGCGAACATCGCTGTTTCGACGGTATCCAACGTTTTTATCGTCATGACTCGGCAGAAATTGGCTTACCCATGCGGTTTTCGGTGTTCATACCGCCGCAAGCCCAGCAAGGGCCAGTGCCTGTGTTGTTTTTTTTGGCTGGCCTGACGTGTACCGAAGAAACCTTCATGATCAAGGCTGGAGCACAGCAGTATGCGGCTCAGCATGGCGTGATGCTGGTCACACCGGATACCAGCCCGCGTGGTGCTGGCGCCCCAGGTGAAGACGACCATTGGGACTTTGGTACGGGTGCTGGTTTTTACCTGGACGCTACACAGCAGCCCTGGAACAAGCACTACCGTATGGAAAGCTATATTGTTCAAGAGTTGCGTAGCATCGTAACCACGGACTTACCAGGAAATGCGGATCAAGTTGGTATATTTGGGCACTCTATGGGCGGTCATGGCGCGCTGGTGTTGGCGCAACGCTATCCCCAGTATTTCCGTTCGGTATCGGCTTTTGCGCCGGTGGCTGCACCTATGCAGTGTCCGTGGGGGCATAAGGCATTTACTGCCTACCTAGGCGCGGATCAAACTGCCTGGGCAGCGTATGACGCCAGTGCGCTAATGGAAAAATCACAGCAACCATTTCCCCAAGGTATTTTGGTGGATCAAGGCCTGGCTGATAACTTCCTAGAGCAGCAGTTGTATCCACAGGCTTTTGAAGCCGCGTGTGCTGCGGCGAATCAACCACTGACCTTACGTCGCCATGAAGGCTACGACCACGGTTATTACTTTATTTCTACATTTATGCAGGATCATGTGGCATTTCATGCCAAAAACCTGCGTGCCTGATGCGCTTTAGGCTGTTCTGCTGGGCGTGTGGCACGCCTAGCAGAACAGCGCGTATGGCCTAGTCTTTCAGTAAGCGCCAACGGCCATTTTTAACTGTGATCAATTCGCGACCCCTATCGTCGAAACCGCTATGGTCTTCTGGGGTCATGTTGTAGACACCTTGAGTGGCTACCAATTCAGTCGTTTTTTCCAGTTCATCGCGTAAGGCACTGCGAAACTCCTTGGTGCCAGGCTGACCAGACTTAAGCGCTGTGGGGATGGCATGTACTAACAATAAACCGGCATCGTAGACGTTGGCACCAAAGGTAGCGGGGTTAACGTCATAGGTCTGTTTGTATTTCGCAATGTAGTCGGCAGCCATTTTCTTCGAGGGGTTGCTGTCGTCGATTTCTGGCAGTACCAGCATCAGGCTGGCAGCCAGTATGGTGTTTTCTACATCCTTGCCACCCAGCGATAAGAAAGCATCCAGTGCTGCGCCGTGAGTCTGGTAAACCTGACCTTTGTAACCTTGCTTCATCAGCGTGGTCTGGGGCAATACGGCAGCGCCGCCAGTACCGGCAACAATAACGGCATCCGGTTTCGCAGATAACACTTTTAATGCTTGGCCAGTGACCGAGCTATCAGAGCGCTGATAGCGTTCTACTGCGACTAGCTTGATATTGTTTTCTGCAGCCAGTTTGGTCATCACTTGAAGCCAGTTCTCACCATAAGCATCATTGAAACCGATAAAACCTAGCGTTTTGACGCTATGTTTAACCATGTGGCCGACTAAGGCACGGGCAATAATGTCATCGTTCTGGGTGGTTTTGAAGACCCACTTTTTTTCTGCTGTCATGGGCAATACGACGGTAGCCGTACCCACAGGCGCTAGCATGGGTGTGCCGGACTCAGCGGCGAATTGGATCACACCCATAGAGTTGGGGGAACCCGTGGGGCCAATCAGGGCATCCACTTTTTCTTCAGTGATAAGCTTTTTGAAGTTGGTGACGGTTTGGTTCAGGTCGCTGGCATCATCCAACGAAATATATTCTATGCTGAAGTCACCTACTGTTTTGGGCAATAGGGCGATGGTGTTTTTTTGCGGTATTCCGACTAGCGCAGTAGGCCCAGTAGAAGAGGTGACTACGCCGATCTTGATTTGAGCAAGCGCTGGGGTGGTGCTAAAAGCAGCCAGAAGTAGCGTCGTAGCCAGGGTTTTATATAGCATGGATGTCTCCGTTCTTAATGAGTTATAGCTATAGTTTAGTGGTGCCTGTATACATTTTAAGCATCAATGACCCTGACAGCGTCAAATCGTAGTGATTACACGTGCCAAGTCACAAATTCCTGTAGATGGGCCCGTTCGCTGATCAATGAGTTCTCTATCGCATCCGGGTCACCATAGCCCAGAGCAATGCCGCAAACCAGTTGTTCGCCAGCAGGTAAGTCCAGTACTTCAGCAATGATGCGGTGGTAGTGTATCCAAGCCGCCTGTGCGCAAGTGGATAAGCCCTGGGCCTGTGCAGCTAACATTACATTTTGTAGAAACATCCCGTAGTCCAACCAGCTTCCCTGGGTAAGCGTACGGTCTATGGTGAACAGCAACCCCACTGGTGCACCAAAGAAAGCAAAGTTTTTACGATGCTGGGCATGCATTTTTTCCTTGTCACCCTTGGTGATATCCAGCAGACTATACAAACCCCAGCCCACTTTACGCCGTCTGGCCAGATAAGGCTCAAACAAGGATGGCGGATAGTAATCGTACTCGGCCTGATGTTGCTGGGTGTCGCCTTGGTCGAAAGCTTGGCAGGTCAGGTTAATTAACCTTTCCAGAGTTTCGCCTTGTAGCACATGCACTTTCCAGGGCTGGATATTACTACCCGAGGGTGCCCTAGCGGCATCTTGTAGTATTTGTTCTATGACCTCTGGTGCGACAGGAGTAGGCAAGTACGCACGTATGGAACGGCGAGCATGCATGACACTGCTAACAGGATGAAGGCTGACTTGTGGGTTGTCCATAGTGTGTTCTTGAAAAATTAGGTTTTATCAGCAAAAACGGGAACTTATGTCATCGTTTGCTTTCTATATGTGGGTAGCGTATTAGCACTCTGCATGCCACAGTGCTAATATAGTAGCTTGACTTTAGTTTTCTTTAAAAGGATTCCATTGCCGATGACTCAAACCCAATCTTTGGCCTTGTCCAATCAACAGTTGGCCTTGGCTGTTTCCAACCCTGGTGCTTTAGGCACGATAGAAGCCTACATCAGCGCTGTCAATCGTTTGCCCATGTTAAGCCCCGAACAGGAGCAGGAACTGGGTCAGCGTTTGCGTGATGAGTCCGACCTCGAAGCAGCCCGTAAATTGATACTTTCGCATTTGCGTTTGGTGGTGTCCATTTCCCGCCAGTATCTGGGCTATGGCTTGGCACATGCTGACCTTATCCAAGAAGGCAACATCGGCCTGATGAAAGCTGTTAAACGGTTTGACCCTGAACGTGGTGTGCGGCTGGTGTCGTTTGCCGTGCATTGGATCAAAGCCGAAATTCATGAATTTATCGTGCGCAACTGGCGTTTGGTGAAGGTTGCCACCACCAAAGCCCAACGCAAGCTGTTTTTTAACTTGCGTCGTATGCGTCCCGATGGCACTACGCTCAATCCGGAACAGGTCGATGACATTGCTACGGAATTGAATGTACGTCCTCAGGACGTCAGCGAAATGGAAGTGCGTATGTCGGGCCGTGAAATGGCCTTGGAAGCCCCCGGTGACGATGAAGAAAATTCCTGGGCACCCATCGCTTGGCTGTCTGATGACGGTGAACAAGATCCTATGCGGGTCTTGGATCGACGTGCCACTGATGTCTTACACGGTTCTGGTCTTAGCAACGCTATTGAAGACTTGGACCCTAGGTCACGACGTATTGTGCAAGCTCGTTGGCTACAAGACGATGGTGGCGCAACCTTGCATGAACTTGCTGCCGAACTGGGTATCTCGGCCGAGCGTGTGCGTCAGGTAGAAGCTGCAGCGTTTAAAAAACTGCGCGTTGCCTTGGCCAGCTAAGGTTACATTTTTTTGCGTATTACTGTGTATTTTTCCGAACTTATTGCGGTGATACGACCCTAATCCTTATAGACGTTAATTTGCTGCTGTAATGCACGGTTAATGTTCTTATCGTCCGCTTCAGCTTCTCTTCTTCCCCTCCCTTTTGAAGCGGATGTTTATGGGACACCTGCATGGTGTCCCATTTTTTATGTCTGCTTATAAAATCACTATCATTGATCTATAGCAGGGCTGGGTGGCACAAAGTAAGGGAAGGTAAGTATGCAAATAGAACACCTAGTATTTGGTTTGGCGGGCCTGTTGGCCTTGGTGTCGTTTATGCCAGCAATTGCTGGCCGTTTGCAGTTACCTTATTCTGTATTGCTGGCTATCGTGGGCATAGTGCTGGGGCTAATCATCCATGTCCATAGTTGGGCGCCCTTGGTCATGTCGGATTTCTTGGACTCCTTGCAAAGCTTCGAGGTATCGTCCGAAACATTTTTATTTGTCTTTTTGCCAGTGCTGTTGTTCGAAACTGCGCTGTCCATGAATGTGCGACGCCTGCTGGATGAAATTGGCCCCATTTTGATGATGGCTGTGGTGGCGGTAGTCGTGTGTACCGTGGCCGTAGGCTTTTCGATTAGTGCAGTATCGGGGTATAGCCTGGTGGTGTGCCTGATGCTGGGCGCTATTGTGGCGACCACAGACCCGGTGGCCGTAGTGGGGGTATTTCGTGAAGTGGGTGCCCCCAAACGTTTGACTACTTTGGTCGAGGGCGAGTCCCTATTTAATGATGCAGCATCTATTTCCTTATATACCGTGTTGTTAAGCATGCTGTATGGGGGGACCGAGTTATCCACGACCTCTTTGTTGTACAGCTTTCTATATAGCTTTTTGGGTGGTGGTTTGGCCGGCTTGGTGATGGGGCGTATTGCGACCTGGATTTTTGTATGGATGCGAGGCTGGCCAACTGCCGAAGTCACACTAACGGTTGCATTAGCGTATTTAGCCTTTTATGTATCCGAACATTACCTGGGGGTATCCGGGGTGGTGGCTACCGTGATTGCCGGTCTAGTGGTGGGATCTACTGGGCGCACCCGAATGTCGCCAGCTACGTTCGAGCAGTTAACAGCGTCGTGGATGCAGTTCGGCTTTTGGGCCAATTCGTTGATTTTTGTTTTTGCCGCTATGCTAATACCCCGCATGATGGCGGAAATTACCTGGGCACAGGTGGGATTGATACTGCTGCTGTATGTGGTCACTTTGGCGGCACGTGCCTTGATGGTCTTAGGGGTAGTACCACTTCTGGGGTTGACCCGATTTGCGACACAAGTCAGCCGTTCTTATAGGGCGGTAATGCTATGGGGTGGTTTGCGTGGAGCCGTATCGTTGGCGTTGGCGCTGGCGGTGACCGAACAGCCAGGCGTGCCACATGAAGCCAGGCAGTTTATTGCGGTAGCCACCACGGGGTTTGTACTGCTAACTCTGTTTATCAATGGTATCAGCCTGCGTCCTTTGATACGCCGTCTGGGGCTAAATCAGTTGTCGGCTACGGATCGTACCTTACGTAACCAGGCCTTAGTGGTAGCCTTGGAGGACTTACGGATTCGTACCGATGAATTGGCACAAAGCGAACACATAGGGGCCGAAGCCAGAGAGCGCGTGCATGCGGTGTTTGATGGGGCGCAGACTAGCGTAGATGGTGCTGAAATCCATCAGCTTACGTTAGAGCAACGGGTGTCTGTGGGCTTGTCTATGGCTGCAGCACGGGAAGAAGAGTTCTTCTACGAGACACTAAAAGCACAGCTGGTCGATTGGCGCATGGCTGAATCCTTACTGGCCCGCGCTGAACGCATGGGGGACGCTGTGCGTGCAGGTGGCATTAAAGGGTTCGATGCAGCTATTGCTGCGGATATTAAATATTCAATCGCCTTTCGGTGGGCCTTGCGTGCGCATTACCTGCTGGGGTTTCAACGGTGGCTGGCGGCAGAGCTGGCTAAACGTTTTACCAAATTACTAAGCAAACGTTCGGTAGCAGAGCATATTGTGCGATTTGTTGAGGAAGAGGTTCAACCTTTGCTGGGCCAAGAGGCGACCGAGCAGATTCTTCAGGCGCATCGTCACCGCTTGTTGATGTTGGAAAGTGCTTTGCATGGTCTGACGTTACAGTACCCGAACTTTGCCTTGTGGCTACAAGAGGCGTATTTAGGACGTATGGCACGCGCCCAGGAACGCTTGCGCTACCGTGACATGCTGTCGCACTCTCTGATTAGCGGTGAAATGTATGCGGATTTGATCCGTCAGATTGATTTACGATGGAGTCATATCGAACAGCCTCCCGCCTTGGATATGGCCTTGTCAGCGGCCGATTTGATTCAGCGGGTGCCTATGTTTAGTGATGTTAGTGAGCAGACACTGAAGGCGCTTAAAAAGTGCTTGAAGCCGCGCTTGATGGTGCCAGGTCAGCATATCGGCATGCATTTAGCCAGAGGGCGAGTCATGTATTTTGTCGCCTCTGGTGCTGTCGAATTAGAACTGCCTGATGGGACCACGGTAGAACTGGGTACTGGTGAAATATTTGGTGAGATCGCTTTGCTGGCTGACACCGAGTTTGTGCCTAAAGTCAGGTCTTTGGGCTATAGCCGTTTATTGATGTTGCAAGAGCGTGATCTTCAGGCTGTTTTGGAGGCAGACATGGCCTTGCGCAATAACATTCAAGCCATCGTCAAGCAGCGTTTGCGGGCCTTTACCGTGTGGCAGGAATTTGAATCAGGAGTGCGGCAACATGAAGCATTGCCTGTGATGCGACAGAACGTTGACGACAGGCCGTCTATAGGGCCTGTGTCAGAGAGTAGGGCAGATTAGATCAGTTGACGTATGTCTTGAGCAATTTCATCGGCGGGGGCGTTGCCACCCAATAAAATACGGACTTCGCCTTTTTTATCGAATACATAAAAGGACGACGAGTGGTCCATTGAGTACTGGTCTGGCGTTGGGCCAGCGACTTTGGCGTAGTAGGCTCTGAAAGATTTAGCGGTAGTTTCCAACTGCTGGTTGGTACCACTTAGACCAATAAAGCTAGGGTGAAAGGTAGTGGTGTAGCTAGCTAATATTTCAGGGGTATCGCGTGCCGGATCTACACTGACCATTAACACTTGTACTTGGTCGGCGTCTTTACCTAGTAGTTCCATTGCCTGGGCTAATTCTGACAATGCGGTGGGGCATACGTCAGGGCAGTGTGTAAAGCCAAAAAACACGACGACGACCTTATTTTTATAGTCGGCCAGCGTGCGGCTAGCACCGCTACTGTCTTGCATGACCATTTCTTTGCCCAGGCCTGTGCCTGAAATGTCAGAACCGTTTAGATCGCTTAGGGTATCGGATGAACAGGCCGTGAAAACGGGCAGGGTAAGCATGGCAACACCAGCAGCGATCAGACTGCGGCGCGTGAAAAATGTATTAGACATCGTTGGTTTTAACTCTATAAAACAAGACCTGCCCAGTGGTCTAATAGCAGCGCGGCAAACAGCAAGGCCAAATACAGTATAGAAAATCGGAACAGTTTGCGTGAGAGCTCGTCGGAGTACTCACGATGTAGTTGCCAAGCATAACGTATGAACATGCTGCTTAAAATGACGGCTGCAATCAGGTAGGCGATACCGCTCATGCGGATAATAAATGGCAGCAAGCTAGAGGCAAACAATACAAAACTGTATAGCAGTATATGTAGTCGTGTAAATGGATTCCCGTGGGTTACCGGCAGCATAGGCAGGCCAGACTTGGCGTAGTCATTGTTGCGGTATAAGGCCAGCGCCCAAAAGTGGGGAGGCGTCCAGATGAAAATGATTAGTACCAATACCCAAGCTTCGGCAGGTACGGCGTTGGCAACTGCTGCCCAACCTAGTGCAGGTGGCATGGCACCCGACAAACCGCCTATAACAATATTTTGTGGTGTTAGCGGTTTAAGTATTATGGTGTAGATCAGGGCATAGCCTACGAAGGTGGCCAGTGTCAGCCACATGGTTAAGGGGTTGACCAGATGGTACAGAATCAGTGTGCCCAAGCCGCCTATCAGCCCTGAAAACAAAATCACGTGGGTATTGCTGATAGTGCCACGTGCCGTACCGCGCCTAGCAGTACGCAGCATGCGTGCGTCAACGTGTTGTTCGATTAGGCAGTTGACGGCAAAGGCAGCCGCAGCCAGTAGCCAGATGCCTGCTGTGGCGGCAACCACTACATCTAAGCGAGGCAGGCCAGGGCTGGCCAGAAACATACCGATTACGGCACAGAACACCGCCAATTGCGTAACGCGTGGCTTGGTAAGCACCAGATATTGTCGTAGTAGCGGCGGCGCTGCGGCGTTCAGGGTAGTCATGGCAGTGTTTTAGACCTTTTGTCGGCAGAAAGACGGACCAGCAGGGTGACGCTAGCTAGTACTAGGCCAGCAGCGCCGCCGTTGTGTAATACAGCAATAAGCAAAGGCCACTGGAAAAATATGGTGGTTAACCCAGTAAGTAATTGTGCCAACAACAATACTAGCATTAAGTTGGCAGGTCCACGAAGACCCTGATCAGAACGTAGTTTCCAGGCCAACATACCTAGATAGATAAACACCAGGAAGGCAAAGTTGCGATGTACCCAGTGGATGGCGGTCAAGGCGTGCTGTGAGATCATTTCGCCGCTAGGCATTACCCCCAGGCCGCGTATCAGGGAATAGCCGCTGTCAAAGTCCATTGCTGGGAACCATAGTCCATGACAGGTGGGGAAGTCCATGCAGGCCAGTGCCGCGTAGTTGGTGCTGACCCAGCCACCCAGAGCAATTTGTACAAATAATAAGGCCGTGCCTATAGCCAGCCAAGGTCGCCACCGATACGTCTGAGCTGCCACAGGGAGGTGTGTTTTTTCGCGAGCAGCCAGCCATGTCATCAAGGCGAGTAGCAACATGCCACCCAATAAGTGACTAGTAACCACCACAGGCATTAGTTGATGGGTGACGGTCCAGGCGCCAAATGCGCCTTGTATACAGACAGCAATCAAGGTAAAGACAGCTAACGCTGGGCTGCGACCTATCAACTTGCGGTGGCGCCAACCTAGATACACAATGCCTATAATCATTAGGCCTAGCAACGAGCCCGCGTAGCGGTGGATCATTTCTATCCAGGCTTTAGGAAAGCTGACTGCGCCGTAAGGCATGTCGGCCAGGGCTTGTTTGATATCTTGACTGGCTCCGACAGGACTGAGCTTGCCATAGCAGCCTGGCCAGTCCGGACAACCCAGCCCAGAATCGGTAAGGCGTACAAACGCGCCAAACATAATCAGATCTAAGGTTAAAAACCAAGTAACAAATACCAGCTTGCGGTAGCGTGATCGTATGCGTTCCATCGTGATCCATCTATCCAATGCGTGAGTTTTTCAATAGCTTGGTGATGTCGTCACGCACCTCGATAGGATCAGCGTCGGCGGGAAACTCCATCATCAGGTTGCCTAACGGGTCAACTATCCACATGGGAGCTTGTAGGGCAGCGTTGATTTGTTCAGGGCTGGCCTGTGGGGCCAGCCAAGCGGCTAACTTGTCCGGAGCTACCCTAAGCATATTCGTGCCTTTGTAGGCAAGTAGAATTTGCTCGTCTGGAACGCTATCAGTGTCAGTGATGAACCAGACACGGCTTAGGCGCTCTACATTTTTTCCTTGGCTGGCGTGGGAGTTGCGCAATATGAAGAGTTTTTTGACGCAGGACTCAGGGCAAGCCGCTTGGTCGGCAGTGATCAGTATCCATTTCCCGTGCAGGCTGGCCAGATCAAAGGGTTGTCCTTCCAGAGTGGTTAGAGGTAACTCTTGTGATGTAGGAACGGGCCGTTGTGGGTCGACTAGTGTCCCATAGTTATTGTGGCCATCTGGACGCAGGCCCAGCGACGGTACGTAGTAAGCCAACACGGCAAATAGTACGGGCGCTAGGCAAATGACGACGATAAACACCAGGGGCAGCATTGAGCGCTTAGGTGGTTGTTGTGCAGAGCTTCCAGTTGATGGGGTGACCACGGTGTTTCCTTGTTGAGCGTTAGGGTGTCAAATATTGCTGGACCGGCGCTGCCGTTGTCGCTTAAGCGCGCGCCACAACACGATGAGCCAAGCGATGCCTGCAATGGCAGCAAAGCCAAACCACTGTAGCGCATAACCACGATTTTTATCAGCATCCAGAAGCGGTTCTGGCCAGTCTTGAAGTAAGCCCGAGGCCGGATCTGGTTTGGCGGCCAGTATGGTGGGTAAGAAATGTAGGCCGCTGACCCGAGACAGTTCGTTTAACTCTAGATTTTGCACAACCGCAGTGCTGTCTGTGGGCCAAGTGTCTGGTAGCTGTGCTGATGGGTTTTTAGACCACGACCAAAGCTGTATGAGTCGGGGTACGTGATCCAATAATTCGCCGTTTAGGGTTTGCATGCCATCTGGCGTGGGGATAGGCTGTTGGGCTTGATTGGGGTGCACTGGCCGGGGTATCCAGCCACGCAGTACCAATAAAGCAGTAGAGGGCTGGTTAGGGGCTAGTGTGCTTGCGTCTTGTGGCAGTAGTAGGGGCGTAGCTACCCAGTAACCTGGTTTACCGCCATGATTGCGGTTGTCGATTAACACGGTGTATTGATGCAGCCAACTACCACTGGCGCTGGCAGAGCGCCAAGGGCTGAACTGAGATGCTGGGGTATTCGCATTCAGCTGCAAGGGTGTGCTGGCTCGACCTGCAGCAATGGTTGCGGCAAGCTCCATGCGTTCGCTAGCTCGGCTTAACTGCCATGCTCCTAACTTCAGTCCCGTCAATACAACGATTGCCAGTAGCAGTAAGGCGACAAGAGTGCGTAACATCGAGTGGGGGCGTACCATATCTGTAATAATTCGCGTTTAATCGGAGCCAAAAATGCGTATCGTAGTTATCCTGGCATTTGTCGGTATATTGGGAAGCCTAGCGTCAGCACTAATCTACTTGATGCGTGACAAAGGTGGCAGTAACCGCACAGTAAATGCCTTGACCGTGCGTATAGGCTTATCGATAGTACTGTTTTTATTTGTACTTTTTGCTCACCATATGGGGTGGATACAAAGCACAGGTATCGTACCGCGCTAAACACAAAAAAAGGCCAGGTATGTTGCCTGGCCCCTTAGTGTTAGGCAGATGTGTTACAGGGCTTAGAACCAGTAAACAAATAGATATAAGCCTAGCCACACGACGTCAACAAAGTGCCAGTACCAAGCCGCCCCTTCGAAGCCGAAGTGGTTGTCGGCAGTAAAGTGACCTTTTATTAGACGAAATAGTATGACTGTTAGGAAAACGGAACCAAGAATAACGTGGAAGCCGTGAAAGCCTGTCAGCATATAAAAGATAGAGCCGTACGCGCCAGAGTCAAAACGTAGACCTAAGTCGTTATAGGCGTGCATGTATTCGTAAGCCTGGCAGAATACGAAGGAGAAACCCAGGACCACGGTTAGTATCAGCCAGAATATGGCTTTGCTGCGTTGACTGGCACGTAAGGCATGATGCGCTATGGTTAGGGTCAGGCCCGAGGTCAGCAGTAGTGCTGTGTTAATGGTGGGTAGCCAGAAAGGGCCTACTGTTTTGAAGTCAGGTACCACACCCGCAGGGCCTAGGTTGGGCCAAGTGCCGCTGAAGTTAGGCCATAACAACGTTTGGTGGTCTAGGTTACTTAGCCAAGGTGTGGTGACCTCACGCATATACCAAAGTGCACCAAAAAAGGCCGAGAAAAACATAACCTCAGAGAAAATAAACCAGGCCATGCTCCAGCGATACGAGGAATCCACCCGTTTACTGTTCAGGCCGGCTTCCGATTCACGTATGGCATCGCCGAACCAGAAGTACAGTGACGTAAACAAACCGATAATACCAAGCAGGAACATCCAATAGCCCACTTCGTAGCTGTTGATCCATAGCGCGGCACCTAGCAGCGTGAGCAGCAAGGAGATGCTGGTTCGAACCGGGTGGGCCGATTCACCGGGTACATAATAGTAGGGTGCCTTAGTGCCCTGAGCCACTTCACTTGCACTCATGGTGTTCTCCTGATGGAATTATTAATATTCAATGATTAAGACACATAGCTGGTTAACCAGCGCGCTGCCAGAATCAGGCCAATGACAAATAATAAGGTTGCCAGCAAGCCGGCAATAATCAGATGGACTGGGTTAAGGGTAGAGATGTCTTGGTCGTATCCTGTGCCCCGGCGTACACCGAAAGCACCCCATGCAACAGCTTTCAGGGTCTGAAGAAAATTCAGCTTACGACCGGCAAGTTTTTTTATGTCTTCCATCTTAGCCCCCCAGTGACCCGCCGCGCGAGAAGGCCCATACCACCACGGCAATCACGAAAATTACAAGTGCGATGGCGGTGTTACGGTTCTTCTTGCGCTGTTCGGGTGTCATGACTGGTCTCTTATTTAACAATAGGTGGAGTAACAAATGTATGGAAGGGTGCAGGTGATGGCACTGTCCACTCTAGGCCTTCGGCGCCTTCCCAAGGTTTGGCAGGAGCCGGTGCCCCGTGACCGCGCCAGGCTTTAAGTGCCAGGTACAGGAACACCAACTGCGACAGGCCGAACCAGAATGCCCCTATGGTGGCGATTTGGTTGAAGTCGGTAAATTGGGCAGAGTAGTCTGCATAACGTCGTGGCATACCAGCCAACCCCAGGAAGTGCATGGGGAAGAAGGTAATGTTGAAGGAGATCATGCTGCTCCAGAAGTGGATTTTGCCCAGACGTTCGTCGTACATGCGGCCAGTCCATTTAGGTAGCCAGTAGTAGGCTCCGGCATACATACCAAACAGCGAGCCTGCCACCATGACGTAATGGAAGTGGGCAATGATGTAGTAAGTGTCGTGTACGGCGATGTCGATAGGAGCAACCGCAACAATAAGTCCGGTAAAGCCACCTATGGTGAACACAAAGATAAATCCTATGGCGAACAGCATGGGTGTTTCAAAGGTTAAGGCACCGCGCCACATGGTAGCGACCCAGTTAAATACCTTGACCCCGGTAGGAATGGAAATCAGCATGGTGGCGTACATAAAGTACAACTGCCCGGTTACTGGCATGCCGGTTGCAAACATGTGGTGGGCCCAGACCAGGAAAGATAGAATGGCAATTGCGGCCGTCGCATACACCATAGAGGCGTAGCCAAACAAGCGTTTACGTGAGAAAGCGGGCACTACCGATGACACAATACCGAAAGCGGGCAAGATCATTACGTAGACTTCGGGGTGACCAAAGAACCAGAACACGTGCTGATACAGAACCGGGTCACCACCTGCAGCAGCGTTAAAGAAGGCGGTGCCAAAGTGGCGGTCAGTTAGCAGCATGGTAACGGCAGCAGCAAGTACTGGCATGATGGCCAGCAGCAGGTATGCAGTTATCAACCAGGTCCAGCAGAACAAGGGCATTTTCATCATGGTCATGCCAGGCGCGCGCATGTTCAGCACGGTGACGATGATGTTGATGGCACCCATGATGGATGAAGCACCCAGTATGTGCACTGCGAAAATGGTGAAATCCATACCGGGACCCATTTGCAGCGACAAGGGAGCATACATAGTCCAGCCTGCTGCGTTAGCGCCGCCGGGCACGAAGAACGAGGCGGTGAACAGGATGGCGCCTATAGGCAACAGCCAGAAGCTGAAGTTGTTCATACGGGCAAAAGCCATGTCGGACGCACCGATTTGTAGCGGTATCATCCAGTTGGCGAAGCCTACGAAGGCCGGCATGATGGACCCGAAAATCATGATCAGGCCGTGCATGGTGGTGAACTGGTTAAATAGTTCGGGCTGGAAAAATTGCAGTCCAGGTTCGAACAGTTCAGTACGTACCAATAAAGCGAGTACGCCGCCTTCCAGCAGCATAATGAAGGAAAACAACAGGTACATGGTACCTATGTCTTTGTGGTTAGTAGCAAATAACCAGCGACGCCAGCCGTGTGGCTTGTGGTCGTGGTCGTCGTGCCCCTGAATGGCCGGTACTTGATCGGCGGTGACGCTGCTCATGGTTGACTCCTTCCTGCTAGACCTGGCTGTTTTTCAGGACAGCTGGGTAAAAAGTATTCGAATGTGTGTGATGTCTGCATGGTGCGCTAGCGCTGTGCTAGGACATCGGAGGGCTGAACGATGGGATCGGGGCCTTTACCTGCGTTGCCCCAGGCATTGCGGGTATAGGTAATTACCGCAGCAATTTCCACATCGTTAAGCACATCGCGGAAAGGCGCCATAGCCGTTCCTGGGTGACCGTTCAAGACCGTTAGAATTTGGTCTTTCATAGGAGCCAGTACGGATTTTTGGGAGCCATCCAAAGGTGGGAAGGCGGGTGGCATGCCCTTGCCGTTGGCCTGATGACAGGCAACGCAGTTAGCGGCATACACCTTATCGCCGCGTGCGATAAGGTCTTCTTTGGTCCATTCTTTGGTGGCGTCATCTCCGGCCTTGGCCAGAGCGCCTTTTTTCTTGGCAGCCCAGGCTTCGTAGTCTTCTTGGGAGACGACATCAACTACGATAGGCATGAAAGCGTGATCTTTACCGCAAAGTTCTGCACATTGCCCACGATAGGTGCCGATTTTTTCAGCACGGAACCATGTGTCGCGCAGGAAGCCAGGCATGGCATCTTGTTTGACGCCGAAGTCAGGAACCATCCAGGAGTGAATTACGTCGGTTGAGGTCAAGGCGATACGGATTTTTTTGTTGACGGGTACAACCAAAGGTTCATCGACTTCCATCAAGTAGAGATTGCCAGGCTTTTCGCGACCATCTATTTGGGCGCGTGGTGTAGCCAGGTTAGAGAGGAAATAGACGCCTTGTGCGGGGCCATCAACGTATTCATAGCTCCACTTCCATTGGTGTCCTGTGACTTTGACGGTGAGGTCGCTGTTTGTGGTGTCTTTCATGGCGACCACGGTGCGAGTGGCAGGCAATGCCATAGCAATCACAATCAGGAAGGGGATGACGGTCCAGGCGACTTCTATCCCAATGTGCTCGTGGAACTTGGCGGGAGTAACCCCACGTGATTTACGGTGCATGATGATGGAGTAAAACATTACCCCAAACACACCGATAAAAATCACTGCACAGATAATAAGTAGTAACCAGTGTATCCACATGATGTCACGTGAAATCTGGGTGACGCCTTCAGTCAGGTTCAGCTGGTTGACGCGTGGTCCACCTGGCATGTCCGTGATCTGTGCATTCACGATTCCCGTCATTAGCAGTGCGCCAGTGCCCAGTAATCCTCTCAACTTCTTCATGCTGACCTCGAGATGCGATGTGCTCATCACAAACGTTGACGTAGATCAACAAAGATCGTGGTAAACGTAAGGGGAACACATAATTATTTGAAAGGCGGGCTTAAAATAATGTAGAGATGGGGGTGGTGCCCGCTTCGGATTTCCCTGAATACGAAGCGAATTATAGCGAACTCAAGCATGGCTGGGGGCTAAAATAGGCCCTGTAAAGCATATGTTCGCGTAAACACTAATACCCGAATGCCCGCGTACATTACAATAATTGCATGGAAAATGCACCAGTCTACGCGACGGCTACAGCCGTAAGCGCGCGTTATAAACAACTCCTTAAACGTATACAGCAATTGCCCCCTGTAGGTTCACGTCCGTTAACCGTAGGCGGTAGGGTCTCAGGGTGGATCACCGGCAAAGCTACGGCACACTTACAAGGCCTGCCTGGTATTCATATCGAAGACGAGGCTGTGCATATTGCAGCATCCCAGCATACGCGCCGATCCTTGAATGGCGTGTTGGCCGATTTGGCCGAAGCCTTGAAAGACACCGGTTGTCTGCGTAGCTGGCGCAACGAGCTGCTGGACGTCTATGGTGAAGGCCGCCGAATGGCAGTGATAGAGCGAGCCGCAGTGCGGCCACTGGGCTTATTAACGAAAGCGGTGCACCTGAATGCTTGGGCACCCGATGGTTCATTGTGGGTTGCTAAGCGCTCTGATACCAAGTCTACTGACCCCGGTATGTGGGACACTTTGGTGGGTGGTCTGGCAACCGCGGGCGAAAGCCTGGATTTGTCATTGTTGCGTGAAAGCTACGAAGAAGCGGGCCTGTCAGAAGAAGACTTGGCCAACAGAACGCCATTGCGCGTCATCGTGCGTATGCATAAGCGTTTACCCGAGGGGTATCAGGTCGAAGATGCCTTAGTCAGTGATTGTGTGTTGGCCAAGTCAGTTCGCCCACATAATATAGATGGCGAGGTCAGCGAGATCCGTTGTGTGGGTATGCCAGAGCTTTGGTCCATGATACAGGCCGATGCCTTTACCCAAGAGGCTGAGTTAGTGATACTTGAAGGCTTGCAACAGCATATGGGTAATAAGATCAATTAGACGGCAATCGTAGTTCAGTTTAATCTTGCAAAATCATTTAAGGAGTCATTATGGGCGCGGAAAACAACAACCCTTTTGTCTTACCGGGATTTGGTCAAAGTGGTGATGCAGCGCAAAACCCTTTAATGGCCAGTATGGACATGATGCGGCGTGCTTGGCAAAATATGGCTGGCGCTACAGGCATGGAGTCTGCTGCCCTAGCAACGCCTATGTCGGTCGAAGACCTAGAACGTCGTATTGGCGAGCTTCGCGTGGTCGAGAACTGGCTGCGTATGAATTTATCTATGCTCTCCAGCACGATACAAGGCATGGAGGTGCAACGCTCTACGATTTCTACCCTGATGTCATTTGCTGCCAGTGCCAGCAACGTGGCAGGCGCAGCAGGTGCAGGTGATACAGCGACAGCAGGTCCCTCGCCTTTAGAAGTGGTATTGGGTATTAAGCCTGGTGGGGCAGCAACAGCCAGCACACCGCCTGCGCAAACCGCAGAGGCATCACCTGCACCTGGCTCTACGGGTTCACACACTGCTACTGCTGACTCGGCCAAAGCCGGTATCGAAGAGGTTGCAGCGGCGGCTCAGGCACGTGCTGAGCACGCAGCTCAGGCGGCAACTGCGTATGCCGCCTCGGCCGAAACCGCTGTCAAAGGGTGGTGGGATATGCTGCAAAAGCAATTTGATACCTTGGCTACGGCAACAGCAAGCGGCATGAAAAATGCGGATACCGCGTCGCCCGATAGCACTTTAGGTAAAAAAGCAGCTACGAAAACAGCGCATAAAGCCACAAAATCGGCGAAAGCACCCAGTAAAACAGCTGCTCGTAAGGCCACTAAGGCCGCAGCACCCGCGGCAACCGCCGCTAAAACCACGACCAAGGTAACGCGTAAGCGTGCCGCTGGGGGAAAAGCTTAATCTATGCTGAACATTGTTATTTTGGCCGCAGGCCTGGGTAAAAGGATGCAGTCAGACTTACCCAAAGTCCTGCATCCTATCGCTGGCAAACCTATGCTGGCCCATGTAATAGATAATGCCCGCCAATTACACCCTGATCGTATTGTGGTGGTGGTGGGGCATGGTGCAGAGCTAGTGCGTGAAGCATTCGCTGATCAAGCCGATCTACACTTTGTGATACAAAACCCACAACACGGTACAGGTCATGCGGTGCAGCAGGCAGTGCCGGCGCTGGTGGATGCTGGCCAGGAAAATGATGCGACCTTGGTGCTGTATGGTGATGTGCCTTTAGTACAGGCTGCGACTTTACGGTCGTTGCTGGATGCCCGCTTGCAGGGTATGGCGGTGTTAACTGAAAACCTAGGGGACCCCACTGGATATGGGCGTATTGTCCGTAATGCCGATGGCGAGGTGCAGCGCATCGTCGAGCACAAGGATGCTAGTGCTCAGGAACATACAATCACCGAAGTCAATACCGGCATATTGGTAGCGCCCACTGCACACCTGAAAGATTGGTTGCTGCGTATTACCAATAACAATGCTCAGGGTGAATACTATCTGACCGATATCGTTGGTTTGTCAGTGTCTGATGGTGTTTCTGTGCATGCTGCCCATCCAGGTGCGGCCTGGGAAACATTGGGTGTGAATAGCCGTGCTCAACAAGCACAACTAGAGCGCCTGTGGCAGGCCGAGCTAGCGCGCCGCTTGCTAGAAGAGGGCGTTACTTTGGCTGACCCCGCTCGCTTTGATCTTAGGGGCGAACTACGTTGTGGGCGTGATGTTTTTATCGATGTCGGCTGTGTTTTTGAAGGTCAGGTCGAGCTGGCAGATGGTGTACATATAGGCCCGCACTGTGTGATTAAAAACAGCCGTATCGGGGCCGGAGCACGTATTGATGCCTATAGTCATCTTGAACAGGCAGTCGTAGATACTCAAGCCCGTGTTGGGCCTTATGCGCGCTTGCGGCCCTTGGCTCATATTGGTGCTGGTGCTCATGTGGGTAATTTTGTAGAGATCAAAAAAACCCATCTAGGAGCAGGCTCCAAGGCGAATCATTTGGCGTATATCGGTGACGCGACTGTGGGCGAACGGGTCAATATAGGTGCTGGCACTATTACGTGTAACTACGATGGGGTCAACAAGTTTGAAACCATCATTGAGGATGACGCCTTTATTGGTTCCGACTCCCAATTGGTGGCGCCTGTACGTGTAGGACAGGGTGCGACTTTGGGCGCGGGTACCACTTTGACGCGCGATGCGCCTGCGCATCAGTTAACCATTACACGTGTGGCTCAAACCACAATTTCTGGTTGGGCACGGCCTACAAAGAAACCTTAATGCCAGATCTACCGTCTACGGCGGCGTCTGAGCTGACGGGCGTAGGGCAGCACGATGGGCTGCCTACCCCTCAGCGCTATTGGGCAGCGTTGGTGTTGCGTCTGGCGATAACCGTTGTTGTGCTGGATTCGACCATGTCGAATGTGGCCCTGCCCGCCATCGCTTCGGGTTTGGGTATAGACCCCGCGGCGGTGATCTGGGTGGCTATCGCTTACAACTTGACCGTGGTGGTGTCATTGTTGCCCTTGTCAGCAGTGGCCGAGCGTATAGGTTTTCAACGTTTATTTATTGCAGGCATCACCTTGTTTATGGTCGCATCGGTGGGTGCGGCTTTATCGGGATCGTTGTTGACCTTAATGCTATCGCGAATTGCCCAAGGTTTTGGCTCTGCCATGTTGATGTGTTTATTTGGCGGCTTGGTGCGTAATATTTACCCACTGAAAAAGCTGGGTATGGGCATTAGCGTTAATGCGATGGTGGTTGGCTTGATGGCTGTCATAGGGCCTGCGGCAGGGGCCTTTATTTTGCAGATTGCCGCCTGGCAATGGATATTCATAGTCAATGTGCCCATTTGTTTGCTGACCTATATAGGGGTACGGTATTTGCCGGAAATTCCACGGACCGCTACCCGTTTTGATTGGGCTGCTGCGGCGTTGGGGGTTCCCGCTTTTGGTTTAGCTATCGTAGGCCTGGAGTCCTTGGTGCGTGATCCCGTCATGGCCATATTGTGTTTATTGATAGCAGGGCTGGCGGCTTGGGCCTTGTTGTATCGTTCGCGTACTCAGGTATCACCGTTGGTTCCCTTGGATTTGATGAGGGTGGTTTCCATACGTTTCGCTGTGGGCGCATCAGCGTTTTCCTTTGCGGCACAAATGTCCGCCTTTGTTGCATTACCCTTTTATTTCCACAGGAGCTTGAACTATTCGTATGGCGATATTGGCATATTGTTGGGAGCCTGGTCGATAGGGGTGGCAGTGATGGCACCGGTGGCAGGCGTTTTATCAGGCCGATTTTCCATTGCAGTGTTGTGTGGCATAGGTGCTGGCAGCATGGCAGCAGGCTTGGTATGGCTGATGCTAATTTCAAGTGATACTGCATTTATCTGGTTGTTTGTCGCCATGATGCTTAGCGGTGTGGGTTTTGGTTTTTTCCAGACGCCTAATAACAGGGCGTTATTGGCTGGTGTGCCACGTCAACGCAGTGGTGCTGCCGGTGGTTTGCAAGCCACAACGCGGGTTTTTGGGCAAAGCTTTGGTACGGCGTTAGTTGGTTTAAGCTTTGGTATTAGCCAGGACTATGGCCCTATGCTGGGCATAGGGGTGGCGGTAGTGTGTGCCTTGGCTGCCGTTGCCATTAATGTGATACGTTACTTGAACCCGGCTTCTGACCCGGAGCTACTATGACGACGCATGTGCAAACTGTGCAGGTAAAGGGGCCGCGCTTGCGCATACTACAGTTAAATTTCGAACGTGGATGGCGTGGCGGTGAACGTCAGACTTTGTTATCTATGCAGGCGTATCGTGCTGCTGGGCATGAGGTTGTCTTGCTGGCCAGGGCTGGTGGTGACTTAGCAAGCCGGGCCCAAGAAGATGGCTTTATGGTGTACCCATGCTCAGGCATACCCGCTGTAGGCGGCACCTTGTTGCGATATGGTCGCCAATTTGATGTCTTGCACGCTCAAACGGCCAACATGATGACCTGGCTGGCCTTATTAAAACCTTTTCTGCGTGCGCGCATCGTGTTTACCCGACGTACGGCCTTCCCCATCGCTCAGGGGCGTGACCAGCAAACCCGTTGGAAATGGCGGCAGGCTGATGTGGTGGTCGCCATTAGTCAAGCGGCAGCTGTAGAACCCAGACGTTTAGGTTTGGATGTCGTAGTTATACCCAGTGCGGTGCAAGCCCAGCCTTTGGATAGTCAGCACTTGCACGAGTTTGCCAGTCAGTTTGATTTGCCCTTGGCGCCGGATCTAGGGGGTGAGACCGGCTTGCCACGGCAGCACCTATCGGGTCAGCATTTTGTGTTGGCAACCGCCGCTGCCATGAGCTCTGAAAAAGACCCTTTGACCTTAATACGTGCTATTCATGCCGTACGACAGGTGCGCGATGATTTCGTATTTCTGCATCTGGGGGCGGGTGGCGATATTGAATATGCCGCACGTGAATTGGTGCATGATCTGGGGTTAGAACGGCATTATGTATTTGCAGGCTTTCATCGTGCTATCGAAGATATCTATCGTTTGATGGATGTGTTTGTTCTTAGTTCTAAGTCCGAGGCTTTGGGCACTAGCGTCTTGGATGCCTTTTTGTATCGGGTGCCTGTGGTCTCTACTGATGCGGGTGGCTTGAAGGAAAGTCTGGCCCAAGGGCGTGGTTTATTGTGTGCCATAGGTGACCATGAGGCCTTGGCCGCATCGATATTGCGCTTGCTGAGTGATGAGTCATTGCGCGTAGATATGGCCGATAAAGCGCACCGTTATGTACGTAGCGAACATGATGTCGAGGTCATGGCCAAGCGTTACTTGAAAGTCTATACCGCTACCTAAGATTGGACTGGCGGGGTAGGTCGATACGGGTGTCGAACTTGCTGCGCTGTATAGAGAAAAAACTGCGTACATTACGGACATTGACGTCCGATGTGAATACCCTGTGGGCCATAGCATGGTAGGCAGCCATATCGGGAAGTTGTGCAATCAGAATAAAGTCTGGTCCGGGTGAAACGCGATAGCACTGCAAAATCGCCGATTCGGTGTTGGCTTTGGCTTGAAAGCTGTCGATATGCCCTGCGCTTTGTCGATCTAAGGTAATTTCTATGATGGCGGTTAGGCCGTTACCCAGCATCGTGGGGTTCAGAATGGCCACTTGCTTTTGGATGATCCCCGTCTTGATCAAGCGCCTGACACGCCGCAGACATGTGGGTGGTGAAGCGTGTACTTTTTCCGCTAAATCCAAGTTGGTCAAAGAGCTATCGGATTGCAGTTGTTCCAGTATGCGAAGGTCCAGTTCATCCAAGGAAATCGTAGGCATTACTTGTCCTTGTAGTCGTATTTATTTGAAATTAAATTTCATGATGTCTATTTGTTGAAATAAAATACCATATCAAATAAAAATATGAAATCTAATTTCTTTTAATGTGCCCCACAATAGACCATCTTCCCAATTTGCAGGAGCAAATCTATGTGTGGCATAGTCGGTGCAGTCGCTCAGCGCGACATTACCCCCATTCTTCTTGAAGGGCTTAAGCGCTTGGAGTACCGGGGTTACGATTCCTGCGGTATTGCCTTACATGCGAATGGCGAACTACGTCGGGCACGCAGCACCGATCGCGTGGCTGAACTAGAACGTGAAGTCGCCAAAGAACAGCTTAGTGGTTTTACAGGTATTGCACACACTCGCTGGGCGACTCATGGCGCACCAGCTACGCATAATGCCCATCCGCATTTTTCCGGTCGAGATAGCACTCATCCCAGGATTGCTTTGGTTCACAACGGCATCATAGAAAACTACGAGGAACTGCGTACTGAATTGCAGGCCGCGGGCTACGACTTCTTAAGCCAAACCGATACTGAAGTTATCGCCCACCTGGTTGATTACTTATATAACGGGGATTTGCTGCAGGCGGTTCAACACGCTATTGGCCGATTGGCGGGCGCCTATGCCATCGCCGTATTTTGCCGCGATGAGCCTCATCGTGTTGTTGGTGCTCGCCACGGCTCGCCGCTGGTTGTGGGTTGTGGCGTGAACGAAAACTTTCTGGCTTCCGACGCCTTGGCCTTGGCAGGCACTACAGATCAGATCATTTACCTGGAAGATGGTGACGTGGTTGACCTGCAACTTGCACGTGTCTGGATTACCAATCATGCAGGTCAGGCCGTAGAGCGACCAATACACACAGTGCATTTGCATACCGCTGCCGCTGATCTAGGGCCGTACCGCCACTACATGCAGAAGGAGATTTTTGAACAACCGCGCGCCGTTGCTGATACCTTACAAAATATAGAGACCATTAGCCCAGAGCTGTTTGGTGATCAGGCATATAAGGTTTTCAAAGAAATCGATAATGTCTTGATACTTGCCTGTGGTACCAGCTACTACGCTGGTTTGACCGCTAGGTACTGGATAGAGTCCCTGGCAAAAATCCCGGTGAATGTCGAAATTGCCAGTGAATATCGTTACCGTGATAGTGTGCCGAATCCACGCACTCTGGTGGTGACTATATCCCAATCAGGTGAAACTGCGGATACCTTAGCTGCGCTTAAACACGCCCATAGTCTGGGTATGACACACAGCCTGACCGTGTGTAACGTGGCGACCAGCGCTATGGTACGTGAATGCAAATTGGCCTATATCACTAGGGCAGGTATGGAAATAGGGGTGGCATCCACTAAAGCCTTTACCACTCAGCTCACTGCATTGTTCTTATTGGCATTGGCGTTGGCCCAAACCAAAGATCAACTGACCGAAGAGCGCGAACAAGGATTCCTGAAAGCGTTGCGTCATCTTCCCGTAGCCATTGCTGCCGTTCTGGCGCTAGAACCACAAATTATTGCCTGGGCAGACCGTTTCGCCAGCAAAGAAAATGCCCTGTTCCTAGGCCGTGGCATGCACTTCCCGGTTGCCATGGAAGGTGCTTTAAAACTGAAAGAAATCAGTTATATACACGCCGAAGGCTACCCTGCAGGTGAATTGAAGCATGGCCCCTTGGCCCTGGTCACCGACCATATGCCGGTGGTTACCGTAGCCCCACGTGACGAGCTGCTGGAAAAACTGAAGTCCAATATGCAGGAAGTTCATGCGCGCGGTGGTGAGCTATACGTGTTCGCCGATGCCGATACCAAAATAGAACCTAGCGATGATATCCATGTGATACGTATGCCGGAAAATTACGGCAAGCTGTCACCCATTTTGCATACGATACCGCTGCAGTTATTGGCGTACCACACTGCCTGCGTCAGGGGTACAGATGTGGACAAACCTAGGAATTTGGCCAAGAGTGTGACGGTGGAGTAGGGGTGGGTTCATAGTTGTTTGTTGCGGATTTGGAATCAAGTCTGTCTTGCGTCTTCGTGGGACACAATGCGCGTAACACGAGTCTGAGTTTTTTGACCGCAATTTCCAGCTCGTGTGGGGTGTGGGCGGCGAACCCCATTAGAAAACCGGCCTTGTGCCGGTTTGATGCATGCAGTGGTGTCAGTCCCAGTAGGTCGATCCCGGCACGGCATGCTGCCTCTACCGCTTCATGTTCGGGAATATTGTGGATGAATATGCAAGGCATCTGCATGCCTCCGCTAGGCACCCTTGGCTCGACGAAGTCAGCCAGATGCTGGAGCACCAGTCGTGCCAGCACATCACGCCGTTTGGCATAGACAGCGCGCATGGTGCGTATATGTGCACCGAAGTGACCGCCTTCAATGAAGCGCGCTAGCGTTAGTTGTGGAATTGGTGCGCTATGCCCATCCAGTAGGGTGCGGGCCACGGTCATGGGAGCTACCAGCGATGGCGGCAGCACCATGTAACCGATGCGCAGACCGGGGAATAGTGACTTGGTGAAAGTGCCAATGTAGATCGTCCGTTGGTACGGATCTAGTCCTTGCACGCAGGCGGTGGGCTTGCCAGCGTAATGGAACTCACTATCGTAGTCGTCTTCTATGATCCAGCCCTGATGTTGCCTAGCCCATTCAATCACGGCCAATCGCCGATCGAGTGCCAGTGTTGCCCCTGTCGGGAACTGGTGTGATGGTGTCAGGAATACCGCTTTGGCTGCATCATTCAGATGTTCCACCAGCATGCCATTGGCATCCAGTGGCACTGGTACGCATTCCAGGCCGGCAGCGTCGAAGGCTTTGCGTGCTCCTTGATATACCGGATCCTCAATAAAGATTTTGTCACCAGAATCCAGTAAAACGTTGGCGCATAGCGTCATCGCTTGCTGTGAGCTGGTCAGAATCAGTACGCGCTCAGGCGTAGCGTGAGCCCCGCGCTCAAGACTGACGTAATCCGCAATGGCCCGCCGCAATGGTTCTAGCCCTTGCGGATCGCTGTGCATCAGCGCCAGTGTTCCATACTCCTTAAATACCTGCCGTTGCAGGCGTTCCCAAGTCTGGAGAGGGAAGTTGCGTGTTTCCGGTACGCCGGGGGCGAATGGACGCGGCGCCAGAAAGTCGCGCAGGCCACCACCCTGAAACATCATGTTGCCACGTTGACTAAGGCGCAGTGTTTCATCGGGAATTCTTGTACGTCTTGCCGTGCCGCGCCCTGGCAGACGTTTTGCCCGCTCCGATACGAAGCTGCCGCTACCAACGTGTCGCTCGATGAAACCTTCTGCATGTAACTGGCTATAGGCTGATTCAACCGTATCACGGGAAACGCTCAATGACTTCGCCAGCACACGTGAGGCAGGTAGTGGCTTACCCACGTCAAGTGCGCCGTCGAGGATCAACTGCCTGATGCCACGTTGTATGCGGGCATACAACGGCAAGGCACTATGCGTAGGGTCGCTGACCCAAGCTTTGACGGATTCTAGTTGGGCGTGCTTGAACAAGTGGTCTGTATTGCTTCAAATAAATGGTGGGGAATATCCAGCCATTTTAAGGCTATAAATTCGTTGATCAATGTTGTTCATAAAATCGCCTTTAGGAGTCACTGTCAGGCCATGTCATCCGTCCCCTTTTCTTCATCTCTTCGTTGGCGCGATCTTACCCATCCCGTTGTGGCCGGTTTGATCTCGGTCATTGTCAATTATGGCGGGACATTCATCCTGGTGTTCCAAGCCGCCAAGGTGGCTGGTCTTAGCCCAGAGCTGACGGCCTCGTGGGTGTGGTCAATTTCCATAGGTGTGGGGGTAACAGGGATCTTCCTGAGCTGGGTTTCCAGGGAACCCATCATTACAGCCTGGTCCACACCTGCGGCTGCATTCCTGGTTACAGCACTGGCGACTACGCCTTATGCGGAAGCCATCGGAGCCTACCTAATTTCAGCGGCAGCCTTTGTGGCATTAGGGCTATCGGGCTGGTTCGAGCGTGTCATCCGTCTAGTTCCGCCAGGTGTGGCGGCGGGGTTACTGGCGGGTATCCTGCTGCAGTTTGGTATTGGTGCCTTCGGCAGCATGAGTATCGACCCATTGCTGGCGGGCCTCTTGATCATTGTGTATGTGGTGCTTAAGCGTTTCACAGCGCGTTATGCAGTGGTGGGCATCCTGGTGCTGGGTCTGGCCTTTCTGCTGGTTCAGGATAGTGTTGATCTATCGGGTTTGGCCTTGAGGCTGGCCGCGCCGGTCTTCACGATGCCTGTATTTTCACTTAACGCTTTGCTGAGCGTGGCTTTACCACTGTTCCTGATCACACTGACCGGGCAATATATGCCGGGTATGCTGGTGCTGCGCAATGACGGTTACAGCACCAGTGCCAACCCCATCGTGACGGTCACTGGACTGGGCTCCTTGTTAATGGCGCCATTCGGTTCGCACGCATTCAACATTGCTGCAATTACGGCGGCTATCTGTACCGGCCCGGAGGCACACGAAAATCCGGACAAACGTTGGATCGCCGGTATTGCTGCGGGCGTGTTCTACATCGTAGTCGGTGTATTCGGGGTGACCTTAGCTGCTGTCTTTATGGCGTTTCCAGCAACCTTCATCACTACGCTGGCAGGTCTTGCGTTACTGGGCACTATCGGTGGCAGTCTTGCCAGCGCCATGACGGATGCTAAAACTCGTGAAGCATCGTTGATTACTTTCCTTGCGGCAGCTGCCAACATTACCTTATTAGGTATTGGCGGCGCGTTTTGGGGGTTGGTGATTGGTTTGGTGGCGTATGTGGGGCTTAATGGCCAGTTGCCACAAAGGGTGCTGAACTCTGTGAGGGAGCCCTAATAGGTTAATTACAATAACTGCTTGGCAATATACTTAGACAAATCCATGAGGCGAGGAATCAACTCCTCGTGCAACAAGGTATCCGTAATCATAAATGACGGGCCACTAATAGAAATAATAATTAAATCAGCGTCGTTATCCCATACGACAGGGGTAGCGGCAGCGTTGACGTCTGTATTCCACTCACCTATGGATAGGCAATAGCCTTCGGTGTTGAAACGTTGAACCTCCCTGTCTAATGCGCTGATGTGTTCTGCGCTGGCCAGGGAAGCATTCTTTTGCTGCAGTGCCGATAACAAATAGTTGCGTTCTTGTTCTGGCAATGCCGCTAAAAAAGCCCTGCCTATGGATGTACTAATAATAGGCATGCGCACGCCACGCCCCATTTTTAATGTCATCGTAGTGTCGCTAGAGCAGGCTTCTAGGTACAACATGGATAGCCGATCTCGGGTGGCTAGGGAAATAAGCGCACCGGTTGCATCGGCAAGTGCCTGCATATGCGGGCGGGCAATATCGGCAATGCGTAGATTTGATAGTGCTGCGTACCCCAACGCCAAGACAGATGGCCCAACAGAATATTGCCTTTTTTTCGCGTCATGTCGTAGATACCCGAGTTCCACCAAGGTTTTGGTAAGCCGCGAAACCGTCGACTTGGGTAAGCCAGTGTGCGCAGCCAGTTCGCCATTCGACAGATGGGGTTCACGTGCGGAAAAACACCTAAGCAGCTCTAGGCCACGGGCCAAGGCGGCTACGTTGGATGATGGGAAACTTCCCTTTAGTTCCGTCATGCGGAATTAACCTTTCTTTTTTTTTACAAAATGGAATAGAATTAATCACACATTACACCAATCACAACTACCCGTCATATCAATAATTACTAAAAGACACCGTCTTAAACGGCACAAGGGGCCATGTGATGGGAGTAAGTCAGTAGTACATGTATGGCACGTTCTGCCGCATATATTCAATTTCTTGTATGAATAATGGAGACAAAATTGACAGTTAAAACCAAATTCCTGAAAAAAGGCTTGCTTGCTGTTTTGTGCGCATCAGCATTTTCGCTGCCTGCAATGGCACAGGTGAAAGTAGGTGTAATCAACAGCCTGTCGGGTAACTTTGCCGCCTTTGGCGAGCGTTACAACACGGGCATGCTAGTGGCATTGGAAGAAATCAATGCTAACGGCGGTATTAACGGACAAACGCTGGAGTTAATTACACAAGATGACCGTTCTGATGCACAAAGTGCGTTGGCGGCTGTTGAGTCCTTGAACAAGCAACAGGTCCCCTTGATTATCGGTTCGTATGCCTCTGGCATTACCGGTCCGGTATCTAAAGTCATGACCCGCCAGAAGATTCCGCTGATAGTGCTGGGTAGTGCTGACGACTCAATCACCAAGCCTGGTTCAGACTGGGTATTTCGTGCAAAACACAACTCCACCATTGTTGCCAATGTGTACTTTGACTACTTTGACAATCTGCGCAAAAGCAACGATGGCCTGAAAAAAATAGCCATTATGTACGGCAACGGTGCTTGGCCTACTTCCGTCAGTGAAGAAGGTATACGTCAGGCAGAAAAAAGGGGTTACGAAATTGTTGGCAAGCAGGCGTATGACCAAGGCACCACAGATTTCAGGCCCATACTGAATAAATTCCGTACAGAAAATCCTGATATCTTGCTGACCAGTTCGTATGCGGATGACGGTATTGCCATCGCTAGACAAATCAAGGAAGTTGGACTGAATACAAAAGTTGTGGCTATTGACACCGCTTCGTCCATGATCAGCTTTATCGAACAAGTAGGCCCACAAGCTGAAAATATTGTTTCGGCGGTTAGCTGGAGTCCCGACGTTAAATACGAAGGTACTCCAGAGCTGTATCAGCGTCTAAAAGCAAAAGCCAAAGAAGAACCTTCATTTTACGAAGCAGAAGGCTATTTGGCATTAACGATTGCCGCAGATGCTTTGCGCCGGGCTGATTCTACCGATCGTCAGAAAGTGCGCGATGCTCTTGCCGCAACCAATCTGAAATCGGCGGTTACCGATGTTGTTTTCCAGGACTACGACGGTTTCAAGGGTCAAAACCCTATCAAAAGCGTGATTATTCAAATTCAAGACGGTAAGCACGCTACTGTTTACCCAGAAAACCTTGCATCAACAAAAGCAAAACTCTCTGGTGAGTAAAGTGATTTAACCAGCGCTGCATGTCCATAGTTACGGGCATGCAGCGCTGTCTGGTTTAACCCCATAGGTTGGACCAGCTCTACTAATTTATTCAGTTTGGCCAAAGGTCTTTTATGATCGATTATGTTTCCTTTTTTCAGAATCTTTCCAATGGGATTCTGATAGGAGCTGTTTACGCATTGATAGGCGTGGGGCTCACGCTAGTTTTTGGCGTTATGCGTACCATCAACTTCGCCCATGGCGATTTTGTTGTGTTAGGTATGTATTTTGCCGTGGTCTTAAATAATATGTTCGGATGGGATCCCTATCTGACCTTGGTTTTCGCTATTCCCTTAGGCTTTTTGGTAGGGGCGGCCATACAAAAATTTGTACTGACACGTGTCATTGATGACAAGCCCGAGACCATGATGTTGGCAACATTGGGTGTGTCTTTGGTCATTGCCAATCTGTTGCTATTGGTTTTTGGTGGAGAACCAAAATCCGTCAACGTGTCATATGCGTCCAGCACACTGTCGTTGGGTGAAATTAGAATTTCCGTAGTCCTGCTGTTTGCTGGCATAGCAACATTTATCGTGATCAGTGCCTTGTACTTGCTGTTAGATAAAACAGAGGTGGGAAGGGCTATTAAAGCGACGGCCGAAAACCGACTTGGTGCAGAGCTGGTCGGCGTAAATACGAAAAGAATTCAAGCGATTGTTTTTGGTTTAGGTATGGCGTTGGCCGTAACCGCAGGGGTGTCCTTGATTCCTTTGCTGTTTGCATCGCCGGTTACCACTGGGGCGTTGTTCACACTCAAGGCGTTTGTAGTCACCGTATTGGGTGGGCTAGGACGTATTGGTGCGGCGGTGGTCGGCGGCCTACTTTTAGGGGTTGTAGAAGTATTGGGTGCGTCTTATTTGGATGCCGCCTACCGCGATGCATACGGTCTTCTGGTGTTCATCGTCGTTTTGTTGGTTAAGCCGGAAGGTCTCTTTGGTAAGTCGGTGAATAGAGTATGAACAAAAATATCTTGTTTTTTGTTGGCCTTATGGTCGCTGCCGCGCTGTACCCGATTACGTCGTCTGCATATATTACGGTTGGCATTACGGTGTTGTTGTTTGCGGGTTGGGCAACATCCTGGAACTTATTGGGTGGTTGGGCGGGACAGTTAAGCTTAGGGCATGCCAGTTTCCTTGGATTGGGGGCTTATTTTGTGGCCATAGGGTCATCCCAGTTTGGCTTGGCACCGTGGTGGTCAATATTGTTGGCTATGGGGGCTGCTGTTGTCATGGCCTTTGTTTGGGGCAAGCTCACCTTCGGTTTGCGCGGCCCTTACTTTGCGTTGTCGACCATTGCTATTGCTGAAATTCTTAGGCTAGTAGCCATTAATGAAGGCTGGCTGACCGGTGGGGCCTCTGGGGTGTTCATTGACACACTGCCAGAACCTTTTGGCATAGATTTGTTCGACAGAACCACTCAATACTACTTGGCGTTGCTGTATGCAGGCATCACTATTGCCATAACCATATTCATTTCTACACGGCAATTTGGCTATCAACTAAAGGCCGTCCGGGACAATGAAGAAGCCGCAATGGCAGCGGGAATCAACCCTACGGTAGTTAAGCAGAAAGCCTTTATTCTGTCAGGGGTCCTGACGGCTTTGGGTGGTGGTATCTATGGCATATTTTTATCCTTCATAGAACCTCATATCATTTTTAATCTACTGATTTCCATACAAATAGCGCTTACGGTCATTATTGGTGGGCGCGGGACCATCTGGGGGCCCACGGTGGGGGCCGTGTTGTTAGTGGTTTCTGGTGAAATATTTAGGAACGCCTTTGCACAAGCCAATATGTTGCTTTATGGCGTGCTGATTTTGATCGTCATCTTGGCATTACCTCGAGGCATTGTCGGAGAGTATGTGCATAAAGTAACAAGGAGAAAATATGCAAACCGTACTTAAGGCTGATGGCATCAAGGTTCAATATGGCGGTCTTATCGCTGTAAATAACGTATCGTTGTCCTTGGAAAAAGGGCAAGTGTTAGGCTTAATCGGCCCCAACGGTGCCGGCAAATCCACCTTGTTTAATGCGATTACGGGGTTTGCGCCCATCAACTCAGGGAAAATCACGTTTCTTGATCAGGATGTGACGCACTTGCCGCCCTATGTCAGAACCAGGCAGGGTATGGGCCGCACTTTTCAAACTGAACGGCCTTACGAAGATTTAACCGTCTTGGAAAACGTTTTGGTGGCTGCGTTCCTGAAGAACCCCAAACGTAAAGATGCAGAGCGAGTGGCATTATCCGCGCTGGAAAAAGTCGGCTTGCTGGATAGGGCGTATCAACTGTCATCCGACTTGAACCTGGCCAGATTACGGCGCCTGGAATTGGCCAAAGCCTTGGCACTAGAGCCGCAGGTGCTGTTCCTGGATGAAATTATGGCTGGCTTGAATCCGCCCGCCCTAAAGGAAATGATAGAGTTCGTCCGGACGCTAACAGCAACAGGTATGTCAGTTGTCATGGTCGAACATATTATGGAAGCAATTATTCAGCTTGCGGATCATGTCATCGTTTTGGCCAGTGGAAATAAGATAGCGGAAGGGACGGCTTCTGAAGTGATTAATGATGAAAAAGTCATAGAAGCGTATCTGGGGACGGATTAATACATGAGCACGAATGATGAAGTAATCCTAAAAGTTGATGGGATAGATCTTGGTTATGGCACCTTGCAGGTGGTTCATAATGTGTCCCTAGAGGTCAAAAAGAACGAGCTGGTAGGTTTGGTCGGTGGTAATGGCAGTGGCAAGTCCACCATGCTGCGGGCTGTCTCTGGCATGATCCGGCCCTGGAAGGGCAGTATCTTATTCAAGGGCGAAGAAATTTCCGGCCTTGAGCCCCATCAGATGGCAGAAAGGGGCCTGGCCCACGTGCCTATGGGTCGCCAGCTTTTTCCTAACCTAACGGTGAAAGACAACATTTTGTTGGGCAGTTATTTGCCTCGCCTTAGGGCAAATAGGCATAAGAATTTAGATCGGGTCTTTTCATTGTTTCCTGACATCGAAAAGTTTGCCAGTATTGAGGCCGGCGCATTGTCGGGTGGACAGCAGCAGATGGTTGCCATCGGTCGTGGCCTGATGCTGGAACCAGACTTGTTAATCATGGACGAGCCTAGCCTAGGCTTGTCACCGTTGTATGTGAAACAAGTGATGCGGGCCATACGTCAGGTTGCCGATTTGGGCTTCCCGGTGCTATTGGTAGAGCAAAATATTAAACAAGTACTGCAGTTCAGCCACCGGGCTTATGTGCTTGAAAATGGTCGCTTGGTTCTGGAAGGACCGTCATCAGAGCTAGAAGGGCACCCCTTAATTAGAAAGGCGTATCTGGGCTTATAAGTCCTGCACTTACACTATTGGAACTTTTTTCGGAGGTATCGGTAATGAATGATTTGCCATTGGACCCGTTCAGTGAAGGTGGTCTAGAAGGTTTTGCAAAAGACTTCCGCGCAGGAAAAACAACATCGGAAGCGGTGACTAAAGTCTATTTAGAGCGCATCCAAGCCTTGGATACCAAGCTGGGTGCGTTTGAAAACGTGGCCGCCGACAGC
Source organism: Alcaligenaceae bacterium (assembly GCA_013416485.1). GTDB lineage: Bacteria > Pseudomonadota > Gammaproteobacteria > Burkholderiales > Burkholderiaceae_B > JAGOAJ01. The sequence continues at coordinate 140,717 of JACCEO010000004.1, forward strand.
GCGCTGGCTACTGCCAGAGCTATGGATTTGTTGATACAGGCTGGCACTGACTTAGGCCCTCTAATGGGTGTGCCGGTTGCAATTAAAGATGTCTTTGTTATCTCTGGTATGCCCAAGCCCAAGGTAGGTTCAAATATCACGCTGCCAGATGTGATGGGTCCTGCAGAAGCAACATTCATTCACGCCTTAAGAAGAGCGGGGTGTGTGTTTTTAGGGCAAACCAAAGCCGTGGAATTGTGTTTGGGTATTACTGGACAATCCTCTCCCAGGGGTACGCCTTGGAATCCGGTCGATATGGAAAACCATCGTGCTCCAGGTGGATCTAGCTCGGGTTCGGCGGTGGCTATGGCTGCAGGCATGTGTGCATTTGCCATAGGCTCTGATTCAGGTGGTTCCGTCCGAGTCCCCGCTGCATTTAATGGTGTGTTTGGTATAAAGACGACAGCAGGATTTTGGCCCGTAGATGGCGCATTTCCGCTGGATCCCAGAGTCGATACCATAGGCTTAATCACTCGGTCTGCTAAAGACGCCCTGTTAGCGTTCAACACCATATCCGCCGTATTGTTTGGTGGTGAATATCAGCCGCGTCGCTCTGGTGTACGTCTGGATCGCTTGTGTTTTGGCGTGCCTGAAAATCATTTTGGTGATAACGTTAATCCACAAATTAGCGATGCCTTCCAAAAAGCCAACCAGCATCTGGCCGCGAAAGGCTGTTTGTTGGAAAGCATAGTTGTTCCTGAAGCCCCCGAGCGTGCCGGGTATTTCCCTGTGTCTATGCCGTCAGCGCTGCTGTCAATATTAGGGACAGAAAATTTTCAGGCTCAAAAGGATGTGATGGATCCCGTTATTGCAAAACGGATAGAGTCTGGGCTAGATGTAAAAGCCTATGAATTTCTGGCACTAGAGGACAAAAGGACCAAAAGCAAAGCCGCGGTTGCTGAACGGTTCATAGGGTTTGATGCTTGGGTTAGCCCAACAACGGCCGATTTTCCTCCATTGGTCTCAGACTTAGAACACCCTCAAAAAGGCATGCAACTGGCGTTGGGTATGACCCAAAATACACAGCCAGCAAATTACCTGGGCTTATGTGCTGTATCTATGCCCTTGCCCGTCGATGGCTTGCCTATAGGTTATCAACTGATGGGTGCGCCTAATACGGATCAGCGACTCTTAGAAATAGCCGTGGAAATCGAGACTACGTTCTCGAAATAGGGTTGTTATGTGGTGCGGGGTGGCCGCACCACGAAACTGACACCTAAAGCGGTGATTGCGGTACCGATAGCGATCATCAGGGTAATGGGCTCGTCAAAAAGAGCCCAGGCAATAACGGCGGTTGTGGGTGGTACCAGGTAGAACAGGCTGGCCACAGATGTAGCCGCACCGCGCTGTATCAATAGGTATAGCAAGGAACTACCGCCCAGTGATAAAACAAGCACAGACCATGCCAGGGCACCGATTAACTCCAAGTTAAGCGTGGCATTAGTCGATAGCCATTGCATGGGTTCAGTTTCTAATAGGGCGACGGGTATCGTCACCAGAAAGGCCGCTGATAACTGGACTAAATTGGCAGTGCGTACATCGCACGGTTGTACAAAGCGCTTTTGGTATAGCGTCCCAATGGTTATGCCCAGTAGCGCAGCGGTAGCCCAGGCCAGACTGGCCAGTTGCACTTCGCCATAACCCAGTTTGGCCCAGACTACCAACAATAGACCTGCTAGTCCTAGCGCTAATCCTAGCCATTGAACTTTGGCAACATGTTGCCCCCGACTGGATAGCCAGATGGCAGTAAGTATGGGTTGCAGGCTGACCAGCAGGGCGCTTAGTCCTGCTCCCATGCCTATTTTGATTGCAGCCCAGACGCCGGCAAGGTAGATGCCGTGAATCAACACACCGGTTACTGCCAGATGCATGCATTGGCGCTGGTTGCTTGGCCACTTAGCACCGCTAAGTAGTGCCCAGATCAAAAAGCAGCCAACCGACAGAGCATATCGAAAAGACAGAAAGCTCATGGGTGGCGCAGATGGCATACCGTAGCGCGCAACGATAAAACCGGTGCTCCAGACCAGCACAAACACAACAGGGGCCAGTGCCAACCAACCTGTAGTGCGCGCCGCTGGCTGTGAGGGTGATGGTTCAGTGGCCGCTAGTCTAGTCATTCGAAGGTCGCTTATTGTGTGTTATTTGGGTAGGTAGCGTAAGGCATCTACCGCTTTGCCGTTATAGCGTAGCTCAAAATACAAGTTCACCGCATTACTGCCTGTGTTACCCATAGTGGCTATGGTTTGTCCTTGTTTAACTTGGGCGCCTTCTTTGACCAATAGGTCTTTGTTGTGTGCATATACCGTTATAAAGTTGGCATCATGATTGACGATAAGCATGTTGCCATAGCCACGCAGGCCATTGCCCGAATACATGACCTTACCTCCTGCTGCTGCTTTGATGGGCGAGCCTTCTGCACCTGCGATATATACGGCTTGGCTACTGGAGGCTGACGCACCACGTCGTGACTTACCTTGGGCTGGCCATACCAGTTTGATGGAGCGTGGTGCAGCCAATGATGGCCCAAGCTTTGGCGCAGTCGGTGCCACAGGTGCTGTAGATGAGGTCGACCCTGAAGCGGCCGTGCTGGTCCCTGCGACCTTAAGAATTTGACCTACATGGATGGTGTTGACGTTACTTAGATTGTTTAAACGTCGTAATGACGCGACGCTTTGCCCATGTTTGCGTGCAATCTGTGTCAGGGTGTCACCCTTGACGACTCGGTATTCGCCTTGGGCAATTGGCTTGGTGGTTCCACATGCAGCGAGTATGGCGGTCATAAACAGAACAGCCAGTAGCCGGGCGTAAGGAACACGCCGGGTGGCGTGTTCTATCGTATGTAAGTAAGTAGAGAGTGTCAGCATAGGGTGGTGCAGGTCTAAATAATGTGTATGTGATCACTTTATCAAGAAACCTATCGCTATACACCCATTACGACCAGCTTAGAACGAATACATGATGCCAATATTGCCAAAAAGACTGGTTTTGTCTTCCACAATAGGGCTGTCCGCAGCATCGCCCATCAGGGTTTGTACGCCTAACAAGGTAATCACGCTCCAGTTTCCGCTAAGTTGGTGATGCCAGGTGCCGTAAACGGACGCTGATTTAAATCCTGACGAAGGCGAGTAGGTGCGTAAACGGCCTTGGCTTGCTGCCGCTTCGTGATGTTTAACGCCGAAGTGCGTTTTCATGGATTTATCACTGGCCCAAAGCGTACTAACGCCAAAGCGTAGTGTGTCACTGCCTTCCTGCCACGCTTGGTAGGATCCACGTAGTTCGGCAACGCCGCCATACCCGCTACGCAAGGCTTGGTAATAAGCTGCACCCAGTGAAAAGGGGCCTGGCCTCCATTCGGTATAGACACCAGCAGCACCATGGAATTTGATATCGTCCATACCTTCTAAGCGCTCGGACTTATCCGCTTTACGGCCTAATCCCATGCCTAGGAATACGCCAGCGCTCCAGTTTTCGGTCAGGTCGGTTTTTAAACCCATGCTGGGTAACCCTGCGCGTGGAGAAATAAAGAAGTTGCCGTTGCTGTAGTTGATTAAGGGTACAGGTAGCGCGCGATAGTCTTTAGACCCTTCGTACTTAGGAATAAAGCCCAGACCTAATCCTACGGAGTTTTGAGCGTGTGCACTTGGTGCTAAAGCAGCGACTGCCAGAGCAATAAGTGACATCAAAACTGGTGATTTAGTGGGGCGCGCTGATGGGGTAGCCATTGGTAATACCTTAGATAAATACAAAAACGTGAAAATGAGACGTGATTGTATCTTTTAAGGAATTTAAGACCTGTTATCACCGCGGCATTGTTTAGGGGACTACGAATTATGTACGCTGTACTACGGACCATACGGCTGCCCATCATATGTTTTACTAGTGCCTGGTTAATTGTAGGAATAGTAGCGTGCTTCATATTGTCAGTGCAGTCATAGGCGTATATACGGTTATACGCTTTGTGTTGCCCCTGCCGTGGTGTAAAACAAACAAGGCGTTATTTGCCGCTCTATTGTTTTTGCTTGCCCAGCATCATCTGATCGAAAAGCGTATCTTTGGCTCTATCGCATCGCCCGAGATGCCTGCGGCGGTAATTATGTTGCTAGGCTGGGCATATGGTGCTGTGTTGCTGCTTGCCATGTTGCTGGTGATCAGGGATGTGGTTGGCCTGCTGTGCTATGCGTGCTCGCGCAAGCTAGGTAAGGCCTTGCTGTCAGGGCATGGCGTTCTGTATGGCACTGGTTTGCTGGTGATGCTGTTATCGGGTGTGGGTGTGTGGGAGGCTGTGCGTGTCCCCAGGGTCAAGACGGTAGAAATTACTCTGCCAAATTTGCCGCAAGAATTTGACGGATTTCGTGTTGTGCAGCTGACGGATCTACATGCCAGCCGGCTGTTACAGCAGCCCTGGATGGCTGCTGTGGTAGCTAAGGCCAACGCGTTGAACCCTGATCTAACAGTGATTACGGGTGATCTGGTGGACGGTACGCCACAAGCCCGAGCAGCGGATGTCGAACCTTTGCGTGCCTTAACTGCACGGTACGGTGTATATGCCGTGCCGGGCAATCACGAGTACTACGTCAACTATGTGGGTTGGATGGAAGCATTCAAGCAGTTAGAGCTACCCATGCTGCTGAATGAACATGTGGTCATTACTCACAAAGGGAGCAATCTGATACTGGCAGGTATTACAGATAGGGTGGCCTACGCTTATCATGATTTGCCGCCTAGTACGGCTGATGCAGTAAATGGTGCCATACCATCAGATCCCGTAATACTGCTTAGTCATAGACCGGTAAGTGCACTGGATAATGCAGCAGAAGGCGTCGATTTGCAGCTATCCGGTCATACGCATGGTGGACAAATTTATGGTGGGCATTTGTTGGTGCAATGGGCCAATGAAGGCTTTGTGTCTGGGTTGTATCAGGTAGGCACTATGCAAATGTATGTTAGTAACGGTACCGGTCTTTGGAATGGCTTCCCCATACGTTTAGGGCGGCCCTCGGAAATCACCCAGATCGTATTGCGTTCGGCCATATGACCGATTTAACCCAGGTACATACCCGTTACCCGGTTGCGTAGGGCTAATATCGCGCTATACACCGTTAGGGCAGATGTTTTTGGGTTGGATGCCAAGGGTTTGTTTTGCATGGTTAGTTCGAATTGACCAAAGGCCCCTTTGGCTTCAACCGTATGTACGTTGTCCGATACGTTAGGGTCAGCGATTAGGCGTACCTGGGTTTGATCCAGACCCAGTCCAGCCAATGACACGGTAGCCGCCACATTGGCATTTTTTGGATATAGCGCTGCGGCCTCACGAGCGCAACCTTCAAAGATCACGGTGGCCTGGGTAACGGCGTCCAGATTCAAATGTTGGTCTGCTGGCGTACCTTTCCAGGAACTAGGCGGCTTGCGACCGGTATAGCGAACCTGATCCAGCCCGCCTATGCGGGCAGCTGCCAGCGCGTCTATGGCGCCTATCGCGCCTGCAACCAGCTGGGCTTGGGTGTTACCGGTTTGTGCCGCGGCCTCTAGGCGTGCAGGCATGCCGGGTGCAGATAGGGCACCTATGGAAACAATAATGCAGGGTGTGCCGTGTTCAAGGGCAGGTAATACATGCTGCTCTATAGCCGTATGGCCTGCGGCTTCAATGACCAAGTCAATATGCTGTTGGGGTAGGTGGCTTAGTACCTGAACGGCTAGGCCCAGTTTCGCAGTCAGTGCTGTGGCTTTTGCTATTGACCGTTCTGGCACCACGATGGTGGTGATCTTCAAGTGGGTGTCGGCGTTAAGCAACTCCAGCATAGCAACGGCTATAGCACCGCAGCCTATCAGGGCAATCTTTAAAGGAGAAGTCGTTAAGTGTGTCATGGAAGTGTCTAGTTGCTCTATCGGATATATAAGGTAGCCCATGTTGTCTTGAAACTTAACAATAAATAAAGATTGCAACAGGCGTAGGCTGACTTATCCCTCAGTAACATTGGTATAGTGAATTCAGTGCGTATCGCCAGCTTGGTAGTACGTATTATCACCTTGATCAATCGCTAGTCAGACTACGCCCAGGAGGCACCATGAGTTTCTTTAGCAAAATTCTTTCCAAACTAGGTATTGGCAGTGCGAATGCTGCCACCACAGAGACCGCAGCCACTGCAGCAGATGCCGCGACTGCTGATGTCGCAGCACCTGTAGTTGCGATTGCCGTGGTTGATGTCGTCGCACAACTGGAAAAAAGTGCTAAAGCCAATCCCCAGAAACTCAATTGGCGTACATCTATCGTTGACTTGTTGAAACTGCTGGATATGGATAGCAGCTTGACTGCACGTAAAGAACTGGCCACAGAATTAGCCTGTCCAGCAGAACTGATGGTGGATTCCGCCGAAATGAATATCTGGTTGCATAAAACCGTGTTGGTGCGTATCGCTGCTAACGGCGGTAATGTGCCCCAGGAACTTTTGTCCTAAGCGCATCGCGTTTTACGTACTTACAGGAGCAGGTCATGCAAATCACTGAAACCTTGGCCCAAATGGGTGGGTTGCGTTCAATAGCGCAGCAACTGGGCGTTACCGAGGCCCAGGTTACCAGCGGGGCGGATGCTTTGATCCCAGCCATATTAGGTGGGTTTAAACATCAAACCCAGATGCCTGCTGTGGGGGCTGGTGGTTTGGCTGGCCTGTTCGGTCAATTAGACAGCGGTAACCAGGTGCTGGGCCAAATATTTGGTTCTAAGGATGTGAGTCGGACGGTGGCACAAAGTGCGTCGGCGCAATCTGGTCTGGATCCTGAATTACTGAAAAAAATGTTGCCTATGCTGGCGATGCTGGTTACTAGTTTTATGGCCAAGCGTAGTGAGGCTACTGAAGCCACTGCCCCAACGGATACCGCACAAGGCGGTTTAGGTGGCTTGTTAGGTAATTTACTGGGTGGTGGCCAGCCATCAAACAGCCAAGCCGGTGGTTTAGCGTCATTACTGGATATGAACGGGGACGGTAACGCGCTGGATGACATTATGCGTATGGCGGGTAAATTTATACGTTAGTATCATCGGGTTCATTACTTACCCAAGGACCTTGTGATGTTACTCCACCCCCAAGTACAGGCGCTACTGGATCTTACCGTGCAGCGTGGCATACCCCCCACTCATACCCTGTCGCCTGAACAGGCTCGTAGTGCCTACTTGTTGCGTGGGTCCTTGGTGAATCCGCCATCGCCTCAGGTAGCTTTGGTATGTGAACTGACTGCCGATGGCCCTGCGGGTCAGATACCGTTGCGTTTATATCGGCCTGTCGATAGCGTAGCTGATCACGTGTTACCGGTGCTGGTTTGGTTTCATGGTGGTGGCTGGGTGATAGGTGACTTAGATAGTCACGACGTACTGTGTCGTGAGCTGGCGAACCTGTCTGGTTGTGCGGTTGTGGCAGTGGACTATAGGCTGGCACCCGAACACCCCTTCCCAGCGGCGGTAGATGACGTCATGGCAGCCACACAGTGGGTACATGACCATGCCGCTGATTTACACCTAGACGCTAGTCGACTGGCGGTCGGGGGCGATAGTGCTGGCGGTAATTTGGCCGCTGTTGTGGCCATCTTGGCACGTGATCAGGGTAATTTGCCGATTGCTTTTCAGCTATTGATTTATCCGGTGACCGACTTACAGCAAGGCCATGCCTCGCATACCAGCAATGGTCAAGGCTATTCACTGACTACTGATACGCTTAATTATTTTTATGGTCATTACGTGGTGGCGCCACAGGCCATTACCGATTGGCGTGCTTCGCCTTTGTTACACGACGATCACACCAACTTGCCGCCAGCGTTGGTCATTACGGCTGGGTATGACCCTTTGCGTGATGAAGGGCGGGACTACGCGCTTGCCTTGACAGCAGCAGGTGGACGGGCCAGCTATGCGTGTTTCGAGCGCCAAATTCACGGCTTTATTGGCATGGGTGGTGTGCTTGACGAGGCCAATGCCGCTGTTGCCTTGTGTGCAGGCGAATTGAAGCGGGCGCTTAAGGCATAGCGGTTTTTATGTGTAGTGCTTCGCGTTCCAGTAAGGCTTGTTTACGTTCTATTCCCCAGCGGTAACCTGTTAGGTTACCGTCGCTGCGGACCACGCGATGGCACGGTATCGCCACGGCTAACCGGTTGGCGCCACAGGCGCTGGCGACGGCACGTATCGCTTTGGGTAAGCCTATGCGTTGGGCAATTTCTGTGTAGGTTGCCGTGGTGCCTACGGGGATATCCCGTAGCGCTTGCCAGACGCGCTCTTGGAAAACGGTGCCTTGTACGTCCAGTGGCAGGTTTAGACCTAGACCTGGGGCTTCGACCAGCCCGATGACATTGGCGATAGTGTCTTCAAAGTCAGGATCAGCACCTAATAAATTGGCTTTAGGAAACAGGTCTTGCAAATTATGCACTAGTTGCTCGGGATCATCGTCCATCAGTATGGCGCAGACGCCGCGTGGGCTTTGTGCAACCAGTATTGCACCTAACGAGCATTGGCCGATGGCGAAATAAATATCGGTGTTTTTTCCCCCCGAGCGATAGTCTTTGGGACGCATGCCGAGTCGGTGGGTAACTTCGGCGTAAAAGCTGCTGTTAGATTCAAAGCCTGCATCGTAAATGGCATCGGTGATGGAGGCCTGCTGGTTAGCCAGTGAACCGCGCATTTTTTGGGCACGGTGAGCTGTCGCATATGCCCTGGGGGTTAAACCAGTAATGGCTTTGAACAGGCGATGAAAATGATAACTACTGATATTGGCCTGTTGCGCCAGTTCGGCGAGTGTAGGTGTGTGCTTTGCGCTTTCTATATAGCGGCAGGCGGTTGACACCATTGCGGTGTGGATGGCAAGTACGCGAGTTTGAGTAGTCGATGAGCGTTTCATGGCGATGTCCGTTTTAGTCATCCTATAGGGATACTGTAAAGGCTACGGCGTGCCAAAACACCCTGAAGCTTGCGATTACATCTTGGTGTTGCTGCTGTTCGGTAAGCCGGCGGTTCTAAAGGTCAGGTTAGTGCGCTGTCGACCTAGTTGTAGGTGGTCGGCGTCTTTAATAGGTAAGACACCGTGGTAACGCATGCGATCCACGCCACCCCAAACCACGATATCGCCGTGAAACAGCGGAACACGGGTGGCCTTGTCATTACGCTGATGGCCGCCAAACAGGAAAATCGCCGGTATCCCTAACGAGACAGACACGATGGGTTCGTAGTCATTTTTTTCATTCCTGTCTTGGTGCATAGATAATTTACTGCCTGGCAGATAGCGGTTGATCAGGCAGGCGTCAGGTGCGTATTGGGTAAATTCTGCTGCCTGTGCCGCATCTTGGGCTAAGGCTAAAAATGTTGCTGGCATAGCGGGCCAGTCCAGGCCTGACAGCGGATCGCGGCAAGTGTAGCGATAACCCGTGTGATCTGACGTCCAGCCCAGCCTGCCACAGTTGGTTAGCGCGACTGACATGGTGTAGCCACCAGGAGTGTGCATGTGGCGAAATGGGGCCTGTTTCTGTATGGGGGCCAGTGCCTGCAGCAATTCAGGCATATAGGGTAGGGCAAAGCCACGTAGCACATAAGCCTGTTGGCCTAGGCGTTCACGTGTGCCCATTAAGGTGGATTCAAATAAGTCTAAGGTCATGATGAGGCTCCGTCGTTAGCGGATCAACGGGATATTGTTCTTTATATGGAACGCTGAGTGTCAACTTGGCCGTCTAGTCGGTGTATTGTCCATCACTTATCATTACACATATTCCAAACATAAACGCAGCTAACTAATAGCTGCGTTTCTTTATTTTCCTACAGGAGCTATACACATGGCAAAGGTACTTGTCCTTTATTACTCGGCTTACGGTCATATAGAAACTATGGCTAATGCCGTTGCAGATGGTGCACGTGAGGCAGGCGCCAGTGTTGATATTATGCGTGTACCCGAGTTGGTGCCTGAGGATGTCGCTCGTGCTTCACACTACAAAATGGACCAAGCTGCACCTATCGCTACTGTTAACGATCTGGAAAACTACGATGCCATCATCGTGGGTACAGGTACGCGTTTTGGTCGTATGTCTTCTCAGATGGCCAACTTTTTGGATCAGGCCGGTGGCTTGTGGGCACGTGGTGCCTTAAACGGCAAGGTGGGCGGTGCGTTTACTGCAACTGCAAGCCAGCACGGTGGCCAAGAAGTAACGCTGTTTTCCATACTAACCAATCTTATGCATTTTGGGTTGATCACCGTGGGTTTGCCTTACAGTTTTCAAGGTCAGTTACGCATGGATGAAGTTACCGGCGGCTCACCTTATGGTGCTACCACGTTGACGGATGGTGACGGTTCGCGTCAACCTTCTGAAAATGAATTGGCTGGTGCGCGCTACCAAGGTATGCATATCGCTCAAATTGCGAACAAACTATTTAGTACCGTAGAAGATATCGAAACCCAGGCAGCATGATCTGATGGTTGATTCGACCCAGGCTGTGCCTGGGCGATTTGGTTAAGGGATACTACCTTTATAGGGGGGGCATCATGGGTTTGTTAGTGAAAGGTCAGTGGGTGGACCAGTGGTATGACACCAGCGCAACGGGTGGTGAATTTGTACGTACTGATCCACAGTTCAGGAACTGGATAACGCCAGATGGGCTTGCTGGGTCCAGTGGCCAAGGCGGTTTCCAAGCACAGGCTGGGCGCTACCATTTATACGTTTCTCTAGCCTGCCCGTGGGCACACAGAACTTTGATTTTTAGGGCCTTGAAAGGTCTGCAGGATATGGTTAGCGTGTCTGTTGTCAGCCCCTATATGGCTGAGCGCGGCTGGACGTTTGAACCTGGCCCTGACGTAGTGGCCGACCCAGTCGGTGCAGCGCAGTATTTGTATCAGGTGTATTTGCGTGCACAGCCTGACTATAGCGGTAGGGTAACAGTACCTATATTGTGGGACTTGCAGCAGAACTGCATAGTCAGTAACGAGTCCTCGGAAATCATACGCATGTTTAATTCTGCGTTTGATGACATAGGGGCCTTGCCGGGGGATTATGCGCCAACTACCTTATTACCCCAGATTAATGTTATCAATGGCTTGGTCTATAACGCCATTAATAATGGGGTCTACAAAGCTGGCTTTGCCACCGAGCAGGCAGTATACGAACGGGAAGTTACGGCCTTGTTCCAGGCCTTGGATACGTTGGAAGCCCGTTTGTCAGGCCAGCGTTACCTAGCGGGAAATCAGCTTACGGAGGCGGATTGGCGCTTATTCACTACCTTGATACGTTTTGATGCGGTCTATTACGGCCACTTCAAATGCAATCTTAGGCGCTTGGTAGATTATCCCAACCTATGGGCTTATACACGTGAACTGTATCAATGGCCGGGTATTGCAGCTACCTTGAATATGCTGCATGTTAAGGAACATTATTACGCTAGCCATGACACCATTAATCCCAATGGCATCGTACCGCTGGGGCCGTTGTTGGCCTTGGATGAACCGCATGGACGGGGTTTTCTACCATCGATCAGTGCGGTTTAAATTAGTTACAAAAAACACGCTTAGATTCCGGTTAGGCGGGTAAATAACGCGGTAATCCATAGAAAGATAGTTATCCTCCTAGGATATTATGTGCGACTATATATTTTTATACCGTGAAGACTCACCATGATGAATTTGCACATTCCACCGGCCAGGCGAAGGGGGGTCACTGCCCTTTTAGCTTTAACGGTGTCAGTGTGCGCAGTTGTTATGTTGGTGGCGTTGACTGCGTCCCAGTATGTATCTGCCTGGGCTGGTCTGTACCTTCCTATGCACAGTCTCATGGAACTGTTCGCCGTTGTGGTGGCCATGATGATATTTGGCGTGGGATGGCATCAGCCGAATAGATCATGGGCTGTGCTAATACTTACTTCGGCGTTTTTTGCGGCAGCTTGGCTAGATGCAGGATATCTGCTGTCAGCCTTAGGGATGCCCGATTTCTTCGGTCCCAGTTCAGGACAAAAAAGTCTGGCGTTTTGGTTGTCTGCACGGTTGTTGACCGCGTTAGCATTACTGGCGTATGGCTTGTGTTCTTTGATGCGTTGGGAGCGTAGCGGTAATCGTTACTGGGTCCTAGGTGCTTTCAGTCTGATGGTCTTGTTGGTGTATTGGGGCATATTGCTAGACCCTGATCAACTGCATTTAGACTTGAATGGTGGCTCTGGCTCACCGACCTTCAGACTGACCATAGAATGGTTGATTATCGGTATATTTAGCCTGGCGGCTTTGTGTTTTTTGCCACAGGTTTTATTTACCGACAGGCCCAGGGTCACCTATCTGTTGATGGCCACGTTGATCCTGATATTTACCGAGATCCTGGTAATGAGCTTTGCCCAGGCTGGAAATACCTACAGGCTGGTTGGGCATGCGTATAAAATCATCGCGTATTTGTTTTTGTACTGGGCTATTTTTGTAGACGCTGTGCGTGAACCGTATTTGCAGTTGCAGCGGTCACAGCGGTCATTGGCATACAGCGAAAGTAAATTCAGAAGCCTGGTCGAATTTGCGCCAGATGCCGTACTGCTTATGGATGATAGTGGCTACATCAGTACCATGAATCAAATGGCCGAGTCCATGTTTGGTCTACAGCGCTCTGACACCAAAGGTGTTGATGGGCGTAAATTAGTGCCTGACTCGGATACCGATCAGACTAGCGTGGAAGTAATGTGCCAGCGCATGTCAGGCGAGTGGTTTCCTGCTGAAATCAGCCGTAGCCGAATGCCTGCAACGAATGGAAGTACGACGATTATGCTGGTGGTCCGAGATATTTCGGAACGCAAGCGCATGCAGCGCGCTTTAGTTGATCAGCTGACCCACGATGCGCTGACCGGACTGCCTAATCGCACCTTAATTATTCGTAAATTGCACGAAGCCCTGGCCCAAGCAGAAATGCACTCCCAACGTGTAGCAGTACATTTTTTGGATGTGGATTTTTTCAAAAAAATCAATGATACCTTTGGCCACAGCCATGGTAATGAAGTTCTGCGTATCTGTGTGCAGCGCCTATCTGCGCTATTACCCAAGGGGGATATCCTAGCGCGTCACGGTGGAGATGAGTTCATCATCGTGCAAAACCGGGTTGTCGACAAAGAGCAGGCTAGTGTCATGGCAGACTATTTATTAAGCGCCATGCGCAAACCGTTTGTCATACGTGGTCACGATGTTTTCCTTAGTGCCAGCATAGGCATGGTGATTTATCCTGATGACGACAAGACCGAAGACGGTCTGCTGCAAAAGGCCAATGTGGCTATGGGTAGCGCCAAAGAAGAAGGACGGGACACCTATTGCTTCTATACGCCGGACATGGATCAAAGTCTGCGTGAGCGTCTACAAATTGAAGGCTACTTACATAACGCGGTCGAAAATCAAGAACTGTTTTTAGAGTACCAGCCTAAAGTTAACTTTAGTACGGGTGCTGTAATTGGGGTCGAGGCCTTACTACGCTGGAAGCACCCCAGGTTGGGCCTGGTGCCACCAGACCGTTTTATTCCTGTTGCCGAGCATAGCGGCCTGATCGCCAACATAGGTATGTGGGTACTGAACGAAGCGTGCTCGCAGGTCATTAAGTGGCAAGCCCAGGGCTTACCTGCGTTAAAGATGTCGGTGAATTTATCAGCGCGTCAGTTTCAGCAGCCTGATCTTCCTGGGCAAATACTGCAGATATTGCAAAGCACTAACCTAGATCCCACCTTGCTCGAGCTAGAGCTGACTGAAAGTACCGTTATGCGCGATACGGGTGCCGCCGTGATTGCTCTTGAATCACTAAGCCAGTTGGGGCTTAGTTTGTCGATTGATGACTTTGGTACGGGTTATTCTTCCCTAAGTTATTTGAAACAGTTTCCGATTCATGTCTTGAAAATTGACCGAATTTTTATCAAAGACGTCATGAATAACCCTGATGATGCTGCCATAGTTCGCGCTATTATTGCCCTTGCGCACGGTATGGAACTGGCTGTTGTTGCTGAAGGTGTTGAAACCCTGGAACAGGCTCAATTTTTACACGCTCATGGTTGTGACCATATGCAGGGCTATTATTTCAGTCGGTCATTGCCCCCTGATGTATTCAGAGATCGCTATCAACAGGGCTTTAAGACACTTTAATAGGCACAGGCGTTTTTAGTGATGCGACTGTCGTGATAGGTGTTTACCCTTAGTTGATGCCAGTTCGGTTGCCAAACAAATCATTAATCGCTAGTGTGCTGCCCTGCATAGACGGGATTGCACCGCTAAACCATTATTTTATTTTCCAGGAGAAGCTCATGCCTCAGTCAACATATTTGCAAGGTGCTTGTGTTTGGCACGGGGCAGACATGGCTCAGGATAATCGATGGGTTAAAAATATTCCTGCTGCAGCCTTGGAGCAAATTGACGCGGCGCTTGAAGCAAGCAAAGGCCAGGATTGGCGCACAATCAATGCTGATAACTTCAATCTATCGGCGGCCTCAGCTTTCTTTGATGAAGTCCGTGAAGAGCTTGAAAATGGTTCGGGCATGGTGAAAATCCGCGGCCTTGATGTCAAGCGCTATGATCAAGAACAACTGCGTCGTTTATGGTACGGCCTAGGTGGCAATTTGGGTGCCTTGCTGTACCAAAATTGCCGTGGCGAGGTAATGCGTGAAATCAAAGATGAAGGCAAGGGCGTAGGCAGCAAACTGTACGGAGCGACTGTCGATAGTTCAGGAAAGCCGTTTCTGTCTTCCGGTGCTCGTACCCTGTCGCCAGGCGAGCTGCGCTTTCATACTGACCGTTGCGATGTGGTTGCTTTGCTGTGCGTACGCCAAGCTTCTGAGGGTGGGGTTAGTAAATTGGCTAGCAGTGCCACTGTCTATAATGAGATCCTTGCGCGTCGTCCGGATTTGCATGCGCTATTGTGTCAGCCAATTCCCCGCAGTCGTTTTGGTGAAGAAATGGGCGGGGAACATATCGTCTACGATTTGCCTATCTTCGGCGTACGTGATGGTAAGCTCACTAGCCATTTTTCATTAACGTACATTGAGAATGCGCAAATGTTGCCTGGTGTCCGCAAGTTGACTGATGCTGAACATGAAGCCATTCAACTGTTAATGGACGTGGCACAAGAAGTGTGTTTTGAAATGCGTTTTGCGCCAGGGGATATCCAGCTGTTGAACAATCATGTTATTTATCATGGCCGCACCGCTTTTAAAGACGACATTAGTACCGGACAAGACCGTACACTAATGCGTTTATGGTTAGGTATGCCTAACTCTCGTGCTTTACCGCCAGAGCATGCCGTGCTTTGGGGGGATGTCAGTGCAGGCAGGCCGCATGGTGGTATTGCACAACCGGCTACTGTACGTTAAATCAACACGTAAAAACCATGAGTTTTTGGCTTTCTGGACTGTATCGCATCGCGGGTTCAGTTCACCCAGGAAGTCCTCATGACCATTTTCACCACACGGAGACCAGTAATGAAGAACAAAAATGATAAACAGGTAAAAACAAGGGCGGTAGGCTTGGGCGCATTGCTCATATCGCTGTGTTCGCTTGGGGCGTTTTCGGCCTCTGCAGCGGCAGCAGGCAATTATGGCAATTGCGAAGTTACCGGAGAGCGTGGCAGCATTACGCTACTAACGGTAGTGCCGGGGGCATTGTCCGTAAGGCCAGTGTTGCCTTCCCCAGGTTGGTGGAACGGTGACTCGCCCGATACCATCAAAGATGGTTTTGAATACTGCATGGCTGCCACTATGGCGCATAGGGCAGGACTGGATAAGGTCAATGTGGTAACACGTTCCTTTGCGCAGATATTAACGGGTCAATCCCAGGGTTTCGATATTGCGCTAAGCGAGATCACCATTACTCCAGAACGCCAGAAAGTCGTGGACTTCACCGTGCCTTATTTCCATTCGGATCAAGGAATCATGGTTAAAAAAGGTGCCAAGGTCACACAAGATAACGTTAAAGCGATGCGTATTGGTGTAAAACAAGGCACCACCATGCATGATTACGTCACCGAAAAAATCAAACCAGAACAGCCAATTAAGGTATACACCGAAGTGTCTTCAATGTATGCAGCGCTGGCGGCAGGTCAGGTAGATTTGGTAATCTATGACGCCCCCAACGTACTGGCAGGCGCTAAGCAGTCTAACGGCTTATTCGAGGTCATAGGCCGCTACGAGACAGGCGAATCCTGGGGTGGCTTGGTGAACAAAGACTCACCGAATTTGAACGCCTTTAATACTTTAATTGACGCCATGAAGGCGGACGGAACGTTCGACAAGTTGGCCAAAACCTATTTGGTCCCCAGTTTTGGTGCTGATCCAGCCACACTACCTATTTTTACTCCCTAAACGCGACGCAGTACCATGAGCAAAGTAACAAATCCGGCATCAAGCCAAGCGGCCGTTATCGCTAGAAAGCGGCGACTGGACATGGGGGGTATGCCGGTAGTTCCTGTAGGGCTATTCCTATTTGCTCTGGTGGCGGCAGCCATCGTGATGTTTGGTAGCTGGTATACCATCATCGCGATGGGTAAGGGCCTAGAAGTGGCTGAAATGTATGGGTGGTGGGTACCCGCTGGATCCATACTGTTAGGGCTGGTGTCTCTTATTGTTGCGCAGCCGGTTATTGGTGCGTTCAAGCAATGTCGGATACTTAGTCGTGCCGCGGCCAACAAAGACGTTGTCGCCGCGCGCATTGCCCGCACCGAGGCACGTACTCAATGCTGGATCGCGCTAAGCTATGCATTGGCTCAGCTTATTGTTATTTTGTTGTGTCAGTTTTTATTGGCAAATAACTACGCTGTTGCCAAGACCTTTTTCTTTGTACCCCTAATCATTAAAACGTTTCCGCTAGTGCTAAGCGCTTTTTGGATTAACGTCAAAATTTTTCTTATCTCCGGTGTGCTAGTTTTGATCTGGGGGTTGGTGGTAGCGTTGGCGATGTTTGCGCCTGGAAAGGCAGGCAAGCCTTTGCGCTATATCGCGACAGTCTATGTCGATGTCTTTCGCGCCATGCCAGCAATATTGGTCATTTATCTGGTCGGGTTCGGCTTGCCGCTGACCGGTGTGCCCATACTTAAAGACTTTTCGTTAATCACCTATGTCGTTATCGCGTTAACGCTGACCGTGGGTGCTTACGTCGCAGAAATTTATCGCGCGGGTATACAAAGCATACATTGGAGCCAAGCCGCAGCGGCGCGCTCTTTGGGGCTGTCTCATATGCAGACCCTACGCTTTGTTGTGGTCCCCCAAGGTGTGCGGCAAATTATTCCGCCATTGCTAAATGCGCTGATTGCGCTGCAAAAGGACACGGCCTTAGTCAGTATTGTGGGTGTTACGGACTCGTTCAATCAATCGATGATCATTGCTGGTAACTACTACAATCTCTCGGCGGCCATATCGGTTGCTTTACTGTTCATCATCATTTCAATTCCCCAGACGCGCTTTGTAGAGCGGATGGCGCAACGTGACCGTGCTCGTATGCGCGCCACTGCCGGCTAAAGGGGCGGGTGATATGTCGTTTATTGATATTCGTAATATTTCTAAGTCCTATGGTGACTTATCGGTCTTGAATCAGTTGTCCTTGACGATTCAAGAGCACGATGTAGTGACCTTGATAGGCCCTTCGGGTTCGGGTAAGTCAACATTATTGCGCTGCATTAATGGCCTAGAGCCCATTGCTTCAGGTGAAATACTGGTCCACGGCGAACGAATTACCGGACCCGGTGTAGACATTAACGTGTTGCGCAGAAATATTGGTATTGTTTTCCAGGGGTATAACCTATTCCCTCATATGACCGTGCTGGAAAACATTACACTCGCGCCCATCCAGGTGCTGAAGCTATCTAAAAAAGAAGCAGAAGAAAAGGCGTTGGCACTGCTTAGCCGTTTCAATCTGGCAGAAAAAGCGAAAGAATATCCTGACCGCATGTCGGGTGGGCAGCAACAACGAGTCGCTATTGTGCGCGCGTTGGCGATGGATCCTATGGTGTTACTGCTGGATGAAATTACGTCAGCATTGGACCCGGAGCTTGTATCCGAGGTGCTAAATATTGTGCGGGATGTGGCCGCTGAAGGGATGACCATGCTGCTTGCTACTCACGAAATGGGTTTCGCCAAAGAGGTGTCTTCCAAAGTATGCTTTTTGTGTGACGGTACCGTATGCGAGGAAGGGACTCCAGAGCAAATATTTGGTGACCCACAAAAAGATCGAACTCGTGCGTTTTTGCGTAGCATCCGAGAGGCGAAGCGCATATAAATCCATATGCTTATCTGGCTAGGTAGGCTGAGTTTTTAGGTCGTTTACCCTACCGGCTAGACAGAGTATCCTATTTAAATGGCTCATCGCGTGCTACCGTGATGTATACAGCATTTAACTTGGAGGTCAGGCAAATGGCGAGTACCAATAGTTTCAAGGCGCGTAGTGTGCTTAACGTGGGTGATAAGTCCTATGAAATTTACCGGCTGGCGGCCGTTGCTGGACCTGATGCCGACGTAGCACGCTTACCCTATAGTCTAAAAATTCTTCTTGAAAATCTGCTGCGCACAGAAAATGGCGTAGATATTACCGCTGACGATATTCGTGCTTTGGCTGCCTGGGATGCCAACGCTGAACCCAGCCGTGAAATTGCCTTCACCCCGGCACGGGTAGTGCTGCAAGATTTTACTGGTGTACCCGCGGTGGTGGATTTGGCCGCAATGCGTGAGGCGATGGTAGACCTGGGCGGTGACCCCACCCGTATCAATCCTTTAGCACCCGTAGAGCTGGTTATAGACCACTCGGTTATTGTTGACTCCTTTGGCAGCACTAGCGCTTTTGCCCGCAACGTTGATATTGAATACCAGCGTAACCTAGAGCGTTATCAGTTCTTGCGTTGGGGTCAAACTGCGTTTGATGATTTCAAAGTCGTGCCTCCTGGCACAGGCATAGTCCATCAGGTCAATCTGGAGCACTTATCGCGTGTGGTGTTTACCCAGGAACAGGGCGGCATTACCGTTGCTTATCCCGATACCTGTGTAGGTACAGACTCGCACACTCCTATGGTGAATGGCTTGGGCGTGGTCGCTTGGGGTGTTGGCGGCATAGAGGCTGAAGCTGCTATGCTGGGTCAACCTATATCCATGCTAATCCCACGCGTGGTGGGTTTTAAGCTAACGGGGAATTTGCCAGAAGGCGCTACCGCAACTGACTTGGTGCTGACCATTACCGAGCGCTTGCGTCAGCACCGTGTGGTAGGTAAATTTGTCGAATTTTACGGGCCAGGTGTTGCTGCTGTGCCGTTGGCCAACCGTGCCACCATAGGCAACATGAGCCCTGAATATGGTTCTACTATCGCCATCTTTCCTATTGATGACGTTACCCTGAACTACATGCGTTTAACAGGGCGTTCCGAGGCACAAATTGCTTTGGTCGAAGCCTATTCCAGGGCGCAAGGCCTATGGCACGACGCTGACCTGGAGCCTCGCTATTCTGAACATCTTGAACTTGATCTATCCACCGTGGTGCCATCCATTGCTGGACCCAAACGTCCGCAAGATCGTATTTCCTTGGCGGATGCCAAGCTCGCCTTCCGTGGTGCTTTGGCATCGTATGTAGATTTGCCCGGCGAGAAAAAACAAGGCTATGACAAGGCTATAGATGAGTCCTTTCCCGCTTCGGATTCCCCAGCCTACAAGGACGCCGACGTACGCTCGGCGGCACCTACCGATCATGTCGCCGAAGCACCAGCGGGCGATTCACGTCGTCACGAAGCGGTATCCTTTACCTTGGCTGATGGTAGTCAGTGTTCTATGGATCATGGCTCGGTTGTGATCGCCGCCATTACTTCGTGTACCAACACCTCTAACCCGGCCGTAATGATGGCGGCCGCTTTATTGGCAAAAAATGCTGTCAATAAAGGTCTGACCCGTAAACCTTGGGTAAAAACCAGTTTGGCGCCAGGGTCGCGTGTGGTCACTGACTACTACGATCGTGCGGGTGTTACTCCTTATTTGCAAGCCCTAGGTTTTGACCTGGTGGGTTATGGTTGTACTACATGTATTGGTAACTCTGGCCCCTTGATTCCCGAAGTTAGTCAAGCCATTGCCGAGCACGATTTATCTGTGGTGTCGGTGTTGTCGGGTAACCGCAACTTCGAAGGGCGTATACATGCTGAAATCAAGATGAACTACCTGATGTCACCACCATTGGTGGTGGCTTATGCCTTAGTAGGAACGATGGACATCGATCTGATGAACGATTCCCTGGGCAACGATAAAGACGGCAACCCTGTTTACCTGAAAGATATCTGGCCTAGTGCTGCCCAAGTCCAGGCTGTCATCGAAACGTCCATTGCGTCCGACATGTTCAAGTCTGGCTATGCCGACGTGTTCGCAGGCGATCAACGTTGGCAAGCCCTACCCACTCCCAAAGGTGATATCTTTGAATGGGAAGACACGTCCACTTATGTGCGTAAACCACCGTATTTCGTTGGCATGCCACGTACTCCGGATGCTGTTACTGACATCCAAGGTGCACGCGTACTGGCGTTTTTAGGTGATTCCGTCACTACAGACCACATCAGTCCTGCGGGTTCAATAGCACTTAACTCACCCGCTGCCATTTACTTGACCGAACACGGGGTAGCGCCGGTAGACTTCAACTCTTACGGTTCACGACGTGGTAATCACGAAGTCATGATACGAGGTACGTTTGCTAATGTGCGTCTGCGCAACCAGTTAGCACCCGGTACAGAGGGGGGCTATACCCGTGACTTCACCAAGCCGGATGGGCCGGTGGCCACTATATTTGATGCTTCTGAAGCGTATCTTGCCGCAGGTACTCCGTTAGTGATATTGGCGGGTAAGGAATATGGGTCGGGATCATCACGCGACTGGGCAGCCAAGGGCACGGTATTGTTAGGGGTCAGGGCTGTTATTGCCGAATCTTACGAACGCATACACCGTTCCAATTTACTGGGCATGGGTGTGCTGCCGCTGCAATTTCCAGAAGGCAGTACCGCGGTTAATTTGGGCTTAACGGGTCAGGAAAGCTTTACCATTACAGGCATTACTGCCTTGAACGAAGGCGGTATTCCTGCCACCGTTCATGTGCAAGCGGGTGATGTCAGCTTCGATGCTTTGCTACGCATAGACACCCCCAGCGAAGCGGCTTATTACCGGCATGGTGGCATCATGCAGTATGTGCTGCGAGGGTTGTTGGTTTAGTGATACCTAGTATTACTGAACAACGTCTACCTTAACCGCCTTTCTGCCTGATGCACATCGTCACGAGCATGACGCAGACGGCGGTCTAGTTCCCTAAGATCAGAGCGCAGGCGTGAGCGCTCGTCATCGTCTTCGGTTTTGCGCAGACTTTGTTCTTTGCTGCTAATTTCTCGGTCCAGGCGCTCTACGTATTGTTGAGCTTCATAAACACGATAGCCGCTACGGTAGTTGTCCAGAAACCTGCCTTCCAGTTCAGGAGGGCAGGAGTTTTGGTAGGATCTGCCCAAGCGTCCCGCTTCCAGGCCATTTTCTGGAGTGCAATAGCGGCGTATGCCTATGGATCGGCCAGCTTCATATTCCTGCATATTGATGCTTACCCCAACTTTGCCACAGGCTTCACGATGTTGATCGGCGCGTGAGCGTGGCTGGCCGTGTTGGCCGTCGCGCATGCCTTGTTCATGCCATTGCACAGTGCGGCATTCTTCGGGTGACATACTGGCACAGCCACTGATCAGTACGACGGTGGCGATCAGTGCCAGTCGGTAATTGGGTATCCACGTCTGCATACTACGCTCTCCGATGCTGGTTATTTTGCCTATTATTAGAAAATTGACATGCCTAGGCGGTTGTTTTGGTGATAATAGTACTAAACACGGCCTTAACCTAAGGTGGTGTCGTTGTCTGCTTTAAGTCATCGGGCGGCCATACGCTTAGGGGCATAGGGCGCATAAATAGGTAACCTTGTAGGGCTTGGCAGCCGTGGCTGAGCAGGAAGTCGGCTTGTTCTGTCGTTTCTACGCCTTCGGCTACTACTTGTATCCCTAGTTGTTCGGCCATTGCCAATATTAGCTTTACGATGACGGTGCTGTCTGGATCGTGTGGCGTGTCTTGGGTTAGGCTTTGGTCAATTTTTAGTTCAAATAGGGGTAGGCGCTTTAGGCTACTGAAGTTGGAATAGCCAGTGCCAAAATCATCGATAGAAAACCGTATACCCAACATAGCTAGGTCAGCCATGCGTGGTAGGGTTTCTTGCAGATTGTGTATAAGTACGCCTTCGGTAATTTCAAAGATCAGCCTATGAGCTGGTGCACCCGTGTCTAGCAGAGTACGTTTCACTTGCTGAACAAAGTTGGGTTCGTTGAATTGGTTGGGGCTGACGTTGATAGAAATCGGGTAGCTGGCATTAGCAATGCGGGGCAGCATCAAGGCCTTGCAGGCCTGCAGCAATGTCCATTCACCTATGCGCACAATAGCGCCGGTTTGCTCTGCGATGGGAATAAACAAGCTGGGTGGGACCATGCCACGCTCTGGGTGCCGCCAACGTATCAGTAGTTCGGCACCAGTCACTTCACGGGCAGGATTGAACTGGGGCTGTATATAAATTTCAAATTGCTGGTCATTGATTGCCTGAGTAATATCGCGTTCTAGGGATAGACGCTCTTCGGTTTCAGACTGCATGCTGGTTTGGTATAGGGTCACCCGGTTGCGTCCGGCGGCCTTGGAACGGTACATTGCGGTGTCTGCTTCACGTAGTAGGTCTTCGGTGGACTGTTTACCGCCGTGCAGCATAGTGACGCCTATGCTGGCACCAGACCAGAAAGGCTGACCGTCAATTTGAAAAGGCTGGCACAGTGCAATACGAATTTTTTCAGCAATATACATCGCCTTGTTGATGGCGATATCGTGTGTTGGTCCTAATTGTGTGAGCAACACGACGAACTCATCGCCACCTATTCGGGCGACAGTATCGTAGCTACGTACAACGCTTTGTAAGCGTTCGCCCACATGGCACAGCAAGATATCACCGGTCAGGTGACCCCGAGCATCGTTAAGTTTTTTGAAATCGTCCAGATCAATAAACAATACAGCTGAGTTAGCGTCGCTGTCTTGAGACGCCAACAAGGTTTGATCCAGTTTGGCGAGTAGCAACTGTCGATTAGGTAGTTTGGTCAGGGGGTCGTAATAGGCTAGCTGGTGTACGGTATCGCGGGCTGCTTTCAGTTCCGTGATATCAGTGGCTATGCCACAGATGCCGCTGATTTTTCCTTCGGCATTTAACAACGGCAACTTGACGGTGACCAGTGATCTGGGGTCATTGTGTTCAGGCAAAGAAACCAGACCGTCCTCGGTGACCACCCGGCCGCCTTGGTTAAGTATGCGTTGATCACTTTCTTCTATGTTGGTCAGCCCAGCGTGGTTGGTAAAAATTTCGCTATCGGTGCGCCCTATCATGTCAACGGGGCGTAGACCAAGAAAATCATTGGCTTTGTGATTGCAGTATTTGTAGCGGAAGTTTTTGTCTTTGATATAGATAAAAGCATCCACGCTTTCCAATATGGTATTTAGCCATATTTCACGTGCTTTGATATGACGTGTTTGCCGCGCTACTTGGCTTTTCAGTAGTGCGGCTATGCTTAGGGTTAGCAATAACAAAATAACCAAAGCTGCAACACCCCACCAAAACTGCACAGGGATTTGGCTAGGTGTTTGCGCTTTACCCCAACGCTGCAAAATTGAGTAATAAACGGATTTCGGATCGTCTTGCCAAGCAGCCAGATGCTTGTCGATAGTGGCTAGTATCTGGGGGTGGTAGTGTTTTTTTGCTACATAAAACGAGCGGGTGGGTTCGTACATTAAGCTGGTGGCGACTAGGCCATAGCGTGGGGCGTGGGTCTCACCATAATAATGACTGGATACGACGGCATCAGCTTGCTTTTGGGCTACTAGGGCAAAGGCGCTTTCTTGGTTAGGCACGCTTAATAAGGTGGCATGCACACCAAAATTATTAAGTAATGACTTCGTGAAAATATACTGGACTGACGCTGTCAGCGCTACGATGCGCTTGCCTTCCATGTCCAGTACAGAATATATTTTTGTGCCTGGGTCGGCATATACCTGGGACCAATTATGCAGGGCGGGAACTTCATGAAATCCGTACAGCAAGGCGCGTTCGGGGGTGTAATCCACATCAGGGAGCAGGTCTATTTCACCACGTTGTAGTTTGTCTATGCATGTCTGCCATTCGCATTCAACCGCTTGTAGATCCCATTGTTCCCGGCGGGCAATCTCTTGCAGAACGTCGCCTAATATTCCAGCGGGACGCCCGTCTTCCGACAGTAGCAAGTTAGGTGCATTGTCAAAGATGCCAACACGTATGGGTTGGTCGTCAGCCCAAACGGTGTTGATAGATAGACTAGCCAGTAAACCGATAGCCAACAGGCTACGTTTTATGTACTGTCTGATATAGCGCCGCCAAAAAGTCATGTTTGAATAATGTTTTTAATGGGATCAGCAGGCAAAGTTAGAGCAGATTAAGGACCACTATACCTTGTTACTAGCAAGTTTAAGCCCAAGTTTGTCGTGATTGTGTCTTGTTGTTTCTAAATTTATTAAAAATAAAGTCATGTAAGTTGCCTTAGCGTGTGGAATATACCCATTGCAGCTTGTACAACTAGATGGTTATATAGGTCATAGCCACTTTGTATCTAAGTGCCAGATGATTACCAGTGGTCACTGGTAACAATAGGGGCCACCCCCCAGGAGACAATAATCATGCAAAAACGCTTAAAAAATCCCTTTAATAAGAAATACTTAACGACAGTAGCTAGTGCTACTGCGCTGTTTGCCATAATGGCTGCACCTTTACCAGCAGCAGCTCAGCAGAAATTTGTCAGCATAGGTACAGGTGGCGTTACAGGGGTGTATTACGCAGCAGGTGGCGCTATCTGCCGCCTGGTGAATAAAGACCGTGCTCAGCACGGGGTGCGCTGTTCGGTAGAGTCCACTGGTGGTTCGGTATTTAATATCAATACAATTAAAGCCGGCGAGCTAGATTTGGGTGTCGTCCAATCTGATGTCGGCTATAACGCTTATAACGGCGATGGGCAGTTCAAAGAGGCGGGTAAGTTTGAAAAACTACGTTCGGTATTTTCCTTACACCCCGAGCCCTTTACCGTGGTTACACGCAAAGAAGCGAACATCAAAAATTTTGATGAGCTTAAAGGCAAGCGTTTCAATGTAGGCAATCCTGGGTCGGGTACACGCGCCTCTATGGAACAATTGCTAAAAGCTCGGGGTGATGGTCTTGATTTCTTTTCCTTGGCATCGGAACTACGTCCCGATGAACATGGCTCAGCTTTGTGTGATGGAAAAATTGATGGCTTTTTTTACGGCGTAGGTCACCCATCAGCCAATATCCAGGATCCCACCACTACGTGTGGTGCCAAGCTGACCCCCTTGACTGGCCCCGTAGTCGATAAGCTGGTCGAACAATATCCCTACTATGCCAAAGTCAGTATTCCTGGTGGGTTGTATGCCAATAATCCTGACGACACACCTACCTATGGGGTGTTAGCTACCTTTGTAACGTCGTCGGATGTCCCTGACGAGATGGTGTATTTAGTGGTCAAAGCCGTATTCGAAAACTTTGATGACTTTAAAAAACTGCACCCAGCACTAGGCCATTTGGATGCCAAAGATATGGTCAAAAATGGTTTGTCTGCGCCACTACACCCCGGTGCACAGAAGTACTACAAAGAAAAAGGCCTGTTGTAAGTAGACAGTGGCGCCTTAGGGCGCCACTGCTGCGCTATAAAACCATTACTGGGAATAAAGCATGACAACATCCCCACCATTATCTGCCGCTCAGCAGGAAGCTAACGCCAACCTTGAACAATTAGTCGCCGATGTCGATCGCGGCGGTCGCGAGGTCGGGGGCTTCCCCGGTGCCGTTCTGTTTATTGGCGCTGTGTTCTGGTCTTTATTTCAGCTGTGGTATGCCTCGCCGTTGCCATTTTCGCTTAGGCTGGGTATTTTCAACGATACCGAAGCGCGTGCCCTGCATTTGGGTATTGCCATGTTCCTAGGCTATATGGCGTATCCGGCACGCAAAAGCTCGCCGCGCGACATCATGCCCTGGTACGACTGGGTGTTGGCACTGGTTGGGGGATTTTGTGGCGCTTATTTGTATTTGTTCTACAAAGAACTGGCCATGCGTCCTGGCATACCCACGACGATGGATGTGGTGGTGGCGTGCACTGGTCTGGTATTGCTGCTGGAAGTCACGCGTCGTGCTTTGGGTGCGCCTATGGCAGTGTTGGGTACGGTGTTTGTCGCTTATGCATTGCTAGGGCCCTGGATGCCCGACGCTTTGGCACACCGCGGGGCCTCTATCGAGCGCCTGATGTCGCATATGTGGTTGACCACAGAAGGTGTATACGGTGTTGCGCTGGGCGTATCCGTTTCGTATATATTTATTTTTGTATTGCTAGGGTCACTACTAGATAGATGTGGGGCAGGGAACTACATGATGCAGGTGTCTTTTGCTTTGCTGGGGCATTTGCGTGGCGGGCCAGCCAAGGTGGCTGTGGTGTCGTCTGCGGTCAACGGCATAGTGTCTGCCTCGTCGGTGGCGAATGTGGTCACAGGGGGTATTTTTACCATTCCCTTGATGAAGCGGGCCGGCTATGGCGGCATACGTGCAGGGGCCATAGAAACCGCTTCGTCGGTTAATGGGCAAATCATGCCGCCAGTGATGGGGGCAGCCGCTTTCCTAATGATAGAGTACGTCGGCATACCGTATACCGATATTATCCGACATGCTATCTTGCCAGCGTCAATTTCCTATATTTCATTGTTCTATATCGTTCACATCGAGGCCTTGAAGCTAGGTATACAACCTATGATGTCGCCAGGGCAACCGCGCACTCTACTGCAAAAATTGGCAGGTTGGGGCATGGGGATTTCCGGTACGCTGATTGTGGCTGGGCTTATTTACTGGATAGGGGTGGGTGTACAGGCGGTGGCAGGTAAAGCCGCCATCTGGATACTACTAAGTTTGTTGGTGGTTTTGTACGTGTGGTTGTTACGCATTGCCGCCAGTCATCCAGATTTACCCACAGAAATTAACATTACCAACCCGGTTAAACCGGAAACCTGGCCCACGGTGCGGGCCGGTTTGTATTTCCTGATACCCATAGGTGTTTTGGTTTGGTGTTTGACGGTGGAAATGCTATCGGCAGGCTTATCGGCTTTCTGGGCTGCCATCGCCATGATGATACAAATGGCCACTCAACGGCCAATAATCGCCTGGTTCCGCCAACAGCAGCTTGCCTCTGCAGCCCGTCAGGGTATACAGGAAACCATCCAAGGGCTTCAGGAAGGCGCACGCAATATGGTGGGGATTGCCATCGCGTGTGGAACGGCGGGTTTAATTGTTGGGGCCATCACACTGACAGGCCTGGGTGGACGCATGACGGAATTCGTAGAGATCGTCTCTATGGGGAATGTGCTGGTCATGCTGTTCTTTACCGCCGGTGTATGTTTGGTTCTGGGCTTGGGCATGCCCACCACGGCTAATTACATATTGATGGCTACCTTAATGGCACCCGTGGTGGTCGAGCTAGGGGCCCAAAGTGGTTTGGTCATTCCCTTGATCGCCGTGCATATGTTTGTGTTTTATTTTGGGATCATGGCCGATATCACACCGCCAGTGGGTTTGGCCACGTTTGCAGCAGCGGCAATTTCTGGCGAGGATCCCATTAAGACCGGCATACAGGGAACTACCTATGCCATGCGCACTGCTGTGTTGCCCTTTATGTTCGTCTTTAATCCCCTGTTATTACTGATCGATGTACAAGGCTGGGGAGAAACCCTGTTGGTTGTGGTTGGGGCAACCTTGGCGTCACTGACGTTTGCGGCTGCGACCATGCGTTGGATGCGTGTCAAATGTACTAAGGTAGAAGTCATACTGTTATTTGCAATTACTTTTGCGCTATTTCGACCCGATTGGTTTATGAACTTTGTCGCGCCTAAGTACGAAGTCAGACCTGGTTCAGAACTCATGCAAATAGCCGCTGACATGCCTCCAGGCGGTCGCTTGACTGTACAAATGCAAGGAATGAACCTGGAGGGCGACGATTTGGAAAAAACAGTGGCTGTGCCGTTGCAGGCCTTGCCCGCTGATAGCACAGCTACAGGTGATGCCGCGGCTATGCAACGTTTATCAGCAGCAGGCTTAAGCGTTATGACCTTGGGTGGGCAGGCACAAGTAGTTAGCGTACGTTTTGGTAGTCAGGCATATCGTTCCAGCTGGGAGCAAGGTTGGGATATCACAGAGGTTAAAATACCAAACCCAGAACGCCCCTCTGAATTCTGGACCTATATACCAGCACTGTTGCTGTTGCTGTTGATCTGGTGGCGACAAGGTGTGCGTTTGCGCGCTTTGGAACACTTGGAGCTTGCAGCCACTACTTAAAGGAAATATTATGCAAAACCCCTTCGTTGTCCACGTAGAGAATCAGCTACAGCAAATACGCACTGATGGCTTCTACAAAGCGGAAAGGGTAATGCAAGGTCAGCAAGCAGCTCAGGTAAACCTAGCTGATGGCAGTCATTTGTTAAATTTTTGTGCCAATAACTATTTGGGTTTGGCCAACGATGCTAGGTTGATTCAGGCAGCCAAAGATGGCTTGGATGAAGCTGGCTTTGGCCTGGCGTCGGTGCGGTTTATTTGTGGCACGCAAACTGGGCACAAACAGCTGGAACAATCACTTGCGCGCTTTTTGCGTATGGACGACGTCATACTGTATTCCAGTTGCTACGATGCCAACGGTGGCTTGTTTGATACCTTGTTTGATGAAAATGATGCCATCATTAGCGATGCCTTAAATCATGCCAGTATTATTGATGGCATACGCTTGTGCAAAGCGCAACGTTATCGTTACAGCAATAACAATATGGCCGATTTACGCGCTCAATTGGTTGCGGCAGATGCCGCCGGCGCACGCTATAAACTGATTGCCACTGACGGTGTATTTTCTATGGACGGTATTATTGCCGACCTTAAATCCATTTGTGATTTAGCCGATGAATTCAACGCAATGGTTATGGTCGATGACTCTCATGCTGTGGGTTTTGTCGGCAAGCATGGTCGCGGTACACCGGAATACTGCGGGGTTGAGGGCCGGGTTCATATCTTGACAGGCACCCTGGGCAAGGCCTTGGGCGGTGCATCAGGAGGGTATACAGCGGCTCATGCTTCTGTGGTTGAGTTGTTGCGCCAGCGTTCGCGTCCGTATCTGTTTTCTAACACCTTAGCCCCTGCCATCGTTGCCGCATCATTACGTGTGTTGGAGCTATTGCAAAGTACAGAAGGTCAGCAGTTGCGCCAACAAGTGGCTGCGAATGGACAACAGTTTCGTAGTGCGATGGCAGCGTTGGGCTTTGACTTGGTGCCGGGTGAACACCCCATTATTCCTGTGATGTTGGGCGATGCACAATTGGCTGCCAACATGTCGGCTAGGCTGTTGGACGAAGGTGTGTACGTCATCGGGTTTTCTTATCCTGTCGTACCCAAAGGGCAGGCACGCATTCGTACCCAAATGAGTGCAGCTCACACCCCCGAACAAATACAACAAGTGGTTGCTGCGTTCGCCAAAGTAGGACGTGATCTGGGCGTTATTGTTTAGGCCTTCTATAATTTATAGTGAATTTATTATTGGAGGCCGCTATGCGAGCCCTAGTCAAACTTGAACCTGCTCCTGGCCTTACGCTGACTCGGGTCGGTCGCCCAGAGGTCGGGCACAACGATGTCTTAATCAAGATACGTAAAACTGCCATATGCGGCACCGACATTCACATTTGGAAATGGGATGAATGGGCCAGTCGTACCGTGCCGGTACCTATGCATGTGGGGCACGAGTACGTGGGTGAAATCGTCGAAATAGGCCAAGAGGTCAGTGGTTTCAAACTGGGTGACCGAGTGTCTGGTGAAGGGCATATTACCTGTGGGTATTGTAGAAATTGCCGAGCAGGGCGGCGTCACTTATGTCGCAATACGACAGGGGTAGGTGTAGACCGGCCAGGTGCTTTTGCGGATTACCTAGTGATACCGGCATTTAATGCTTTCAAAATTCCTGATGATGTCCCCGATGATGTCGCTGCTATTTTTGACCCCTTTGGCAATGCAACGCATACCGCACTATCGTTTGATCTGGTGGGTGAAGATGTCCTAATAACCGGTGCAGGGCCTATCGGTGCGATGGCAGCGGCGATTGCACGCCATGTGGGTGCGCGCAATGTTGTCATTACTGATGTGAATGACTATAGGCTGAAATTGGCTGAAAAAATGGGTGCCACCCGTACGGTAAACGTAGCAAAGGAATCCCTGCCCGATGTTATGCAGGAGTTGGGCATGACTGAAGGCTTTGATGTGGGCATGGAAATGTCTGGCGTGCCTAGTGCATTCACGTCCATGCTAGACAATATGAACCATGGTGGAAAAATTGCCATGCTAGGCATCTTGCCATCGGGTTTTGGCATAGATTGGACCAAAGTGATTTTCAAGGGCTTGGTCATCAAGGGCATATATGGCCGTGAAATGTTTGAAACTTGGTACAAAATGGTGGCTATGCTGCAAAGCGGCTTAGATTTATCGCCCATGATTACTCATCACTTTGGGGTTGATGACTATAAAGCAGGTTTTGATGCCATGTTGTCTGGGCAAAGCGGTAAGGTGATACTTGACTGGACCCGCTAAGGCAAGGCCGCGCTCGCCCTTGTCTGTACGTAATGGCGTTACCCCCAGCCGAGTCTGGTTGCCACCTGGTCCGTGGCCGACATTGGCTGACTTCCTGTTGGAACGCTTTGTCCATTTATCACCCGATATCTTGTTGGCGCGTTTGGCACAAGGCGATATCGTGGATGAACATGGCATAGCGCAACAGGGCGATAGCTCTTATATTCCCTTGCGTTGGCTGTGGTATTACCGCGAAGTACCTCTGGAAACAGTGGTCCCCTTTGACTTGCCTGTGTTGTTTCGCGATCGCTATCTGGTGGCGGTGGATAAACCTCACTTTTTAGCCAGCATACCGGGGGGGCGTTATTTGCAGGAAACTGCCTTGATACGGCTGCGTCGCGCATTGGATATGCCTGAACTTAGCCCTATACATCGCTTGGACAGGGATACCGCTGGGGTCATGTTGTTTTGTGCTGATCCGGCCAGTCGCGGTGCTTACCAAACCTTGTTTCAGTCCCGTGCTGTACACAAAGAATACGAGGCTATCGCGCCCTTGTCCGCTAAAGTGGCGTTGCCACAGGTATATCGCAGCTGCATACAACAGCGTGCCGGGCACTTCATCATGGATGAGGTACCCGGAGAACCTAACAGCGAAACGGGTATTGAATTGATCCATGCCGGTGAATGGGGGCATTATCGCTTACAGCCAATTACCGGACGCAAGCATCAGCTTAGGGTGCATATGGCTGCGCTGGGTGTACCCATACGGCACGATATGTTTTATCCCATATTGTGCCAGCCTAGCGATACCGATGACTTTGAAAGGCCTTTGCAGTTGTTGGCGCGGGCTATTGCTTTTACTGATCCGATTAGTGGAGTAGCACGACGCTTTGAAAGCCAACGCAGCTTGCTGGGGGTAGCGTAAGCGTAGGTCTAGGCCTGAAAAAGGTAACGGATTTGCTGTATGTTGTGGCCTAGCGCTAGGGCCAGCATTAGCAGTATTCTGGCTTTTTGTGGATTCAACGCTGCTGCGCAAATCAGGCCAAGGTCTGAGTCTTGTGTGCTGGCGCTGACCAGACCAGCACCCACCCTGCTGGCGCGCGCACACATGACGCCATGATGGACAGCGTAAGTTGCCCCTGCCACAGCGCCAGTAGACAGACTGCCATTACCAGTGCCTGCAATAATGATCCCACGTGCGCCAGCGGCGACCGATGCAGTATATAAATGCTGTCCGGAATTTTGGTGGTCGTAGATAATGTCCACCAAAGGCAGTGAGTTCAAGGCAGGGATGTCGAAATAACCGGTGGCTTGGCCTGTGCGTGCTAATGGGGTTTGTGCCATGTGCAACTGCCCATTCGCGATCAGCCCTAGGCAGCCGTGGTCGGCAGAACGAAAGGCATCAGGCTGGGTGGTATGTGCTTTGGTAACGAATCGGGCAGCATGCACTTGATCGTTCATTAGCACCATAACGCCTTGTTGATGAGCCAGTGGGGAGCTGGCCAGCAAGACCGCGTTATAGACGTTTAAAGGGCCATCAGGGCTAAGCGCGCTAGCGGGACGCATGGCGCCAGTCAGCACCACTGGCTTGCCCAAAGGCAATACTAGATCTAAAAAGTAAGCGGTTTCTTCCAGGGTGTCGGTACCGTGGGTGATGACTATGCCATCGATATCTGGACGGCGCAGTGCATCCCGTGCGTGAACGGCGATCAACAACAGCAGCATGTTGCTCATGTCGCGACTATCGACATTGCATAGTTGCTGGCATTCGATATCTGCCAGCGTATGTAGCTCGGGTATCGCTGTCAGTAGCGAATCAATGTTTTCTGTGACGGTGTAGTCCGCCAGCATGGTTGCATGCTGGGCGGTAGCGGCAATAGTGCCCCCCGTTCCTAGCACCAGAATGCGTGGGCGAGGGGGGCTAATCATGCTGGCTTCCTGCTTAAGGGTATAGACCGCGCACTTCACGGGCCTCAAGGATGCGGGTGCAAGCCGTGATAAAGGCTGCGGTACGCATAGTGACACCGTGTTGTTGTGCTGTACTGGAGATACCTGCGTAGGCAGCGCGCATCATGTGTTCCAGACGGGTATTGATTTCAGCTTCAGTCCAGAAGAAGCTGGAGAAGTTTTGTACCCATTCGAAATAGCTGACAGTAACACCACCGGCGTTGGCCAGAACATCAGGGATAACAGTGATGCCGTTAGCGGTAAGGATGTCGTCGGCTTCTGGTGTGGTTGGGCCGTTTGCACCTTCAACAACAATACGGGCACGTACTGAATTGGCGTTGTCTTTATTCAACTGGCCTTCCAGAGCTGCAGGTATTAACAGTTCGGTTTCTAGTGCCCAGAAGTCAGCGGCGCTGATGTTTTCAGCGTTAGGGCTGCCTAAGATACCACCAGTTTCTTCGGCTTGTTGCATAAGCGCCAGAATGTTCAAACCATTGGCGTTATGCAAACAGGCGGTGTGATCTTGAACGGCAATGACTTTGGCGCCAGCTTGATGCAAAAGCCGAGCAGCGGTGCCGCCTACGTTACCAAAACCTTGAACGACGACGCGTGCGCCTTCTATGCTGATACCAGCGTCGCGAGCCGCTTCGCAAGCGACCACAAATACGCCACGGCCTGTAGCCTCAACGCGTCCTAAGCTACCGCCCAGTGACACTGGTTTGCCAGTAACAACGCCGCGAGTGGTGGCGCCTACATTCATGGAGTAGGTGTCCATCATCCAGGCCATAGTTTGGCCGTTGGTGTTGACGTCTGGTGCTGGAATGTCTTTGTCGGGACCTATGATAAGGCCGATTTCAGTGGTGTAACGGCGCGTAATACGCTCGAGTTCACCGCGTGAGTAATTGCGCGGGTCCAAGCGTATGCCGCCTTTGGCACCACCAAAGGGGATATCGATAGCGGCAGTTTTTACTGACATCCAGGCCGACAATGCCATAACTTCAGGCAAAGTGACGTTTTGGTGGTAACGCACGCCGCCCTTACCTGGGCCGCGGCTGGTGTTGTGCTGCACGCGGTAGCCTTCGAAGTGGGCAATTTGGCCATTATCCAGTTCGACAGGTACATCCACAATTAGGGTGCGTTTAGGGCGTTTTAGGGTTTCCACCCAGCGGGTCAGATGACCCAGATAAGGCGTGACGCGCTCTACCTGTTCAAGATAGTCACCCCAGGGACCAAGGTGGTCGGGGTGCAAATAAGAAGGCAGCGCGTGCACTGGATTGTCAGACATGGTTCAGGACCTTAGTTGATATGAAAAACAATGGGACTGGTGCGCGCCTGTGTACGTGCAGAAGCCACTAATTAGTTGGGAATAAGCAAACCGCTATTCTAGTATTTTATTGGATATCGCCCAATACCTTGGTTGGGGTTTACAAACCATAGTTCTTCAGGCCATCCAGATTCAAGACTTTAACCGCTCCGTATTCTACTTGCAGCATATGGGCGGATTCCAGCGTACGCAGGGCTTGGTTGGTGCGTTGGCGCGAGATACGTGCCAGATAGCCGATTTCTTCTTGGGTGATGTCCAGTCGCATATCTTCGCATGGATAAAGCAAGGGGTTGAATAGTTCTGCCAGGCAACGAGCGACTCGGGCATCGGGGGCCAACAGGCGGTCGTGTTCGGCTTTGCCGATAAATTGGCCCACACGCTCATTTAGTTGATGCAATAAGTAGCGGTTAAACGGTATGCTGTTATCAAGCAACCAGTTAAACGTGGCCGCCGATAACCGCATTATGACCGAGTCGCGCAGCGCCACTACATCGAATTTACGTTTTTCATTTTTCAGCAAACTGCCTTCGCCTATCCAGCCACCAGCAGGTACGCCGGTTAGCGTGGCCAGCTTACCGTCGGGGGTGCCTACCGAAACCTTGACCAAACCACTTTTTACACCTAGCCACGTGTGGGCATGCTCGCCTTTGAGCTCTACCATGGCACCAGCCGGATAGCTGGATATGCTGGTGTCCTTGATGACCCGTAATTGTTGTTCTGGGGTTAAAAGATTGAACCAACCGGCTGCTTCTTGCAATGACTGTGTAAGGTGCATGAGGATTTACCCTAGTTAAGGCCCGAATGTCATATCCATGACAGTTAGTGTTAGCGTAATTCTTTACCTTGAATACTGTATAAAAATAAAACAAACTTATCAGTAGTGTTTAGATACTGTAGTGATTAACACCGGCCATTTAAGCCGGTTTCACAGAGTGCTTAAAGGAGACATCGTGGGACAAAACCTGTCTGCACAAGCTACCCAAGCGGGGCCTGGTACGTTTCCCGCATTGGTGCGCCATCATGCCGCCGTACGTGGGTTGCGGCCCGCCATGCGAGAAAAAGATCTGGGCATATGGCAAACCATGACGTGGTCCGACCTGGCGCAAAATGTACACTTGCTGGCGCACGGTTTTTCTGCGCTGGGCGTACAAGCCGGCCAGCACATCGCTATTGTAGGCGAGAACCGGCCACGGCTTTACCTTTCCATGATGGCTGCACAAGCAATAGGCGCTATTCCTGTGCCGTTATATCAGGATGCGGTCGCTCAGGAAATGCTATTTGTTTTACAAGATGCCGACATTCACCTGGCCGTGGTCGAAGACCAAGAGCAGGTCGACAAAATGCTGGAGATCCGTGAAAGTTGCCCCGGCCTGAAATACATTGTCTACGATGACCCACGTGGTTTACGTAATTACAACGAAGACGGCTTGCTGTCTTTCGATGCGCTGTTGGAAATGGGGGCTAAGCACAACACCGAGAACCCCAACTATGTCGATGACCAAACCGCGGCCTTGACCCCTGAAGACACTGCTGCCATGTTTTATACATCGGGCACCACCGGCAAGCCCAAAGGCGTGGTGCTTACACACCATGCCCTGATTGACCGCGCCAGAGTCATACAAGAGCTGGAAAACCTGACCGACCACGAAGAAGTCCTGGCTTACCTGCCGCCAGCCTGGATAGGTCAAAATATGTTCTCGTATACGCAGTTTTTGGTCACCGGCTTTACGGTTAACCATCCCGAATCCCCCGAAACCGTGTCCATAGACATGCACGATATCGGGCCAACATATTATTTTGCACCACCCAGGGTCCTGGAAGATTTGTTAACTCACGTCATGATACGTATGGAAGACGCCAGTGCCATCAAGCGCAAGCTATTTCATAGTTGCATGAATTTAGCGCGTCGCGTGGGTACCCGTATTCTGGATAAAGACAGCGGCATCAGCGCGTGGGATCGTTTCAAGTACCAGATAGGTAATTTCATGGTGTATGGCCCCTTGCGTAATGCCTTGGGCATGAGCCGAATACGCATTGCCTACACCGCAGGCGAAGCCATAGGCCCCGACTTGTTTACGTTTTACCGTTCCATAGGCATTAACCTAAAGCAGTTGTACGGTTCAACCGAAACGTCGGTGTTTGTGTGCGTGCAATCCGATGGTCAGGTGCGTTCCGATAGCGTAGGGCCTCCTGTTGATGGAGTAGAACTACGCATCGCTGATAACGGCGAAATCCAAATTAAAAGCCCAGGCATGTTCAAGGAGTACTACCGTAATCCTAAAGACACTGCCGAATCCTACACGGCTGATGGCTGGTACCACACTGGTGATGCGGGCTATTTGGATGTGGACGGCCAATTAAAAATCATTGACCGTGCCAAAGACGTTGGTAAGTTGGCTGACGGCAGTTTGTTTGCACCTAAATACATAGAAAACAAGCTTAAGTTCTTTCAATTCATCAAAGAAGTCGTCGCCTTTGGCAATGGTATGCCTGAAGTCTGTGCTTTTATCAATATCGACCTGGAGGCCGTGGGTAACTGGGCCGAACGCCAAGGCTTGCCTTACGCCGGGTACACCGACCTGGCGGCTAAGCCCGAAGTCTATCAGCTGATTTGCGATTGTGTTGATCAGGTCAATGCTGATTTGGCCACTGACCCCAAACTGGTGGGTTCACAAGTGGCGCGTTTCCTGATACTGCATAAAGAACTGGACCCCGATGACGACGAACTCACCCGTACACGCAAGGTGCGTAGGGCATTTATTGCCCAGAAATACGGTGTGCTGGTCGATGCCTTATTTCAGAATAAGTCTAATCAGTTTATTGAAACCGAGGTCAAGTTTGAAGATGGTCGCTCGGGGGTTATTTCCGCCGATTTGAAAATCGTCAGCGCCAAGGTATTTCCCAGTAACAAACAGAAGGCTGCGTAATGAGTCAAGATCGCAACCACCGGATCGGTGACGTTATATTGGACCTGAAAAATATATCGCTGGCATTTGGCGGCGTAAAGGCCCTGACCGACATCTCATTTGATGTCAAAGAGCACGAAATTCGTTCCATTATTGGTCCTAACGGGGCGGGTAAAAGCTCTATGCTGAACGTGATTAATGGGGTTTATACGCCGCAGCAGGGTGAAATTACCTTGTCGGGCAGCAGGTTCAACAAAATGAACTCGCGCCGAGCCGCTGAAATGGGCATTGCCCGTACTTTCCAGAACCTTGCCCTGTTCAAAGGCATGAGCGTGCTGGATAACATCATGACGGGGCGCAACCTGCGTATGAACAGCGGCATATTGGCCCAGGCGTTCCGTCTGGGCTCAGCCGAACGCGAAGAGAATGCCAACCGCGAGGTTGTTGAAAACATCATTGATTTCCTGGAGATTCAGGCATTTCGTAAAACCCCGGTAGGGCGTTTGCCCTACGGCTTGCAAAAACGTGTTGACCTGGGCCGTGCCTTGGCCATGGAACCGCGTATTTTGTTGCTGGATGAACCCATGGCTGGCATGAACATCGAGGAAAAACAGGACATGAGCCGTTTCATCCTGGACGTCAACGATGAATACGGCACCACCATTGTTCTGATCGAACACGATATGGCAGTGGTCATGGATATTTCCGATCGTGTCGTGGTGCTGGATTACGGCAAGAAAATCGGTGATGGCTTGCCCGACGATGTCCGCAACAATCCAGATGTAATTCGTGCCTATCTTGGCGCCAACGATTAATCAGGGGAAATCGACATGGCATTTTTTCTAGAAACCCTGTTTGGCGGCTTGATGACGGGTATGCTGTACTCGTTGGTGGCGCTGGGGTTTGTGCTTATATTCAAGGCTTCCGGGGTATTTAACTTTGCCCAGGGCGCTATGGTCTTGATCGCCGCCTTGGCGATGGCCAGGTTCTCGGCCTGGATACCGTTATGGTTCGGCTTTGAAAGCCTACTGCTGGCCAATATCTTGGCGTTTGCAGTGTGCTCCGTCTTTATGTGGCTGATTGCCGTCGTCATTGAACGCTATGCATTGCGCTATTTGGTCAATCAAGAAGGCACTACGCTACTTATGGCCACTATAGGTATTGCCTACTTCCTGGATGGCATGGGCCAAATAATCTTCGGCAGCAGCGTCTACACCATAGACGTGGGCATGCCCAAAGATCCAGCTTTCATTATGGAAAGCATGTTTGAGGGCGGCATATTGATCAGCCTGGAAGACCTGACGGCAGCTGCCGTTGCGGCCTTGTTGGTGGCGGTGCTGGCGTTCTTCTTCCAGTACACCTCGTTGGGGCGTGCTTTGCGCGCCGTGGCCGATGATCACCAAGCCGCTCAGTCCATTGGTATACCGCTGAACCGTATCTGGGTCGTAGTCTGGACTGTGGCTGGGTTGGTGGCCTTGGTGGCGGGGATTATCTGGGGGTCCAAGTTCGGGGTGCAGTTCACCCTGTCAACGGCCGCCTTGCGCGCCTTACCGGTCGTTATATTGGGCGGTCTTACATCCGTACCTGGTGCCATTATTGGTGGCCTCATCATAGGCGTGGGCGAAAAACTTTCTGAAGTCTACTTAGGGCCTTTTGTGGGCGGTGGCATCGAAATTTGGTTTGCTTATGTCCTGGCTCTGGTGTTTCTGCTGTTCCGGCCTCAAGGCTTGTTTGGCGAAAAAATCATTGACCGCGTTTAGTTTACGCACTAAAGAATTAGGTAGCTACTATGTTTTATCGTGAAAACGGCCAGTTCAAAAGCACGTATCGGTCTGACCAGCAGATTTTCCCAATCCGGCAAGATCGTGTCTTTATCTTAGGTGTGTTGGCGCTGGCCTTCATCGTTGTGCCATTTATAGCCTCTAATTATTTTCTGCAAGCCATCCTAACGCCATTTTTGATTTTGTCTCTGGCAGCTATAGGCTTGAATATCCTGGTTGGGTACTGTGGCCAAATCTCTATAGGCTCTGGGGCTTTCATGGCGGTGGGCGCCTATGCGGCCTGGAACTTTGGTGTACGCATGCCAGCTACCCCCTTGGTTATCCAGATATTGTTGGGTGGGGTGTTTGCAACCTTGGTCGGTGTTGTGTTTGGTGTGCCTAGTTTGCGTATTCGTGGGCTGTACTTGGCTGTTACCACGTTGGCCGCACAGTTTTTTGTCGATTGGGCTTTCTTACGCATACCCTTTTTTACCAATTATTCCTCGTCAGGTAACGTATCAGTGCCACCATTAACGGCGTTCGGTTTGCCCATACAAACGCCCATACAGCGCTATTTGTTTGTACTGGCGTTTGTGGTGGTGTTTGCGTTACTGGCTAAAAACCTGGTGCGTGGTGCCATAGGGCGACAGTGGATGGCCATACGCGACATGGACGTTGCAGCATCGGTTATTGGTATACGCCCCATTTATGCCAAGTTAACGGCGTTCGCGGTCAGCTCGTTCATTATTGGCGTGGCAGGTGCGTTGTGGGCCTATATACACCTGGGCTCCTGGGAGCCGCTGGCTTTTGACTTGAATCGTTCCCTGCAATTGCTGTTTATTGTGATTATTGGCGGTTTGGGCTCCATCGTTGGTAGTTTTTTTGGTGCAGCCTTTATGGTCCTAGTGCCTGTATTTCTTACCAATGTACCTGGGTGGTTTGGTTTGCCTCTGGGCATAGATACCGCGTCACATATAGAACATATGGTGTTTGGCGCATTAATTGTGTTTTTCTTGATTGTCGAACCACATGGTTTGGCCCGACTCTGGAGCATAGGCAAAGAAAAGCTTCGTATATGGCCATTCCCACATTAGTTTTATCGTAGTTAATTTTAGTATCCGGTTAAGACCAGACCCGGTCAAACCGTCAATAAACGGTGCAACAGACACCAAGGAGGACTCAGACATGAAACGTTCCTTTAAATTTGCCGCTGCTATGGTGGCTGTCGTTGGCGCAATGGCAACGGTTGCTACGCCCGCTGCTGCTGCGGCCGACGAGCAGTTTATTCCCTTACTGGCTTATCGCACGGGTTCATTTGCTCCTTTGGGTATACCCTGGGCCGATGGCAAGATGGATTACCTGAAGCTGGTTAATGCCCGTGATGGTGGTGTTAACGGCGTAAAAATTGTCTACGAAGAGTGTGAAACGGCTTACGCCACTGACCGCGGTGTCGAGTGCTATGAGCGTCTAAAAGAAAAACACGGCGGCGCGTCGGGCTTTGATACTCAGTCCACAGGTATTACGTTTGCGGTCACAGATAAGGCTACCGTCGATGGCTACCCTGTCATCACTATGGGTTATGGCTTGTCGCAGTCGGCTAACGGTGCGGTGTTC
Organism: Alcaligenaceae bacterium; assembly: GCA_013416485.1. Lineage (GTDB taxonomy): Bacteria > Pseudomonadota > Gammaproteobacteria > Burkholderiales > Burkholderiaceae_B > JAGOAJ01. Next base: position 180,990 of record JACCEO010000004.1, read on the forward strand.
CAGTGGAACTTCCCACTGTTGGGTAACTACTGGACCGCAGCCGATGCCATGATCCAGGATATTGCCCGGCGCGAGGGAGGTGAAGACAAACTCAAAGGCAAGAAAATTGCCCTGGTTTATCATGACTCGCCCTATGGGAAAGAACCCATACTGCTACTGGAGTCCCGTGCCAAGGCCAATGGCTTTGACTTGCAGCTTTACCCTGTAACAGCACCTGGCGTACAGCAAAAATCCACCTGGCTACAAATCCGTCAAAGCAAGCCTGACTACCTGCTACTCTGGAGCGCTGGCATCATGACGCCTACCGCGATTCGTGAGGCACAGGCTGTAGGTTATCCGCGCGACAAAATGTACGGTATTTGGTGGGCCAGCTCCGAAACCGACGTACAAGACCTGGGGGATGTAGCTAAAGGCTATAACGGCATCACTATCCATAACAGCCTGGAGCATGGTCGTGTCCACGATGACCTGAAAACCTACGTGTACGATAAAGGTCAAGGCACAGCCGATGGCGGTAAAGGCGTAGGTTCCCTGGCACATACACGTGGCATGATGATTTCCATGCTGCAAGTGGAAGCCATACGCGCTGCCCAAGAAAAGTACGGCAAAGGCAAGCACATGACCCCTGAGCAAGTCCGTTGGGGTTTTGAGAACCTGGATCTGACCCAAGAGAAACTGGATGCATTGGGCTTTGGGAAATTGATGCGCCCCGTGAAAACAAGTTGCCAAGACCACAAGGGCGATGACTGGGCCCGCATCATTCAGTGGGATGGCGCTAAATTCAACTTGACTTCAGATGCTTGGTATCAGGCCGATAAGAAATATATCGATCCCCTAATCCAAGAGCAAGCCGATAAATACGCTGCCGAGAAAAAAATAACACCTCGCACCTGCGAAAACTAAGGTAGCAAGTCCGGTGGGCGCAGCAGTGTGCCCACCGGTTGAAATGACAGCAGGGACTACTTATGAATGCGAATGTCCAGGCGGAAACGCCGAATATCCTCCTTAGTGTCAATGGCATAGAGGTCATCTACAACCACGTTATCCTGGTTCTGAAAGGGGTGTCGCTGGTTGTGCCCGAAGGTAAAATCGTGGCATTGCTGGGGGCTAACGGAGCGGGTAAAACCACCACCTTGCGTGCTGTGTCCAACTTGCTGAAGGCTGAGCGCGGTGATGTTACCAAAGGCAGTATTGATTATCGTGGCGAACGCATAGACCGGCTCACACCGGCTGACCTAGTCAAGCGCGGCGTGATTCAGGTTATGGAAGGACGGCATTGTTTTGCCCACCTGACCATAGAAGACAACTTACTCACCGGTGCTTATACGCGCAATATTAGTCGCGGTGAACTGGCAGCATCGTTGGATAGGGTCTACCAGTATTTCCCACGGCTTAAACAGCGACGTAGCAGCCTGGCTGGCTATACCTCCGGCGGCGAACAGCAAATGGCGGCTGTAGGGCGCGCGTTAATGGCCAATCCCACCATGATCTTGCTGGACGAGCCTTCTATGGGCTTGGCACCACAAATTGTGGTCGAGATCTTTGAAATTGTGCGCGACCTTAATCAGCGCGAAGGCGTCAGCTTCTTGCTGGCCGAACAGAACACCAATATTGCCCTGCGTTATTCCGACTATGGCTACATTCTTGAGAATGGCCGCGTCATGATGGACGGCGAAGCCAAAGAATTGGCTGAAAACGAAGACGTCAAGGAATTCTACCTGGGAGTTTCCAGCGGCGAGCGCACCAGCTTCCGCGAGACAAAATTCTATCGTCGTCGCAAGCGTTGGCTGGCGTAACGGCAACCGCTACTTAGGGGGCACCATGAGTAACTATTTCGAAGGGCGCGAGTCTGCGTCGCCTGACAAGCGCGAGCAGCTTTTGATGCAGCGCTTACCAGCAGCACTGCAACGCGCCTGCGAGCGGGCGCCTGCGATAGCACGGCAGCTGCAAGGGGTAGACCTTGCCAGCATCAAACAACGCTCTGATTTGGAACAAATTCCTGTTGTGCGTAAAAGCGATTTGCTGCAAGCGCAATTGGCCGCGCGCCATGCTAGAACAGACCCTGCAGAATCCGATACCACACGTATTTTTGGTGGCTTTTCGGCCATAGGCTGGGGGGATGCCGTGCGCGTGTTTTCTTCGCCAGGGCCCATGTACGAACCGGAAAGCAAGCGGCCCGACTACTGGGGCTTTGGGCGTGCCTTGCATGCCGCGGGTTTTCGCCCTGGTCAACTAATACACAATTGTTTTTCCTATCACTTTACGCCGGCTGGCTCCATGATGGAAACTGCTGGGCACGCTCTGGGCTGCACGGTGTTTCCGGGTGGCGTAGGGCAAACTGAAATGCAGGTTCACACCATTGCCGACCTAGCCCCTGTGGGGTATACCGGTACGCCCAGTTTCCTGAAAATTATTCTGGAAAAGGCGGCTGAAATGGGGGTGCGTCTGCCGTCTCTGACCCGCGCATTGTTTTCCGGCGAAGCTTTTCCGCCATCCTTATGCGCCTGGTTTGCGGAACACGGTATAGAAGGCTACCAAGCTTATGGTAGCGCCGACCTAGGCATGATGGCGTATGAAACCTCGGCACGTGAAGGCCTGGTGGTGAACGAAGACATCATTCTGGAAATTGTGCGTCCTGGTACGAATCAAGCTGTACCCGATGGCGAAGTCGGTGAAATTGTCGTCACTACCCTGAATCCCGACTACCCGCTGGTACGCTTTGGCACGGGCGACTTATCCGCCATTATGGCGGGTGTATCGCCCTGTGGGCGTACCAACCAGCGTATCAAGGGCTGGATGGGGCGAGCCGACCAGACCACCAAAGTTCGGGGCATGTTTGTGCATCCCGAGCAAATTGCCCAGGTGCTACAGCGCCACCCTGAAGTCAGCAAGGCCAGGTTGGTGGTCAGCGGTCAGGTAGGTAGCGACGTCATGGTGCTGTACGCTGAATTGGCTCAGGCTAGCGATAGTTATCTACAACAGTTGACGGCATCGGTCCGCGAATTGACCAAACTGCGGACCGACATCTTGGCGGTGGAACCGGGCAGCTTGCCTAATGATGGCAAGGTCATCGACGACATACGTAGTTATGATTAGGTAAATTAGCGGCTTAGTCAATGTGCTGATTGCGGTAACATGCCTGAACGGTTAATAATTCATAGGAGTTATCATGCATAAACTGAAAATCGCTGTTGGCTTGCTTGTGACGCTGGCAGGTATGCAGGCGGCACACGCCGACACCTTAGACATTGTTAAGCAACGTGGTGTGGTGCATTGTGGTGTCACAACAGGGTTTGCTGGCTTTTCCGCCCCTGATTCCAAAGGGGTATGGCAAGGTCTGGATGTTGATATGTGCAGGGCGGTGGCAGCGGCCGTATTAGGAGATGCCAGCAAGTACAAAGCGGTGCCTTTAAATGCTCAGCAGCGTTTTACCGCATTGCAGTCTGGTGAAATTGACTTGTTGGCACGCAATACTACTGTGACCCAGCAGCGCGATACCGCTGTCGGGGCAATACACATAGGCATTAATTTTTATGATGGTCAGGGGTTTCTGGTGCCTAAATCCTTGGGGGTGACCAGTGCCAAAGACATTAACGGCGCCAGTGTTTGTATGCAAACTGGTACATCCAACGAAAACACGATGGCAGACTGGGCCAGGGCCAATAACGTCAGCTATAAGCCAGTGGTGTTAGAACAATTTAACGAAGTAGTAAATGCGTTCGCTGCTGGTCGTTGTGATGTCTTCACCACAGACGCATCAGGCTTGGCATCCATACGGATTTCCAAGTTAGAAAAACCTGACGACTACATGGTCTTGCCTGAAATCATTTCCAAAGAGCCTCTAGGGCCTTATGTACGTCAAGGTGATGACCGCTGGCTGAATGTAGTTAAGTGGTCTTTGCATGCGATGGTGGGTGCCGAAGAGCTGGGTGTTACTTCGGCCAATGTAGACGAGCAATTGAAAAGCACTAACCCGAATATACAGCGCATGTTAGGAGTTACCGAAGGTGCGGGTAAAAATATGGGTGTTGATGAAAAGTGGGCCTACAACATCATTAAACAGGTAGGTAATTATGGTGAAAGCTTTGAACGTAACGTGGGGCTAGGCAGTCCACTACAAATTCAGCGTGGCTTGAATGCGCAGTGGACACAAGGCGGTCTAATGTACGCCTTGCCTATACGTTAGTCATCTGTCGAGCGTGGCTTGACCGTAGGGCCTGTTGCTGTGGGGGACCGTTGACGCCCCACAGCGCCCATTGCCATGCGGGCTTCGCCCCGCGTGTGTTCAGCAGCCGAACGCCAGGCATGCCCATAAGACACTTCCAGGGTTAAATGTATGGTGCCGTCTTGGTGGCGTTGCTGTTCCAGTGCTTGTAGTAAACGTTGGCGCCATGACTTTCCTACCAAGCCGGGACGCCTATCTATGCTGGGGTTGCCGCCTAACGCTTGCATGTCTTCCAGTAGTTTTTCCGGAGTGCGGTAGGTCAGGGTAATAATTTCCTGGTCCATGACGGGGTCAAGAAAGCCATGATCGATAAGTAGGTCACCAAAGTCATGCATGTCCACAAATTGTGGTGTGGCAGTGCCTAAGTCTGCTTGGGTGATCGCTGTACGCAGTTCCGCCAAGGAGCCTGGGCCCATACAAGAAAACATGACCAGTCCGCCCACGCTTAAGGTGCGTCGCCATTCGGCCAGCACTTCATGTGGCTCTGGGTGCCAGTGCAATGCCATATTCGACCAGATCAAATCCAGGCTTTGTGTAGGCAAGCCAGACTGAGCCATGTCGGCCTGTACGAATTCCAGTGGCAAGGTGGGTTTATTGCGTAGCTTTTGCCATAACCCAGGTTTGGACTGATAGCGTTGTTTGGCAACAGTCAATAAGGGTAGGCAAGCGTCTAGCCCTATGTAGCTCAGGTCAGGGTAGCGTGCGCGTAAAGGTTCCAGTGCATGGGCAGCGCCGCAGCCTGCGTCCAGTACGTGTTTGGGATTGATGCGTATATAGCTTAAGCGCTGCAACATGCGTTGTGCAATTTCACCATATAGAAATTGTGCGGCATCTAGAGGGGCACGACGAGCGAATTGCATGTTGGCATGGGCAGAGCTGACGCGCAGTGAAGGTGACTGTGACATTTACGTGCTCGGGAAGCTGGTGTTGGATGGCGGTATATGCTTAAGATAAGCAGTTCTTAATACGGTTCGCCTGAAGGTCCTATTATGGCCTATCTATCCATATGGCGCGAATCCATACCGCGTCTAAAGCAAGGTATTCGCTACTGTACCCAGCATATTCCTTCGGACTGCCCTTTGTGCCGTTGTTCGGCACGGGGTGGTCGGCTATGCGATAGCTGTAGGCTGTGGGTGACGCAATCTATGAATAGCGGCCAGCCACGCTGTCCTGTGTGCTGCCTGGCCTTACCCCAGGCAGAGCCTTGCCCTGATTGCGCGTCATTGCAACCGGCTTACGATAAGGTGATTGCCGCTTTTGATTATCACGAGCCTGGCGATCTGCTAATTCATCGGTTAAAGTCGCAGCGGAATTTTTCTATGGCGCCTATGCTGGCCGGGTTGTTGGTTCAGGCAATACAGCGGGCGCCGTTATCCTTGGCTAAGAATACAATAGTGCTTTGTGTGCCTGCCAGCCGTGCCTCTGTGCTGCGTCGAGGGTTTAACCCCGCTGCTGCTGTGGCTCGTAGTTTGGCTAGCCAACTGGACTTGCCATATCAGCCACAGTTATTGCGTCGTGCGCGCGAAGGTGCCAAGCAGGCTCATTTAAGCCGTACTGAACGAGCACGTAGTACCCAGTCGTTATATGCCTGTACCGGTTATATTCCTGGCGCCCATATTGCGGTGGTGGACGATGTCCTGACCACGGGCAGCACCTTACAAGGTATTGCCCGTCAGCTGCGGGCGGCTGGAGCAGCATCGGTGTGTGGACTGGTGCTGGCGCGTACGCCCTATCGACCAGGGGTGTATCCCTTGGATGTTGTTTAACTGTAGCCTACCGCCCTGGCGGATAACGAGTAATCCTATGTTTCATATCGTGCTGGTATCGCCGGAAATTCCACCCAACACAGGCAATGTGATCAGGCTGGCGGCCAATAGCGGATCCAGTCTGCATTTGATACGGCCTTTAGGTTTTGATTTGGACGATAAAAAGCTTAAGCGTGCTGGGCTGGACTACCACGAGTGGGCCAATATGCAGGTGCATGACAGTCTTGAACAGGCGTTTCAGGCAATAGGCGGTGATGCGACTCGACGCTTTGCGTTGACCACGCATGGAAGCCGCTTGCTAGGAAATATACGCTTTCAGCCTGGTGATGTGTTTGTGTTCGGCCGTGAAACAGCGGGTTTGTCAGCTGAGCAAACCGCATGTTTCCCCCCTGAGCAGCGCTTGCGGCTACCCATGATGCCGCAGCAACGCAGCTTGAATCTGTCTAACGCCGTGGCAGTCACGGTATACGAGGCGTGGCGTCAAATGGACTACCAGGGCGCTATTTAGACAGGATCAGGTTTAGTCTAGCGACAAACCTAAGCGGTTAATGACGGCATCCCAGCGGGCAGTTTCGGCAACTATCATTGCCGTGAGTTCGTCAGGGGTCGATGGTTTGGGGTCGAAGTACAGATTGGCCATCTTCTGTTTGATGTCGTCTTGCTCAAGGATGCTGGTTACCGCTTGGTTAAGCTTGTCGACAATGTCGCTGGGGGTGGCAGCGGGTACAAACATGGCATTCCACGATATAGATTCAAAATCTGGGTAACCCGCCGAAGCCATAGTCGGTATACCAGGCAGTAAAGGGCTGGGCTCCAGACTGGTAATGGCCAAAGCCTTTATCTTATCGCCTTGAACCTGGGGCATAGCAATGCCTGGCACCATAAACCCGGCTTGTATGTCGCCAGCGATCATAGAAGTAATAATTTGCGAGAAACCTGGATAAGGGATTTGCATCAGGCTGATGCCGGCGTCATGTTCCAGCATGGCCATAGCCAGATGGGCCGAGCTGCCTGGTCCTACAGTGCCGTAGTTCAGTTTGCCAGGATTTTCTTTGGCTAATGCAATGAACTCAGCAAGGTTGCTGGCGGGTGAGTTGGCAGGCACAACCAGCACATTAGGGCTGGTGCCAATTAAGCTGATGGGGGCAAGGTCTTTTAATGGATCGTAGCCCAATGATTTTTTGTATAGGCTTGGGGCGGTGACCATAGGGCCATTAATGGTGGCCAGTAAAGTGTAGCCATCGGGCTTGGCTTTGCTAACCTGACGTGTACCAATATTGCCACCGGCGCCTGGTTTGTTAGATACCACCACAGGCTGGCCTAATTTTTCGGCTAATGGCTCAGCAATGGCACGAGCTAAGGCATCGGGTGATGAACCCGCCGGGAAGGGTACAACCAGCTGTATCGGGCGCTCTGGCCAGGCTGCTGTTGCGGTTAATGGAGCGACTGCCAAGCCGCTCGCGCCCAGCAGGCTAAGTGCCATCGCAGTTAAGCGACGGCGAGAGTTCAAAAGTACGGACATAAAGTAAATTCCAGTGGATGAGTTTAGGCTTCAGGTCTGGCATCGCGGGCCAGCAGTGATGCCACCGCGGTCGCGGCTGGCGTGTTGTGAAACAGTACCTGACACACCGCTTGAGTAATAGGCATGCTGACGTTGTGTTGTTGCCCCAAGGCCAAGGCTGCTTGCGCACAACGTACGCCTTCGGCGGTGATGCCGCTGGCCAATATGCTGTCCAGAGACTGCCCTTGGCCCAGACCCAAGCCTACCTGACGATTGCGTGACTGCCCGGTGGCAGAAAGCACAAGGTCACCCAGGCCAGTTAAACCAAAAAAGGTGTCGGCTTGCCCACCTAATGCCATGCCTAGCCGTTGAATTTCAGCCAGGCCACGGGTGATCAGGGCAGCACGTGCATTGGCCCCCAGGCCTAGACCATCGGAAATACCGCAGGCAATGGCAATGATGTTTTTCAGGGCACCACCGACCTCTACACCTATGATATCGGTACTGCTGTAAATACGGGCGTTAGAGCCATGCAAAGCGGTTGTGACCCGTAGACAGACCTCGGGGTCTTTCGAGGCTACTGTAAGAGCCACAGGCAGGCCACGGGCGACTTCGTCAGCAAAAGAAGGGCCAGACACCACACCTAGGCCTATTCGTGACTGGTTACCGAAGGCAGCTTGGGCTATGGCATGGGGTAGTTGTCCACTGTCGGGCTGGAAGCCTTTGCATGTCCAGACGATGGCAGGTAGGCGGTTGGTTGGTACCTTGGCTAAGGCATCCGCTAGTTGACTGCAGGTTACGCCCAGTCCAGCCACAGGCACACCCAGAATGATCAGGCCTTGCCCATTAGGTGACTGACAGGCGTGCTCGACCGCAGCGTGAAAATTGGCAGTAGCACGTAAGGCACTGGGCAAGCTGATGTCAGGCAGATAGCGTGGGTTTTGGTGGTGCTGGGCAATGTGTTCCGCCAGGATGGCGTTACGCGCCCACAACAACGTGTCTGCTTGTTGGCTAGCTAATGCAGCCAAGGCGGTCCCCCAACTGCCGCCACCTAGGACGGCAACATGCATGGGGTGCCGCGGTATTGTCATGATGCTCTTATTGACGCGTAGCGCCAGGAGGCAGGATCAGGCCCGAATCGTTAGTATCGGCGGCTTGTTCTTGGGCCATTTGTGCCAGGCGCTGTTCGTACAGGTTCTGGAAGTTAACTTCCGTTAAGTGCAGTGGTGGCAGGGACGTGCGGTTGATGGCATCGGCGATGTTGGCACGCAAGTAAGGATACAGCATGGTGGGACACACTATGCCCAACAAGGGGTCCAACTGGTCTGCTGGAATGTTGGCGGCTTCAAAAATACCGGATTGTGTTGCTTCGACCAAGTATAAAACCTTGTCAGCAATGCGTGTGGTTACGGTGGCGGTCACTGTGGACTCGTACACGGTTTCGGCTAGGCGCTGACCACCCACATTGATGGAGACCTCTACGGTTGGGCCTTCCTGCTCTAGAAAGATCTGGGGTGCATTAGGCATTTCCAGCGATAGATCTTTGACGTAAGTACGTTGCAGGCTGAAACTGGGGTCTTGGCTTGCTTCGGCTTGAGTGTTGGCAGCGGTATTGGTGTCAGTCATAAGGTTTCCTGTGTATGTGTATGGGTGAAGTGTAAGGGTCAGGCGCCTAGTAGCGCTGCAAGGTCGCCCGAGCGATCCAAAGCGGCTAGGTCATCGTAGCCCCCAACGTGAGTTTCACCGATGTAAATTTGTGGCACGGTGCGACGGCCCGTGCGCTCCATCATGGATACGCGTTGTTCTGGATCCATATCAATACGGATTTTTTCAATTTCGGCCACGCCGCGCTGTTTCAGCAGCATTTCAGCGCGTACGCAGTACGGGCAGACGGCCGTGGTATACATAGTTACGGTTGCCATGAGTTTCCTTTCGACATTTACTATTTTTTAGACAGCGGCATGCCGTCCCTGAGCCAGGCGCGTAAACCGCCTTCCAGGACAACAGCTTCGGTATAGCCTTCTTTGCGCAGCGTAGTTGCAACACCTGTCGCGGCGTTGCCCTGATCGCAAACGATAATGATGGGCTTGTCTTTGGGTAGCGACGACATTTTGGTAGCTATGTCAGCCACTGGAATATTGCGTGCTTGCGGTATGGTGCCAGCCTTGAAATGTTCAGGGCTGCGTATATCAAGGAAAACGCCTTGACTATGGTTAACTAACCTTACGGCCTCTTGTACGTCTACAGTCTTGCCACCACGTGCTTTTCCAAGCATGGGTAGTAGCAACATAAAACCTGAAGTGGCAGCAACGGCTAAAATAAGAAGGTTGTTCTGATCAAGAAAAAAGTCCACGATGTATCCCGAATAGGCCCTTGGAAAAAGGACTCCATCATACGATTATAAAATGGACCGGTAAATTCATCTTTTAGGCGTTAATTATCATGCATAAACTTGTTCTGATGCGCCACGGCGAAAGCCAGTGGAATCTTGAAAATCGTTTCACCGGCTGGACTGACGTAGACCTTACCGAAGCAGGGCGTATGCAAGCTGCAGCGGCAGGCGAACTGCTCAAGCAGCACGGTTTTGAATTCGATCTGGCGTACTCGTCAGTGCTTAAGCGTGCTATTCGCACGTTGTGGATAGCGCTGGACTCTATGGACGCGATGTATACGCCTGTCGGTTTAAGCTGGCGGCTTAACGAACGTCACTACGGCGACTTGCAAGGTCTGAACAAAGCGGAAACCGCCGCCAAGTTTGGTGACGATCAGGTACTTATTTGGCGCCGTGCTTACGCAATTGCGCCCAACCCCATCAGCTTGGACGATCCACGCCATCCGCGTTTTGATCGTCGCTACAGCAAACTGACCCCCGATCAATTACCCGGTACAGAATGCCTGAAAGACACAGTTGCCCGCGTTCTGCCATTCTGGAACGAATCCATAGCACCGGCAATACGTGCTGGCCGCCGTGTATTGGTGACGGCGCATGGCAATAGCTTGCGAGCCCTGATCAAGCACTTGGACAATATTTCTGAAGAAGACATTGTTCACTTGAACATACCCACAGGCCAGCCATTAGTTTACGAGCTAGACGACGACTTGCGCCCCATACGTCATTACTACTTGGCTGACCCTGACGAAATTCAAGCCGCTATGTCAGCCGTGGCTAATCAAGGCAAAGCTGCCAAAGCCTAATATGCGCCTGCAATTTGGCTTTGTGCTTTTACTGACCTGGGCCGGGGTGGCATGGGCCACCCCGGCTGGTCTTGCTCAGCAGCAGGCACAGGCCAAGCAGGAGCAGGCGGAATTACGCAAGCAGATTAAGGCGCTGCAAAAAAACATACAAAGCCAAGAGTCAGCGCGCCGTGATGCCGCGAATGCCTTGCAGACGTCAGAATCCGCCATTTCAGACATCAACGCAAAACTGACGGACTTAGCTAGCGAAACCAAGACAGTTCAGCGCGAGCTGGATACCTTGAAAAAACAGACCAACCAAGAGCAAAGCCAGCTAATTCAGCGTCAGGAAGAGTTGGCTGATCAGCTAAGGGCGCAGTACGCCAGTGGCTTGTCGCCTTGGATGGCACTGCTGTCAGGAGATGACCCTCGCACGATAGGGCGCGATTTGGCCTACCTAGGCTATATCTCGGCAGCCCAGGCCCAGGCAGTTTTGCAAGTGCGTCAGGGTATTGAAAAATTGGCTGACCTGCGTAAGAAAACTCAGGCACATGAAGCAGGGCTTGTGGCGTTGTCTGCAAGCAGCAGTCAACAGAAGCAGGCCTTACAAGAACAACAAGCGGAACGTCAGTTGGTGCTACAACGTATCGAGACTCAGCTTAAGGAACAGCGTGGCCAGGAAGGCAGGCTAGCTCAAAATGACCAACGCCTAGGCGCATTGATTACCGGCCTGGAAGCGACTATGGCCAAGTTGGCTGAAGAGGCCCGCATCGCCGAGCAAAAGCGCCAGGCCGAAGCGGCACGCAAGGCGGAGCAGGCTAGGTTGGCTGCTATCGAGCGTCAACGAGCACTGGATGAGCAACGCGAGCAGGCCCGGCAAGCAGAGTTAACCGCTAAAGCTGCCCATGAACGAGCACAAAGGGAGCGCGACACCCAAGAGGCCGAACAAGCGCGTTTGCAGGTAGAACAGGCTAGAGCCCAGGCAAAACTGCTAGAACAGGCTCATGCTGCCGAGCAGCAGCAACAGCGTGTAGACGCTGAACAGGCAGCCGTAGATCGTGCCCGTCAGGTTAAGCAGGAAAAAGCCCTGGCAGCCAGCGCTGAGGGTCTACGCAAGGGTAGGCCTAGTCCGGTTCGTGGTGGGGATGTGCTAGGTCGTTTTGGTGCCCAACGCCCTGATGGCGGCGTGTGGCGCGGTGTTGTGTTAAGGTCGCCAGAGGGTACGCCAGTTCAAGCCATTTCCGGTGGTAAGGTGGCCTATTCCAGTTGGTTGTCGGGGTTTGGCAATATCCTGATCGTTGATCATGGGGCGGGTTATCTTAGCGTCTATGCGCATAATCAAAGCTTGCTCAAGCAGGTGGGTGACACCGTAACGGCAGGCGATACTATTGCGACTGTGGGCGCAACCGGCGGGCAGGTAGAACCCGGTTTATACTTTGAAATACGTCAGAATGGGGTTCCTGTGAATCCTTTGCTTTGGTTAAGGCCATAAAGCCGTTATCATTTGCCTGCCGCTTGCGGGCGGATCTTATTTTGTGAATCTACTCAGGAATGTGCATGAGCACTCGCAGGTTTAGCCGTATTGGTTTGGTGGTTTTAGGCGCTGTAGGCGGCGTGCTGCTTAGCGTGGGGATATCGGCGGTGGCGCAGCGTGGCGAACCCCTACCCCTGAAAGAACTGCAGCAGTTCGCTAACGTTTTTTCGGCCATTAAAGGCAGTTATGTGGAACCCGTCAGTGATCAAAAACTGATAGGCGATGCTATACAAGGCCTGTTTAGCGAGCTGGATCCGCACTCTACCTACCTGGATGCTGAAGCCTTCAAGGAAATGGAAAATATTACCCAGGGTGGGTTTGGCGGTCTGGGTATAGAAATTGGTAGCGAAGATGGCATGCCCAAAGTCATTGCTCCAATAGAAGACACACCCGCGGCGCGGGCAGGCATATTGTCGGGTGACCTAATTACCCATATTGATGGCAAGCCTACAAAAGGTATGTCCTTGAACGATGCCATCAAACTGATGCGGGGCGAACCTAAAACGCCCATTGTTCTGACAGTAAAACGTGATGGCAAAGATCAGCCCATCGTCATTCACATCGTACGTGACCTTATCAAAGTACGTAGCGTGCGTAGCAAAATGCTGGATGATGGCATTGCTTATGTACGTATATCACAATTCCAAGATCGTACCGTAGCCGATCTACAAAAGCAGTTAGCTGAGCTGGGCGAAAAATCCGCTCCCAAAGGTTTGGTTCTGGACTTACGCAATGACCCCGGTGGTTTACTGGATAGTGCCATAGGCGTGTCGTCAGCCTTTCTAGAGCCAGGTAAGTTAGTGGTGTCTACCAAAGGGCGTATTCCTTCATCAAACCGCGAGTTTTTCTCTAAAACAGGCGGTGGTAACAGCAATTACTTAAGTAGCAATGTGCTAGATGCAATTTCGCTATCGTCTGCGCCCAAATGGCTACGCACTGTACCTATGGTGGTGCTGGTTAACGTGGGTTCGGCTTCGGCTTCGGAAATTGTGGCTGGCGCTTTGCAGGATCACGGCCGGGCTACCATTATGGGCAACCGCACCTTTGGAAAAGGGTCGGTGCAAAGTGTGTTGCCGCTTAGCGAAGACACCGGTATTAAGTTGACTACGGCGCGTTATTACACTCCTAAGGGGCGCTCCATACAGGTCACGGGTGTAGAACCCGACATTACTGTGGACGATACCGCGCAGGGTAATTTATTCCGCTTGCCGCGCGAAATTGATTTGCAGCGTCACTTGGTCAATGGTGTAGAACCAGAAACTGCCGACCAAAGTGCTGACGATCAAGCCAAAGACATCGATATGAAAATGTTCGAGTTTGGCGGCGCCGATGACTTCCAGTTACAGCAAGCGATTAATCAGCTAGAAGGGCGTCCTGTTAAAAAGAACGCCCCAGTCATGGTGACAGCTTCCAAGGCGGATAAGGCGGACGCTACCCCCGCTGATGCCGCTTCTACGCCCATATCTGATGCTGAAAAAAAAAGCGCAATAATCCCTGAAAACGTTGATCACTACCGAATTACCCCCGAAGGTTTGATAAAAACGCCGTGATTACCGATCAGCACCTGCTGCGCTATGCACGACATATCCTGCTTGACGAGTTCGGTATAGAAGGCCAAGAACGCGTGTTGGCCGCACGCGTATTGGTGGTGGGTGCGGGCGGTCTGGGTTCGCCAGTGGCCCTGTATCTGGCGGCTTCAGGAGTGGGGCAGCTGGTGTTGGCCGATGACGACGACGTCGAACTTAGCAACCTGCAGCGCCAAATTTTGCACTCGACGTCGCGGGTAGGTTGGCCTAAAGCCAAATCTGCGCAGCATATGCTGGCCGATCTGAATCCCGAGGTACCAGTGCAAGCGTTGGTGCAGCGTTTGGATGGTCAGGCGTTATCGGATCAGGTGGCCCAAGCCGACCTAGTATTGGATTGCTGCGATAACTTTGCTACCCGTCACGCGGTGAACCGGGCTTGTGTTGAGCATGGCAAGCCGTTAGTGTCGGGCGCAGCCATACGCTTTGCGGGCCAAATCACGGTATTTGATTTGCGCCAAGCTCAGGCACCCTGTTACCACTGTTTATTTCCTGAAGCTGATGATGTCGAAGAGCTGCGTTGCGCCACGACTGGGGTGTTCGCACCATTAGTAGGCATTGTGGGCAGCGTACAGGCCGCAGAAGCCATCAAGGTCCTGACGGGTATGGGTGACCCCCTGGTAGGGAGATTGCTTAGTGTCGATGCCCTGACGATGCAGTGGCATACCGTACGTTTCAGGCGCGATCCAGCGTGTTTAGTGTGCGCAGGGCGTGACGCCTGATCAGCAGGCTTTCTACCGCGTTAAAACGTAAATCCACATACCCGCTGCGACCTTGTCTGCCCGAGGCAAATGGCGTCCCTGGATGATAAATGTGCACGGTACGCATGCCGACCTGACGTGCTGTCTTTAAATTTTTCAGAGTGTCTTCGACCAGTACCACCTGATGTGCTGGCGTCTTTAAGCGCGCCAGTACTTGTCGCATCAGGGCCAATGAAGGCTTAGGACGTATTCTGCCTTGTAAGCACATGTCGTTGATGCTGTATACCGCTTCAAAATGCGGTAACAGTTTTAACGTTTTTAATACCTCGCGGGTATAGTCGGCAGGGGCATTAGTAAGAATGATCTTACGCCCCGGCAAAGCGTGCAGCTTGCGGGCTAGGCCAGCTTCAGCTCGTACCAGCTTGGCAGCGTTGAAGTCATGACTTAAACGTAAAAATTCTTGAGGGTCAGTTTGGTGATGTCGCACCATACCTATGACAGTAGCGCCATAACGCTCCCAGTACCGGGTGCGTAGTGTACTGGCCGCGTCCAGGTCCAGACTTAAGGTCGAGGCCACCGCCAGAGTCATGGCGTTATTGATAGCACCAAAAATGGCGTGTGAAGCGTCATGCAGGGTGTTGTCTAGGTCGAACAGCCAGACGGTGTCTGTTGCATGGACCCCGTGGGCGCTGCTGGCGCGATGAGGCCTATGCAGCGCCAGGGTACGGCGTAAGGGTGCCACTAGTAGCTGATCATGGTGCCGACACCTTGGTCAGTCAGGATTTCCAGTAGTAGACAGTGGGGGACTCGGCCATCTACTACGTGGACCGAATTGACACCGTGGCGAGCCGCATCTAGGGCAGATGATATCTTGGGCAGCATGCCACCAGAAATAGTGCCGTCTTCGAAAAGCTCATTAATGGTGCGGGCCGACAGACTACGTAGCAGTTGACCGCTTTTATCCAGTACGCCGGGAGTGTTGGTCATCATGACGAGCTTTTCGGCGCCCAACACTTCGGCCATTTTGCCAGCAACCAGATCCGCGTTAATGTTGTAAGCGCGACCGTCTTCCCCATAACCTATCGAGGAAATAACGGGGATGAACTGGTCATCTTGCAAGGCTTTGACGACAGCAGGTTCTATGCGGGCGATATCGCCTACAAAACCTATGTCCAGTAGTTCGCCAGGATTTTCGTCGTCGGGCAGCATTTTTTTGGTGGCTTGGATTAAACAACCGTCTTTACCGGTTAGGCCAACCGCTTTGCCACCGGCTTCATTGATCATCATGACGATGTCTTGCTGTACTTGACCACCCAGCACCCACTCAACGACTTCCATCGTTTCGGCATCGGTTACTCGCATACCCTGGATGAAGGTGCCTACTTTGCCTATGCGCTTTAGTGCGGCATTGATTTGAGGACCACCACCGTGTACGACCACAGGGTTAAGTCCTACCAGCTTGAGCAAGACCACGTCGTGAGCAAAGCTGCGCTGTAGGCTCTCTTCTGTCATGGCATTGCCGCCGTATTTGATGACCACGGTTTTCCCGTGGAAACGGCGTATGTAAGGTAGGGCTTCGGACAGTACTTCCGCTTTAACGGTGGATGAATGGGGCGTGTGGCTACCAGGAGTCGTCATAATAAAATGGCCAACCAATGTAAGAGAACAATAAGGGAGAGTAAAACCCGCTGTTAGATTTTAGCCTTTCAGGGCTTTATCAACGATGCTTAAAAAAGCCGGTTTGTCGTAGTTACCTAAATAGCGCCTGACAATATTACCTTGCTTGTCGATTAGGAAGGCGGTAGGCGTAAGTTTGACATCGCCAAATGCCTTGGCAATGCTGCCATCGCTGTCTAAAACGACAGGGAAAGGCAGTTCGCGACTGGCAGCGAAGTTTCTGACATATTCAGGTGGGTCGTAATCCATGGCAACGGCAATTAGTTCGTAGCCCTTGGCATGCAAATCGTTGTAGGTTTCAATATTGCCAGGCATCTGCGCAATACATGTCGTGCAACTGGTTGCCCAGAATTTGACCAATACGACTTTGCCGCGCAGGTCTTGGGAGCTTAATTGCTTGCCATCCAGGGTGGTGTAGACCACATCGGGTGCAGCAGCTTGGGCGGACCCTTGAAACTGCCAATAGGCGCCTGCGCCTAGGACGACAATAGCAATGGCTGCAATAATGATTTTTTTCATTAGTTTACCGGCATGGCTTGAATATCAGCCGTTTCAGACTGTGGCATAGACGCACTGCTGGTGTTCACTTCTTGTATGGGGGCAGGTTTTTCTTCCAGACTGCCCGCAGGAATAATATCGAAGGCTTTGACTACCCGGTTGATACCGGCTACCGATGACGCAGCAATGCCGGCTCGTTGGCCTTCTTCCTGAGTGACTCGGCCCAGCATGTAAACCACACCACGCTCTGTGGTGATGGCTATCGTGCGGCTGGGGACATCCTTGGTGTTGATCAAGGCGGTTTTGACTTTCGATGTCAGCCAGGTGTCGTTGGTGCGCACGGTAAGTGGGGTGATCTCACCTACACGTAGTTCGTTAACGACTTTGACGACTTTTTCAACTGTGGCGGCGGCATCGCCTGCCCGCTGTTTGTCGGCCGCTGTGGGGACATCGCCAGTGAGCAGTACTAGTCCAGCATAGGACATGGCGTTGACGCGGGCATTGTCCCCGAATAGGGTGCGCATTTGTGCGGCTACTTTCATGTCTATGGCGCGATCTTCGACCTGTTCGCCAGTGGTACGCCTGTCTGTGGCGACAACGGCGGTGGTCGCAGCAGCGCCGCCTACGACCAAAGCGCCGCAGCCTGAAAGTAAGGTAATACTGGCCAGTGCCAGGCTGGCAAAAACATAGCGTGGTGCGCGTGATTTAGCAAGCATTACAGCGTGTCTCCAAGTAGTAGGGCGTCTATGCCGTCACACAAGGCATGCAGCATTACGATGTGTACTTCCTGTATGCGCATGGTGCGATCATGGGGGACGCACAGGTGGATATCCGTGGGGTTAAGCATGCCAGCCATTTTACCGCCGCCTTTGCCTGTAATAGCAATGACATACATTTCGCGGTCATGGGCCGCCGCAATGGCACGCATCACGTTGGCTGAATTGCCGCTGGTGGAAATAGCCACCAGCACATCGCCGGGTTGACCCAGGGCGGTAACTTGGCGTTCGAAGACAGCGTCGAAGCCATAGTCGTTACCGACGGCAGTGAGTATTGCGGTGTCAGTGTTCAGGGCGATGCCAGCCAGTGGCAAGCGTTCACGCTCGAAGCGTCCAACTAATTCGGCGATAAAGTGCTGGGCGTCGGCGGCAGAACCGCCATTGCCACAAGCCAGAATTTTGGCGTTACTGACTAAGGCGCCGAATGTGAGTTCGACGGCGTCGGCCAAGGGCTGGGCCAGTTCAATAGAGCTGGCTTTGAAGGTGTCGATTGCATCGTCAAAATGCGATGTCATGTGGGATTTCATGTCCATGTGCATAATTATCTCATGATACGCAGAAAGCTTGTTTGATCCAGTTGCTACCATTAGGTTCTATGCTGACTACGTCAAAACGGCAAGGAGGAGTCCGCCCTGAAAAGTGGCGCCATGTCAGCCAAGGTAGAAAATATTGAGCTGCTCGTATCAGACGTTGTTGCTTACGACGGTTTACACTAGCTGCGGCACCGCCATAGTGTAACGACTCACGCTGTCGTACCTCAATAAACACCAGTGTCGTCCCGTCTATAGCCACTAGGTCGATTTCACCAGCTTTGCAGCGTAAGTTCTGTGCCAGCAATATCAGCCCTGCCTGGCGTAATTCTTGGGCAGCGCGTTTTTCTGCCGCTAGACCTACACGTTGCGTGGGTGAGTAGTGCGGCTCATGCGAGCTGGTTAATGGGTGTATCGTCCTGTACTGCTTGGCCTGAGTACGGCGACGATGTTTACGCACCGCCAGACACTGGGCCTGGTGTGCCAGTTGATAAGTCAGATTATTTTCAGACATGGCGGCTGGCCTTTTCCCCTGTTTAGGACAATGTTGATTAGTATGAATGAACCTAGCCCAATTTCCGACTCGTCACAGACATGGAAACGTCTCACTCAACGCATGGACAGCCAGCACTGGCCTGCAGCTACGTTGTATGTCGTGGCGACACCTATAGGTAATTTGGGTGATTTAAGCGTACGTGCTTGGCAGGCGTTGCTACGCTGTGATGTGATTGCCGCCGAAGATACCCGTGCCAGCCGCACCTTAATGGATGCCTGGGGTATTGCTACGCCCTTAATCGCCGCTCATCGACATAACGAAGCAGGAGCTGCCCAGGATATTGTTGCCAGGCTGGCTGAAGGCCAGCGTGTGGGCTTGGTGTCAGACGCTGGCTCGCCTGCGGTCAGTGATCCTGGATCACGGATAGTACGCAGTGTGCGTGAAGCTGGCTTTGGGGTGGTCGCGATTCCTGGGGCTAGCGCTGTCATGGCTGCGCTGATGGCTAGTGGGGTGACTACCGATGAAAATCCGGCCTTTGTATTTGCTGGGTTTATGCCTAATAAGGCAATGGCACGGCAAAAATGGTTACGCCTATGGACTGACATTGCCGCTCCTGTAGTGATGTTTGAATCACCTCATAGGTTGTCGGCCGCAGTGGGCGACATTGCTACGGTGTGTGGCCCAGATCGTTTATTGACCTTGGCCCGTGAGCTTACCAAACGCTTTGAACAGGTACACACTATGCCTGCCAGTCAGGCGCAAGCGTGGTTGGCTGAAGATGCCCATCGGGGGCAAGGCGAGTTCGTCATCATTGTGCATCAAGCACCTATACAGCCTCAGGGTGATAATCTGGATGGCAGTACAGTGGTGCTGCTGGATGCCTTGTTAGAAAGCGTGTCTGTGCGTGATGCCGCACGTATTGCCGCCAAGGTGACAGGCTTGCCACGCGACATCTTGTATGCACAAGCCTTGGCCAGGCAAAAGTAATTTAGGATTGCACCTGATTACCGGGTCGTTGTTAACGCGGTTTTAGCGTATGGCAATCGACCCGGCCACGCCGGTGTGTTGCTGTATACGTAGTGCGGCATTAACTGCGGCAGTGCGTGTAGGGTAGGGGCCAATTTGCACGCGGTACAAGTTGCCGCCTTCGGTCACATGGGCGCTGCGGCTTTCTACGCTTTGCAAGTCGGTGTTTAGTTGATTGGCCAAAATGTCAGCAGTTTGCTGAGCACCAAAAGCGCCAAATTGTAGAAAAATTTGATTGCCGTTACCGACAGGGGGCGGATTGGCCCCTTGGGGTTGATACATCACGGTTTGCCCCAATGGCTGAGCCGTTGTGTTGCCTGCAAAGTTGCTGTTTGGTGGTGGGCCGTCGCCCTGTTGCAAGGCATCCAGAGCATTAGGTGCTGGCGCCTGAGCCATTATGATAGGAGCCACATAAGGTTCAGGCGACGCTGGAGCCAGTGGTTGGGCTTTGGGCACCATGCCGGGTTGCTGCCAGGCATTATTGCGTATGTCAGAGTTGGTGATGGCTTCAACGATAACCTGACCACTGCCGGGGCCAATTAAGTCCAGTTTGGCTGCGGCGACATAAGACAGATCGATAATTCGCGAGCTGTGAAATGGGCCACGGTCATTAATGCGCACAATGACGAATTTTTTGGTGCCGGCATGGGTGATCCTGGCGTAACTAGGTAAGGGCAGGGTAGGGTGAGCCGCCGTCATGGCGTACATATCGTAGGTTTCTCCGTTGGCTGTTTTATTGCCATGAAACTTTCGACCATACCAAGAAGCTGTTCCCTGTTGACGGAATGTGGCTTCTTCGCTGATGGGGGTGTAGCGTTTTCCAAATACTACATAAGGTCTGGCATTGGCCGGACGGTGTGACTCTAGGCGAGGCACGGCATTGGGAATGGCGGCGATGTTGGCAGGTATGTTGGACCCTGGGCCATCGTCTTTGTAGTAACCGCCTCCGGCACTACGAGTGCTACGTCCTGAACTGGAGCACCCCATCAAAATGCTGAAGCACAGCGCCGTCACTACAAGGTAATGTGGCCGCCTCATGAGGTTTCAATGGGGGGTTGATTGCGATGACGCACCAGCAAAGGGGAGTGTTCGGCAAACTTCAAGGCTAACTGTTCGGTGACATATACCGAGCGGTGCTTACCACCTGTGCAGCCTATGGCAACGGTCAGGTAGTTACGGGTGTCTTGCATATATAGCGGCAGCCAGCGTTGTATAAAACCGGCGATATCTTCTATCATGGTTTCCACTGTGCCAAACTGAGCCAACCAGCGTGCTACGGGTTCGTCGCGCCCCGTCATATGGCGTAAATCACGGTCATAGTGCGGATTAGGCAGGCAGCGTACATCGAAGACTAGGTCGGCATCGCCGGGTACACCACGCTTGTAGGCGAAGGACTCAAAGGTCAGGATGACAGGAGCCCTATCGGCTTGCACCAAGTCGCGTACCCAGGCACGTAGCTGACCAGGGGTTAGGTCAGAGGTATCAATGACGTGTTCCTGCTCGCGTAATGGTGCCAGTAATTCGCGCTCAGTATCTATGCATTGCTGTAACGAAGGTGACTTCCCACCCTGTTGCAGGCGATCGGTAAGAGGATGGCGGCGACGTGATTCCGAATACCGTTGACGCAAGGTGTGGTCGTTGGCATCTAGGAAAATAACCCGAAAATGGGTGCCCATAGCTCGTAGGCTAGTGATCACGTCGGGAAGCTCGTCGAGCTCGCCAGGTGAGCGTACGTCAATGGCGACGGCAACCAGCTTAAGCCCACTTTCGCGAGTGCTAGCAATAAACTCATGTAGAAAACGTACCGGCAGGTTGTCAACACAGGTATAGCCTGCATCTTCAAGCAGGCGCAAGGCAACAGATTTCCCCGAGCCTGAAATTCCTGTGATTAAAACAATATTAAGCATGTTAATAGGCCTTAGTCTTGGCGGCTGCTTTCCATGATAGCAAGAGCCTGCCTTTCAATGAATTCACCCATAGTATCTATACCGCGTAGTGTCAGTATCGTGTTACGTACCGCGGCCTCGACCAGCACGGCCAAGTTGCGTCCAGCGGCTACCTGTAGCATAACGCGACGTATGGGTATGCCTAGGACATCGTGAGTTTGGTCTTGAACAGGAAGGCGCTCGAAGTGGTCTGGTGAGGTGCGCATCAGTTGTACGATGAGTTTTAGTTTCTTTTTGCGTCGTACCGATGTTTCACCAAAAATAGTGCGTATGTCCAGTAAACCTAGGCCGCGAACTTCCAGCAGATTTTGTAATAGTTGCGGGCACTGGCCTTCTATCATGTTGGGTGCCGAGCGCATGAGTTCGACGGCATCATCGGCCACCAGGCCATGTCCGCGAGATATTAGTTCAAGCGCAAGCTCGCTTTTTCCCAGGCCGGACTCACCCGTAATCAGTACACCCAAACCCAGTACGTCCATAAATACGCCATGCACCGTGGTTTTTGGGGCTAGTCGTTTACCCAGGTAAATACGCAGCAGGTCAATTAGCTGAGCCGCTGGGATGGGAGTGGACAGTACTGGAATTTGTTGAGCATTACAGAAATCGCGCATGTCGGCAGGAGCCTCCATGCTTTCGGCGATTAGGATGGCAGGTACACCCCCGGTGAGTAGCTCTTCAAGATGATGCGTACGACGCTTGTGATCCAGACGAGCGTAATACGTGAGTTCTTCGGCACCGAACACCTGTATACGCGATGGATGTATCAGATTAAGGTGGCCGATCAGATCAGAGGCTGACATGCCTACATCCGGTATTAACCGGTGCGCTGCGTCTACGCCAGCTACCCAGGTAAGTGGGATTTTTTCGGCATTATCGCTGACCAGTTCCTGGATAGTAAGCATAGTATTTGTAGCCTTTAGTCGCCCTCGGGTGCAGGGGCGGCTGTGGTTAGCAGTTTATGAATAGCGGCCGGGTCGGCTTCCGTGGCCAGGGCTTGGCGTAAGTTGGCATCGGACATGAGCCGGGCAATTTCGGCCAGTAGATCCAGGTGCAGCTGGGTAGCGGCTTCGGGGACCAGTAATATGAAAAGTAGGCTGGCAGTACGTCCGTCTGAGGTATCGAAACGTACTGGGTCGGCTAACCGTATAAAGGCCGCATGGGGTTCTTTTAGGTCTTTGATGCGACCATGAGGTACTGCGACATCATGCCCTAGCGCCGTGGAACCTAGACGCTCGCGCGAGATAAGGCTGTGGAAGACGGCTGTACGGGCTATGCCATGATGATTTTCGAACAGCAGGCCTGCTTGTTCGAAGGCTCGCTTTTTGCTGGTGGCGGCCAAATCAAGCACCACATTGGAAAGCGGCAAGATACGCGACGTGAGATTCATGATTCTATTATAACTAAGGCCCCAATCAGCGTGTGCGATTGAGGCCATGATACCGGGAGTTAGAGATATATACAGAGGGAATTTAGTGCACCCTGCTGATACCGTTTAGGCCCGGGTCGTGTCATTCGGCGGGGACTTCCTGCCGTTTGACTGCTTCGTGAGCATGGTTGTTTGCCTTGGTTTTGTACTTGATAACCTGGCGATCGATTTTATCGGACAACAAGTCTATGGCTGCATATAAGTTTTCGTCAGTGGCAGCGCAATGAAGGTCTTTACCCGGTAGTCGCATAGTGACTTCAGCCGTATGTTGCTGGCGCTCGGTGGAGAGTAGGACCTGCGAATCGATGACATTATCGAAACGGCGGCTCACACGTGACAGTTTGGTATGTACGTATTCACGTATGGCGGGGGTAAGTTCTAGGTGACGACCAGTGATGCTCAGGTTCATAGTTGGACTCCTGGAAAACAGTGGCGCGCGGTGTGCGCATGGGGATACTACTAGGACTCCTTGTGGTAAGTTAAGTAATAAGTTGGTAATGACTTTAGTGTATCTGTTATCGGGCCAAAATCAAGTGCGTAAGATCAAATTTACATACGGAAGTTTTTGCCCAAGTAGACTTGACGAACGGCTTCATCATCAATGATCTCATTTGGATGGCCGCTGGTAAGGACTTTGCCCTCGCTAATGATGTAGGCTCGGTCACAAATGCCTAGCGTTTCGCGTACGTTGTGGTCAGTAATTAACACGCCAATATTACGGCTTTTTAGAAACTGAACAATGCGCTGAATTTCAATCACTGCAATGGGATCAACCCCTGCAAAGGGCTCATCTAGCAAAATAAACCGAGGTCTGGTGGCCAGTGCACGAGCAATTTCTACGCGTCGCCGTTCACCACCTGATAACGATATCGCTGTATTGCCTTGTATATGACCAATTTGTAGTTCGTCTATCAGTGAATCCAGGCTTTCGTTGATTTGTTGCTTGCTAGGTGGGCGCCCTTGGGCGTCGGTTTGCAGCTCCAGGACGGCACGTATATTTTCTTCGACAGTCAGGCGCCGAAATACCGATGCATCTTGAGGCAGATACGACAGACCCAGCCGTGCGCGCTTATGCATAGGCATGCTGGTGATGTCGGTATTGTCGATTAGGATACGGCCGGCATCGGTAGGGACTATCCCAACGATCATATAGAAACTGGTGGTTTTTCCAGCGCCGTTGGGACCTAATAAGCCGACGACTTCGCCGCTGTCTACTGACATGGATACGTCATGTACGACAGTACGTTTGCCATAAGTTTTTTGCAGGCCGGTAGCCACCAGGCGGCCGGGCGTGTCATTGGCCGGACGACTGGCGCGTGACGAAGTAGCTGAAGTTGCGAGCATAAGGTGGTGTAGGGTTCAGATTGGGGCCGTAGCCGTGGTTAGCCTGCTGATTTTTTTTGGCATTCGGCAATAGCGGCATCGGCTTTACTGCGTGCTTGGGCGACCGAGCGGACGCGGCCACCAGCTGCTGACGAGTTAGGACCGCCGAAAGCTTGGTAGGTATCGGTTTTTTGTTTATAGATAACGCGCTCGCCCTTGATGGTGTCAAAGGGTTTTCCACACAGAAAGCGTGTGACTACCGCTTGTCCCGTCATGATGACTTCTTCTGTTTTTCCGTTGTAGTCACCGCGTAAGCCCTTGGCTTCTATCACTTCAAACTTTGCGGGATCTTCTTGACGAATCACGACAGGTTTGTTGCCATTTACGGTAGCGATGCCGTGCTGAAAGCCTTCAGCATCTTCACGTATCACTAGCTTGTCAGAGTGCAAGGTCATCGCACCACGGGTCATGATGACATTGCCTATAAAGATACTTTCTTTGTTGATGTCGTCGTAATCCAGCGTATCTGAAAGCACCAGGGTGTCTGGTTCTTCGGCAGGGGGGGTAGCCGTTTGAGCATAAGTCAGGTGGCTTGCGGCGATTAAGGCCATAGAGCTCAGCCAGAGGCTGAAAGCGGTAGGGCGTGTCAGGTTCATGGTTTTCCTGGTGTCGGCGGGTTTTGGGTAGTGCGATTGCGCGCGCTATCTTGGCCCGAAATTTTTACGTCTGAGGCTGAAAATACCTGCAGTTGCCTAGTGTTGTTATCGTAACGCATACCTATGCCATTCATGGTCGATGATCCATTCACCACATGTGCGGGTAAATCGGTTAGCACCAGGTTGTCATCGGGGCGCAGCGTCAGCTGTTCGCTGCGTACATCTAAGGCTGGTTTGTCTTGGTCGGCATAGCGATGTACATGGGCGTCGCCCGTCATGATGATGCGCGCGCCGTCCTCGTCCATGACGGCAAGCTTAGAGGTGCCTACCGTGACTGGTGTTCCAGGCTGTTGCCCTGTGGCTCTGGCCGTAGTGATTTCGTAGGAGTCGTCGTCAGGGTAATGCTGCATGGCGTCACCCTCGAGTCGGTTGATGGCTACGCCGTTGGCGTCAGTGCGTACCATGACGAATTTTTTTGCCCAGGAGTCGGGTTCGTGGGTGACGCGCCGGGGCGGATCCGTAGTAATGGCGCGCTGCGCATAGTCGGCAGCCCACCACGTGCCGCTGACCAGCACTAGTAATAACATCAAGGCAATTAGCGATGGTGCGCGGTCTTTCATGGTGTTATTGGATGTTGCCAGTCATGGGCCGCGCTTGCGGAGAAAAGAATGCGCCCAGGCGTCCTTGTGCGGCCAGTACCAGATCGCAACACTCGCGTACTGCACCAGATCCGCCAGGGCGCGTGGATACCCAGTGGGCAATTTGGGACACATAGGTCGGAGCGTTCGGTACACTGGCGGCAAAGCCTACGCGTTGCATGGCGGCCAGATCAATGATGTCGTCGCCCATGTAGCCGATTTCATTCAGGCTGCAGTTATTTTCCTGTGCCAGGGTGGCGATGGTCTGGGTTTTGTCCCGGACGCCTTGGTAGACCAAGGCTATGCCCAGTTCAGCCGCACGGCGTGCCACGATGGCACCTTCGCGGCCAGTAATCAGGGCTACGGTAATACCGCTTTCGCGCAATAGGCGCAAACCATGACCATCCAGGGCATGAAAACCTTTAGCGATTTCGCCATGTTCACCATACCAAAGGCTGCCATCGGTCAGTACGCCGTCCACATCAAATGCCATAACGCGTAATTGGCGCGCGCGCTCAATCACGGTGGCAGGAATTTTTGCCAAAATCTGGGCTTCGACAGGGTGGGGGGAACGGGGCGGTATCATCATCAAATTACCTTTGCTGCAAGCAAGTCGTGCATATGTAATGCGCCTAATAATAGCCCGGCATCGTCCACAACCAGTATTTGATTAAGACGTTCTGCGTCCATGAGCCTGGCAGCCTCTACGGCCAGCAGCCCTGGCGCGACTGTGCGAGGGTTGGGGCTCATGCCGTCACTGACGTTAAGAGCGCGGATATCACCGTGGCGTCCTATCAGGCGACGTAGGTCACCATCTGTAAATATACCGATAGGATGGTGTTGATCGTTGGTCACTATGGTCATGCCCATGCCTTTGGCCGACATTTCTATCAAGGCATCCTGTATGGCAGTGGTCGATGCTACCAATGGTAAGGAATCGCCTTGGCGCATGACGTCACGTACCAAGGTTAACAAACGACGACCCAGGGCACCGCCAGGGTGCGAGCGGGCAAAATCGTCGGGACCAAAACCGCGAGACTCTAGACAGGCGACCGCTAAGGCATCACCCAGGACCAAAGCGGTTGTGGTGCTGGCAGTAGGTGCCAAATTAAGGGGGCAGGCTTCTTGGTGTACGGAGGCATTCAGGTGCAAGTCTGCACTGCCTGCCAGAGGAGAGTCAGGGTGTCCCGTGATGGCAATGACTTGGGCGCCCATGCGCTTGGCTACCGTCAGTATAGTGACCAGCTCGTTGGCTGCGCCAGAGTACGAGATAGCCAGAACAATATCTTGTTTGGTCAGCATGCCCAGGTCGCCATGTATGGCTTCAGCGGCATGCATGAAAAATGCAGGAGTGCCTGTGGACGCCAGTGTGGCGGCAATTTTTCGAGCAATGTGACCAGACTTGCCTATGCCTGTCACCACAACCCGGCCTTGGCAGGCCAGCAGCAAACTGACGGCTTGAACAAAGGAGTGATCCAAGCGGTCATGCATAGCCTGTAAAGCCTGAATTTCTATGCTGAAACTGCGTCTGGCGGATTTCAGTACGGTATCCGCGACGACGGGAGTAATATTTTCCATTAAGGGATTTTACGCTTAAAAAACTTACGATCACTAGTCAACTACGCTTAACTGGACCGTTGCTTGGTAAACTGTCTGCAAGGCACTGCTAGTTTGTTAGTTGGTGCCAGCGCTGTCCCACCGTTTTATCTGTTTCCTTGGCGACTCGAATGAATATTGATCCTACTGCCTACGTTCGCAACACTATACGTAGTGTTCCCGACTGGCCTAAACTAGGCGTTACTTTTCGGGACATAACACCCGTACTACAAGACCCACAGGCATTTCGGGTACTGGTTGACCTGTTTGTATACCGCTACATGCGACAACGCCTGGACTTGGTGGCGGGTGTAGACGCCAGGGGGTTCATATTGGGTTCTGTGCTGGCCTACGAACTGAATCTAGGCTTTGTGCCAGTACGTAAAAAAGGCAAGCTACCGTTTCGTACGGTGGCTGAAGAATACTCCTTGGAGTATGGCAATGCCACGGTCGAAATGCACACCGACGCTGTGCGCCCAGGCCAGCGCGTCTTATTGATAGACGACCTGATCGCTACCGGTGGCACACTACTGGCGGCTACTAAGCTGCTGCAGCGCTTAGGTGCAAATGTTATCGAAGCCGCTGCTATTATCGACCTGCCCGATCTAGGTGGTTCTGCAGCAATCGAGGCTACTGGTTTACCTGTTTACACCGTATGTAGTTTTAACGAGACCGCGGTGTAGTCTTGTCACTTTAGTGATATCGGCAGGCAAAATAAGATGCCCACCCCGAAAGGGTGGGCATTTCTATTAGACCAATACCCGCTCTATGCCGCCGGCATTTGCCACTTTTACATAGTTTTCCATCCAGTCAGCACCCAGAATATGGCGTGCCATCTCGACGACGATGTAGTCGGCCTCCATGCCGGTATCCCCTGAGTAACGTGACATGCCTTGCAGGCAGGACGGGCAGGATGTCAGCATTTTGACCTCGCCTGTGTAGCCATCGGCACGGATTTCAGCCGTGTTCTTGACCAGTTCTTCTTGCTTGCGGAAGCGCACCTGCGTAGAAATGTCGGGACGCGATACGGCCAGCGTCCCGGATTCGCCGCAGCAGCGGTCGGTTTTGATGGTGCTGTCACCCACTAAAGCCTTCACCGTTTTCATGGGTTCTTGCAGTTTCATGGGGGTATGGCAAGGGTCATGATACATATACCGTACACCTTGCGCACCTTCAAGCTGTATCCCTTTTTCCAGCAGATATTCGTGGATGTCTATCAGACGACAGCCGGGAAAGATTTTCTCAAATTCGTAGCCGGCCAATTGGTCGTAACATGTGCCACAGCTGACCACTACCGTTTTAATGTCTAGATAGTTAAGCGTAGTTGCCATGCGATGGAACAACACGCGGTTATCGGTGATGATCTTGTCGGCCTTGTCCTTCATACCGTTGCCACGCTGGGGATAGCCGCAGCATAAGTAACCTGGGGGCAACACGGTTTGTACGCCCGCATGCCACAGCATGGCCTGGGTGGCTAGGCCTACCTGAGAAAACAGACGCTCGGAACCACAGCCAGGGAAATAAAAAACGGCTTCAGTGTGTGTGTTGGTAGTGACAGGGTTACGAATGATGGGAACATAGTCCGCATCTTCGATATCTAGCAACTTGCGGGCGGTTTGCTTGGGTAAGCCGCCAGGCATTTTTTTGTTGATGAAATGTATAACCTGTTCGCGTATCGGGGCTTTTCCTACTGTGGATACAGGCGCAGCCACTTGCTTGGCCGCTGGTGCAGCCAGGAAGTCGTTGGCTAGGCGCTGTGCTTTGTACCCTACACCTATCATGGCTTTGCGTGTGGTGTTGATGACGCGTGGGTCTTTGGCGTTCAGGAAGAACATGGCCGCTGTGGTGCCAGGATTGAATGACTTTTTGCCCATGCTGCGTAGCAAAGCACGCATTTCCATAGAGACATCGCCAAAGTCGATATCTACTGGACAGGGGTTGTAGCACTTATGACACACTGTGCAGTGGTCGGCCACGTCTTCAAATTCTTCCCAGTGCTTAAGGCTGATGCCACGTCGGGTTTGCTCTTCGTACAGGAAGGCTTCAATGAGCAGCGACGTTGCCAGAATTTTGTTGCGAGGTGAGTACAGCAGGTTAGCGCGTGGTACATGGGTAGCACACACAGGTTTACATTTGCCGCAACGCAGGCAGTCTTTGATGGCATTGGAAATAGCGCCTATCTCGCTGCGCTGCATGATCAGGGACTCGTAGCCTAGTAGGTTGAAGCTGGGTGTCCAGGCGTGACGCAAGTCGGCTTCTGGCATTAGTTTGCCGGCATTGAAGCGGTTGTTAGGGTCTACACGACGTTTGTAGTCCTGAAAAGGGGCTAGCTCTTCTTCGGTCAGGTATTCGTACTTGGTCAGGCCTATGCCATGCTCACCGGAGATTACACCGTCCAGACTGCGTGCAATTTGCATGATGCGAGCCACGGTTTCGTTGGCCTCGCGCAGCATCTCGTAGTTATCCGAGTTAACAGGAAGGTTGGTGTGGACGTTGCCGTCGCCTGCATGCATGTGCAGGGCCACAAAGACCCTGCCTTTTAGTATGCGGTCGTGTATGGCTTGAATTTCAGCCAATACGGCAGCGCAGTCGGCACCGGCAAAATAGCGTTCCATCAAGGCGCGCACTTCAGTTTTCCAAGAGATGCGCAAGGTGTGGTCTTGCATCAGATCCAGGATAAGGGCGTCGGCTTGCGTAGATAAACGCAGGGCCAGGTCTTCTGGCGAAGCTGCAACGCCTATGCGTTGCAGCTCGTCCAGGCTGCTGGACAAGGGTTGATCCAGGTTATCTAGTAACCAGGTCCAGCGCTGCCTTACGGCCTGCAAGGTGGCGATGGCGTCTTGTTTGCGCTCGGACAGAATTTCTTCGCGAGTGTGTTCGGCGTCATCGTGGCCTTCGGTTTTACCTATGGGCAGACCGCCTTGGAAAAACGTATCTAGGGCATCCAATAGACGCAGTTTATTGCGGGTAGAGAGCTCTATATTGATGCGTTCTATGGCATCGGTGTATTCGCCCATACGATTCAGGGGTATCACCACGTCTTCGTTGATTTTGAAGGCATTGGTGTGGCGGGCAATGGCAGCGGTGCGTGCACGATCTAGCCAGAAGCGTTTACGGGCTTCGGCACTAACGGCCACAAAACCTTCACCGTGACGCGAGTTGGCAATACGCACGACTTCACTGGCGGCTTGGGCGACGGCATCGGCGTCATCACCAACAATATCGCCGATCAACACCATTTTTGGCAGGCTGCCACGCTTGCTTTTGGTGGAGTAGCCCACGGCACGCAGGTAGCGTTCGTCCAGGTGTTCCAGGCCAGCAAGTAAGGCTCCCATCGCTTTGCCGGGGCCGTCCAGATAGTCTTTGACTTCGACGATGGATGGCACGGCATCCCGTGCCGAGCCGAAGAACTCCATGCAAACGGTACGTGTGTGTTCTGGCATGCGGTGCAATATCCAGCGAGCAGAGGTAATCAGGCCGTCACAGCCTTCTTTTTGCACGCCGGGTAAGCCAGCCAGGAATTTATCGGTAACGTCTTTGCCCAAACCCGCCTTACGGAAACGTGAACCGTCAATTTCTAGGGTTTCGCTACGTAACAAGGAGACGCCAGGCAGGGCAGCACCATCAAACCAACGTAGCTCGAAGCGAGCCATAGGGGCATCGTGTATTTTGCCCAAGTTGTGATCTAGACGGGTGACTTCCAGCCAGTTGCCTTCTGGGTCTACCATGCGCCACCAGGCTAGGTTATCTAGGGCGGTACCCCATAAGACGGCTTTTTTGCCGCCTGCGTTCATGGCGACGTTACCACCCACACAGGATGCGTCGGCCGAGGTCGGGTCAACGGCAAAGACAAAGCCTGCAGCATCAGCTGCATCGGCCACGCGTCGTGTGACTACGCCGGCGCCACACAGCACTGTACCCACGGGTTCAGCGACGCCAGGCAAGGCAATGCTTTCTACTGGGCCCAAGGCATCCAGCTTTTCGGTATTGATGACCACAGAGCGCCAAGTAAGCGGTATGGCACCACCGGTATAGCCTGTACCGCCGCCACGCGGAATGATGGTCATATCCAACTCAATGCAAGCGCGTACCAACGCCGCCATTTCGTCTTCGCTATCTGGGGTTAGCACCACAAAGGGGTACTCCACTCGCCAGTCAGTGGCGTCAGTAACATGAGATACCCGCGATAGGCCGTCGAATTTAATGTTGTCTTTACGCGTAATGCGTGACAGGCGACGAACCACTTGTTTGCGTAGCTCTCTGGTGACCGTGAATTCGTTCTCGA
This sequence comes from Alcaligenaceae bacterium, assembly GCA_013416485.1. Taxonomy (GTDB): domain Bacteria; phylum Pseudomonadota; class Gammaproteobacteria; order Burkholderiales; family Burkholderiaceae_B; genus JAGOAJ01. The sequence continues at coordinate 212,347 of JACCEO010000004.1, forward strand.
AGGTATTCACAGCCTGGCGGGCCGCCTCGAGTAAACGGGCAACCTTGTTGTCGCGCGCTATAGCACTGGTGTCGCGGCGCTCGTCTACGCCAGCTAGCCTATGGTTCAGGGCCTGCACCAGTTGTTGCTGACGCTTGGGATTGTCCAGCAAGTCGTCTTGCAAATAGGGGTTGCGTTTGACCACCCACATGTCGCCCAACACTTCTAGCAGCATGCGTGCGGAGCGGCCAGTGTTGCGTTCGGAACGTAACTCGGATATTTTTTCCCAGGCGACCTCGCCCAACAGGCGCAAGACGATCTCGCGGTCAGAAAATGACGTGTAGTTATAGGGGATTTCACGCAGTCGCGGAGCATAGTCCGGTGCGGGTTTGGTCAGCAAATAGCTATCGACAGGGGCGTTCATGGCGAGTACAAAATACGGGGGGTAATCGTATAGTTTAATCGACCACTCGGCGGATCGAGAAAATAGAGTTGATTAGGCGGGAAAGTGATGAATAAAAACAGACAGCTAGGCGGCTGCGTTTGGGAAAAACCACAGTAAAACAGCAGTCATCAAGGTATAGCGCAGCAGTTTTCCTATGGCCATATACATTACCGATGGCCAAAACGATAGCCTTAACCACCCAGCTACGGCACATAGTGGATCACCAACCACGGGTAGCCAGGAAAACAGCAGCGCCATAGGCCCCAGCCTGTGCAACCAATAACTGACGTAGTCGTGCCAGCGTCCGCCCGCTTTGCTTTTACGGCTATCCGGGTTTTTTTCTTGCCAGTGCACATACGCTTTTTCAGCGCCGGCGCCCATGCCATAGCTAATGGTGCCGCCTATGGTATTACCTAGCGTGGCGACCAGGACCGCTGGCCAGAACATATGAGGCGCAATCTTTACAAATCCAAATACCGCCGGCTCTGAACCCAGTGGTAGCAAAGTGGCTGATACCAGGCTAATAATGAAAATTGCGCTTAGCCCTATTTCGGGTAGGGCTAGCGTAAGTAGCAACCACTGTATTGAAGATTCTAGCCAGGCTTCCATGGAGAAAAGTACCGCGTTGTATGTGGTGGTTAAAACGGCAGGGTGATATCAGGCGCTAATGCCATTAGTGCTGCACGGAATTCGCTTTGTATGATCTCCAGGGCCTGCTGCGTGTCGGCTTCGAATCGTAGTACGACGACAGGCGTGGTGTTGGACGCGCGTGCTAGGCCAAATCCATGAGGGTATTCCGCTCTGACACCGTCTATGGTGTTGATACTGGATGCATTGGGGAAGCTGGCCTGTTCTTGCAAACGTTTAATCAGCGCATGGGGCTGGCCTTCTTGCATTTCCAGTTTCAGTTCCGGCGTGGAAATGTCTTGGGGTAAGGCTTCCAGCAAGGCCGATGGATTGTCGTGTCTGGATAAAATTTCCAGTAAACGCACACCGGTGTATAGACCGTCGTCAAAGCCAAACCAACGTTCTTTAAAGAAAATGTGACCGCTCATTTCGCCAGCCAAGGGAGCGCCGGTTTCAGCGAGCTTGGCTTTGATCATAGAGTGACCCGTTTGCCACATCAGGGGCTGGCCACCTGCCAGTTCTATAGAGCGAGCAACGTGGCGGCTGCACTTTACGTCAAAGATAATGGTGGCGCCGGGTTGTCGTTCTAGTATGTCTTGGGCGTAAAGTATCAGTTGGCGATCCGGCCAGATGATTTCACCTGAGCGCGTGACTACACCTAACCGGTCGGCATCGCCGTCAAACGCCAAGCCAAGTTCGCAGTCATTGGCCTGAACATGTTGTATCAGGTCTTGCAGGTTATCGGGGTTGGCGGGGTCAGGGTGATGATTAGGGAAGTCGCCATCGACCTTGGTGTACAGGGCTTGTACCTCGCAACCTAACGCGCTGAACAAGCGTTCTGCCAGGACACCGCCCACACCATTGCCGCAGTCTATGGCGATTTTCATGGAGCGTGCCAGTTTCACATCACCGACCACGCGCTCTATGTAGCTATCCACAACGTTTATGTGACGGCCTTGTCCCGGTTTGGCGGTGTTTGTGCGGCTAGGCCAAGTGGCCATGAGGGTACGCAGCGCTTGGATGTCTGCACCATGCAAGGTTTTCCCTGCCATCATGATTTTGAAACCGTTGTAGTCTGGTGGGTTATGGCTGCCAGTGATGGCAATCCCAGAGCCGGTCTGCTGTGTATGTGCTGCAAAATATACCAAGGGTGTTGGGACCATACCCAGGTCCAGAGTGTCTATGCCGCCTGACCATATGCCGGCTTGTAAGGCTTGTGATAACGCTGGGCTGCTGTGGCGTCCGTCATAGCCTACGACCAGTGTGCTGACATTTTCCTGATGGGCCAATTGCGCCAGAGCCCAGCCTAATTGATGGGCAAAGGCTGGATTCAATTGCTGCGGCACGATGCCACGTATGTCATAGGCTTTGAAGACAGCGGTGGGCAAGGGGTCAGGAGTGGTCACGGTATATCCTTAGGTAATACTATCGATAGTCGTCAATTATCGCGTATTTATGATTTTTGGCCTGGTAGTGGGATGGCGTAAGGTAACAGACTGAGCTAAGCCTAAAATGAACGGTGGTTTTCTGGTGGTGGATACTTTATGTCCTTGATCTTGGAATTACAGCATATGCTGGGTCTATCGCATGTATTAACAGGCGATCAGGCTCAGCCCTGGTTGACTGACTGGCGTGGCCGTTATCAGGGGCAGGCGCTGGCGGTGGTGCGGCCGGGCTCGGTAGAGCAAGTGGTGCAGGTGGTCAAGTGGTGCATACATCACAGCGTACCTATGGTGCCACAAGGTGGCAATACCAGCTTATGTGGTGGGGCGACACCAGATAGCAGCGGTCGTGCGCTGGTGATCTCATTGACCCGGCTAGATAAAATACGCAGCATAGATACAGGCAATGACACTATGGTGGCCGAGGCAGGCTGTATTTTGCAGCATGTGCAACAAGCGGCACACCAGGTTGAGCGCTTGTTCCCTTTAAGTTTGGCGGCTGAAGGCAGCTGCACCTTAGGCGGCAACCTGGCCACCAATGCCGGCGGTACTCAGGTGTTGCGCTATGGAAATGCCAGGGAGCTGGTTCTGGGCCTGGAAGTGGTCACGGCTCAAGGCGATGTCTGGCATGGCTTGCAAGCGCTTAGAAAAAATAACACCGGCTACGACTTACGCAATTTATACGTAGGTAGCGAAGGTACGCTAGGCATAATTACCGCAGCGGCCATTAAGTTGTATCCCGTGCCCAGGGCACAAACGATTGCCTTACTCGCCTTGCCATCGTTGCAGGATGCCATTCAGGTACTGAACATGGCGCGTTCGTGGTTTGCCGCGTCCCTTACTGGGTTCGAATTGATGGCAAATAATTGCTTGGCGGGCGTTACCGAGTGTTTTCCTGAGCAGCGTTTGCCCTTTCAGGGTGACTCCGCCACATTGCCCTGGTATGCCTTATTGGAGGTGTCGGATAGCGAAAGCGCCCAGCATGCTCGTGCTCGCTTCGAGACCTTAGCCCAGCACATGATGGAAAAGGGTTGGGTGCATGATGCTGTTGTGGCTGAAAGCCTGGCACAAAGCCAAGCCCTATGGCATTTGCGCGAAAGCATACCGTTGGCAGAAAAGCGCTATGGCAAAAGCGTCAAACACGATATTTCTGTGCCAGTATCCCGTATTCCTGACTTCGTACACACTACCAATGCTGCTTTGCAGCAGCACTTTCCTGGGGTGGAACATATTATTTTTGGCCATTTAGGGGATGGCAATCTGCACTATAACGTGGCCCGAGGCCTGGTCTGGTCCGAGGCGCAGCTATTGGAACAGCAAAGTGTCATACACCAGTTGGTGCATGACAGTGTGCATGCCGTTGGTGGGGCAATTAGTGCAGAGCATGGCGTAGGGCAGTTAAAGCGTGATTTGTTACCACGCTATAAAGACCCGGTTGAGCTTGCCTTGATGCGCCAAATTAAACAGACGCTGGATCCTTTGGGGCTAATGAATCCAGGCAAAGTACTATAAATCTACTCTAGTGACGCTGGCATTTAGGGCAGTAATATGTGGCCCTTTGCCCCTGCACAATGCGGCGTATGGGCGTGGTGCAATTGGTGCAGGGCTTGCCTGCTTTTTCATAGACAGCAGCATGCAGTTCAAAATAGGCACCAGGCTCCCCTGTTGCATTGGTGTAGTCACGCAATGTGCTACCGCCTGAGTTCAAGGCATCGGTCAGGGTGCGTTGTATGGCATCTAGCAGTCGTGTACAACGCGCTAAAGAAAGCCCACCTGCGGCAGTTTGAGGGTTGATGCGCGCTCGAAATAAGGCTTCTGACGCATAAATATTACCCACTCCAACAACTACTGTTCCTGCCAATAACACCTGCTTAATGGCTTGTTTGCGACCCTGTAGTTGCTGGTGAAACCATGCTGGAGTCAACTGCTTATTAAAGGGTTCGATACCTAATTTGGCTAATAAGGGATGATCGGTGACAGGGCCTTGAGCAGCGTCATGCCAAAGTATGGCGCCAAAGCGACGTGGGTCATGCAACAGAAACCTGGACTCAGCAAAGATCCACTCAGCATGATCGTGCTTGCGCATGGGTTCGTCAAAAGGAACACGCCGTAGCGAGCCCGACATGCCTAGATGCACAATTTGAGTGCCGTGGGTGAAATTAATTAGTAGGTATTTTCCACGTCTGCCACAGCTAAGTACGGTGTGCCCGCTAATGATCAGGGGCAGATCTTCGGGCACAGGCCAGCGCATACGGTGTTCGTAAACCACGAATTGTTGCAGCTGCCTGCCCGGCATAAGCGTCGCAATTCCGCGACGTGTAGTTTCGACTTCTGGTAGTTCAGGCATAAGGGGGTGATAAGATCATAATCCGACTATGTAATTTTGCCATCTGACGCTTTACTCCAGGCGCAGCGGCGATGGTTCCCGTGAATGAAACGTTCAATTCCTTTATTGTCTTTGTTTGTTGCGCCTTTGTTGCTGGTGTACGGGGTTGTGCCCGCACACGCCGCTGCTGTCGTTAAACCAGCGACCCAGGTCGAACAAATACGTTTACGCCCAGGCGAGCTGCCTGTGGTCAATCTTACTGCCGATATCCTTTATCGGGTATTGGCATCGGAAATTGCCGCTCATCGGGGGAGCTATGACGCAGCCAGCCAGACCTTGTTGGATTTGGCCACCGAAACCTCGGATTCGCGTTTGGCGAAACGCGCATTTCAGTTCTCGGTCGCTGACCGGGACATGGCGCGTGCCTATCGTGCAGCCCGCTTGTGGGCCATGTTGTCACCAGAAGACCCAGAGGCTGTGGCAGCCTCTTTGGCGTTGGCTGCCTCGAATGGTCAAACCAACGGCATGGCCGCAGCCTTATGGTCGCGCATAGAAAAGGCCGACGATAAAAAACAAGCCATACTGCAAGCCGCTTCCATTGTCAGCAAAATGGCAGATAAGCGGGTCGCCTTCGAAATACTGGACCAAGCGCTGCACGAGTCGGTACGCAATATTCCAGTAGCGCACTTGGCATTGGCAGATGCCGCCTGGGAAGCGTTGGATGCGAACCGCGCACTGCGTGAGGCCAAACTGGCCTTGCAACAGGATCCAGGTTCTGAAATGGCAGCACAGCGCGTCTTGGAATACGGCTTGAAGGTAGATCCACAGGCGGCGATTGCCGATACACGAGCCTATATTAAAAAGTACCCAGACAGTCGCAAGTTACAGCTGATGCTGGCGGATCGCTTATTGAATCGCCACGAGTTTGACGCCGCCTTATCCTTAGTCGATGAGTTGCGCCGTCAAGCACCAGAGGATTTCGACCTGCTCTACACCGAGGCAGAGATCAACGCGAAAGCCGAACGCTACGAGCGTGCTCGAGCCTTATTGAATGAATATATCAATGTGGAAACGCAACGTCGCCAGTCCTTGCACGCTGATGCCAGCAATGCGCAGTCGAATGCGTCAGATGCTCGGTTATTGCTGGTGCAAATCGCGGTAAAGCAGGGGCAGCTAGACGAGGCGATTGCGCAATTGGACCTTATTGACGATCCCGCTGTACGTTTTCAGGCTCAAATTCATAAGGCAGTGCTGCAGGGCCGACAGGGTAATTTAGCGGTAGCGAGAGCCACCATAGAAGCGGCAACAACAGATAACGTTCACGATCAGTCAGTGGCAGCATTAACCTTGGCGTCTATTTATCGTGATGCGGGTCGTACCGACGAGGCCGTCGATATCTTAATTAAGGCCGATCGCGAAATTCCTGATTCTGCAGAAATTAAATATGACCTGGCTATGTTGTACGAACGCCAAAGCAACTATGTGGATTTTGAAACCCTGATGCGTCAAGTGATTAGTTTGGCGCCAGACAATGCCAATGCGTATAACTCGTTGGGTTATACCTTTGCGGATCAAAATCGAAATCTGGGTGAGGCTCAAGACTTGTTGGAGCGGGCCTTGGACCTGGAACCATCGAATCCTTATATTCTGGATAGTGTGGGCTGGTACTTTTATCGTACCGGCGATCTCCAGGCGGCTTTGGAATATCTGCAGCGCTCTTATGCTCAATTGCCGGAGGCCGATGTGGCGGCCCATTTGGGCGAGGTCCTATGGGTCAATGACCAACAGGACGATGCCAGAGCCTTATGGCGTAAAGCTTTGGAACGTGACCCTGACAGCGAGCCTTTGCTGAACACGCTTAAACGTCTGGGAGTCACCTTGCAATGATGCGGGCTGTGGGTAGATGGCTGATAGTCAGCATGTGTGTGATGCTGGTGGCGTGTGCAACACCGCAAAAAATGGCACCTTTGTCATCGGATAAGCTCTTCGAGCGTGTAGGGCGCTTTGCGCTTAGTGTTCAACACGCGAATGGCAAACAAGATGCCGTGCAGGGTGGTTTTGCCTGGCAAGATACGGGCCAGCAGCTAAAACTGGACTTGGCGAATCCCTTGGGTAGCACGCTGGCGCGGGTGCTGGTGATGGCCAATAGCGCCGTACTGACCCGTAGCAATGGTTCCCAGCAAGTCGCATCAGATCCTGACGCTTTGGTGGAATTGGCGCTGGGTAGCCCCATCCCAGTGTCCGGTTTGCGCGACTGGCTGCAGGGTCGTGCTGGTGCCGGCGCAGTGGATCAGCAACTGGATGACCAGGGCCGAGTACTGTCTTTTGTTCAGAGCGGTTGGAGAGTGCGCTTGTCGCGCTACGATGAGCTTGGTCCTGCCTTGTTGCAACTGAATCGCAACGATGCGCTTAGCGATATTAGTGTGCGCTTAGTCGTGAATAGTCATTAATTGAATCACAGCACACTATGGCTTTATACGATGTTCCGGCACCCGCCAAGATCAATCTATTTTTGCATGTCGTAGGACGACGTCCGGATGGCTACCATCTGCTGGAAACCGCCTTTCGTTTTGTTGGTCTGTACGATTACTTGGATTTTGATCTGCGCCCAGATGGCCTAATACGCCGAGAAGGCGGGCTTCAAGATCTGGCTGAGCAGGACGATCTGGTAGTCAAGGCTGCATTGGCCTTGCAGCAGGCGACTGGTACGCATCATGGAGCACAAATTAATTACCGCAAGCAGATTCCCTCGGGGGGGGGCATGGGTGGTGGTTCTAGTAATGCCGCCAGCACGTTGATTGCGTTGAATCGCTTGTGGCAAACCGGTTTAGACCGCGCTCAGCTTATGCGCATAGGTGCTAGCCTAGGGGCTGATGTGCCTATTTTTATTTATGGTGAGCCTGCATTTGCCCAAGGAATAGGCGACAAATTTAGCCCGCTGACTTTGCCTGAGCGTGCTTATTTGGTCATTCAGCCTGCGCAGTCTGTCCCCACTGTAGGCGTTTTTTCTGATCCCGATTTGACAAGAGACTCGCCTTGCGTCAAAATGTCGGTCTTTACTGATTGGCAAACAAATAGTTCAGCCAATAACTGGGGTAATTACACTCAGTTATTTGGTCATAACGACCTAGAGCCAGTGGTTCTTGCAAAATATCCCAAGATACAGTCAGCCGCGACATGGTTGCAAAGTCAAGGGTTATATGTCAGAATGACAGGTTCAGGATCATGTTTTTTTGCTGAATTTGCAACGGTTCAACAAGCTACGGTTTACGAACAGCAAATTTTTGGTAAAATAGCGCTTCGCGAAAGCGGCAGCGCGACGAAAGTTAAAAAAACTTGGGTTTGCCCAGGCTTATTTGAACATCCGTTGCTACACTGGATACGCAGTTGAATTGGGGAATGGCCAAGCTGGTTAAGGCACTGGATTTTGATTCCAGCATGCGAAGGTTCGAATCCTTCTTCCCCAGCCACTTTTTCTTGCCTCTTATAGGCGCACAGTTAACGTTAAGCTGTTGAGTCGGCCCTATCTAGGGTGCTGGTCAACAGCTTTGTTGTTTAACACTATCAAAGTCTCTATCCATCATCATGGCACATGACAGATTCATGATTTTTACCGGCACTGCCAATACAAGATTGGCAGTCGATGTGGCAAATCACCTTGACATGTCGTTAGGTAAAATGACAGTAGGCCGTTTCTCCGATGGCGAAGTCATGGTCGAGATCAACGAAAACGTACGCGGTCGTGATGTATTTGTCTTGCAGCCCACCTGCGCACCCACCAATGACAACCTAATGGAAATCATGGTGATGGTTGATGCCTTGCGTCGCGCTTCTGCTGGCAAAATTACCGCTGCTATTCCTTATTTCGGTTACGCTCGTCAAGACCGCCGTCCACGTTCCGCACGGGTTTCCATTTCCGCCAAAGTTGTAGCCAATATGCTGCAAGTGGTTGGGGTTGACCGTGTGTTGACTATGGACCTGCATGCGGACCAAATCCAAGGCTTTTTCGATATTGCCGTCGATAACATCTACGCTGGCCCTATCTTGCTAGGTGATATCTGGCGTCATAACTATCAGGATTTGGTGGTTGTGTCGCCCGACATTGGTGGCGTTGTGCGTGCAAGGGCACTGGCCAAGCAGCTGGAAGCTGACCTGGCGATCATCGATAAACGTCGCCCACGTGCGAACGTGTCTGAAGTTATGAACATCATCGGCGAAGTCGATGGACGCACCTGCATCATCATGGACGACATGGTGGATACCGCTGGTACTTTATGTAAAGCGGCTCAGGCCCTTAAAGAACGCGGCGCGGTCACGGTGTACGCTTACTGTACTCACCCGGTTTTGTCCGGTGATGCCGTGCAACGGATTACTGAATCCGAATTGGATGAATTGGTGGTTACTGACACCATACCGCTGTCTGAAGCGGCACGTGGCTGTTCCAAAATTCGCCAGTTGTCGTGTGCTTCGCTGTTGGGTGAAACCATATTGCGTATATCGAACGCCGAGTCGGTTAGTTCCTTATTCGCTGATTAAATTTTTATCTCGTTGTCTGCTGGTCGCGGCAGACAACGTCGTTGCAGCATAGACTGCATTTTCCAATTGGGTTGATATCAGCCCGTAGTTATCGGAGTTATCCATGAAATTCACAGCCACTTCGCGTAGCGTTCAGGGTACGAGTGCGAGCCGCCGCCTGCGTCACGCTGGTCGCGTTCCCGCCATTGTTTATGGTGGTACAGACGTGCCCGTTACCGTCGAACTCGACCACAACCAGATCTATCACGCTCTGCGTAAAGAAGCGTTTCACGCCTCTATCCTGACGATGGAACTCGAAGGAACATCACAGCAGGTTCTGTTGCGTGCAGTGCAGTGGCACCCGTACAAGCAGCAAGTTCTGCACGTTGACTTCCAGCGCGTATTGGCTTCACAAGCCATTACGACCAAAGTGCCTTTGCACTTCTTGAACGGTGACGAGTCGCCAGCAGTTAAACTAAGCCGTCAGGTGATTAGCCACGTTCAAACAGATCTGGAAATCACTTGCTTGCCAGCCAACTTGCCACAAGGTATTGAAGTTGACCTGGGCCAAATGGTTGCTAACGCCAACGTACACTTGCAAGACGTAACTATGCCTAAGGGCGTGGTTTACGCTGGCATAGAGGCTAACCCTGTCCTGGCAGCTGCGCTGTCGCTGGGCGGTGCTACTGTTGCCGGTAGCGACGAGGCAGCAGGCGACGAGGCAGCAGCCGAGTAAATCCAGGCACTATCTTTTGGACTGGGTGGCTTCTACAGCTGCCCAACCACAATGTAGCCGGGCAAACCCCTGTTTCAGCGTATGCTGGCAGGGGTTTCGCTTTATCCGATGGAAGTTTGCATGACCACACCGATACGTCTGATTATAGGTTTGGGTAATCCAGGCCTGCAGTATGAAACCACACGTCACAATGCCGGTTTCTGGCTGGCCGATCATCTTGCTGACGACTTCAACACCAGCTTCACACTAGAAAAACCCTTTTCTGCCTGGGTAGCTAAAGGGCGCCATCAAGGCGAGGCGATTATTCTGGCCAAGCCGACCACCTATATGAATCGCTCAGGGCAAGCTGCTGGCGCACTCATGCGGTTTTATAAGCTAGTTCCCGAACAAGTCCTGGTGCTACACGACGAATTAGATTTGCTACCAGGCCAAGCCAAGCTGAAACAAGGCGGTGGCCACGCAGGGCATAATGGTTTGCGTGATATTCAAAGCGCCTTTTCCAGTCCCGCCTTTTGGCGTTTGCGTTTGGGCATAGGCCACCCTAGGACCTTGGGTCTGCAGCAAGACGTGGCCGCTTTTGTCTTGAATCAACCACGACGCGACGAACTGAAAGACATCGAAGCGGTTATAGACCGTTGTCGTGCCATTACCCCAGCCTTGCTGGATGGCAAGTTTGACCAGGCAATTAGCCAGTTACATGGTGGTAATAGTGGCTAAAACCCATATAAATACAACGCGTTTTCGTAGTGAGCTGACCGATTTTGTTGGTTTTCTAAAGCGGCCTACGCTAGGCCCACGTACGCCTGGTCGGCGTGCTGGGTCAAGTGTTAGCGTTGATTGGCTACCCGGCGTATCCATTACGCGGTTGTTGCAGTGGGCTGGCTTCCTATGGGCGCTAAATCTAGTGTTCCTGGGGCCTATTGCTGTCATGGCAGCTGGGGCCGGTGGTGCGCAGCACCGATTAAACTTATCAGCGATTCCCTGGATGATGGCCTTGCTATGGGCACCTCTGGTTGAAGAGCTGGTCTTTCGTTATAGTTTGCGTCGCTTAGCACATGTATTGTGGTTATTGCCAGCCGGGATAGTCGTGATGCTGAACGGGCCAGGGTGGTCTACTGGATTATTGCTATTGGCCGTGTTGTTAATGTGTTGGCGTCCAAAAGCTAGCCGTCCCTTGGTACAGCGGCAAGGAAAAACCTGGCGTATGTTATTGAATTACCGGCGCCTATTTCCTTGGGTGTTTCATGGGGCATCATTGGCATTTGCAGGGGTGCACTTAGTAAACTTCAATTTGCACCAAATGGCTTGGTGGTTGATGCCGTTATTAGTGTTGCCGCAATGGTTGACCGGTTTGGTGCTGGGTTGGTTACGTGTACGGCGTGGTATCGGGGCTGCGGTGCTATTGCATGCCATCTTTAATGGTGGCCCTTTGTTGGTTGTATGGATGATATTGCGTTTGAATCCAGGCATAGTCAGCTAATATCACACGCGGTTGGGGTAGGTCCGGAGCACATTCCAGCCTACAATACTTTTTAATTTTTTTATTATCAGGACAATCATGGCTTTGCAATGTGGCATTGTTGGTTTACCCAACGTCGGCAAATCAACTCTTTTTAACGCCTTGACCAAGGCCGGTATTGCCGCCGAGAACTATCCCTTCTGCACCATAGAGCCCAACGTGGGCGTGGTCGAAGTACCTGACCCTCGTCTGGATGCTTTGGCCGAGATCGTCCAGCCTCAGCGTGTATTGCCTGCGGTGGTCGAGTTTGTAGACATTGCGGGCTTGGTCGCCGGTGCCTCTAAGGGTGAAGGCCTAGGTAACCAGTTTTTGGCTAACATCCGTGAAACTGATGCTATCGTTCACGTAGTACGTTGCTTCATTGATGAAAACGTGGTGCACGTTGCGGGCAAAATAGATCCCATTTCTGATATCGAAGTTATCAACACTGAATTGGCCCTAGCGGATTTGGGTTCTGCTGAAAAAGCCTTGCACCGTAATCAGAAGTTGGCCCGTTCAGGTGATAAAGAAGCCATCAAGATTGTTGCCGTGCTTGAAAAGCTAATACCATTACTGGATCAGGCACGCCCAATACGCTCGCTGGATCTGGACGAAGACGAACTTGCCCTGATCAAAACTTATTGCTTTATTACAGCTAAACCAGCCATGTATGTCGCTAACGTCAAGGAGGACGGCTTTACCGACAACCCCATGCTGGAAACGGTACAAAATTACGCCAAGCAAGAAAATGCCCCTTGCGTAGCAGTATGTGCTGCGGTTGAAGCCGATATCGCTGACCTGGATGACGAGGATAAAGAGGTTTTCTTGGCCGATATTGGTATGGAAGAACCCGGTTTGAACCGTGTTATTCGTGCCGGCTATGAATTGCTAGGGCTACAAACCTACTTCACCGCTGGTGTGAAAGAAGTACGTGCTTGGACCATCAAAGTAGGCGACTTGGCACCTCAAGCGGCTGGTGTCATACACACTGATTTCGAACGTGGCTTTATTCGTGCTCAAACCATCGCGTTTGAAGACTTCATTGCCTATAAAGGCGAGCAGGGCGCTAAAGAAGCCGGCAAGCAACGCGCCGAAGGTAAAGAGTACGTTGTAAAAGACGGCGACGTGCTGAACTTCTTGTTTAACGTCTAAGGGTATTTATTCCTTAGAGCCCACCACCCCCAGCCATTTATCTAGCAATGCTTGATCATTTGCTAGTTCTTGGCTGGTTCCTTGGTACGCAATCTGCCCGCGTTCCAGGATCATCGCTTGACGTGTCATGGGCAGTATCTGCTGGGCATGTTGTTCAACCAGAATAAACGTCATGCTGCCTTCCTGCACTAAGCTGTGTATGGTGTGCAGCAGCTCCTGGGCAATCAGGGGTGCTAAGCCCTCTAGGGGTTCATCTAGCAGTAATAAGTGGGGATTCAACATTAACGCGCGGCCCATCGCCAGCATTTGTTGTTCGCCCCCGGAAAGTTGGTTACCCATACTGCGGCGACGTTCGCGCAAGCGTGGGAAGGTGGTATACACGCGCTCTAGTGTCCAGTGACCAGGTCTGGCGGTGACGGTTAGGTTTTCCTCTAGCGTCAGCGATGGGAAAACATCACGCTCCTGAGGGACCCAGCCTAGGCCTGCATGGGCTCGTTTGTGGCTGGGAACGTGAGCAAGGTCCTTACCTTGAAACTGTATACGACCTTGGGTTTGTTGGGTAGCACCCATTAAGGTGGCGAGTAGAGTGGTTTTGCCCATGCCATTGCGCCCCAGCAGCGCTAGGCTGTCGTCATGCGCTAATGTAAAGGATATCCCTTCCAATACTGTGGCATCGCCGTAGCCGGCCCATACGTCGTCCAGGCGTAGTAATTCAGTCATGAGTGGCTTCGCCCAGATAAATGTCTTTGACGCGTTGGTTGTTGGCAATGGCATCTGGCGTGTCTTCAACCAAGAGAGCACCGTTGACCAGCACCGAGATGCGTTGGGCGAAACGGAAGACCAAATTCATATCGTGTTCTATTAGCAAAATAGTGATGTCTTCAGGCAGGCGGGCTATGGTGTCAAACAGCTCGCGGCTTTCATTACTGGGAACACCTGCGGTAGGTTCGTCCAATAACAGTACTTTTGGTTGGGATGCAAGGGCCAGTGCAATTTCCACTAGGCGCTGGCGCCCATACGCCAGGGAGTGGGTTTTGCTGTAGGCCACATCCAGTAGTTTCAAGCTGTCTAACAGTTGGGCGGCTTCGTCAGTGGCTGCCGTATAGGCACCTACAGGTCGCCACCATTTGGCGCCCAAACCTAGGCGTTCACAGACAGCCAAGGTAACGGACTCCAGGATGGTTAAATCGGGGAACAGTTGATTGATTTGAAACGTACGCGCCAGGCCGTATTTGCAACGCTGGTACTGGGCCATAGCGGTAATATCCTGGCCGTTCAATAATACGCTGCCTGTGGTGGGTGCCAGAACACCGGTCAACAGGTTGATCAAGGTGGTTTTGCCTGCGCCGTTAGGGCCTATCAGGGCGTGGCGGGCACCAGAGGCGATATTCAGACTGATATTATTAATGACTAATAATCCGCCAAATTTCTTGACTAAATTATGAGTTTGTAATGCGTAGCTCATAGCGGACCTTTACTGCGTACAGGGGTGGCAGCTGAACCCTTGAAAACTGAACATAGCCTATTTAGACCGCCCATAATACCGCCACGTGCAAACAACACGACGATAACCAGCACCAAGCCCAGCCAGAACTTCCAGTACTGCGGATTAATGTCAGATAACAGGGTTTGGGCCATCACGAAAGCGATACTGCCTAGTAGCGCGCCATACAGACTACCTGTGCCGCCTAGCACCAGGATTAGTAGTAATTCAGCCGAGCGTTGGAAACTGAATACGTCTACGGCGACGAACTGGGTGGTTTGGGTTAACAAGGCCCCCGCTACTCCGGCATAGGCAGCACCTATGGTGTAGATCAAGATTAGGCGGCGCTTGATGGGTACCCCCAGTGCCGATACGCGTAAGTGGTTTTGTTGCATACCGCGCAGGCTTAGGCCCAATGGAGAATGGACTAAACGCCTAGCCAGCCAAAATAGTAGGAGTAGTATGACGACGCTATAGATATAGCCTGTGCGCCCGTGCATGTCGAAGTGGAATATCCCTAAGACAGCCTGCATCTGGATGCCGGATAAACCATCGACGCCACCGGTATAACGGGTTAGCTTGTTGGCCAGCTCAAGCAGCATTAACGATATGCCAAGGGTGACCATTAAACGGCTCAAGTCCGAGCCTCGTAGCAGTAAAAAACTGCTTATCCAGCCCAATAAGGACGCGGTGATGGCGGCAGCCAACAAGCCAGTAATGGGATCGCCTATGCCGTGGGTAGCTAGTAAACCTGCGGTATACGCACCTATGCCAAAAAAAGCGGCATGTCCTAAAGACACTATGCCTGCATAGCCCAGTATCAAATCCAATGACAAAGCAAACAGTGCCAGAATGGCAATGTGGCTAAGCAGAAATAAGTTATCTGGGAAGACATACCAAGCCAGTATAGGTAGCAACCAGAAGGCCCACTCCATCGTGCGCCAGCGCGCGCCGTGGCGCATAGGCAGCGGGTCATAACGGCAGGCGGCCATTAGTGGGGCTGGTGGCGTGGGTATTGGTATTTTGTGCATGAGGTTAACGGGCCGGGTTACGCCCGAACAAACCTTGGGGACGCAGGATCAATGTGCCTATCATGACGGCATAAATAACAAAGGACCCCACCTGGGGCATATAGTATTTTCCGGCCACATCGGCAACACCCAAAAAAACGGCTGCAACTAGCGATCCCATGATACTGCCGCTACCACCGACCACGACTACGATCAGGAAATAGATCAAGTATTTCATCGGGAACTCGGGGTCCAAGCCAAGCAGCTCTACCCCTAAGGCGCCACCCAGGCCAGCCAGCGCAGAGCCCAGGGCAAAGGTCAGACTAAATATGCGGTCTACATTGATACCCATGCCACGGGCTGTACTTTGCTTATCGACAGCTGCTCGTAATTGACCACCAAACCGCGTATGTACAACCGTCCATTGCAGTAGTATGGCAATAAGCAGGCCTAACACGATAAGAAACAGGCGGTATATCCCCATATCCAGTCCAGGCCAATTGATTTGGCCTTGTAGAAATAAGGGGAGTTGCAAAGGCTGTTGCTGGGCACCAAAGGCGTAGTGGGCAGCGGCTATGGCCATAAAGACCAGACCTACAGAAAGCAGGATCTGATCCAAAGGGCTAGCACGGTATAAACGTCGGTACAGACTGCGCTCTAAAAGCAAGCCCAACAAAGCGGACACAATGATCACAATAGGCAGGGTGGCCAAGAACGGTACGCCCCAGCGGTTAAGCAATACAACAGAGATATAACCGCCCAGCATGGCAAGCGCGCCATGTGCCAGGTTCACAAAGTTCATCAAGCCCAAGGTGACAGACAGGCCTACGCTGATAAGAAACAGCAACATGCCCGAAGCGATGCCATCGAAAATAATGGTCATTACTGCTTGCCAGGATCCTTGACGTCGGCAATGTGATCAAACTCGACGTTCTGCAGTTTTCCGTTGATGTTTTCCACCTTGCGGATATACACCGTTTGTATGATGTCGCGGGTTTCTGGATCTATAGTGATGCGTCCGCGTGGGCTGATCCAACTGCTGCCTTTGGCGGCTGCAATAAAGGCATCAGCGCTAGCGTCACCTTGGGTTTTTTTCAAAGTTTCCATAATCAGGTGCATGCCATCGTAGCCGGATACCGACATGAAGTTAGGCCTGTTTTTTGGGTAAGCAGCGGCATACGCTTGGGTATAGGCCAGGTTTTCAGGGGAGTCATGGGCTTCTGAGTAATGAAACGATGTCGTCACTCCCAGGGCAGCATCGCCCATAGCATCCAGCACGTCCTCGTCAGTCAGGTCGCCCGTGGCAATCAGTTGTATGCCCGCTTCTGCCAGACCGCGTTCTTTAAAGCCTTTAAGAAAAGCGACGCCTTGCTCACCGGCTGGCACAAACATGAAAATGGCGTCAGGCTTGCTGTCTTTGATTTTTTGTAAGTAGGGAGCGAAATCAGGATTTTTGACCGGGGTGCGTAGCTCGCCTATGACGTGACCGCCAGCCGCGCTAAATGTTTTCTTGAACTGAGCCTCGGCATCATGACCAGGGCCGTAGTCGGCGACTACGGTATAGACAGTGTTGATACCATTTTTGATGGCCCAGCTAGCGATAGGCGCTGTCGTCTGAGGTAGTGTAAAGGATGTGCGCACAATATAAGGGGATTTGCTTGTCACCGAAGATGTGGCTGCATTCATTACTACCATGGGTTTTTTTGCTTGCACCGATAAGGGTGCCACTGCAAAGGCCGAGGGCGTTAAACCAAAGCCTGCCAAGATATCGACGTTGTCTTTGATTAGCAGTTCTTGTGCTTGGCGCTTGCTGACCTCTGGCGCAACGCCAGTATCATCTTTGATGATGAGTTCAATTTTTTTCCCTGCGACGGTATCGCCATGCTGACTAAGGTATAACTTGGCACCATTTTGAATTTGAGTCCCGTAGGCGGCAAAGGGACCCGACATGGGCAGTATCATGCCAATTTTCAAGGTGTTGGCCTGCACAGGTGCCATAAGACCCCAGGCGGCGCTTGCCACAGCGAATAGGCCTAGCGTGTGTCGCAGTAACATGGAGGCTCCTAGAATTGTTCGGTATCCACTTCGGCTTGCGAGGTAACGCTATAGCGTCCACCAGTGACCGTATCTTGATTGATTAAGGCGTCTAGTCGTTGCATGATGTCAGGGCTAAGCGATAGGGACATTGCAGCCATGTTATCGCTTAAGTGGCTTTGCTTAGTGGTGCCAGGTATAGGAATGAGACTGTCATTTTTGTTTAGTAACCAAGCCAAGGCCAGTTGGGCAGGGGTGCACCCGACTTCAGCAGCGATTTGGCGATAGCCGGTTAATAGATGCAGGTTGGCGGGGTAGATCTGGGATGAAAAGCGCGGTATTGCGCGGCGCATATCATTGCTTTCCAAGTTCCCTATGTCGTGCAGGGTGTCGGCCAGGTAGCCACGCCCTAGTGGGCTAAACGCCACAAAGGTAGTGCCTAATTCCTTGCAGGCGTTCAACACTGCAATTTCAGGGTTACGTGTCCACAAGGAGTATTCCGTTTGTAGGGCGGCTATAGGATGAACCGCATGTGCCTTGTGTAGCGTGCTGGCCGATACCTCAGATAAGCCGATATGACGTATTTTCCCTTGGGTGACCAGATCGGCTAAGGCACCCACGCTGTCTTCGATAGGGACTTTTTTGTCCCAGCGGTGTAGGTAGTACAGGTCGATGACATCGGTGCGCAAACGCTTCAGGCTGTTTTCGCAGGTACGTCGTATGGATTCGGGACGCCCATCTATGGTGCGTTTACCGTTTTCGTGAATTAGGCCACATTTGCTGGTTAGCATGAACTGGCTGCGATAGGGCGATAAAGTATCGCCCACCAGGGTCTCGTTGGCGCCATAACCATATAACGCTGCGGTATCAAACAGGGTAACGCCCAGGTCCAGCGCTTTTAGTAGCAGTGCACGGCCTTGGTCTGGTGATGGCGATGTGCCATATCCGTGGTTAAGGTTCATGCAGCCTAGCCCTATGGCTGATACGCTGGATCCGGCGAGTTGTCGTTGTTGCATAGCGGTGTCTTTAAGCCTATAGGTAAGGGGGCATGCGCGCAAAATAGTCGCCTGTTGTTAAAGCAGTTTGCCAGGGTTCATGATGTTGTTGGGATCGAATACCCGCTTAATGTCACGCATCAGGCGAAGCTGAATGGGGTCTTTATATTGCAAGAATGCATCGCGTTTTAATTGACCTATACCGTGTTCGGCGCTAATGCTACCGTTATACGCCATGACCTCGTCAAAGACGGCTTGGCTAATTTTTGTTTCGTTGTTGTGGGCCCATTGGGTATCAGCCCCGGCAGGGCGCGAGATGTTGTAGTGTAAGTTGCCATCGCCGAAATGGCCGAACACGAAGGGACGGCAACCTGGGCTGACGCTGTCCATACGCTGTTGTGCGGTTTCCAGAAAGGCCGGTATGCTGGCAATAGGCAATGAAATATCATGTTTCAAGTGGGCACCATCGGCACGTTGGGCTTCTGATATTTCTTCGCGTAAGCGCCACAAGGATTCCAGCTGTGCCAATGACGTGGATACCACCGCATCCTGGCATAGGTCTTGTTCCAGCGCCGCACCTATGGCGGTTTCTAGTAGTTGATTCAACGCGTCGGCATCAGAGGTATCGGCCAGCTCAACTAGAACGTAGGCTGGGTGAGCCTCATTAAACGGAGCGTGCAGACCTTCGGTGTGGCGTAATACCAAGTCCAGACAGTCGCTGGTGAAGTATTCAAAGGCTTGCAAACGCGGGCCGCACAAGCTGAACAGCAGGCTAAATAGCTCTAGGGACTGTTGGGCTGATTCGACGGCGACCAGAACCACACTACGTACATCGGTGCGCGCATGCAGGCGCAAGGTAACACCTGTAATGACGCCTAATGTGCCTTCTGAACCAATTAGCAGTTGCTTTAGGTCGTAGCCGGTGTTGTCTTTGCGTAAAGGGTGCAGACCGTGAAAAATTTCACCTGTGGGTAGTACGGCTTCTATGCCCAGTACCAGTTCACGTGCCATGCCGTACCTGACGACATTGACGCCACCAGCGTTGGTGGCCAAGTTGCCGCCTATATGCGAGGAGTCTTCGGCAGCTAGGCTTAGCGGCAGCAGTCTGCCTGCCTCATGGGCGCTGCGGCGTAGGTTGCCTAGGATACAACCAGCGTCAGCCACTAAGGTATTCGCGATCAGGTCTATGGAGCGCAGGGTATTCATGCGGTCTAGGCACAGAATAATATTATTTGGGTTGTTGTCAGGCGTAGCGCCGCCACACAGACCGGTATTGCCGCCACGAGTTACTACGGGGATACGGTGTTCGTTACATAACCGCAAACAGTTGGCGACTTGTTCGGTGTTGATAGGGCGAACTACAGCCTGGGCCTGCCCGGTGTATATACCCCGCCAATCTGTTAACCAGGGGGCAATGTCTGTCGCCTGCGTTTGTACGATATCCGCACCAAGCTCTTGTATCAAGTTTTCCAGAAAAACTGTCATGCTCAACTACCCATCAAAAAATTTCAATTAACCTATTATCCCTTGTAATAACAGGGGAGTAACTGGATTTACTTGTGGAATGCGTCACAATAGTCTTTTGTTGTCTAGCTTGGAACGTTTAATGACTCGTATTGTGTTGTTTGAAAATATACACCCCAGCGCCAAAGAGGTCTTTGTCGCAGCAGGTTTCACGGATGTTATCGAGCATGCCTCGGCCTTGTCAGGCCAGGATTTGCATGATGCTATGCAAGGCGCTCAACTGGTAGGTATACGTTCCCGTACCCAGATGGATGCGGCAGCATTGGCCAGTGCCAATGACTTGCGGGCCGTGGGGTGCTTTTGCATAGGGACCAATCAGGTTGACCTAGATGGCGCACTGATGCGTGGCGTGCCAGTATTTAATGCGCCTTTTTCCAACACCCGTTCTGTGGCTGAATTGGTACTGGGTGAAGCGATTTTATTATTACGTCGCATTCCTGAAAAAAATGCACGTGTGCATCAGGGCTTTTGGGACAAGTCTGCCGAAGGCGCCTTCGAGGCTCGTGGTAAAACCTTGGGCATCATAGGGTACGGCAATATAGGCTCACAGGTAGGTACCTTGGCGGAAGCGGCTGGCATGCGCGTTATTTTTTACGACATAGAAGCCAAGCTGCCCTTGGGTAATGCGCGGGCGGTACCATCGTTTAATCAATTCTTGCAGTTAGCCGATGTGGTCACTTTACACGTGCCTGGTGGTCGGGGTACGGCCAATATCATGGATGCCAAAGCCATTGCGGCCATGAAACCAGGTGCCATCCTGATTAACGCCGCGCGTGGCTCAGTGGTAGATATCGATGCGCTACACGAAGCTTTAGTGTCTGGTCATTTAGGGGGAGCGGCCATTGATGTTTTCCCTACAGAACCCAAAAGCGTTGACGAAGCTCTGGATAGCCCCCTGCGCGGCATGAGCAATGTCTTGTTGACCCCGCATATTGGCGGTAGCACCCAAGAATCACAGGAAAACATTGGTCGTGAAGTGGCAGAAAAACTGGTCAGTTTTCTGCAAAATGGTAGCACTAAGGGATCCGTTAATTTCCCTGAAGTGTCCTACCGTGAAATGGCGGGTGCGGCTCGTATCTTGCATGTGCATCGTAATGTGCCCGGTGCGTTGGGCTCGCTAAGCAGCATCATGGCCGAACATGGCCTGAACATTGTCAGCCAGCAGTTGCAAACACTGGGTCAAATCGGTTATGTGATGTCCGATGTTGAAGGGGAAGTGGATGATGCGGTAATGCAGGCCTTACGCCAGCATGAAATCACCGTACGTTGCGACCGCATCTAAGTGACAAAAGAAGCCAGGGCGTAGCCGCCCTAGGCTTCATGAACAGCGGTGATCCGCGTTAGTGGGTGGCTGCTGTCAGGCAGCCCATTCAGGGGCGGGGGCGTTGCAATGATGTCGGCTAAGGTATAGCGATCTAGATGTGCCATAAATTGTGTTAATGCCCCCTTTAGTATGCCGGTTAGCCCGCACTGACCGCTAAGCGTGCATGTGTTGTTGCCGCTCATGCATTCGACCAAGTTCAGGTCGTTTTCTGTGTCACGCACGACGGCGCCCAAGTTTATTTCTGATGGCGGGCGGCCTAGCCGCATACCGCCATTTTTGCCCCTGACGGTGGTAAGCCACCCGTGTTGCGCCAGCTTGTGGGTAATTTTCATCAGGTGCGGTTCCGAGATGCCATAGGCCAGGGCAACCTCAGAGATAGTGCACAGGCGCTCGGGGCGTTCCCCTACGTACATTAGTAAGCGCATGGCATAGTCGGTCATGGTGGTTAGGCGCATAGTGGTTCCCGGTTAGCCGCGTGGCCGTATCAAAATGGGTGTAAAACGCCATAGGTACAGGAACATACATGCCATCCAGGCTAAGGCTGCAGCCTGTTGCAACCATAGCATGTAGGGGGAAGGCCATAATGCTGCTAGTCGTAGTACTACCGACGCTATCATTAACCAGTAACTTGCCAGCATGCTGGTGTCCAAGGCTAAGGGGCGGCCTGTGTGACCTAGGGCGGTACGGGTCAGCATACCTATGATAAGTACAGCGAAACCACCCATACCTATAATGTGCACATGGGTAGCAGCACGAGCCAATACGCCAGAGCCCCAGCCTGTTACGTGCGCAGCGGCAACGACCAAACCAATACCCATTAAGCCATAACCTAGATACAGTATCCACAGCATGGGCTTGTGCAATACCGCCATAGGCTTCCATAACAGCAGTTGCCATATGGCAATGATGCCGGCAATAGCCAGCCCTATGGCCATTAGCAGCTTCAGGCTAAGCAAACCAAAAACAATCGCTGCTACGCTGGCGGCCAGTTGTATGTGTCCGCTGCCTACTAGCATGGGAATGTCTAAACCGGGCACCATACGCATGGCGAAAAAAGGAATGACACGTCGGCCTATTAATAGGGCAACTACTGCCATGCCGATCAGCCCTAGGTCAAAGCGCTGCATAAGTAGGACGTAGTTGCCTTCTAGCGTGGCTTGTAAAAACAGCAGATTGGCCACGCCTAAACCAGCAATTAACCAAGGCACGCCGTAATTGCGTTTGCTTTTTCCTTTGACCATCACCCTGAGTAGGCAGGCTGCACTAATTCCAAAAAAAGCGGTTTCAGCAATGACAGCGATCCAAAAAGCAGTGGCCCCACCCGCCAGATAGCCTATTCTAGCGACCACCCACAGTAGGCATACGCCAGCCAGTGGGCCGCCTTTCAATGGGTTGAATCCTGTCCATGTGGCGCTGGCAGTTAGCAGGAAAGCCACTGCAATAGTAATAATAAAACCCCATAGCATTTCGTGTGCATGCCAGGCTAAAGCATTGAACGGCGCATTGATCCATTCGGGGTAAAAAATCCAGATGCCTATGGACACCAAAGCCGATAGCACCCCAACGATATATAACGGACGAAACCCCAGGCTTAGGAAAGCGTTTAGGTCAGGACGAGCAGAGGTAGTGGTCATGCAGATAGTTCCGAAGGAAGCCGGTCGGGGAAGTTGTTCAGCTGATATCCATACCAAAGACTGCGTGCGATACGGTGGGCGTATTCGTTGGCTTTTTCCGCTAAGTCGCGATTGGGTAAGGTGTCTGTGGTTTCATTGAACAGTTGCAGCCAATGCCTGAATAGGCTGGCTTTCAGGTCGGGTAGTGCTACGTGTTTAGGCATGGGTGTGCCATTAAAGGTACCTGCGCCTAATAGCAACGATGACCAGAATTGCACCATAATGGTTAAATGGGCATCCCAGTCACTGATGTGGGTAGTGAATATGGGGCCTAACAAGGCATCTACCCGGATCTTGTCATAAAACCCATAGACCAGCGTTTCAATTTCTTCTTCAGTACACAGTTCGTGTCTGGCCATAGCAGGTATTCCTGGGTAAAGTTAAAATGCATGTATCTGTCAGTTTTGTTACAAACAACGAACACATGGTAAAGATATATTTAATATCTATCTTATGAAAAAACGGCGTTAGCGTCAATCGTCCCCACTCTTTGAATATGAATGAAACTACTCCTGAAAATGCTACGCTGACCTGCATAGTCCCCGGCCTGAATGAACAAAAAAATCTGGACGTTTTGTTGCCGCTATTGCTGGCAGAGCTACCGCAGCTAACTAGTCGTTATGAAATAATCGTGGTTGACGATGGCAGCACTGATGGCACAGCGGCTAGCATGGCTAGTTGGACTAGCCAACATCCAGAAATTGTGTATTTACAGTTATCACGCAATTTTGGTAAAGAAGCCGCATTAACCGCTGGCTTACAGGCCGCCAAGGGGCAGGTAGTGGTTTGCATGGACGCAGATCTACAACATCCCCCCGCCTTGATTGCGAAAATGTTTGCTCGCTGGCAGCAGGGTGTGGAAATGGTTTATGCCGTGCGTGCTTCGCGCGATGATGAGTCGCTTTTCAAGCGCTGGGGGACGCGTTTGTTTTATAAGTTGATGCGTACTTCGGGTGGGCTGCAGGTGCCTGAAAATGCAGGTGACTTTCGCCTTATGGATCGCATCGTAGTGGATGCTTTGTTACAACTTCCCGAGCGCAACCGTTTCATGAAAGGGTTATTTGCCTGGGTAGGTTTTCAAGCGGAACCCATGCCCTATATTCCTCCGGAACGTTTGCACGGCAATTCGTATTTCAATCCGCTGAAGTTATTTCGTTTTGCGCTGGATGGCTTAACGGCCTTTACCACCTGGCCTTTGCGTTTACTAAGTTTAGTGGGTACTAGCCTGTCGATGCTGTCCTTTCTGTATGGTTTATACATTGTTATTACTTACTTGCTGTATGGTGACCCTGTACAAGGTTGGGCGACCTTGGTGACCATAGTGTTGTTTTTTGCGGGCATCAACTTGATATCGCTGGGTGTATTGGGTGAATACATTGCGCGTATCTTTGGCGAAGTAAAAAACCGGCCAGTATATTTGGTTAGACGTCGGGTGGGGGCAGGATTGCCACGGGACTTGGCATCATGTGCTACGGCGGAAAGCCCAGTAGCGGCCCAAGACAAAGGTCATGACCGCGATAGCCATTAATATTAAGGCCAGCAGTAAATCATAGGGCAGGGTGGTGTGATGCAGCAACCAAGCATAGGCCAATTCATTAACGGCAAACCCCAGTGCTGACACACCAAAAAAACGTAATGCTGCTCTGGCTACAGAGGTAGCGTGTTGTCGGAAGGTCAGGAAGTAGTGTCCCGTAAACGACACGCAAAACGCTACTAGCCAACCTATGAAGTTGGCCCCCAGGGGGGCCAAGTTGTTAATACTGACCAGTATCACCACAGCTAACCAGTGCGTGGCAGCAGCGGCACAGCCTACGGCAACAAACCAAGCAATCTGTTTGATAATAGAGTTCATTGATGACCCCAGAATTTGCCATGAAGCAGGTTGAGAAAAAACGCATAATGCTGTGCGCAGATGATTTTGGCATGAACCAAGCCGTTAATGACGGCATAGTAGCCCTTGCAGAGCAAGGCCGTCTTAGTGCAACCTCATGTTTGGTTGGTGGCCCTGTATTTCGCAGCGGTACGTCGGCATTGTTGGCCTCGGGGTTGTCTAGTGGTTTGCATTTGAATTTTACTGAATCGATGGGACAAGCTGGCCTATATATGCCGGTCTCA
Organism: Alcaligenaceae bacterium; assembly: GCA_013416485.1. Taxonomy (GTDB): domain Bacteria; phylum Pseudomonadota; class Gammaproteobacteria; order Burkholderiales; family Burkholderiaceae_B; genus JAGOAJ01. The sequence continues at coordinate 237,225 of JACCEO010000004.1, forward strand.
TCCTTGATCAGGCGCACTATGTTTAGGCAACTGGATGTGCAGCAACTACGTACGCAAATTGACCAGCAGTTGGATCAGTATGAGGATGCTATGGGGCAGCCTCCTGCCTTTGTCGATGGGCATCAGCATGTGCATCAGTTTGCGCAAATACGCACTGAATTAGTACAAGCACTAAACCGACGCTATACGGAACATAAACCCTATTTGCGATACACCTGGCCAGCCAATCTACAAGACACGCCTAGGGCACAGCAGTTCAAGGCATATATTATTGCAGCCTTGGGTGCCAGGCCTTTTGCCACTTTGGCACGGCAACACGGTTACTCTACCAATCGTAATTTTTTGGGTGTGTATGACTTTGAAGGAGGTAGTCAGCGTTATGCGGCCTTGTTGAGTTCTTGGTTGCAGAACGCACAGGACGGCGACATGGTAATGTGCCATCCAGCAGCAAGTATTCAGGCCGATGATGGCTTGGGTGTGCAGCGCTATGCCGAGTTCCAGGTGTTAAGTAGCCCTGATCTGGGTTGCTGGTTAACTGCTTATGGTCTGTCTTTGTGAAGCGTGTGGCTATCACTCGCTATCACGCTTGCAACAGTGCCAGTCTGTCTTTATGATTTTAGTATTCAGCTTATGATTCCCCAAGGAGCTTTACATGTCCGTCCCAGTTACTTTGATTAATGACAACTTTGCTGTCGCGCCTCAACTGTCGGCTGCTGATATGCAGGCCGTAGCCGATGCCGGCTTCAAAAGTGTCATTATCAACCGTCCTGACTTCGAAGAAGGTCCTGATCAACCCAGCTCAGTGAATGTGATCAAAGCAGCAGAGCAAGCCGGTTTGCGCGTTACGTACCAACCTGTGGTTAGCGGCAGGATTACCGCAGAAGATGTACAGCAATTTTCAAGCTTACTTAGCGAAATGCCTGGCCCCATACTGGCTTTCTGTCGCTCGGGTGGACGTTGCACTCAGCTATACAGGTCAGCCACTGGCGTTTGATTCAAATCAATTCTCACTGACTGTTACACTGTATTTTTAGACCAGTTCCGGTTAAGCTGAAAGCAGTTTAATTGCAGGTCTCTATAGGAGCACATAATATGTTCAAAAAAATTCTTATACCTACAGATGGCTCAGCTCTGTCGGCTCAAGCCGCCAACAAGGGTGTGTGCTTTGCTCGTGAAATTGGTGCGGAAGTCGTGGCGCTTTATGTAACGCAACCATTTGCCGCCACTGTTGGCTTTGATGGCATGGCCGCTGCTTATGCAATTACCGACGAAGATTACGATAAAACCGCACGTGATCAAGCGAATAAGTACTTGCAGGCCGTACTTGATCGCGCTGAAACCGCAGGCGTTAAAGCCACTGCTCGTGCTGTGTCTAACTTTAATGTGGCTGATGGCTTGGTTCATACTGCCGAAGAAGAAGGTTGCGACTTGATCTTTATCGGTAGTCACGGGCGCAGTGGCTTGTCGCGCTTGCTACTGGGTAGCGTCACAAATAAGGTACTTAGTTTGGCTAAGGTCGCAGTATTGGTATACCGCGTCAAAGAGCCTAGCGGCGAATAAGTAGTAACTTACTGTTTACGCCTACAGAAAATGCCACCTTCGGGTGGCATTTTGCGTTTATTGCATGTTAATGCTTAGTTCAGGTGTGCTTGGGGTTGTAAGCTGGTTTTATGTTGCATGACAGCATCTAGAACGATTTGGCTTAGGTGCATTTCGTCAACGCGTCCAGTAGGGTGGCATTCAATAAACTTCAATAAGGCAGTGCGCATGCGTGGTTCCCAGAACTTTTGGATGTGGTCGGCTATGTCCTGCATGCCTTCATTGCGGTTAGGCATGGCTTCGAAAAAAGCGCCTATGCGATTTGCCTGGCGTATCAGATGGGCTATGTTTTTCATACTGAATTCCTTGGGTCTAGCAGAAATTCTGGATGGCTATAGACGGTGAAATGTTCACCGCGGACAAATCCAGTCAGCATCAAGTTCAGGTCTGTGGCTAGGCGCACGGCATATGAGGTGGGTGCTGATACCGCGACTAGGGTAGACACCCCTGCCGCCACTGTTTTTTGTACCATCTCGAAGCTGGCACGGCTGGAAATAACAAAAAAACCTGAATCTAATACTGTTTTCTGGCGCAATAAGCTGCCGATCAACTTATCAAGGGCGTTGTGGCGACCGACATCTTCGCGGGTATGGGAAATCGTGCCATCCTGGGTGGCCCATGCTGCTCCGTGTGTAGCACCAGTTTGCTTATGCAGGGGCTGGCTGGCGCGCAAACCTTCAGCCGCTAGCAAGATAGCAGCAGGTGAAGTTTTTACCTGTGGTGCAGGTAGCGCTGTTAATTCACGTTGTACCTGGCTTAAGGTTTCCAATCCGCACAGACCGCAACCCGTGCGGCCCGCCATTTGACGGCGACGTTGTTTTAATTGATTTAAGCAGGCAGAAGCTATGTGTAGTTGTATAACCCAGCCTTGGGGTTGTTTGACGATATCGATGTCGTAGATATCGCTTGCTGAACGGATGATGCCCTCGGTGTAAGAAAAGCCTATGGCAAGATCTTCCAGATGGGTGGGCGAGGCAAGCAAGGTGGCATGGCTGATGTCGTTGTACTCTAAAGCTACGGCAACCTCTTCGGCCAGCTCATCGGTTTCAGCGTGTAGCTCGCCCAATTGGCCAGAGCGCATCACCGTATGCATCAGGCTGCCTTGTAAGCGTGTGGTGGGCACGTTTAGTCCTCCTGGTGAGGTGTAGTACTAAGGGTACGTTCTGCCAACAGACTTTCCTGGATTTTATCAAAGCGTGACCACTGCCGTTGCCATGAGGACGCTTCAGTGACCCGACGTGCTTGCACGGCGGTTACCTTGTATTCAGGACAGTCGGTGGCCCAGTCAGCACCATCAGTGGTGACTACGTTGGCACCCGATTCCGGGAAATGAAAAGTGGTGTACAACACCCCTGGCTGGACGCGAGTAGTAAGGTCAGCATGTAGTACAGTTTCACCGGCTCGGCTTTGTACTGCGACCAGATCGCCTTGAGATATGCCACGGTCTTCAGCATCTTGGGGATGAATTTCCAACAGGTCTTGGCTATGCCACAGCACATTTGGGGTGCGTCGGGTTTGCGCGCCTACGTTGTATTGCGACAGTATGCGTCCTGTGGTTAACAGCAAGGGAAATTTGTGGGTGCTGCGTTCATCGGATGCCACATATTGGGTGATCATGAAGCGACCCTTGCCGCGCACGAACGTATCAATATGCATGGTGGGCGTACCTTCAGGAGCGTCGTCGTTGCAAGGCCACTGTATGCTGCCGTTCAGTTCTTCAATTCGTTGGAATGATACGCCAGAAAATGTTGGCGTTAGACGAGCAATTTCATCCATGATTTCGCTAGGATGTTGGTAATTCATGGGGTAGCCCATCGCGGTGGATAACGCACAAGTGGCTTCCCAGTCGGCCAGACCGCCCAAAGGTTCCATTACCTTACGGACTCGGGAAATACGTCGTTCGGCGTTGGTGAAGGTGCCTTCTTTTTCAAGGAAGGAAGAACCGGGTAAAAATACATGGGCGTATTTGGCGGTTTCGTTCAGGAAGATGTCTTGAACAATAATGCACTCCATAGAGTCCAGGGCAGCTGCCACATGCTGGGTGTTGGGATCGGACTGAACGATATCCTCGCCTTGGCAATACAGCCCTTTGAATGAACCGCTAATGGCAGCATCAAACATATTGGGCAGGCGCAAGCCAGGTTCGGCTTGTAGAGTGACGCCCCAGTCGTCTTCGAACTGCTGGCGTACTGCCTGGTCAGATACATGCCGATAACCGGGTAGTTCATGCGGGAATGAGCCCATGTCACAAGAGCCTTGCACGTTATTCTGTCCGCGTAAGGGGTTCACGCCGACTCCTTCGCGTCCCAAGTTGCCTGTGACCATAGCCAGATTGGCAATGGCCATGACAGTCGTGGAGCCCTGGCTGTGTTCGGTTACGCCCAGGCCATAATAAATAGACCCGTTGCCTTGGGTGGCAAATAGGCGCGCCGCGCCGCGTATATCGCTGGCTGCTACGCCGGTGGTGGTGGCCATTGCCTCTGGTGAGTTATCCGGTCGCGCAACAAATTCGCGCCATTGCTTAAAACTTTCCAGGTCGCAGCGCTGTGCCACAAAGTCTTCATCAATCAGTCCTTCGGTCACAATGACGTGAGCCATTGCTGTCAGTAACGCGGTATTTGTGCCAGGCATAGACGGCATGAGCCAAAGGCATCCAGGTTATCGGATGCACACAGCTTGGGGATGTTAATACCCATTTCTGCGGCAGCTCGCATGACTGAAGTTCCTGCGGCAACGCTTACCAGATGGCCGTCTATGGTGAGCTCTACCATCTCTGTATTTAGTGATGCAGGCGTACCAAGGTCACGCTCGCGTACTGCAACGGTTTCCAACATAGAGATCTCCGTCAACCAAAATCTTCGGGGAAGTGTTCTAACGCCGACAGCACGGGGAAGGGCGTCATACCGCCCAGCGCACATAGAGAGCCTGCCATCATGGTGTCGCATAAGTCATGAAGCAAGGCCATTTGTTTATCACGCTGGTCATTCGCTTGAATTTTGGCAATGATTTCTACGCCGCGTGTGGAACCTATTCTGCATGGTGTGCATTTGCCACACGATTCAATGGCACAGAATTCCATCGCGTATTTAGCCATCTTAGACATGTCTACAGTATCGTCAAAAGCAACCAGGCCGCCGTGGCCTATCATGGCCGAGATGGTGCTATAGGCTTCGTAATCCATGGGAGTATCCCACTGTGACTCTGGTAAGTAAGCTCCTAAGGGCCCACCCACTTGTACCGCCCGTAAGGGACGCCCGCTGGCGCTGCCAGCCCCGTAGTCATAGAGCAACTCGCGCAAGGTCACCCCAAAGGCCTTCTCGACCAAGCCACCTTGCTTGAGGTTGCCCGCCAGTTGGAAAGGTAGGGTGCCCATAGAGCGACCCGTGCCGTAATCGCTATAGTAAGCAGCACCTTTGGCCAGAATGATGGGGATGGTGGATAGCGAAATAACGTTGTTGATGACGGTGGGTTTGCCAAACAAGCCACGAATAGCCGGTAGTGGTGGCTTAGCCCGAACCAGGCCACGCTTGCCTTCCAGACTGTCCAGCATAGAAGTTTCTTCGCCACAAATATAGGCGCCTGCACCTTTACGGACTTCAAGGTCAAAGTGGTGGGCACTGCCCTGTAGATGCTGGCCCAGCCAGCCTGTGGTCCTGGCCTCGGCAATGGCTGTTTCTAAAGTGCTGATGGCATAGGGATATTCCGAGCGTACGTAGATGTAGCCATAGCTAGCACCTACCGCCAGCCCGGCGATAGTCATGCCTTCAATTAAGGAGTAAGGATCTCCTTCCATAACCATACGGTCTGAAAATGTGCCGGAATCACCTTCGTCGGCATTACAGACTATGTATTTTTGATCTGCAGAGGTATTAAGTACCGTGCGCCACTTTATGCCAGTGGGGAAGGCAGCGCCACCACGACCACGTAAGCCGGATGCCGTGACGGTATCGACGATGCTGGTCGGTGTCATGGTTAATGCGTTTTTCAAGCCTTTAAAGCCATCCATTGCTAGGTAGTCGTCTAGATTGATAGGATCTATGATGCCTATACGTGCGAACGTCAGACGTTCTTGATGCTTTAGATAAGGTATCTCTTCGGTAAGCCCGTGGTGCAAGGAATGCGTGTTCCCATGCAACCAACCGGCATCAAATAGGCTGGGCACATCGTGGGCGGTCACAGGGCCGTAAGCGACACGCCCTGATGGGGTGACTATTTCCACCAGGGTTTCCAGCCACAGTAGGCCGCGTGAACCGTTACGTACGATACGTACAGCGACGTCACGCAGGGCCGCTTCTTTGATGATGGCGGTAACGACATCGTTAGCCCCAATGGCGATAGCCGCCATGTCACGAGGAACATAAATAACTATGGGTGATGTCATGCCTGGACCTTGGTGTGTTGTAGCAACTGATCCAAACGAGCTGGCGTCATGCGTGCGTGTGGTGTGCCATTAATCATGATGGCAGGTGACTGAGCACACAGCCCCAGGCAATACACGGGTTCCAGGGTGATGGAACCGTTGGCATTGGTTTCATGAAAGCTGCAGTTCAATGAACGGCAGGCATGTTCAGCAAGTTCCGTGCCACCCATCGCTTGGCAGGATTCTGCCCGACATATTTCCAAGACCACAGGGGCAGTGGGTTGTTCGCGAAAATGGGGATAAAACTGAATGACACCGTGGATTTCAGCACGCGATAGTTGCAGTGCAGCGGCCAAGTCAGGCACGACTTGTTGCGGTATACAGCTTAGTGCATCTTGGATGGCGTGCAATATAGGCAATAAATTACCGGCTTGACCCTGGTAGCGTGCTAGTGCCTGTTTGAACGCTTGATCTATGGCTGCAGAGGGCAGTGTGTTAATAACAAGACCAGAGGTAGGCATATAAACATTTCCTTTTTTCAGCAGCCTGACTGCCTATCGCATTTTGCAAGCAATTGTATGCAAAGTAGAAGTAAGGCTAAACTAACTTGATATCCCCCTAATCTACTAGGGTCTGTTGTTATTCACACCCTAGGGTTTATCATAGACACATGAGCAAGGTTATTTTTCGCGTCGCAGCTGAATCCAGCGATCACACGTTTATCCCTTCTGGTCAGCCTTTGGCTGATACCAGAGGTAGGCCATTGCGTGATATGCGAATTTCCGTCACTGATCGCTGCAATTTTCGCTGCACGTATTGCATGCCGCGCGATATCTTCGGGTCCGATCATGCCTTTATGCCGCAAGGGCAACTGCTGGATTTTGCTGAAATCAAGCGTGTGGCCCGTTTAGGGGTGGCTCAGGGTGTAGAAAAAATTCGTTTAACTGGTGGTGAGCCCCTGCTGCGCAAGGACTTACACATACTTGTAGGCATGTTGGCCCAGTTGCGTACGCCTAGTGGTGCTCCTGTAGAACTGACGTTGACCACTAACGCCACCCTATTGGCTAAAAGAGCACAGGCTTTAAAAGATGCGGGGTTAAATAGGGTCACTGTTAGCCTGGATGCTCTGGATGAAACTACGTTTCAATCCATGAGCGATAGCAAGGTTCTAGTAAGCACTGTGCTAGATGGCATTAATGAAGCCGCCAAAGTGGGTTTAACACCAGTCAAAGTCAACATGGTGGTCCGCAAAGGCATTAACGATCACCAGATACTACCTATGGTGCGTCATTTTCGTGGTTCTGGTCAGGTGTTGCGCTTTATCGAGTTCATGGACGTTGGCGATACCAACGGCTGGGACCTATCCCAAGTCATGACTGGCCAGGAAATCATAGATCACATCGCACAAGAATTTCCCTTACAACCGCAGCAGTCCCATTATCGTGGGGAAGTCGCTGCACGTTGGCAGTTTGCGGATGGGCTGGGCGAAATAGGCATCATTACTAGCGTATCTCAGCCATTTTGTGGGGATTGCACCCGTTTGCGGCTTTCCCCTGAAGGTCAGTTATTCACCTGTCTGTTTGCTTCCAAAGGGCATGATTTGCGTGCCATATTGCGCGGTGGCGGCTCAGATAACGACATCGCTCAATTTATGGGTCAAGTCTGGACCAAGCGCGCGGATCACTATTCGGAAATACGAGGTAGCCAAACTCCTGGCATCAAGAAAATCGAAATGAGCTATATCGGCGGCTAATGGTCTCTTGTTGCACTTTTCAGGTAGCGCCAACATGATTACACGGGATCACATTAGCGGTCTGATATTGACAGGCGGGCAAGGCCGTCGCTTGCAGCCAAAAAGCGGACCTGCAGTGGAAAAGGGGCTAGTAGAAGTGGGGGGGCAACCCCTGGTTCTGCGTATGCTTAACTATATGCAACCCCGTGTCACTGACGTCTGGATTAGTGCTAACAGCCAGCTGCAAACCTACGCTAACTATGCACCTGTCATTGTTGATGATCCTGCTTTGGGGGAGTATCAAGGGCCGTTAGCAGGCATAGCCAGCGTTTTGCCGTATGTGCGCACACCGTGGCTGTTTGTTATGCCTGTGGATATCCCCTATCCACCGGCTAGCCTGCTTGCTGTTCTGTTACAGTACGCCAATAATGGTCTGGCAAAGATCTATTACGTGCATGCGCAACGAGAGCACCCGCTATGTATGCTTATGCACGTTGATCTTGGTTCAGGCTTGCGTGAGTATTTACGTAGCGGGTCACGCAAAGTGCAGGACTGGCAACGTCAAAATGCGGCGATGACCGTAGCTTTTCAAGGAGACCTAAATGAATTTCTCAACATCAACACTCCGGAGGATTTATGTCTGGCAACTCAACTAAGTCCTACCGATCCACTCTGAAGTTGGCCCTTGCTAGTGTGATGCTAGCTGGCTTGACTGTCCCCGTCATGGTGAATGCCGAAACGATAGACTTCCAAGCTATGGGTTGGGCATCGTCTTGTGTGACCTGCCACGGTGCTGCTGAACCGATTGCTGAATCACCTATACGTAACCTGGCTAATGTGCCTGCCGATGAAATCGTTCAGAAAATGAAAGATTATGCTGCTGGCGATGTTCCTGGTTCATTGATGCAGCAAATTGCGCGTGGCTACGATGAGGCAACGGTGGTTCGTATCGCGAATTGGTATGCACAACAAAAGGGGCAGAAATGAATCGACGTTTATTCTTAGGCTCCGTTGGGGCTATGGCTTTGGCGACTGCACCTGTCGTCAGCCGTGCGGCTGGTAAGGCAGCACCGCATGTGGTGGTCGTGGGTGGTGGCTATGGTGGTGCTACTGCTGCAAAATACTTGCGTTTGTTTAGTCAAGGCGCTATTGAAGTCACCCTGATAGAACCCAGTGCTAATTTTGTTTCTTGCCCTATGTCTAACCTAGTATTAGAAGGCCGATTCAATCTGGATGACATCACCATCAGTTACGATGAACTGCAACGTCGTCACGGTGTGCGAGTCGTACGTGATTACGCAACAGCAATAGACCCCAGCGCGCGTACCGTATCCCTTAAAGGTGGCGACAAACTGACTTGGGATCGCTTGGTGGTTTCGCCAGGTATCGATTTCATGTGGGACAAAATCCCAGGCATGAATACCCCTGAGGCCCAGCAGAAAATTGTTAGCGCTTGGAAGGCGGGTCCCCAGACACAGATCTTGCGTGATCAACTGGTCGCTATGCCTGATGGTGGACGGTATGTTATTACTGTCCCCGAGGCTCCGTACCGTTGCCCGCCCGCTCCCTATGAGCGAGCCTGCTTGGTGGCGTCATACTTCAAAAAACACAAACCTAAATCCAAAGTCCATATTTTTGATGCTAACGCCGATGTCACCTCGAAAGGGGCATTGTTCAAAGCGGCCTGGAATGACCTTTACCCAGGAATGATCGAATACACACCTGCCTTCAAGGCTGTTGATGTGGATGCGGCCAATAACACGGTTATCTTTGAATTAGGCGAGGAAGAAAAAGCAGATGTTCTGAACTTCGTGCCTCCTATGCGAGCTGGCGACCTTGCGGTGAATTCCGGCATGGCAACAGCCAATGGTCGTTGGTGTGAAGTCGATTTTCTGACGTTCGAATCTATCGCTGTACCTAAGGTGCACGTGCTAGGTGATGCTATACAAATTGCTCCTGGCATGCCTAAGTCTGGGCATATGGCCAACCAGCATGGAAAAACATGTGCCGCTGCGATTGCCGCCTTGTTGCTAGATAGACAAGTCAACGACACGCCTATTTATTCCAACACGTGCTTTAGCCTTGTTTCCGACGTGCTTGGTATACATGTGGCCAGCGTACATCGCTACAGTGCGGACAAGAAAACCATGGTGACGGTTGATGGTTCTGGTGGTTTGTCTATCAAGCCAACAGAAGTCGAAGGCGCAGAAGCCTTGGGTTGGTCCAAAGCCATCTGGAATAATATGTTGGCATAGTAAGTGGCAATGGCCATCCATTTTGTTGATAGTAAAAATCAATCGAGTTGATACTTATAATCAATTTTACAAATGGGTGGCCTCAACCTATACTGGTTACACAGTTAGATCACTAACACTTAACCAGGAGGTTCTATGTCCCTTATCAACACTAAAATCAAACCTTTTAAAGCAACTGCTTACCACAACGGTAAATTCATTGACGTTACCGAAGCCACCTTGGCTGGTAAATGGTCGGTGTTTGTTTTCTACCCCGCTGACTTCACTTTCGTGTGCCCAACAGAGCTAGAAGATTTGGCTGAAAACTACGCTGAATTCCAAAAAATGGGCGTAGAAATTTACAGCATTTCCACAGACACACACTTCTCGCACAAAGCATGGCACGACACATCCGAAGCTATCGGTAAAGTGAACTACCCAATGCTGGCTGACCCCACACACGTGCTAGCCAACAACTTCGGCGTACTGATTGCTGAAGAAGGTATTTCTTTGCGTGGTACGTTCGTCATCAACCCTGAAGGCGAAATCAAGGTCATGGAAGTGCACGACAACGGTATCGGCCGCGACGCCAGCGAACTGCTGCGCAAAGTTAAAGCTGCACAGTACGTTGCTGCTCACCCCGGTGAAGTATGTCCTGCAAAATGGGAAGAAGGCGCTAAAACCTTGACCCCATCGCTGGATCTGGTCGGCAAAATCTAAATTTATACCAGTGGTAAACAGCTTGTTTACATAGTCTCCGTTTCTTGGGCTTATAGCCCAAGAAACGGGTTCCCACGAATCAAACAAAAAGGTGAATACATTATGTTGGACAGCACGCTAAAAACCCAGCTCCAATCCTATATGGGCATGATCTCGCAACCAGTAGAATTGGTAGCTTGCCTGGATGACGGGGCTAAATCCCGTGAGCTTCGTGAACTGCTGCAAGAGATCCAGCAAATGTCTGCCAAGATTACGCTAACCGAGCGTAATGACGAACCCCATCGCAAACCTTCATTCAGCATTAACCGTCCTGACAGCGACATCGACCTACGTTTTGCCGGTATACCGCTGGGGCACGAGTTCACTTCGTTGGTGTTGGCGCTATTGCAAGTGGGTGGTCACCCCATTAAGCTGGATCAGGACGTGATTGATCAAATCCGTAACCTGGACGGCGATTACAAATTCGAAACCTATTTTTCTTTGTCCTGCCAGAACTGCCCGGATGTGGTCCAGGCCTTGAATACTATGGCGATTATCAATCCACGTATACGTCACGTGGCCATTGATGGCGCATTGTTCCAGGATGAAGTGGATGCACGACAAATCATGTCTGTGCCTAGTGTTTACCTAAATGGTGAGGTGTTTGCCCAGGGTCGTTCCAGCGTCGAGGAAATCTTGGCGCGCCTGGACACAGGTGCAGGTGCTCGTATGGCAGAAGAACTCTCTGCCAAGGACCCCTATGACGTGTTGATTGTAGGTGGTGGTCCTGCAGGTGCCGCGGCAGCTATTTATGCTGCACGTAAAGGTATACGTACCGGTGTAGTATCACAGCGTTTTGGCGGACAGGTGCTGGATACCATGTCAATAGAGAATTTTATTTCTGTCCCTGAAACCGACGGACCAAAGTTTGCTGCCGCCCTTGAACAACACGTCAAGGTTTACGATGTCGATATCATGAACCTGCAAGAAGCCGATGCTTTGGTGCCAGGTAGCTTAAACGAAATCCGCTTGGCCAATGGCGGAGTGCTGAAAAGCAAAACCGTTATTTTAGCCACTGGTGCACGCTGGCGCGAAATCAATGTGCCTGGCGAACAGCAATACCGTAATGCTGGCGTGGCATACTGCCCGCACTGCGATGGCCCGTTGTTTAAAGGCAAGCATGTTGCTGTTATTGGTGGCGGTAACTCTGGTGTGGAAGCCGCTATCGATTTGGCAGGTCTGGTTAAACACGTAACCGTGATCGAGTTTGGCGATGAATTACGTGCCGATGAAGTCCTGCAGCGCAAGTTGCGCAGCATGGCCAACGTCACCATTATTACGTCAGCGCAAACCACGGAAATTACGGGTGACGGCAGCAAGGTCAACGGTTTAAGCTACACCGATCGCAAAACTGATCAGCAACACCATGTTGAACTGGAAGGTGTGTTTATACAAATAGGTCTGGTACCTAATACGGAATGGCTGGAAGGTACATTGGCGTTGTCGCGTCACGGTGAAATTGAAGTCGATGCACGTGGTGCAACTTCTTTGCCTGGTGTATTTGCAGCAGGTGACGCAACAACAGTGCCATATAAACAAATAGTGATCGCTGCAGGCGAGGGTGCCAAGGCTGCACTTAGTGCGTTTGACCATCTCATCCGCACTTCAGTCGAAGCAGAGCCTGAAGAAATGGCCGCTGTCGCTTAATTTAGCTAGGCTTGGTCTCTATGGACCAAACTTTGAAAGCAACAACTGTTGATATGCAGTTGTTGCTTTTTTTACATTCTTTGCAGGTGGCTGAACAGGCCTGGGCCGTTACAATAACTACGCACTTGCCGTTTATACAGGAGTCGTTACATTATGAATACCAAAATCAGAGTTGGCATCGTTGGGTATGGAAATCTAGGGCGCGGCGTTGAATCCGCATTACGCCAGAACCCAGACATGGAGTTGGTCGGGGTATTCACCCGCCGTGAACCCGATAGTTTGGTATTGCTTAACTCTAAGGTGGCAGTGCATAAGCTGGATGACATCGTCAAGTTTCAGGATGCCATTGATGTACTAATACTATGTGGCGGTTCTAAAAGTGACCTACCCGAGCAAGGGCCAGCGTTGGCCGCTATGTTCAATACGGTAGATAGCTTTGATACTCACGCCAAAGTGCCAGAGTACTTCCATGCCGTTGATCAATCGGCGGAACCAGCAGGTAACACAGCAATTATTTCGGTAGGTTGGGATCCTGGCCTGTTTTCATTGAACCGTTTGTATGGCGAAGCCATTTTGCCTGAAGGTGCTACCTATACCTTTTGGGGCAAGGGTGTCAGTCAGGGCCACTCCGACGCCTTGCGCCGCATACCTGGCATCAAAGACGCCATACAGTACACCTTGCCGGTACAGGATGCTATCGAACAGGTTCGTAGCGGTAGCATGCCCCAGCTAACTACCCGTCAAAAACATACTCGTCAGTGCTTTGTGGTGCTAGAAGAGGGTAGTAATGCGCAGGAAGTTCAGGAAACTATAGTCAATATGCCGGATTACTTTGCTGACTATGACACTGAAGTTAATTTCTTGACTCAAGAACAGCTTAAGCGTGATCACGCAGGCATGCCGCATGGTGGGTTTGTAATACGTAGCGGAAAAACGGGAGCAGGCACTGATCAGGTGATCGAATATGCCCTGAAGCTCGATAGCAACCCAGAGTTCACCTCTAGTGTTTTGGTGGCATATGCTCGCGCTGCCTGGCGCTTAAATCAGCAAGGCAGTACAGGCGCTAAAACAGTTCTGGATATTGCACCAAGCATGTTGTCGCCCAAAACCGCTGCTGCCTTACGTAAAGAATTACTGTAAGTTCAGCACGGCTTATTTCGGGGTTTTCGCTGTACGTATACAGGCAGCGAAGACCCCTTTGTTTTGGCTGATCGCGATAGCGGGGTTAGAATGGCGAGCTATCAACAAGAAGTGGGTAGTAGGCAAAGCGATATTAGGGAAATCCCCCTCACAAGGGAGCCGCTATTTAACGGTAGAATTTTTTGTTAAGTGGCGTTGTGGTCGCTGCATAGCCGGATCTCACAAGGAATTATGACGATACGCCTGGAATTAAAGCAAATAACTAAAAAATATCCCACGGTGGTTGCCAACGATAAGGTCAACTTGACTGTGATGCCGGGCGAAATTCACGCCGTTTTGGGGGAGAACGGCGCAGGTAAATCCACGCTCATGAAAATCATCTATGGCGTGAATAAGCCAGACGATGGCCAGGTTTTTTGGAATGGCAAGGAAATCCGAGTCGCCAGTCCAGCAGCTGCTCGTCAGTTGGGTATAGGTATGGTGTTTCAGCACTTTTCCTTGTTCGATACCTTGACGGTTGCTGAAAATATTGCACTGGGCTTGCCCAGTGATACCCGCTTGGACGAACTGGAACGTCGGATTGCAGATACCGCGAGCCAGTACGGCTTGGAATTACAGCCACAGCGTCATGTGCACACCTTGTCAGTCGGTGAGTGCCAGCGTGTGGAAATTGTTCGGGCTTTGTTGGGCAAGCCACAATTGTTAATACTGGATGAGCCCACCTCGGTACTGACACCACAGGCAGTAGAAAAACTATTTGAAACTTTGCGTCGATTAGCCGCCGATGGCTGTAGCATTTTATATATTAGCCACAAGCTCGATGAAATTCGTGCCCTGTGCCATACCTGTACGGTGATGCGCGGGGGCAAAGTTACTGGTGTGTGCGATCCGCGCCAGGAAACCGAAGCTAGCCTGTCACGCCTTATGATAGGTTCGGAACCCCCTCGTATTACCCATCGTGATAGCGCGCCGGGTAAAACCATGCTGGAAGTGAGGCAGTTAAGTCTAGAAAAATCCCACCCCTTTGCCACGGCCTTGGAAAACATTGATTTTTCAGTACACGCGGGCGAAATTTTAGGTATCGCAGGTGTCTCTGGTAATGGCCAACAAGAATTATTAGCTGCTTTGTCGGGTGAAGATGGCCGTACTGAAGCCCAATCCATACTATTAGATGGTCAGGCTATCGGTAAGCGTTCCGTTAGTTGGCGGCGTGCTCAGGGTATTGCGTTTGTCCCCGAAGAGCGTTTAGGGCGCGGCGCTGTTCCAGAATTGACCTTAGCGCAAAACATGTTGCTTTCGCATCAAGATGGCGCTGTAGTGAAGCACGGATTTATTCGTTTTCGGGCCATTCATGCTATGGCGGCCGACATTATCAAGCGCTTTAATGTCAAAGCGGGTGGTCCGCGCGCCGCGGCATCCAGTTTATCTGGTGGTAATTTGCAAAAATACATCATAGGTCGTGAAGTCACGCGTAATCCCAAAGTGTTATTGGTGGCTCAGCCCACCTGGGGGGTTGATGTGGGGGCTGCTGCTCAGATACGTTCTGAATTGTTGGCGCTACGTGATGCCGGTTGTGCGGTATTGCTGATTTCAGAAGAGCTGGAAGAGCTCTTTCAAATATCTGACCGGCTGATCGTTATTGCCAAAGGCCAGGTATCGCCTTCTATCAATACCGCAGATGCCAGCCTGGACCTGATAGGGCAATGGATGAGCGGGCTCTGGTCCACCACGGAGGCCGCACATGTTTAAACTGGAACCACGCGCCCAGCCTTCCGGACTGATGTCATGGATGTCACCCCTCTTGGCCGTGGCCTTGACGATGATCTGTGGTGTTGTGTTGTTTTTGGCAGTAGGAAAAGACCCACTCGCTAGTCTGGCGGTGTTTTTTCTTGAACCCATCAAAGACCTACGTGGCTGGTCGGAAGTGGGTATCAAAATGGCCCCCTTACTGCTGATAGCCGTGGGGTTGGCGATGTGTTTTCGCGCCAATGTATTTAATATTGGTGCCGAAGGCCAGTTGGTGGTGGGTGCCATTACTGCTGGCTCGGTAATACTGTATTTTGACAATGAAACCAACGGTGGCTTTTGGCTAATCAGTTTAGCCTTGTTAGCAGGTGCTTTAGGTGGGATGTGTTGGGCAGCAATTACCGCCTGGCTGCGTGATCGCTATAACGCAAATGAAATCCTGGTTTCCCTGATGCTGGTCTATGTGGCTGAACTGTTGCTTAGCTATCTAGTACACGGCGCTTTAATTGATCCAGATGGTTTTGGCTTCCCGCAATCGCGCTTGTTTTCAGATGGTTTTTTGCTGCCTATTATTGTCCCTGGTACGCGTCTGCATTTGGGCATGGCGCTAGCCTTGTTGGCTGCCCTGATCGGCTGGCTGTATCTATCGCGTAGCTTCTCGGGATTCCGTTTAAGGGTAGGTGGGATGGCGCCTTTAGCTGCCCGTTATGCCGGCTTTTCTTCGCGCCGTTCCTTGTGGGGAGCCATGTTGGTTTCGGGTGGCTTGGCAGGTATTGCCGGAGCAGGTGAAATCATGGGGCCAATAGGGCAGTTAACCCCTTCGGTATCGCCAGGTTATGGATTTGCCGCGATTATCGTTGCATTTGTGGGGCGTTTGCATCCAGTGGGTGTTATCTTTTCTAGCTTTGTGATGGCCTTGTTATATATAGGTGGTGAACTATCGCAAACTCGTCTGGGTATGCCTAGTGCCATTACTGGCATATTCCAGGGGATATTGTTGTTTGCCTTGTTGGCTTGCGATGTCCTGATTTACAACAAACTACGGTGGAGAAAATAATGGATGCTATAGCTCCTTTGGTGGCCTCCGCCATAGTGGCGGGTACGCCCTTAATGTTGGCAGCATTGGGACTGTTAATCAATGAACGTTCAGGTGTCATCAACCTGGGTTCGGAAGGCATGATGCTGGTGGCGGCTGTGGTGGGTTTCGCAGTCACCATTCATACCGGTACTTCGGGCTGGGGCTTTGTTGCTGGCGCCGCAGCTGGTATGGTGTTGGCAGGTTTTTTTGCTTGGCTAACTGTATGGTTGGGTGCCAATCAGGTGGCGACTGGGCTTGCCTTGTCACTGTTTGGTGCAGGGGCCTCTGCTTATCTGGGTATAGATTACGTAGGGAATAGCTTACAAGCTAGTCAGTACGGAATTCCTATACTGCAGGATATTCCTGTTATAGGACCTGCGTTGTTTCAGCATCATCCTATGGTGTATTTTTCCTTGCTGTTGTGCGGCGCTATTGTTTGGTTTTTGCATCGCTCGCGTGCAGGTCTAATATTGCGTGCCGTAGGTGAGTCACCAGTGTCGGCGCACTCCTTGGGGTATAGCGTGCGTCGCATACGCTTAAGTGCGTTGTTGTTTGGTGGTGCCTGCTGCGGACTGGCGGGTGCCTTTATGTCGCTGGTCTACACACCTATGTGGGTAGAAGGGATGGTGGCCGGGCGTGGCTGGATTGCGCTAGCCCTAACCACGTTTGCAACCTGGCGCCCAGTACGTGTGCTGATCGGTGCATATTTGTTTGGTGGCATCACAATTCTTACTTATCATATGCAAGCCAGGGGCGTACCGATTGCGTCCCAGTTGCTGTCCATGCTGCCGTATCTGGCAACCATACTGGTGTTGGTTCTTATTTCCCGTAATGCAAACTGGATCAGGCTTAATATGCCAGCCTCACTGGGTAAAAACTTCAATCCAAACTCTTAAGGATTATTTCACTATGAAATTACTACGAAACGCTTTAGTTGCAGCAGCACTGGTGCCCGCACTGGCCTTGTCGACGCAAACTTTGGCCGCTGATGCCAAAGATCCTTTAAAAATCGGTTTTGTTTATGTAAGTCCTATCGGTGAGGCAGGCTGGACGTGGCAGCAAGATATCGGCCGCAAGGAAATGGAGCAGGCACTGGGCGATAAAATCAAGACTCAGTACGTTGAGGATGTTCCTGAAGGTGCCGACGCTGAACGCGTTATTCGTGATCTAGCGCAGCAAGGGAATAAATTAATTTTTACCACATCGTTTGGCTATATGAACCCCACCCTCAAGGTGGCTAAACAGTTCCCTGACGTCAAGTTTGTGCACTCCACCGGCTATAAAACAGCACCTAACGTAGCCACAACTAACTCGCGCTTCTACGAAGCACGTTACTTGGCAGGTATTGTCGCTGGAAAAATGACCACATCCAACATTGCTGGTTATGTAGGCGCCTTCCCAATTCCTGAAGTCTTGCAAGGTATTAATGCGTTTACGCGTGGGCTGCGCAGCGTGAACCCTGATGCCGAAGTACGTGTGATCTGGGTAAATAGCTGGTTTGATCCCGGTAAGGAACGTGACGCGGCACTGGCCTTAATGGGCCAAGGCGCTGACGTAGTTACTCACCACACTGACTCTACTGCCACAGTGCAGGCAGCTGAAGAAAAGGGTAAATATGCCCTGGCCTATCACTCCGACATGAGCAAATTCGGTCCTAACGCGCAATTGGCTGCAGTTACCCACCACTGGGGTAAATACTTCACCAAAGAAGCCACCGATGTTTTGGATGGTACTTGGAAGTCTGACAGCACCTGGGGCGGTATCAAGGCAGGTATGGCTGCATTGGAAGGTTTTGGCCCAGCGGTAAATGACGACCTGCGTAAGTTAGTCGCTGAAAAGCAGGCTGAAATTGTTGCCGGTACTTTGGCACCGTTTGCCGGTCCCATTACAGATAATGAAGGGAAGGTTCAGCTAGAGTCTGGTGTTTTGGATGACGACGGCTTGAATAAAATGAATTACTACGTTCAAGGCGTGGCAGGTAAATTGCCTACCAAATAAGTAGCCATACAGTTACTGCTTAAACGTTAAGTACGCCGCCCTTATTTTTTTAGGGGCGGCGTTTTTTTATGTACTGGACTTGGGTAAAGACCAAGTGCTAATGGCGTGTGCTACGGGTTCGCCGCCTGCCGCGGGAACCAATGAGACTTCGCCAGCTGCTAAACGACCTGTTTTTACAATTTTGCAATTGGCCAGTACGCCGCCAGGAGGGGATTTACGCAAGAAGTTGATGCTTAGACTGGCGGTGACGGCTGCGGCATTACCTGTGGCCCCTACAACGGCAGCATATAGTGCCAGATCGGCCAAGCCCATTAGCATGGGGCCTGCGATCATACCGCCCAAGCGCTGATGCGATGTACGTTCGGGCAATAGTAGTACGGAAGTGCCGTGGCCTATTTCTATGATTTCTATTTCTAATAACTCTGAAAAAGGATGGGCGTCTTTTAGTAGCTGTTTAAAACCATCGACAGTAATGCAGGCTGGGTTATTGCTAGTGAGTATTGTCATATTGTATTTTTATGTGGTGTCTAAAGGCTGTGCAAGCCAGTATAACGAAGCTTATCCTGTAGTACACTTTGCATTGATGAATAGGCCTATCTGTTGCAACATACACAACAGCGATTAGTGCCTATGGGATATTGCCTGTTGCCCGACAAGGGCACCTCCTGTGTACAGGCAACTCACGGATTGAATGCACACCTGGTTTTCTACACATGGAGTAGTTATGAAGAAAGTAGTACTGATGGGTTTTTTAGGGTTGGCTAGCGCATCGTTGACCGTAGCAGCTGCTAATGAAGGGCATATGAAGCATCATGCTCAGGCAGGTGAGCAGCACCCTGCAACTGCTACCGCTGATGCGCCTGTTTCCCAGGATGTGACAATATCGTCTTGTTGGATACGCTCTTTACCTTTACCTGCACCTTCTGCAGGATATTTCATGGTGAAAAACTCGGGTGCCCAAGCCGTTAAGTTGGTGGGTGCTGCCTCAGAGTCTTATGGCATGGTTATGTTGCACCAGACTACTCACGAAGATGGCTTAAGCAAAATGTCCATGGCACATGCCATCGATATTCCTGCCGGCAGTGAACTGGAGTTCAAACCAGGTGGCTACCACGCCATGCTGGAAAAACCGCATACAACAATTACGGTAGGCAGTACCGTAACAATGGACTTTCTACTAGACAATGGACAAAAGGCCAGCGCTCAGTGTGAGGTGAAACCGGCCAATACCAAAGCACACTAAGTGCAAAAAATGTAGCGTAGCAGGCCAGTAACACTACCCCCATAAACTTGGAGCAGTATCCAGGGTTGTGGGGGTAATTTATTGGTAGTGCTCTATAGTAGTTTTAAGCGACTTTTTGCTGTTTCGGCTGCCGACGTCTGTGGGTAGTCTTTGACGATTTTTTGCAGGCTGGCTTTGGCGCCTGCCAGATTGTTGAGTTCTATTTGACTGGCTGCTATCACCAGTAAGGCATCTGCTGCCCTGGGGTCTTGGGGCGTAGTACTGACCAGTTCTTGTAGGCCTGAAATAGCACCTTTGAAGTCTTTACTGGCATAACGGCTACTGCCTTGGTAAAAACGTGCTTCAGGGGCTAGTTGGCTGTTCGGATAGGCTTCTAGGAAGGTCTGAAAGGCACTGGCTGCCTCTTGGTACTTACCGCTGCGGAACAAGCCTATCGGGCCTTCATAGGCAGCTTGCTCTTGGGGGTCGGCTACTTGGGTGGAACTACCTGCTGCCTGGTCTTGGCCTGCACCTTTGCTCAGGTTAGATTCCCAATTCAATTTTTCTAACTGACCACGCATGGACGCCATTTCGTGTTGTAACGTCTCCATTTGATCGGCAAGCAGTAGGCGTGCTTGGCGATTTTGCTCGGTCATTTGCTGTATTTGGGCGCGTAAATCCAGAATAGCACGACGGGCTTCGTCATCGGCAAATGCATATGCAGGTGCGACAAGCATGGTCGACACGGCAATGGTAGTAGCTAACAAAGTAGTGCGCATAGATAAGGGCAAGACGCTCATGGTGGTTTCCATTAAAAAACGCCGAGACGACACTGCCGCCACGGCGTTAGAGTACACAGCGGTCAGTGATTACTGCTGATATACGATATCGGCACGACGGTTTTCAGCAAAGTCGGCTTCGGTATTGCCCAAGGCTTTGGGACGCTCTTTACCAAAACTGATGGCTTCGATTTGACCGGCGCTAACACCCATCAGGGTCATCATACGTGCAACTGCTTCCGAACGGCGTTGGCCTAAGGCCAAGTTGTATTCGGTACCGCCGCGTGCATCGGCGTTACCTTCAATGCGTATGCGTTGCTGACCATTGCTGGTCAGGTAGGAAGAGTGCATTTCGACGACGCTGCGATACTGGTCGGGCACAACATAGCTGTTGAAGTCAAAGTAAACCGAGCGCTGTTGGGCGAGTGGGCTTTGCGGGTTGAACGGGTCCATGATTTGCCCTGTGCTTGTCGAACCTGAGCCGTCAGCCGTTCCGGTGCCGGATTGGTCTAAAGGCACAGAGCTACAAGCAGCCAAGGTGGCAGCAAATGCAGCGATAGTAAGGCTTCTTGCGATGCGCGAGCTCATTTTATTTCCTTTGAGAAGAGTCACACTGAAATTAATCAATACACGTTAATTGGTAAAAGGACCCCAGACAGGCTCACGAACTTTGCCGTTCAGTGCTGATAATGTTTGGCGCACACGCCCATCAACAGATGTTACAGCTAGAACACTACGCCCACCTTGGACGGAACTATATAAGACTTGCATTCCATTAGGGGCGAAACTTGGTGACTGGTCATCAGGACCAGCGGTTAGCAGCTGCTCTGAACCAGTAGCCATGTTTTGAACCGCGATACGGAAGGCACCGCCTCTACGTGTAACGTACACCAGGTTGTTTGTGTCTGGCGAGAGGGCAGGTGAGATATTGTAACCTCCATTAAAGGTAATGCGTTGGGCATCGCCTCCATTTAGTGGCACACGATAGATTTGAGGATTGCCACCACGGTCACTGGTGAAGACCAATGATTGACCATCAGGTGTGTATTTAGGTTCGGTATCTATCAGGGGTGAACGCATAACGCGACGCAGACCGGAGCCATCAGCATTGATAGTGTAGATCTGAGAAATACCGTCCTGGGACAGCACGATGGCTAATTGATTACCATTTGGTGACCAAGCAGGCGCACTGTTATTGCCTTTGAAGTTAGCCAAAGGAACGCGATTGCCAGTAGCCAAGGTTTGCTTGTAGATAACGGGCTTGTTCAGTTCGAAGCTGACATAGGCTAAATGTTTGCCATCAGGTGACCAAGCGGGGGAAATAATCGAGTGCTTGGAACGCAGCATAACCTGTGGATTTTGACCGTCAGCATCTGCAATTTGTAACTCATAGCTGTTGCCCGTTTGCAACACATAAGCAATACGGGTAGAAAATACACCACGTACGCCAGTGATTTTCTCATAAATTCGATCAGCGATTTGATGAGAAATACGACGTAATTCTTTTTCAGTACCACTGAAGGCAACACCATCAAGTTGGGTTTTGCGCACGGCATCCACTAAACGATAGCTGACGTTGTATTGGCCAGCTGACTGGGTCACAGAACCATAGGCGAGGTAGTCAGCGCCACGATTATTCCAGTCATCGTAGGCGATGGTGCTTTCTGTGCTTAGATTGCTGCCTGTGGCGTTGATCAGACGAAATTGACCTGAGCGGGTCAAGTCTGCACGTATCACATCGCCTATTAGTTGGCCTTGTGGATCACCAGAGAAATCGGCAATCGCAATTGGGTATTGTGTGGCGCCGACGCCAGAGATATCGACGCGTAGTTGGGCTATAGCATTTTGGCTAAGTCCCAAGCTAAATACTAGGGCAAATAGCCCCAGTAGCCATGTTCGCCACCATAAGGCGGGCGCAATACTCGCAGGAGTAAGAGTGTTCATAGTGTGATCTCCTATTGGTCGTACATTCGGTAATCACCGTCGATATAAGACGGGTATTTGCCGCTAGGTGGTTTGGGGAATTTACAAGCTTCTAAGCCCTTCTTGACGGCAGCATCAAAGCGCGAGTCGCCCGAGGATCTTTTGACGATGGCTTGTTCTACTAATCCGTTGGCGCTGAGATTGACTCGGTATTGTACTGTTGGGTTCGCGCGCCCTTGGCGTGGCGGCACATTGAAAATTACACCCGGCTTGACGCAGCGTCGTACAGCGGATGCATAACCGTCATCGCCACCACCACCGCCAGTTTGGTTGCGGGTGTCAGTGCCGCCAGGTAAACCGGCCACGCCCAGAGCATCACCTCGCATGGCACGCTTCAGAGCCTCTTGTTTTTCAGCGGCGGCTTTAGCGGCAGCTTCTTTTTTGGCCGCAGCATCCTTTGCAGCCTTTTCGGCCGCTGCTTTGTCAGCAGCGGCTTTTGCAGCAGCTACTTTTTCAGCAGCCGCCTTTTCAGCTGCAGCCTTTTCAGCGGCTGCTTTCTCTGTGGCGGCTTTTTGTTCAGCTTCTTTCTTGGCTTGTTCTAGCTTAGCGGTTTCTTGGCGTTTTTTCTCGGCCTCTGCTTTGCGCTCAGCGTCTTTGCGTTCTTGTTCCTTACGTTCAGCTTCTGCTTTTTGTTCAGCGGCTGCTTTTTCTTTGGCTTGTTTTTCAGCCAGAGCTAATTCAGCAGCTTTTTTTTCAGCCGCTAACTGTTCTGCTTTCTCTTTTTTTGCACGTTCTTCACGGGCTTTAGCCAGAGCGATTTCTGGATCTGGCTGCGGCTCAGGGTCGGGCACTGGCGGGGCAACCGCAGCGGGCGGCGGCTCGACAGCAGGCTCTGGCTCGGGTAATGGCTCTGGTGCTTTCTGAGGCTCGGGTGGCGTGGGCTCAGGTTCGGGCTCAGCCTGTACAGGTGGCTCAGGTGTATCTGGCTCGTCAACCGGTGAGTCTGGTTCCAGTTCACCTGCATCTGGAACATCTCCTGAGGCCCATAGTTCGACTTGAACGGGGTTGGGCGTGTTGGGCGCTGTAGCCAGGCCTAGCAACATAATAATCAGGATGGCAGCATGTATTGCGACAGCGTAGGCCAGCCCGCGTCGCTGATCCTTTTGTTCAGGGGTACGCTTGTGGGTGTTGCCAGAGGTGGAGTATGTGTGCTTCATCGCGTTGCTTGCATGGATCGGTATCGCATCCTGTGCGGTATTCGCCTATTTTTTCTTAGGAGTAGTAGTGGGTTCTGCAACGAGCGGCGTTGCCGGTTCAGTTTCGCCGACTTGGTCTACTAACAAACCTAGGCGGGTTACTCCGCTACTGCGTAATTGGTCCATGATTTTCATTACGTTTTCATAGGGTACGCGTCCATCGGCAGCAATGACTACCGGGGTATCTACGGTAATCCGTGAGCCGACTTCGGTTAGTAGATTCTCGGGGGCGATAGGAACAAACTCGGCTCCGGCATTGCGCATGCGCAATGAAATCAGGCCGTCTTGGTTAAGTTGGACCTCTAGTGGTGCTACTGGGACTTCAGCCGCCTGGCCTACTGTGGGCAAGTTAACCAGTCCCGGTGTAATCATGGGGGCTGTCACCATGAAAATAACCAGCAGCACCAGCATGACGTCAATATAGGGCACGACGTTAATGTCATTTTGCAAGCGGCGAGATCGGCGGCCACTGCCGCGTATGGATGGCATTAACGCACCTGCCGTTGCAATATGTTCAGAAACTCGTCGATGAAGCTATCGAAACGTATGGATAGTCTGTCAATCTGGTTGGTGTAGCGGTTATAAGCGATGACCGCAGGGATGGCAGCGAACAGACCAATTGCGGTGGCAATCAGGGCTTCGGCAATACCAGGCGCAACAGCGGAAAGGGTGGCTTGTTGCATACCAGACAGGCCAATAAAAGCATGCATGATGCCCCATACGGTGCCCAGTAAGCCTATGTATGGGCTGACCGAGCCAGCGGATGCCAGAAAACTAAGGTTGGATTCCAGAGAGTCCATTTCACGTTGGTAAGTGGCTCGCATGGCACGGCGTGGGCCATCAAGCACGGCGTCGCCAGTTGTGTTGCGCCGGGCTTTGACGAACTCTGTCATGCCTGCGTCAAAGATGCGTGCCAATGGCCCATGCTCGTCCCTACGGCTAGCAATGGTTTGCTGCAGTACAGACAAGTCACCACCTGCCCAGAAGTCATCTTCGAAGCGGCTGGTTTGTTCGTTGGTTCGTTTAAGCGTGGCGCGCTTACTGAAGATATACGTCCACGACAGCACGGATATACCAATTAACACCAGCATAACAAGTTGAACAGGGATGCTGGCATCCAGTAGCAGGGTAAGTAACGACAGGTCGCTAGAGGCTTCCATGGTTATTTCTGAGCCTTTTCCAGTAAATTTTTAAGGTGAGCCGGCATTGCTGCCGGTTTGAGGGTGGTGGTATCCACGCTACAGACTTGGATAGTACTTGCGCACAAAAGTTCGCCATCGCGCATGGCAGTTTGAGCGAAAGTGATAGAAGCGCGACCTAAACGAGCAATGGTGCTGTTTATCTGCAGCATGTCATCCAATCGCGCTGGTTGGTAATATTGTATGGCAACATCTTTAACTACAAACATTCGTTGGTCGCGTAGAGCAAGTTCGGAATTGGTCACACCCAAACGACGCAGCCATTCAGTACGCGCCCGCTCAAAAAACTTCAGGTAATTAGCATAAAACACCACGCCACCTGCGTCGGTGTCCTCGTAATATACGCGAATATCCCAGTGAGGCAGGGGCGGGTGACTACTAATAGACATGTCTTTCGTTAAAGGGTGTGACATTGTTAGCGTTATAGTGATTTCAATTGATCTATTACATAGGTGATGCCGTCTGCCACTGCCACCTGAGTCGCGCTAGTGGCACGTCGAGTTTGCACTTCGATTTCACCGTTTTTAAGTCCGCGATCACCGACAGTAATACGCAGTGGTACGCCTATCAGCTCCCAGTCGGCAAACATGATGCCAGGACGAGTGTCTCTGTCATCTAGGATCACATCAACGCCAGCCGCTTTCAGTTGTTCATAAAGTGTCAGTGCCGTGTTGCGTACAGTTTCACTTTTATTCCAGCCCATAGGGCAAATGACAACTTCAAAAGGCGCAATAGCGCGCGGCCAGATAATGCCTTTGTCATCGTGATTTTGCTCGATGGCTGCTGCTGCGATACGACTAATGCCTATGCCATAACAACCCATTTGTAGCGTAGCGGGTTTGCCGTCTGTTTCCAGGAAGGTCGCACCCAGCGCTTTTGAGTATTTGTCGCCTAGGAAGAAAACGTGGCCTACTTCTATGCCGCGCTGTATGGCTAAGGTGCCCCCTTCAGGATCGGGGTCGCCCATAACGACGTTGCGCAGGTCGGCCACTATGGGCTCAGGTAGATCACGTCCCCAATTAGCACCTGTGTAATGGTAGCCAGCGTCATTGGCACCACAAATAAAGTCGCTCATGTGGGCTACGGTAGTGTCGGCAATCACGGTGACAGGCTTTACAGGGTTGATGGGGCCTAGATAACCAGGCACACAACCAAAGACGTCCACAATTTCGTCTTCACTGGCAAAGCGATAGCCATGCTCAAAGCCAGGTAGCTTACCGGTTTTGATTTCGTTCAGTTCATGGTCTCCACGCAGCAATAGCAGCCAGATGGTTACCTTGGGTTGTTCGGGGCTGCCGTCAGTGGCCAGTACTATCGATTTGACGGTGGAACTTAAGGGTTGGTCTAATTGTTGGGCGACCAGTTCACATTTTGGTGCGTCGGGCGTGGCTGTTTTAGTCAGTATTTGATTGGCGGCGCCGCGTGCAGGAATTAAGCAGGGGGCAGTGGCCAGCTCAATATTGGCAGCATATTGTGACTCTGGGTTGTACACAATCAAGTCTTCACCGGTATCAGCAATCACTTGAAATTCGTGGCTGCGGGAACCACCTATAGAGCCTGTGTCAGCGGCAACGGCACGAAAGGTCAAGCCCAAACGTTCAAAAATTCGCATGTAGGCGTCAAACATAACGTCGTAGCTGGTTTGTGCCGAGGCTTCATCACGGTCAAACGAATACGCGTCTTTCATGGTGAATTCACGGCCACGCATTAGACCAAAGCGTGGACGTCGCTCGTCGCGAAATTTGGTTTGTATGTGGTAGAAATTTAGTGGCAATTGGCGCCAGCTATGAATTTCATTACGCGCGATATCTGTAATGACCTCTTCCGATGTGGGCTGCAGTACAAAGTCGCGCTGGTGGCGGTCTTTTATGCGTAAGAGTTCAGAGCCGTATTCTTCCCAGCGTCCTGACTCCACCCAAAGCTCGGCGGGCTGAACCACTGGCATTAAGAGCTCGATCGCATCAGCCTGATTCATTTCTTCGCGGACTATGGCTTCTATTTTGCGCAATACCTTCAGTCCTAGGGGCATATAGGTGTAGATACCGCCTGCGGCTTTACGGATCATTCCAGCGCGGGTCATGAGCTGGTGGCTTTGGACCTCGGCTTCTGCCGGGGCTTCTTTCATGGTGTTAATGTGATACTTACTTGCTTGCATGGTAGAGATCTCGACAGATACGTATAATCAAAGGTAATTGTATTGAATTCGTTTGGGGTGGCCTATGTTAGATCGTGAAGGCTACCGTCCTAATGTCGGCATTATCCTCGTAAATCAAAAAAACGAGGTGTTTTGGGGTAAGCGCATCCGAGAGCACGCCTGGCAATTCCCCCAAGGGGGTATCAATTACGGGGAAAGTCCCGTTCAAGCCATGTACCGCGAGCTTAACGAAGAAGTTGGCCTAAGCCCAGAGCACGTCCGTATATTGGGACGGACACGGGATTGGTTGCGTTATAACGTACCCAATAATTTTATTCGCCGCGACTCACGCGGACACTATAAAGGACAGAAGCAGATCTGGTTTTTATTACGTATGGTTGGGCGCGATTCCGATGTTAGTTTACGTGCCAGCAATCATCCTGAGTTCGATGCTTGGCGCTGGAGCCATTATTGGGTGCCTCTGGATGCCGTTATCGAGTTCAAGCGCGAAGTTTATACTCTAGCCTTGAATGAATTGTCAGGTATTTTATTCAAACGTGGCGAAAATCGCTATTTACGACAACGTAGTTTAGGCCAGCAACAACATCCGCAACTTCCACGCGTGCCATAAGTAATCAAGCCCGGTTTTTACCGGGCTTGATGGTTTTTAGCGTATTGCTTACAGGCGTTTTATTAAGCTAGATGTATCCCAGCGGTTTCCACCCATGTGCTGGACATCGGCATAAAACTGATCCACCAAAGCCGTTACTGGCAGGCGGGCGCCATTACGTTTAGCCTCGTCTAGTACCAAACCCAGGTCTTTGCGCATCCAGTCTACAGCAAAGCCGAACTCAAATTTGTCGGCTACCATCGTGGGACCACGATTTTCCATTTGCCAGCTTTGGGCTGCACCTTTGCTAATTACCGCTAGAACACTGTCCATGTCCAAGCCTGCTTGCTTCCCAAAGGCGACGGCTTCGGCTAAGCCTTGCACGACGCCAGCAATACAAATTTGATTGACCATTTTGCATAGTTGGCCTGCACCGGAATCGCCCAATAAGGTTACTGCTTGGGCATATGCCTTGATAATAGGCGCGACGCTATCGTAATGTACGGTTTCGCCACCGCACATGACGGTCAGTACGCCATTGACAGCCCCTGCCTGGCCCCCTGAAACTGGGCCATCGACAAACCCTATGCCTAGCTGTGCTGCCTGGGCGTAGAGTTCACGTGCTACCTCGGCTGAGGCCGTTGTGTGATCTACAAAGATGCTGCCTGGAGTCATGCCGGCTAGGGCGCCATCTGGGCCCAGCACGACGCTGCGCAGGTCGTCATCATTGCCTACGCAGCTAAAAACGACGCTAGCATCCTGTGCTGCCTGGGCGGGTGTTGAAGCAGATTTCCCACCAAACTCCTGTACCCAGGCCTGTGCTTTCGCAGGGCTGCGGTTATAGACCGTGACCTGATAGCCGGCCCGAGCCAGATGTCCCGCCATGGGATAGCCCATTACTCCCAATCCTAGAAAAGCGATTCTTTGCTTAGCTGCTGCAGTATTGGTTGTAGCGGCAGTTGTGGTCATGATGCGTACTCCTATGTTTACAGGTCGGGCCTGATACGGTGATTAGTCTTCTTCGACAAAGGCCTCTTCGCGTTTACGTTTGATGGCAGGCAGGGTAACTACAGCAACCAGCACGGCGGCAACAAGCAATAAGGATAAGGACAGTGGTCGAGTCACAAAAGTGCTGAAATCGCCACGCGATAGCAATAGCGCCCGTCGGAAGTTTTCTTCCATCATGGGGCCTAGTACCAAGCCTAGCAATAACGGCGCACCTTCACAGCGTAATTTAGCCCAGATATAGCCTATTAGACCAAAAGCTGCTGTCATCCAGATGTCGAATACGTTGTAGTTTAACGAATACACGCCTATGGTACAGAACACCAGAATGGCTGGAAACAAAATGCGATAAGGCACCTTAAGCAATTTAATCCATAAGCCGACCAAGGGTAGATTCAGCACCACCAGCATCAGGTTGCCTATCCACATCGAGGCAATTAGGCCCCAGAACAGCTCTGGGTGCGCTGTCATGACCTGAGGTCCAGGCTGGATATTGTGTATGGTCATGGCGCCTATCATTAGGGCAGTAACCGCATTTCCAGGTATACCCAAGGTCAGTAACGGTATAAATGATGTCTGCGCAGCAGCGTTGTTGGCAGATTCAGGTCCTGCTAAACCCGCAGGGTGCCCTTTGCCAAAACGCTGTGGTTCTTTGGAGATTTTCTTTTCCAGAGTGTAGGACGCAAACGATGATAGTACGGCGCCGCCACCAGGCAGTATCCCCAGGGCAGATCCCAATGCTGTGCCTCGTACGACGGCTGGCCACGCTTCTTGGAATTCTGTTTTGTTGGGGTACAGAGTACCGACCTTGCCGGTGATGTCGACGCGCTTGTCGCGTAACTCCAGGTTGGTCATGATTTCAGCAAAACCGAATACCCCCATAGCGACTACAGCAAAGTCTATGCCGTCTTGCAGCTCGGGGATACCAAAGTCAAAACGGGCTACACCAGAGTTAACGTCTGTGCCAATCATGCCTAGCAGCAGCCCCAGCAATATCATGCAGATGGCTTTGACCAATGAGCCCGACGCTAGCACCACCGCGCCTATCAAACCCAGCACCATCAACGAGAAATACTCTGCTGGACCGAATTTAAATGCCAGTTCTGCCAGGGGAGGTGAGAAACCAGCCAATAGTACGGTAGCAACGCAGCCGGCAAAGAAGGATCCCAGAGCGGCAATCGCTAAAGCGGCGCCTGCCCTGCCGTTTTTGGCCATTTGGTGGCCGTCCAGCACCGTTACGACCGCCGAGGTTTCGCCTGGTAGGGCGACCAGTATGGCCGTGGTTGATCCTCCATATTGGGCACCATAGTAAATACCTGCCAGCATAATTAGCCCCGCGGTCGGGGGCAGCACATAAGTAATGGGCAGTAGCATGGCGATCGTGGGTACAGGACCTATGCCTGGTAATACACCAATCAGAGTGCCTAGTAAGCAGCCCATTAGACAGTACATCAGGTTCTCTGGTGTTACCGCCACAGACAGTCCCAACATCAGGTTATCGAATAGTTCCATGTCTGATGCCCCTTAGTTGGTAAGAAAGAAGGGCCATAAGGGGAAGACCAAGCCTAGCCCCTTAATGAATGCCACCCAAACAAACAGGACTAGGAAAGCACCATTAGCAACAGCGATTTTCCAGTTGAATTCGTGGCTGGCTAGACTGCTTAGAAAAACCAGCAGGAAGGTTGCTATAAAAACACCCAAATAGTATAGGGCTGCACCAGAGAGCACCACAGAACCAACGATAATGAATGCGAGCTTGATGTCGAACTTTTCCAGTTCGGCGTGCTCGGCCTTATTTGACATGGCCGTAATTGCCACGACAGCCCCTAAAACGGCTAGGAATACCCCTAGCCAGAAGGGAAAGTATCCTGGTCCCATACGGGCGGTGGTGCCCAATGAGTACTGGGTAGCACCCAGCGCAAAGCCTAGACCAATAGTAATAAACATCAGTCCAGACCAAAAGTCTTGTTTGTTTTTAATTTGCATTACCAATGTGCTCCTGCATTTTGTAATTGCGATGTCTACCGTTCAACGGCTATTAAGTCAGTGTTATTTTTCACCGATCTGGAACATCATACCGAAGATTGGAACGGTTTTTCAAGAATAGACCGTGTTTGTGAAAAAAAGCGGTAGTGGTTTTGGAAAAGATCGCGAAAGGGTATGATGGGAACTTATTTTCCCTTACCCGTTTAATAGCGGGATGGTTTACGATAGCGCCCATGTTGCAAGATCTCGATTCCCTCACTGCCCGTATTGGGCAAATGGTGCAGTTCACGCGTCAGCTTCAATCCGAGCGTAGCGCGTTACAAGCACGTTTAAAAAACCTGGACCAGGAGCGTGATGCCCTGCGTGATCAGTTGCAGCGCCGCGAAGCCGAGTTCACCTCGGTGGCACAGCGTCTGGAGCAGCATGAATCGCAAAGTTTATCCTTACTGTCAGACACCAAGACACAAGTGCAGGCTTTGCAGCAGCAGGTCGAACGCTACAAGGCTGAAGCCCAAACACTTGCTCAGCAGCTTGCCAGCTCCCAAGAGGGTAATGCCCGCTTGCGTGTAGTTGCTGACCAGGCGCGCGACAGCATAGATTCAATTTTAATGCGCCTGCCGGGCGCAACGCAGGAATGAATAGCATGGAACGCGTTGATGTCTCTATACTGGGGCGTGATTACTCCCTGGCTTGCGTCCCCGAACAAAAAGATGCCCTAATGGCAGCAGTGCGCTTGGTGGACCAGCGCATGCTGGCGGTCAAAGGTACAGGAAAAGTTGCTAGTAACGAGCGCATCGCGGTTATGGCTGCCCTGCAAATTGCTAGTGAACTCTTGGCTATGCGGGCTCCAGATGGCCCGTTAGGCAATGTTGCTGTTGGTGATTTCAAACGAAAAATTGACGACATGAATAGCTTGCTAGATCAGGTCGTGGGACCGGCGTCAGCTCAGTAACACAAGGTTTCTGCTTTAAGGCAAACCAAAACAGTAAAAAATTCAGGTACTATGATCCTATAGTATTTACCAGTTAGTCCCTGCCGTGTTTGTGACTCGGCCATATATTCCTTGAACCAATGCTTTTGGCATTAAGGTTGCTGGATTGACAAGCAGGTGCGTTCTTCGTTTACGAAGCACCCGAAACTTGACTGAAGGCGACCACCGTGAACCCTAGGTTCCAGGATGCCGGCCTTGACGGCACAGGCGGGGCATTTCCAAAAAAAGCTCGTCTTCGGACGGGCTTTTTTCCTTTCAGGGGACAAAAGTGTATCTATCTGAACAGAAACGTAAATGGCTGTCAGGGGCTGTATTCATGGCTGGCATGTTGGCGCTACAACCCGCTGGGGCGCAGTCCCCTGATTTTGGCAAGCAGCATCAGGGCCAAAGATGGCCTCAGGCCAGCCTGCAAGCGCAAGCGTCCGTTGAGGTTCAGCACGACACTGTGAAAATCATTTTGGCGACTGAGATCAATGGGGATACCCAGGCTGCAGTAGCTCAGGCATTGAATACGGCTCTGGAAGCGGCCATGAAGGACGCTAAAAAGAACCCTAAAGTAAAAGCTAGTAGTGGTAATTACCGGATTTGGCCCATGAATGATCGCGATGGAAAGCTATCTGATTGGCGTGGTCGAGGTGAAATCCTACTAGAGTCCAGTGACTTCACTGCTGCTTCTGAAGTTGCTACCTTGCTAAGTGATCGTGTGTCGATAGCAAATCTGATGTTTTCTGTGTCGCCCCAGGCGCGTGCTAGGCAAGAACAGCTGTTGTTAGAGCAGGCGGCCCAGACTTTTCGTGACAGAGCGCAAAGCCTGGCTCAGGCCTTAGGCTACAGTAGCTATACCCTAAAGGAAGTCAATCTTAGTGGCGCTGGTGCTCAGTATCAACCGGCACCGCGCATGATGATGGCCAGCATGGACGCAGCCGCCAAATCCAGCGTTCCTGTGGAAGGCGGTACCGAAGAGGTCAGCGTGTCGATACAGGGATCGATTTTTTTGCAGCATGCGCAAAAATAATCACCCCAGCTAGGATCATGGGTAAGGATAGTAGTTGGCCCATAGATAGCCCGCCTGCAAATAGGCCTAAAAAGTAATCGGGTTCACGGGTGTATTCCAGTAAGAATCGGAATGCACCATAGCCGATTAAAAACACTGCACTAATTTGACCTACGGGGCGTGGTTTACGGGCGAACCACCATAGCAGTGCAAATAACACGAAACCTTCCAGTGCCATTTCATACAGTTGGGAAGGGTGTCTGGCCAGGCCGTCGCCGGTGTGCGGGAACACCATGCCCCAGGGCAGGGTAGTGGCGCGCCCCCATAACTCTCCGTTGATAAAATTACCTAGGCGGCCAGCTGCTAGCCCTAGTGGAATCAAGGGTGCAATAAAATCCCCGATCTCTAGTAAGGTTTTTTGGCGCTTGCGTGCATACAGCAGCAAAACCACAATAACGCCTAGTAAGCCGCCATGAAATGCCATGCCGCCTTCCCATACGTAAAATATTTCCAGCGGATGAGTCAGATAGTAGGCGGGCTTGTAGAGCAAGACATAGCCCAGACGTCCGCCGGCAATGACACCTAGTACAGAATAAAAAATAATATCTTCCAGGTCCTGTGGGCTTAAGTCGGTCTTGCCGTGTTTAATACGCCAGCGACCCAACACCCAGACCAGCGCGAAGCCTATCAGGTACATCAGCCCATACCAATGGATAGCAATGGGACCGATTTGTAGGGCAATCGGATTGATTTCTGGGTAGTGCAACATGCCGTTATAGATCCTAGATTGAATATCGTTGATAATAACGCGAACCGTCTGCTATCCGGCGTATCAGGTTATTTACGTGTTCATGACACGTTTTTCTTATTTTCAGGTAGTGCCTTATGTTGATATTCAAACCGTTATTTACTTCGTTAGTGTTTGCTGTCACGATAAGTATGGCAGCGGCAACCACAGCTCAAGCTTCGGAGGCAAGCGCGGGTTTGCAGCTGGCGCGTTCGAACAATTGCATGTCTTGTCACCAAGTAGACCAGAAGCGGGTAGGGCCTGCCATGACGGTAATTGCCGAACGGTTTGCTGATACTGAAGGGGCCGCTGCTCATTTGGCCCAGTCCATACTAAAAGGTAGCCGTGGCCAATGGGGGCCTGTTCCTATGCCAGCCCAATCGCATGTCACCGATGCCAATGCCAAGCTGATAGCAGCCTGGATCTTGTCCTTGAATGACAAAAAAGTAGATTAACTGGAGAAGAGCATGGGTGCTAACTTACATATTGCCATCCTTGGGGGCGGCTGCTTTTGGTGTACGGAATCAGTCTTCTTAGCGTTGCGCGGTGTGCACGATGTGAAACCGGGTTATAGCGGTGGCCATCTTGATAACCCTAGCTACGAGCAGGTCTGTCAACAAAATACGGGACATATCGAAGTAATTAAAATAACTTTTGATCCTGACATCATTAGTTTCGAACGCTTGTTGCAGGTGTTTTTTGCGACTCATGACCCGACTACCCCTGATCGCCAGGGTGGCGATGTCGGTCCTCAATATGCTTCAGCTGTTTTTTGTCAAAATGAACAGCAGCGTATAACGGCGTTACGGGTGATCGGCCAGGTCCAGGATGCAATAGGAATGCCAGTGGTTACCCATGTGCTGGATGCCGCACACTTTTGGCCAGCTGAAGATCATCATATTGATTACTACGGGCGCAATCCTAGTCAGGGATATTGTCAGGTGGTGATTGCACCCAAAATGGCCAAGCTTAGACAGCACTTTTTAAGCATGTTGGCCTAATTCCTTGTGGCCACTAGCCAGGTCCCGCGGTTAGTTAATTTTGCCAGGATGGCAATGATGCACATGGTCAGCAGTAGGCGCCCAACCAGTATTACCCACACATCTGCACCCAGGGCCATCATTAATAGAGTGTCTTCTATTAGGGCGTGGGACAACGATAGCCAAGACAATGCCAGAAACCGAGTGCGTGCAGAAAAATTTTGCTTGCTGGACTCTTCGATAATTAGTGCCCCACCATAAGTCAGGCCTAGCAACACACCCACTGTTGTCACTGGTGCTACTTTCGCTTCCAGTCCTGATAGGCGTAGTAACGGCATCATGGCGGTGGTGAATCGTTTCGTTATGCCCAGCCTGTCTAGTCCATCTAGCGCTACGACAAGTATCACAATAATCGCTAAAGTTAACCCTAGGGAAAATAAGGTGGCTTGCAACCAAGCCAATAAACCAGTCTGAGTCGCGTTGTCTGATGTGCCCCGCAACCAGTCAAAAGACACAGGGTCATTCAAAAGGCCAGTTAGATGACTGGCCCAAGAGACAGCAGCGCCATAAGTTAAGGCGACACCTATACGTAGTGCGGCAGTGATACTAAAACTGGCGCCTGCGCGGCGTACGACAGATTGTTCGACGGGCAAAGCATGGGTAAAAAGCATCATGGCGCACAAAGCGCTTAGTTGGCCAGAGGTCAAACTTATGGTGGAAGCCAAGCTGCTTAGTGTGGCTATGCCTCCATACAATCCAGTAAGCAATGTGGTCGCCCAAATAATGCCTGCTTCTGGGGGGAGATTAAGTAAGGCCATAGCGGGGGCGATAACGTACCCAACCTGCTCTACCAATCCTAGCTCTTGGGCAAGCCGAACAATAACCATGACAGGAAGCATGATTTTGGTCACGGTATAAAACATACGCCAGCTACGCTGTAATACAGTGGTTAAGTAGGGCAGCATAGTTGTCCTTGGGGTATGGGTGTCAGTCAGTGGCTACAAAGCGCCGTTTAAATGGCGCGTCGCCAAGAAGTCTGCTGCTTTGCCTGTTAGCTGTCAATCCACCTAGTGAAGTAGGCCGAACCGTAGCTGATATAGCGCATCAATTGTTCTAGTTACTAATACTCAAATGAGTCGTCATGGCTAATTGTTCATTCGTAAGTGACGATATGATGAAATCCTAAAATTACTTAAAAAATAGTTTTTGCTGTGATTTCAATGTCTTAATGGATTTTGGTAGGTTTTTTGGTGAAATATCTAGGGTTTTTCTCTAGATCGACTTGCAAGGTGTAAAAAGACCGTGCTATAGTTCGGTTCTTCGCAGCACACATCTCAGGGTTTTCCCTGATACGCCAACCGGCAAAACGGCATAGACTTAAGGGTCTGCCAGTTCGCTAACCGACGTAAGTATGTTGCAGAATACAAGAGCAGCGGCCTTACCCCGCTAGGTTGAGTTCTACGGAACTTCCCGGCAGGTAACGCAGCAGGTCATGTAGTGGTAAGTAGGTTAAGTGCAGTACGGCAGGGTTTACAGTTTTCGGCGATACGCCTAACAAAAAATCCCCACCGACTTGACAAACTTTTAAAACTGCTTCATAATCTCGTTTCTCTGCTGCTAACACAGCGAGCCGCCAACCGCGGCAAGCGTAGTGTCAGTAGCTAGGCAGTACCGAATTTCGATACGGTGTTTAACAGCATCGCATCACACGCTCTTTAACAATTTAACAGCTGATAAGTGTGGGCGCTTGGAATGAGTGTGCAACCTTTCTCACGAAGGGTCGCCAAATTTATATCAAGTGCTCGCACATTGAAAGAAGTACAGGTTCTAATTTATTGGAACATGTCTATTTCTTTGAGCGAAGCGACGTATGACCTGGCCTTTTTCGGAAGGCTTTGGAAATTACGATTTATACAGAGATTAAACTGAAGAGTTTGATCCTGGC
>JACCEO010000031.1 GCA_013416485.1 Alcaligenaceae bacterium
GCGATTTCTTTGAGGGCACAACAAATCCTTTGGCACGATACTGATTTTTCCATCGATACAAAGCCGCGGCTGAAATCCCGGTCTCAAGGCTAAGTGCTGATACTGGCTGGCTATGAGGCGGCATCATTTTCTTAACAACTTGCGCTTTGAACTCGTCTGAATAGGAAGGCATGGTAATGTCCTAACCGCCCCAAGGGTTAGTATAAATAGAAAATTAAATCAGCGGACAACTAGTGTGACAGAGGGGGTGCCTGCGTAAGCAGGCATTCTTGTTTTTGGCGTCAGGCGGTGGCGGGTTGCCAGTTGTGAGGCAACAGCTCTTCAATACGGCTGTTTGAGTGGGTAGGCAGGCGGGTGAGTACATCTTTCAAATAGGCCTGTGGATCATGGCCGTTCAGCTTAGCCGACTGAATCAGGCTCATCACAGTTGCCTCCCGGCGACCTGCCCGTAGCGAGCCCGAAAACAGCCAGTTTTTGCGTCCTAAGGCAATGGGACGGATCTGTTGCACGATATGGTTATTATCGATAGGCACCGCCCAATCATCCAGGTAGCGCGTTAACGCCACCCAGCGTTTCAGGCTGTAATCCAAGGCTTTGGCCGTGCCCGAGGCACCATCGACAGTGCATCGGTGTATCCGCGCGAGGTAATCAAGGAGGCGCTGCGCTGCAATGCGGGCGCAGTGATTCTGGCGCACAACCATCCGAGTGGAAATCCAGAGCCGAGCAGTGCAGATAAGGCACTGACTGTGCGACTCAAGGGTAACCGCCCGCCCTATACCGTCTAGAGTTCTGGGTTAAATCTCATCAAAATAGGTGTCCACTTAACTTTTGAGATGTACATCTATTTCAATGAGCGATTTTCTTTCTGTGGTGAGTTCCTCTACGAGCCTGCGGCGCCGCTATCCGGTCGAGTATAAACTTCAGGTCGTGCAGGAATCGATGGTCGGTGGCGCCTCGATCGCGCGGGTTGCGCTGGCGCACGGCATCAATGCCAACCAATTGCACAACTGGCGCTGGAAGTATCGGCGTGGTGATTTCGGGCCAGTCTCCCAAGAGTCGGTGTTACTGCCGGTGCAGATCAGTGCGGCACCAGTGCCCACACAGCCTCAACCGGCCAAGAGAATTGACGGGCAAGGCAGTCCGGTGAGTTCCGGGCACATTGAGTTGGTGTTTCCGGGGGCGCGCCTGGTGATTCACGGCGCTGCCGACTTGCCCACGTTACGCTGCCTCGTCCAGGCGCTACAAGAATGATAGGTTTACCGGCAGGAACCCGGGTCTGGTTGGCGGCCGGTGCAACGGATATGCGTCGTGGATTTGATGGGCTGGCGGCCACCGTCCAGGCCACGCTGCGTGAAGATCCCTTCAGCGGCCATGTGTTTGTGTTCCGTGGGCGCAAAGGGGATCGCCTCAAGGTGCTGTGGTGGAGTGGTGACGGCATGTGCCTGCTTGCAAAGCGTCTGGAACACGGTCATTTTGTGTGGCCCAGCGCCGAATCGGGGGCCGTGCATCTGACGCCTGCGCAGTTGTCGATGCTGCTTGAGGGGATCGATTGGCGCCGGCCTAAAAGGACACACAAACTGAATCACCCCGGATTTTGAGGAGGGTGTTTGGTCAACGTAAAACGGGTTTGGCAGCGTGTGCTGCGAGTTGGTCATAGTAACGCTGTTCTGCCTCGGCAGGGGGGATGTCGCCTATGGATTTAAGCAGGCGCTGGTGATTGAACCAAGACACCCATTCCAAGGTGGCCAGCTCTACCGCCGCCTTGGTCTTCCAGGGACCACGCCGGTGAATCACCTCCGTTTTGTAAAGCCCATTAATGGTTTC
>JACCEO010000032.1 GCA_013416485.1 Alcaligenaceae bacterium
GCATAATTGGCGCTGGCAATATCGACGCGGTGATTTCGGCGCGCCCTCATCGATGCCGACGTTTGTGCCGGTACACGTGGCGCCCAATGGCGCCACGTCCACTATGAAGCCCAACTTACCGGTCAAGAACGTTGAACGTCAAGGCGATGCCCGGCCCAGCGAAATTGAGCTCGTGTTTAACGCCGCGCGCGTTGTCATCCGCGGCGCGGCGGATCCGGCGACATTACGGTGCGTCATCGACGCGTTACGTCCATGATCGGGCTGCCCGCGGGCACGCGGGTCTGGCTGGCGGCCGGGGCGACGGACATGCGTCGCGGCTTTGATGGGCTGGCGGCCACGGTTCAGACCACGCTACACGAAGATCCCTTTAGCGGTCATGTGTTTGTCTTCCGGGGCCGTAAGGGCGATCGCCTCAAGGTGCTCTGGTGGAGTGGTGATGGCATGTGTTTGCTCGCCAAACGTCTTGAACATGGCCACTTCGTGTGGCCCAGCGCTGAGTCGGGCTGCGTGCATTTAACGTCGGCGCAGCTCTCGATGCTGCTTGAAGGCATTGATTGGCGACGGCCTGTGCGCACGCATAAACCGACCCAGGTTTGATCGCTGCAAAAAAGGCTAAGAGTGGCGTATTTATTAGCGCTCAGGCGCTTTATTCACTAGGAAAAACGGTCGTTATTGGGTAAAATAACGCCATGTTAAATCGCGCCCAACTTCCCGATAATATCGATGCCTTAAAGGCGTTGTTGTCGGCCAAGTCAGCCCAGATCGCCGCCTTCGAGCAAGAACGCAAGGCCTGGCATCTGGAGCGCGATGCACTGCGTGCCCAAAAGCACGATGACAAACACGAAATCGCTCGTCTGTCGCTGTTACTCGATAAGCTGCGACGCATGCTGTTTGGCCAGAAGTCTGAAAAACTCATACATCAGATCGGTCAATTGCAGCTCGAACTTGAAGAACTGCACATCAATCAGGGCGAGCGCGCCCAGAAAGTCGAATTAGCCCAGGCGCCTGCGTCACGTCCTGCGCCGCAACGCCGGGCGCTGCCCGAACACCTGCCTCGCGATATTGAAGAACACCTTCCTGCCGACGCTGCCTGTCCTGATTGCGGCGGCGCGTGGACGCGCCTAGGCGAAGACGTCAGCGAGGTGCTTGAACACATTCCGGCAAGCTTTAGAATTGTTCGTCACGTGCGTCCGCGTCTGGCCTGCCGCTGTTGCGATCGCATGGCCCAAGCGCCCGCACCCAGCCGCCCGATTGCGCGCAGCTTCGCCGGGCCGGGGTTGCTCAGCCACGTGATGGTCAGTAAATACCTGGATCATCAACCTCTGTACCGTCAGTGCCAGATCTATGAACGCGAAAACGTGAGCCTAAGCGAAAGCACCGTGGGGGATTGGGTCGGTGGCGTGCACGAATTGCTGCGTCCCTTGCTTGATGCCTTGCGTCGCCACGTCTTTGCGGCCGATAAACTGCATGCCGACGACACGCCAATCAAGGTCTTGGCGCCCGGCACCGGCAAGACACGCGAAGCGCGTCTGTGGGTGTACGCCCGCGATGACCGGCCCAGCGGCGATACCACTGCGCCCGCCGTATGGTTACGCTACTCGCCGGATCGTCGTGGAATCCACCCGCAAACGCACGTGCTGGATCGCATCGCCGAACTGTACAAGATTGAAGCGGGCATTCGGGGCAGCCCTCCCACCACACGGCATGCCACCCGACAGGAG
Source organism: Alcaligenaceae bacterium (assembly GCA_013416485.1). GTDB lineage: Bacteria > Pseudomonadota > Gammaproteobacteria > Burkholderiales > Burkholderiaceae_B > JAGOAJ01. The sequence goes on from JACCEO010000032.1 coordinate 1,722, forward strand.
CACGCCAAACCCATCGTCGCCGCGCTGCACGCGTGGTTGCGTGAACAGTTGCCCCGCGTCTCACGCAAATCAACCACGGCTGATGCGATCGGTTATGCCCTGAACCAGTGGCAGGCGCTCACGCGCTATCTGGATGATGGCCGCATTGAGATTGACAATAATGCCGCCGAGCGGGCGTTGCGCGGGGTC
>JACCEO010000033.1 GCA_013416485.1 Alcaligenaceae bacterium
TGAATCACCCCGGATTTTGAGGAGGGTGTTTGGTCAACGTAAAACGGGTTTGGCAGCGTGTGCTGCGAGTTGGTCATAGTAACGCTGTTCTGCCTCGGCAGGGGGGATGTCGCCTATGGATTTAAGCAGGCGCTGGTGATTGAACCAAGACACCCATTCCAAGGTGGCCAGCTCTACCGCCGCCTTGGTCTTCCAGGGACCACGCCGGTGAATCACCTCCGTTTTGTAAAGCCCATTAATGGTTTCTGCCAAGGCGTTGTCGTACGCATCCCCGGTACTGCCCACCGACGGATTGATACCGGCCTCATCTAAACGTTCGGAATACCGGATGCAAACGTATTGCGAGCCACGATCCGAGTGGTGAATCAAGCCATCGGCTGAGGCGGGTTTACGGTCATAAATTGCCTGTTCCAGGGCATCTAAAACAAAGTCCGTTGTCATACGGGAGCTGGTGCGCCAGCCAACAATGCGATTGGCAAAGGTATCAATCACAAAGGCCACATACAACCAGCCTTGCCAGGTGGAAACATAGGTAAAATCTGCCACCCACAAGCGGTTGGGCCTATCTGCCTGAAACTGACGGTTCACCAGATCCTGCGGGCACGGTGCGCGGCGGTCAGGCACCGTGGTGATCACTCGCTTGCCACGGTGCACGCCAGCAATGCCTTGGCGTCGCATCAGGCGCTCAACGGTGCAGCGGGCTATTGGGATAGCCTCCCGGTGCAACTGGCGCCATACTTTGTACGCTCCATAGACCTGGAAATTTGTATCCCATACACGATAGACATCCTGCATCTGCTGTTCATCCTTTTTAGCACGGTCACTGCGTAAGTCTGGATTGCGGCACCGGGCCGCATGTAGCCTGTAGGCGGATGGGGCAACCTGCAGTACCTTGCAGATTGGCTCGACCCCGTAGATTCCCCGGTGTTGATCAATGTAGGTGTTTATTTCTTGAGTTCGCGGTCGAGCGCCGCCTGGGCGAAAAAAGCGCTGGCAGTCTTTAAAATCTCATTGGCCCGGCGCAGCTCCTTGACCTCACGCTCCAGCAACTTGATGCGTTCGTGCTCCTCACTGGTCATGCCGTCGCGTACACCGTTATCGACCTCCCAACGCTTGACCCAGCCGACCAAGGTGGACGGGGCACAGTCAAATTTAGGGCCGATGGATGCCGCCGCCGCCCACAATGAGGGGTATTGGTCGCGCTGTTCCTGAACGATACGTACAGCACGTTCACGCACTTCAGGGGAAAACTTCGATTGATTGCTCATGGGGGTATTCTCTCAAGTTTTTACCCTCCGTGAAACCAAGGGTGATTCA
>JACCEO010000034.1 GCA_013416485.1 Alcaligenaceae bacterium
GCTACCGGCCCTAACCAAGTGTGGAGCTGGGACATCACCTTCTTACCGAGCGCTGTGCGAGGCCATTTCCATCGGCTGTACATGATTACCGATGTCTACAGCCGTCTTATTGTGGGCTGGGAAATCCACCCCGATGAATCCGCTGCGCATGCCGCCCAGTTAATCGGTAAGGCGTGTTTAAGGCACGGCGTGCGGCAAGACCAGTTGGTCTTGCATTCTGATAACGGCTCCCCTATGAAAGGGGCCACCATGTTAGCGACGTTGCAGAAATTGGGCATTGTGCCCTCGTTTAGCCGCCCCTCGGTGAGTAATGACAATGCCTATTCGGAAGCCTTGTTTAAAACGTTGAAATACGTCCCTGACTATCCTGCCAAACCCTTTGCAGACGTCGAGCAGGCCAGGCACTGGGTACAGGGATTTGCTCATTGGTATAACCACACTCATAGGCACAGTGGCATTAAGTTCGTCACGCCTTGGCAGCGTCACGTCGGCCAAGACGTCGAGATTCTTAAGCAGCGTCACGCCGTTTATGAAGCCGCTAAACGGACCCAGCCACAGCGCTGGAAGGGGCGCAAAACCCGAAACTGGAACCCTATCAATGAAGTGAAGCTTAACCCGTGTAATGACCAGACCAAACAGGTTGAAAACCTAAGACTGGCCGCCTAGTAAACCGGACAACTCGTTTGACAAATACCGGGCATTAACGTGTATTCACCGGAACATTACCGTACACCAGTACATACTCCCGTATATACAAAGTATGACGGTAAGCATCCGGTGAACACACCTTGAGTTGGCCGGTCTGATTAAGAGAAGATGATGTGCACGATAAATAAGTGGACATCATCATGAGTACAGACTCTCTTAAATCAGGGCGCGGGCGTAGAACCTACACCGCGCAATTCAAGGTAGACATGGTGGCGCAGTGCCTGCAAGGTGATGTGTCGCTGGCTGCCTTGGCGGTGGATCACGGCATGAATCCCAATGTCTTGCACCGGTGGGTGATGGAGCATGAACGTTATGGCAAGCATAGTTTGCAAGACGGTGACGATGGGGTCCCCCTCTGTCACACTAGTTGTCCGCTGATTTAATTTTCTATTTATACTAACCCTTGGGGCGGTTAGGACATTACCATGCCTTCCTATTCAGACGAGTTCAAAGCGCAAGTTGTTAAGAAAATGATGCCGCCTCATAGCCAGCCAGTATCAGCACTTAGCCTTGAGACCGGGATTTCAGCCGCGGCTTTGTATCGATGGAAAAATCAGTATCGTGCCAAAGGATTTGTTGTGCCCTCAAAGAAATCGC
>JACCEO010000035.1 GCA_013416485.1 Alcaligenaceae bacterium
GCCAAGACCCGCAAGCGGTAATTTTCAAAATTCCTAAAGCCATACGCACGGCGCGATAACATTTCCATTTTAGTGTGAAAGCCTTCGGTGATGCCATTGGATTTAGAAAAGCGCCACATGCCCACAATCGGCTCCAGCCAAGACGTGAGTGTGGCGGCCAACACCTTGGCCGGACTCTGGGCAAACTGCTGGAGCAAGGCCAGAAACCGTGGCAGCAGCTTCTTCGCGCGTTTGGCTTTTACGGTCTTGAGCAACAAAAATCGCATCAAGCGTTGTTTGGCCAAATACAAGGCGTGGAGCACGGGGAACGCCTCCAAATACTGCGTCAAACGCCGTTGCTGGGTCGGTGTCATATTCCAGGCATGGCGGCGCATCAAACTGATCAGGCCACGGTTCACCCGTCCCTCGGGGTCGTGTTCCTTCCAAATCCGTAAAAAGTGCTGATTCACTAGGCGCACCACATGAAAGCGATCCGCCACAATGATGGCATTGGGGAAGTATTTACGCGCAATGCGCCGGTACGTCTCGGACAGATCCATCACCACCACTTTGACCTTCTCCCGGCCAGGCAGTCGGCTTAAATAGCTGCGCAAGCTCGCTTCCGAGCGCCCCAGCACCACATCAAAGACCTTATGGTTCTTTAGATCCACGAGCGTCGTGGCGTAGCCCTTTTTACGCGTAAAGAAGTGTTCATCAATGCCCAGCACCTGCGGGCAAGATCGGCCGGACAGCTCCGAGACCCGCTGTTTAACGTAAGACTGATACCAGCGTTCTACCGTGGCGCTACCGATGCTATGCGTCAAGGTTAACTTACGCTGGCTGACCCCGCCATCATGCGCCTCAAAGACTTCCAGGCGATAGGTTTCGGTGGCGCGCAACCGCGGGCGGATGCCCGTGAAGCGGTGCCGGAAATAACGGTTGCAGCGGGTGCAGTGGTACTTGGGCACGGTCAGGTGCAAGATCATTAACTGGTTACCCTGGCGGGTGTGCTTGAGCGTACGCTGGTGCGTGGCCTTAACGCGTAACGGAGTATGCGTGCAATGCACGCACACCGGGCGCTTGGCGGGCCGAGCCCAGACGTGGATATCGCGCTTACGTTCCACGCGCTGGACCACCACATCGCGCAATCCTAGGATAGAATCTATTGGGGACATCGGTATTACCTCCATTAAGCCTCGTTCTTCGTAAAACAAGTTTAATGAATACCGGTCGTCCCCCGTTTATGATGGAGAGCC
>JACCEO010000036.1 GCA_013416485.1 Alcaligenaceae bacterium
GGCGGCGACGCTAAGGGTTACGCCCAAATTGACGCGGCTCCCGAAGAGAAAGCACGCGGTATCACCATCAGCACTTCGCACGTTGAGTACGAAACTCCTGCGCGTCACTACGCACACGTTGACTGCCCAGGTCACGCTGACTACGTTAAAAACATGATCACTGGTGCCGCCCAAATGGACGGCGCGATTCTGGTGTGTTCGGCCGCTGACGGCCCCATGCCCCAGACACGTGAGCACATCTTGTTGGCACGTCAGGTTGGCGTTCCTTACATCATCGTGTTCCTGAACAAGTGCGACATGGTCGATGACGAAGAGCTGCTGGAACTGGTCGAAATGGAAGTGCGTGAATTGCTCTCCAAATACGACTTCCCTGGCGACGATACGCCTGTGATTAAGGGTTCGGCGAAGCTGGCTCTGGAAGGCGACGAAGGTCCTTTGGGCAAACCAGCAATCATTCAGTTGGCAGAAGCCCTGGATACCTAYATCCCTACCCCTGARCGTGCGRTTGATGGTACTTTCCTGATGCCCGTGGAAGACGTGTTCTCCATCTCGGGTCGCGGTACTGTAGTGACCGGTCGTATCGAGCGYGGTATTGTTAAAGTCGGCGAAGAAATCGAAGTGGTCGGTATTCGTGACACACTGAAAAGCACTTGCACGGGCGTGGAAATGTTCCGCAAACTGCTGGATCAGGGTGAAGCGGGCGATAACGTCGGTATCTTGCTGCGCGGTCTGAAGCGTGAAGACGTTGAGCGTGGTCAAGTGTTGGCCAAATCTGGCTCGATCAAACCACACACAGACTTTGATGCTGAAGTCTACATCTTGTCCAAAGACGAAGGTGGTCGTCACACACCATTCTTCCAGGGCTATCGTCCACAGTTTTACTTCCGTACTACGGACGTAAC
>JACCEO010000037.1 GCA_013416485.1 Alcaligenaceae bacterium
CCAGGCCCGTAAACTCGGGGCCGTGGTCAACACGCAGCCGACGAGGGAGTGGACGGTGCAACGCAATACGGTCCAGCACGCGCGCCACACGCAAGCCCGATAGCGACGTATCCACTTCAATGGCGAGCGTCTCTTTGGTGTAGTCATCCACAATATTTAAGCAACGAATCCGCCGGCCATCGGCCAGGCCATCGTGCACAAAGTCCATCGACCACGTATCGTTGGGCTGATCAGGTAATGTCAGCGTAATCCGCTCTGTTGGGCCGATACGTTTGCGGCTGCGCTTGCGTACAACCAATCCTGCTTGTCGATATATCCGATAGGTACGTTTTACATTCACCGCCCAGCCCTCACGCTCAAGTAGTACATGAATACGACGATAACCAAAACGGCGACGCTCCTGGGCCAGCGCCGTTATGCGCTCGCGCAGTTCGCCATTACGATCAGCCCGCGCTTGATAGCGCAGTACCGACACCGAGATGCTCATCAGCCCACAAGCGCGTCGTTCCGACAATTGCCATGCTTGCTTTAATAGCTGCACAGCGTCACGACGCGCTTGTGGGCCTACCACTTTCGGCTAACGATATCCTTCAAGGCGGCGTTATCGAGCATGGCGTCAGCCAAAAGGCGTTTCAATCGACCGTTTTCATCTTCCAGTGCCTTTAATCGCTTGGCCTCTGACACGTCCATGCCGCCGAATTTAGCCTTCCACTTATAAAAGGTGGAGTTGCCAAATCCGTGCTTGCGACACAGTGCATCAACCGCTAAGCCAGCTTCCGCTTCCTTGATGAAACCGATGATCTGTTCTTCGGTAAATCGTTTCT
>JACCEO010000038.1 GCA_013416485.1 Alcaligenaceae bacterium
AATGCAACATATTGGCGTTGATGCCGTGGGCCAGTGCCACGCCAGCGATTGACGCGCCCGGGCTCAAGGACTCCTGTACCACCTGGCGTTTGTATTCAAGCGGATAACGCCGCCGCGGGGCCCGGCCAGCCGGAACGACAGAAAGAGAAGTGCTCATTAACGTTGCATGTCCATTTCATTTAATAGGTGGACACGTAGTTTGCGCGAATCTCAGTGAGATCTCCAGACGGTATTGGGCGGGCGCTTACCTTTAATCTTAACTTGTCGCTCTTCTTCTGTAGAAGATATCTCAGCCAGATATGCTATCTCTATCAGGTCCCCTATGATGCGATTGCCATCTGCAGTTTTCATTACCGTTTCTCTAGTAACGCCTTTCTGGCGGGCCTTCATTACTTCCCCGCCCACACTGGATATGTCGCTGCATATACTGAGAGCCATTTCTCTCGATTCTCCCGCTCAGCACCCCCCTCTGTCACACTAGTTGTCCGCTGATTTAATTTTCTATTTATACTAACCCTTGGGGCGGTTAGGACATTACCATGCCTTCCTATTCAGACGAGTTCAAAGCGCAAGTTGTTAAGAAAATGATGCCGCCTCATAGCCAGCCAGTATCAGCACTTAGCCTTGAGACCGGGATTTCAGCCGCGGCTTTGTATCGATGGAAAAATCAGTATCGTGCCAAAGGATTTGTTGTGCCCTCAAAGAAATCGCAAGTCGCTCGATATGGCACAAGCGCCTGTCAGCAAGTCGCTGCTTGCTGCAGCGACTAAGAAAAACAAACTCCTGGAAAAAGAGCTTTTACGTAAGGACCGAGCCTTAGCTGAAACAGCGGCTTTATTGACCCTATCAAAAAAAGCCCAGGCCATCTGGGGTATCAGCGAGGAAGACTGATTCCTGTCGCGATGAAACAGATGGCCA
>JACCEO010000039.1 GCA_013416485.1 Alcaligenaceae bacterium
CGGTATTTGTCAAACGAGTTGTCCGGTTTACTAGGCGGCCAGTCTTAGGTTTTCAACCTGTTTGGTCTGGTCATTACACGGGTTAAGCTTCACTTCATTGATAGGGTTCCAGTTTCGGGTTTTGCGCCCCTTCCAGCGCTGTGGCTGGGTCCGTTTAGCGGCTTCATAAACGGCGTTACGCTGCTTAAGAATCTCGACGTCTTGGCCGACGTGGCGCTGCCAAGGCGTGACGAACTTAATGCCACTGTGCCTATGGGTGTGGTTATACCAATGGGCAAATCCCTGTACCCAGAGCCTAGCCTGCGTGATATCGGTAAAGGGTTTGGCAGGATAGCCAGGCGCGTATTTCAACGTTTTAAACAAGGCTTCCGAATAGGCATTGTCATTACTCACCGAGGGGCGGCTAAACGAGGGCACAATGCCCAATTTCTGCAACGTCGCTAACATCGTGGCCCCTTTCATAGGGGAGCCGTTATCAGAATGCAAGACCAACTGGTCTTGCCGCACGCCGTGCCTTAAACACGCCTTACCGATTAACTGGGCGGCATGCGCAGCGGATTCATCGGGGTGGATTTCCCAGCCCACAATAAGACGGCTGTAGACATCGGTAATCATGTACAGCCGATGGAAATGGCCTCGCACAGCGCTCGGTAAGAAGGTGATGTCCCAGCTCCACACTTGGTTAGGGCCGGTAGC
>JACCEO010000040.1 GCA_013416485.1 Alcaligenaceae bacterium
GACCCCGCGCAACGCCCGCTCGGCGGCATTATTGTCAATCTCAATGCGGCCATCATCCAGATAGCGCGTGAGCGCCTGCCACTGGTTCAGGGCATAACCGATCGCATCAGCCGTGGTTGATTTGCGTGAGACGCGGGGCAACTGTTCACGCAACCACGCGTGCAGCGCGGCGACGATGGGTTTGGCGTGCTCCTGTCGGGTGGCATGCCGTGTGGTGGGAGGGCTGCCCCGAATGCCCGCTTCAATCTGGTAAAGTTCGGCAATTCTCTCGAGCACGTGGGTCGTAATGGGGCTCGCATGCTTGGCATGCACATCGTAGAATTTGCGTCGGGCGTGAGCCCAACATCCGGCCTGCAGTACACGGCCCGTTCGGTACACCGCGTTATAGCCAGCGAACGCATCCGCTTGCACAATGCCGACATAGTCCTTCAGATGGGTTTGAATCACCCCGGATTTTGAGGAGGGTGTTTGGTCAACGTAAAACGGGTTTGGCAGCGTGTGCTGCGAGTTGGTCATAGTAACGCTGTTCTGCCTCGGCAGGGGGGATGTCGCCTATGGATTTAAGCAGGCGCTGGTGATTGAACCAAGACACCCATTCCAAGGTGGCCAGCTCTACCGCCGCCTTGGTCTTCCAGGGACCACGCCGGTGAATCACCTCCGTTTTGTAAAGCCCATTAATGGTTTC
>JACCEO010000005.1 GCA_013416485.1 Alcaligenaceae bacterium
CTAGGGTCTAGCGAGGTGTGCTTCTTCCCAGATTGGTTTGTTGGTGTGAGGCGTGAAAATCGCATCCCCCGCAAACACCCAGTTACGCTTGACGACCATAGCAAGGTGGCCCCACTCCTTCCCATCCCGAACAGGAAAGTGAAACGCCTTCGCGCCGATGATAGTGGACGTACGTCTGTGAAAGTAGGTCATCGTCAGGCACTTCTCTAAAAAACCCCATCCGAATGATTTCGGGTGGGGTTTTTGCTGTGTGGCACAGAACTAAACAAGAAAAAACCTCGACTTTATATCGGTTAAAATACGCAGTGATGCTGGCTTTTGCTAGCAGCCCGTTTAATTTGTTATTCCGGAGGTTTTATATGAGCCAGGTGTATCCGCCCGAAGACGGCAAAGGCCTTAGTTTGCGTAATTTGACTCACCTGATTTACGGTTTGTTTGCGCTTGGGCTATTAACTGCCGGGTTTCTTGGCGTGGCTACCATCGCTGCTGTACTTCTGGCTTATATTAAGCGCTCTGATGCCATAGGCACTGTGTATGCCGCTCACTTTGACTGGGTGCTAAAAACATTTTGGTGGGGTCTGCTGTGGATGGTGGTAGCCTTCATCACGTTATTTATTTTTATAGGCTGGGTGATAGGTACAGCCGCTGTGGTCTGGATGGTATATCGAGTTATTAAGGGCTGGTTGTCTTTGTTAACAGGCCAAGCGCCTACCGCTGAACTTTAAAACCTATAGCTTTAAAAAAAGCCGCCTAGTATGGATCAGGCGGCTTTTGTATTAAATCAGTAACGATTTTACTTTAGGTGAACGCTGACCAGCTTGGTCAGTTCGAACATGGAAACCTGTTCTTTACCAAATAGCGGGCGAAGTTTGTCATCTGCATTAATGTTACGGCGGTTGGCAGGATCCTGGAGATCGTGTTTTTTTATGTATTCCCAGATTTTTTTAGTGACCTCAGTACGAGGGATGGCCTCCGGACCGATGATGGCTGCTAAGGTAGCGCTAGGTGTAAGTGGCTTCATGAACGCCGCATTAGGTTTACGGGCGGGCTTTTCGGTTGTTGCCATAAAATAGAGCTCCTGACTGATGGTTGAAAATGAATACCTTTGCAGCATAACGTGAGATTCCCAGAAAGGCCAAGAATTTTATGCAGAATACATTGATGGATAATAAGTTACTTAACAATTCGGGTACGGATATGTTAACGATAGCCCGACCAGACGACTGGCATTTGCACTTGCGCGATGGCGCTGTTCTAGAGTCTGTGGTGGCTGATACTGCCCGTCAATTTGCTCGGGCTATTATCATGCCCAACCTGAAGGCACCGGTGGTGTCGGTGGACTTAGCACAGGCGTATCACGACAGAATTTGTCGTGCCTTGACCGCTAATGGCATTCAGAAGTCAGCATTTACGCCTTTAATGACTTTGTATTTAACTGACAATACGACGGCGGCAGAAATTATTAAAGCGAAGGCGTCTGGTCTGGTGCACGGGGTTAAGCTGTATCCCGCCGGAGCTACCACCAATTCTGATGCTGGTGTCACTAATTTGCTCAAGCACTGTGGTCCTGCCCTAGAGGCCATGCAAGAAGTGGGTATGCCATTGCTGGTGCATGGGGAAGTCACGGATCCCGATATCGATCTGTTTGACCGCGAAGCTGTGTTTATTGATCGGGTCATGATTCCACTACGCCGTGCTTTTCCTGACTTAAAAGTGGTGTTTGAGCACCTGACGACACGCGAAGGGGTAGATTACGTTACCCAAGCTCAAGGCCCAGTGGCTGCGACAATTACTGCACATCACTTGTTGTACAACCGCAATGCCTTGTTTCAGGGGGGAATCCGTCCGCATTGGTATTGTTTGCCTGTATTAAAGCGCGAACAACACCGTCAAGCACTAGTAGAGGCGGCTACAGGTGGGTCAGGGCGCTTTTTCTTGGGCACAGATAGTGCGCCGCACCCTAAGGGTTTAAAAGAGCATGCGTGTGGGTGTGCGGGCTGCTACACCGCCTTGCACGCTATGGAGCTGTATGCCACTGCTTTTGATTCCGTGGGTAAGCTCGATCAGCTAGAAGCCTTTGCCAGCCTAAACGGTCCGGCCTTTTACGGCTTGCCGGTTAATCAGGGCACTTTGACCTTACAACGCCAAGCTTATGTGATTCCTGCCGAACTGCCTATGGCCGACACGTCGGTAGTCCCTTTAGCTGCAGGCGAGACTTTGGGCTGGGCAGTTCGGGCTTAATTACACCGCACTACGATACGTTGCGTTTTTCTTCTAGAGTTTCCCAACGAGCAAATAATTCGTTCAGTTGGGTATCTATATCTAGTAGCTCTTGGTTGATGGTGTCTACTTGTTCCGGGGCTTCCCGGTACAAACTGCCATCGGCCAATTGCGCTGCAAGTTCCGTTTGTTGAGCTTCTAGTTTGGCAATCTTGTCAGGTATACCATCCAATTCGCGCTGTTCCCAAGACGTGATACGGCTAGCGCGGGTGGTAGGTCCGGAGGTGGTGCTAGCGGTAGCAATGGATGGTGTCGATGTTGCTGCTGCAGTAGGACTAGGAGCACTGCTAACCGAGGCGGCGGCAACTGATGGGCGCTGTTCTAGCCATTCATCGTAGCCCCCTACATACTCATGCCAGTTTCCATCACCTTCTGTGGCTATGGTCTGAGTGATGACGTTATTCAAGAATGCGCGGTCGTGACTGACCAATAAAACGGTGCCGGGATAATCTTGCAATAATTCTTCCAGTAGTTCTAGGGTTTCGATATCCAGGTCGTTGGTGGGTTCGTCCAAGACCAGAATGTTGGTTGGACGAGCAAACATGCGGGCCAAGGCTAGTCTGGCACGTTCACCGCCAGACAAGGTCTTGACCGGAGAGTGCGCGCGAGCCGCTGGAAATAGAAAGTCTTCCAGGTAGCTCATGACGTGTTTACGCTGATCGCCGATTTCTATCCATTCACTGCCCGGATTGATGGTTTCCGCCAAGGTGGCGTTCTCATCTAATTGGGATCGCATTTGGTCGAAATAGCCTATGGACAGGTTGGTGCCTAGTTTGACAGTGCCGCTGTTGGGTTGTAATTTTCCTAATAGAATTTTTAGCAGTGTGGTTTTACCCGTACCATTGGCGCCTATAAGGCCGATCCGGTCTTTGCGCATGATGGTTGTGGAGAAGTCGCGTATCAAGACGCGATCGCCGTATCCATGAGTAATATGTTCCAGTTCGGCGACGAGTTTTCCGGAACGACGGCCTTCAGCAACTGCTAGGCTGACATTACCCTGACGTTCGCGGCGTTCTGCGCGCTCACGGCGTAATTGTTCAAGTCGCCGTACGCGTCCTTCGTCGCGAGTACGTCTGGCTTGTACGCCTTTACGTATCCAGACCTCTTCCTGAGCAAGTACTTTGTCAAAGCGGGCGTTTTGTTGTTGCTCTGCTGCTAGCCATTCGGCTTTGCGTTCTTGCCAGGAAGTGAAGTTGCCGGGAAAGCTAAATAATTGACCGCGGTCTAGTTCGACGATACGGGTAGTGACTGCGTCAAGAAAGCGCCTGTCGTGCGTGATAATGATAACGCTGCACTTGGCGTTCAGCAGCATGTTTTCTAGCCAGCTAATACCGTTGAAGTCCAGGTGGTTGGTAGGCTCGTCAAGTAATAATAGATCGGGTTCGTTGGTTAGCGCCTGTGCCAAAGCGACCCGTTTGCGGGTACCGCCTGAAAGGCCTGCCACCGGGGCGTCAGCGTTAAGACCTAGCTGTTCAATTAGCATGGTGACTTTAGAGGGCCGTTGCCAATCTTCGGCTTCCAGGTAGTCACCACATAAAATATCGTAGACGGTCTGGGTTTCGTCCAGGTCAGGTTCTTGTTCAACGGTAGCGATTCTCAGGCCGCCGGTACGGATAACTTCCCCGTCATCCAGTGCGGTCCTGCCATCCAGCACCTTGAGTAAAGACGACTTTCCAGAGCCATTGCGGCCGATGAGCCCGATGCGTTCGCCGGTTTGCACGGTGAACTCCGTGTGATCAAGCAAAGCATGGTGACCAAAGGCAAGATGCGCATTGGTCAGGGTGATTAAATTCGTAGCCATAAAACAAAGAACCAGTAAGTCGCGTAAAACATCTATTGTCGCAGGTTACAATGCACAAGTGAGGCAGGTTGGGCAATCGCGGTATTTTAAATATCGAGGAAGGTCCGGACTCCACAGAGCAGGGTAGCGGCTAACAGCCGTCCAGTGGTGTGGTGCGTAAGTATTACATCATTGAGGAATAGGGCCACAGAGACGAGACTGCGGCGTGGGTAGGCTGTAAAGCCTGCACTGGCACGGCCACTCCGTGCGGCGTATTTGGGCAACCAAGTACAGCGCAGCAGGGTGAAACGCGGTAACCTCTGCCCGGAGCAACATCAAATAGGCATACGTGTGGCTTAGGTCACGACGGGCGGCTCGCCCTAGTATGCGGGTAGATGGCTAGAGCTCTTCAGTAATGACGAGCCCAGAGGAATGGTTGCCCACCAGGTTCGCCTGGTGTACAAGATCCGGCCTATAGACCTGTCTCACACTTATTTAGTAATGCTAAGCGCGCCGACTTTGGCGATCTGGGCGTCTTGATCGGCTTTAACGCCAGACACGCCAACAGCACCTATTACCTGACCATCAACCACTATAGGTACGCCACCTTCCAAGGCACAGATTAGCGGGGCGCTTAGGAAAGCCGTGCGTCCGCCATTGACCATTTGTTCGTACTGTGCTGATTCGCGGCCACCAAGGGCAGCAGATCGTGCTTTTTCTTGGGCAATATATGCAGCAATTGGAGCGGTGTCGTCAAGACGTAATAAGGCTAGTGGATGACCGCCGTCATCCACTACAGCGATTGCTACATTCCATAGGTTTTTTTCTGCTTCTTGGCGGGCTGCATCCAAGATGGCATTGACTTCATTCGTGCCCAGTATGGCCTTGGTCTTCATTATTGTGCTTCCATGATTAAGAATTCAGATAAAACAATCTGCAGGTAGTCTACTTCACTCAGCCACAGTAGTAAGCACTAGAGTTGGTTGCCAGCCGTTTTATGCTTCTAAGCCTGACCTTAAGTTTCAATTTTGAAACATCAAATTGCAAGACGTATTTATTCTGTCAGCGCATGTCTTTACAAGTGACTTTCACTTGTGATTCCAATTTCTTGATTTCACTACATATTTTGTTTCTAGCTAGCAGTAAGAGTCACTGCTAAGTACTTGAAGCAATTGATAAAAATCGTCATGTGGGCTTGACCTGCCGCACGCCATGCCGTAGAGTGGGGAAAAGTAGGATTTTGTGCAAATAAGTGGGGGAAAAGAGTGTTCCAAGGAAGTAGTGCGCTCACGTTGGATGCTAAAGGTCGAGTTTCGATTCCGACCAAGCATCGTGACGCCTTCACTTCCCCCGATCAAGGTCGCATTACGCTGACTCGTCACCCTGATGGGTGCTTGCTTTTGTACCCGCGTTCAGCGTGGGAGATCAAGCGTGAAGAAATAGCTCGTTTCCCTATGCGGGCCAGGGGTTTGCAGCGGCTGTTGTTAGGTAATGCCCAAGATGTAGAAATGGATGGCACAGGGCGGATTTTAATTGCCCCCGAGCTACGTTCTGCCGCCAATATGACGCGTGAAGTCATGTTGCTGGGTATGGGTAACTACTTCGAGTTGTGGGATAGCGCAGAGTATGCGCGCCGCGAGGCCGAGGATCTTGCCATGTGCATGTCATCCGACGTCATGGAGTCTTTTTCTTTCTGAGCTTGTTTTATGGATTATCTGCACCGGTCCGTGCTGTTAGAGCCTGCGGTCAACGCTCTCGTTGAGCACGACTTTGGCACAAAGCGCAAATCTAAACTGACCTCAGAGCACATTTCTGCACTGAGGTCAGGTGTATTTGTGGACGGTACTTTTGGGCGTGGTGGGCACAGCCGTCTATTGCTAAGCAAATTAGCCCCTAATGCCACGCTGGTGGTTTTTGACAAAGATCCAGAGGCAATTGCTGCAGCCCATGCCTTGCGCGCAGAAGACCCGCGTGTGTTGGTGGTGCATCAAGGGTTCGCCACAATGGAACAGCAGTTGGCGGACTTGGGTATAGAACACGTAAACGGCGTCATGCTGGATTTGGGGATTTCGTCTCCACAAATAGATGACGCTGGCAGAGGATTTTCGTTCATGCGCGAAGGCCCTCTAGATATGCGCATGGATACTACCCGCGGCCTGACGGCAGCGGAATGGCTGGCACAAGTCAGTACTGAAGAATTAAAGGAGGTCATAGCTAATTATGGCGAAGAACGGTTTGCTTTCCAGATTGCAAAGGCGGTTGTTGGTTGCCGCGAATCCCAGCCGCTGCGTACAACGCTCGACCTCGCCGAGCTCGTCGCCAGTGTCGTCCGTACGCGCGAGAAGGGTCAACACCCGGCAACCCGCACCTTTCAAGCTATACGGATTCACATCAATGAAGAGCTCGAAGAACTCGCGCTCGCCCTCGCGTCAATCCTGAAGGTTTTAGCTCCTGGCGGTCGCTTGTCTATTATCAGTTTTCATTCCTTGGAAGACCGTATGGTTAAGCAATGCATAGCCGCTGCCGCCAAACCGGGGGCCATGCACGCCCGTATGCCTATCCTGGAAAAGGACATGCCTCAACCCATACTTAAATCCTTGGGCAGGGTATTGCCGGATGCCGCTGAAATTGCTGGCAACGTTAGGGCACGCTCTGCGGTGCTGCGTGTGGCAGAACGTACCGAGACGCCATTGCCCGCTGATCAGGGGGCGTCTTTTGTTAAAGCGATGGGGCTGGTCTCAGCCCGCTTGACTAAGGCGGGTCGTTAATGGGGCGTCTGAGCATTTTCTTCGCATTGGCATTAATGGCATCTGCGCTATCGTTGGTGACGGCGAGGTTTCAGTCGCGCCAACTGTTTGTGCAAGCCGGTCAATTAGAAGATAAGGCTCAGCAATTAGATACAGATTGGCGACGTTTACAGCTAGAGCGTGCCGAAGTCAGCCGTAATGCCCGTATAGATTCTGCGGCTCGCAACGAGCTGGATATGCAGCCTGCCAGCTTGGGGCGCACTATCTATTTAAAGGGTAGCTCATTGGCCGTAGTGCCTAATCCCGGAGCGCAGCCATGAAACGCGTGCGCTTTTTCGATAATCCGGTGTTGAATGTATCTATGCCAGCTTGGCGTTCTAAGCTGGTACTGATTTTTTTGATGCTGGGGTTTGCTGCGTTAGTCGTTAAAGCATTGTATTTACAGGGCCTATCCAACGAGTTTTTGCAGCGTCAGGGCGAGCGTCGCTACGAGCGGACTTTGGTTCTTCCGGCGACTCGCGGCAAGATTTTTGATCGCAGTGGTTCCGTGGTTTTGGCATCCAGTGTTCCTGTACGAGCCATTTGGGCAATTCCTGAAGACACACGTAAAGCCACTGATGCCCAATTGCAGACACTGGCGGGCTTGCTTGATATGTCACTCAAGGATGTTAAAAGCCGCCTGGTTGATGACAGCAAAACTTTTGTATACGTAAAACGTCAGGTAGACGTTGATCTGGCCGACAAAATACGGGAGCTGAAAATTCCTGGTTTCCATCAGCAAATGGAAATGCGGCGCTTTTATCCCGAGGGGGATACTGCTGCGCATATCGTAGGGTTTACGAATATCGAAGATAAAGGTATTGAAGGCGTAGAACTGGCCTTCAACGACGCCTTGTCGGGTCGTGCAGGTTCGCGCCGCGTCATCAAAGACAGACTGGGTCGAGTGATCGAAGATGTGCAGGCTGTAGTGCCACCGGTTAACGGGCAGGACTTGAAGTTGTCGTTGGATACCGGTTTGCAGTTTGATACCTACACAGCGCTTAAAAAAGCGATGGCTGACAATAACGCTAGCGCAGCGGCTGGCATAGTGCTGGATGCGCGCACAGGTGAAATACTGTCATTGGTTAATTTGCCTGCCTATGACCCTAACGACCGAGAAGACCGTAAAGGACAAGCACTACGTAATCGTGCCATGACAGACACCTTCGAGCCTGGGTCTATCATGAAGCCGTTTACTGCGGCATTAGCACTGGACATTAATCGGATTACCCCATCGACCTTATTTGAAACCGGTAATGGGCAATATCGTTACCAAGGTTCAACCATTTCTGATGTCAGCCGCAATGGTAGTTTGAATGTGGCAGGTATTTTGCGTCGATCCAGCAATATCGGTATGACTATGATTTCCGAGCGCCTGACGTCCCAGGAAATGTGGAATAAATTCACCGAGCTAGGTTTTGGGCGTGCTCCACAGACGAACTTCCCAGGCGTGGCTTCGGGACGTTTGCGCCCTTGGGATCGTTGGCGCCCTATAGAGCGGGCCACTATGGCTTATGGCTATGGAATGTCGGTCTCTTTACTACAAATGGCGCATGCCTATACGGCATTTGCGCGTAATGGCGACATGGTTTCGCTGACCTTGCTTAAGCGCGAGGGTAAGCCCACGACCGTACAGGTGTATACCCCGGAAACCGCCGCGCGCATACGCGCCATGCTAGAGGCAGCTGCGGGTCCTGATGGTGCCAAGCTGGCGCAGGTTCAGGGCTATCGCGTTGCAGGTAAAAGCGGAACTGCCAGGAAAATTGTGAATGGTAAATACAGTACGTCGCAGTATCGCAGCTCGTTTGTGGGGTTTGCACCGGTCTCTGACCCGCGTGTCGTGGTCGCCGTCATGATCGATGAGCCACGTAGTGGTGCATATTACGGCGGGCGGGTGGCAGCGCCCGTGTTCGCTAGTGTGGTCGCCAGCAGCTTGCGGCGTCTGGGAGTACAGCCAGATGAACCGTTGGAGTCGCTAGTGGCAATAGGAACCAATAGGGAATTGCAGGAATGACGATACCAAAAATTATTTCCTGGCTGGAACAGTATGCCGCACCCGGCGCAA
Organism: Alcaligenaceae bacterium; assembly: GCA_013416485.1. GTDB lineage: Bacteria > Pseudomonadota > Gammaproteobacteria > Burkholderiales > Burkholderiaceae_B > JAGOAJ01. The sequence continues at coordinate 8,912 of JACCEO010000005.1, forward strand.
ATTTATGTCTAGATACCCGTCATTTACAGGCGGGTGATGTGTTTTTTGCCGTTACCGGGCGCAGTCGCGATGGCCGTGCCTATATTGATCAGGCGATAGCCCTAGGGGCTGTTGCTGTGGTGGCGCATGCACAGGATGATATTGAGTCTGATGGCAGCGTAAAAGTGCCTGTGCTAGACGTTCCGGACCTAGAGGAGAAGCTAGGAGCCATTGCCAATCAGTGGTATAGCGAGCCATCTAAAGCAGTGGCCGTGGTGGCAGTAACCGGTACCAACGGAAAGACTACCTGTGTGCAATGGTTGGCAGCGGCCTTGAATGCCGATGGCGTGCCATGCGGCACCATAGGTACTTTGGGTGTTAGTTTGCCCGATGGTAGTAACTTGGGTGGCGCGTTAACGACACCCGATGTCTTGACTATGCACCGTAGTTTGGCGGCCATAAGGGATGCAGGTGCTGCTGTGGTCGCTTTAGAAGCGTCGTCTATTGGTATTGAGCAAGGGCGATTGGATCATGTCCACATTGATGTTGCCGCCTTTACCAATTTGACCCACGACCATCTGGATTATCACCAGACTCTGGAAAGTTACAAACAGGCTAAGTTTGCCTTATTTGCCTGGCCCCAGTTACGCACTATGGTGGTAAATAGCGACGATGCTGCAGGTCAAGAATTGGCGGCGTTGCCGACCTCATCTGGCGTTTTGACCTACTCGTTGTCTGCTGACTCCGACGCCACGATACGTGCTCAGGACTTGCATACGGCTAGCTATGGTTTGGTCTTTACCTTGGTTACCCCCAAGGGCGAAGCGCAGTTGTTGACGCGCCTGGTGGGCGAACATAACGCAGAAAACCTGTTACTGGTGGCCGGCGTTTTACAGTCCTTGAATTGGACCTTATCGCGTATTGCCAGGGTGTTGGCAACCTTGCGTTCGGTCGAAGGGCGACTACAGCTTATTGAACCGTTAGAGTGTGGCAACACTAGCGCTGCACTGCCTATGGTGCTGGTGGATTATGCCCATACCCCAGATGCGTTGGAACATGCTTTGCTAACCCTGCGCGAAGTGGCGCAAACGCGTGGGGGGAAACTGTTATGTGTTTTTGGTTGTGGCGGAGCCCGTGACCGTAGTAAACGTCCGTTAATGGGACGTATTGCTGCAGAACTTGCCGATGTCGTGGTCTTAACTGACGACAATCCACGCGATGAAGACCCGCAAGCCATTATTGATCAAATCGTTGCCGGTATGCCTAGCGCGCCTTTAGTGCAGCGTGACCGTGCCCAAGCCATCATATCGACCATCTGGAATGCCGGGGTTAAAGATGTGGTGTTATTGGCAGGTAAGGGCCACGAGACCTGGCAAGAGTATAAAGACCATCAGGTGGTATTTGATGATCGTGAGTGGGCTAGATTTGCTCTGGGCTGGTTGCGTGGGGCTAGTATTTCTACAGACTCCAGAACCATAGCGCCTGGGCAATGGTTTGTGGCTTTGAAGGGTGAAAACTTTGATGGCCACGCCTGGTTGGAACAGGTACGTCAGGCTGGTGCCTGTGCCGCTATTGTCGAACAGCGCGATAGCGGTGTAGCTCTACCCCAAATAGTGGTGGGCGACACACGTTCGGCTTTGACGCGCATCAGTACTGCATGGCGTCGCCAGTTTGCTTTGCCTGTGATTGGTGTCGCGGGTAGTAATGGAAAAACCACGACGAAAGAAATGATCGCTTCTATATTGGCGGTCTGTCATGGTGAGTCGAAGCGGCTCGCTACTCAGGGCAACTTGAATAATGATCTGGGTGTGCCGCTGACCGTATTGCGTCTGTCCAGTCAGCACCGAGCGGCTGTCATAGAACTGGGTATGAATCATCCTGGAGAAATTGCCCAGTTAACCCAGATCGCATTACCCACCGTTGGCTTGGTCAACAATGCCCAGCGTGAGCACCAAGAGTTTATGCATACGGTGGATGCCGTCGCTAGGGAAAACGGAGCTGTTATTACTGGGTTGCCTGTTGATGGCGTAGCGGTGTTTCCTGGTGATGATGTCTATACCGATTTATGGCGTGAGCTAGCAGGTGATAGGCATGTTCTGACGTTTGGTTTTGACGCCAACAGCAATGTATATGCCGATCAAATCCATGTGGAATCTACGCGTACTGCGTGTCAGCTGCATACACCAGCCGGTAGTGCCGCCTTGTCGCTGCGTGTCCCAGGGGTACACAATTTGCGTAATGCTTTAGCCGCCGCGAGTTGTGCTCTGGCTACAGGTGCGTCGTTAAGCGATATCGTTGCAGGTTTACAGGCATTCAATCCGGTAGCAGGTCGTATGCAACCCAAGCTCTTAGTCGGTGGCTATCAGTTGATAGACGATACCTATAACGCGAATCCAGACTCGGTACGCGCCGCTATCGATGTGTTGGCGAGCTTGGATGGTAAAAAAATCCTTGTCCTGGGTGATATGGGTGAAGTGGGTGAGAACGGCGACGCTATGCATACCGAAGTGGGTACGTATGCGCACGAGTGCGGTGTGGATATGTTGCTGACGCTGGGGACGGCGTCGCGCTTGGCCGCTCAGGCTCACGGTGCTGGGGCACAGTCTTACGATCAAATCGAAGAGCTGGTTGCCTCATTGCAGGCGGCATTGCCTGCGCATGTATTGGTTAAAGGGTCGCGTAGCGCGCGCATGGAAAGGGTGGTTTCCGCCTTAGAAACGTATTTGGTTGTTCAGGAAGAAGGGGAACGCGATGCTACTTGAACTGGCGCGCTGGTTAGCTGATTCGCATTTCCGCGCCTTTGGGGTGGTGGAGTACATTACATTACGTGCTGTACTGGCTTGCGGGACGGCGTTGTTGATAGGTCTAGTCGCTGGACCTGCCGTGATACGCAAACTTACCGAATTGAAAATAGGACAGGCTGTGCGCTCTTATGGGCCAGAGTCGCATTTGCAAAAAACGGGTACTCCCACAATGGGCGGTGTCCTGATCTTAATTTCTATTGCCGTCAGTACGTTGTTGTGGGCTGACTGGACTAACCGTTTCGTTTGGGTAGTGTTGTTGGTGACCTTTGGTTTTGGCTGGATAGGCTGGGCCGACGATTATAAAAAAGTGGTGAACCGCGATCCAGAAGGCATGCCATCCAGGCAGAAGTTTTTTTGGCAGGCGTTAATCGGTATCGTTGCAGCGATTTACTTAAGCTTCGCCGTGTCTGCACCCGCAGCGGGGGAGCTCTGGCCCCTGTTCCGTGACTGGGTGCTTAGTGGCTTCACTATGCCATTGCCCACACGCGCCGACTTGATTGTTCCTTTCTTTAAATCGGTCAGTTACCCCTTAGGCGTCTTCGGCTTTGTGGCACTGACATGGCTGGTGATTGTGGGTTCTAGCAACGCAGTCAACCTGACTGATGGATTAGACGGTTTAGCGATTATGCCTACCGTAATGGTCGGTAGTGCTTTAGGTATTTTTGCCTATGTCGTCGGACGGGTCGATTACTCCAAGTACTTATTGTTTCCCTATATACCAGGAGCTTCGGAGCTAATGGTAATATGCGCCGCCATTGCTGGCGCTGGCTTGGCATTTCTGTGGTTTAACACGTATCCGGCTCAGGTTTTTATGGGTGATGTCGGAGCTTTGGCCCTAGGTGGCGCCTTGGGCACCATTGCCGTGATTGTTCGTCAGGAAATTGTCCTGTTCATCATGGGTGGTGTTTTCGTGGTGGAAACCTTGTCGGTCATGCTGCAGGTGGTGTGGTTTAAATACACTAAAAAACGTTATGGAGAAGGGCGGCGTATCTTTCGAATGGCCCCCTTGCACCACCACTTTGAAGTGTCGGGTTGGAAAGAGACCCAAGTTGTGGTGCGGTTTTGGATTATCAGCATGATGCTGGTGTTAATTGGTTTGGCAAGTTTGAAATTACGATGACTGTATATAGCTTTCCTTCCTTGCGTACTGACGGTCAGACCCTGATATTGGGTCTGGGCGAGACCGGCCTTGCGTCGGCGTTATGGTGTGCGCAACATGGTGCTGCTTTACGGGTAGTTGATACCCGTGCAGCGCCTGGGGGGCTGGCTGCTTTACAGGCAGAGTTGGATCCGACCAAGGTGAATTACCGTTTGGGGCCCGATGCCTTGACGCCGGATGCCTTAGTCGACGTGCACACCATAGTGATTAGTCCTGGTTTATCGCCAGAGCAACAGCCTGTACAAGGTTTTTTGCAGCAAGCACTCGCTGCAGGTATTGAGGTTATTGGTGAAATCGAGCTTTTTGCTCGTGCGCTAGCTGATATGGCAGACGCGGGTTATAGGCCGCAGTTGGCCGCTATTACCGGCACCAATGGCAAAACCACCGTTACTGCCATGCTGCGACAGCTGATACAAGCATCAGGACGTACGGCAACGGCTGCAGGCAATATCAGCCCAGCAGCACTAAGCGCGTTGCGATTGGCCTTGCAAGATCAGCAATTGCCTGATGTCTGGGTAGTGGAGCTGTCCAGCTTTCAGTTGATGACAACATTTAGCTTAAAACCAGATGCCGCCGTTGTTCTGAACCTGACTCAAGACCATCTGGATTGGCACGGTTCCTTCCAGGCCTATGCCGCCGCCAAAGCTCGTTTGTTAGAAATGGCCGATGTTGCCGTGGTGAATCGTGACGATGCCGCGGTGTTGGCGATGGTGGCTGGACTAGAAAGCACACAGGTACGCAGTTTTGGTCAGGATCAACCTTATTTTGAAGGTGATTTGGGCTTGGATAGCAGCCAGGATATGGTGTGGTTGCTGGCGGCAGAAGCCGTGGATTTCGATGTGCCCGAGGCTCCGCGTAAACGGGCTAAGTCTTTGGAGCTGGCCACTCGTCAGGCTGGACGACGTAGTCGTTTGATGCCGGCCGATGTGCTGCGTGTACGTGGTAGACACAATGTGTTGAATGCCTTGGCAGCATTAACGTTGGGGCGTGTTTTACATTTAGGTTGGGCAAGTATGTTGCCTGCTATGCGCGATTATGCTGGTGAAGCGCATCGTACAGAGTTTGTCCGTTCTATTGCGGGTGTGGATTTTGTCAATGACAGCAAGGGCACCAATGTAGGCGCAACAGTAGCTGCGTTGCAAGGTGCCGAGCAACCGGTGGTACTGATTGCAGGCGGCTTGGCCAAGGGTCAGGACTTTAGTTCCTTGGCATTGGCTGTGCATGCGCATGCGCGTGCCGTGGTGTTGATTGGACAGGACGCGGCGGTGCTGGCGACTGCACTAGAAAATGGCCAGATACCCGTGCTGCGGGCAACTACCTTGGGCAATGCCGTAGAGCAGGCTTTCGCACAAGCCTGCCCTGGTGACATGGTGTTATTGTCGCCCGCCTGCGCCAGCATGGACATGTTCGATAGCTATGTGCATCGTGGTGTGTGTTTTGTGGACGAGGTGCAAGAGCTGGCCTTGAATCGTGGGGAGGTCGCATGAGTCGTTTTGCAGAGCTGACCTCAGGAGTCAACGCCGTGCGTCCAGGCCGGACCACCATGCCCAGTATTGATGTTTTTCTGTTGGTGGCCGTCGCCTTTTTAGTGTTGTTTGGCTTGTTGATGGTGTATTCGGCTTCGATCGCTTTGGCTGATGGCCCGCGTTACGAAAACTATGGCCGATATTATTTTGTCATTCGTCACGGGATATTTATCGTAGTGGGTGTGCTGGCCGCTTTATTTGCCGGCAGTATTCCTATGAAGGTTTGGCAAAAAGCGGCGATACCTTTGTTCTTGCTGTGCCTGCTGTTATTGCTGGTGGTGCTCGTGCCAGGCATAGGTCGTGAGGTCAATGGTGCACGTCGTTGGTTGCCTTTAGGGCCGATTAATTTCCAACCGTCTGAACTCATGAAGGTCGCTATGTTGTTGTATGCCGCGGATTACACCGTACGCAAACAGGAATACATGCAGAGTTTTGTGCGTGGCTTTTTACCTATGGCATTTATGCTGGTCTTTGTAGGCCTGATCTTGCTGATGGAGCCGGACTTGGGCGCCTTCATGGTGATAGTAGCCATCGCCGTGGGCATATTGTTTATAGGCGGCATTAATGGCAAGTTGTTCTCTGTGCTGTTATCGGCGTTACTGGGGGCATTTTTATTACTGATCTGGTTGTCTCCCTGGCGCCGTGAACGCTTGTTTGTGTATTTAGATCCTTGGAACCCAGAGAACACTTATGGCAGCGCCTACCAGCTATCGCATTCGCTGATCGCGTTGGGGCGTGGTGAGTGGTTTGGAGTGGGGCTAGGCGCTAGTATAGAAAAACTGCATTACCTGCCAGAAGCACATACCGACTTTATTGTTGCTGTGATTGGCGAAGAACTAGGATTTATCGGCTTGATGGGCCTGTTAGGTCTGTTCGCTTTTATTATCTGGCGTGGCTTTGAAGCGGGTCGTCAGGCGATAGCGATGGAACGCATTTTTAACGGCCTAGTGGCTCAGGGTGTCGCCTTGTGGTTTGGTGTTCAGGTGTTCATCAACGTTGGTGTATGCATAGGTTTACTGCCTACAAAAGGCTTGACGTTGCCTATGGTTAGCTATGGCGGTACCGGTATCGTGATGAATCTGGTGGCAGTGGCCTTGCTGTTACGTGTCGATCATGAAAATCGTAATTTAATGCGGGGTAAGCGCACATGAATAAGCATGCCCCCACATTATTAGTCATGGCTGGCGGCACGGGCGGGCATATTATGCCTGGCCTAGCAGTGGCACGTGAAATGCAGTCACGTGGCTGGAACGTGGTGTGGTTAGGTGATCCTGATCGCATGGAAGGCCGCTTGGTACCAGCCCAAGGCATAACGCTATTGCCTTTGCGTTTTTCTGGTCTGCGTGGCAAAGGTGTGCTGGCATTATTGAAACTACCCTTTACCTTAAGCAGCGCCTTATGGCAGGCACGTCAAGTATTACGTAGTCAGGCACCGGATGTCATTTTAGGGATGGGGGGCTATGTGGCCTTCCCCGGTGGGGTCATGGCGAAATTGGCAGGGATTCCGCTAGTTATCCACGAGCAAAATGCAGTGGCTGGAACGGCAAATCGCTGGTTGGCACGTATGGCAGCCAAGGTCTTGGTGGGTTTTCCTGGTGCGCTACCTGGTGCACTCATGGTGGGGAATCCTGTGCGCCAAGAAATGCTGCAGCTAGCGCCGACAGCAGAACGCTACGAACAGCGTGATGGACCTTTGCGGGTTCTTGTGGTGGGTGGCAGCTTAGGGGCTGCAATATTAAATCGTGTGGTGCCCAAGGCGATGGGACTGCTGCCTACAGAGCAACGTCCTTTGATACGTCATCAAGCGGGTGAACAACATCTGGCTGACTTACAAACGGCTTATGCCCAAGCGGGTGTACAGGCCGAATGCCATGCCTTTATTGATGACATGGCTCAGGCACTGGCTTGGGCTGATGTCTTGGTCTGCAGGGCAGGAGCTATGACGGTTGCCGAAGTTGCTGCCGTCGGTGTCGCTGCTTTGTTTGTACCCTTGCCGCATGCCATAGATGATCACCAGACCGCCAATGCCCGCTACTTAAGTGACTGTGACGGTGCGTGGTTATGTAAACAAAGTGAGCTGACGCCCGAGTGGTTGGCGCGTTGGCTGGGTGAACTCAATCGTAGCCAATTAGCTGGGGCTGCCAGTCATGCCCGTCAGCACGCTGCGTTGCACGCAACCCAACATATTGCTGATGCTTGCGAGCAATCAGCCAGGAGAGTGCCATGAAGCACCGCATACAAAGCATACATTTCGTCGGTATCGGCGGCTCTGGCATGAGCGGCATCGCCGAGGTTCTGCTGAACCTGGGCTATTCCATCAGTGGGTCAGACTTGCAGGCATCAGCGGTCACGCGTCGCCTGGAAGATTTAGGGGCTCGTATAACCATTGGCCACCATGCTGACAACGTCAAGGGTGTAGGTGCCATCGTCACTTCTACAGCGGTATCCGCTGACAACCCCGAAGTCCTGGCCGCTCGTGCCGCACGCGTGCCTGTGGTGCCACGTGCCTTGATGCTGGCTGAACTGATGCGTTTGAAGCGTGGTATCGCTGTTGCCGGTACGCATGGCAAAACCACGACTACCAGTTTAGTGGCCAGCATATTGGCCGGGGGTGGTTTGGATCCTACCTTTGTGATTGGTGGGCGTTTGAATTCTGCAGGTGCCAATGCGCGTCTGGGGCAGGGCGACTTCATTGTGGTCGAGGCGGATGAGTCTGATGCTTCATTTTTGAATTTACTGCCCGTAATGGCCATCATTACCAACATCGATGTAGACCATATGGAAACCTATGGGCATGATCTGGCGCGTCTGAAAAGCGCATTCATTGAGTTTACTCAACGACTGCCTTTTTATGGCAGTGCTGTACTGTGCAATGACGATCCCAATGTGCGCGAGATCATCCCTTTTGTGTCTCGTCCTGTGACCACCTATGGCATAGAAACAGCGGCTCAGGTACGCGCAGTTAATGTGCGTGCTATTGGTACAGACATGCATTTTGACGTGCAGCGTCAGGGCGCTACTGGCAGTTTGCCAGAACTGTCCATTACTTTAAACCTGCCAGGTCATCACAACGTTCTTAATGCGTTGGCCGCAATTGCCGTTGCCACCGAACTGGGTGTATCCGATACAAATATTGCGGCGGCACTGGGTAACTTCCGAGGGGTTGGTCGGCGCTTTACTCTGGTAGGTGACTTTCAGATTCAGGCTCGTAATGGCGGCGGTATGTTTACCTTGGTGGACGATTATGGCCATCATCCAGTAGAAATGGCGGCCACGCTGGCAGCGGCGCGTGGCGCTTGGCCTGACAGGCGTATTGTTTTGGCCTTTCAGCCACATAGGTACACACGTACACGTGACTGTTTTGAAGACTTTGTACGGGTGTTGGGCATGGCCGATGCCGTGCTTTTGACCGATGTGTATGCCGCTGGTGAGCAACCCTTGGTGGCGGCCGATGGTCGTGCTTTGGCACGCGCATTGCGAGTCGCGGGACGTATTGAACCGGTGTTTACCGAAGATGTTGCAGACCTACCCCAGGCAATACATGATTTTGTCCGTGATGGCGACGTCGTGATTGTGATGGGGGCAGGTTCTATCAGCAGAGTTCCCGCCCAATTAGGAGAAATGGCATGAGTAAAAACTTCGGACGGGTAGGCGTGTTGTATGGCGGTCTTTCCGCTGAGCGCGAGGTTTCCTTGATGTCTGGGCAAGGCGTATACGACGCGTTGCTTAGCCAGGGTGTGGATGTTCATTTATTCGATACTGGTACACGGACATTGGCTGAGCTTGCTCAGCAAGGTTTCGATCGTGTGTTTATCGCCTTGCATGGCCGTTATGGCGAGGACGGCACACTTCAAGGTGCGCTAGAGCTGCTGCAGATCCCATATACGGGTAGCGGTGTCATGGCATCTAGCCTAGCGATGGACAAAGTTATGACTAAGCAGGTGTGGCTGTATAAGCAGTTACCTACACCTGACTACGCTGTGCTGACGCCAGATACGGACTTGAAGGCTGTGGCTGCCAAGCTAGGGTTGCCCATGATATTAAAACCGCCGCACGAAGGGTCTACCCTAGGGGTAACCAAGGTAGAGCGCCTGGAAGACTTAGAACAAGCGTATACGCTGGCGGCAAAGTATGACACCGATGTGTTGGCTGAACAGTTTATTGCTGGTCGTGAGTTAACCGTACCTGTGTTGGGTAAGGATAAAACAGTGCGCGCCTTGCCTGTTATCGAAATTATCGCACCCGACGGTAACTATGACTACGAGCATAAATATATTTCCGATGCGACGCAGTATATTTGCCCCGCCGAACTAGACCCCGCACTTACCGCTAGGCTGCAGCAGTTGGCTGAGCAGTCTTATGTGGCCGTAGGGTGTGAAGGCTGGGCTAGGGCTGACTTTATGTTGGATGCAGAGGGTCAGCCGTGGTTGCTGGAAATTAACACCTCGCCGGGCATGACTAGTCATTCATTGGTGCCCATGAGCGCCGCTGCAGTCGGTATGAGCTATGCGCAATTGTGTATGACCATACTGGCTGAAGCATCGTGCAAAGTACAGACACCGCCTAAGCGCGCCGGAGACTAAAAATGTTTACCGACGCCCGCCTCACCAATCTGATCGCAAACGCGCTGGCCATGCTGGCGGTGTTCGCGTTGTTGGCGGGTGCGGTCGTCTGGGTGGCGCAGCGTCCCTACTTCAGCATAGTTAAGGTGGAGATCGAAGGGCAGAAGGACAGCGAGCTCAGTTTTGTATCGCCAGAGTCGGTGCATGCAACTTTGGTGGGCCAATTGGCAGGTAACTTTTTCTCGGTCAATCTTGAAGATACGCGTCGCTTAATCGAAACCGTGCCTTGGGTGCGTCGAGCCAGTATACGTCGTGTCTGGCCAGATGCCCTAAGTGTGCAAATTGAAGAGCAACAACCCTTGGCCTTATGGAACGAGAACCAGATGATCAACACCTGGGGCGAGGCCTTTAGTGCCAATCAGGGACAGTTGCCGGACGATGCTAAGCTGCCGCGCTTGAATGGGCCCGAAAGCTCTGAGCGTTTAGTGGTTCAGCGTTATGCGGAAATTACTCGCTGGTTTGCCCCCTTAAGCCTGGATGTTCAAGAAGTCACATTAAGTCCACGCTATGCCTGGGAAATTATGTTGTCCGATGGCTTGCATCTGAGTTTGGGCCGGGACCCGGCGGCCGACGTTGCCGACCCGCATGGCCGTGCTGGAGCCTTGCCTTTTGCAGCGCGCATAGAGCGTTTTGTTGAAGCTTGGCCAACGTTGACACAACGTTTAGATGGACGTGCCATTAGTAGTGCCGATTTACGTTACCCCAACGGATTTGCGATCACGTTGGCTCCTGTTACTACTTTATCTGTGAAATAAAAGAACTATGACCCGTGACATCAAGGACCTGATCGTTGCACTCGATATTGGCACCAGTAAAGTGGTCGCCGTGGTAGCTGAGATCTTGCCCGAAGGACGTTTCGAGGTGCTGGGGCTGGGCCAGCATGAGTCGCAAGGGATGCGCAAAGGGGTGGTAGTCAGTATAGAAACCACCGTGAACTCGATACAACGTGCCTTGGAAGAGGCCGAGTTGATGGCCGACTGTAAAATCCGCGAGGTATATACCGGTATTGCTGGCAGCCATATCAGCAGCTTTAACTCTAGCGGTATGGTTGCCGTTAAGGACAAAGAAGTTACCGCTATGGATGTCGCCCGCGTGATAGAAACGGCGAAGGCGGTGAATATCCCCACCGACCAGCAAGTGCTACATGTACTGACCCAAGAGTTCATTGTGGACTCTCAAGAAGACATACGTGAACCCATAGGTATGAGCGGCTTACGTCTGGAAGTCAGGGTGCATATCGTGACCGGAGCAGTCAGTGCCGCTCAGAATATTATCAAGTGTGTGCGACGCTGCGGTCTTGAGGTTCAAGACCTGATGTTGCAGCCCTTGGCGTCTAGCCATGCCTGTTTGACTGCGGATGAAAAAGAACTAGGTGTTGTACTGGTGGACATAGGTGGTGGCACCACTGATATCGCTATTTTTACGGGTGGCGCTATACGCCATACCGCAGTTGTGCCAATCGCCGGCGATCAAATTACCAACGATATCGCCGCTATGTTGCGCACTCCCACGCCAGATGCTGAAGAAATCAAACTGCGTTACGGCATAGGCAAACAGATACTGGCAGGTGCCGACGAGCAAATCGAAGTGCCTGGTTTGGGCGATAGGCCTAACCGTCAGGTTAAACGCCAGGCATTGGGCGCAGTAATTGAACCGCGCGTCGAAGAACTATTTACTTTTGTACAGCAAATCGTCCATGAGTCGGGCTACGAGGATTTGCTGGCTTCCGGTGTGGTGTTAACCGGTGGTACATCGCTGATGCCCGGCGTGGTGGAACTGGCTGAAGATGTATTTTTAAAGCCAGTGCGTATGGCGGTTCCTATTTATCAGGGCAGCCTGGCAGATGTCATGCGTAATCCGCGTTTTTCTACTGTCATGGGCCTGTTAGGTGAAGCCCGTGTTCAGCGAGCTCGAGGACGTAAGGTTGCACAGCAAAAAGGCAGTTTTAAAACCTTGCTGGCACGCATGAAAGAATGGTTCATGAATTAGTGCAAATAAGAAAGTAGTACCGGGGAATTTTTTGTATTTATCGCTTTTATGGATATGTGAGGGAGTCAATCATGATGAAATTTGAAATGTTAGACACAAGTGTCAGCGGTACCGTAATTAAAGTGGTAGGTGTGGGTGGCGCTGGCGGTAATGCCGTATCCCATATGATACGTTCAGGTGTTAGCGGCGTAGACTTCATTTGCGCAAATACCGATGGCCAAGCATTGGCCACCAGCGAAGCTCCTGTGCAGATTCGCTTGGGGCGTACCGGCTTGGGTGCTGGTGCTAAGCCAGAGCAAGGCCGTGCTGCTGCAGAAACTGCACGTGAAGAAATCCGTGCGGCACTGACTGGCGCCAATATGGTTTTTGTGACTGCCGGTATGGGTGGCGGTACAGGTACTGGCGCTGGCCCTGTTGTGGCCGAAGTCGCCAAAGAATTGGGCATATTGACCGTAGGTGTCGTAACCAAGCCTTTCGTTTTTGAAGGCAATAAGCGTATGAAAATGGCTGAGGACGGCATTGCTGAACTGTCCAAGCACGTTCACTCATTGATTGTTGTGCTAAACGAAAACTTATATGACCTGATGGACGAAGATGCTACTCAGGAAGATTGCTTTAAATCGGCAGACGATGTCTTGCACAATGCGTGTGCAGGGATCGCCGAGATCATTAACGTCGAAGGTAACGTGAACGTTGACTTCGAAGACGTGAAAACCATTATGGGTGAGCCTGGCCAAGCCATGATGGGTACCGCAATAGCAGCGGGTTCAGATCGTGCTCGTGTTGCCGCTGAGCGTGCTATTGCCTGCCCCTTGTTGGAAGGCGTAGATTTGCATGGTGCACGTGGCATGCTGGTAAATATTACTTCCAGCCGCTCTTTGAAAATGCGTGAAACTCGTGAAATCATGAACACCATACGTGGTTATGCTGCTGAAGATGCCACCGTGATCTTTGGTAATGCCTACGATGAGTCCATGGAAGACAACCTAAGGGTTACCGTGGTGGCAACTGGTTTGGGCAGTACCGCGGCAGCAGCCGCAGCCAAGCCGCAATTGGTGCATAGCGAAGTTCGTCGTACAGGTACCTACGACGAGGTCACTCATGATGGCGTGGACTACACCGACTCGGACGTTCCTGCTGTCATTCGTACGCGTAGCCAGGCCTCTAGTCAGGTGCGAGCTTTGGAAACAGCGGGTATGGATCACTTTGATATCCCCGCTTTTTTGCGTAAGCAAGCCGACTGATTGCGGGCCGTGTGATAACGGCCTGCCTAGTAGGACTCACATATTCTGTCGTGAAAACTTGATTTCATGACAGAGCTCAGTGATCGCGCCTCTCACTTCCCCGGAGAGGCGCGATTTTGCATTTTTTTAGTGGTTTACCCTGAAAAACGTTACAATGACATATTCTTCATTGTTCCTGGTTTTTAACCGGAAGCTATAGCTCTTATTATGATTCGTCAACGCACCATACAGAAAACCATCAGCACAAAAGGCGTCGGCCTGCATTCGGGACGGCGGGTTGAAATCACCCTGCGCCCTGCTGCGCCGGATACCGGTATTGTTTTCCACAGGGTCGATTTACCCGAGGTGGTGGACTTGCCCGCGCGTGCCGACCAGGTGGGAAACACCCGTATGGCGTCGGTTTTGCAGCAAGGCAATGTGCGTGTTTCTACTGTTGAGCACTTAATGTCGGCGTTAGCTGGTCTGGGTGTCGATAACCTACACATTGATATCAATGGTGAAGAAGTCCCCATCATGGATGGCAGCGCTGGTACGTTTGTATACTTGTTGCGCTCTGCTGGCCTGGAAGAACAAGCCGCACCCAAGAAATTCTTACGTGTATTGAAGCCCGTTGAGATCCGCGAAGGCGAGGGCGATGACCTGAAGTGGGCGCGTCTGGAACCCTACGATGGCTATGCCTTGTCATTCGCTATTGACTTCCAGCACCCGGCAATAGACTCGACTGCTAATTTTGCACAGGTCGATTTCGCCACAGATTCTTACGTGAAAACCATAGCACGTGCACGTACCTTTGGGTTTGTCAGCGAGGTCGAGGCCTTGCGTGCTGCTGGGCTTGCCCGCGGCGGTAGTCTGGATAACGCGATAGTCATGGACGAATATCGCGTCCTGAATACCGATGGCCTACGCTACGACGATGAATTCGTAAAACACAAAATCCTTGATGCCATAGGCGATTTGTACTTAATTGGTAAGCCTTTGGTTGCTCGTTATGTTGCGTGTAAATCAGGTCACGGTCTGAACAATCAGTTAGCACGGGCATTGTTGGCTCAACAAGACGCTTGGGAAATCGTTAGTTATGAATCCTCGGAAGCGCCCAAGGCATTTACCCGTGAATGGCAGTTAGCCTGAACCATTCAAAAGAAATCAATTGTTTCTATGGCGCGACAGCAACTTGCTGATCGCGTCCGACAAAGGGCCTGGTTCCAGGCTTAGTCGCAAGGTATCAAAGGCCGCAAGGGCCTGATCATCCAGTGGCACAACCTGACGTTGTGTTACTTTTGTCTGGGTTTTATGTAACCCACCTTGAACCCTGACGCTTATTTCAGTAAGGTTCCATCCATTGTCTTTCAAGTTCGCCAGAATACGTGGCCCAAGCTGGCGAAGTTTGGATGCGTATGCCGCGCTGGGAACTGCCAGGGTAATTTGCTGTCTGTCTATACGAGCAACTTTGCAACCTAAATCCAAAGGCGTGGGCAATACGCGCTGTATCGCTTGTTCAACGGCCAGTAAATGACGTGCTGTTGCTAGCACTTGCGAACCGTGCTGATCCTCATCCAGCCAGCTTAGCGCTAGTGGCGCAAGCTGGCTATGGTGTGATCCACGGTGATTGGCGTTGGACATAGTGACTATCTATAGGAAAAATACGTGAAATTAAGGTTTATGCAGCGATCTTCATCTGATTCTACAGCCTATGCACGACCAAGTACGTTACGACGTGGTTGCACCGTACTGGTCGCATGTGCTTCCCTGACGTTTGCCGCTATGGCGGGTGCTTGGGCGCATGCATATTTTAATGTGCCACCTGTACTTAGCATCGATCAGCAGCGCTTAATTAGTCAGCAAGCGGCCCGTGACTCGGCCTACATCCGTGAAAATGTCAGTGTATTAACCAACCGTGTTGGCGATTTACAAGCCCGTGTTATTGCGATGGACAGCCTTAGCAAACGTGTCGCACTGGCTGCTGGTGTGGTGTATACCGATCCTGAAATTCAGGCCAGTCTTGAACAGCCTCAGTCGGTCGTGATGGATTACCTGACCCCAGAAGATAACACCGATTGGACAGCTGAAGGGGTGGGGCGCCAACTCGATAACCTGCAACAACAATTGCAGGCGCAACAAGAAGGCTTGACCATGCTGGATCTGGTCATGACTCGACGGGCAGGTCTGGAAGCCAGTTTGCCTACTTACACTCCGGTAAATTACCCGTGGTTAAGTTCATCGTATGGCTGGCGTCGTAACCCCGTAACTGGGCGCCACGCGATGCACGAAGGGTTGGACTTCGCTGCTCCCAGAGGCACACCTATCTATGCGGCTTCTGGAGGGGTGGTGGCCCAGGCACGTGCTGTATCGGGTTACGGGAAAATGGTTGAAATAGATCATGGCAATGGCTTGATGACACGTTATGCGCATGCCTCATCACTGCATGTGAAAACAGGCGATGTTGTTGAAAAAGGTCAAATGGTCGCCAAGGTCGGTTCGACTGGACGCTCTACCGGCTCACATTTGCATTTTGAAGTTCGTATGGCTGGCCACCCCTTAGACCCGACCCTGTTTTTAGCAAAACCAGAGGCTTCAGGGCAGCTGGTAGCGGGTGCTACTTTGCCTGAACTAACCACAGAGCCGCAGGTGCGTTAAACTGTATTGTTTTCCTGCGGTTTCAACCGCCAACCCCCACTGACAGGTGTGTGAACCTGACGCGTTATTGCGTTGTGGTTTGCAGCAACGACACAAGAATGGTTTCTTTGCTAAAAAAGCTAATTGGTAGTCGTAACGACAGATTACTTAAGCAGTACCGTAAACAGGTCGCGCAAATCAATGCGCTAGAACCCGCCTTGGAGGCGCTAAGCGACACAGAGCTCCAGGCGAAAACGGATCAATTACGTCAGCGTGTTGCTGACGGCGCCTCGCTGGACTCCCTCCTTAACGAGGCCTTCGCCATCGTGCGCGAAGCCAGTAAACGTGTGTTTGGCATGCGCCACTTCGATGTCCAGTTATTGGGTGCCATTGCGCTACATAACGGAAAAATCGCTGAAATGCGTACTGGCGAGGGTAAAACCCTAATGGCCACGCTGGCGGTCTACCTGAATGCATTGTCCGGTAAGGGCGTGCACGTGGTTACGGTTAACGATTACCTAGCGCGCCGCGATGCCGAATGGATGGCCAGGCTGTATAACTTCCTGGGTATGTCGGTGGGTGTAGTTGTACCTCAGCAAGACGGGGCAGAAAAGCACGCTGCCTATCAAGCCGACATCACCTATGGCACCAACAACGAGTATGGCTTTGACTATCTGCGCGACAACATGGAATACCGTGCTGAAGATCGCCGTCAACGCCCCTTGTTCTTCGCCATTGTGGACGAGGTCGACTCCATCCTTATCGACGAAGCTCGTACACCGTTGATTATTTCTGGTCAGGCTGAAGACAACACAGATCTTTACACTAGCATGAACGCGGTGCCGCCTATGCTGGTGCGTATGGCTCAAGAGCCTAAGCCCCAAGAGCCCGAACCCGATGGTGATTTCTGGGTAGACGAAAAAGGCCAGCAAGTTCATCTGTCCGAGGCCGGGCATGAAAAAGCCGAAAACCTGTTGGTGCAGCAGGGCATATTGCCGCAAGGCGAATCCCTATACGATCCGCGCAATATATCGCTGATGCACCACCTGATGGTGGCATTACGCGCTCATACGCTGTTTTTCCGCGATCAGCAGTACGTAGTCCAAGACGAAGAAGTCGTTATTGTTGACGAGTTCACGGGTCGTATGATGGCAGGGCGACGTTGGTCCGATGGCCTGCACCAAGCTGTAGAGGCCAAAGAAGGCGTACGCATACAAAATGAAAACCAGACCCTGGCATCGATTACTTTCCAGAACTATTTCCGGATGTACGAAAAGCTGGGCGGGATGACGGGTACTGCCGACACCGAAGCCTACGAATTCCAGGAAATCTACGGTTTGGAAACCGTGATTATTCCGACTAACCGGCCTATGGCACGGGAAGATCAGAACGATCAGGTCTTCAGAACGGACCAGGAAAAGTACAACGCAATATTGCAAGATATCAAAGACTGCCATCAGCGTGGCCAGCCTGTGCTGGTGGGTACTACCAGTATCGAGAACTCCGAGTTACTGGCGGGTATGCTGGACAAGGAAAACCTGCCACATGCGGTATTGAACGCCAAGCAACATGCTCGCGAAGCCGAGATTGTTGCCGAAGCCGGTAAACCAGGTCATATCACGATAGCAACCAATATGGCCGGTCGTGGTACTGACATCGTGTTGGGCGGTAGCGTAGAAAAACAGGTTGCTATCATCCAAGCTGATGACAGCCTGACAGCAGAGCAACAAGATGCCCGCATACAGAAAATAAAAGATGAATGGGCGCCAGCCAATCAAGCGGTGAAAGCCGCCGGTGGCTTGCGTATTATTGGCACCGAGCGTCACGAGTCGCGTCGTATCGATAACCAACTGCGCGGTCGTGCAGGACGCCAGGGAGACCCAGGATCATCACGCTTTTACCTATCGCTGGAAGACTCATTGATGCGTATTTTCGCGGGCGATCGCGTACGTGCCATTATGGAGCGCTTGCGTCTGCCCGAAGGTGAGCCCATCGAGGCTCGCATGGTATCTCGCTCGATTGAGTCTGCGCAACGCAAAGTAGAAGCACGTAACTTCGATATCCGCAAGCAATTGTTGGAATACGATGATGTGTCCAATGACCAGCGCAAAGTCTTGTATACCCAGCGCAACGAGGTTTTGGAAACCTCGGATGTAGGCGATACCATCGCTAACTTGCGTCAAGCCGCCATGATAGAAGTCGTGCGTACTTACATACCCGAAGAAACCATGGAAGAACAATGGGACGTTCCAGGTTTGCAGGTAACGTTGGAATCTGACTGGCAAATCGTCATGCCTTTGACCGACATGCTGGAAAAAGAACCCAATTTGACCGACGACGACATACTAGACCGCGTTGTTGCCGAAGCGGGGCGCTTGTACCAACAGAAAGTCGATTTGGTGGGCCACGAGCAATGGGCACCTTTCGAGCGCTCTATGCTGTTGCAGTCCATAGACACTAACTGGCGTGGCCATTTGTCGTCCTTGGATCATTTACGCCAGGGCATACATTTACGTGGCTATGCGCAAAAAGACCCCAAGCAAGAATACAAGCGCGAAGCATTCGAGCTGTTTTCCAGCATGTTGGATCGCATACGCAACGAAGTCGTGCGTGTATTGCTAACGGTCAAAATACAGTCACCCGAGCAGGTCGAGGTCGAAGAGCACGTTTCCGATAATCTGGAAAATGTCACTTATCATCACTCTGATTACGATGCGGCTTTAAGTGGCGAAGACCTGGGGCTGGGTGCAGAAGATAACGCTGCAGGCATGGCGGTTCCTAAGGTAGGCCGCAATGAAGCTTGCCCTTGCGGTAGTGGCAAGAAGTACAAGCACTGCCACGGTAAACTTGCTTAAGGCGGGTTCGATCGTAAATGCGTCGTAGCAAGGTATTGCACCTTGCTACGGCTGCTTAAATCAGGAACAGGGTCGCTAGGCCCAGAAAGATAAAAAACCCTAGTGAATCTGTAGCAAAGGTAAGTAGCACCGATGATCCGACAGCAGGGTCTTTACCAAAACGGTCGCGCAGTATGGGGATTAATACGCCTAAGGTCGCCCCTATCAGCATATTGCCCACCATCGCTGCCATCATGACCAGTGCAATTGATATCGAGCCTGAAATGGCCCATGCAAAACTGGCTGCGACCAGGCTGCCACAGGCGCCTACTAAAAAGGTTACGGTCATTTCACGTTTGACCAGATCCCAGGTGTTTGCACCAGTGACACGGCCTACCGCCAGTGCCCGTATGATCATGGTCATGGTCTGGTTGCCCGAGTTCCCGCCTATACCAGCAACGATAGACATCAAGAAGGCCAAGATAACGATATGGCTGACGGTGTTTTCGAAGCGTGACGCTACCAATGATGCGATGGATGCGGTACACAGATTAATCAATAACCAGGGTGCGCGGTTGCGTAAGGCGCTGTAAACAGGCGCAAAAATATCCTCTTCTTGTAGACCAGCGCGTGATAACGCCTGTTCTTGTGAGTCCTCTTGGATGACGTCAACCACTTCTGCAATGGTTACACGGCCGATCAGGCGGTTTTTGTCATCGGTGACTGGGGCTGATACCAAGTCATAGCGTTCGAAGGCACTGGCAGCGTCTGCGTCGGAATCTAAAGGGTTTAGTGTCAGGTAATCGGTGGTCATGACACTAGACACAGTGCGTTCGGGTTCATTGACCAATAGTTTGGACAAATACAGCGTGCCTTGCAGTTTGTCGTCGCGGTCGACCACAAAGATTTGGTCGGTATGGTCGGGCAGTTCTTGTAGGCGACGCAAATAGCGCAGTACCACTTCCAGGGTGATGTCTTCACGCACCCTGACCATGTCGAAGTCCATGATGGCGCCCACCGTATCTTCGGGGTAGCCCATTGCTTCAAGTAATTGAGAGCGCTCTTCGTCGGTGAGCCCTTTCTGAACTTCGGCAATAACCCCAGGCGGCAGGTCATCGACCAGGTCGGCGATCTCATCGGCGTCCATAGTGCTGGTGGCAGCCACCAGATCATCATGGTCCATAGACTTGATCAGGGACTCGCGCGCCCAGTCATCGACCTCCAGGAGAATGTCGGCGTCGTGTTCAGCGCCCACCAGTTCCCAGACGGCCTGGCGTTCTTGTTCTGGCAAAGATTCCAGTATGAAGGCGATATCCGCAGGGTGCAGATCATTGATCAGTGTGCGGATTTCGTCTTCATGCTGGCGGTGCAGCATACCTTCAAGCAGATTGGAGCCATCTTCATCATCACCGTGGCGATGGGACAAGGCATCTACTACTTCTTGGCGCTTCAGTATGCCCTGCAGTTGTTGCAGGGCCAACTGTGCGTCCTCTGGGTCTAGCCGGCGCAAAATGACTATAGGCGCGGATTCCCGCTTGACGTGATTATCCAACATAGGCAAACCTTGTGGTGTTAAATAGCGGGTAGCGTACGGCGCTGGCGCTGATCGTCGGTGGCAACGTAGGTAAGTACGGCTTCTGTGACTTTAATGGCGGCCTGGTCCAAGCACTGGCGTTCAGCGTAGACTTCAACCGATACTGTAATGGATGTGGTGCCGGTACGCAGGACTTCAGCATAAAAGCTGACGAGATCACCAACAAACACAGGGTGCTTGAAGGTGAAGGCATTGACGGCAATTGTAGCAATCCGGCCCCTAGCGCGACGGGCGGCGGGTATAGAGCCCGCAATATCGACCTGCGACATGATCCAACCGCCAAAGACATCGCCGTGGATGTTGGCATCAGAGGGCTGTGGCATAACACGCAGCACGGCGTGACGATCTGGTGGAGGTAGGCCGTTGGATGCAGGAAGTTGACTCAAGATGTTTGCTCCGTGTGAGCAGCCAGCCATTGTCTAGCTAGCTGTACCCAATAAGTGACGCCTGTGGGAATGATGGTGTCATTGAAATCGTAGCTGCCATTATGCAGCATGCAAGGACCCGTGCCGTGGCCGCCGGTGCGATGATCGCCATGACCGTTGCCTATCCAAACATAGCAGCCTGGGCGCTGTTGCGCCATAAAGGCAAAGTCTTCAGCCCCCATCGATGGGCGCACTGCGGTATTGACATTGTCTTCACCAACCAAGTCTTGCATAACTTTGACGCAGAATGCGGTTTGTGCAGCGTCGTTAATGGTGGGTGGGTAGGTGCGTATAAACGAAAAGTTAGCTTGGCAGTTTAGTGCCAGGCTGGTGTGATGCGTAATTTCCTGCATGCGCTTTTCGATCAGATCCAGGGTCGTATCAGAAAAAGTGCGTACCGTGCCGCATAGTACGGCATCATTGGGAATGACGTTGTAGGCCGAACCTGTATGAATTTGTGTGATGCTAATTACTGCAGGGTCCAAAGGATCCAGATCGCGGCTGACGATGGTTTGCAAGCTAAGCGCCAGTTGTGCGGCAGCAATGACGGGATCTGTGCCCAAGTGGGGCATACCGGCATGGGCGCCTTTGCCGGATAAGTGGATTTCAAAGGAGTTACTAGAGGCCATGATGGGCCCGGCAACAACGCCAAATTGGCCGGCCGGCATACCAGGCCAGTTATGCATGCCAAATACGGCATCCATAGGGAATAGGTCGAACAAGCCGTCTTCTATCATTTTCTTGGCGCCACCCTGACCTTCTTCGGCGGGTTGGAAAATAACATATACCGTGCCGTCGAAATCGCGATGCGAGGCCAGATAACGCGCGGCACCCAATAGCATAGCGGTATGGCCGTCGTGGCCACAGGCGTGCATTTTTCCGGGATGGGTGCTGGCGTGAGGGAAGGTGTTAAGTTCACTCATGGGCAGGGCGTCCATGTCGGCACGCAGGCCTATGGCTTTGCCTGGCTTGCCCGTGCCGTGAATTGTGCCTACCACACCGGTAATGCCCAGGCCACGATGTATGGGTATGCCCCAAGAGCATAGTTGTTCGGCTACGACATCAGCGGTGCGGACTTCTTCGTAGGCTAGTTCAGGGTGGGCATGGATATCGCGTCGTATGGCGGTGATATCGGCAGCCCATTCTTGGATGATAGCGGTAGGAGGCACGGTAACTTTCCTTACATAGGGATCAGGTGGGGCTGTATCATGGCAAGCAGCGCAGGGGCAGTGTCTTGGTTGCCTGCGTAAACATTGCCTTTAGAGGGCCAGGGTTCGTTGTGGCGAAGGTCGTCACATATGCCACCCGCTTCACGCACCAGCAGTGCGCCGGCGGCGACATCCCAGGGGGCTAAGCCCATTTCCCAATAGCCATCGTAGCGACCACATGCTACCCATGCTAGGTCCAGCGCTGCTGCGCCGAGTCGGCGTACGCCACGGGTGTTGTAAATGGCGTTGTGCAGTGTGGGCAAGTATTGATCGGCAAATGAAAAGTCCCGGAAGGGGAAGCCGCTGGCTACTAGGGATTCGGACAATAGTTTGGTTTTTGAACACTGGATGCGGTGTCCGTTCATCCAGGAGCCTACGCCATACATGGCGGTAAATAGTTCTTCACGGCTGGGGTCGTACACCACGGCGATCACTGGTGTGTCGTGTTCCAGTGGCTGCTCATTGGTCAGTATGGTACCAGCATGGGCAATTAAGGCGATGGATACGGCGTAGTGCGGAATGCCATGCAGGAAGTTGGTGGTGCCATCTAGTGGGTCAATATACCAACTGGCCAGGCCTGATTCCTGTCCGCCAGTTTCTTCAGCCACGATACCGAAATTCGGTGTGCGCTCGCGCAAGATATCAATGACGGCTTGTTCGGCTTCTTGGTCTGCTTGCGATACCAAATCATTAAGGGCTTTTTTGCTAATGACGAGTTCGGTTCGGTTGCGCGCGTAAGCTTGTAAAATAGCAGCAGCAGCGTGTGCTGCGGTTACTGCGGCGTCTAGACTGTTGCTAAGGGGTAGTCGGGAAGATTGCATGCCGTAGGCCCAGTTCGAAGTGTTGTCCACTTAATGACTTAGCATTGTACGTGACCCCCATTGTTTTAATTGGCCCATGTCGTCAAATTACCAGCCTCTATTACCTGCAACGTTAGAAATCAATGCTTATGGTGTGCCCGTCAGTTCGCTGTATGGTGATGTTTACCATACGGAGTCAGGTGGCTTAGCACAGGCTCAGCACGTGTTTCTTAGGGGCTGTGGCTTACCTCAGCGTTGGCAGGGGCGTGACAGTTTCACTGTGTGTGAAACGGGTTTTGGTCTAGGCACCAATTTTATTGCGCTATGGCAGGCGTGGCGCAACGACCCAGCACGTTGTGGGCAACTGCATATAGTGTCTTTCGAGGCCCATCCTTTTAGGTTGGATGATCTAGCTACCATGCTGGCGCGTTTACCGCAGGCTGAACAGGAGCTGGGAGCACAGTTATTAGCCGCTTGGCCGCCTTTAACCCCAGGTTTGCATAGGTTGGAATTCGAAGGCGGTGCCTTGACCCTAACATTAGCTTTTGGTGCCATAGCCCGTATGGCCAAACAGATTGAGGCGGGTGTTGATGCATTCTTTTTAGATGGGTTCAGTCCGCGGCTGAATCCGGAAATGTGGACGGCATCCGTATTTGGACAATTGGCGCGTATGGCCAGGCAAGGCGCGACCTTGGCTAGCTGGTGTTGTGCGGTAAGCGTTCGACGGTCTTTGGCCGATGCGGGGTTTTTAGTTGGTAAGAAACAGGGGTTTCGCGGCAAGCGTGAAATGATGGTGGCAACCCTAAGGCCTGGTATGGGCCGTCCCATACCGGCACGGGTTAACACGACTACGCAGATTGCAATTGTGGGTGGAGGCATTGCGGCAGCAGGTATAGCCCATGCGCTGGCAATACGAGGCCACGAAGTGACTGTGTTGGATCCGCAGTTTGCTCATAGTCCAGCGGCATCACATGGGGGGCATGTGGCGGCTGCGATGACGCCAGCGCTAAGCCGTGATGATGACATACGCTCGCGATTAAGCCGTGCCGGAGTGGCCAGGGCTTTGCAACGTTGGCAAGCTCTGGATATGCCGGGCAGGCCTGAGCGTTGTGGGACCTTGCTTCCCGTGTCAGCCCACGAAGAGCAACGCTGGCAAGACGCCTTGCGTGCTTTACAGTTTCCTGCAAACTGGGTGCGCTGGTTGGATGCCGGGCAGGCGTCAAAGCAATCAGGAATGTCGTTGGAAAAAGGCGGGTTGTGGTTCAGGGATGGGCAGAAAGTACGCCCAGATCGGCTGTTGCCTGCGTTATTTTCGCATCGTCGTATATACTGTAAGACTGCCACGGCGGCGCGCCTGCAGACTTTGTCGGACGGAAATTGGTCAGTTCTAGACCATGAAGGACACGAAATTACTAGGGCGTCGCAGGTAGTATTAGCTAATGCCGCAGGCGTGGTTAGTATGTTGTCAGGCGTTGTAGCACCTAGCAGTTTGCCTAAAATGGTAGCCATGTATCGGCTGGCTGGGCAAATTAGTTACTTTCGCAATCCCCACCTATGTCGTTCCAAGGTGGTTGTGGCTGGCGAAGGTTATTGGTTGCCGGCGACGTCTGAAGTCCATGTCGGTGGTAGCACCTACTGTGCTGAAGCCACCACTAGTATAATAACAACTCAGGGGCATCAGAATATTATCGGAAAATTGGCTGCTTTGCTTAATGTTAAGCCATCTTGGTTCGGCTTCTTGCCTGGATCCACCGATGGTTGGGCAGGTTGGCGAGCCGTCATTCCAGATAGGTTGCCAGTTATCGGGCCGCTGGTTGCAGCGCCAGGTGTGTGGCTAGCGTGTGCTTATGGTTCACGCGGTCTGACTTGGTCAGCGTTGGCTGCCGATATCATGGCTACCAGCTTACACCACGAGCCTGTACCCCTGGAACGCGAATTATTGCAAAAAATAGCTCCCCGTTAATCCATGTTATTCGGCGGTATTAGCATTAATGAAGCAGTGTTTTATTTTGTGCTTGATACCCGTCAGAATAATGGTTTTTGAATGTTTTTGGGCCTATGCCCCGAGGATTGCGCTGTGCCGCTCAAGTCTGACCTTGCTCACGTGACGCAACTTGTTACTTTGAATTTTCTTACCGCAAAATCAACGCGTGCTGATTTCGACGTTGACGACGGCAATTTGTTACTACAAATAGAAGCACATGCGCCGGGTGTGTTTCGGGTACGTTGCGCGCCCGCCGATGTCCTGCAGGACCCTAAACCCAGTGCGCGTAGCCGTGCGTTGGCCGATCTGCTGCTGGCTCGTCACGACCCTATCAGCGAACTGTATACCAGTTGTATCGTCAGCCCGGCGGATGCCGGGTGGTTGCTAGAGCAGGGCGATGCCAGGCTGGAAATCACACGCTCGCCATTGCAGTTTGCCTTATATCGAGGTGATACCTGTGTAATGCGTACGCAGCCGGGTGCTAGCCTGGGCTGTGCGTCTTCCGAAGACGAAGACCCGTCATGGCGTTTCGCAGTGCAGCTGGATATCGATGATGCTATTCATGGTTTGGGTGAAACCGCAGGCTCTTTAGACCGTCGTGGTACCCACCTGGTGTCTGATCTACCCCAGCAGCGTGCCTTGCCTTTGGCCTGGAGTACTGCTGGCTGGGGTTTATACCTGAACTCACTAGAGCGCGTGCAACACGATGTGGGCGCGGCTGATCCTGACGCCTTTACAGTCTCTGTACAAGACGGTGTTTTTGATCTGTTCTTGTTTGTTGGTGACCCTTCTGAAATACTGAATCAATACACTGCGCTAACGGGGCGAGCCGGACAGCCAGGCTTGTGGCCGTTAGGGGTCTGGCTAGACCAGGCGCCAGGTCATACCTTGGATCAAACCTTAAAACAGGTACAGGTATTCCGCGATCAACAGTGGGGTCTAGATGCTGTCGCTATGTCAGCGCCTTCTGTGTATGGTTTTCAAGCAGATAAGCCCTCTTTTGAATGGGCTCCTGATCGGGTGTCGGACTCACGTGCTATGTTTGCACGTGTACAAGATCTGAATATACAGCTGGCAGCACCATCGTTTCCTGGCGTACTCAGCGATAGCCGCATGTTCGAAGAATGGGAAGATCGGGGTTGGTTGCTGATACGCGACGAGGACGGTTGCGCTCAAGTTTTCGAAGGTAATGAAGTCACAGGAGGTCAGCCGTTTGGCCTATTGGACTTGACTCACAAGGACGCGTTTAAGCTGTGGTCTGACCGTCAACGTCAAATCATAGAAGAAGGCTTGGGTGCCACGCTATGCGATACCCATTTCGATATCCCTGATGGAATTACTGCCCGCAGTGGTGAGACTGGCGAGCGTTTGCGTATTTTGTATCCCATGCTGGCGCGTCAAGCCATGTTCGATGCGGTTGCAGGGCATAAAACCCCTCAGGAAGGTGTGATGTTCAGCACCGACCTATTCCCTTCGGTGCAGCGCTACGCTTGGCAAAGTGGGCCACGAGTCACTAACGACTGGGATGGTCTGCAGCATAGTTTGCGTACGGCATTGTCCTTGTCGGACAGCGCCATTTCTATGCAGATGCATACCTTGGGCTCTTCGCATGCGCCTACAGCGAGTATGACCCCCGAGCTTTATATACGCTGGCTGGCTGCATGTGTGTTCTCTGGTAATTTCAGCTTCCAAGGCTTGCCGGCCTTATTGCCAGACGCTTTTGACGAGGCGACTCAGGAATTGGTGAAGCATTGGTTGCAATGGCGTTACCGCTTGATTCCTTATGTTTTGGGCATACTTGAAGACGCTGTGCGCACTGGTTTGCCGGTGCAGCGTTCTATGGCGCTGGCTTTTCCTGATGATCCTATGGCTCAGCTTTGGGATACCCAATACTTATTGGGGCCTGCGCTTTTGGTGGCACCAGTTACACAGCCTGGTAACAAGGTACAAGTGTATTTGCCCGAAGGCGATGCCTGGTGGGATCTCAGTACGGGGTGGCGCTACGAAGGCGGTACAACCTGGACGGTCGAAGTGGGCCTGGATGCCTTGCCTATTTTTGGACGCGAAGGGCATATGCTGTGCTTAGGCCCTATTGCTCAGCACACAGGTGACTTTAATTCTGCGCGTATCTTGGACGAGGTCTGGATGTTTGGCATGCCAGAGCATAGTCCGGTGGTTATGCGCAATAAAATTCGTGTCATGCAAATGCAAGGGTCCAGCTACATCAAGGGCCTTGAAGGCTTGCGCATACTGCCTTGCGAAGGTTTGGAAGTAAAGCGTCGTGGCGCCGAAGTGCGTATTTCGCGCGCCAGGTAAGTTCTTTACACGCTAGCTTGTGCCCAGGATATTGGCACAACAAAATCGGGTTTAAAAGCGGGGTTCTCTGGAACCCCGTCTTTCATATAGCCTCTGGGATTACACACCACGCGTGTGCCTTTGACTTGGTAGTCAAAACTATCATGAGTATGGCCGTGTATCCATAGGGCAACCTTGTCTACGCCTAGTAAGTCCTCGCTGTTAGATACAAAGCAAGTATTAATCGGCGAATCTTTAAATCTGGGGTGTACGCTGGATAGCGACGGGGCATGGTGGGTGATTACTACCGTGGGCCCGTAGAACTCGTCGTCGAGTTGTTGTTTTAGCCATTGTCGATTGCGGTGGAACAGTGCCTCGAATTCCTGAGGGGAAAAAGATGAGCCCGGATGAAGGTCAGACTGTATCCGGGAGAAGTCGAGAATAAACCCTAGGACTTGTTCTATGGCGTTGTCACGTTGGGCCCCTGTTCCATATAGATTGAAATCACCCCATAAGGTGCTACCTAGGAAACGTATGCCATTTAATACCAGGGCATTGTTATCTAGTATGTGTATATTGCTGTCTTGTGTCTGAGTGCGTAGCTGTTGCACAGTGGCGCTTAGACTGTTGCCATAGAACTCGTGGTTTCCCGGTACATACAGTACAGGTTGTTGAAATGAACGAGCCCAGGCTATGGCCTCTGTTGGCCTGGCAATATCCCCTGCCAGAATAACGATGTCGGCATCAGTGTCAGGAATGCTTAAACCGCCACGACTTAAATGTAAATCGGAAAGTATGTGAAGTTTTTGTGTGTGCTGGTGTGTAGGCATAGGTTTTTGTTGGTAAATAACAACGAATTAATGGTTTTGTTGGTAATCCTGGGTGTCGATTTGACAGTGATCTAAAAATACGTCATAATTCTTTTCTTCGTTGGGTCGTTAGCTCAGCCGGTAGAGCACCGGACTTTTAATCCGTTGGTCGCGCGTTCGAATCGCGCACGACCCACCAACAGTTTTACTATGAAACCAGCCCTAGTGGCTGGTTTTTTAGTTTCTGCATCTTCGTTAGTGTTTAAAGCGACTATGCCCGCCTTACGCCATCGCGTTAAAATTGCTTTTCTTATAGCTAAACAGTCTGATCTTGCAAAAAAGAAACAGATATTGTTATGTTAAATTGGAATTTTTCGCGCTGCCAGCGCTGACATTATTCTTGTTAAAGCCACCGTCTTGATTCGTCTGGAAAATATTCATAAAACCTATGTGTCGCCTGGCCGCGTGTCGCATGCACTGGCAGGGGTCGACCTGCACATACGCCAGGGCGAGGTCTTTGGCATCATAGGGCGTTCGGGGGCCGGTAAAAGTACGCTGATACGTATGCTCAATTTGCTTGAGCAGCCTACTCAAGGAAAAGTTTGGGTAGATGGGCAAGACATTACGCAGCTAAACAGTGTCCAGTTGCGCACGTTCCGGCAGGGCGTAGGTATGGTGTTCCAGCACTTTAATTTGTTGGGTTCACGCACGGTACTGGATAATGTGCGCTTTCCATTGAAGCTGGCAGGCTTAAATAAGACGCAGCAGGTCCAACGTGCCCAAGAAGTTCTAGCACTGGTGGGGCTGTCTGAGCACACTCACAAGTATCCCCGGCAGTTGTCAGGTGGACAGCAACAGCGCGTAGGTATTGCTAGGGCTTTAGCGAATCGTCCTGGCTTGCTACTGTGCGATGAAGCCACATCGGCACTGGATCCAGAAACCACGCAGTCAGTATTAAAACTGTTAGTGGATATTAATAAAAGCCTGGGATTGACCATAGTTTTAATTACCCACAGCATGGATGTTATACGTACCGTGTGTGATCGGGTTGCCGTCATTGATGCAGGCCTGATTGCTGAATACGGTGATGTCACTGACGTTTTCTTGCATCCTAAGCATGCTGTGACGCAGTCACTGCTATCCGAAAGCGGCATGGATGCGGATAGCTGGCGCGACATGGCTCAGGGCGTTCAAGGTCGTTTGCTTAGATTAAGTTTTAGGGGTGACGCAACCGCGCAACCTATGCTTAGTCGTGTCAGCCGTGCACTTAACTTGGACCTGAGTATTTTGCAGGGGGCGGTAGGGCGTATTAAAGACACACCCTACGGGCAATTGGTCGTAGCTGTCGAAGGTGATGTGCCACAAGATGAGTTAAGCGCTATGTTTGCCGCAGAAGGTGTTGAGTGCGAGGTATTAAGACCATGATGTTTGCCAATGTAGACTGGTCCTTGATCGCAGAGGCCACAATCGACACCCTGTTGATGACTGGTTTTTCCTTATTGTTTACGGTGCTGATAGGGCTGCCCTTGGGCATAGTGCTGTTCTTGACCAGTAAACAGCAAATGCTGGATAACGCGCCGGTGTACCAGGCTTTGTCATTTGTCGTGAATGTATTGCGGTCGGTACCATTTTTGATCTTGCTCATCGTCATGATACCCATGACGCGTATGTTGGCAGGCACTTCGCTGGGTGTACAAGGTGCAATACCACCACTGGTAGCTAGCGCAGCCCCGTTCTTTGCTCGCCTAGTGGAAAACGTGCTGCGCGAGCTAGACCCAGGGGTCTCCGAAGCCTGTAGGGCGATGGGGGCCAACTCACGTCAGACGGTATTAATGGCCTTGGTGCCAGAAGCCACTACGGGTATTGTTGCCGCCACCATAGTGACAGCGATTACGCTGGTGGGGTATTCGGCCATGTCCGGGGTAATAGGCGGTGGTGGTTTGGGTGACCTGGCTTTACGTTTTGGTTACCAGCGTTATCAGACTGATGTCATGGTCGTAACGGTGGTGCTTCTTGTTGTCATGGTTCAGGTGTTGCAAGTAGTCGGTGACCGACTAGTAGCAAGGCTGAATCGAAAATAACCCTGTATTGGAGTTCTTATGTTGCTGAAGAAATTTGCCCCTGCCCTGGCGTTGAGCTTGGCTGCTGTGTTTGGCACTGGCGCCGCACATGCTGAGAAACTGAGCGTCGCTGCTACACCTGTGCCTCATGCGGAACTGTTAGAGCTAATCAAGCCTGTGCTGGCGAAAGAAGGCGTTGAGCTGGACATCAAAGTGTTCACTGACTACGTGCAGCCTAACGTTCAGGTGGCTGATAACCATATCGATGTGAATTTTTTTCAGCACAAGCCGTATCTGGATTCCTTCAATGACCAGCATAAAACGGATCTGGTCATTGCCGGTAAGGTCCACGTAGAACCCTTCGGAGCTTACTCGCAAAAAGTCAACGACATCAAAGATCTGAAAGAAGGCGCTTTAGTTGCCTTGCCTAATGACCCTTCAAATGGTGCGCGTGCCTTATTGTTGCTGCAAGATGCTGGCATTATTACCCTGAAAGATCCAAGCAATATCTTGGCAACATCGCGCGATATTGTTGAAAACCCCAAAAAACTCAAGTTCCGCGAACTGGAAGCCGCTGCTTTACCACGCATTTTGCCTGACGTGGATGTTGCCTTGATCAACACCAACTACGCGTTGGAAGCTGGACTGAATCCACTAAAAGACGCATTGTTGCTAGAAGGTGCTGATTCACCCTATGCCAATATCGTAGTGACTACGCCAGCCAAGCTAGATAGCGATGCGGTTAAAAAGCTGATGGCAGCCTTAAACAGCACAGAAACCCGTGACTTCATATTGGAAAAATACAAGGGCGCTATCGTTCCCGCTTTCTAAATAAGGCCTCTTGTTATTGGGGTAAGTTCGGGTAAGCCCAGCCAGTTTTCAGCTTGTTTTTGCTGTTGACTGGCTGGGCTTTCGGTTATCGTCGGTTTGGGTGAAAAGTTTCAACATTACCCAGGCGAACTTTCTGGTGTTCAACAGCAACGCGTAGCGTAGCGGGATGCTCTTTAAAAAACGATGCACAGCTATGGTATTCTTTCTGGTTACCTAACTGACCTTGGCTGTTTTCCCCTCATGTCAACTGACTACCTTAAACGCATATTGACCTCGCGGGTCTATGACGTTGCAGAAGAATCCCCTCTTGAACTGGCATCTGGCATTTCCAGCCGTATAGGCAACAGCGTATATCTGAAGCGCGAAGATACCCAGCCCGTATTCAGCTTCAAAGCACGTGGTGCTTACAACAAAATGGCGGGGCTAACTGTTGCCGAGCTAAAACGCGGCGTGATTGCTGCGTCGGCCGGGAATCATGCGCAAGGCGTGGCATTGTCGGCGCGAAAATTAGGTTGTCGGGCTGTGATTGTTATGCCGGTGACAGCGCCGCAGGTCAAGGTAGATGCCGTTCGTGCCTTGGGTGGCGAAGTCGTGCTGGTGGGCGAAAGCTTTACCGATGCCTACGATCATGCCAAAGAGTTGGAAAAACAAGAAAGATTGACCTTTGTGCACCCTTTTGATGACCCCGATGTCATCGCTGGGCAGGGTACCGTAGGTATGGAAATACTACGCCAGCACTCGGGTCGTATTGACGCGGTTTTTGTACCTATCGGTGGTGGCGGTTTAATCGCAGGCGTAGCCGCTTATATCAAGCAACTGCGCCCCGAGATAAAAATCATAGGCGTGCAAACGGTGGACTCCGATGCTATGGCACGCAGTGTCGCAGCAGGTAAGCGAGTCACTTTAACCGATGTTGGTTTGTTTTCGGACGGTACTGCGGTCAAACAAGTTGGGGCTGAAACGTTTCGCTTGACCCAGCAATATGTTGATGACTTTGTCTTGGTGGATACCGATGCTCTTTGTGCTGGTGTCAAAGACGTGTTTCAGGATACACGTAGCGTACTAGAGCCTGCTGGTGCGTTAGCGGTAGCAGGGGCTAAAGCCTATGCGGCGTTACATAAATTAAAAGGTAAAACCCTGGTGGCAATTACCAGTGGTGCCAACATGAATTTCGATCGCTTGCGCTTCGTGGCCGAACGCGCCGATGTCGGCGAGGCCCGAGAAGCTTTGTTTGCCGTAAGCTTACCCGAAGCACGGGGAAGTTTCCGCCGACTGTGCGAGGCGGTAGGTAAGCGTAATGTTACAGAGTTCAACTACAGAATCTCCGATGCCAAGCAAGCTCATGTTTTCGTTGGTTTGCAAATTAAATCAGAAGCGGAACCTTTAAAGTTGGCAGAAAGCTTTCGTAAAAAGGGTTTTCCCACATTGGATTTGACCGGTAATGAAATGGCAAAAACCCATTTGCGTTATATGGTTGGTGGTCACTCAGAGTTGGCGCAGCATGAAGTGCTGTTTCGTTTCGAGTTTCCCGAGCGTCCAGGGGCTTTGATGCGGTTTTTAGGTGCCATGAGCCCTAACTGGAATATCAGTCTATTCCATTACAGAAACCAAGGCGATGATTACGCACGAGTGCTGGTGGGTCTGCAAGTGCCACCCGATGACAAGAAAATCTTCAAGGCCTTCCTGGATGGATTAGGCTACCCCTATTTCAACGAAAGTGATAACCCGGCCTACCAGTTGTTTTTGTAAACACGTGGTGTTGCCTGTAGATGGATGAAAGACCTCATGAAAACACATAAGATCGCTGTTCTAGCCGGTGACGGTATAGGTAAAGAAGTCATGCCCGAAGGCTTGCGTGTAGTGCAAGTCGCCGCAGAAAAGTACGGTATCAAGCTAGAGTTCGTGCATTTTGAATGGTCATCGGTTGACTATTATTTGCAGCATGGCACGATGATGCCCAAAGATTGGTTCGAGCAGTTGCGTAATTTCGACGCTATTTTATTTGGTGCCGTTGGTTGGCCAGATGTGATTGCTGATCATGTGTCGCTGTGGGGGTCCTTGCTGCTATTCAGACGTAGTTTTGATCAATATATCAACTTGCGTCCTGTCAGGTTGATGCCAGGTGTACATTGCCCATTGGCGAATAAAAAGCCTGGTGACATTGATTTCTTTGTGGTTCGTGAAAATACTGAAGGTGAATACACCGATCTGGGTGGTCGCATGTTCGAAGGAACAGACCGCGAACTGGTGATACAAGAATCTGTGTTTACCCGTCAGGGTGTCGATAGGGTCTTGGATTTTGCTTTCCGTTTGGCAGCCAGCCGCCCCAAAAAGCAGTTGGCATCGGCTACCAAGTCTAATGGTTTGGCCATTAGCATGCCGTATTGGGATGAACGTGTCGAGGCTATGGCGCCTAAATTTCCTGATGTTCGCTGGGATAAACATCACATAGATATCCTGGTGGCGCGCTTTGTATTAAACCCAGAGCGATTCGACGTGGTGGTTGCATCAAATCTGTTTGGCGATATCTTGTCTGATTTGGGTCCGGCGTGTGCAGGTACCATAGGTATAGCGCCCTCGGCCAACTTGAATCCTGAGCGTAATTTCCCATCGCTGTTTGAGCCTGTGCATGGCTCAGCTCCTGATATCTATGGGCGTAATATAGCGAACCCAGTGGCCATGATTTGGTCAGCAGCCCTGATGCTCGATTTCCTGGGTGATGGCCAAGGCGTGTACCGTCAGGCTCACGATGGCATATTGTCCGCGATAGAAAATGTACTAGAACACGGGCCACGAACACCCGATGTCGGCGGTACGGCAAGTACCACCGACATGGGTATTGCGATTGCGGATGCCTTGGTAAAGGCTTAAGCCGGTATGGCGCTGGCCTCTAGCAACTCGCGTAGGGGCTTCAGCGTCTGGTAAAGGCGGTCAAAAGCCGCCTCGCGCTCCAGGTCCAATTGTTGGGCCTGAGCAAGCGTAACCTCGGTGAACTGTAAGTGTTCGCCGGGCATGGCTTGTGCCACTAAAGGCAGGTCCACAGTAATGATATGGGCAATTTTTGCGTAACCCCCCGTGGTTTGGCGATCGGCCATAAGCACGATGGGATTGCCGTCAGGTGGTACTTGTACGCTACCAAAACTGATGGCTTCAGATAACAGTTGGGTTTTGGGTTGCTGCAACGATAAGTGAGGCCCACCCAGACGATAGCCCATGCGTTCCGAGTCCGTACTTATGCGATAGGGGCTGCTAAAAAAGTCCCTGATGGATGCCTCGGTAAATAGTGCCGTGTGAGGTCCTTTGATAGCGCGTATGGTGTGCTTGGGAGTGAAGCCCAGTATGGCTGGTAGGTATACCCTGAGCTTCCATAACTGCTCTTGCAGTTGATCCAGATTCGTGGGGTCTAAGCAGGCTTTGGGGGTTAAGGTATCGCCCTTTAGTAGGGCTCGCCCTTGATAACCGCCTAGGTGCCCACGTAGGTAGGTGCTGCGACTATTTAAGACTTCAGGTAGGTTGTAACCGCCATGCCAAGCTAAATAGGCTCGCAATCCCGAAGTGCGTGTTCCAAAAGCCAGGGTGTCGCCAGCTTGCACAGTAATTGGACGGTTGTTGGGAATGGCTTTGTCATTTAGCGTGGGGTTTAGTTGTGCGCCACTGATGGCTATGCAGCCTGCCGTATGGAATTGCAGCGTAGGTCCCACCAAAGTTATTTCCAGAGTGGCTTCGTCTTCTGGATTACCGGCCAGTAAGTTGGCTAGCCGATGAGCCCGGCTGTCCATTGCACCGCTTACGGGTACGCCCAGGTGTTGGTGGCCAAAACGCCCTAAATCCTGAAAATTAGATAAAAGGCCGGGCCTAAGCACAGTGATAGTCATAAGGAATGCCCCTGTAAAGCCAAGTAGTCATCTACCGTGATGGGCACAAAACGTATCATGTCGCCTACATGCAGCAAGGTGCTAGGTTCTGTTTCTGGATCGAATAGCTTGACGGGGGTGTTACCAATAACATGCCAGCCGCCTGGAGATATGTTGGGATAAATAATGGTTTGGCAATTGGCCATAGACACCGCACCAGCGGGTAGGGCTAGTCTGGGCGTGCTGCGTCGTCCTATGTGCAGGCGTTGATCATGCACGCCAATATAGGGTGCACCTGGAGCAAAACCCAGCATGAATACATAGGCATCGCTTGAGCTGTGCAGTTCGATGACTTCCGCAGGACTTAAGCCGCAATGACGAGCAACATCTTCCAGGTCGGGACCGTACTCGCCACCATAGCAGACGGGGATCTCTATGGTTCTAGGCGTGGTTTGTGTGTAAGCACTTAAGTCTGTGCTGGCCAGTATCTTTTGTACGTGGCTAGCCAGGTTTTTGAAATTTGGGCTAGGGCCAAATAACTTGGGTTTGAAATGTAAGGCGACAGTATTGAATGCAGGAACGATATCGCTAATGCCGGGGATGTTGGCAGTACGTAATACCTGAGCCACATAAGCGCATTTGCGTCCGATATCCACCTGTGGTGTGTTATCGGACGTATGGATCAATAACAAAGTACGGTCACCTTGTGGTCCTATGGACCACGGTGAGCCGGTGTCGCCGTAAATGATCAAACCATCGGTAGATATCATTTGGCGAATAAGGAGCTTAGGTCATTGAAGGCCTTGAATTCCAGCGCGTTGCCAGAAGGGTCCATCAGGAACATGGTGGCTTGTTCACCAGGCTCGCCTTTGAAGCGGATGTAGGGCTCAATGACAAACTTGGTCTGAGCATCTTGCAGGCGTTTGGCCAGTGTTTTCCATACGTCCATAGTTAGCACGACACCAAAGTGACGCACGGGTACGTTGTGCTCGTCAACTTCGCTAGTTTGTGCAGTACCACATTCTTCGGGAGCTAAATGGGCCACAATTTGGTGGCCGAAAAAGTTGAAGTCTATCCAGTGGTCTGAAGAACGGCCTTCAGGGCAGCCAAACAACTCGCCGTAAAAAGCACGAGCGCTGGCCAGATCATGTACAGGAAAAGCCAGATGAAAGGGTTGCAACGTGGTATGCGGATTCATTTCGTGTCCCTATGTGACGTAACCAATTATTATGACGGTGTGTCTGGGATTTTAGACTTGTTTTCTAGCTCTCGCTGTAATGCGTGCGTGGCGCTGGGAATTCTATGCTGAACAGGCTGCCTGCACCTAGCCAACTGCGTATTTTTAGTTCGGCATCGTGGCGCATGGCAACGTGCTTGGTAATGGCCAAACCTAAGCCTGTACCGCCAGTAGCACGCGAGCGACCCCTATCGACACGATAAAAACGTTCGGTAAGTCTGGGGATGTCCAGCATGGCGATGCCTATGCCAGTGTCTTGTACGGAATAACAGCTAGCGCCGCTTTCAGTGGCGAACCAGCTGACGGTGATCGTGCCGTGTTGGGGCGTGTAGTTGATGGCATTGGTTAGCAAGTTAGAAACAGCCGAAGATAACTCGGACTCTACGCCTTCGAGGTATAGGTTTTCGCTGACATTCACTACGAATTGGTGTCTACCAGCTGATAAAGCCTGACCCTGTAGCATGGCCGTACGTATTAGGCTGGCCATGTGTATGGGTTTACTTTCAGCGTGAGGCGACGACTCCAGTGCAGACAAGGTCAGCAGATCGGTGACTATCACCTGCATGCGACTGGCTTGTTCTTGCATTAAAGACAGATATTGCAGGCGCTGGTCGTGGTCTAGGGCGTCCTTGGGCAGGTCATGCATGGTTTCCAGAAAGCCAGACAGCACCGTGAGCGGTGTGCGCAATTCGTGCGATACGTTGGCAACAAAGTCTTTGCGGGTGACTTCCAGTTTTTCCATTTGGGTGACATCGTGAGTCACGATAAGGAACTGGCCTTTGCCATAAGCAGTCAATTTCAACAGTAGTGACTTTTCCTGGTGGTCGGTGTTCAGGTGTAGCAATACTGGGGCAGGCCAGCTGCCTTGGCGGGCATAGCTGGTGAACTCAGGAGTGCGCAGAATATTGAAGATGCTATGGCCGCGATCTGTGGCCAGATTTAAGCCTGTGTGTTCGGCAGCCGTCTGGTTACACCACATGAGCTCCATTGCTGCATTCAGGGTGATGGCACCATCGGGTAGAGCCTCAGCTGCCAGCATCATGCCGCTGAAGTGCTGTTCCAGGTCGGTGATGTCTTGACGGTTTTTGCGCAGTTTGCGATAAATAGGGGCCAGTATGTCGTCCCAAGGGCCGACAGACGGTGGGGGGGGGGAGTCTATGTCTTTGACCCAAAGGCCAATGCGGGCTAATTGCCAGCCACTGACCAGTATCATGCTGGTTAATCCCAGGGCGACAACGCCCCAGCCGGTGTGCGGTCCCAGCCATTCACCTAGTAGCCATCCTAATATGGCCAAAAGGCTTAAGACAAATAGGGTTTTAATCATGCGTAGTGTTTATATGGGCTGCGCGGTAAACCGGTATCCGGCACCACGTACGGTTTCTATATGATTTTCCAGGTTGACGGGTTCAAGCGCTTTGCGTAGACGGCGTATGTGTACATCAACAGTACGTTCTTCGACAAATACATGGTCGCCCCAAACCTGATCCAATAATTGTGAGCGTGAATACACGCGTTCAGTGTGCGTCATGAAAAAGTGTAGCAGGCGAAACTCGGTTGGGCC
The DNA here is from genome assembly GCA_013416485.1 of Alcaligenaceae bacterium. Taxonomy (GTDB): domain Bacteria; phylum Pseudomonadota; class Gammaproteobacteria; order Burkholderiales; family Burkholderiaceae_B; genus JAGOAJ01. Next base: position 46,340 of record JACCEO010000005.1, read on the forward strand.
TAATACGAGTGCTTGTTCATGCCCAGTGATGCGGTGTGTACGTGGATCTAGGCGTAAATCACCTATTTGTATGACGTCATCTGTGAGCTGGGGCGCGCGGCGACGCAGCACAGCTTTGATACGCGCCATCAATTCTTTTGGTGAGAACGGTTTGGTGATGTAGTCATCGGCACCGGCCTCTAGGCCGTCAACCTTATCGTGTTCTGCCCCTTTGGCAGTCAGCATAATGATGGGGACTTGGCTGGTGCGTTCATCTGACCTAAGTTGGCGGGCTAGCGCCAGGCCCGACATGCCAGGTAGCATCCAGTCCAACAGTATCAGGTCGGGTAGTTCCGCCCTAATCAATTGACGAGCCTGATCAGCATTCGAGGCGCGTAGTACCTTGTGTCCAGAAAACGTCAGATTGACCGCAATCAGTTCCTGAATTGCGGGTTCATCCTCTACAACAAGTATTGTGGTGCTCATAATAAGATAGTAATGCAAGCCAAGCTGTATTTATGGCTAATGTGGTGAAGGGTAAGTAGACCCCCATAATAAGGATGGAATATGACAGGTTTGTGACTGCCGTGTCATATTCCTTGCAACACACTGGTATCCAAGGGCAGGAATGCGGTACGATTTACCCATCATGAAAAATACTACCCATTTTGGCTATAGCACCGTCGCAGAAACCGAAAAAGCCGCCAAGGTGGCCGAGGTCTTTCATTCCGTAGCGAATCGCTACGACATCATGAATGACCTAATGTCGGCCGGTATGCACCGTGTTTGGAAGGCCTTCACTATAGGTCGTGCCGATATCCGTCCCGGTATGAAAGTGTTGGATATCGCAGGCGGCACAGGTGATTTGGCCAAAGCCTTCGCCAAACGCGCCGGGCCTTCGGGCGAAGTCTGGCTGACTGACATTAATAACTCCATGCTTACGGTGGGCCGTGATCGCTTGACTGATCTTGGTGTGCTGATACCTGCGGCTGTCTGCGACGCCGAAAAACTGCCTTTCCCAGATGGCTACTTCGATCGTGTCAGCGTAGCGTTTGGTCTACGCAACATGACCCACAAAGACCACGCTTTAGCAGAAATGCGCCGCGTACTTAAACCAGGCGGTAAATTGCTGGTCCTTGAATTTTCACAGGTCGCAAAGCCTTTGGCGCCCGTGTACGATTGGTATTCATTCAAGATATTGCCTTGGTTGGGTAAAAAAGTCGCTGGCGATGAAGCCAGCTATCGGTATTTGGCGGAATCTATACGTATGCATCCCGATCAGGCAACGTTAGCTAGCATGCTGGAAGATGCCGGTTTATCACGAGTGCAGTATTTCAATCTTAGTGCGGGCTTAGTTGCGTTGCACGAAGGGATTAATTTAGGTTAGTCGCCTGGAAAAATGCCAATGCACTATCTGTAATGTCCTGCACCCGTTGCGTTTTTCTTTTCGTTTTACGCCATTCATGGTAATGTTCAGCTTCCTGTAAGCTTGCGTTTGTATTGTTTTGGCAAGTTTAGACCGTTATTCTCGTGGGGCGGCGTAATGCCGCTAACCTTGGAGCCTGTAATGTCCCAACGTTTTTCTCGCTTTTTCGCTACCTTCTTGTTGGCTATCTCTGCATTTGCCATGTTGTCCGTGTCCTTTGACGCCGAGGCACGTCGCATGGGCGGTGGCCGCAGTTTTGGCAAGCAGTCCAGTAACGTTAGTAAACAGCGTCCAGCCGTGACACCACCTACGGCTACCCAGCGTAGCGCAACAGCGCCAGCCGCTGCTGCTGGCGCTACAGCCGGTGCGGCAGGTGCTGCTGCTAAATCAGGCATGTCACGCTGGTTAGGTCCGCTGGCAGGTATTGCTGCGGGTCTGGGAATTGCTGCTTTACTGTCTAGCATGGGCTTGTCCGGCGCCTTCCTGGAAATCATTTCTAACTTGGTCATGATAGGCTTGGCAGTGTTTGCCGTTATGTTCCTGATACGTCGCTTCCGTGGTGCTGGTGCCAAACCCGCCATGCAGCACGCGGGTGCTAGCCCTATGCAGCGTCAGAACACGCAAGACAGCCAGCCGCAACAGCCTTGGCGTCAAGCGGATACGCCTTTCGCCGGTGCCGCTAGTGCGCCTGCTGCTGCGGCGGCCACAGCTGCCCCAGCAGCGCCTGTAGACCCATCTTGGTTTATTCCCTCCGACTTTGATACTGGTGCTTTCTTAGCAAACGCTAAGTCGCAGTTCCACACCATACAAGCGGTTTGGGATAGTGGCGACACGGATAAATTGCACAGCTACCTGACCGATGACTTGATTGCCGAAATGCAGCAAAACAGTCCTGTACGTGCTGAAGGCAGTAAGACTGAAGTGCTGCTATTGAATGCAGAACTCTTGGGTATCGAAGAGGTTGCTGGCGGTCACTTGGCCAGCGTCCGCTACTCGGGAATGCTGCGCGAAGAGCCTCAAGCTGAAGCCTTCCGTTTCGAAGAAGTCTGGAATCTTTACAAAGCAGATAACGCTGGTTGGCTATTGGCCGGGATACAGCAAATACCTGTAGATCAGGCTAGCTGATAAAACCGTTAAACTGGTGGTCTTCCATGACCACCGGTGACGCGGCTTGCGCCGTATTTTTTGACCATGCTTCCTTTGCCTGTATTTCTTGCTCCTGCCGCTGTTTATGCAACGGCGCTAAATACCTTATTGCGGCGCGAGGACTGGGCCCGTCACAAACTTAGCGCGCACTCTGGAAAAACAGTGCGCTTTGTGCTTGGGAAAATAGTTATCGGATTGTCTGTACAGTCTGATGGCTTGGTACAGGTGGCTGATAGCGCTATCGTGCCTGATGTCATCCTGACCCTACCTACAGATAAATTGACACAATTACCCAGCGTATTGCAAGCGCGTGACCCAGCCCAGATTGCTGCTATGCTGCACATCGAAGGTGACGCTGGCCTTGCTTCTGTGGTGTCGGATCTCGCCAAAGACCTGCGTTGGGACATGGCTCATGACTTTTCCAGGGTGGTGGGGGATATCCCCGCGATGCGCTTAATGGGCGCAGGTAAGACTATGCTGGACGTTGCCCGCATGGCAACGCGTCGTTTAGGCGGAAATGTGGCTGAATACTTGGGCGAAGAAAGCGGTTTGATGGCTAACCAGTTTGCTTTTCACGTTTGGCAAGATGATGTGCATGCATTACAGCGGCGTTTGGATGCGTTTGATCTTAGGTTGGCGGCATTGCCTTCAGTAACGCCTAAGCTGTCGCAGGCTAATTAATGTTCAGTTTATTCCGGCTTGTATATATCCTTTTCATCGCACTACGCTTTCGGCTAGATGAGCTGGTGCTGTCCAGTATTAATCACCCTGTCGCATTTTGCTTATTGCGGGTAGTTCGCTTTGGGCGCACCCCCAAATTGGCGCGCGGTGTGCGCTTACGTTTGGCGCTAGAGTCCTTGGGACCCATTTTTGTAAAGTTCGGCCAGGTGTTGTCGACTCGCCGAGACCTAATACCTTTAGATGTCGCGATTGAACTCGCTTTGTTGCAAGACAGGGTGCCACCATTCCCATCGGATCAGGCTGCTGCAAGCATAGAGGCCGCACTGGGTGCTTCGCCTCACAAACTATTCAAACAGTTTGATACTGATCCTGTGGCTTCGGCATCCATTGCCCAGGTGCACTTTGCTGTGTTACACGATGGACGTGAAGTCGCTGTTAAAGTGCTGCGTCCAGGCATGCGTGAAATTATTGAAAAAGACTTGGGCCTTATGGGGTTGTTGGCGGGCTTGATCGAGCGTCTGGCTGCCGATGGTCGCCGTCTTAAACCACGCCAAGTCGTAGCGGAATTCAATAACTACCTACACGATGAATTGGACCTGATACGTGAGGCAGCCAACTGCAGTCAACTACGGCGTAATTTTTCAGTGGAGACTGGGCGTAGTAATTTGTTGATGGTGCCTGAAGTGGTGTGGGAGTTTTGTTCCACCACGGTATTCACCATGGAGCGCATGTCGGGTATTCCGGTTAGTCACATAGATCGCTTGCAAGCTGCTGGCGTTAATCTTCCGAATTTGGCTAAGACAGGGGTAGAGATATTTTTTACCCAAGTCTTTAGCGATGGTTTTTTCCATGCGGATATGCACCCAGGGAATATCCTGGTATCAGATGCGCCTGACACCTTGGGTCGGTATATTGCTTTGGACTTTGGGATTGTCGGATCGTTGTCAGAATTCGACAAAAACTATTTAGCACAAAATTTTTTGGCTTTTTTCCAGCGCGATTATCGTCGTGTGGCACAATTACACATTGAGTCCGGTTGGGTACCTCTTACTACCCGTGAAGAAGAACTCGAAGGGGCAGTGCGTGCCGTGTGTGAACCATACTTTGACCGCCCCTTATCGGAAATATCGCTAGGGCAAGTTTTATTGCGTTTGTTTCAAACATCGCGGCGCTTCAACGTAGAAATTCAGCCGCAATTGGTTTTGTTGCAAAAAACTTTGCTGAACGTCGAGGGCATGGGTCGCGAATTGGACCCTAATCTTGATCTTTGGAAAACCGCCAAGCCCTACCTTGAAAAATGGATGCGTGACCGCATTGGGCTGACAGGTTTACGTAAACGCTTGGACCAAGAGGCAATGCAGTGGTCACAGTTGTTGCCGCAGATTCCCCGGTTGGTCCATGCCAACCTTAACCGGCCCGATTCGGGCCCTAAACAGGCTTTCGAGCTTGAGCGGATACGCCGCCTACAAGAACAGACTAATCGTCTGCTGACTGCACTGGCTGCTATATTGGCAATTGCAGTAGGTGTGGCCATTTGGGCACTGACGCGTCATTAGGCGCGACTAGGCAGCAATCTTGCTCGACAAAGAGACTTTCCTATGCTTTACAACGACTTATTTAAATCAATGGAAGCAGTGCGCTGGAATATGGGCACTGATATCCCCTGGGATGATTTCGACGGCAGCAAGCTGACCGACGAACAAGCCTACACCATTAAAATGAACGCCATCACTGAGTGGGCTGCTTTGCCTGCCACAGAGATGTTTCTCAGAGACAACCGTGACGACAGCGATTTCTGCGCTTTTATGTCCATTTGGTTCTTCGAAGAGCAGAAACACTCATTGGCGCTAATCGAATACCTGCGTCGTTTCCGCCCTGAGCTGGTACCCACCGAAGAAGAACTGCATAAAGTACGCTTCGAGTTCGATCCCGCGCCAGCCATGGAAACACTGATGCTGCACTTTTGTGGCGAAGTCCGTTTGAATCACTGGTATCGCCGCGCGGCCGAATGGCATACAGAACCAGTTATTAAGGCGCTGTACACCATTATTGGTCAAGACGAGGCGCGTCATGCCGGTGCGTATTTGCGCTACATGAAGCGTGCACTGGGCAATAAAGACCAGGGTTTTGGTCATAGTGCACGGATCGCGTTTTCCAAGATAGGCGTGCTTATGGCATCGGCGCATCGTACGCCTCAAGCGCTGCACCCTACCAACTTACACGTCAATAAAGAGCTCTACCCGCAGGATACTGTGCAGTCTCAACTGCCGTCCCCTGGTTGGCTAGAGAACTGGCTAGATAACCAAATCCGTTTTGACAAAGAATGGGAAACCAGAGTCAGCTCACGCATATTGCACAATATGTCGTTATTAATGGGCAGCACATTTAATACAGTGCAAGACCTGAATCGCTATCGCAAAGACATCATTAAAAATGTCCCTGATTCAGGTTTGATTACCGCCTAATATGAACAGCAGACCACGTTTTGAAGCTAAGGTATTAACACGCCAGCAATGTCTAGATGCCGTCCAGCAAGGTAAGCTGGCGCGGCCATTGGTATTCACTAATGGTGTGTTCGATATCCTGCATCGTGGTCATGTCAGCTATTTAGATGCCGCGGCTCAGTTAGGGGCCACCTTGGTGGTGGCCTTGAATACCGATGACTCGGTCCGACGTCTGGGTAAGGGTGATGATAGGCCTATTAATACCTGGGCTGATCGCGCTGCATTATTGGCTGCCTTGGCTAGTGTGACAGCGGTTACCTTGTTTGAAGAGGATACTCCCCAGACACTAATCGAGCAGCTTAGGCCAGATATTATCGTCAAAGGCGGTGATTACGATATGGAAACCTTGCCTGAAACTGCCAGTGTCAAAAGCTGGGGAGGCAGGGCAGTAGCCATACCCATCGCCTACCAGCGGTCGACGACATCGCTGGTCAGCAAAATACGCGATACGGACTAAGGTTTTTTAACCGTTAATAGCTGATTCAAAGCCGTAATGTCGGTATCGCTTAATATGCCACTGACAGCCTTCAGGCGCAGGCTATCTAACAAGGTTTCATACCTAGCCAGTAATAGACGTCGCTGGGTCTCATACAATTGTTGCTGAGCATTCAGCACATCAATATTAATGCGTACACCCACTTGGTAGGCTAGTTCATTAGCCTTCATGGCGGCTAGGCTAGAGCGTTCGGCAGCATGCAGTGCATCAATACGTGCCAGGCCAGAAGTAACCCCAGAAAAATAACGACGAGTATTTTGTACGGCTAGGCGTTTGGCATCTTCCAGCTGATAACGGGCCTGCTGTAGGCGTGAGCTTTGTTCGCGTACGACGGATGATATCTCACCACCGGTAAATACAGGGATGGAAAGCATTAAGCCAACAGAGCTGTCGACGGAGCGCGGTCCGGAGCGAGGGCCATGTATGCCGCGATCTGATGCGCTTCCGGTCTGTGCCTCTAAGGACAGGCGCGGATAATGCTGACTTTTAGCGATGTTGATTTGTTGTTCTGCAATGCGTTCGTTCAGCGTGGCCTGCAGAACGGTCAGGCTGGCATTTGATGCTTGAGTCGTCCAGTCATCCAGGCGATTCGGTTGTGGTGCAGGCAACGGTGTGGCTGGGTCCAGCTGTGCCAAGTCCTTTGGGGGCTGGGCGATAATTTTAGCTAGGTGGTCACGACCAAGCTGTAATTCGTTTTGCAACTGCAGTTCGGTAGCCAGCAGCAGGTCCAGACGGGCCTGTGCCTCGTGGGTGTCAGTAATGGTAGTGCTGCCCAATTCGAAGCCAAGTTTGGCCGCTTGCAGTTGGGTGGTTACTGCGGATTTTTCGGCTTCTAAGGCATGTAGGCTGTCTTGAGCGGCCAGTACACTGAAGTAGGCCTGGGATACCCGCAATATTAAGTCTTGGTAGGCCTGAGACTGGCTAACGTCTGCACGCTTGGCGATAGAGTCGGCTTGTTGCAACTGGCCCCAGGCGCCTATATCGACTATGGGTTGCGATAGGTTAAGCGCCCATAAGCCGCGTTGGTGGCTAGCATGACGATTTAATGAGCTGCGACGGCGGGTGTCATTGACTTCGCCGGTAGCGCTGGCACTGATATAAGGTAGCAGTTGGGCCCTGGCCTGTGGTAACGCTTCTTGTTCAGCGTCACGGCTGGCTTGGCTTGCTGCGTAAATAGGGTCGCGCTCTAGTGCCAATTGCCAGATATCTAACAGGTCCTGGGCATATAGTGGTGTGGTGGCTAGGGCTAGTATTACAGCCCCGCCTAGCCTGGCCGACCATGAGGCCATACTCATTTAGAACTTGAACTGTGAAACGGCAGTGCCACGTAAAGGCTTGATGACGGTGTCAAATAAATTGACGGTCTCAAAGCTGGCTGCGCTAGTACGTGTAATGCGACAAGCCACCATAACGGGGGTTTGTCCTACAACGACAACTAGCCTTCCACCTATGCGTAATTGGTATTTCAGCGCATCGGGTACCACAGGCACCGAACCTGTTACCAGTATGGCGTCATATTCAGTGGTGCCCCAGCCTGCATGCGCATCGCCAGTTTCTACGTTAACGTTGTGCACCTGATTACGTTGCAGGTTTTCCTGTGCGAATGCAGCTAGACGACCATCTAGCTCTATGCTGGTGACCTGTTGTGCCAGGGTGGCCAGCAAGGCGGCTTGGTAACCTGAGCCGGTACCAATTTCCAGTACGCAGTCGGTAGCTTGTAAAAGCAATTCCTGGGCTAATCGAGCCTCGACTTTGGGCGTGAGCATGGTCTCGCGGGTGTCTATGGCATTGACGATCAAAGGGAGCTCGACGTCAGAGAACGCCAAACCTTGCATGGCTGGCGGCACATAGCGTTCGCGGTGAACAGTAAGCAACGCACCTAGAACCTTAGGGTCAAAGACAGACCAAGGGCGAATTTGTTGCTCGATCATGTTGAATCGGGCGAGTTCGATTTCTGAAAGCACAGTAGCGTTCATAGCTTCTTACAAAATAACAAGATAAGGTAATTGTACCGTGAGGGCTGTCACAAGAGGTTGCGATAGCTGTGGTTAGCCACTATAGCGTATTTGTCATGTTGAGGGGCATTAGGTCGATGTTTGTGGTGCCGGCCACCATGCATGAAAATGTTGAACTGGGCCGTGACCACTGCCCACGGATAGTTCGTCTGCGCGGCCAATGGCTTGGATCAGATAGTTTTTAGCGTGTCGTGATGCTTCGGGTACGTCCTGGAAGCGCGGTAGCAAGGCCGCTAATGCTGCGGACAGTGTGCAGCCTGTGCCGTGGGTATTACGAGTAGCAATTCGGGTGCCTGGCAGCTCAATTAGGACATCACCGTTATGCAATACGTCTACGGTGTCGTTGCCAGGTAGGTGACCACCTTTGAGGAAGACCCAGCGGTCATCGTCATCGGCCAGCAAACGGCGTAGTTTTTCAGCGGTTCGCCGCATTTCTTTGAGCGACTCGACGGGGCTGGAACCCAGTAGTACGCCTGCTTCAGGCAGGTTAGGGGTCAGCATGGTTGCCAAGGGCAGCAGGCTGTCGCGCAATTCGTTGATGGCGGATCGTTCTAGCAGATGGTCGCCGCTTTTGGCCACCATGACCGGATCCAGCACCAGATAGGCGGGTTTCCAGTAGGCCAGGCGTTCAGCGACGATTCGGGTCACGGACTGCTGGCCCAGCATGCCTATTTTGACGGCATCAATACGTACGTCAGCAAATAAAGTATCGATTTGTTGTGCTACGAAGTCTTGGGGCACAGGAGTTATGCCAGTAACTCCTTGTGTGTTCTGGGCGGTTAACGCAGCAATGACCGCTGTGCCGTATGCGCCCAGCGCGCTCATGGTTTTGATGTCAGCCAAAACACCAGCGCCACCAGAAGGATCGACGCCGGCGATAGTCAGCGTATTTGGAATCATAGAAACATTACCTGTAATTAGCTTTTAGGCTGTAGCAAACCTTCTGTAGGTGAACTGGGATCGGCACTGTAGAATTTGCGTGGCACCCGTCCCGCTAAATATGCTGACCGACCTGCCATAACAGCCAGGTTCATGGCACTCGCCATAAGCACAGGATTTTTAGCGCCAGCGATGGCAGTGTTCATCAAGATGGCGTCGCAGCCTAGTTCCATAGCGATAGCAGCGTCTGATGCTGTGCCTACGCCGGCATCGACCAGTACGGGCACGCTGGACTGATCGATAATCAGGCGTAGGTTCCAAGGGTTAAGTATCCCCATGCCTGAGCCAATTAACGATGCTAGCGGCATAATTGCCACGCAGCCTATATCTTCCAGCATACGACATTGTATGGGGTCATCGGTACAGTACACCATGACCTCAAAGCCGTCCTTGACCAACGTTTTTGCAGCTTCCAAGGTGGCAGGCATATTCGGGAACAGATTACCCTGATCACCCAGAACCTCGAGTTTGACCAAGGTATGCCCATCCAGTAATTCGCGTGCCAGTCGTAAGGTGCGCACAGCGTCTTCAGCGGTATAACAGCCGGCGGTATTGGGCAGTATGGTGTATTGGGAGGGGGGTAGGTAGTCCAGTAGGCTGGGCTCGTTGGTATTTTGACCAATATTAGTGCGGCGTATTGCAACCGTAATGATCTCGGCGCCACTGGCTTGTATCGCCTGGCGTGTTTCATCGAAGTCTTTATATTTGCCGGTGCCTACCAGCAGGCGGGACGAATAAGTGCGGCCTGCAAGGGTGAAGGGGTCTGAGTGATTCATGATGTGGTGATTAAGGGTACTAGGCTGGCCGTGATGGCAACAATATAAAAGAATAATCCATTTAGCGGCCTTGTGCTGCTATTGCATGGATAGTCGTGCGCTATCCAGGTAGGTACACAAGGTTTTGGCCGCTTCAAGCATCCTGGGCCCAGGGCGAAACAGTGCATCAGGGTCTAGACCATAAATATGGTCAGTGGTGGCGGCCTTAAGGGTTAATTGCTTCCATGCGTGTTGGCGTGTCGCTAGTTGTGCTTGGTTTCTACTGCCGACAATCACAACGTCAGGCTGGCGTGCCAGTACGTCTTCGGTGCTGATCAGTGGCGCTGCCAGCATTGAGTCTTGATAAACATTGATACCACCACAAATGCGTAGTGTGTCGTTCAGCAGTGGGTCATTGCCTATGGTGTACAAGGGGGCTGTGCCGACCTCTATAAATACCGACACGGGTGTGGCTTTAGCATAGCGCTGCTCCAATTGAGTCAATTCGTTGTTTAACGCAAGTGCTTTTGCCTTAGCTACGGTTTGGGTACCCATTAGAACTCCCAATTGGCTGATGGCTAGAGGAATATCAACCAGTCGTCGTGGTTCTATGTAGTGCAGTGGAATTGACAGTTTTTGCAGTGTAGGTGCTAGCGCTTGTGCTGCGCTTTTTTCGTGCCAGGCAATGACTAGGTCTGGTTGCAGGGCTAATAAGCTTTCTGCATTAACACTAAGACCGTCACCTATGCGTGGTAGTTTTTTAGCTGCAGGTGGGTAGTCACTGCTGCTAACCGTGGCGATTAGCTTGTCGCCCCCACCTGCGGCGTAAACCAGTTCAGTAATATGCGGCGTCAGGGCGACAACGCGGTTGGCGGGAGGCGTGGTGACGGCTTCTGTTGTCGTTGTTGCTGCCGTTGATGCGGATGTCCAGCTCGCCAGCATCCATAGGGCAGTCAATAGCCGTATGAGGAATGCTGGCATGTGGGGTTTCCTTTAGGTTAGTTCGTGGCTGTGTAATGCCACAACTACATGCGCCAAGATAGGTTTATAAACACGTTGGAACCGGGGGTGTTGTAGCCGTAGGTGTCGCTGTAGGACTTATCCAATATGTTGTTCCAGCGTACTTGTACGCCGACATTGTCGGTGAAGTCATACGCCGCCGTCAGGTTCAGCAGGCTGTGACCACCTAGTTTTCTGGACTCTGTGTTTTTAGCATCGTCGTAGCGTTTGCCTGTGAATTGGTATTCAGCACCCAAAGTCCAGTAGCCTACACTGTGATCTACACCTACGTTATATACCTGGCGAGCACGACGAGCCAGCTGATTACCGGTAGTGTCGTTACGTGGGTTCATAAAGTCAGCGCTGGCACGCAACGTGGTGTTGCCATATTCCTGACTGGCCGATAGCGTTACACCGCGTATGGTGGCTTTATCTTCGTTATATGAACCGGCATAGTCATAGACGATAAGGTCTTTGATTTTGTTTTGGTAGATCGTAAGAGCCGCTAATGTCGTGTCGTTTTGGTATTTCAGACTGGCTTCAATATTACGTGATTGTTCGGCTTTAAGATTTGGGTTGGGTGTTCCCCAGCCTTTAGGGGTGTATAGGCTTTCAAAGCTTGGCGCCTTAAAACCTGTGCTACCTGCAATGCCAACCTGCCAATTGGGGGTTAAATCAAAATCCAGTGCTAGGCTGCCAGTTTTTTTATTTCCATAGCCCGATATATTATCGTTACGTGCACTGGCTTGCAGGTGTGCAGGGCCAAAATTGCCGCTATAAATTAGACCGATAGCATTTGTGTTTCGTTTGTCTTCGGTAAAGGTATTAGTGCTTTTTAGCCTCTCTTCAATACGCTCCACTAGCGCTGTAACTTTATGGTTTTCGGACAGCTGTAGGTTGTTTTGCCATAGATATGAACGTTGTGTTGTTTGGCTCAAGCTGTCGCCATAGCTACCGCGATCGTCGTAGCTTTCTTTGCTAAAGCCGAACCGTACGACACTTTCCCAGGCGTTGGTAATTTCGTTGGTGCTGGTCAGGGTGTAGGCTTGCTGGCGTGAAATACCGTGAACCCTACTCATCGCAGGGCCGCTATCATAATCACCATCGATATAGCCGTTATAAGCTGTTAAGCCTATGTGTTGGCCTGGACGCCAGCGGTAACCCAATGAGCCAGATAACGCGTGTTGGCTGTAGCCGTCCGTATCTGGGTTATATAAGAAGCCCGCGTCTGGATTGGTTGCGTTAAAGCCGCCGCTCTCGGCCATGCTGCTAGACAAACTATAGTCCCAGCCATTGCTGGCGCCTGAAAAGCCAATGCTGGATTTGAAGGTGTCATAGCTGCCTATGCCTATATTGCCCCAGGCGGCAAAAGGTCTATCTTCGCCCGTTTTTTTGGTGATGATGTTGATCACACCGCCGATGGCATCCGACCCATACAAACTGCTGGCGGCGCCGCGCAGTATTTCTACACGTTCTACGGTGGCTGGGTCTATTGCTGCCCATTGTACCCCCCCGGAAACCGCACCGTTAACACGGATGCCATCTACCAGCACCAGAGTATGGTTAGAGTTGGCACCGCGTAAGAATACATTGGTCAGGGTTTGTGGTCCGCCCGAGTTGGTGAATCGGACCCCAGGTTGTTTGCTGATGACATCCACCAGACTGCTTTGGCCAGATCGCTCCAGCTCTTGAGAACTGATCACACTGACATCGCCAACAACGTCTTTCAAGGGTTGTGGGGTACGGCTGGCCGTGACCACGACGCTGCCTAATTGTGATACTGGAGGGGTCGATTGCGCGGAAGCAGCAAAGGGAAGAAAACAGGAAATAATGGCAAGCGAGTGCCGTTTTAAATGCTTTTGCATGATGGGCCTGATAAACGTGCGTCCCCGCACATTGTTAACGTGACATCTTGTGGTGGCCCGCATAGTGGGGCAATTTTGTGAAGCACAGCAAGATGAATTAAATGGCGTGAATACAGGCCGGTGTCGGGCTGGCATGCGATTGCATGCTTACCGTTGCGGGGGCAGCACAGTTTAGAGCGTCCTTAGGAGGCATCTTCTGTTTCCCGTTTAACTTCCACAGGGTCAGAACAGCGTCAGTGTTAGCTGGCTGCGGCTGGTGTGGAAAGCACCTTATTCGATGCGGACTATATCATAAGTTTTTTGCGCAACTTCTGGCCGACTAGGAGGTTGTAAGGCTGAAAAGCGAGTTTGCTCTCTATAGGGGGGCCGTGTAGTAAACAGCGTATTGTTAAATTAAACTTAATAATCGTTAAGTTAATTTAAATTGAGCTTTGGGCTTAGGTTACCTATTCTAGACATGAGGTTAGGGCAAGGCAGTTGAGGCTTTAAAACAAGAAAGGTATTTATGTCTAAATTATTAATTGATGGTCAGTGGGTTGCACCTAAGTCCGGAGAGATGATAGATGTTATCAACCCATGTACTGGCCTAGTATTTACCCAAATTGCCAGAGGTAGCAGCGTGGATGTCGATCTGGCAGTTCAGGCAGCACAAAAAGCCTTGGCAGGCACTTGGGGCGCCATGACAGCCACTGAGCGTGGGCGGATACTACAGCGTTTGGGGATGTTGCTGTTAGACCATGGCGAGGAATTTGCCCAGCTGGAAGCTCAGGATACTGGTAAGCCCATGAGCGTTGCGCGTAACGATGTAACGGCAGTGGCGCGCTACTTCGAGTTCTATGGCGGCGCTGCAGACAAAGTGCATGGCGAGACCATTCCCTACCTTGAAGGCTATAACGTAAATGTGGTGCGTATCCCGCACGGGGTAACCGGCCATATTATTCCCTGGAATTACCCTGCCCAGATGCTAGGGCGTACGTTGGCACCAGCCTTGGCAATGGGTAACGCTGCTGTGGTTAAACCAGCCGAAGACGCCTGTTTAACTACGCTGCGTTTGGGTGAGCTGGCCATAGAAGCCGGCTTGCCACCAGGAGCCTTGAATATCATCACCGGATATGGCGCAGAAGCCGGAGCCGCCTTGACCGCACACCCAGGCGTCAATTTCATTACCTTCACAGGCTCCACGTCCACTGGAACTATGGTCCAACGTGCTGCGGCGGAAAATAATGTTCCCTGCACCCTGGAGCTGGGTGGCAAATCCCCACAAATTGTGTTTGATGATGCCAATTTAGATAAGGCTGTGCCCATCATCGTAAAAGCCATTGTGCAAAACGCTGGGCAAACGTGTTCGGCCGGTAGTCGCTTGCTGATACAAGAAAGCATTTATGACGAAGTGGTGGCCCGCGTTGCTGAACTCTTTAAAACCGTGGTGGTTGGCACCCCAGAAATGGACCGTGACTGTGGTCCATTGATCAATGCTGCTCAGCATGAAAAAGTAAGCTCATGTGTGCAGCAGGCGTTGGACTCTGGTGTGCCATTAATCGCTTCGGGTAGTTTGGCTCCTGATCTGCCAGAAGGTGGTTATTTTGTTCCTCCGGCATTTTTTGGTCCTGTGCCACGCGAACACTTTCTAGCGAATCGCGAAGTGTTCGGCCCTGTTTTGTCGGCAATGCCGTTTACCGATGAGGCTGACGCCATTGCCTTAGCGAATGCAACGGATTATGGCTTGGTAGCCGGAGTATGGACTGAAAGCGGCAGCAGACTAATGCGTATGGCCAATGGCATACAAAGCGGTCAGGTATTTTTGAATTGTTTTGGCGCCGGTGGTGGCGTAGAACTGCCTTTTGGCGGTGTTAAGAAAAGCGGCTACGGACGCGAAAAAGGCATGTCGGCGCTCGAAGAAATGAGCACCACAAAAACCATTGTTCAACACTATCTTTAAGTGGAATATAAAATGTTACAGTTAGATCAGAAAGTAGCGATAGTTACCGGTGCGGCTAGTGGTTTTGGGGCAGGAATTGCCAAGGCTTATGTTCAAGCGGGTGCTAAAGTTGTACTCGTGGACTTAAACCTTCAGGCGGCCCAAGCGATGGCAGCCGAGCTTGGGCCCCAGGCCAGTGCAGTTGCCTGTGATGTCTCTAAACAATCCGATGTCCAGGCCGCAGTAGAGCACTGCGTTAATACGTTCGGTGCACCAGATATCGTGGTGAATAATGCAGGCACCACACATAAAAACCAATCCATGCTGGAAGTGGACGAAAAAACATTTGACCGCGTTTTTGCGGTTAACGTGAAGTCTATTTACCTGATGACCCAAGCTGTGGTGCCCTTGATGAAACAGCGCAAGTCTGGGGTAATCTTGAATATCGGTTCTGTTGGTGGGTTCCGCCCACGTCCTGGTTTAACTTGGTATAACAGCTCTAAAGGTGCCGTTAGCGTCATGACTAAGTCAATGGCGGTAGAACTAGCATCCGATGGCATACGAGTCAATCAGCTTTCGCCAGTCATGGCAGCCACCGCGTTATTGGGTGATTTCATGGGCGTACCTGATACTCCAGAAAACCGTGCGCGTTTTGTGGGTACTATACCCCTGGGTCGTATGTGTGATCCTACCGACGTAGCAAACGTGGCTGTGTTTTTGGCCACTGATGCATCTGGCTTCCTGACGGGCCTAGATGTACCCGTTGATGGCGGTAGGGCTATCTAAGTAGTTAGTAGTGCAAAATAATTTATAAAAAATCAGAGACAAAACTTATCAGGGGACACGTTCCCCAAAAGGAGTGATATGAAAACAGTTAAGAAGATCTTGGCCGTTGCTGTTGCGAATGCGCTCTTTGTAGGGGCGCCAGCCCTTGCCCAAGTTAGCGACGACACCGTCAGGATAGGCGTTCTGGCAGATATGTCCGGACTCTATGCTGACATGGGTGGCGCAGGCATCGTAGAAGCCGTCAAAATGGCCGTCGAAGATGTCGGTGGCACCGTGAATGGTAAAAAAATTGAAGTGGTCTACAGTGATCACTTGGCCAAGGCCGAGCAAGCTTCGTCTAAATCCCGAGAGTGGTTTGACCGGGAAGGTGTGGATGTGATCATCAGTGGTCCTAGCTCTGGAACTAGCTTAGCTATTGCCAAAGTCGCTGCTGAAAAGAAGAAGCTGGTTATGGTTACCGGTGGTGTAGCGGCACAGCTAACCAACGAGGAATGCTCGCCTTACACCGTGCACTATTTGTATGACACGATTGCCTTGGCCAGGGGAACTGGTGGGGCCATGACCAAGCAGGGGGGTAACTCCTGGTATTTCATTACAGTGGACTATGCCTTTGGCGCTTCGCTGGAAAAAGAAACTACGCAAATTGTCGAAGCCAATGGTGGGAAAGTCTTAGGTAGTGTGAAACACCCATTGGCGAATTTGGATTTTTCCTCGTTCATCATGCAAGCTCAGGCTTCGGGTGCGCAGGTCTTGGGTTTGGCTAACGGCGGTGGTGATACGATCAATGCCATTAAAGCCAGTAGCGAGTTTGGTGTTACCAAATCCATGAAAATTGCCGGTTTAATGTTGTTCTTGTCTGATGTCCATGCCTTGGGCCTGGATCTGACACAAGGCATTAACTTGACCGAGGCATGGTATTGGGATCAGAACGATCAATCACGAGCATGGGCTAAGCGTTTCAATGAAAAAATGAACAAAATGCCTACCAGTATGCAGGCAGCTAGTTATTCAAGTGCCTTGCAATACCTTAAGGCTGTTGAGGCGGTGGGAACCGACGAGACTGAAAAAGTGATTGAGCAGTTGAAAAAAGCCAAGATTAATGATATGTATACACAAAGTGGCTATATACGGCAAGACGGACGCATGGTTCATGACTTGAGCCTGATGGAAGTGAAATCCGCGGCTGACTCAAAATATCCTTGGGATTATTACAAGCTAGTACAAGTGATACCCGGCGAAGACGCCGTGGTAACTAAGGAGGAATCGCAATGTAGTTATTGGAAGTAGCGATAATAAAAAAACCGCACTAATAAAAATAATAACTAACGGTTTTGGCTGTAAATAAATTTATAGTGATTTTTTGAATTATGGAGACATAACATGACTAGTTCAACTTACGCACCCGTCAAATCGACCGTGCCAGTATCTGCAGCGGTGGCTGAAGCCATCAAATTGGGAACAGATTTACCTCTTTTGGACGTAGGCCCTTACCTTGCTGGTGATGAAGGCGCACTTGAGCAGCTTGCTGTTGACGTCCGTGCCATTCAGGAAAATCTGGGCTTTTTTGCCATTATCAATCACGGGATTCCACAATCCCTGATAGATGAGTCTTTCAAACAGACAGCCGCGCTGTTCGAAATTCCTATGGAAGAAAAGCTTAGGCACCGTGTGGGTTTCCACCACCAAGGTTATTTGCCACCTAAGTCATCCATACTGAAGTCAGATGCCATCCGGGATAAAATCGCAGAAAACACGAAGAAAGACACCAATGCTGCTTGGCTGTTCATGCGTAACCGCACGGAAGATGACCCCAAAGTTGTAGAGAATGTCAGGCACCGTGGTTTGAACCAATGGCCCGACAGCCTACCAAAATTCCGCGAAACCTTGCATGCTTACCAATTAGCCATGGAAGAGCTGTCGCTGAAGCTGGTGCCTATCTATGCCCGTGCCCTAGAGCTACCTAAAGATTACTTCGATGGCATGTTTGACGCGCCTGAATACTATCAGCGCTGTGCGTATTACCACCCTGAAGAAAAAATGGAAGAAGGTCAGTTCTCATTGGCTCCTCACTCGGATGGTAGCTTCTTGACGCTGTTGCCCATGACTCCTGTACTGGGTCTGGAAGTCATGACACCGTCAAAAAACTGGTTGAAAGTAAAGTACGTCAAAGACGCGCTTATTGTTAACACCGGACAGGTACTGAACCGTTTGTCCAATGACAGGTTTATTGCTACCCCGCATAGGGTAGTGAATCCTCCGCAAAAGCGCTACGCACTGACTTTCTTCTTCTACCCAGATGACAGCGCCAACGTAGGTCCTATTCCTGGCTGTATCAAGCCTGGCGAAGAGGCAAAATACGACTCCCGTTCATTCTATGATTTCTTTGTGCCTTACCTGGATGACTTGTATCACTACAACGACCCCGAGTTCATGAAAGAAGTCGAGGGCGAACTAAGTTAATAACTT
This sequence comes from Alcaligenaceae bacterium, assembly GCA_013416485.1. Lineage (GTDB taxonomy): Bacteria > Pseudomonadota > Gammaproteobacteria > Burkholderiales > Burkholderiaceae_B > JAGOAJ01. The sequence goes on from JACCEO010000005.1 coordinate 64,315, forward strand.
AGCCCTTGCTGTGCTGTAATTATTCACCATACATGGGGTAGGGATACTGGCCTGATGTATGGTGTTTTAGTTGGTGCGTCATTGATAGATAGTTTATAAACATCGTTATGGGAATCGCATGCCTGATAATCAACAAATAGATAATGGTAAAAGCCTGGATGTCATCGTTGTGGGGGCTGGGTTTGCCGGTGTGTATGCACTGTATCGACTGCGTAAGCTAGGCTTTAACGTCAGGGTGTACGAAGCAGGTGGCGGTGTAGGGGGAACGTGGTTTTGGAATAAATACCCTGGAGCCCGCTGTGATGTAGAAAGTACCGAGTATTCATATTCTTTTTCAGAAGACCTTCAGCAAGAGTGGAACTGGACCGAGCGCTATGCAGGTCAGCCGGAAATTCTAAACTACATCAATCACGTCGTAGAACGCTACAAATTAAGCCCTGATATTCAATTAAATACCCGTGTTGCATCACTGGTGTATAGCGAAAAAGACAACTATTGGACGGCAACCACCGATCAAGGTGAGGTGGTCAGTGCTCGCTATTGTGTAATGGCTACGGGTAATTTGTCTGTTCCTAAGCTGGCAAATATCAAAGGCTTGGAGTCATTTACAGGTGATACCTACCATACGGGACTGTGGCCATCGAATAGTCTTGATTTACGCGGTAAACGTATAGGTGTTATTGGAACTGGCTCGTCGGCAATACAGGCCATCCCTTTGTTGGCAGAGCAGGCCGAACAGCTGTACGTATTTCAGCGCAGTCCCAATTATTGTTTTCCTGCGCGTAACCGGATGCTGGAGCCAGAATACCTGACCACGACCAAAGCCAATTATCCAGCATTACGCAAAGCGGCCAGAAATAGTGCGTCTGGCAATGCCCTGTACAGCATACCCGAGAAGCCCGCGTTATCGGTGTCTACCTCTGAACGGGAAGCGCTGTATGAAGAGCGTTGGGCAGGGGGAGGTTTGAATTTTTTACGTGCCTATACAGATTTGGTCACCAATAAAGACGCCAACAAAACAGCCCAAGACTTTATTGCAGGGAAAATACTGACTAAGGTGCAAGACAAGGCCATTGCTCAGACGTTGACTCCTAAGGATCATTACCTGGGTTCTAGGCGGCCATGCACCGGTACGAATTACTACGAAACCTATAATCGTAATAATGTGACCTTGGTGGATGTTAGAAAAGATCCGATCACTCAGATAGTGGCTAAGGGTGTACAGACTGAAAAGGAACTCTATCCGCTGGATGTACTGGTATCAGCCACCGGCTTTGAGGCTATTACCGGGGCATTAAAAAATATCGCCATTTCAGTGGATCAGGGGCAAACACTGAACCAGACCTGGGCCGCAGGCCCTAAAACGTACTTAGGCTTAATGACGGCCGGGTTCCCGAATTTTTTTCTGGTAACAGGGCCAGGTAGCCCTAGTATTCTGACCAATATGCTGCCCGCGATAGAGCAGCATGTGGACTGGATAGGTTGTTGCCTGCACCATTTGCGTACTCAAGGTTTGAACCGCATTGATGTTGACATCACGTATCAGGACGACTGGGCACAGCATTTGAACGAGCAGGCCGCAAAAACCTTGCTGCCGTTATCCAGTGCTTGGTATGTCAATACCCCTGTGGACGGCGAGCCTGCATGGTTTCCGCTGTATGTGGGCAGCTTCGGTGTCTATACCGATAAATGCGACCAAGTCGCTGCAGATGGCTATACAGGCTTTGTGTTAAGTACCGTTGGCAGTGACTGCACTAATCGAACTCTAGGGTCTCTTGTAAAGGAAGCAGTTCTTCAATAAGTGATGCTAGCCGTGATGCCGCTGGTGATAGCGTCATTGCGGCAATAGACACTATGCAGACTTCACGGGTGATTTCCGGTTCAATAATACGTAAGGCTTTGAGCGTGGTGTTTTTTGGTATAGACAGCTTAGGTAGCAAAGCTACGCCTAAGCCGGCTTTGGCCATAGCAATTAACGTGGTGACCGACATCATTTCAAAGGTGGAGTCTAAACTTAGCATGCGTGCTTGCATGGCCGAGTCTATGTGATCGCGTAGTGCCGATCCGGTAGCCAGGCGCAGCAATGGAAGCTTGCTAAGTTCTTCCAGAGTAATACGTGTTTTTCGGGCCGTCGGATAGCGATTTGGCACCAAGGCGTAATAGTCATCCTTCATGATGGTTTTGAAGGCTATGCCTTGAGTCTTGTCTATCTTTGGACCTACACCAAAGTCAACCTCACGCTTTCTAACGGCTTCGACCAGTTCTTTAGCAGCCAGTTCGCGTACCGAAATGACTATGCCTGGGTAGGTATGGGAAAACTCCGACAAAATAGCGGGTAGGCGGGTGCTGGCAACGGTAGGTACGCAAGCCAGTGTGATATGACCTGTTTGAATATCCACCACATTTTTTAATTCTAGTAAGCCAGTTTCAATTTCTGCCAACGCACGTCTGGCAGAAATTAGTAGGTGTTCGCCTTCTGTGGTTAGCTCTACACTGCGTGTTGTTCTGTGAAATAGCGCCACGCCCAGCTGTTCTTCCAGCTGTTTGATTTGCATACTGACGGCGGGTAGCGAACGGTTGGCGCGCTCGGCCGCCGAGCGAAAGCTGCTGTGCTCAGCGACCAGTAAAAACGAGTGCAAAAGCTTAAGGTTGATATTCATTGCCTAGAGCCTGTAGGTATGGGCTGATTAAGCACTAGGCAAGGAGTGAGTTTAGCTATTGTCTTTCACAGAAAGTTGTAGTTCGCTCAGAACTGCCTGGTATTGCTCAAGTAAGGGTGCGTCTAAGACGGCAGTATCCAGTTGGTTAATGACTCGTGCCGTTTCGCGCTCGATAAGCCGTCGGATTCTATACTTGATTCGTTCGCGCTGCAGTGTTTCTTGTGTGCCGTTTTGTTCTAGGTGTTGCTTATGCTGGTCTATGGCTTGTGACAGCTGTTCTATGCTGGCGGGGTCATCACTGGAGGTTAACAATACCGGCGGGACCCAGCCATTAGGGGCGGTTTGGCTCATGATGACAGTACGTTTGACGTCCGAGGCCATTTTTGGAGCACCAGGTAGGTCAGACTTGTTCACCACAAAAATATCTGCCATTTCCATGATACCTGCTTTCATGGCTTGTATGGCATCCCCACTATCTGGTAGCAGCACCAGTATTAGGGTATCGACTTGTCGTCGTATGGCGTATTCGGCTTGACCTACCCCTACGGTTTCTATCAGTAGTTCGTCGAACCCGTAGGCGTCCATAGCGGCGATCAGTTCGGGCAAGTTGTCTGTCAGGCCGTCGGTTGCAGATCGGGAGCCAAAGGAACGAATGTAAAGATCGTTGATATTAGCCAGTTCATCCATGCGTATGCGATCGCCTAATATGGCGCCGCCCGACTTAGGGCTGGTGGGGTCTATGGCGAGTACGCCTAATCGTGCGGTGGTAGAGCGTAGTTGAGCCAGACGACCCACCAGCGTGCTTTTTCCTGCTCCTGGTGGACCGGTTATGCCTATGCGGCGTGCCATTGAGTTGCTGCGGGTCAGTTTATCTACCGCAAGGGCCTCGGTGACCGTTGCATTGGCCAGCCGCGTTAGCGTCTGACCCAGGGCGCGTCTATCAAGCCGATTACTTGTCAATGTAGGTCCTCGGAAAAAAGAGTGGCGCGATGCTCGTCCAGTAACGGGGGCAAGCCGTATTGCGGTTCAGAGTCGCTAAATTTAATGGGGCTGCCTATGGCACGTAACGATTCACCACCGGGATTCAGGTCTACCACCAGTCCGCGATACTGAGTCAGTTCGTTTTCTAGGGCGTCACTTAGGGTGCCGATTTCAGCAATGACTACTCCTAAAGGAGCTAAGCGTTCTACCCACTCTTGGGCGGTTCTGGTCAGTAATACGTTGCTGATGCTGGCAATAACCAGGTCCCGATTTTCACGACGAGCCTTCATGGTGGCAAACTGTGGGTCAGTAAGCCAACTTGGACGATCTACTTCCAGGCAGAATTTTTCCCAGAATTTATCGTGAGTGATAAATAAGGTGATCCACTTGTCGGCAACGCGGAAAATCTGGGCAGGCACGATATAAGGGTGAGCCGAATTGGCCAGGCGTTCCTGACGCTCTCCGGCGTTTAAGGTGGCGCCTGCCAGGTAGTTTAGTTGGGATAGCATGACATCGTACATGGCGACATCGACTTGCCCACCTTGGCCATGCACAATTTTTGCCAACAAACCCAGTGCGGCGACTATGCCGGCTGAATTGTCCACCACAGAAAACCCAGCCTTAGTGGGGGCGGCATCGGGCTCGCCTGTTAGAGACATGACGCCAGTCATGGCTTGTACGACATAGTCGTAGGCTGGCCTGTCGGCATAAGGTCCTTCCAGACCATAGCCGGTCAGGGCAACACAGACCAGCTTTTCATTCCAGCGGCTTAGGGCTTCGTAAGTAAGCCCTAGTTTTTTAATGGCACTGGGCCGTAAATTGGTGACCAGCGCATGAGCTTGTGAGACAAGATGGCTTAACGCTTCTTGTCCCGCGGGGCTGGCCAAATCCAGGACGATACTTTTTTTATTTCGATTCAGACTGGCGAAATACGCATTATGATCACCAATCTGGTGTGGACTGATGCGCCGGGCAATGTCGCCATCAGCAGGTTCTACTTTAATGACTTCGGCCCCCATATCTGCTAGCAGCAGGCCGCAGTAAGGGCCTGCCAGCATGTGGCCCACCTCGATAATGCGTATCCCCTCCAGTGGCCGACTCATGACAGTGCGCTGACCAATGAGGAGACTACGTCACCCAGTGGCATATCGCTGGTGTAGACCCCGGTTACGCCTAAGGACTGCAGTTGCACTTGGTCTTCCTGGGGGATGGTGCCGCCAACGAACACCTTGATGTCGGCAGCGTTCAGTTCTCGCAGTTGGGCAAATACATCTTCGACGAGTTCTTTGTGGCTACCCGACAGTATGCTTAGGCCTACGGCGTCCACCCCTTCATCGACAGCAACACGCGCTATCATTTCGGGGCTGCGGCGCAGGCCGGTATAAATGACCTCGGCACCCGCATCGCGTAGAGTAAGCGCAATGATTTTGGCACCTATGTCATGACCATCCAGGCCGGGCTTGCCGACCAGGATACGTTTGCCCAACAATGGGCGCGGTTTGGTTTCAACGGCATTCATAGATTTACAGGCTCCTTGAATTCGCCCCATTGGTTTTTCAGGGTATTGACCATTTCGCCGACGGTGGCATAAGCGTGACAGCAGTCAACCAGATAGGGCATGATGTTTTCCCGGTCGTTGGCTGCTGCGGTGGCAAGTTTGGCCAGGCTGGCATCAACCGCAGCCTGACTACGTGTATCCAGTACTTTCTGGAATTTTTCCAAGGCACGCTGAGCTACCGTGTCGTCTAAGCGGAAAATTTCATTGATGCCAGCTTGTTCGCCTTCGCGGCGGAAGTGGTTCTGGCCCACAATAACGGTTTCGCCAGAATCGCCTTTTTGTTTACGTTCCAGACCACGCTGAGCCAATCTAAGTTGTAGCCAACCGTCTTCAATAGCGGGGATGACACCTCCATACGCTTCAATCTCATCCATCACTTTGATGATTTCAGCTTCCATTTTGTCGGTATGCTGTTCAACAAAATAGCTGCCGCCCAGTGGGTCTACTGTGCGGGCAATACCGGTTTCGTAGGCAATCATTTGCTGGGTACGAACAGCAATTTCAGCGGAAAATTCGGTGGGAATTTGGAAGGCTTCGTCAAAAGCACATGTAAATATGGATTGTGCGCCTCCCATAACGGCGGCCATCGTTTCAACCGCTACACGTACTACGTTGTTATAAGGTTGTGGAGCGACTAGGGATGAACCGCCACACACTACCCCAAAGCGCAGGTGTTGTGCTTTCGGGTCTTGCACGCCATAGCGCTCTTTCATGAGCTTGGCCCACAGGCGTCGGCCCGCGCGAAACTTGGCGACTTCGTCGAAGAAGTCCATATGGACATAGAAGAAAAATGACAGACGTTTTGCGAATTTTTCAACGTCACCGCCACGGCTTTGGAGTTCATCTACATAAGCCAAGCCGTTAGCCAGGGTGTAGGCCATTTCCTCGACAGCGGTAGCACCTGCATCACGTACGTGAGCACCCGCGATACTGATAGCGTTGAAGCGTGGCGATACATCGTTTGAATACAGGATGGAGTCCGCAATTAAGCGCATGGAGGGGCGCACTGGGAAGATCCAGGTGCCACGAGCCACGTACTCTTTAAGAATGTCGTTTTGTATGGTGCCTGTCAGTTTGGAGCGCGGTACACCTTGCTTGTCTGCCACGGCCAAATACATGGCATAGATGATGGCCGCTGTTCCATTGATGGTAAAGGAGGTGGAAATGCGCGATAGGTCTATGCCCTGGAAAAGAATTTCTGCTTCGCTTAAGTTAGACAGCGATACACCCACTTTACCGATTTCCGGCTTAGCCATAGGGTGGGTGGGGTCAAAACCGCACTGAGTAGGTAAATCCAGAGCAACAGACAAACCAGTTTGGCCTTGATCCAATAGAAACTTGTAACGTTCATTGGATTCTTCTGCCGTACCAAAACCCGAGTACTGACGTATGGTCCATAGGCGGCCTTGGTAGCCATCAGGGAAAATGCCACGAGTAAATGGAAACTCGCCAGGGTTGCCGATATTTTCAGGCTTGACGGCACTGGCATCGACCTGTGTGGGTACTTCGATACCTGCATCGCTTACCGTGCCCACGCTAGGCGCGATCAGTGGCGTGCTAGTTGCGTTATCTACTTGCGTCATTTTTTGTCCTTGGAAAGGATGTGGTCAGCTATTTCCCAGTGGTCGTCGTGGGTCCAGGTAGCAACCAAGTGCTGCTGTTCCGTGTTGCGTCGTTCTTCGTAGGTTTGGCCGGTGCGCCAGGCGCTGGTTTGTTCCTTTAGGGAACGCATGATCAGGTTGGAACGTTGCAGCATGGGTTGAATAAAACTTTGCATGTCGGCACCGTTAGGGCCGTCAGCAATGATGGCGTCGGCCAAACCCCAGTTCAGGGCGAGTTCTGCGGTAACCATCTCGCATCTGGACATCATGCGCAGTGCGCGCGATGAACCCACCAATGCACATAAGTCCACACCACCACCCCAGGCTGGAGTGATGGCCAGCTTGGCTTGGATAAACCCTATGCGTGCTTTTGTGGATAACAGACGCATGTCGCAGGCCAGAGCCAGTTCGGCACCCCCGCCTATGGCATCACCATTCAGATAAGCAATTACCGGCACTTTGCATTGACGTACGGCATCCAGAGCATTGCGTGCTTCGGTGCTCATGTCGCGTGTGGCTTCGGGCGTGCGTACTGTGGACAGATCGACAAGATCTCCACCTGCGGCGAAGTAGCGGTCTCCGGCCCCTTGAATAATGATCAAGCGTGTACTTTCCAGCTTGCCGTAATGGGTTACTGCTTCAGACAGTTCTTTAAGTACGGGGCGCGACAGCGCATTGTGTTTGTGCGCACGATTGATCATGAGGGAAATACTTCCGTCACCACTATCGGTAACGACGATGTCTTTATTGTTTTCCATTACATAAGCACTTTATTGGTTAATACAGCTGCAAAAAGGATATTTAAGACTAGACTTTTGTCTTTATTGTTTCGGTATAGTGAAACTATATTTATTTATATTCACTATACAGAATTGATTTTTCCCGGTCAAGTAAATAAAACATCTGGTCAACCCTATAATGCGTGGCTGTCTTGCATCGTTTCATATCTATTTAGGGTTTCCATGAAAATTCCATATGTCTGTTCCACTGCGGATGACGGTCTGGCGCAGGCCTTGGAACAGGCAATTAATAACAAGACCAAACCTTTAGGTAGCTTGGGCTTACTAGAGACACTAGCCAAGCAGATAGGCTTGGTTTTTCAGACCGTTCAGCCCAAACTTGAATCGCCATCCATGTTGGTGTTTGCAGGAGATCACGGCATTACTGCTGAAGGGGTGTCCGCTTACCCTCAAGATGTCACTTGGCAGATGGTGGAAAATTTTCTAGGCCAAGGTGCCGCCATCAATGTCTTTGCTCGCCAACATCAGATGGCCCTGCATATTGTTGATGCAGGGGTCAATTACGATTTTGTTCCACGCGCTGGTTTACTGGATCGCAAGGTGGCATATGGCACGCAAAATTTCTTGTACCAGGCAGCTATGTCCTTGCAAGACTGCAAGCAAGCCTTACAACATGGCATGGAATTAGTCGACCTATGCCCTGGCAATGTTCTGGGGTTTGGGGAAATGGGCATAGGCAACACCACATCGGCGGCCGCCATCATGCATATATTGACTGGTCTTCCTATTGAGCAGTGCGTGGGGGCAGGTACAGGCTTGTCAGCCCAAGGTATTAGCCATAAAGCACAGGTGATACAGGCGGCTGTTGTCCACCATGCTCATGTGAAAGACACAGATCCCTTGGCAGTATTGGCCACATTTGGTGGGTTTGAAATTGCCATGATGGCGGGGGCGATGCTGCAGGCAGCAGCCCAGCGTAAGGTGTTGTTAATAGATGGGTTTATTGCTACTAGTGCGTTGTTGCTGGCGTGGCGCTTACAGCCTGCTATTTTGGATTACTGCGTGTTTTGTCATTGTTCTGATGAAAGCGGTCATCAGTTGATGCTCGCGCATTTAGGGGCGCGGCCTGTGTTGCAGTTGGGGTTGCGTTTGGGTGAAGGCACAGCGTGTGCACTTGCTTGGCCGCTGTTGCAATCGGCTGTTGGTTTTTTGTGTGAAATGTCCACTTTCGAAACAGCCCAGGTCAGTCAAAGCGCAGCATCATGAGCAAGCGTTATCTTTATTCTGGATCAACATTGAAAACTATTGCACTAGAACAACTAAGATTGTTTTTTATCGCCTTGCAGTTTTTCACTCGTGTACCCGTACCGTCGTGGGTGGGATTTCAGCCGGAGTGGTTACAGCAATCGGCGCGCTATTACCCATTAGTGGGCCTGGTGGTAGGCTTGGTAACCAGTTTGGTTTATCTGGCTGCGGCCTGGGTCTTGCCTCAGGGCATAGCAGTGCTACTGTCGATTAGTGCTGGTGTGTATTTAACCGGTGCTTTCCACGAGGACGGTTTTGCCGATGTGTGCGACGGCATAGGGGGTGGCTATACCCCAGAGCGGATTTTCCAGATTATGAAGGATTCCCGCATAGGGACTTATGGCACAGTCGGATTGGGTTTGTTGTTAGCGGTCAAGGCCATGAGCTTGTTCTATATGGATGCCGCTGCAGTAGTGGGGGCTTTATGTGCGGGTCATAGTCTGTCACGTTTGTTGTCGGCAGCATTGATCTGGCGGTTGGATTACGCCAAAGAAGAGGGTAAAGCCAAGCCATTGGCTCAGCATATGGCAGATAGCGAATTCACGTTTGCCGCTGTAAGCACGCTTATTCCTTTGCTGCTAGTGGGGCTGTTGGGGTTGTTGCCTTGGTCGGCGATGTTGCTGGGCATAGGTGTGGCGTTATTGGCCACGGTCTGGTTAAGTCGCTTATTTGTGCGAGCGATAGGTGGGTTTACTGGCGATTGTTTAGGTGCGGTACAGCAGGTTAGCGAGGTATTCTTTTATCTGGGTGTGCTGTGCAGCTTTACTTGATACGCCATCCACAGCCTTTGGTCGATGCCGATGTTTGCTACGGCAGTAGCAATGTGGATGTGGTGGCAGACTCATTAGCCAATATCACTGAGCATTTAATAGAAATACTACCTCAGGGTTTACCGGTGTATACCAGCCCTTTGCTGCGCTGCATGGTGTTGGCTAAGCAATTGGCAGCGCGTTTGAACTGTGCTGCGCCTAGTGCTGATGTACGTCTGCAAGAACTGCATTTTGGGGCATGGGAAATGCAACGCTGGGGTGATATTCCTTATGCTGAGGTGGATGCTTGGGCAGCGGATATACCCAACTACTGTCCAGGGGGAGGCGAAAGCTTGGTGCAGATGGCACAGCGCGTATTGGATTTTCGTGCAGATGTCATGGATAGGGGGCAGGACAGCATAGTGGTTTGCCATGCAGGTAGCATGCGATTGCTGCTGGCCAGTCAGCATAGAACAGATGCTGTTGGAGTAGCGCAATGGGCGGCAGAACAGCCATTACACCCCGCTTGGGGAGAGCTTCAGCGCCTTATGCTGGGCACTTAAATAGACAGCGGTACAATGGCAGCTTCCCCTTGTCATGATTGCCTTAGGTGCTGCCCGTGTCTTATCCGTCTTTGCCTTATCCCATTTCCTCCTACACACGCGGGGCTGGCTTCGCCAAGCTGCTGGCCGAGCGTATCGTGGTGCTGGATGGCGCTATGGGCACCATGATACAGCAGTACAAACTGTCTGAAGCTGATTTTCGTGGCACCCGTTTTCTAGAACACACCAAAGACGTCAAGGGCAATAACGAATTGCTGTCATTGGTACGACCTGACATCATCAGTCAAATACACCGTGAATACTTGGAAGCCGGTGCTGATGTCATTTCCACCAATACCTTTGGGGCAACGGCGGTGGCCCAGGGCGATTACAACCTGGCTGAATTGGCCTATGAGCAAAACCTGCAGTCGGCCAAGCTGGCGCGTATAGAGTGCGATACATTCAGCACCCCAGAGCGTCCGCGCTTTGTGGCCGGCGTGTTAGGGCCACAGCCCAAGACAGCCTCTATTTCACCGGATGTTAATGACCCGGCTGCACGTAACGTTACCTTTCAGCAACTACAAGATGCTTACACAGAACAGTTGAACGGTTTGTTGGACGGCGATGTCGATATCATTCTAATAGAAACTATCTTCGACACCCTAAATGCTAAAGCCGCTATTTTTGCGGTGGAAACGGTCTTCGAAGAGCGTAATATCCGATTGCCGGTGATGGTGTCAGGCACAGTTACCGACGCATCCGGACGCATACTGTCTGGGCAAACCGTCGAGGCCTTCTGGAACTCGGTACGCCACGCTAGGCCCATTACGATAGGGCTGAACTGTGCGCTGGGCGCGGCCCTGATGCGTCCTTATGTCGCTGAACTATCCAAAATTTGTGACACCTATGTGTGTGTCTACCCAAACGCTGGCTTGCCCAACCCTATGGCCGACACCGGCTTTGACGAAACTCCGGCAGATACTTCAGGCTTACTGGAAGAGTTCGCTGCCGCTGGCTTAGTCAACATGGTGGGCGGTTGCTGCGGCACTACACCAGAACACGTTAGGCAAATTGCTGAAAAAGTACATAAGCTACCGGTACGTCAGGTGCCTGTAATACCTGTGAAAACGCGTTTGTCCGGCTTGGAACCATTAAATATTGACGGTGACACCCTGTTTGTTAACGTGGGCGAGCGTACTAACGTCACGGGCAGCAAAATGTTTTTGCGCCTGATACGCGAAGAAAAATACGATGAAGCCCTGGCCGTGGCTCGTCAGCAGGTGGAAAACGGTGCACAAATCATAGATATCAATATGGATGAGGGCATGCTGGATTCAGCAGCCTGCATGCACAGGTTTCTGAATATGATTGCGTCCGAACCCGATATCTCCAGGGTTCCTATCATGATAGACAGCTCTAAATGGGATGTGATAGAAACCGGTTTGCGCTGTGTACAGGGTAAGGCAGTAGTTAACTCGATTTCCATGAAGGAAGGCGAAGAAGAATTCCTGCGTCACGCCCGCCTGTGCCGTAAGTATGGCGCCGCAGCTGTCGTTATGGCCTTTGATAAAGAAGGCCAGGCCGACAACCTGGAGAAACGTAAGACTATTTGTGGTCGAGCCTACAAACTATTGGTCGAAGAAGTGGGTTTCCCACCCGAAGATATTATTTTCGATCCTAACGTGTTCGCCATTGCCACGGGTATAGAAGAACATAATAACTACGCCGTTGACTTCATCGATGCCACGCGCTGGATCACAGAGAACCTGCCGTATGCGCGGGTGTCGGGCGGTATTTCTAACGTTAGCTTTTCATTCCGTGGCAATGAAGCCATGCGTGAAGCCATACATGCGGTTTTCCTGTACTACGCGGTTCAGGAAGGTTTGACTATGGGTATCGTCAACGCAGGGCAGTTGGGCGTGTATAGCGACTTAGATAAAACCCTGAAAGATATGGTCGAGGACGTGGTTCTTAACCGTGCTGAACCCCTGGGTAAAACCGATGCCAATGATGACAACACTCCTACAGAGCGTTTGGTAGAGTTGGCTGAAACCGTCAAGGGCTCAGGCGCTAAAAAGGTAGAAGATCTTACTTGGCGTGAACAGTCAGTCGAAGCACGTTTATCGCACGCGCTGGTACACGGTATAACTACATTTATTGTTGAAGATACCGAAGAGGTTCGCCAAAAAATTGCCAATGCTGGCGGCAGGCCAATCAACGTCATCGAAGGTCCCTTGATGGACGGGATGAACGTGGTGGGCGACTTGTTTGGTGCAGGCAAAATGTTCCTGCCACAGGTGGTGAAGTCAGCGCGTGTCATGAAACTGTCGGTAGCGCATCTGGTGCCTTTCATCGAAGAAGAAAAGCGTCAAATTGAAGCCGCTGGTGGTGATGTACGTTCCAGAGGAAAAATCGTGATCGCTACCGTTAAAGGTGACGTGCACGATATTGGTAAAAATATAGTTACCGTGGTCCTGCAGTGCAATAACTTTGAAGTCGTGAATATGGGCGTCATGGTGCCATGTTCGCAAATTCTGGATAAAGCCAAAGAAGAAAACGCCGACATGGTGGGCTTGTCGGGTTTGATTACGCCCAGCCTAGAGGAAATGGCCTACGTTGCATCTGAAATGCAACGCGATGACTACTTCCTTAGTCGCAAGCTGCCGTTGTTGGTGGGGGGGGCAACCACCAGCCGTGTGCATACTGCCGTGAAAATAGCCCCTAATTATGATGGGCCTGTTATTTATGTGCCGGATGCCAGTCGTTCGGTAGGTGTTGCCACGAGCTTAATGTCAGATAACGTGGATACCTACCTGGCCGAACTGGCCGAAGAGTACGAGTTGGTGCGTACACGCCATGCGAATCGTAAAGCGACGCCGCTGGTTAGTTTGGCCGATGCGCGTGCGCGCCGGCCTGCCATTGACTGGAGCAACTACACGCCACCACGTCCCAAGTTCATAGGCCGCCGCACCTTCAAGAACTACGATTTGAACGAAGTTCTGAAGTTCTTGGATTGGACACCATTTTTCCAAACCTGGAGCCTATTCGGTCAGTATCCTGCTATTTTGGATGATGAAAAGGTTGGGGTTGAAGCTCGCAAATTGTTGGCTGAAGGCCAGGCCATGATGAAAAAAGTCATAGAAGGTCGCTGGTTGACTGCTAATGGCGTAATAGCGTTTTATCCTGCGAATACCGTTAACGATGAAGACATAGAAATCTACAGGGACGAAAGTCGTTCTGAAGTCTTGTTCACCTGGCGCAACTTGCGTCAGCAACAGGAAAAGCGCGAAGGTGTCGATTACAAATGCTTGGCGGATTACATTGCACCTAAATCCACCGGTATTACGGACTACATAGGTATGTTTGCCGTGACGGGTGGGCTGGGTATAGAAAAGCACGATCAGCGTTTCTTGGATGATAACGATGACTATTCCAGTATCATGCTAAAAGCGATTGCAGACCGTTTGGCCGAAGGCTTTGCTGAAACCTTGCATGCTCGTGTGCGGCGCGACCTGTGGGGGTATGTCCCCGATGAAAGCCTAAGCGACGAAGCAATTATCGCCGAGAAATATCAAGGCATACGTCCTGCGCCTGGTTATCCTGCTTGCCCAGAACACGTGGTTAAAAAAGACATGTTTCAGGTACTGGAGTGTGATGACATCGAAATGCAGTTAACCGATGGTTTTGCCATGTACCCGGCATCCAGTGTGTCAGGGTTCTATTTCAGCCATCCTATGTCGCAGTATTTCAACGTAGGTAATATCTCGGACGAGCAAGTGCAGGATTACGTACAGCGTAGCGGCCGCGACGAAGAAGATGTGCGTCGTTCATTAGCCAGTACCTTAAGGTAAGTTCAGGAGGGTGGGTATGGGCACACCTGACCAGACACCCGTTGTCGGGACACTGTCCGATCAGGGCAGCCAAGTCCGTCGTAAAACCTTGGGTGATTTTTTACGTAGTGCCCGCGCTCGCGTTGCCCCGGACGATGTCGGACTGGCTGCTGGCGGCAGGCGTCGTACCCCAGGTTTGCGACGCGAAGAGGTCGCCTTGTTGTGCGATATCAGCGTCACTTGGTACACCTGGATAGAGCAGGGGCGCGATGTGGCGGTCTCAGCCAGCGTATGGGCGCGTCTAGCCACCGTGTTAAGTCTATCGCGAGCCGAACGGCATTATCTATTTGAGCTGGCCGAATCGGCCGACCCTCAGCATGGTCGTGCAGATTTCAACCCTTTGCCTGTCCAGTTGGCGGACAGTGTGCATAGCATCACAGCACCGGCTTATATACTGGACAGGTGCTGGAATGTACTGGCTTGGAACCAACCGCTGTTGCAATTATTTAATGGTTGGCCTGCTAGCGTTAACGAGCCGAACTTGCTGCGCTATATTTTTATGGAACCAGCCGCCAGGTCCTTGATTGTGGATTGGGAACAGCGCGCTAGCCGGGTTGTTGCAGAGTTCCGTGCTGACGCAGGTGTTCATGCCGACGAGGCCGATGTGGCAACGTTGCTGCAAGAATTAGTAACCTCTAGCCCGGTATTTGCCCATTGGTGGACCCGGCATGCCGTGGTGGATCGAGAAGGGGGCTTGCGAGAGTTCCAACATCCCCAACAAGGTTTGTTGTGTTATCAGCAACTCACATTCCGTTTGGCTACGCGTCCGGACTGTAAGCTGGTGATGCTGCTGGACAGTGTGGCGCCTTTACCTGCTCAAGTACAGTAAACTGACCCATTAACGATTAATTATCATCGGTATCTGAATTATGGCTAAAAACTTCGAATCGGAAATCACACAATTTCTGAATAACTACAAAAAAGAACATCCTGGCACGGAAGCACGTCAACGTGAAGGTCGTTTTCGTTTGTGGGACAAGCACATAGATCCTGAACTGCAGGAAGGCTATCGTATCGCAAAGGTTCCGCAAGACCCTTACGTTTACTACCAGAACGACTAGCTCGACGATGGCATCCGGCCCGCATGCCGCTACCAACCTTGCGGCGTTGACGGACCCTTTGGTTGATACCACGCCCGATGTGATCGATAGCGTGGCGTTGGCGCGTTTGTATGGCGAACCCCTGTTTGCCATGCCACAAGATTTATACATCCCCCCAGATGCCCTGGAAGTTTTCCTGGAAACGTTCCAAGGGCCGTTGGACTTATTGCTTTACCTGATACGCAAACAAAACTTCAATGTGCTGGACATTCCTATGGCCGAGGTCACCCAGCAATATTTGTCGTATGTGGATCAAATTCGCCAGCATAATCTAGAATTGGCGGGTGAGTACCTGTTGATGGCAGCGTTACTGATACAAATTAAATCGCGCATGCTATTGCCAGTTACCAAAACGGATACTGGTGAAGAGGTCGATGACCCACGTGCCGAATTAGTACGGCGTCTACTGGAATACGAGCAAATGAAGCTGGCGGCGCAGCAACTGGATGCATTGCCGCAGTTGGGTCGAGATTTCATGCGTGCCCAAGCTGTTATGGATATTCAGCTGGAACAGTTGCTGCCTGAAGTAAATGCCGACGACCTGCGTGATGCTTGGCTAAGTATCATGAAACGTGCCAAGCTGAACGCACATCACCATATTAGTCGTGAGCAACTGTCGGTGCGCGACCACATGACCCAAATTTTAAGACGCTTGGGCGATGTGCGTTTTATGGAGTTCAGTGAGCTGTTCATAGAAAGGGTAAGTGATGGCGACCCTGTGGCCATAGTTGTAGTACATTTCTTGGCGATGCTGGAATTGGCGCGTGAGTCGCTGCTGGAAATTACCCAGGCTGAACCTTATGCGCCAATTTATGTGCGCCTTACTTATATACGTGCCGCCGCTTAAACGCTAAGCAGGCCAAAATTATTCTATATCGAAAGCGGAGTCATTACGTGAAAGTTGTTCACACTATTGAAGAATTACGCGATCAGTTACGCGGACAATTACGAGTATCGTTTGTGCCTACTATGGGTAATTTGCATGCGGGTCACTTGGCTCTTATGAAAATGGCGCGTCAGCATGGTGACCCCGTGGTGGCTAGCATTTTTGTCAATCCGCTGCAGTTTGGCCCCAATGAAGACTTCAACGAGTATCCCCGCACCTTGCAGGATGACATTGCCAAACTAGAGCGCGAGCGTGATGTCTACGTGCTGTTTGCGCCCAATGAAAGCGAAATGTACCCAGAACCCCAAAGCTATCAAATACAGCCACCAGCAGATTTGGGCGGCATCCTTGAAGGTGAGTTTCGTCCAGGCTTCTTTACTGGGGTTAGCACCGTCGTTTTGAAGCTGTTTTCTTGTGTGCAGCCCAGGGTCGCAGTGTTTGGCAAAAAAGATTACCAGCAGCTAATGGTAGTGCGTCAAATGTGCCGTCAATTTCATTTGCCAGTAGAAATTTTGGCGCACGAAACCGTACGCGATGAACACGGCTTGGCGTTGTCGTCACGCAATCGCTTTTTATCGGATACGCAGCGAGCTGAAGCCTCTCAGTTGTATGCCAGCCTGAGGGCGGTACAGGCTAGTGTCAAAGCGGGTGAAACCGATGTGGCAGGCTTGGAGGCCCAAGCAATGGCCCATTTGCACCAGCGCGGTTGGTCGGTGGATTACGTGTCCTTGCGCAAGCAAAGCAACTTGGTTGCGCCCACATCGACTGAAATCCAGGCAGGTGAGCCACTGGTGGTATTAGCGGCTGCCAAGCTGGGAAGCACCCGCTTAATCGATAACCTTGAAATCTAAGTGGTAGCTTGTTTTTCAGCGAAGAGGTTTAACGAATCGGTTAATACCTGGTGGTAGCTGGTCAAGCTATTTTGCAGTATGGCCTGCTGGTCTGCCCATACCGCTAGCTGAGATGGGTTGCGGGCTGTTGCCGGCGCCCAGATCGCTTGTGGGAAATATGGATCAGTGGCCCAGCGCGGTATGACATGCCAGTGTAAATGCGGCACCATATTGCCAAACTGCGCTAGGTTGATTTTGTCAGGCCGTAGAACTTGACGCTGGGCTGCTTCTACCAGCCACACAATTTCCATTAGCATTGCCCTGTCGGCGCTGTACAGGTCGGTCATTTCTGGCCTGTGTTCGGCCCAAATGACACGTGTGTAACCTGGTAGTCCGGCCTCGTTGACGGCAATGACATGTATTAGGCTGTTGGACCACAACAGCTGGGTATCTGGCTTTTGGCACAAGGGACAGGACGTTGATGTGCTCATGGGGTAAAGAACAATTCCTGTAAGGCAAGGCCTGGTTCAGGTGCGCGCATAAAGGCTTCACCCACTAGGAAGGCATTGACGTTGTGTTCGCGCATTAGCTGCACATCGTCGGGGGTAAGTATCCCGCTTTCGGTAATTACTCGCTTGTCTTTGGGTATGACATCCAGTAACTGTATGGTGTTTTGTAGCGAAGTTTCAAAGGTGCGCAGGTTGCGGTTATTGATACCTAGCAATGGGGTTTTCAGTTGTAATGCGATATCCAGTTCGGCCTGATCATGTACTTCGACCAGTACGTCCATGCCCAACTCTATGGAAAGCTCTTCGAACTCTTTGAGTTGATGGATGCTTAGGGCAGCCACAATCAGCAAAATGCAATCGGCGCCCAAAGCCCGTGCATGAATGATCTGGTAAGGATCTATCATGAAGTCTTTGCGTAGCACCGGCAGCGTGCAGGCCGCACGCGCTTGACGCAGGTAGTCGTAGGAACCTTGGAAGTACTGCACATCGGTCAAGACTGACAAACAGGCGGCGCCATGTGCGGCGTACGAGCTGGCAATTTCTACCGGATTGAAGTTTTCCCGTATTACGCCTTTAGATGGTGAGGCTTTTTTAATTTCAGCAATGACGCCAGGTTTGCCTTGGGCGATTTTTTCTTCGATGGCACGGGCAAAACCTCGCAGGTCTTTGCGGATTTTTGCTTCACGTAGCAAGTCGGCTTCACTGCGCATCTGACGAGCTGTAGCGACTTCCGCTTTCTTGGTTTGTAAGATGGTGGCGAGTATATCGTTCATGCGGAAAACTTCCGTGTGTAAGTAATGAATTCGTCCAGTTTGCTGCGTGCAGCACCATTGGCGATAAGATCAAATGCCTGGTTCAGGCCGTCTTGTATGGATGTGGCTTTATTACCGGCGTAAATAGCGAGTCCAGCGTTAAAGCCTACGATATCACGTGCGGTTCCTGGTGTGTTTTCCAGGGCTTCAGTCAGCATGGTTGCTGACGCTTCGCGACTATCGACTTTTACGGCACGATTGGACACCATAGTCATGCCGAAATCTTCAGGATGAATTTCGTATTCGCTAATAATGCCGTCTTTTAGTTCACCGACTAAGGTGGCTGCGCCTAAAGACGCTTCATCCATGCCGTCTTTGCCATGTACTACTAATACATGCTTAGAACCTAGACGTTGCAGTACGCGTACCTGTATACCTACCAGGTCAGGGTGAAATACGCCCATTAATTGATTGGCGCAATTGGCTGGGTTGGTCAATGGGCCCAGGATGTTGAATATGGTGCGTACCCCTAGCTCTTTGCGTACTGCTGCCACATTTTTCATGGCTCCGTGGTGGGCAGGTGCAAACATAAACCCTATACCAGTTGCAGTGATGCTGTCAGCAACTTGCTCTGGGTTTAGGGTCACACAGGCGCCAAGGGCTTCCAGTACATCGGCGCTACCTGATGAAGACGATGCGCTGCGGTTGCCATGCTTGGCTATTTTTACACCAGCGGCAGCGGCGACAAACATGGCTGCGGTAGAAATATTAAAGGTGTTGGATCCGTCACCGCCGGTACCACACATGTCCAGTAAATTTTCTGGGTCTGGGGTTTGTACGGGCAAAGCGAATTCGCGCATGACCTGGGCTGCTGCTGTGATCTCACCTACGGTTTCTTTTTTAACCCGCAAACCCATCAGTAAGGCACTGGCAATTTGAGGTGACACTTCACCACGCATCAACATGCGCATCAAGTGCAGCATTTCATCATGAAAAATTTCGCGATGTTCTATGCAGCGGGTTAGGGCTTGGGCAGGAGTAATCAAGGTTGACATGATGGCTTTACATTAAATGGTTAGAAAGTTTTTAAGTAGCGCGTGGCCATGCTCGCTAAGTACGGATTCAGGGTGGAACTGTACCCCATAGATGGCAAGGGTTTTATGGCGTACGGCCATGATTTCGCCGTCTTCTGTTTGGGCAGTGACTTCTAGGCAATCAGGTAGGCGATCCCGATCTATGGCCAGTGAATGGTAGCGAGTTACGGTATAAGGTGATGGTAAACCTTGGAATAGATCTGTGCCGTTATGGGTAATTAATGATGTTTTACCGTGCATTAGCTGTTTGGCTTTAATGACATATCCCCCAAAAGCGGCACCTATCGCTTGATGCCCCAGGCAAACACCCAGTATGGGCACTTTGCCAGCAAAGTGTTGGATCAGGGGTACGGAAATGCCTGCCTCGGCGGGCGAGCACGGTCCAGGCGATACACAGATACGCGAGGGGTTCATAGCGACCACGTCAGCAATAGTGATCTGGTCATTGCGGTGTACATGGACGTCAGCACCCAGTTCGCCAAAATACTGCACCAGGTTGTAGGTAAATGAATCGTAGTTATCAAGCATCAAAATAGACATGGCGGCTCCGTAATATTCAGTGTGGTGTGTTGTGTGGACAAGACTGTAGACAAGGAGCGACGCCATCGGGCGCATGCCGTAGGACGACTGCGCACATAATTTTTGGCCTGACCGCTGTACTGGGGCAAGCTTGAAAATGATGGGGTGGTGCTAGATGGCATCTGGCTTTACTCCTTGATGTTGGAGCCGCCGTGCCGGGTGCTTTTTGATGTGCCTTGCCTATCCGATACGACGGCAGGGCGCGATTTGAATCGCAACGACGTGCCGCTTCCTAAAAGGAGCGCCACCACTGAGCTGAGCTGAACGTTGCGAAAGTAGACATGCGTATCGGTAAATTGTTTGTATTGTGAATATGATCAACTTTCCTTAATGTACCACGATAAATTGAAATGTTGGAGTGTTAGAGCTGTTGCGGTTTGGCTGTAGGGGCAAGACGCGAGCGCCGGTGAGCCTGAATTTAAGTGATGGTTTACGCGTTACGCCTGCACTGCACGTTGGTTCCAAGGCATTTTCATTAGTAAACGGGCCATGCCGCAATAGCCTGTTATTCCGGCAAACATGAGGCCTACGCCCACGAAACCGGATAAGACGTGGAACTTGGGAGAGACCGTGGCGCCAAGTATTGCACCCAGGACAATGATGGCGCCGGCAGTAATTTGTACCTGACGTTGTAGTTCCAAGGGTTGCGAATGGTCTGCAACGATTGGCAGGCCAGCTTTTTTCCAAGCGTCTAAACCACCTTCCAGTATATAGGTGTCACAGGAGGTGCAATTGCTTAGTGTCTGTGCTTGCATTTGTGTGCGGTTACCCGAGCGGCAGTAAAAGATTACTGCATTCGTGTCTGCCAGATCTACGTGTTGAGCTGCTAATTGTTCCATGGGAAGGTGGCGTGATTGTTGAATGTGCTCGCGTACGTATTCGTTGGATGCACGTATATCGATGAGTACAGCGCCTTTATCCATTAAGTCGCGGGCTGCTTCGGGAGTAAGAGATTTTAGTGACATGGTCGTGCCTTCTTGGTGATGACTACGGACAAAAAATGGTTTTAAGGGTGCCGATAAGTTTTTGCACGTCGGGATTGTCGATCCGGTAGTACAAGGTTTGGGATTCGCGTCGGTAGGTGACTAAGCCCTCGTCTCGCATTTTGGATAAATGCTGAGAAAGCGCGGATTGGCTTAGTGTTACATGTTGGTGCAATGCGCCTACGCTAAGTTCACTGTGCTCTATAAGTAGGCATAGCAATAACAAACGCTGTTCATTGCCTACTGTGCGTAGCATGGCAGCTGCTTTGGCAGCGCCTTCTTGCATAAAAAGGCGGTCTTTTTCAGTGAGCGCCATAATCATCCTTAGTTTGAAAATTTTATATTAGTATAATCTAATATATGCCTTTAAACAAGAATAAATTGCATAATTACAATGACATACAGCCATCTTAAAAGAGGGATGGCTGTTGCTAACGCGGTAGTGTGTTTAGGATTTAGGAGGCTTTATAGTGCAACGTTGTATGCCCAGTAGTGAGTATGCTGGACACCGCCCAGCCAGCCCGGTAAGCAAGGGGATGAGACCTAACCAACCCCACCAACCTACAGTTTCAGTAATGGCTAGTGCGATTAGCACTATGCCTGCGGTGATACGTAAAATCCGATCGATTCCTTTCATAGCATGCTCCTGAGTGAGGTTGACTAGTTACAGCAATTGTTATGTAGACATTGTTTCATGTTTTGCTAATTTAGTATATGCTAATATAAAGAAGTAAACAAGTATTTCACTATGCCGGAGGTAGGAATGAATATGTCCGCAGACATACGCGCTTTTTTTGATCCGTTAACGAACACGGTAAGTTATTTGGTATCTGACCCACAGACTAAGCAGGCGGCAGTGATAGATCCCGTGCTGGATTATGACCATAGTAGTGGTAAAGCGTCGATGGCGTCAGCAGAGAAAATATTGGCCGTCGCTCGTCTTCAGGGTTTGGATATTGTCTGGGTGCTGGAAACTCACGTACATGCCGATCACTTAAGTGCAGCGCCATACATTAAGCAGCATACAGGGGCCAAGGTAGCGATAGGCGAGCATATCTGCGATGTACAAACTATTTTTCGGCCCATGTTTAACGTAGATGACGTGTCTGAGGATGGTGGTGAGTTTGACCGTTTGCTTACTGATGGTGAGCGCTTTTCTTTGGGTGATTTGACGATAGAGGTGCTGCATACTCCTGGCCATACGCCTGCCTGTATTTCTTACCGGATAGGTGATGCTGTATTCGTGGGCGATACCTTGTTTATGCCCGACTACGGTACTGCACGGGCTGATTTCCCCGGTGGTAGCGCACGTACTTTATATCGCTCAATACGGCGTTTGTTGTCTTTGCCTGCTGAAACTCGTTTATTTATGTGCCATGACTATAAAGCGTCAGGGCGTAATGACTATGCTTGGGAAACCACAGTAGCTCAGCAACTTAAGCACAATATTCATATTCATGCTGGTGTATCCGAGGACGAGTACGTTGCTATGCGCCAACAGCGCGACGCAGGTTTGGCAGCCCCTAGGCTGTTACTGCCATCTATACAGGTAAATATTCGTGCAGGTAATTTTCCTCAAGCAGAGTCCAATGGAGTGTCGTACTTAAAAATACCGGTTTGTATCCGTGAGGATAACGTGATCTAAACGAACATTTAATTGCTTAGGTTTTTCATCTGGCCAAGTTAGGCCGTTACTATTTTTAGGGAGTATTGTATGACGGTAACGAGTTACAAAGCGTTAACCCAACAGATTGCGGGAAATTTGGTGCCTTTAAATAAAGCAGTGCCACAGGTGATGCAAAGTTTTGCAGAAATGGGCAAGGCGGCTAATAAGAATGGTGCCTTAGACCATAAAACCAAAGAGCTGATTGCATTGGCAATAGGTGTGGCGGTGCGTTGTGATGGTTGCATAGGATTTCATACCAAAGCGTTAGCTAAACTAGGTGCGACTCCAGAGGAAGTCCATGAAACGCTGGGGGTTGCAGTGTATATGGGTGGCGGACCGTCTGTGATGTATGCCGCGAACGCAGTGGCTGCGTTTAATGAGTTCACTGATGCAGGGTAGTGTTCATCTCATTTAGGCTTATTTGAAAATATTTATTATTTTATTAGGAAGCAATGATGCAGCAGACTGATTTTGTAAGTACTTTATTTGATGGCTATAGCAATCCGGATAAAGTGACAGTGGCCTTTACTATGGCCATGAATGCAGCACTAAAAGGACACAGTGCGACTATTATTCTAATGGCCGGTGCGGTTGAGTTAGGTAAGCCAAATGCAACGTCCAAGATCAATATTGGTGCGCCATTTCAGCCAGTCGCAGAACTATTAAGTAAGTATATAGAGTTAGGCGGGTGTATCGCTGTATGTAGTTCGTGCATGGTGCATAACGGTTTTTCACAGGCTGATATGGACGAGCGTTATCAGATAATTTCCGCTGCCGATGTTGTGGATTTACTGATGGGGGCTAAGGGCAGCCTGCAGGTTAGCTAGCCCTTTCTTATGGCAAGTAGGACTTGGTAAGGCGGTGGTCGCTTAGTAACCACCGCCTTTTTATGCGTTTAAATCGGTTCATCCAGGCCAAACTGGACTTGTTCGGCTGCTCGCAATACAGCACGAGCTTTGGCTTCGGTCTCTTCCCATTCTTTTTCTGGATCAGAGTCAGCCACTATGCCAGCGGCGGCTTGGACATACAGCATGCCGTCTTTGATGATGCCTGTACGTATGGCTATGGCCACGTCCATTTCGCCGCCATAGCTTAGGTAACCTGCTGCCCCGCCATAGATACCGCGACGTACGGGTTCTAGCTCGTCTATCACTTCCATGGCACGTACTTTGGGCGCCCCAGTTAGGGTGCCGGCCGGAAATGATGCACGCAGTACGTCCATATTGCTTAGCCCTTCATTGAGTTCGCCGGTGACGTTGGACACCAAGTGCATGACGTGGGAGTAGCGTTCTATGGCCATAGTGTCGCTGACTTCTACGGTACCGGTTTTGGCGACCCGACCTATGTCGTTACGGGCCAGGTCAATCAGCATGACGTGTTCGGCCCTTTCTTTGGGGTCGGCCAGTAGTTCATCGGCCAGTTTGGCGTCTTGTTCCGGAGTGGCACCACGTGGCCGGGTGCCAGCCAGAGGGCGTATGGTAATCATGGTTTTTTGGCGATCTGCTTCGCTGATGATTTCCTGACGGACTAGAATTTCTGGTGAAGAGCCGACAACCTGGAAGCTATCGAAGTTCCAGTAGTACATGTATGGCGAGGGGTTTAGCGAACGCAAAGAGCGGTACAAGGACAGTGGCGAGTCACGGAAAGGTTTCGCAATCACCTGACCTATTTGTACTTGCATTAAGTCGCCGGCCTCTATGTATTCCTTGGCTTTTTTTACTGCATTCAGATAATCTTCCTTGCGGAAGTTACGCTGGGCTTCGGTTTGCAGGCTGGCGTAAGCATAAGGGATCACAACGGGCTGACGTAGTTTTTCGCGTAGCTCCTTCAGGCGGCGCTTAGCGCGTGCGTAGCTTTCGGGTTGTGCAGGGTCGGCGTACACCAGCAGGTAGGTGCGACCCGCTAGGTTGTCCACAATCACCAACTCATCAATTTGCAACAGCATGATGTCAGGAGTGCCCTCTTCTTGGCCTGCAGGGAAGGGCTTGGTGGAGGGGCCTAGGCGTGGTTCGATATGGCGCACGGCGTCGTAACCAAAGTAGCCCGCTAAACCGCCTGCAAATCTGGGCATGCCTGGGCGTATGGCTACTTTGAAACGCTGTTGGTATTGCTCTATGAATTGCAGTGGGTCACCGGTGTGAGCTTCTATGACATTGCCCAGATGCACCACTTCAGTGATGTTGCCTGTGGCACGAATAACTGTTTTGGCAGGTAGGCCTATAAACGAATAGCGTCCGAAGCGCTCGCCGCCGACCACTGACTCTAGTAAACAGCTGTTACGACCGCCTTCAGGACCGCTGTGGGCTAGCTTCAGATAAATGGCCAGTGGCGTGTCAAGGTCAGCGTAGGTTTCTGTAATTAACGGTATGCGGTTGTAGCCTTGTGCGGCCAGTGCATTAAATTCTATTTCTGTCATGGGGGTCTCTGGGTTGTGATTTTGGTACAGGCCGGGACAGGATACAAAAAAAGCCCGACCATTGACTGGGTTCCGGGCTAGTTTTGCTGTGATGCTAATGACACGTTACGGATTACGTTAAGTGTCAGGCATATCGATAATTGCTACCCAGAATACGGACGCCACCAGCGCCAGTAGGCGCAGGGTGCAACGTAATAATAGATAGCGGTTTTCATGAATAATGTGTGCTTTATGAGTGGTTGGCGGCCCATAATGCCGCTGCAGCTATAGTTGGCACTATATCATCGACTTCCAGATTGCGCACGTCCTGGCCTTCGTTATAGCCATAAGGCAGTATCAGTACAGCTATGTCAGCAGCGCGTGCCGCTAAGGCGTCATTCACTGAGTCACCTACCATTAACGCCTGTGTTGGATTTACCCCAAGTGCTTCGCAGGCATGTAACAAGGGCATGGGATCGGGTTTCTTGTTGGCACAGGTGTCGCCACAAACCACTACTTCGAAGTAATCGGCTAGGCCCATTTTTTGTAGCAATGGCAGTGTAAAAGCCGTTTGTTTATTGGTGACTATAGCCAAGCGAGCACCCGTGCTGGCAAAGGCGTGTAAGCCTTCAAGTACGCCGTCAAATAGCACAGATTGTTTGCCATTGACCTCGTGGTAGCATTGTTTGAATAGGGTCAGCCCCTGATCGAACAAGGCTTGAGTAGGGGCGTTGGGCATGTTGTGGCTTAGGGCGCGTAACACTAAATCTTCGGTCCCTCGACCTACGTAGGCGGTAATGGTGGCGTCATCCAGGGCGACTAGGCCCAGTTGTTCACGCATAGCGTTAGTCGCCTGAATAATGTCAGGGATGGTGTCCACCAGAGTGCCATCCAGATCAAACAATACCGCTTTGAAACGCATGGTGCTGGCCTTAAGTGGTTAGTGACTTGCCTTTGGCAAGTTCGCGGCGCATGGCGTCGATCACAGTTTTGTAGTCAGGTTGGCCAAAAATGGCAGAACCGGCGACAAACGTGTCAGCACCCGCAGCATGTATTGCGGCAATGTTATCGACCTTAACACCACCGTCAATTTCCAAGGCAATAGATTGGCCACCTGCATTGACCCAGGCATCAATTTTGCGTCTGGCGGCAGCCAGCTTGGCGAGAGTTCCAGGTATAAAACGTTGCCCACCAAAACCGGGGTTCACTGACATTAGTAGCACTACATCTAACTTATCCATGACGTGATCCATCCAGCTTAACGAGGTGGCCGGATTAATAACCAGGCCTGCCTTGCAGCCTTGCTCTTTGATTAGTCCTAGAGTGCGGTCTGGATGTTGTGACGCTTCGGGGTGAAACGTGATAATGTCGGCGCCTGCTTTGGCAAACTGCGGGATAATGGCATCCACAGGTTGGACCATTAGGTGTACATCAATAGGTGCTGTGGTATGTGGGCGTAAGGCTTCACATATCATGGGGCCCATCGTCAGGTTGGGTACATAATGGTTGTCCATGACATCCAGATGTATCCAGTCCGCACCAGCGGCAATGACGTTTCTGACTTCTTCACCCAGGCGAGCAAAGTCGGCAGCCAACAAGCTAGGGGCGATACGAGTAATAGGATCTGGTTGCATGGCGTTAAGGTAGTAAAGTTGTACAACAGTAAAAAGGCAAGTGTGCCATTATTGCAGTTAAGTGCGAAATTATCCCGTGGCACGCCCTAAACGTTGTTGTTTACGCAGCACGTATTATTGAATCAGGAAGTTTGATTTTGAAACCATACGACATCGTGGTGTCTGTGACACCACAGTATTTACCGGATCAGTCTGAGCCGGCCGACCAGCAATTCGTATTTGCGTATACCGTGCGCATTACTAATCAGGGTAAGTATGCCGCACAGGTCATTAGTCGACATTGGGTCATTACCGATGGCGACCAAAAAACTGAAGAAGTACGCGGTTTGGGCGTGGTCGGGCAGCAGCCTTTACTGACACCTGGCGAAACATTTGAATATACCAGTGGTTGCCCCTTATCTACGCCGGTAGGTACTATGCGGGGCAGCTATCACTGTGTTGGGGAAAATGGAATTCCCTTTGATGTGGAAATCGCTGAGTTCATCTTGGCCATGCCGCGTACGCTGCATTAATTACTGGGGCGGTGAACCATGAAGAAAATCCTGATTTCAGCGTCATTGCTGGGCCTATTGGCAGCTTGTAGTTCCGTGCCACCAGAACCCTCTACGGTTCCAGCGACGGGGCCTGATGCCGCATCGGTAGCCGAACAGCCTTTGCGTGTGCCTGCCTTGTCCACCATGCGCGATACCCCTGCACGTAGTTTGGCAGGGAAGTTTCAAGTCGTGCAGTGGGGGGCTTTGCCTGGTTGGCAAAGTGATGACCTGCAATTGGTCTGGAAAGGCTTCATTAATAACTGCAAAGGTTTGATGCGGCCTGTAGGTGGTTCACTAACCTTACCTGCCCGAGCCACACCACGGGCTTGGCAGCCGGTGTGCGCAGCTGCTGCTCAGTCAGGGCTGGGGCATACGGCCTCTACGACGGCGGTACGCGGGTTTATCGAACAGCACTTACAGCCGTGGCGATTGTTGGATGGCAGTGGAAAAATCGCTAAAAATACCGTCACAGGCTATTACGAACCATTGGTGCGGGCTTCTAGATCCCGGCATGGTCCTTACCAGTGGCCGCTGTATGCCCCCCCTGAAGACTTGTTAACCATAGATTTAGGCGAGGTTTATCCTGAATTAGCAGGTAAACGTGTGCGTGGCAAGGTGGTGGGCAAGCGAGTCGTGCCATATGACACCCGTGCGCAAATTGCAGCCGATGCCGATAGACAACCCGCCGTAATCGTCTGGGTAGATGATCCCGTTGAAGCTTTTTTCTTGCAAATACAAGGATCAGGCAGGGCGTTATTAGACACAGGAACTACCATACGGCTAGCTTATGCCGATCACAATGGCCGTCCCTATGCGTCTATTGGTCAGTGGCTGGCTAAGCAAGGCGAATTAACCTTGGCTCAGGCGTCTATGCAAAATATCAAAGCCTGGGCACAGCGTAATCCGGCACGTGTGCAGGAAATGCTTAACGCCAATACGGCAATGGTATTTTTTAATGAAGAAGCGGTGGTTGACCCTGAGCTAGGTCCCAAAGGTGCTTATAGTATTCCCTTGATCGGTCAAAGGGCAGTGGCGGTAGACCCTAGTTTTGTGCCTTTAGGGACGCCGTTGTATTTGGCGACGTCGTACCCAGCCACAAACCAGGCCCTTAATCGGCTGGTGTTTGCACAAGATACTGGTGCCGCCATCAAAGGTGCAGCACGTACTGATTACTACTGGGGATTCGGGGACGATGCCGGATCGCAAGCAGGTCGTATGAAGCAAACCGGTGAAATGTGGCTGTTATGGCCTAAACAGGCGGGGGCCCCCTCAGCACGATGACTAAAGAAAATATACTGGTATGTGGTACCGGCATTGCTGGGCTGGCAACGGCATTGGGATTGGCCAAAAAGGGCTTTCAGGTCAGCTTGCTAGGGCCCAAGGCCGATACGTCGGCGGCAGTCCCAGATAGCTACCACCCTAGGGTGTATGCTCTTTCGGTAGCCAGCCAGCAGTTTTTAATTGACTTGGGTGTTTGGGACCTAATGGATGCCAGGCGTATTACACCTGTGGATGCGATGGAGGTCTATGGTGATGGTGATGGTGAACTGAATCTTCATGCGTGGCAGGCGGCTTCCATAAGTCTGGCCTGGATCGTTGAGTCCGGTGAGCTTGAGCGGGTATTGCAGCAAGCCGTGCGCATACTTGGGGTCAGTTGGATCACTGAAAAATTTCAACGCTGGGAGTCCGGTGTAGTCTTTACCGATACTGGACGTGCATTACACCCTGATTTATTGGTGGGTGCTGATGGTGCGCATTCGCCGGTCAGGTCGGCGGCGAATATCCGTCATGACTTCAAAGCGTACGGTGATCATGGTGTGGTGGTGCACCTGGATGCTCAACTAGCTCACCAGAATATTGCCTTGCAGTGGTTTACAGGTGACAGCATATTGGCCTTGTTGCCTATGCCAGACACCAATCAAGGTCACCAAGTGTCTATGGTGTGGTCTATGCCTGAGTCCAGGGCCAAGTATTTGCAACAGTTGCCCAACGATCAGCGCAACGCTATGTTGACGCAGGAACTGGCCGCGGTCACTGGCGATCGACTGGGTAAGTTGCACGTACGTAGCCCTTTGTTTGCGTTTCCTTTGACCTTGGAAGGCAGTGATATGGTTGCCCCCGGCGTAGCGCTGGTGGGTGATGCTGCACACAGGGTGCATCCGTTGGCGGGTCAGGGTTTGAATCTGGGCCTAGCCGATGTTGCGGAACTACTACGAGTTTTAACGGACAAAGAACAGTATCGTAGTGCGGGCGACATGCGGGTGCTTAGCCGCTATCGTCGAGCACGAGCCGAGCCTATATTGGCTATGCGCTTGGCCACAGATGGCCTACATCGTTTATTCGCTAGCAAGATAGCTGCGATTGCTTGGGCCAGGAACCTGGGTATGCGTGGGGTGAATCATTTGCCTTTGCTCAAGCGATTCTTGATCGGGGGCGCGGCTGGTCGTTGACGCAGGCGCTGGATTGTTTCTTTTTAATATTATGGTGCTGTGCGCAGCAGCCGTGACACGCTGCAATATGCCACTACTGTCAGGAGTTTATATGCGTTTTTCGGGTTTTTTGCTAGCCATGCTGCTAGGTGCATCAGTGTCGTCCAGTGCATGGTCGCAATCAGAGTCTCAGCCAGAGGCTCAAGCAGAAGTCCAAGAGGCGGCAGCTGTAGTACAGCCCACCCCAGAGCTGATTGAGCAGGTTCAGGTAGTTAATTTAGACGATGTGAAAAAGGCTTTCCAGCAGCGCTTTCCAGGCGTCGAAGTCAACGGTGTCAGTGACACACCAGTGGCAGGTCTTTACGAGATCCAAATTGGTATGGACTTGTTGTATGCCGATGCACAAGTGAACTATGTGCTTCAAGGGTCCTTGATAGACGCTCGTGAACGTATCGACCTGACCGCTGCTAAGTTAGAAAAATTAACTGCAATATCGTTTTCGTCGTTGCCCTTACAGCACGCGGTCAAGCAGGTGACGGGTAGTGGTAAACGCCAGATGGCCGTTTTTGAGGACCCTAACTGCGGATTTTGTAAGCGACTGCATGTGGCGTTGAAAGAAATTGACGACGTCACGGTATATACCTTCTTGCTACCTATCTTGTCTCCTGACTCTGAAGTCAAAGCTCGCAATATATGGTGCGCTAAAGACCAAGCAAAAGTCTGGAAAGATTGGATGCTGGATGGTAAAACCCCAGCCGAAGCCCAGTGCGATACTCCGGTCGAAGAAGTCAAAGCGTTGGCTGCCAAACTAATGGTGCAAGGCACGCCTGCTATTTTCTTTGCTGACGATAGTCGGGTCAATGGTGCTTTGCCGGTGGATCAGCTTAAGGCAAAGTTGGATGCCTTAAATTAAGCATTCAGTTGAGCTGGAATAAACGTAAAGAATTGTCAATTCTGTTACCGTAACGCTAGTGTTTAGATACACTTAGTGTGTGGCGTTGCATAATGCGCCTTATCTTGTGGCCATGCTATGGCAAAGGGGGCGGCAGTATTATGCTGTCGGTGCCAACGATGGAAGACCATAATCAGACGTTTTATCTAGCGCGTCAACCTATCATGAATCGTGAGCAGGCTTTGGTCGCTTACGAACTACTTTTTAGAAGAGGCGCCCACGATACGGCTTGCGATAGCCATGAGCGTGTTGCAACGGCTAGCGTTATTGCGCAGACCATAGAAATGGGCTTGCCCAAGGTGGTGGGTGGGGCGCTGGCTTTTCTAAATCTCGATCAGCGCAGCATAATGGCCGATTTTATCGGCCTTTTGCCAGCAGACAAGATAGTCCTTGAAATTCTAGAGACCGTAAGGATCACTCCAGAGTTAGTGCAACGCATGTCTCATCTCTTAGATACTGGTTTTGTCTTTGCCTTGGATGATGTCGTTGCCTTGACTGATGATGTTACCCGCTTGCTGCCTATGGCCAGCATTGTGAAAGTTGAATTCGCGAGTGTGGTTAAGGGCGAACTGGCATTACTGGTGGGTAAGCTAAAAAAACAAGGGAAAAAGCTAATCGCTGAAAAAGTAGAAACTCATGAACAGTTCCAAATGTGTTACGAACTGGGTTTCGATTATTTTCAGGGGTATTACTTTGCTCGCCCACGGACCTTATCTGGCACTCGGCTACAGCCATGCCAATTGACCATCGTTAACTTGCTTAGGCAACTGATCGAAGATGCGAACGATATCGACATCGTCAACAGCATTAAAGAAGATGTGTCCTTAAGTTTGAACTTGTTGCGTATGGCGAACTCGCCTGTGTTTGGTGTAGCAACCCGAGTGGAGTCTTTGCGCCAAGCCTTGGCTTTATTGGGGCGGCGTGAAATGCAGCGATGGTTACAGATACTGCTGTACGCTGGTGCAGGACGTGTGCTGGTTAGAACATCGCCTTTGCTGGCGCTAGCTACGACTCGAGGTAGGTTACTGGAAGTAATGGCAGAAAAGTTGTGGCCTGAAACCACAGAACCTGCCGATATCGCTTTTACCGTAGGGATAATGTCGTGCTTGAATGCATTGCTGGAAGCCCCTATGGAAGACATCTTGCAGCACATTCTTGTCAGTGACGAGGTCAATGCTGCACTAGTATTGAAACAGGGCCGTTATGGCGAGATGCTGGCTTTAATCAAATACAGCGAGCAAGGTGATAGCGCTAATGTTTTGTCGTTGCTGCATGGCTTGGGTTTGTCGGTAGACGATTTCAGAACCATGCAGCAACAAGCATACGAATGGAGTAATGCGGTACTTAGCGTGACGGGGTAGTTGCCTGACCAGGTACCCACACTTGTCCGTCAAACAAACGACGGGCTGTTCTATAGAAAGAACCGGCGCGTGCAACCCATGCACCATTTTCTTGTGCGACTTCAGCACCCACAGTCAATATTCCAGATGGCATACCTAATCGTAGCGCGCTGTCGCCTGCAGTTGGTGACAAGGCTTCGGCGGCGATAGTGCCTGTGATACGTGCTGCTACAGCAGTGCACAGTGAAATGGTTAATGGCAAGGCACGGTGGGGCTGACCATTAGAAATAACCCGTGCAACTAGGTCGATTTCGCTGGCGGGTACGGTATCACCGGACAATGTAGGGTTGTCGGTAGGTGGGGATACTATGCACACAAATGGCACTATGGTGATTTTACGTGCGCTTTCCAAGTCGGGGGCAATACCCATTTTTACGGATGCACGTATACGGATTTCATTTAATAATTCCAGCATGTCAGCGCGGCTTTCCAGTTCGTCGGGTAGCTCCAGACCTGTCAGGCCTACATCACGTGCGCGTACAAACACAGCGGCATTTGCTGCATCTATCATGGACACGTCTATGGTGCCCAGGCCTGGTACGTCCAGACTTTCTTGTACTTGACCTGTGGGCAACAGTTTGCCTGTTGACGCGCCGCCAGGCTGAACGAAGTCTAGTTTAATGGGCGAGCCAGTACCACCGACACCGGGTATGGATAGATCGCCGTCATAGCGTGCTTGGCCGTCTTCTATGGCGAAGGTGCTGTGTATGATTTTTTGCGTATTGGTGTTCAGTATGCGCACGGTAGCAGTATCGCCCTGGGCTTTTACCAGGCCTTGGTCTACGGCATAAGGGCCCACGGCAGCGCTCATGTTGCCGCAGTTGCCGCGGTAATCCACACGGGCTTCTTTGATCATGACCTGAGCAAAGGTGTAATCGACATCGGCATCTGGGTGTTGCGAAGGTGCAATAATGCACACCTTTGAAAGTGAAGATACGCCGCCGCCCATGCCATCTAGCTGGCGTCCATAAGGGTCAGGCGTACCCATAGCTGCAGTGAATAAAGGCGCCCAGTCATCTTGGTTGACGGGCAGGTCACTGGCCTGCACCATCAGGGCTTTGCTGGTACCGCCACGCATAAAAACGGCAGGTAGGGCTGTTTGCTTCATGTTATTTCCTTGTGGTGGCGCTACGTGGCGTAGCGCTTAGGGTTGAATGTAGTGGAGCAGTCTGGGGTATGGCTGCTTTACGTAGTTGCAGAACTTTTTCGTGACTGGCATTGCCTAGATGTTCGGTCAGTAAACGTGCGGCTTCAGCACGTTCGCCACGCTCCAACAAGTCCAAGATCGCCAAGTGCTCTACGCACTGGCGTCGTACGCGCTCTCGGTCATCGGTTTCACGATACTCAAGTAAACGTCGTAATTGGTTTTGGCGGATGATGGTTTGCACGATGAAACGGTTGCCGGATAAGCCAGCCAGGGCTTCGTGGAAGGTGGCGTTGGCTTGGAACATTTCCACGTGGCCGGCCGTACGATAGCCACCATCGGCTAAGGATTCTTGCTGGGTGCGTATCCGTCGTAGTACTTCGGAATCTATGGCAAAGCTGGGCATTAGCATGGCGGTGGGTTCTAGCGCCAGGCGCAGCTCATAGCTTTCCTGGCATGCCTGTGGCCCATCGATCATGGGTAAGAAAGACCAGCCTTTGCTAGCACGTTGTTCTATCCAGCCTTCGTTGGCAGCACGCGCCAGCACACGGCGCATGCGTTCGCGGGTTAGCGAGTAGCGGCGCATGGCTTCATTTTCGCTAAGTACATCGGGTAGCAGCCCTGCCAGCTTATCGTGTGCCAGAGCCAAATAGGCTTGTTCTTCGGTGGTGGTGGTCAGTTCGCTATCGATAAAGCTTAGGTCAGCAGCATCACGAGTTAAATACAGGCCCCGACGCGGTGGTTGGGGCGCGACTATGCCTTTTTGGGCCAAATAGGCTAGCGCCCCGCGTATCGGAGAGCGCGAGGTACCTAAAGCGACTTCAAGTGATTGCTCGGTCAGGTGGTGACCTGCCGGTAGGTGTTCGGTGCGTATATGTTCTATCAGCCTGTGGGCTAGCGTTACGTGCAGCGAATTGATGCCTGTCCCCATAGAGTTCCATGTCATAGTGCGTTTATTACTGTGGAGCGAAAACCACGCAGTAATAGTGTTCCAATCGACGATTATATTGTATGATGTTCGTCCTGAATACAATCAAATTGTTTTTTGCATCAACCGACCTCATAAAAGGGTGTTATGAATTCGAATCCTGTGCTCCAAAAGCTGGACGTTAATGGTAGGGCGGTAAAGTACGTCCCCATTAGCGATGTTCCCGGCATTGATACTCTGCCATTTTCGTTACGTGTTTTGCTGGAAAACCTGAAGCGTCAGGCAGCAGTACGTGGCGCAGATATCGCCACCGAAATTGATTCCTTACTGAATCGTCGCGTGGGTGATGGCATTACCTTTTATCCGGCCAGGGTGTTCGGACAGGATATTCTGGGTCTGGTGATGTTGCTGGATATGGCTGCCATGCGTGAAGGCGTGGAAGCTGGCGGTGGTAACCCGGCATTGGTTAGCCCCAAGGTACCTATCGACGTCATTATTGACCACTCTTTGCAGGTCGATAGCTGGGCTAATCCAGAAGCCGCCAAAATCAACTTGGCGCGTGAATACCAACGCAACGGCGAGCGCTTTGCCTTTTTACGCTGGTGTGCCAGTAACTTTGATGGCGTGAAAGTCGTACCTCCGGGTAAGGGCATCATGCACCAGTTGCACCTGGAGGGCATAGGTCGCGTGGTGTGGTCCGATGAAACCCCAGACGGCGAAATCGCGTATCCCGATAGCTGTGTAGGTACAGACAGCCATACGCCCATGATCAACGGTCTGGGCATACTGGGCTGGGGTGTCGGTGGTATTGAAGCCGAAGCCGTTATGGTTGGTTTGCCCGTTACTATTGCATTGCCTGCCGTGGTAGGTATAGAAGTAAAAGGTCAATTACGTGATGGCGTATTGCCCACGGATTTGGTGCTGGTAATTACTGAAAAACTGCGTCAAATGGGCGTGGTTGGCAAGTTTGTTGAATTCTTCGGTCCTGGCTTGGATGTTCTGTCCTTGGGCGACCGCGGAATGATCGCCAATATGGCGCCAGAATATGGTGCGACTTCGGTGTTTTTCCCGGTCGATCGCCATGCAATCAACTACTTACACACTACAGGCCGTTCCGAAGAGCAAATCGCTTTGGTCGAAGCCTACGCCAAGGCTCAAAAGTTGTGGCGTGACGAAACCACACCAGCACCTACGTTTGAAACCGTACTGACGCTGGATCTGGATACCATACGTCCTAGCATTGCTGGTCCTAGCAACCCCGAAGACCGTCTGGATCTAGATACGGCAGCGACGGCTTTCTTGGAGCATCACCAGAAAATTGCTGGTCGTCCTAGCGATCCAGACAGGCTGGTGCCAGTGGAAGGCGAAGAGTTTGGCTTGCATGATGGCGCAGTGGTTATTGCCGCAATTACGTCTTGTACCAATACATCCAACCCTGCCAACATGATGGCAGCTGGTCTAGTGGCACAAAAGGCCGTGGCTCGTGGCCTACGCAGTAAGCCTTGGGTCAAAACATCGCTGGTGCCTGGCAGTCAGGTGACTGCCGATGTCTTGGAAAAAGCTGGCCTGCAAGGGGACCTGGATACGCTGGGCTTTAACATTGCTGGCTTTGGCTGTACCACCTGTAACGGTGGCTCTGGTCCCTTGCCTGTGCCTATCGCTCAGGCCATAGAGTCTGAAAAAATGGTTACCGCGGCAGTGTTGTCGGGTAACCGTAACTTCGAGGGCCGTATACATCCCAACGTGCGTGCTGCTTACTTGGCGTCGCCAGCCTTGGTGGTTGCTTATGCACTGGCCGGTTCCATGACGACAGATATTACACGTGAGCCTTTGGGATATAGCCCCGAAGGGGAGCCGGTGTTCCTAACAGATATCTGGCCAACAGGAGCTGAAGTTGCCGCCGCGATTGAAGGTGCTTACGATCGTGAACTGTTCATTGAGCGTTACGCTGAACTGTACGAAGGTGGTGAGCCTTGGGATGCCTTGGATCGCGAAAGTACAGGTCACTACCCTTGGGAAGAGGACAGCACGTATATACGCAAACCGCCGTATTTCGATGACTTGAAATTACAACCCGACAACGTCCAAGACATCGTTGGCTTGCGACCCTTGGTCATACTGGGCGATTCCATTACTACAGACCATATTTCGCCATCGGGTGCCATCAGCTTGGGGACACCTGGTGCTGACTTCTTGTTGTCCAAGGGTGTTAAGCAACCTGATTTCAATAACTACACCACCCGTCGCGCCAATCACGAGGTTGTGATGCGTGCTACTTTTGCCAATATCCGTTTGCGTAACCGCATCGTACCTGGCATAGAGGGCGGCGTCACCAAAGTGATGCCAGATGGTGATGTTATGCGCATCTTTGAAGCAGCACAGGAATATCAGCGTCGCGAAGTGCCATTAGTTATCGTGGCTGGTCAGAACTACGGTTGTGGCTCATCACGTGACTCGGCAGCTAAAGGTGTAGCCTTGCTGGGTGTGAAAGCCGTAATCGCCGAAGGTTTCGAGCGTATACACCGCACCAACCTAGTGGGTATGGGGGTTCTGCCCTTACAGTTCCTGCCTGGTACTAATGCAGAAACACTGGGTCTGGATGGTACGGAAACCTTCGATATCATCGGACTGGAAGATCGCTTAGGTGTTGGTGCTCAAATTGACTGGGTGATTCACCGTCAAGATGGCAGTACTCAAACCGTGCCTTTGACCATACGCTTAGATACCACGGAGGACGTAGAGTACTGGCGTCACGGCGGTATATTGCCTCGCGTTTGGCGCGGTTATGTGAGCGGCCAAGAATAAGCATGCTCGCTTAATCGTTGTAAAAAACCAGCCCGCGTTTGCTAACGTCGGGCTGGTTTTTTTATTAGGCTATCGAATTTTTCAGGTATCAAGAAAACGCTGGCTGTAGAACAGCGTGGCGTCGTGTCCTGGGTGTACTATCAGCGTGTATGGAATTTGGAGGAGTGTATGTTAGCTGTCACAGATGAAACCACTATTGCGCAAGCATTTCAGGCCGCGGTTGCCGCTTATGGCGACTCGTCCATGATGGCTGTCCCGGCGAATGCTAATCGTAGTTATTACCCGGATGGTCTGGAGCTTAGCTATAAACACGCTGGTGTGGCTGTGGCTGAATTGATGGCTAGCTACCGCAAGGCTGGATATGGTTATCCACATCGCATAGGTGTGCTATTGGAAAGCCGCCCCGAACATATGTTGCACAAACTGGCCATGAACTCGTTGGGCATATGCTGTGTACCCGTTAACCCAGATTATCGGGCGGGCGAAATTGCCTACCTGATCGACCATTCCCGAATTGACCTGTTGGTGGTGTTGCCCGCTTACCTAGAGATTGTTAACGAAGCGCTGGGCAGTACGGTCAATCAGCCATCGGTGGTGACTTTGGATGACTTTGCCGATGGTCTGCCACCAGCCAGGCAAGCGCGTCAGGATATTGCTTTGCATGCACAAATGCCAGCGAGCATTTTGTATACCTCGGGTACTACAGGTAGGCCAAAAGGTTGCGTGTTGTCCCACGAGTATGAAATTGCCTCTGGTGCCTGGTATGCCAGGCAAGGTGGTTTGATATCCATACGCACCCAACAAGAACGCTTATATACACCCCTACCTTTATTTCATGTCAATGCATCCATATTGTCGTTTTATTGCATGATGCTTACCGGGAA
The DNA here is from genome assembly GCA_013416485.1 of Alcaligenaceae bacterium. Classification (GTDB taxonomy): domain Bacteria; phylum Pseudomonadota; class Gammaproteobacteria; order Burkholderiales; family Burkholderiaceae_B; genus JAGOAJ01. The sequence goes on from JACCEO010000005.1 coordinate 101,844, forward strand.
TTGTCAGGTACAAACGGATCGCTTCAGCCCCTCACGCTGGTGGACTGAAGTGCGTGAAAGTCGTGCCACCATCGTGCACTACCTTGGCGTTATCGTCCCCATGCTCTTAAGTCAGCCTAAGAGTGAACACGACAAGGATCATTGTGTACGCATGGGGTATGGTGCAGGGGTGGAGCCGCAGTTACATGCGCTTTTCGAAGAGCGTTACGGGTTTCCCTTGCTAGAACTATGGGGCATGACAGAAATGGTACGCACATTTGTCGATAATATGCCCCCTCGCAAAGTGGGGACCCGTGCTTTTGGTCAAGCAGGACCGGGGTTGGAAGTGCGTGTGGTTGACGAGCAGGATCACGATGTGCCAGATGGACAACCTGGTGAAATGTTGCTGCGTTATTCGGCAGAAACACCCCGCAAGCATTTCTTTCTGGGCTACCTGGATGATGACGCTGCTACTGAAGCTGCCTGGCACGGTGGCTGGTTCCATACTGGGGATGTCATCACACGTGATCCAGGCGATGGCATGTTGCACTTTGTGGACAGGCGCAAGAATATTATTCGACGCTCGGGTGAAAACATTGCAGCGGCCGAAGTGGAGGCCCACTTATTGACCCACCCTTTGGTGGAGCAGGTCGCGGTACTAGGCGTACCAGACGATGTCCGTGAGGAAGAAGTCTTAGCTTGCGTCGTTGTACATATGCCCCAGGATTTGGCGGATGGCGCCACTGTTACCCAAGCAAGTCGTGATGCCATCGTCAAGGACTTATTTGACTATTGCTTGCAACACTTGGCTTACTATAAAGCACCGGGTTGGGTGTGGTTAGCCGACAGCATACCTACGACAGAAACTCAAAAAATACAAAAACATAAAATATTTCCTCAAGAAACAGACCCTCGTACCTTACCTGGCATCTATGATATGCGTCAGTTTAAAAGGCGCTAACCATCATGCAACCTGTTTTACCTGCTTTTCTGATTGCCCGCTGGCTGCTTGTGCTAGTGGTTCTGGCTGGCCTTTATTTTTTAAGTGGCTTCCTGGTACCAGTGCTGGCGGCGTTAATTGTTTCCTTAGCAAGTTGGCCCTTATATAAGCGATTGCTCAGGCGTTGCAAGGGGCGCACAGCCCTGGCCGCGACGATTGCGTTAATCATCGTGATACTAGTACTGGTCGTACCGTTATCGCTGGCGTTGACCTATGCCATCCAAGAGGCGAGTGGCTTTATTGCGTGGGCTTTGGCGGCTAACCGCAATGGTATGCCCACCCCCCCCTGGATACTGGCCCTGCCTTTGGTAGGAGGGCGGTTGGCAGAATACTGGGTTGTTTATCTGGGTGAACCACATGCTTTGGGTACTGTGGTGGAAATGGTCAGTGGTGAGCACTTGGGCAATATTTACCGCATGCTGTTGGCGGCAACTGGCGATATATTCCGCTTGTTGCTAACGGTACTGTTCATGCTGATTACGCTGTTTTTTATCTATAAAGACGGCGCCCGTATTTTGGGGCAGCTAGACATTGTGGGTGAGCGCATACTGCCGGAACGCTGGCAGCGGTTTTCACGTGTGGTGCCCGCGACGATTAACTCCACCGTAACCGGCATGGGCTTAATTGCCTTGGGCGAAGGCTTGGTGTTGGGGCTAGCCTATTGGGTTGCAGGCGTTCCTTCTCCGGTATTACTGGGTGTGGCCACAGGGTTTATGGCGTTAATACCTGGTGGTGCACCGTTGTCATTCACCTTGGTGTCCTTATATCTTGTGGGATCAGGTCATGCAATGGCAGGTATGGGTTTATTCATTTGGGGTACGGTCGAACTGTTTATTGTGGATAAAACCTTGCGTCCACGCCTGGTGGGCGGGCCGGTCAAGTTGCCGTTTTTGCCTACTTTTTTTGGTTTGGTAGGTGGCGTTAAAACTATGGGTATTGTTGGCTTATTCATAGGTCCAGTGCTGATGGCGCTGTTGGTTGCCATATGGCGAGAATGGATATTGGAAGATCAGGCGCCACGGGTGCCCAGACGTTAAGCCTGCTACTTGATACCCTATACCCACAACAGCGAGTAGGCTGTTGTGGGTTTTTTACACATTGGCGATAAAAATCATTGCTTTTCAATTGAATGCATATGATAATTATTCTCATGTATATTTGTATTTGTAATGCGATCACTGAACGTCAGGTTCAGGCAGCAGTCGCTGAAGGAGCCAGCAGTTTGGCTGATCTACAAGCTCAGCTGGGAGTGGCTACGTGTTGCGGTTGTTGTGCTGATACCGCTACAGAGTATCTACCCGGAGGACGTTATGTTGATCAGGCCACTACAGTTCAGGCAGCGATTCCAGACTTCCACCGTTTGGTAGAAAAGGTTGCTCTGTGTGCCTGAAGTAAACCTCGTAAGCGTAGATAGTTAGTTTTCAAGAGCGCTTTCCATCGTGGTAAGCTAAACGCTTAGTAAGACTAATCAGATAGCTCACGGGGGTATAGCCATGAAAGGCGATAAAATCGTTATCCAGCATTTGAACAGCCAACTCAAAAATGAACTGACTGCGATCAACCAGTATTTCCTGCATGCTCGTATGCTGGATCACTGGGGACTAAAAAAGCTAGGTAAGCACGAATACGATGAGTCCATAGGCGAAATGAAGCATGCCGACTTATTGATTGAACGTATTTTTATGCTGGATGGGCTTCCCAACTTACAAGACCTACATAAGCTATATATTGGTGAAGACGTGCCAGATCTTCTGTCTTGTGACCTGCGCCTGGAAAGTGGTGCTAGGGAAACCGTGGTAGAAGGCATCGCTTATTGTGAATCAGTGCGTGACTACGTGTCGCGTGATTTACTACAAGTAATTTTGGAAGACACCGAAGAACATATAGACTGGCTGGAAACTCAGCTAGAACTTGTTGAAAAAGTCGGTCTTCAAAACTACCTCCAATCACAAATGGATGTTGACTAGTTTTTAGGTTTTAACATGAGCGTAAACCCGTGGCGTGTCGTGTTTTTGGATCGCAATACGTTATCTCCAGACACCACACTGCATCCCTTGTCGTTTCCGCATCAATTGCAGGTGTACGATCACACGGCAGATGACCAAGTTGCCACGCGTATCGCCCAGGCTGATGTCGTCATTACCAATAAAGTGCGTTTATCACGTTCTGCGCTACAACAAGCCACTCGTTTAAAACTGGTGGCAGTTGCTGCTACAGGTACAGATATCGTGGATCTGGCTGCTTGTGCGGATCAGGGCATCGCCGTCTCGAATATTCGCGGATATGCAGTACATAGCGTCCCGGAGCATGTTTTTGCTTTAATGTTTTCTTTGCGGCGTAATATCGTGGCATATCATGCCTCGGTGCAGGCTGGTCGCTGGCAGCAAGCACAACAGTTTTGCTATTTTGATTACCCCATCAGTGATTTGGCAGGGGCAACGCTAGGTATCGTGGGCCAAGGGGCATTAGGTCAAGCGGTGGCGACCATAGGTCGAGCCTTGGGCATGAAAGTGTTATTTTCCGGTCGCAAAGATGGCGCAGACAGGGGTAGCTTATACACGCCATTTCAACAGTTCTTGGCTGAATCCGATGTCATTACTTTACATTGCCCGTTAAATGCAGATACCCGTGATCTGATTAGTGATCATGAGTTTAGCCTAATGGAGCGCAAACCACTGTTGATCAACACTGCCAGGGGCGGCTTGGTGAATGACCAAGCCTTGGTTCAGGCGATGCGCAGTGGGCAAATTTCTGGCGCAGGGATTGATGTCGTGGATGCAGAGCCACCCCCCGAGACACACCCCTTAATGTCTTTGCTGGACATGCCCAACTTTATACTGACACCGCATATTGCCTGGGCAAGCCGCCAGGCCATACAGGCGCTAGCTGATCAACTTATTGATAATATCAATGCTTTCCAGGCTGGCACAGCAAAAAATATTGTGATGCAGCCCTAACAATCCCCCAGTTTCATAAAAAAATATGCGCATAGTTATTGCCCCAGATTCCTTTAAGGAAAGTCTTAGCGCGGTTGCTGTCGCCCAGGCGCTAGCTGCAGGCGTACACGATGTCATTCCAACTGCCGATATCGTTTGTGTGCCTATGGCCGATGGTGGCGAAGGTTCGTTGGATGTCGTGTTGGCAGCCACCTCAGGTGAACGCCGCACCGCCAGGGTCATGAATGCGAATGGGGACTATGTGGATGCGGATTGGGGTTGGTTGGGTCAAGGTAGCGCTTTTATCGAGATGGCAGCCGCCGCTGGCCTAGAGCAAATTCCAGTTCAGCAACGTCAGCCCTTAACTGCGACTACGTATGGCGTTGGGCAGTTGGTTAGCCACGCACTAGACGCTGGAGCACGTCGTATTATGCTGGCCCTAGGAGGCAGTGCCACCACCGATGGTGGTGCAGGCTTGCTGCAAGCCTTGGGCGTGCAGTTGTTTGATAAACAGGGGAAGGTTTTGTCGCATGGTGGTGCGGCCCTACAACACCTGGATAGCTTGTCTTTGGATGCACTGGATCCGCGTCTGGCACAAGTGGAGTTTCAAATCGCCATTGATGTGGACAATATCTTATGTGGCGTTAGTGGTGCTGCTGCAATCTTCGGCCCCCAAAAGGGCGCTAGCCCCCATGACGTCGCAGTCTTGGATGCCGGATTACATCGGTTTGCCGATGTATGCGCGCGTTATGTCCATAAGGATGAGCGCAATGTCCCAGGTATGGGGGCGGCGGGGGGGCTGGGCTTTGCTATCCGTAGTTTTTTTAAAGCCAATATTCTGACTGGTGTCGATTTGGTTGCAGGCTTATGTGGTTTGGATCAGGCCTTGCAAGGTGCGCATCTAGTACTGACCGGCGAAGGGCGCATGGATGCCCAGACTATGCTGGGTAAGACTCCTGTTGGCGTGGCTCGTTGTGCCGGTCGTTACGGCATTCCTGTGGTGGCTATTGTCGGCTCCTTGGGTGATGGGTATCAGGCTGTTTATAGTGCAGGTATTACCGCGGCGTTCAGTTTGGTGCCGGGCCCTATGTCGTTGGATCAGGCGGTAGCGACGGCGCCCTTATTGCTACGTCAGCGAGCTGCCGATTGTCTGCGTTTGTGGTTAGCGGGACGTCAGGGTTTGGGTGGGTTAGTTCAGCGTAGTCTGAAAAAACTCTAAGGTGCGTTGCAAGGCCTGTTCGGTGGCCTTGGGTTGATATGAGGCTCGCTGTTCGCAGCCAAAACCGTGGTCCGCGTCGTAGGTATAGATAGCTACCTGGGGTTGGGCATGGCGTATCGCATCAATGTCAGTGACAGGTATGGATTTGTCATGCAGGCCAAAGTGCATTTGTACCGGTATATGGGGTGTTTCGTCTTTTGATTTGGCAATGCTCCCGCCATACCAGCAGGATGCCGCAGAAAACTGATGGCTGTGTGTAGCAGCTAACCAAGACAAGGTGCCGCCCCAGCAATAGCCGACTATACCTGTGCTTGCGGGCTTTCCTAGAGCGATTGCGGCAGCCGTCAGGTCCATCAAGCTATCAGCGACGGCAATTTGATTGCGTAAGGCCAAGCCGCGTTGTATGTCGTGTGGCTCATAGTCAAGTTCCACCTGTCGTTCTATACGATCAAACAGGGCAGGGCAAATGACGCGATAGCCGTGTTGGGCAAAGGTATCTGCCACACTACGCATATGACTATTCACACCAAAAATTTCCTGGACTACGACCAAGCCATGCTGGGCGTCTTCAGGACCAACGACATAGGCGTTTAAGGTGTGCTTATCAGCGGTGGTAAGTTCTATATACATAGTGATAGCAACTGTTGTTAGTTAAGATGGATTGCGCTAATTTTAGTTTCTGCTACCGTACCACTTTCCTTAAGGCCGTTGTAGGCCTGTTCTTGATGGTTATACAAGATGTCGACTTACTCTATAGCGGTAATAGGTGGTGGTCCTGCTGGATTGATGGCTGCAGAGACTCTGATTCAGGCGGGTGTGGACGTGGATGTCTACGACGCCATGCCGTCTGTAGGGCGTAAGTTTTTGCTTGCAGGGCGTGGCGGGCTGAACTTGACACATAGCGAGGCTGCTACAGATTTTCGTACGCGTTTTGGGGCTGCCCAAGTACAAGTATCGCAGTGGCTGGATCAACTGGACGCACAGGGTTTACGCGACTGGTCGCATCAACTAGGTATAGATACGTTTGTGGGCTCATCGGGTCGGGTCTTTCCTGCGCAGATGAAGGCTGCGCCATTGCTGCGCAGTTGGTTGCAAAGGCTAAGGGCCCGTGGGGTCAAGGTACATACCCGTCATATTTGGCGTGGTTGGAGCGATGATGGCAGTTTGATGCTGGATACGCCAACGGGCCCCATCATAAAACGGGTTGATGCGGTGGTATTGGCAGTAGGTGGTGGCAGCTGGGCCCGTTTGGGATCTGATGGAAGCTGGCAGGGACTGTTGCAGCAACAGGGTGTCGCCGTTTCCCCGCTGTTGCCAGCCAATTGTGGTTTCCTGACCAACTGGAGTCCTTATTTTGTTGAGCGCTTTGCAGGCCAACCTTTGAAGTCTATTGCTATGGCGCCGCAGGGTAACTTCACCCCGCAGCGGGGTGAATGCATGGTGACCCAGGATGGACTGGAAGGTGGGCTGATCTATGCATGGTCATCGGCATTGCGTAGTGCTGTATTGGCAGATGGCCAAGTTACGTTAACGATAGATCTATTACCTGATCGAGATCTGGATCAGGTAATGGCTGAGGTAACTCGGCCTCGGGGGGCACGATCTTGGTCTAGCCATTTGGCCAGCCGTCTGAATTTGCGTGGTGTGAAGATGGGTTTGTTACGGGAGTGTTTGCCCAAGTCTATTTTTGACTCCCCGGAAAGCCTGGCCAGGGTAATTAAGTGCTTACCGGTTCCATTGCATGGTATGCGGCCTTTGGATGAAGCCATCAGTTCCGCTGGGGGTGTGTGCCTAGATGGACTGACCCCAGATCTAATGGTAAGTGCTATGCCGGGTGTTTTTTGTGCGGGTGAAATGTTGGATTGGGAAGCACCCACAGGCGGGTACTTGCTAACCGCCTGTTTTGCCAGTGGTCGCGTGGCTGGACAAGGGGTCCTGCGCTGGCTGGGTATGTAATTGAATGATGGCACGCGTGTAAACTTGGACGCTTATTTTTATTTACTTAGACTGAGTTTGTACTATGGCAGTGATACATATACGTCCGGCACGTCGTAGCGACGTCGAGGTCATACTTCAATTTATTATTGACTTGGCTATCTATGAAAAGGCAGAAAATGAGGTTATAGCCACGGTGGACGATATTGCTCGTACCCTATTTGATGAGCCGCAGTCTTGTGTGGCCTTGATGTGCGAGGTTAATGGTCAGGTGGCTGGGTTTGCCGTTTACTTTTCCAGTTATTCCACGTGGTTGGGGCGTCACGGAATTTATCTGGAAGACCTGTACGTGTCACCCGAGTACCGCGGTTTTGGCGCTGGGCGTCAGTTGCTGCAAGAGGTAGCCAAGGCCGGAGTGGCACAGGGGTGTCGTCGTATGGAGTGGAGTGTTTTGAACTGGAACGAGCCAGCCATACGCTTATATGATGCTGTGGGTGGGCAGCCACAAACAGAGTGGACACGCTATCGGCTGGCGGGCGATGACTTGATTCAGTTCGCTGAGTCGGGGAGGGTTGTCTTGGATTAGTGTATTACGTATGGTTTTGTCCTAGTCCTGTAGGCATAACGCCATCAAAAACAATAATTTTTTCAATATATTCTGCCATGAAGGTTTTCATTCCTACATGTGCAGGACTTATTTGATAGGCATCGTGGGTCGCCGAATCGGTAAATGCAGAGCTGGTTACGTAGTTGTAGCCCATTGCTCTATCTGCGATGTTTTCGCCGAAGTGGTACATGACCACACCGTTGCATTCATTTCGTATCCGTTCGGCATAGTCTGCTACTTTTGCAAAGAAATGATCATCAATTTGATCACTGAGCTGCATCAGTACAATGTGCATAAACATTTAATCACCATTGAAAATTAGAATAATTAACATCACATTTGTGCTAACAAGCCACCATCAATGGCTAGTACATGCCCATTAATAAAGCTTCCTGCTCGTGAGGCCAAGTAAATTACCGCAGGCGCTATATCTTCAGGTTCAGCCCAGCGTTTCAATGGCACAGAGTCTAAAAGAAAACTATTGAACTGTTCACGCTCTTGCAATGCGGCGGTAAATTGTGTACGTACAAAACCAGGTGCTAGGGCGTTGCAGGTGATTCCTTGACCGCCATACTCGACGGCAAGAGCACGGGTAAATGCAGCTAGTGCCCCTTTGGCTGTGGCGTAGGCCGAGATGCCGGGCATGCAGGCAAGGCCGGCAACAGAAGACATAATGATGATACGTCCTGTTCCTCTGGCAACCATAAAGGGCAATACCGCTTTTACACAGTTGAATGCGCCATTGACATGTACATTTAATATGGACTGCCAGACCTCTGGTGATTGATCAACAACTGGGCTGCGGTTTTGATTACCAGCATTGCTCATTAGAATGCTGATTTCCCAATCTTTGTGTTCCAGCTCATCAATGGCTGCTTTTGCTGCCAAAGCATCAGATACATCGAAGGCAGCTGCGCACGCGCTAATATTTAATGCTGATAGCTTTTCGACTGCCCTAAGACAGTCGTCTTGATTCAAATCATTAATAACGATACGTGCCCCTGCTTGTCCCAGGCTACACGCCATGGCATAGCCTAATCCAGAGGCGCCGCCAGTGATAAGTGCTGTTTGTCCCGCTAAACCAAAGGTTTCTTCTAAGTACGTAGCAGCCATTTTTTATCCCATAATCCATTTGTAAGGAATTAAAATAATTTGAGGAAATAGCACTAGCAACAATAGCAACAAACATTGTGCTAACAGAAATGGCCATACTCCTACAATCAGGTCCGTCATTTTGGTTCGTGTGACACCAGCGACTACGTTAAGTACGGCGCCAACTGGCGGAGTTACTAAGCCAATTGAGCAGGCCAGCATAAACACCACGCCGAAGTACACTGGGTCTATACCTGCAGCGATGACTGATGGCAGCAACACCGGGATCAGAATTAAGATAATAGGAATCATGTCCATCGCTGTACCAATGACAATCACCAGTCCCACGATGATGAACATTAGTATCACAGGTGAGTCTTTAAATGGCGCTACCATTGCTGTTACTTGTTGGGGTAAGCCAGCAACCGTAACCATCCACCCAGATACTAAAGCCGCAGCGACTAAGAACATCACCATAGCGCTCATTTTGGCAGAGTCAAGAAAGACGAGATAAAGCCTAGGCAGTGGAAGCTCCCGATAAATGCAAGTAGCAACTAGTAGTGCATAGACTGCTGCGACAACTCCAGCTTCGGTGGGTGTAAACACACCAAAACGTAGCCCGACAATAATAATTATGGGCAGCATCAAGGCCCAAAAGCTTTCAACCGTCGTTTTCCAAACAATACCGGGTTCGGCGCGTGGCAGTGGTTGAATATTTTCTTTGCGAGATAGCAGCCACCAGGTTATGCACAGAGCAAGGCCCATGAGAATTCCAGGGGCTATCCCTGCCATGAACAGGCCTGTGATTGAGATGTTACCGGTAACACCAATCAACACTAGTCCTATAGAAGGCGGAATGACGAGTGCAATAATTCCGGATGTTGCTACTAGCCCACCGGACCTGCCTCTGGAGTGTCCTGCCTTCATCATCATGGGCACTAATAGTGCTGATAATGCGGCGGCATCTGCTGCAGCTGAACCAGACAGACTTGCTAGTATGCATGCGGCCAGTATAGTTACATAACCCAATCCGCCTTTAATGTGTCCTACCAAGGTGAGGGCTAGGTTGACTATGCGTTGTGATAGACCACCGGCGTTCATGATGGCACCAGCCAGCATAAAAAACGGCACAGCCATTAGTGGAAAACTGTCAGCGCCGTTTAGTAAATTTTGTGCGATGATTTGCGCTTCATAGAAATCCAGATGGTACATCAACGCCATGGCAGTTAAAATCAAGGCGTAGGCTACTGGCAGTCCGATCGCTAAGCCGCTCAGTAAAACAACAACAAAAATGGCTAAAATCATGACTCTGCTCCGGAGGCTGTGTTGGCAATTCGAGCGTCCAGTTTTTCTGCCGGAGTGATGATAATCGTGTATAGCTGGTGCAACAGTATTACGCCTGTGGAAATAGCAAAGACGACTCCTACGCCAAAGAACCATCCTTGGGAAAGTCCACTGGCGGGAGCTGTGGCGCCTAGATTTAACTGAGTTTGCTCTATGCTGCCCACCAAGATTAACCAGGTCGCATAGATCATTAATACCGTTGCGATGAATGCACAAATTTTACGTGCTATTGGGCTTAGTGCTTGCGTGACAACATCTACACCTAAGTGGGATCGTTCATGAAGCACCAAGATGGATCCTAGAAAAGTCAGCCATACAAAGCTCCAGCGCGAAAGCTCTTCGGATATAGGTAGACCAGAATTAAACGCGTAGCGCATGACCACGTTTGTAAACACCATGATGACCATTGCTGCCAGACAGACAACTATGACAATCTTTAATAAAGAAAAGTAAGCCTGGATTATTTTTGACATCACTGATGTCCTAGGGTGGTGGCGTAATGGCATCGCATCTGCATTAGCATTTTGGGCAATGGGTAGGACCGGCTAATACAGAGCGATAAACACATAGCTCACGTAATTGAATTTAAGAGCGTAGAGTGCGGAAATGCCTGGTGTTGACCAGGCATGGGACGCTTAGTTATGGATTACGGATTTTGTTGATGGCTGCCATTGTTTGATCTACCAGATCCGCCCCGAGTTCCGCTTTATATTTGTCAGTAACGGATGCGGTAGCTTGAACCAAGCGAGCCTGTTCTTCAGGGCTAATCGTATTGAACTTCAAGCCGGCACCGATAAGCTCTTGCACTACGTCTTTTTCCATCTCGCGGCTGACTTGTCGATGGTAGACTTTTGCTTCATTACAAGCATCCAGCATAATAGTTTGCTCGTCTTTGCTTAAGCGATCCCAGAAGCGTTTGCTTGCAATGATGACTGCGGGCAAATACACGTGCTTAGTTTCTGTCAGATAGTTTTGAATTTCCTGATAGCCACTACTTTTAGTTACTAAATAAGCACTTTCCTGGCCATCAATGGCTTTGCTTTCAAGCGCTGTGTAGGTTTCAGGGTAAGGTAAGGGCAAAGGATTTGCACCTAAGGCTTTAAATGTATCAATATAAATACGGTTCTGTAGGGTACGCAGTTTCAAGCCTGAAAAGTCTTCCAGTTTTTCTATGGGGTGCTTACTGTTAGTGACTTGGCGGAAGCCATAATCCCAATAGCATAAACCGACTAAGTTTTTGTCTGAGAACTTGTCTAATAAGATCTGACCGACTGGTCCATCAACTACAGCATCTGCCTCTTCTACTGTTTGGAAAAGAAATGGCAAGTCAAAAACACCCAGTTCCTTGACGTTGCTTGCAGCGCCTGCAGTGGAAATGACAGATAGTTCAATAATGCCACCTTGTGCCGACGACATGGACTGAATTTCATTGCCTAGCTGGGCATCAGCAAAGCCGGTCACTTTGATTTTTCCGTCTGTTTTTTGATTAACAATATCAATATATTTATTAACAGCCATCCCGACGGGGTTAGTTTGGCTAACTGCATAGCTGAACTTTACGTTTCGATCTTTGATGTCAGCAGCAACAGCAGAAAAAGACATGCTTGTTATCGCTGTGGTGGCAACAGCAGCGGCTATGTGTTTCATTAGAAAAGACATTTCGTCTCCATTAAAGAGTTTTAAATTTTAGATAGATAAAAACTACGTTATTTCAATTCTTGTCCAGCGAGTTCCCCTTCCAGGAACTTGTTGGGTTTAAGAAAGAAAGACAACACCAGCGCGCCATTAGGTGAGCGTGCGATATGCCGATTGCCTTTAGGGCGCCATACATAATTTCCTTCTAAAACCTCTCCTTCATCATCTACTATGCTGCCGCTTAATACGTAGGTTTGTTCAATCTCTACATGTTCGTGCAGTGGAAGCATAGTTCCAGGTTGCCAGCGAAACAATGCTGTCAATAAGCCGGTTTCAGGCACATCAAGCAGAATCTTCATGTCGATGCCTGGCGTTGGCGTAGGTTTCCATGGCAGCTCGTCGACATTGACATAGCGCGAAGCTAGCTCTCCAGTGGCATATTGGATAAGTTCTTTAGGTATGGTCATAGTGATGCACTTTATTAGTTAGAACATTTAAGGACGCTCAATCTAAGCGGTTATTTCGTTGGTTAAAGTGCCAATGCCCTGTACCTGCGCCGACACTACATCCCCAACTTCCAGACACCTTGGAGGCGTCATTGCAAACCCAACTCCCTTGGGGGTTCCAGTGGCAATAACGTCTCCTGGTTCAAGAGTCAGCCCTGCTGAAAGCTGCTCAATAATTGTTTCGATACTGAAAATCATTGATGACGTATTTTCTGATTGCCTGAGTTCGCCGTTCACCGTGAGTGACACGTTCAGGTCATTCGGGTTTTCAATGGCAGAACGGTGAGTAACCACAGGTCCCATAGGGCATGTGGTATCCAGGCTTTTCCCTTTTAGCCACTGACCGTGACGTTTTTGTAAATCACGTGCTGTAATATCGTTCACGATGGTGTAGCCAAACACATGGTCAAGAGCATTCTCACGTGAGATGTTTGTTCCACGTCGACCTATAACTATCGCAAGCTCGACTTCATAGTCCAGACTGTTTGTCAGGTTGGCGTGCCTGTTAACGTGTCCTTTGTGTCCTATGACAGCAGTGCTTGGTTTCGAAAAAAACTCGATGGCTTCGGGAAAGCTATTGGCTGGGCGTCCGTTTGCGATGTTGCCTTCAATAATATGCTCGCGGTAGTTACGCCCAACACAGAAGACGTTTTTAGTGATGTCTAATGGAGGCAGTACCTCTACATTATCCAAGTGCGTCAGCTCTTGTTCTGACATGTCAATATCCAGTAGTGTTTTCTGTATATTGGTAAGTGCAATTTCACCTAGCGCGATCAACTGTGACACATTGGTAGGTATGAACTGCAGCCCATGTCCGTCATGTTGGGTTAAATACGCACTAAGATTAAAAACACCATCACCATCAACTAGCAAGCCCAGGTATGGCTGATTTTGTTTGATAAAGCTCAAAAATTTCATATCACTTCCAAAAGTATCAGGTTGTCGTGTACGAGATCCGTAAGATCACTCGTTTGGCGAACGTATATTCGATGGTTGTTTAAAGGCAATGAGCAAGGCCTGGACATGGTCTTTAGCGAGTCTTTCAGCTAATCCGGCATCACGTTGCTCGATAGCATCAATAATGGCTAAGTGCTCGCGCAAAGAGTCTGCACTGCGGTGCAAGCGCTTAATTGTTTGTCGTCTATAGGTGGTCTGACGGTGTCCAAAGGCAGCCCATACACGCATCAAGAGTTTGTTGTTTGCAAGGCACATGATTTCCTTGTGGAAGGCCACATTTGCTAGGGCATAGCTGCCCGCTTTGTGCTCGTCTTCAGGGGTATCTATAAATGGGGTGAAGATGGCGCGAAGTCGTTCAACATCTCGCTGCGATGCATTGAACGCCGCTTCGCGAGTGGCAAACCCTTCCAGCTGCTCACGCAATTGCAGCCATTCAATATATTCTTCGTCAGTCACGGGCGTTAGTAACGCACCACGGCCTGGGCGGAGGCTGACTATGCCTGTGCTTTCTAAGCGAATCAAAGCCTCGCGTACCGGTGTTCTGCTGACACCTAATTGATTTGCCAAGTCCTCTTCCCGTACCCGAATAGGTTCGGTTATGTCCGCCATCATGTTCTGCAATAAGGCGCTTACATCCTCAAAGACTGATTGTCCTGCAGAACGTTTATGTATGTGATCCATGCCTTTGTATACAAAAATGAATAAATGGATTCAAACTATAGTTTTGTATAAAAATATCAGCTATTAGGGAAAATACTAGTTTTGTTTAATTTGAGTTGGTCACGGAAGACGTCAACGCCAAAGAGATAGGAAGCTATTGCGCGAATCATGCGCTAGTAGTGCTGGTTCTAGAGTGTGTGTGCCATTATCTGTGCGTGGATTCAGCTCTACGGCATCTATCGAACCCAAGTTTGTGCAAGCAGCTAGCCGGTCCAGGCAGCATAGGGCTTGATTAAGCCAGCTTGTCTTAAGGCGCGCGGTGCTAAGGGACTGCCGATAACACCAGCGCCCACATCGGTAGGTACACCCAATAGGCTGATACCCACTGAGTGATTCAAGAGTGTAGTGAGCGCCGTGCTGGTTTGCTGCTAGTTAGCCTTTAGGAAAGGTTTCCTGCATTGATTTACGTTCGGATACTTGTGCAAACCATGCGGCTAGCTTGGGGCGCGTGCTGCGCCAGTCTTTATCGGTGAAACGTAAATCAAGATATCCCAGTGTGCATGCAGCAGCAATGGCACCAGCATGGAAACCACCTGTAGTTAAGGACGCGAACCATTTTCCTTCTAAATCATCTAGCCCAGAATCTATTTTTGCCATCTGGCCGTTGTACCAGTCGGCCCAATACAGCTCTTTGGGGCGCATGGATTTTTCGTAGCGGCATAACAGGCAGGCATCGATGATGGAATCACCCAGAGCTTCCAGGGTTAAAATTTCGAAGCGGCGGTCGGCTGGGTAGATGGTTCCTTCGGGTTTACCTAAACTATCGACATACTGTGTAATGACACGGCTGTCGAATAGGGGTGCGCCATCCGGCAAAATGGCGCAAGGCACTTTGCCGGATGAGTTCACGGTGACTACGGCTTCGTCACGTGCCACTGGGCTAACAGATGACCCAAGAATTTCAATCGATGCTTGTACGTCCCTTTCCCATGCAGTCACCATGACTTTGCGTGCGTAGGGTGAGGCGGGCGAGTGGAACAGTTTCATGGGTATCCTCCTTGTGGAATCCGTAATGTAAATGGATCATAATTGAACGCTAAACGAAAAACAACGAATTGAACTACGGACTTAGCTGTCTTTTTTTAAGATAGTATAGGTAAACTGAAATTTGATAATGCACTGGGCAGTCGCCCTCTATCTACGGAGTAGTACAAGATGGTCTCGTTGCAAGAGCAACTGTTGAAAGCGGGTCTGATCGACCAAAAAAAGGCAAAGCGTGTCCATCAGGACAAAAGCCAAAAAAAGAAGGTCGAGCGTCGCACAGGTCAACAAAGCGTCGATGAGGCGCGTGTGGCTGCACAAGAGGCGCAACAGAAAAAACTTGAGCGAACTCGCGAACTGAATGCACAGCGTGATGCTGCGGCGAATCAGAAAGCAATCATGGCGCAAATTGTTCAAATGGTGCAACAAAGTAGCCAAAGCAAGGGTGCCGGTGACATTGCTTATAACTTTACCTATGGCACCAAAATAGAACGGGTATTTGTGTCGGCCACCGTCAGGGATCAGTTGGCGGCCGGTCATCTGGTCATTGTTCGTTTAGGTGAGGCAACTGAACTGGTGCCCAGAGTGGTTGCTGA
The DNA here is from genome assembly GCA_013416485.1 of Alcaligenaceae bacterium. Classification (GTDB taxonomy): domain Bacteria; phylum Pseudomonadota; class Gammaproteobacteria; order Burkholderiales; family Burkholderiaceae_B; genus JAGOAJ01. The sequence continues at coordinate 117,351 of JACCEO010000005.1, forward strand.
CAAAATTGCCGAGCGTGACCCAGATATTGTGGTTCGGGTAACTAAGACCAGTACCGAAATCGACGAGGACGATCCCTATGCCGCCTATCAAGTCCCTGATGACTTGATGTGGTAGTTTTCTAGTGTGTTACGCGCATTTGGTGATCGGGTTTTAGCTGCGCGGCCGTATGCTTTGTGCCGTTTGCCCGAACAGCAGTTTTTTGCCTTCCTCGGTCACTGAGGGGCGGCTCGAATAGGGTTCGCCCTTTTCATAGGCACGAAGAGTGGCCGGGCGCTCGCGTACCTGATTGAACCATCGTTGCAGGTTGGGAAAGTCCTCAAGGGTTTGCTGCTGGCGCTTCCATGGGACTATCCACGGATAGGCAGCCATATCAGCAATGGAATATTGTTCGCCCGCGATAAAACGGCGGTTTTGAAGCTGGCGATCCAGTACACCGTATAAGCGATTGGTTTCATTGACATAGCGGTCTATGGCGTACGGTATTTTGTCAGGAGCGTATTGGCTGAAATGGTGGTTTTGGCCAGCCATAGGGCCTAAGCCACCCACTTGCCAAAACAACCATTCCATTACTACCTTGCGTTGACGAAGGTCAGTGGGCAGATACTTGCTTGTTTTTTCGGCTAAGTACTGCAGTATGGCCCCAGATTCGAATACGGTGATCGCCTCACCGCCATCGGCGGGCGACGTATCAATAATGGCTGGCATGCGATTGTTGGGCGAAAACGCAAGGAACTCTGGTTTGAACTGATCACCAGCACTAATGTCTACAGGGTGGATCCTATAGTCCAGTTCGGCCTCTTCTAAAAACATGGCGATTTTATGACCGTTGGGTGTAGGCCAGTAATAGAGTTCTATCATGGTTTCCTTTGTGGTATGTGCGCTGGTTTTCTGCCTAGCCTATAAGGGTATGAATATGGGTGGCTTACCGAACCGAAAACAGTCGAAAAAGACTAGACTTATAAAATGTCGACCTCAACAACTTTATCAGCAAATATCGATAGCAGCCAATGGATTCATCAGATACGCGCCTGGGCGCATGAATTGGGGTTTTCCCAGATCGGCGTCTCAGGGGTGGATTTGTCTTCAGCCGAACCGTACCTACTGCAATGGCTTGCTCAGGGCTATCACGGTGAACTGCACTATATGGAGCGGCATGGTTTGAAGCGGGCGCGCCCGGCCGAGCTGGTTCCTGGCACGATAAGTGTGATTACTGCGCGTATGCCTTATCTACCGCGCGATACTGAACCTGGCTGGCAAGATAGTGAGCTTGCACGCTTGCATGAGTCTGGTGAAGGGGTGGTGTCGCTCTATGCCCGAGGGCGTGACTATCACAAGGTGGTGCGCGGACGCCTGCGAAAGTTGTGCGATCGTATCGAGGCGCTGGTCGGCCCATTTGGTTATCGCACTTTTTCTGATTCGGCGCCGGTACTTGAAAAGGAGTTAGCCATCCGCAGCGGTCAGGGCTGGCGCGGTAAGCATTCGCTGGTGCTATCGCGAGATGCAGGATCGATGTTCTTTTTGGGTGAGATTCTTGTCGATTTTGCCTTGGACCCAACAGATCCGGTCAGTGCGCATTGTGGCTCCTGCACTGCTTGCATCGATGTTTGCCCCACAGCAGCCATTGTTGCTCCAGGAGTGGTTGATGCGCGTCGCTGCATTTCTTACCTCACTATAGAGAATCATGGCTCTATCCCCGAGGATCTACGTCCCTTGATGGGGAATCGTATCTTTGGCTGTGATGATTGCCAGACGATCTGTCCCTGGAATAAGTATGCACAGAAAACAGAGCTGCCCGACTTTGATGAACGCTCTCCGCTGGTTGGTCATCAACTGGTGGCTCTGTTCGCTTGGGATGAAGAGACATTTCTTAAGAATACCGAGGGCGGACCAATCCGTCGCATCAACCATGAGCGCTGGCTGCGCAACATTGCTGTGGCGTTGGGCAATGCGCTACGTCAGGCCGATACGACGCAGGCTCAGGAGTTGCGGGGTGCGTTAAGCAGCCGTGCTAACCATGAAAGTGCTCTGGTGCGCGAGCACGTTGCCTGGGCGCTGGCGCAGCGTGGATGATACAGACGAAAAAAGACTGATCAATAAAGATAGGCCTAAGATTTTTTACTAATTCGTTTACGGCCTGGGACTATTTCTATGATTACCAGTTTTCAGGGATGGCTTTGCAGACAGCCTGAGGACATAATGCTACAGCCAAATCGATGCTGGAGGCTCTATTGAGGCCAGCCAGTTGTTGCGCTCGGGAGATAGGTCCGTATCCGGCAACCTATCGCTAGCGTGGCGGTTTTAACGAAAGTAGGAATAATACGCAGCACAGGCTGCTCAACCCGCTTTATGTTGACTAAATACCCTCTTCAAAACCGGGGGTGATACAGTCATCTGATTGGAAGAATTGCATGGACACTCAACGCCGTTCCTTGATGCTGGGCACCGTTTCCATCCTGGCCCTTGGGCTCCCTGCGCCGGGCTGGACGCAGCCTACTCAGCTCACGCCCGACGCATTCATCCAACTCAGCGCCATACTTTGCCAGCGTCCTGCTGCGACGCTGGACCGCAGTATGGCACAACGTATTCTGCAGGAATTCCAGATTCGGGGGAAATCTTCTAGGCTGCAGGCACTGCAGCAGGATGTTCTAGCCGACGCCTCTTTGGCTAATGAGTTGCGATCGATCTGGTTCTCCGGCCTGATGGATACCAGCACAGGTGTTGTTGTCGTGGGATTCACGCAGGCCCTAACCTGGAGTAGCTCCCCATCCCTACACGCGCCAGGTAATTGCGGAGGGGCCACCGGTTACTGGTCTGACCCGCCATCCGGGCACACCTCCTGAACCAATTGCCCGAACACCGCCCTCTCCCTGCAATACACCCCATAGGAATCCCATGAATCAACCCCTGCAAGCCGATATCGTTGTCGTCGGTTCTGGCGTCGCTGGCGCTCTGGCGGCCGCCCGTCTGGCCAAGGCTGGCCTGCGGGTCATCATTCTCGAGGCGGGCAAGCCCGTGGACCGCGCCCAGGCGGTGCAGAATTTCTGGAAGGCTGCTGTCCAGGTTCCCGAATGTGCTTACCCTATTCAGCCTGAAGCCATACATCCCACCACAGATCGCTTGGGTGACTGGTACCAACAGGAGGGCCCGGACTTTTTTAAAAGCACTTATCTGAAAGTCACAGGAGGCACCACTTGGCACTGGCTGGGCACCTGCCTGCGCCTGCTGCCTTCCGACTTCCAGACGCAGACCTTGCATGGTCGGGGCGTGGACTGGCCCATCAGTTATTCCGACCTGGAGCCTTACTATCTGCAGGCCGAACATGCGTTAGGGGTTTCCGGAGACTCTGATTACGATTTGGGCTCGCCGCGAAGCGGGCCGTTTCTATTGCCCGCCATCCCGCAAACCTATCTGGATCGCACTCTGACACAGGCCCTGCAAAATACGCAGTTCCAGGTTCAGTCCACCCCTCAAGCGCGCAATTCGGTCGTGCATGATCAAAGGCCACCGTGCTGTGGCAGCTCCAGTTGCATTCCGGTCTGTCCGGTGCAAGCCAAGTACGACGCCACTATTCATCTAAAACAGGCCCAGGCTGCCGGAGCCACACTGCTGAACCAAAGCACGGTGGTGCAACTGATCTCCGATGAGCAGGGCCGGATCCGCTCGGCTCGCTTTCGCCGATGGGACCAATCCGAAGGACAGGTTCAGGCGGCGATATTCATTCTTGCCTGTCATGCGATTGAAACCCCCCGCTTGCTGCTGGCCTCACGCACAGAGGCCTGGCCCAACGGGCTGGCCAATCGCTCAGACCAAGTGGGCAGGAACCTGATGGATCATCCGGTACAGCTTTCGTGGGCACTCAGCCAAGATCCCGTCTATCCTTATCGGGGCCCATTGTCCACGTCAGGCATCGAAAACCTGCGTGATGGCGACTTTCGCAGCCGCCGCAGCGGCTACCGTATCGAAATCGGCAATGATGGCTGGCGCTGGCCGACAGGTGCACCATTGACATTGGCCGCTGAACTGGCCAGTCGCGGCCTGTCTGCTGCCGATCTGAGTCAGACGCTGGCCCACGAAACATCCCGCCATTTGCGCTTGACCGCCCTGACCGAGCAACTGCCTGAGGCCGACAATCGGGTAACGCTGGATACCAAAAAACGAGACCATTATGGGGTTCCCCTACCGCGTATCCACTATCGCATTGATGATTATGTCCAGCAAGGCATGCAGCAGGCCAGGAAGGACCATACGGAAATCTTCGAGCGGTTGCAGGCCAGTGCCATCCAACATGCAACCGATTTCTTTGGGGCAGGGCACATCATGGGTACGTGTCGCATGGGCGCTGACCCCCGTGACTCAGTGGTGGATGCGCAACTGCGCAGCCACGATCACCAGAACCTGTTCATCCTGGGATCCAGCGTGTTCCCTACAGGCGGGACCGCCAACCCCAGCTTGACTATCGCCGCCCTGAGCCTGCGTGCGGCCGATGCCATCGAACGGCAATTCCGGGCACCAGTAGGACAGCCAGAAAAGTGACAGCAAAACAAAAAGCCCAGTGTGATTGCTGGGCTAAATGTTTGATTTTTCTGATGATCTAATGGTGGCCTGGGACAGAATCGAACTGCCGACACAAGGATTTTCAATCCTCTGCTCTACCGACTGAGCTACCAGGCCATCAAAGAAGAAAGATAGTACACCAAATTTTGAAAGTGTGCTTAAAGCTCACAAATTTTAGTGCTGAAGTTGTCATAAGTGTACGTATCTACGAATGACATTTCAGTATCTAGCGAAGGCCGATTATAATCACAAATGCGCAAATTGTTAAAAGGGCTTTAAAAACCGGCATGTCTGTTGACGTTTTCACCTTTGGTCTTAACCATGTTTCTGCTCCCGTTGCGGTGCGGGAGCGTGTGTCTTTTCCGGCTGATTTACTGAAGCCGGCCTTGGATGGACTGCGTTCGGCCTTTGGCTCTTCAGTCAAAGAAGCAGCAATTTTATCAACCTGTAATCGCACTGAAATCTATTGTGCCGCCGACCCTATCGTTTCAGAAAATTTGCCCGCTTGGCTGGCAGACTTCAACCGCGTTGAAGCGGGTAGCTTAAGGCCGCATTTGTATCGGCATCAGCAAAATGATGCGGTTCGTCATGCGTTTCGCGTGGCCAGTGGCCTGGATTCCATGGTGTTAGGTGAACCCCAAATACTGGGGCAAATGAAAGACGCGGTACGGGCGGCTGATGACGCGGGGTCATTAGGGACCTTATTGCATCAATTGTTCCAGCGTACTTTTTCAGTAGCCAAGGAAGTTCGTTCACAAACCGCTATCGGTGCACACTCAGTGTCTATGGCAGCGGCAGGTGTTCGGTTGGCAGAACGTGTGTTGGGCGATCTGTCGCAAGCCAATGTGCTGTTCATAGGCGCGGGCGAAATGATAGAACTCTGTGCCACGCACTTTGCCGCATCGCAGCCCAAACATATGGTAGTAGCTAACCGCACCTTAGAAAGGGCGGAAACCTTGGCGTCACGGTTTGTGGCGCAAACCATGAAGTTATCGGAAATTCCCGAAAAAATTCACGAATTCGATGTCATCGTCTCCTGTACGGCAAGCACCTTGCCCATCCTGGGACTGGGGATGGTCGAAAGGGCTACGCGCTTGCGTCGTCACCGTCCTATGGTCATGATAGATCTGGCTGTACCACGCGACATCGAAGCCGAAGTTGGCCGTTTGGCCGATGTGTATCTGTATTCAGTTGATGACTTGGGCCGCATGGTTCAAAGCGGCACTGATGCGCGTCGTGCTGCTGTGGTTCAGGCAGAAGGCATCATTGAAACTCGGGTGCAAAATTTTATGCACTGGCTGCAAAGTCGGGCGAATGTGCCAGCCATACTGGATTACCGTATGGCGGCTGAACAAGTGCGTCTGGCCGAACTAGAGCGTGCGCGGCGTATGCTAGCGCGCGGTATGGCCCCTGAAGCGGTAATTGAACAGTTAGCCCACGGGTTAACTCAAAAACATACTCACGGCCCGCTGGCTGCGCTTAATCGTAGCGAAAGCCCAGAACGTCAGAAGCAATTGCTGGACTTGCTGCCACAGCTGCAGCCTACCCTAGAGCGTCGTCGTTAGCGACGCATTGCGGTTGTTGCAGTACATTTTTTACTTTGTTTTACGTCCCAGCTCCCTATGAAATTATCTATGCGCGACCGACTCGAGCAATTTGCTCATCGGCTGATTGAAATTGATGCCATGTTGGCCGAACCCGAAATTGCTGGCGATATGGATCGCTATCGCAAGCTTTCGCGTGAGCGCGCCGAACTAGACCCCGTGGTCGCCGTATTTTCAGCCTTTATCACGACTGAAGCCGATGTAATAGCGGTTCAAGATATGCTGTCGGATCCGGAAATGCGCGAGATGGCCGAAGAGGAGATCGCGACGGGTAAGGCTGCACTAGAGCAGTTAGAAGCGGATCTGCAAATCCTATTGCTGCCGCGTGACCCTGACGATAAGCGTAGTGTGTTCCTAGAGATACGCGCCGGGACGGGGGGCGATGAAAGCGCCTTGTTTGCGGGTGACTTGCTGCGTATGTACACGCGCTATGCTGAAAATAAAGGCTGGCGAGTCGAGATGATGTCGGAAAGCGCTTCCGAGGTCGGTGGCTACAAAGAAGTGATTGCGCGTATCAATGGTGATGGTGTCTACGGCCAATTGAAGTTTGAATCGGGGGCTCATAGGGTGCAGCGCGTACCTGAAACTGAAACCCAAGGTCGAATTCATACGTCAGCCTGCACGGTGGCAATTTTGCCTGAAGCCGATGAGCTTAGTGCAATTATTATTAACCCATCAGAATTGCGGATAGATACTTTCCGGGCTAGTGGTGCGGGTGGTCAGCACGTGAATAAAACAGATTCTGCTGTGCGTATTACGCACTTGCCCACAGGGTTAGTGGTGGAGTGTCAGGACGATCGTTCACAGCACCGTAACCGTGACCAGGCGATGCAGGTGTTGGCAGCTCGCCTAAAAGACAAGCAAGAACAGGAACAGCACGATCAGGAGTCTGCGCAGCGTAAAAGCCTAGTTGGTTCAGGCGATCGTTCAGAGCGTATACGTACCTATAACTACCCACAAGGACGAGTCACCGATCACCGTATCAACCTGACCTTGTATAAGCTAGCTTATATTATGGATGGCGATTTGGACGAACTGACCAATGCCTTGTTGGCCGAGCATCAAGCCGAGCAGTTGGCTGCATTAGGTCAAGAATAAGGTAGTGTCTACTTTACGTAGCCTCATGGCCGATAGCCGTTTGCCACGTCTGGAATTCCAGATGCTGTGGCAGCATGTGCTGGATGTGCCCCGTGTATGGCTAATTGCTCACGACACAGATGCCTTATCAACCGAACAGTTGCAGCAATTTAGCTTGCTAGAGGCACGACGCTTGGCGGGCGAGCCTATGGCCTATATTTTGGGTCAGCGTGAATTTATGGGGCACGACTTTGTCGTGTCCTCCGATGTGCTTATTCCCAGGCCAGAAACTGAATTGCTGGTGGAAACCGCCTTGCAGGAATTGCATGGCAAGTCGCAGCCTCGAGTATTGGATTTGGGTACTGGCTCAGGTGCGGTCGCTATTTCTATTGCCTTAGCCTGTCCACAGGCCACAGTAGTGGCGACGGATCTTAGTCAACCCGCCTTGGTGGTGGCTAATGAGAATGCAAATCGTCTGGGTGCAAAGGTGCAGTTTGCCCAGGGGAGTTGGTATGATGCCCTGACTGGTAATAAGGGTTTTGACCTAATTGTGTCGAATCCGCCGTATATTGCTGCATGCGACCCACATTTGGCGCAGGGTGATGTACGCCACGAACCTTTGGGTGCATTAACTGATCACGGCGATGGCCTGGCAGCAATACGGCTTATTATTAGTGGGGCACTGCAATGGCTAAAACCGGGCGGAGCCTTATTTTTAGAGCATGGCTGGGATCAGGCAGCACATGTGCGTGAACTTTTTGAATTTTCCCGTTTCGAACGGGTATTAAGCTTGAAAGACCTGGCTGATATTGAACGGGTCACAGGCGGATATTTATAAACCATTTTTATCTGGAATCAACAATGAGCGACGTTCAAGACTTTATTCGTGAAACCGTGACCAGCAACCCTGTGGTGCTGTTCATGAAGGGCACAGCCCAGTTTCCACAGTGCGGCTTTTCAGGTCGTGCTATCCAGATCCTTAAAGCGTCGGGCGTAACCAAACTGGTTACCGTGAACGTCTTGGATGACGATCTGGTACGTCAAGGCATTAAGGACTACGCCAACTGGCCCACTATTCCTCAGTTGTATGTGGCTGGTGAGTTTATTGGTGGTTCCGACATCATTGCTGAAATGTACGAAAATGACGAGCTGATCACTGCGTTAAAAGACGCAGGTGCGTTGGAATAAGCTATTGGCATATCGTTAATACGCTGTAAATTAACGCCATGACTGGCCATTAGGCTGGTCATGGCGTTATTTTTTATGCCATAAAAAGGATGGTCCTATGCTGCTGCAGGAAAATGCATTCAAGCGTGCTTTGAGGTCTGGCGACGTCCAGTTTGGTTTGTTTCTAGCGTTAGCCGATTCGTATAGTGCTGAATTGGTGGCGACTACCGGGTTTGATTGGTTGGTCATAGACGGTGAGCATGGCCCCAATGACTTGCGTGCCATACTTGGGCAAGTCCAAGCCATTGCCGCGTGGCCAGGCGCAACGGTGGTCAGGGTGCCTGATCACAACCCGGTCATGATTAAGCAGCTATTGGATATTGGTGTTCGGAATCTATTGGTGCCTATGGTGGAGTCAGCGGATCAGGCACGTGCTGTGGTGCAGGCTACACGTTATCCCCCTGCAGGATTGCGTGGCTTGGCAACAGGCATGGTGCGGGCGGCGCAGTGGAATGGCATTAGCAATTACGTAGAAGCAGCCAATGATGAAATCTGTTTGATCATGCAAATGGAATCCGCCGCGGGCCTGGAGGCCTTGGATGATATTTTGGCTGTGGATGGCGTGGATGCGGTGTTTATTGGCCCCACGGATTTAGCAGCATCCTTGGGCTACCCAGAGCGGTCCAAAACTGAGCTGGTAATACAGGACGCTTTGCGGCGTATTGCGGCCGCAGGCAAGGCGGCTGGGGTTTTTTCGAGGGATATAGCCAGTACGCACAACTACCGCGACCAGGGTGTGAATATGATAGGGGTAGGAGTAGACACCGTGTTGTTACGCCAAGCCGCTATGCAATTGCTGCAGCAAAGCAAGGGCGGGCCTGTAACGATTGCAGGCCCTAATTATTAAGCGCTAACGACCTGGCCTGGGCACGACGCTGGGTGCGTCGTGATCTGTATCAGGGGCCAGGCTGGGGTTGTGGTCCGGGAAATCTACCGTATCAAAGGCAATGTCACCTTGTTCGTCAGGGATGCCGGTAGCTGCCAGGCCGGCAAAGTCAAACAGTGAACTATCCATTAAATGGCTAGGCACCACGCGGGTCAGTGCGCCGAATACATTCCAGGAGCGACCTGGATTGTGCTTATCCCATTGCTGTATCATGCGTCCAATTTCCTGGCGTTTCAGGTTTTCTTGGGTACCGCATAGATTGCATGGAATAATAGGGAACTGTTTCAGCTGTGCATAGGCGATCAGGTCTTTTTCTGGTACGTAAGCCAATGGGCGTATCACTATGTGTTTGCCGTCATCAGACATCAGCTTAGGTGGCATGCCCTTCATACGGCCACCATAAAATAAATTCAGAAAGAAAGTAGCCAAGATGTCATCGCGATGGTGGCCTAGCGCTATTTTCGTTGCTCCTAGCTCGTCGGCGACCCGATACAGTATGCCCCTGCGTAAGCGCGAACACAGCGAGCACATGGTTTTGCCTTCGGCAATAACCCGGGTCACTATGGAGTAGGTGTCTTGGGTTTCAATATGAAAAGGCACGTTCAGTGCGCTTAAGTAGTCGGGCAGTATATGGTCGGGAAAACCGGGTTGTTTTTGGTCCAGATTAACAGCGATCAGTTCAAACTTTACGGGTGAGCGAGCTTGCAGAGTCATCAAAACATCTAGCAAACCATAAGAATCCTTGCCACCAGACAGGCATACCATGACCTTGTCGCCTTCTTCTATCATATTGAAGTCGGCAATGGCACGTCCGGTTTCGCGCAGCAAGCGTTTACTTAGCTTGTTGTCGTCAATCCGCTGCTTGGCGGCGCGGCGTGTACTGCTGCCAGTATTGGGCTGTGCGGTAGGTTCAACTGACGCGGTGGTATCAGGCTGCGGGTGGGCTAAGTTAACAGTATCAAGCATCATGGCACAAAAACATATCTAGGGAGGGCGCGCTTAAGTGTTAGCGGCTACGTTGAACTTCAATGCCGACGGCGCCGCAGTCGGCAAATGCGTTGGGTTTGCCTATACGTATTCTGGCGTGTAGTACATCTGGAAATTCGGCCCAGATACGATTAATAACGCGTTCGCTTAAGGTTTCCAGCAGGTTGACGTGACTATGTGTGCACTCGTCCACAATGGCGTGGCGCAGTAGGCGATAATCAAGCACGGTTAATATATTCTGGTCGTGGACATCTTGTGTGATGGACACATCAAACTCTGCATCAATGTGCAGTGGCTGGGTAGACTGGAGTTCGTGTTCCAATATTCCTATACGAGCGTCTAGGGCTATTTGGCTAAAAAAAATGCGTCGGGTGGACATAAGTATGGTCTGGCCTATAAGTAGTTGGGCGATTGTAATGCCTTAATGGATGCGCTGAAAGCGTAAGGGCCTGCAGTGATTGGTCGTTGGCAGGCTATGGGGGTGGTTATGACAATAGAAGATAAGATTTTTGATGCCGTAGTAATTGGCGGTGGCCCAGCTGGGGTGTCGTGCGCTGTTTGGTTGGCGCGCTTGGGGTATGCACCGGCCTTACTTGAAGCAGGGGCTGAAATTGGTGGACTATGCCGCTACCATTCCTTTTTGGATGAGTGGAATGCGTCTTTGCCGGGCATGACAGGCCCCCAAGTGGCTGACAATCTACTGCTTAGCCTAGAGCAAGCAAAAGTGCCTTTTTGGTTGAGTAACGCTGCCAGCGATGTCTATCGCGAAGGCGAGGGCTTTGTGGTGCAGACTCAGGGTGTGCCTAGGCGTCTGCAGGCTAAGCACGTAGTGCTGGCAACGGGTGTGCGAGCGCGTGGCCTGGACGATGCTCTTGAAGAAGAGTTAACACTTAGCGAGCGCGCTAAAGCCAGAAAAGTCAGGCAAGATAAGGGGGGGATGCCATCAAGCTATGGCATTTTGACAGGGCCGGGCCGGCATATTGTTGAACAGAATTTTCAGGGTAAGCGGGTTGCGGTGCTGGGGGGCGGTGATAACGCGTTTGAAAATGCCCTGTATGCGATGGATCATGGCGCTAGCGTGGTTGATGTGTATGTCAGAACCGTCAGGGCGCAACGTCAGTTCACCCATAGGGTTCCCAAAGAACGAATTATTCAGGGCGGTTATAGGGTGGATGCGGATACGCGTACCGTCAACGGTCAGCGGTATGACCTGATACTGGTGTTTTATGGTTGGGACCCTTGCGTACAATTTGCCGATAAGCTGGGTTTGCAGCGTTCTACACGTGGTTTTGTCGCTACGGAAACTCATACGGCGCAAACTAGCAGTCCAGGTGTTTATGCTATAGGCGAGGTCACCCAACGCCAGCATCCGTGTGTAGTAACGGCGCTGGCTGATGGTGTGACCGCAGCAAAGGCTATACAGGCTCGTCTCGAGACAGAGTGGCCTCGGTTAGACGAGGCGGATTTAATTTAACCGCAAAACAGCGCAGTTCGTCGCGGCGGAAAGCATGGATGTTAACGGTGTCGCCCACCTGGTTGGCACGCAATAGGCGTTCTATTGTGTTGCCAGCACTTACCCGTAAGCCATTAATGGCAACTAAGGTGTCGTGGGCTGATAGGCCACCCTGGTGGGCTGCGCCGTCGCTGTATACCGTAGTTAATTGTGTTTCGCCATTTACAACTCGCCAGCGTGCATCCAGTGATGGCAGGCTAGATTCCGACGTCCAGCTTAAGGTGATTCCGGCGTTTTCTAGTAGCTGCTGTAGGGGGAGCTCTTCTGTGCCATGGGCATAGCGTGTAATGAAATCTGCAACATCAATGCCGCATGCTTCCTGGATTAAGCGACCCATGGCGTCCTCGGGGATGCCTAGTGCTTGGCCTTGATAGAAGTCACGGCCATAACGTTCCCACATCAGTCGCATGACATCGTCTAGCGAATGCTTGTCGTTACTGGCATGGCGTAGGGTTAAGTCTAAACCCAAGGCAACTAAGGCGCCTTTGGTGTAGTAACTGACCAGTGCATTGGGCGAGTTTTCATCTTGCTTGTAAAAACGAGTCCAGGTATCGAATGAGCTTTCAGCCACGCTTTGCTTGAATTGACCTGGGGAACGTTGCACATTACTGATGGTTTTTCCTAGTAGTCGTAGGTAGTCAGTTTCCGTGATTACACCAGAGCGCAGCAGCATTAGGTCGTCGTAGTATGACGTAAAGCCTTCAAATACCCATAGCAAGCGAGTGTGGTTTTCACGTAAGGTGTCGTAAGGTGCAAATACGGCAGGCTTAATGCGTTTTACGTTCCAGGTGTGGAAGTATTCGTGGCTGACTAGGCCTAAAAAGCTTTGGTAGCCTGCATCGGCAGAGGTATCCGTGGCGGCTGGGCTATTCACTGGCAGGTCACTGCGTGACGCCATAAGTGCTGTTGATGCACGGTGTTCTAGGCCCCCGTAGCTATCACCTGTCACCATCGTCATGAATACATAACGATCCGAAGCATCAAGAAATGGAGGGCGCTGGGTGTCCGGTTCAAAAAAAGCAATCTGAGTAGCACAAATTTTTTGAGTGTCAGCCGCTATACGCTCCAGGTCTAGGTTAGGGGCAACGCCAGTAAATACCATTTCGTGCAGTGCGCCGCCGGCGTGAAAGCTGATCACTTGTGGTGTACCCATTTCTACAGGGTGGTCTATCAGGGCGTCATAGTCAGGGGCCTGATACATGCCAAAGCCGTGGCGTGTTGCGGCTTGTGGGTGCTGGTTGGCTTCCGGCAGGCTCGTATACACCTTCCAGTCAGTGGTGTGGGGAGGGGGGGTAAGCAATAGCATGCAGGCGGTTTCGGTTTGGCCCTGCACGCCTAGGAACACACTGGTTCCGTTAAAAAATGCGTGTGTCTCGTCAACGTGGGCACTACGCACAGAAAGATCCCACGCATACACGGTATAGTCTACGGTTAATGGGCCTGTGCAAGGCGCACATTGCCAAGTATGATTGCCTGTTTTTGTGACCGCAATGGTGCGTTTTCCTGAGCAGGCTTGTATGGACTCTACTTGGCGTGAGAAATCTCGAATAAGATAGCTGCCAGGTATCCAAGCGGGTAGGAATAAAGCCTGACCTTGTGGGTCGGGCTGCGGTATGTGCAACTGCACGCTAAGTCGGTGGCCCGAAGGGTCTGACGGCGTCACCGTGTAAAGTATTGTTTTGTTTTCCATTTTCGTATTTTACTTCGCAACCAGGAGAAATGAATGTCTGAACCTTTAGTGCTAACCGAAGTGCGTGGTCGTGTGGCTTTGCTCACATTGAATCGGCCCAAAGCTCTGAATGCCCTTAGCAACGAAGTTATCGATCAGCTAGCCGAGGCCATGCGCGCCTTTGATGCTGACGATGCTATCGGTGCTATGGTTTTGACTGGCAGTGAAAAGGCGTTTGCAGCGGGGGCAGACATCTCCGCTATGCAGGGTTGGAATTACATGGACGTTTATAAGCAGGATTACCTGGGCGGTAACTGGGAGTCATTAAAGCGTATACGTAAACCTGTAATTGCAGCTGTGTCAGGCTATGCCTTGGGCGGTGGTTGCGAGCTGGCGATGCAGTGTGACTTCATTATTGCTGCTGATAGCGCTCGTTTTGGGCAGCCTGAAATTAAATTGGGTGTTATCCCCGGCTATGGTGGGACCCAACGTTTGCCGCGTGCCGTCAGCAAAGCCAAAGCGATGGATTTAATCTTGACTGCTCGCATGATGGATGCTGATGAGGCCGAACGTGCTGGTTTGGTGTCGCGAGTCGTTCCCCAAGAGCGCTTGATGGACGAAGCCATGGAAGCCGCTACTATCATTGCTTCGATGTCGCTGCCGTCCGTCATTATGGCCAAAGAATGCGTCAACGCGGCTTACGAAAGCAACTTGAACGAAAGCCTGATGTTCGAACGCCGTAACTTCCACGCCTTGTTCTCTACCGACGATCAAAAAGAAGGTATGAAAGCTTTTGTAGAAAAACGCAAGCCTGAGTTCAAGCATCAGTAATCAGTTTTTTAGTAAATTGGCCGACTTTTGTCGGTCGATTTGCTATCTAGTAAAAAATAACGCTATACTCTACGGGCTTGAAGTTAGCTCTATATAAAACACCTCCGGACTTTTGCCATGAATCAGCAGTATCGGCCTAGTGGCGGCACTGCGGGAACTCAGTCCGACCTCGGGAAGAATTTAAGTAGTAATGAAGATATCCCTGGCGTAGGTTTAACCGACGCGGGAGACGATGCGGACCGAAGGTTGGTATTAACCGATCACGAACGCATGATGATCATGCGTCGTGCTAGTCATGGTTTGGTACGTGTCATCATTGCTCAGGCAATCGTCGCGTTTGTGGTGGTTTTATTGAGCGGCTTGGTGTCAGGTAGTGCGGCAGCTATTTCCGCATTCATTGGCGCCGCAGCCTATTTTGTTCCAAATGCATTGTTTGCCATGCGTTTGTTGTTTGGTTTTTTTGGCCCGGCAAAATCAAGCCCGTTTACGTTTTTTGTAGGCGAGGCGTTTAAGCTGGGTACAGCAGTGGTTGTTCTCGCTCTGGCGGCCTGGTATGGGCACGAATGGCTAGTATGGCCTGCGTTGCTGCTTGGTTTGGTCGGAGTTCTGAAAGGCTATGTGCTACTGCTGTTGTTTCGCAAGTTGCCGTAGTTTTTTTAATGTATTGCCCGCGGGCCTAGTGCCCGCATTTCGATAACAGGATAAGGATACCGATGGCTGCCAGTGATATTTCGCCACAGTCTGACTACATTCAGCATCACCTGGTTCACCTGAATAACATCGGTGCCAAGCAAACTGAAGTCGCCGATTTCAACATCGTTAACTACGACTCGTTGTTCTGGTCCATGCTAATGGGCTTGATCGTCGTTTTCGTACTTTGGCGTGCTGCTAAGGCTGCTACTTCTGGTGTGCCTGGCCGTTTTCAGATGTCCGTTGAAATGCTGGTGGGCATGGTCGAAGACCAGGCGCGTAGCATTATTCCAGACGAAGTAACCCGTCGATTTGTATCGCCACTGGCACTGACCGTGTTCATGTGGATCATATTGATGAACACGCTGGACTTGTTGCCGGTTGACTTACTACCCTGGATACTGAAAGTAACTGGGTTGGGCGCCGAACACGGCGATGTCCTGTATTACCATCGTATTTTGCCTACTGCTGACCTGAATATACCTATGGGTATGTCCTTGGGTGTGTTGCTCTTGATGTTCTACTACAGCATCAAAATCAAAAACCCATTCGGTTTCATTAAAAGCTTGTTTGTGTCGCCATTTAGCGCACCTGGCTTAGCAGGTTTGGTTCTAGCACCATTTAACTTTTTATTGAACTGCATCGAGTACGCCGCTAAGTCGGTCTCACTGGGCATGCGGTTGTTCGGCAACATGTTTGCTGGCGAATTGATTTTCATGCTGATTGCCTTGCTGGGCGGCGCATGGACCGGATTTAATGGCTCAAGTCTAGGCTTGGGTGTAGGGCATGTGCTGGCAGGATCGGTGTGGGCTATTTTCCACATACTGATTGTGTTGCTACAGGCTTTTATTTTCATGATGCTTACCCTCGTTTACGTCGGGCAGTCTCACGAAAGCCATTAATCCTTTTCGGTCCGGGTGCTTATGCCTGGCCGGGGTGCAAGGTCCTTCTTGCAAAGCAGTTTTTTTGACTTTTTGATTACACGGTTATTAACCAAGGAGTTGTTATGACCAACGTTGCTTTCGTTGCTCTGGCTTGCGGTATTATTATTGGTCTTGGCGCTATCGGCGCATGTATTGGTATTGCCATCATGGGTGGTAAATACCTAGAAGCTTCCGCTCGTCAGCCTGAACTGATGAACGCTTTGCAGACAAAAATGTTCTTGTTGGCTGGTCTGATTGACGCTGCATTCCTGATCGGTGTTGGTATCGCCATGTTGTTTGCGTTTGCCAATCCGTTTGTCGGGTAAGCAACAGCCCGCTACGGCGGGTTAAGCCGCCGCAGCCAGACCTTAGGGTGCTGGTCTGTGGCTTGAACATAGCCGTGCCATGCAGTATTGCTGTGTGGTCAGGTTGGTATTAAAGGGAAACGACCGTGAATTTAAACGCGACTCTCTTTTTTCAGATGATCGTGTTTTTTGTATTGGGCTGGTTTACGATGAAATTCGTATGGCCACCTCTTACAAAAGCAATGGATGATCGCCGTCAAAAAATTGCTGACGGCCTTGCGGCTGCCGATAAGGGCAAAGCCGATCTGGCCCAGGCTCAGGCGCGCATCAGTCTGATTGAAGCTTCTGCAAAAACGGAAACCCATGCACGCATGGCCGACATAGATAAACAGGCCGCCATGCTTATGGATGAAGCCCGCCGTGATGCCGAGGCCGAAAAAGCCCGCATTATTGCTCAGGCTCAACAAGACGCCGCTCAAGAAGCGCAGCGTGTACGTGAAAGCTTACGTGCCGATGTTGCTATTTTGGCGGTCAAAGGTGCCGAACAGATCCTTCAGCGTGAAGTTGACGCTCAGGCACACGCCCAGCTGTTAGATCAGCTTAAGGCACAACTTTAAACTCAGGGCAGGCCATGGCTGAACTATCGACTATTGCCAGACCCTACGCCGAAGCGTTGTTTGCTGCGGCCCGCGACGACCAGGCAGGTTTGGCGTCGTGGTCAGGTTTGGTGTCTGAACTTGCCCATGTGGCAAGTCATGACGACGTGCGCGAAGCGTTGACCGATCCGCGACTGAATATGCAACAGCGTATTCAGTTGTTCGAGTCGCTAGTCAAAACACCGCTTTCGGCGCAGGCGCGTAATTTTATTGAATTGCTGATAAGCAATGACCGTATTTTGTTGTTGCCACAGATTGCCCAGCAATTTGAAGCCTTGAAAAACCAGCACGAAGGTACTGCGTTGGCTGAAATCACCAGCGCTTTCCCGCTGACTGATCAACAGCTGCAGGAACTATTACTTGGGCTGGAAAAAAAGTTTGGCCTCAAACTGAAGCCCGCTGTCACCGTTGATTCCAGCTTAATCGGCGGTGTGCGTGTGATCGTTGGCGACCAAGTACTAGACACTTCTGTGCAGGCCCAGTTGGCCCGCATGCGCGACACGCTGGCTGCCTAAGGGCAGGCCAGATAACAGGATTCCAGGAGTCTGAACATGCAACTTAACCCGTCAGAGATCAGCGAACTGCTAAAAAGCCGCATTGAAGGCTTAGGCGCGTCCACCGACGTTCGCACGCAAGGCACGGTTGTTTCCGTGACCGACGGTATTACCCGCATCCACGGTTTATCCGATGTGATGCAAGGCGAAATGCTTGAATTCCCAAATAACGTCTTCGGTTTGGCGCTCAACCTTGAGCGTGATTCCGTAGGTGCGGTTATTCTGGGTGATTACACTGGCGTTTCTGAAGGCGACCCTGTTAAAACAACAGGTCGTATTCTTGAAGTACCCGTAGGCCCCGAACTGCGCGGTCGTGTTGTTGACGCGCTGGGTGTGCCTATTGACGGCAAAGGCCCTATCAATGCCAAAGCTTTCGATATCATCGAAAAAGTAGCTCCTGGGGTAATTGATCGTCAATCCGTTTCGCAGCCTTTGCAAACGGGTACTAAAGCTATTGACGCTATGGTACCTATCGGTCGCGGTCAGCGCGAACTGATTATTGGTGACCGCCAAACTGGTAAAACGGCTGTAGCTGTTGATACCATCATTGCACAGAAAGGCAATGGCGTTACCTGCGTTTACGTAGCTATTGGTCAGAAAGCTTCTACCATTGCTAACGTAGTACGTAAGCTCGAAGAGCACGGCGCGTTGGAATACACAATTGTTGTTGCCGCTGCGGCGTCTGATTCGGCTGCTATGCAGTACTTGTCTGCGTACTCGGGCTGCACTATGGGTGAATATTTCCGCGACCGCGGTGAAGACGCTCTGATCGTTTACGATGACTTGACCAAACAAGCTTGGGCTTATCGTCAGGTATCTTTGTTGCTGCGTCGCCCACCAGGCCGCGAAGCTTATCCAGGTGACGTTTTTTACCTGCACTCGCGTTTGCTAGAACGTGCTGCTCGCGTCAACGAAGATTACGTCGAGAAATTCACCAAAGGTGAAGTCAAAGGCAAAACAGGTTCACTGACGGCATTGCCTATCATTGAAACTCAGGCAGGTGACGTTTCTGCATTTGTTCCCACAAACGTAATTTCTATTACTGACGGGCAAATTTTCTTGGAAACTGACTTGTTTAACGCTGGTGTTCGTCCAGCGATTAACGCGGGTATTTCGGTATCCCGAGTTGGTGGTGCAGCGCAGACCAAAGTTATCAAGAAAATGTCTGGTGGTATTCGTACCGACTTGGCTCAGTATCGTGAGTTGGCAGCGTTTGCCCAGTTCGCTTCTGACCTGGATGACGCAACACGTCGCCAATTGGAACGTGGTACTCGTGTGGTCGAACTGCTCAAACAGCCTCAGTACCAGCCTTTGCAAGTTTGGGAACAAGCCGTCACTTTGTTCGCTGTGAATAACGGCTACATGGATGACCTTGAGGTCGAACAGATACTTCCTTTTGAAAAAGCATTCAAGGATTACCTCAAGTCCAAACACGAGGCGTTAGTTCAAGGCATAGAAGCCAGCAAAGAACTGTCCAAGGATGGCGAAGCAGAATTGGTAACAGCCATACAAGAATTTAAAAAGCACGGTGCTTTTTAAATTAACTGTTTAGGGTGATGAAGCAAGTCTTCAGTATCCATACGTACGGTGGGGTTGGCTTGTACAACTCCACTATAACGCCCTTTCAGGAATGAGCGATGGCCGGAATTAAGGAAATTCGAACCAAGATCAAGAGCGTGCAAAACACGAGCAAGATCACAAAAGCTATGGAGATGGTTGCAGCATCTAAAATGCGCAAAGCGCAAGAAAGAATGCGTGCAGGCCGTCCCTATGCGACTAAGGTGCGTCAGATCGCCGCCCACTTAATGCAGGCGCATCCTGACTATACGCATCCTTACATGTTGGAACGCGACTCGGTAACAGCGGTTGGCGTAGTGGTTGTCACTACTGACAAAGGGCTGTGCGGTGGTCTGAATACCAACATATTGCGTTTGGTGCTTTCTAAGCTCAAAGAATTCGAGCAGCAAGGCATCAAGGTACAAGCTACGGCATTTGGTAACAAAGGTGCTGGAACCTTGGGCCGTATCGGGGCTAATTTGGTTTCACAAGAAGTGCAGTTGGGTGATCAGCCAGAGCTTGATCGTCTAATTGGTGCAATCAAAGTGCAACTGGATGATTTTGTTAACGGTAAG
The DNA here is from genome assembly GCA_013416485.1 of Alcaligenaceae bacterium. Taxonomy (GTDB): domain Bacteria; phylum Pseudomonadota; class Gammaproteobacteria; order Burkholderiales; family Burkholderiaceae_B; genus JAGOAJ01. Next base: position 136,960 of record JACCEO010000005.1, read on the forward strand.
ATCGATGCTGTTTATGTGGCGACGAATCGTTTCGTTAACACGATGAGACAAGAACCGACATTTATTCGGTTGTTGCCTTTACCTAATAAAAATTTGTCTGACCCTTTCCAAACAGCAAGTGAAAGTGCTGCGGAAGATCAATCAGTAGTTGCTAATGGCGACTATGGTTGGGACTATATCTACGAGCCGGATGCAAAGTCAGTTATTGACGATTTGCTACTGCGCTACGTAGAGGGTCTGGTGTACCAGGCAGTTGCCGAAAACATGGCGTCCGAACAATCGGCGCGTATGGTGGCCATGAAAGCCGCTTCGGACAACGCCCTTAAAGTCATCGGCGAACTTGAACTGGTTTATAACAAAACTCGTCAAGCCGCTATTACCAAAGAGATTTCAGAAATCGTGGGGGGAGCTGCCGCTGTTTAAGCAGTTACAGCAAGGCAATCCCGTCAAAGTTATTTAGCAAGGACTAAACATGAGCAACGGTACCATCGTTCAGTGCATCGGCGCCGTGGTGGATATTCAGTTCCCCCGCGACAGCATCCCAAAAATTTATGATGCTTTGAAGTTAGTCGATACCAGTTCGGCATTTGCCGAACAAGGTCTGACCTTCGAAGTTCAGCAACAGCTTGGTGACGGCATCGTTCGCACGATTGCCATGGGTTCCAGCGACGGTTTGCGTCGTGGTATGGAAGTCGGTAACACTGGCGCAGCCATATCCGTACCAGTAGGTGTAGGCACCTTGGGTCGTATTATGGACGTGCTGGGTCGTCCTATCGACGAGCGTGGCCCTATTCTTAGCGACGAAGTTCGCGAAATTCACCAAGAAGCCCCTAAGTTTGACGAACTGTCTCCTTCAGTTGAGCTGTTGGAAACTGGCATTAAGGTTATTGACTTGGTTTGCCCCTTTGCTAAAGGCGGTAAAGTGGGTCTGTTCGGTGGCGCTGGTGTCGGTAAAACCGTCAACATGCTTGAACTGATTAATAACATCGCTAAAGCACACAGCGGCTTGTCCGTGTTTGCTGGTGTGGGTGAGCGTACTCGTGAGGGTAACGACTTCTACCACGAAATGGCAGAAGCAGGTGTTATTCAACTGGATAACCTCCAAGAGTCCAAAGTAGCTATGGTCTTCGGTCAGATGAACGAGCCACCAGGTAACCGTTTGCGTGTTGCGCTGTCCGGTTTGACTATGGCGGAAAAGTTCCGTGACGAAGGTCGTGACATCCTGTTCTTCGTAGATAACATCTATCGCTACACTTTGGCTGGAACCGAAGTATCGGCGCTGCTGGGTCGTATGCCATCCGCTGTGGGTTATCAGCCTACTCTGGCCGAAGAGATGGGTAAGCTGCAAGAACGTATTACCTCGACTAAAACAGGTTCAATTACATCCATACAGGCCGTTTACGTTCCTGCGGATGACTTGACTGATCCGTCGCCAGCTACTACTTTCCAACACTTGGACTCCACCGTTGTGTTGTCTCGTGATATCGCCGCGTTGGGTATTTACCCAGCCGTTGACCCACTGGACTCCTCCAGCCGTCAATTGGATCCACAAATTGTTGGCGAAGAGCATTACCTGGTTGCCCGTGGTGTGCAGCAAATTTTGCAGCGCTACAAAGAACTGCGTGACATTATCGCTATTCTGGGTATGGACGAACTGTCCCCAGAAGACAAACAGGCCGTAGCACGTGCCCGTAAAATCCAGCGCTTCCTGTCCCAGCCTTTCCACGTGGCAGAAGTATTTACCGGCTCACCTGGTAAATACGTGCCTTTGGCTGAAACACTGCGCGGTTTCAAAATGATTGTTGATGGCGAGTGCGATGCTCTTCCAGAGCAAGCTTTCTACATGGTTGGTTCTATCGACGAAGCCATCGAAAAAGCTAAGACACTGTAATAAGGACACATTATGGCCAATCTGCAAATTGACGTGGTCAGTGCCGAGGAGTCAATTTTCACCGGCGAGGCGAAGTTCGTTACCTTGCCAGGTGAATCAGGTGAACTAGGCATATTGCCTGGTCACACCCCTTTGATTTCCCGGATACGTCCCGGTTCGGTCAAGATTGTTATGGCCGATGATACCGAGGTCTCCATCTTTGTTGCTGGTGGTATTCTAGAGGTTCAGCCTGGCACGGTAACGGTTCTTTCCGATACTGCGATTCGCGCTGAAGATCTGGATGAGGTTAAAGCACTGGAAGCTCATAAAAAAGCTGAAGCTGCTTTGGCTAACGCCAAAGACAAGACAGACATTGCTGTTGTCGAAGCCGAGCTTGCGATGTTGGCAGCACAAGCATTGGCAGCACGCAAGTTCCGTGACGTAAGTGGACGTCGCCATTAATTTATATAACGGGTATTTATATCCGATACTGTAAAGTTTGGCAGGATAAAGGCACCCTTAGGGGTGCCTTTTTTATTCTAGTTAGCTGTAAAAGCTTAAGTGCTAGCGTAAAGATAATTTACTGTCAAATTTCAAAATGTTGAAGATGTCACGTTTGAAATAACGAGTTTTATACTAAAAGACCGAATTATTGTTTCTTTGTAATTATTTGTTTTTATTGAGTATATATAGAAACCTCCCTGTTTTTATTAGATTTTTACTCTACTTTTAATTATACAAATTGCAATTTTTATCTACGTAGTTTCCGTGTAATGGATTTCGCCCATAGCCGTATTTCAATGCATGGAATACTCTAGTAACAACTTAAAACAAAAGACAATAAATGTTAAAAAAGGAGTTGTTATGAGGGAACGTCTTGATTGTGCTATTTTCACTAGTGCTAAACATCAGGAATGGGTGGATCCTTGGTTGGGTGTGCATGCCAATGGTCGTTTGTATTTGCACGAATTTAGCGCTCAGGCGTTGGGTAGGGCAGACCATACCGTCGAACTATTACTAGATGCTGCAGCGGAACTACGATCTTTTCATGCCTGTGTACTACCGGTTAGTCCTCAGAATCTAGCGTGGGCGCGTACCGCTTTGGCGGCAGCTGCTGGCGTATTACGTACACCTGTGCTGGTACTGGCACGTGACCTGAAAGCAGCGGCAGTCGATGATCTATACGAGTCTGGGGTTTGTGACTTTATTCGGGCGCCCTTGTGTGTAGAAGAGTTACGTGTACGGCTGGAACGGGTGGTCAGCTTGAATCGCTACCCTGTGCCTCATTTGAGTAGCCCAGCCCAGATCGTGGCAGAAGACAGTTACAGGTATAGCGCGGTTAAGCAGAACGGGGCAGTGTTGGATCAGACTGACTTAATAAATACAGATGTCATGTACGAATCAATATTGGACCACAGCGGCGCCGAGATCGAAGCCTTTGCTGTGGCATCGGCAACTCGTTGTGCTACAGGTGGGAAGGTGTCGTTTCATATGGCTAAAGGAAAGCTTATTGAGCGTTTCGAAAGGGCGTATCTTAAGGCATCTTTAGTCAGGCACGAAGGCAATATAGCGATGGCAGCGCGCTCAGCCCAGAAGCATAGACGTGCTTTTTGGGCACTGATAAAAAAGCATCAAATCGACCCCAATTTCTATAGACATGGGTATTACCCAAAACATCCCCAAGACGGTTAAAATCATGGGTCTTAGAATAAGGAATGCCGTGTCTGTACCTACTTTGAAAAATGATATTTTCCTGCGTTCGCTGATGCGAGAGCCCGTTCCCTATACCCCGCTTTGGTTAATGCGCCAGGCGGGGCGTTATCTGCCTGAATACAAGGAAACGCGTGCACAGGCAGGTTCTTTCATGGGCTTAGCGACTAACCGTGAGTATGCCTGTGAAGTTACGCTGCAGCCTTTGCGTCGTTTTGACTTAGATGCTGCCATATTGTTTTCAGATATTCTGACTGTACCCGATGCTATGGGCTTGGGTTTAGATTTTGTACATGGTGAAGGGCCTAAGTTTGCACATCCTTTGCGTCACGAAGATGACGTACGCAAACTTGTGGTGCCCGATATGGCCAAGCTGCAGTACGTATTTGATGCGGTCAGCTTAATACGCCAAGAACTGGACGGTAAAGTACCCTTAATAGGTTTTGCCGGTAGCCCTTGGACCATTGGGTGTTACATGGTCGAGGGCCAAGGCTCTAAAGACTATCGTCACATCAAGGGCATGCTCTATAGTCGCCCAGACTTGCTGCACCATATCCTCGAGGTCAATGCTCAGGCTACCTTGCAATACCTGAATCAGCAGGTGCTTGCGGGTGCCCAGGCGCTTATGATCTTTGATAGTTGGGGCGGTGTGCTGGCCGATGGCATGTTCCAAGAGTTCTCATTGGCTTACACCCGCAAAGTGGTTGATGGTCTGATACGTGAACATAATGGTCATAAGATACCTGTGGTCGTATTTACCAAGGGTGGTGGCCAATGGATAGAAGACATTGCTGCCATAGGCTGTGATGCCGTAGGCCTGGATTGGACTGTCAACTTGGCACAAGTACGTCAACGCTTGGGCGATAGTGTCGCTTTGCAGGGTAACCTTGACCCTATGGCCTTGTTTGGTGGTGAGGCCGCAATACGTAAAGAAGCCCGTCGTGTCATTGATGACTTCGGGCAAGTCAATAGCGGTGGCCACGTCTTTAACTTAGGGCATGGCATTTCGCAGTTTACCCCCCCAGAGGCGGTAAGCGTTCTGGTCGACGAAGTCCATAGCTACAGCCGTGCTAAACACGCTTAAGGTGTAGCAACTACGTAATACAAGGGCGTTATTGCATAACGCCCTTGTGCGCTTTTACGCCACGATAAATGCCCTTACCATTTAGTTCCTATAGCACAAAATAGGTACTTTTAGGTTCAATTTAGACATTAGTTTTTGCTTGTATTACAAGGTTGTGCACAATATTTTGCACATAGAGTTGGCTGGTTATGCACACAGCATGTATTGTTCTTGATTTTTATAAGCCATTGAAATATATGGGTTTAATTTTCTATTTGTATTAATCTAACAATTAAATACATTTAATAGTGTTGACTTTATCAAAGTTGTTATTCTAGTTCTCCCCAAAGTTATCCACAGGCTGTTGAAAGTTTTCCTTAAACTACCTAATGGTGGGGCTTACCAGCTCACAGCCAGATTTCACTTGAAGTATTAATGCCTGATTCCAGCTCATCCTGTCACCATGTAGATCTAGATGCATCGCAAACTTTTGCGACAGTTGTCTGGGTCCGTGTCGCTCTGGATGTGCCTTTGCAGGGTAGTTTCGATTACCGCTGGCACCAGCCCTTGGAGCCGGGTACACGGGTAGTTGTGCCGTTTGGGCCGCGTAAGCTGATCGGCATAGTGTTGCAGATCGTGGATACACCGGGGGTAGCATCTAATTTGGTCAAATCTATCTTGCAGGTCCTGGACGATACGCCACCTATGCCTGCCGATTGGTTACGACTGGCTTCCTTCGCAGCGCAGTATTATCAGCGTCCTTTGGGCGAGGTGATGTTGCCGGCTTTGCCTTCCAGTTTACGTAAGTTGTCAGCGTATAACGGCAAGCGCTCAGAAGGGGGGCCTGTCGCAAGGTTGGATAAGCGTGCCAAAACCGCCAAAACCGTGGTCCAGGTGGCTACTCCCCACGAGCTTAATCCCGAGCAAGCCGCAGCCGCTGCAGGGATAGCTGCACTAACACACCACAAAACCGTATTGCTCCACGGAGTAACGGGTAGCGGTAAAACGGAAGTGTATATCCAGGCAGCCAGGCAGGTTCTTGAACAGGGAAAACAAGTCTTATTTTTAGTTCCGGAAATTAATCTGACACCACAACTGGAGCTGTCGTTACGGTCGCGTTTAGCTGGCCTGGCAGGCACAAGTGCGCTGGCAGTCATGCACAGTGGTTTATCCGAAGGCGAGCGTTTACGTGCTTGGTTAAGCATAAGCCGAGGGCAAGCGCGGGTGCTATTAGGGACCCGTCTAGCGATTTTTGCACCTATCCCAGAGCTAGGCCTGATTATTATTGACGAAGAGCACGACACATCTTACAAGCAACAAGAAGGCTTGCGTTATTCGGCACGGGATTTGGCAGTATGGCGGGGGCGGGACCGGGATATACCTGTGGTGTTAGGTTCAGCCACACCATCCCTGGAAACTTGGAATCATGCGCAGCGCGGTCATTACTTACGTTATTCGCTTACACAACGGGCCAGCAGCGTAGAGCTCCCAAGGGTGCGCTTAGTAGACACCCGTCGCCTTAAATTAGAAGAGGGCTTTTCTCCCCAATTGCTGAAAGCTTTGGGTGAGCGTCTGGATCGTGGCGAACAATCATTGATTTTTCTAAATCGACGTGGATATGCACCAGTGCTTAACTGCTCGTCGTGTGGATGGGTTAGTCAATGTACGCGCTGTACGGCGTATACCGTGTTGCATCGTGCTGGTGGATGGCGTAATTATTTGCAATGCCACCATTGCGGCTATCAGGCGCGTCCCCCACGTGCTTGCCCAGATTGTGGTGATCAAGACCTGAAGCCTATGGGGCGAGGTACTCAACGCATAGAAGAACATTTGGCAGAACTGTTTCCCACGGCTCGTATTGCACGTATCGATGCCGACAGTACTCGCCTTAAAGGCAGTGCAGCTAAGTTATTTGCGCAGGTCCATAATGGCGAAATTGACTTTCTGGTTGGTACGCAAATGGTGGCCAAGGGTCATGACTTTGCGAATTTAGGGCTGGTGGGTGTGTTAAATGCTGATGCCATGTTGTTTGCTCAGGACTTCCGGGCACCTGAACGTTTGTTCGCTCAGTTGATGCAGGTAGCGGGCAGGGCGGGTAGGCATGCACAAGGTGGCGAGGTTATCATCCAGACTGACTACCCCGAGCAGCCGGTATACCAGGCGTTGATCAAGCACAATTATCATGGCTTTGCAGAATATGGTCTGGCCGAGCGTAAAGCCGTAGGGCTACCACCTTATGCCTATCAGGCGTTGTTAGTAGCTGAGGCACGTGAATTAGCAGTCACCATTGATTTTCTTCAGCAAGTCAAGACGTTGGCTGAACAGGATCCGGCAGCCTATCCCACGTCTTCAGCTGTTACTCTATATGATCCTGTGCCCTTGCGGGTGGTCAGGGTGGCCAACGTAGAGCGTGCTCAATTGCTATTAGAAAGTGCTAGTCGCCCGGCATTGCATGCTTTTCTAACCGTATGGTCGGCCGCACTACCTGCACTGGCTCGTAAATCCAGGGTGCGCTATAGCCTGGAAGTTGACCCTCTAGAAATCTAGGAAACTGCTCTTGAACTTGTCTCACGGTCATACTGTGGCCAGTCACTTGAATGCCATGCAAAGGCAGGCCGTTTTATATCTGGATGGCCCTTGTCTGGTATTGGCGGGGGCTGGCAGTGGCAAGACCAGTGTCATTACCCAGAAAATCGCGTATCTACTCAGGGAGTGCGGATATTCAGGGCGTCAAGTAGTGGCTCTGACCTTTACCAATAAAGCAGCGCGCGAAATGAATGACCGCTTAAAGAAGCTGGTCGATGCAAAACTTGCCAAAGGGCTAAGTATCAGCACGTTTCATTCGCTGGGTTTGCGATTTTTACGCGAAGAAGCGACGCATGTCGGCTTAAAGCCGCAGTTCTCTATTTTAGATTCGAATGACGCATTAGCGATTATTCAAGAGCTGCTGGCCACCACAGATAAAGCGCGTCTGCGTAGTGTGCAGCAAACCATTTCTTTGTGGAAAAATAACCTTATGGACGCTGATGCTGCAGAGCGTAGCGTTAACTCAGCCAGCGACATTGAGGCGGCACGGGTGTATCGCAGCTACAGCGCTACATTAGAGGCCTACCAAGCGGTCGATTTCGATGACCTAATCCGCTTACCTGCATTGTTGATGGAAACGAATCTTGAAGTAAGGCAGCGCTGGCAGGCTAGGGTGCAGTATTTATTGGTTGATGAGTACCAAGACACCAACTTATGCCAGTACAGACTGGTGCAGTGGCTGGTGGGTGACAGGGCAATGTTTACAGCAGTGGGCGATGATGACCAGGCAATTTATGCTTGGCGTGGAGCTACCGTTGAAAACCTGGCTAAGCTGACCACAGATTACCCCGCTCTAAAGGTGATCAAATTAGAACAAAACTATCGGTCGGTGCAGCGCATATTGGCAGCGGCTAACCACGTCATAGGGCATAACCCCAATCTGTTTGATAAAAAGCTCTGGTCTGATCTGGGCGTAGGTGAAGCCATACAGGTCACCCCTATGGACACTGATCTGGCCGAAGCCGAGTCCATAGCAGTGCGTTTGTCGGCAGCGCGCTTCGAGCGTCAGGCTGAATGGCGAGATTTTGCGGTTTTGTATCGTAGTAACCAACAAGCTAGAGTGCTAGAGCAAGCATTGCGTAATTTGCGTATACCCTACACAATTTCAGGTGGCCAAAGTTTTTTCGACAAGGCCGAAGTGCGCGATATCCTGGCCTATTTGCGCTTGATTGCCAACGATGATGATGACCCCGCTTTCATACGCGCTGTCACTACACCACGTCGCGGCATAGGGCAGTCTACTTTACAGGCTTTAGGTCAATTTGCTGCTACACAGCAAATGTCTTTATTTGCTGCTATCTTCGAGATCGGGGCTACTGATCTTCTGGCGCCCCGTCAGCTTGAAGCTTTACAGACTTTTGGTGAGTTTATTCAGCGTATACAAACTCGGGCCGATGGCAAAGATCGCGCAAGGGGGGGAGCTCTGGGGCTGCCTGGTATTGCTTTGCTGGGTGAGGCCACCGTAGGTGTTGATGGTGCCATGACGGATAGTGCAGGTGCAATTTTGGATGACTTGGTGGGGGTGATTCAATATGAACGTTATTTGTACGACACCCTAGAAGAGCGGCCTGCTCAAAACCGTTGGCAAAATGTACTCGAACTGATTTCGTGGTTGAAGCGCAAGGCAGAGGAAGATGGCATGAATGTGATGCAACTGGTGCAACACGTCGCCTTGATCACCATGCTGGAACGGGGTGATGAAGAAGAACCCGATGCCGTCAAACTGTCTACCCTGCATGCATCTAAAGGGCTAGAGTATCCCCATGTCTATTTAATTGGTGTTGAAGAGGGCTTATTGCCCCATATGGGGCGCGACGAAGAGGACTTGGACGTAGATGCTGCTGCTCACGCACTAAACCTACGCATCCAAGAAGAAAGGCGCCTGATGTATGTGGGTATTACTCGTGCGCAGCGTAGTTTGCATCTGACCTGGTGTAAAAAGCGTCGCCGGGCACGTGAAGATCTTGTGCGTGAACAGTCTCGTTTTATCGTGGAAATGGGTTTGGCTCAGCCTGGCATTCAGGAAGATCCTGCGACTAAGGCACTTAGTCCTAAAGAGCGCTTGGATATGCTGAAAGGCTTATTGGGTAAGAAATAAAAAACCCACCTAGTGTGGTGGGTTTGTGTACTGACATACCTGCTACTTACACGCAGGATAGTGGTGTCTTACCACTGAGCGCCGCACATTTTTGCGTCACGCGCACGCGCTTCATTTAAGGCGCGGTTCACTTCCTTGATGTAGCGGGCAGTCGCCCATACTACTTTTTTCAAGCCTGACGCTATGGATTTCAACGCAGCAGTGATAGACACGGTTTCCCCGTTACCCAAGCTACGTAGCATCAAATCACGCTCAAGCGAATCATTGAAATGTCCGTATTGGTTCAAGAAAATACCTGTCATGTTGATCACCCCGTTAATTGTTGTAAGACTGATATGTCTAGTATAGGGTAAACCCTAGATGGCATCAAGGGTTTACCCTAGTGTTTGTCTTTGGTAAGGATAAGGGTTGCTGTGCTGCAACATTTAATGACAGAACGGCTGGCTTTCAGTCAAAAAAGATGCTGACTTTTAGGGAGCCAGCTCATCTTTTACCGTGGTGCTTTTTTTATGATTGTGATCTGAGGGCGGGATATTGATCTGGGGGGGAGCACAGCAGCACGGGATAAGGCAAAATAGGGGTTTATCCATTTGTTGAATAAGAGGCTGCTGCCATGTCGCTACGTCCCGCCCCGCTGACAGGGATTCGTGTTTTGGACCTTACCCGTGTTTTGGCTGGTCCTTGGTGTACTCAGAATTTGGCTGACCTAGGCGCTGAAGTCATAAAAATTGAACGGCCTGGAAATGGCGATGATACACGTGGCTGGGGGCCTCCTTATATTAAAGATCAGCAAGGCGAAGACACCAGCGAAGCGGCTTACTATGCTTCGGCCAACCGTAATAAACAGTCAGTGGCCATAGATATCGCTTCCCCAGGAGGGGCAGATATCATCCGCGAACTGGCGCAGCAATGCGATATTTTGGTTGAAAACTTCAAAGTGGGTGGTTTAAGCAAGTACGGTTTAGATTACCAAAGTATGAAGGAAGTAAACCCGGCCTTGATTTACTGCTCGATTACTGGCTTTGGACAAGATGGTCCCTATGCCAAACGCCCAGGTTATGACTTCATGATACAAGGCATGGGTGGGCTCATGAGCATCACTGGTGAGCGCGATGACTTACCTGGCGGTGGTCCCCAAAAAGCGGGAGTGGCCGTAGCTGACCTGATGACCGGCATGTACGCCACAGTGGGCATATTGGCAGCGCTGCACGAGCGTGGACGCAGTGGTTTAGGTCAGCATATTGATATGGCATTGCTAGATTGTCAGGTTGCTATGCTGGCAAACCAGAACTTGAATTACATGGCTTCTGGTACTGCGCCCCAACGAGCTGGAAATGCCCACCAAAACCTGGTGCCTTACCAGGTGTTTGCCGCAGCTGATGGCCACTTGATTGTGGCTGTAGGTAACGATACTCAGTTTCGTGCTTATTGCAAAGTCATAGAGCATCCAGGCTTGGCCGATGATGTTAGGTTTGGCACCAATTCCAATCGCGTGATTCATAGGGATGCCTTAGTACCCATGCTAGTCGAAGCCATGAAAACTCAGAGCCGCGATTACTGGCTAGAGGCCTTAGAACGTGCGGGCGTGCCAGCCGGTCCTATTAACAACATCGAACAGGTGTATCAGAACCCGCAGGTTCAGGCGCGTGGTATGTGGAAAAATCTGCCACACAGCATAGCCGGAGTAGCGCCGGTGGCGGCTAGTCCACTGAAGTTTTCTGATACTCCGGTAGTGGCTTTGCATGCAGCGCCTTTGCTGGGTGAGCATACCCAACAAGTCCTACGTGACCGCTTGGGCTGGTCAGACGAGCAAATCAAACGTCATCTGGAACGCCAGAGCTAATCCCATGAAACGCATTACGACTATCGGTGTTGTGGGCGCAGGCGCGATGGGGCGTGGTATTGCACAGATTGCTGCTCAAGCAGGCTTAAAGGTTCTGCTGTTTGATCTGAATGCTGACGCGGTAATAGCGGCACGCGATGAATTAAAAAACATCTGGGGCCGCTTGATAGAAAAAAATAAAATCACCTCGCTTGATGCCAAGGCATCCCTTGAGCGCATACAGCCCTGTGCTGCTTTGACTGCCATGAGCGTGGCTGATTTGGTGATAGAGGCCGTTGTCGAACGTCTGGATGTTAAACGCAGTGTGTTTGCTGACCTAGAAGCCATAGTATCTAACGACTGTGTGTTGGCGTCCAACACCTCGTCCTTATCAATTACTGCGATTGCCCAGGGCTGCCAACACCCCGAGCGTGTTGTCGGCTATCATTTTTTCAATCCAGTGCCGTTAATGAAGGTAGTGGAAATAATTGATGGTCTACGCACTGACCCTGCGGTAGGGGATGCCCTGATGGCACTGGCACGGCAGTTGGGTCATACGCCTGTCAGGGCCAAAGACATGCCAGGTTTTATTGTTAATCATGCCGGGCGCGGTATGAATATTGAAGGCCTGAAAACGGCGCAAGAAAACGTTGCGCCGTTTTATCAAGTCGATGCCATTATGCGTGAGCAAGCAGGCTTTCGCATGGGGCCATTTGAATTACTGGATTTAACTGCACTGGATGTCTCACATCCCGTGATGGAAACGATTTATCAGCAATTCTACGACGAGCCGCGTTTTCGACCATCACCCATTACTGCAGTACGCAACGCAGGCCAAATGCTGGGCCGGAAAACAGGCGAGGGTTTTTATCGTTATCTTGATGGTAAGAAACAAGTACCTACTGAACCCTCCGTACCAGCTTTGCCCCTAGGCTTGACGGTATGGTTGGCTCCCTACCATGTTGTGGGTCATCAGCGTGCCGCTATCTTATTGAAGTCCTTAGGGGCTCAGGTAGTAACATCGGTGACGCCACCTGATGATGCGCTGATACTGATCACACCTTATGGGAAGGATGTGGCTAGTGTTGTGGCAGAGCATAAACTTGATGGCAAGCGTACTTTGGCGTTAGATACTTTTTTTGGTTTAAGGCAGGGGCAGCGCAGGGTGCTGATGTGTTCAGTGGCTACCCAGCCGCAATGGCGTGATGCGGCGCATGCTTTGCTAGCAAATGACAACACACCAGTGTCAGTGATTAACGATTCGGCAGGTTTTATTGGCCAGCGTATGGTCGCTACTATTATTAATGTGGCTAGCGATATTGCCCAGCAGACCATAGCCAGTCCGGTAGATATTGATTTAGCGGTGTCTTTAGGTCTGGGTTACCCATCGGGTGGGCCATTATCTATGGGTAATGCCTTGGGTGCTGACCTTGTGCTGGAAATCTTGGTGGCGATGCAGCGTATTACCAATGATATGCGTTACCGGCCTAGTCCTTGGTTGCAACGGCGTGTGCAGCTGGGCTTGGGCTTGGAAGCCCAGCCCCAATGTGTCGCCAGTTGATTACTAATTATTTAATGGCATTCATCATGTAGTTGATGGCATCGCTTAGTTCTTCGTCAGTGGCTTGTGAGCCACCACGTGGTGGCATGGCACCTACGCCTTTGATCGCATTAGCCAGCATAGTTTCATTGCCAGTGGCTACAAATGGAGCCCAGGCGTCTTTATCGCCCTGTTTGGGTGCACCAGCGACACCGCTATCGTGACATACAAAACACACGGTTTTGTATAGTTTCTCACCAGCAGGATCAACAGTGGCAGCCACAGCGGCCGGAGCGGCTTCAGGCGTAGCAGCAGGTGCTGCTGGTTCTGGAGTAGGTGCAGCAGCGGTTTCGGAGGCTGCAGGTGCTGTTTCGGCAGCGGCGGCTGGTGCAGCAACTGGTGCGTCAGCGCCTTCGGCGGCTTCAGTGGGTTCAGGGAAGCTAGCACCAGACTGATTGGTGATATACACCACTGCGCGTTCGACTTCCAAGTCGCTAAGCGAGGGGTTGCCACCACGTGCAGGCATAGCACCTACACCGTTCAGAGCGTTTTTGATTAGGCTTTCGTAGCCTGCTTGTATGTAAGGAGCCCAGGCAGCGCTATCACCAATTTTAGGCGCGTTCGCTACGCCACTGGTGTGACAGGCTACACAGGTGGATTCATAGACCTGTTGGCCTGTTTTACTGACTTTTTCGGCTGTGGAATCTACCAACTTGAAGTTAGCAACAGGCTTGATACGAGCAGCTATGGCTTCTGAGTTGTAAGCATCAGCACCTGCGCCCATAAGCGAGGAGTTAGATACCATATTCACCAGCATTACGATAATGGCAATAGGAATAATAAACGCCAATAGCACCGTAATAATTAACTGCTTTGGTGTTTTTATTAGACCTTCTTCGTATTCATTGTGGGTCTCTGGGACGTTGCTTTCAGTATTATTCATGGTTGAATCCTGCGTTTTCCTGGCCAGAGGGTGCCAAAGCCAGTTTTTATATAGGTTTGCGCTAACTATAAAGAGCACAAGGCCGCAATGCGCCTGTCGCAATGGCTGATTATAGCGGGACTACAGCTTCATTGCATGGTGCTTGTTACTTAAATAGTTTAAGCCAAGTTTTGGCATGTTGAGTGCATAAAAAACGCTTTGAATAAACGCGCTACAATTATGACCCTTGCGCCCGTAGTTCAATGGATAGAATAAGAGCCTCCGAAGCTCTAGATGCAGGTTCGATTCCTGCCGGGCGCACCAGACAAAAAGCCAACTGATCTTATATTGGCTTTAATGCCGCATGGTACTTTTTCACATAGCTGGAAAAATCGATCGTGTCGCTATCTTCCAATTCCTTTTGTGCCGCCAGTGATGCTAGCGCGAGCTGCTCGTATTCCTTAGTGAGTGCCGAGCTGAACGGTGCATTTAACAAGGCATCTCGGTGTTGTGCACTTTGCTGCAAGGTGTAGTCGTGTAGTTCTATGTTCTGTTCCTGTAACTCGCGTAGCAGGCGGGCCGAAGGGGTCAGATTACTATCTTGGACTTTGGCCTGTTGTACGGCCAAGGCTTGGCTGTGTGCCGAACCGCCATAGGCTTGGTCCAACAGCGTAGCGTAAGGAGCCATGCGCTCTGTAAGTTCTGTGGCCCAATCGTGTAGTGTGACTGTTTCGTTGGCATTGATTAGGGTTAGGCCAGGCTTGCGGCCTTGGCTTACTACCAAGTCAAAGTTGTCACGGCTGTCTTGGCAGTAGCCATTGCGGGGGAACAAGCGACTGGGGTCAGCTGCACAAAATAGCAAGAAAGTATCTAGAAATCGGCTGGTGTCTGCTGATATGCCCACAGGGCTAAAGGGATCTATGTCCAGGCAGCGTACTTCCACATACTGTATGCCCAGTTCAGCCAACGCCGTGGCTGGGCGTTGACAGCGGCCAGTGGTGCGTTTGGGGCGTATATTGGAATAGTACTCGTTTTCAATTTGCAGGATGTTGGTGTTTAGCTGTATCCATTCACCGTTGCGATGCGTACCAATGGCAGCGTAGTCAGGCCAAGGAGTTGTTACTGCCTTGTGCATACGTGTCAGAAAGGTTTCAAGATCGTTGTAGCATAGCTGGAGCTCGGATTGGGCTTTATTTTGGTAGCCTATGTCGCTCATGCGTAGGCTGGTGGCCCAAGGTAAATACATGGTGTCTTGGCTAAGCGTATCCAGAGAATGTGGCAGGTCACGTACAAAGTCCTTGGATACCGCCGGTGAAGCACCAAATAAATACATTAATAACCAAGAATAACGCATGAAGTTGCGTATTAAGGCCATATAGCCTTTAGAACGCTGATCGTCCAGGGATATGCCTTCCGCACCTAGAGCATCCCACAATAGGTCAGGGATGGAGAAGTTATAGTGCACGCCAGCGATGCATTGCATCGCTTTGCCATAACGTTCGGCTAGGCCGCGGCGGTACACATGCTTGAGCATCCCCGTATTAGAATGACCATACCAGCCTATGGCGATATCGGCTTCAGGTGGTAGTGTGGCGGGCATGGACTGATTCCATATCAATTCGTTGGGTAAGTGTTGTGCAACAAATTGATGGGTGTTGTGTAGTTCTTGCAGCAGGCTATCCGTACTGGCGTGGGTTCCGGTAATCAGTTCTAGCAGCGCTTCGGCGTAGTCAGTGGTAATGCGGTGATTGGTCAAGGCCGAACCCAACGTTGTGGGGTGGGGTGTAGCGGCTAGCTTGCCTTGCAGATTGACCCGTAAGCCTTCTTTTTCTATGCCCCGCAATATGCCCTTAAGCGCAGAAGGGTGTTGGCTTAGTAAGGTTAGGCGTTGTTCACTAGGGGTCATTGCTGGGTATCTTTTTGAAAGTCGTTATCGGGTTTGATTTTACCTGAGCCGAATAGGCGGCAGCTTAGGAGTATGTTGTGCGTATTTTTACCATGTTGTTTATGTCTGTCATGCTGTTGGGGTGTTCACCAGACTATAACTGGCGTACCGTAACATTGGGTACCGGTGAAGTCAGTGCGTATTTCCCAGATAAACCACTAGCACAACAGCGTAACCTGAATTTTGTCGGCCAAGAGCTGGTTTTTAGTTTGACCTCAGCTACCGTGGCAGACGCTGTGTTTGCAGTGGGTTATGCAACGTTGCCACCAGGTTTACGCGATGACTCCGTGGTACGACAAGACTTAATGGTAGCGGCAATACGCTCTTTGTATCAAAACATGGGGCAACCCGCTCCTGAGCCGCTGCCGCAATCTGGTCAACATTTTCAGGTGGACGGGCAGGTGCCCAGCGGTCCAGTGCGCTTACGCGCCACCGTTTGGTTGACCCAGGACGCCTTGATTCAAGGGCTGGTTAGCGCAAGTGCCTCAACATTCCCCACAGAGCAAGCTGATGAGTTCTTTGGCTCACTGAAAATCACTACAAATTAAGTTTGTTCCAGACAATGATAAAATGATCAGTTCATCGCGCCGATTTGCTTGATCTGCTTGCGGGCGCCTCACAAATACAGCTAAAGGGGTCCCTATGGGTGATATCTCCAATTCCAATTCTTTTGTGGCCCCTACCGGTTCGGTAGGTGTTGTTGAGCCTCAGTTTATTGAGTTCACGCAGCCATTGAAATTAGCCAGCGGACAAGTGCTGTCTAGCTACACACTAGCCGTAGAGACTTATGGTCAGCTTAATGCTCAGCGCAATAATGCTGTGCTTGTCTGCCATGCCTTAAATGCCTCGCATCATGTTGCAGGCATATCGGCCGAAAACTCTAAAGATATCGGCTGGTGGGACAATATGGTGGGCCCAGGCAAGGCTGTAGATACAGACCGATTCTTCGTCATTGGTGTCAATAACATTGGATCGTGTTTTGGCTCTACTGGACCTGCTAGTCTCCATCCAGACACAGGCAAGCCCTGGGGGGCAGCTTTTCCCATGTTAACGGTCGAGGACTGGGTGCAGGCTCAGGCCAGACTGGCCGATTACTTAGGCATAGATACCTTTGCCGCCGTTATGGGAGGGTCGCTGGGGGGTATGCAAGCCTTAAGTTGGGCCATTACCTGTCCAGAGCGTGTTGGACATTGCATAGTTATTGCCAGCACGCCACGTTTATCTGCGCAAAATATCGGTTTTAATGAAGTGGCGCGCCGGTCTATTATTTCCGACCCTGAGTTTCACGGTGGTAATTACTACGCCCACAATACGGTACCCAAACACGGACTGTCTGTGGCGCGTATGGTGGGGCATATTACCTACTTGTCCGATGACGACATGGCAGCTAAGTTTGGGCGCACTCAGCGCGCACCAGCCGATAATGGTGAATTTCATTATGGCTATGGCGTGGAGTTTGAGGTTGAATCCTATTTACGTTATCAGGGCGAAAAGTTCTCTACCTACTTTGATGCCAATACGTATTTGCTGACCACCCGAGCCCTGGATTACTTTGACCCTTCGCGTAATCATGGCGGTGATCTGGCCCGTGCACTACAAGACGTAAAAGCCAATTTTTTATTGGTGTCATTCAGTACTGATTGGCGTTTTCCGCCTGCGAGGTCCCGCGAAATCGTTAAGGCTCTACTGAAAAATCAATTGCCAGTTACCTACGCCGAGATCGATGCGCCTCATGGACATGATGCTTTTCTTTTGGGCGACTCGCGTTATCACGCTGTGGTCCAAGGGTATTACGACCAAATAGCTACCAAGCTAAATTTGGGCGAGCGTCGCCAAACTACAGGAGTACTGGCGTGAAAACTACCGTTGCTACCGTGCCGGTCGAAGCCGTACGGCCTGACCTGATACGTATTGCTAGTTGGATACAGCCTGGCAGCCGTGTGCTGGACTTGGGTTGTGGTGATGGCACCTTGCTGGCGTACTTGCGCGATCATAAAAATGTGGTGGGTGCCGGGGTGGAATTGAATGATCAGAAAGTGGTTGCCTGTGCCAGACTAGGGGTGCAGGTGATACAGCAGAATCTGGAAGAAGGCCTGGCCTTGTTTGACGATCAGCAGTTCGATACCGTAGTGCTGTCACGTACCTTGCAGTCCATGCATAATACTGAACACATCTTGCGTGAAATGGCTAGGGTTGCCAGTTTTGGCATCGTATCTTTCCCAAATTTTGGTTATTGGCCGCATGGCTGGTCTATATTGGCGGGGCGCATGCCGGTGACTGGCGAGATGCCGTACCAGTGGTACGACACACCTAATATTCATTTGTGTACGCTGAAAGATTTCCAAGAGCTAGCGTCTACCTTGGGTTTGCACATTACTGACCTGGCTACGTTTAATGATCGTAAGGAAGTAAAGTTATTACCCAATTGGCGTAGTACGCTGGCGGTATATCGGTTCAAATCCCCTTATTAATTTTTAAAAGGCCAGCTATCACCTCATATCGTCGTGTTTATGCCAGCCCACGTGTAATACCATTATTGGTATTGGGCTTTGCCAGTGGATTGCCTTTGGCGTTAACCGGAGGCACTCTGCAGGCCTGGGCCACGTTGTCGGGGGTGTCGCTGCAAAACATAGGTTTTCTGACTCTGGTGGGTACGGCCTATACCCTGAAGTTTTTATGGGCACCGCTGGTAGACAGGTATGCACCGCCGTTTTTGGGGCGTAGACGCAGCTGGATATTTTTTACTCAAGTATTGTTGGCGGCCTCAATTGCCGCTATGGGTTTATATACCCCTGAACACAATCTGTTGATATTGGCAGCGCTGGCAGTTTTAGTCGCATTTTTATCAGCAACTCAAGACATTGCCTTTGATGCCTACAGCACGGATGTTTTACGTCAGAACGAAAGGGCTGCTGGGGCGGCGGTGAAAGTGCTGGGCTATCGCCTAGCCATGATAGTGTCTGGTGGCTTGGCCTTGGTGTTGGCCGATCAATGGTTGGGTTGGCACAATACGTATTTTCTAATGGGCGGCTTTATGCTGCTGTGTGCGGTAGCTACCGTGCTGGCCCCTGAACCCGAAGTCATTAGTCGACCGCCACGAACACTGGCCATTGCTGTGGTCGAACCCCTGCTGGAATTCTTCAAACGACCAGGTGCCTGGTCCATATTGTTGCTTATTGTTTTATACAAACTTGGCGATGCGTTTGCCGGCGCTTTGTCGACCACATTTTTATTACGTGGTGTGGGTTTCAGTGCCACCGAGGTTGGTACGGTCAATAAAGTATTTGGCTTGGCTGCCACCATTATTGGCGCATTGGCTGGCGGCGTTTTTATGGCGCGCATAGGCTTATACCGTTCGTTAATGCTGTTTGGCCTGTTGCAGGCGGTGTCTAATTTTGGGTATTGGGTGTTGGCGGTGACTCCAGCCCATCTGTATTCCATGACCTTGGTGGTGGGCTTGGAAAACTTGTGTGGCGGTTTGGGCACGGCAGCTTTCGTGGCCTTGTTAATGGCGTTGTGTAAACAAGAGTTTTCAGCCACACAGTTCGCTTTGTTGTCGGCCTTGTCAGCGGTAGGCAGAACCTACCTGGCAGGGCCATTCACTCCGCCTTTGGTCGAGACCTTAGGATGGCCTGGGTTCTTTGTGCTTACCGTATGTATTGCTTTGCCCGGCTTGTGGCTGTTGTGGTGGCGCCGTCGTGATATCCAACAGTTGGATAGCGTCAGGTTATAAAGGAATCGTTAAACCTTTGACAACTGCTGGACGGGCGACAAAGCTAGCCAGTACGCGAGCTACGTTCTGAAAGTCTGAATAACCGACCAGATCACCTGCTTCGTAGAAGTTCACCAAATTACGCACCCAGGGCAATATGGCCATATCGGCGATGGTGTATTGCTCACCTACCATCCATTGGCGCTTGGCTAAATGTTGGTCTAATACTCCTAGCAAACGTCGTGACTCAGTGACATAACGGTCGCGTGGTCGTTTGTCTTCAAATTCCTTGCCAGCGTATTTGTGAAAGAAACCTACTTGACCAAACATGGGGCCTACGCCGCCCATTTGAAACATTAGCCATTGTAGGGTTTCATAGCGCAGGGCAGGATCGTTAGGTAGAAATTTGCCGGTTTTTTCAGCTAAATACACCAGGATGGCCCCCGACTCGAACAGGGCTAGGGGCTTGCCGCCTGGGCCGTTAGGATCCAAGATCGCTGGGATTTTGTTATTGGGATTCAGCGACAGGAATTCGGGACTCATCTGGTCTTGTGTGTCAAAGCTAACCCGGTGCGGTTCGTAAGGTAGACCCGTCTCTTCCAGCATAATTGATACTTTGACACCATTGGGTGTAGGCAGCGAGTACAACTGGATACGCTCTGGGTGCGAAGCAGGCCATTTTTTAGTGATGGGGAACATAGCAAGATTGGTCATGGTATTCCTTTAAATAGCTGCGCAGGTGGCATAGGGTGGCCCAGCAAGAACCCTTGCAGGACATCGCAGCCTGATGAAGCCAGTAGCTCGAGTTGTTTTGAGGTTTCTATACCTTCAGCCACTATACGCAAGTTTAATGCGTGTCCTATGGCAACGATAGCGGTGATGACTGCGGCATTGTCGTTATTATGATCTAGGCCTTGTATTAGTTCACGGTCAATTTTCAGCTCTTGGATGGGTAGTTGTTTAAGCTGTAACAGGTTGGAGTATCCAGTGCCGAAATGACTGATAGAAATACTGATGCCCATGTCACGCAGTGGCTGTAATATGCGCATGCTGGCGTCTTGGTCGGCCATTACTGTGGACTCACTGATTTCCAATATTAGGCAGTCGGCGGTTAGGGCATGACTATTTAGTGCATTGCTGGCAACGGTTAACAGATCAGCCTGATGGAACTGTAATGCGGATAAGTTTACGGCTACTGTAGGAATGGTATGGCCATCATCTTGCCATAGCCTAAGTTGTTTGCAAGCCTGGTTAAGTACCCATATACCGATAGGGTTAATTAGCCCGGTTTTTTCGGCTAGCGGTATGAAATCATGGGGTGCGATCATTCCACGGATGGGATGATCCCAGCGTAATAGGGCTTCTACGCCGATAAGCGGGCCATCATGGGCGGCAAACTTAGGTTGATAATGCAGAACTAATTGCTGATTTTTTATAGCAGTACGTAGATCTTGTATAAGTTGTAGCTGTGTTTGAGCCTGTGGGTTAGCTGATGCAGAAAAATAGCTGTAGGTATTACGCCCCATTGCTTTGGCGTGATACATAGCGGTATCGGCGTTTTGTAATAGGTCGTCAGGATGCTCGCCATCTTCGGGGTATAGCGCTATACCTATGCTGGTTGATACTTTTATGTCATGGTTGGCGAAGTTAAAAATAGGCTCCATTGCTGCCAATATTTTTTTAGCAAGTATTGCGGCATCTGAAGGGTGTTTAATGTAGGCCACTACTACAAATTCGTCCCCGCCCAATCGGGCTAAGGTATCTTGAGCACGTATGGTGGCTGATAGACGTTGAGCCACGCCAGTCAAAAGTTGATCACCTACAGCGTGGCCATAGCTGTCATTGATTAGTTTGAATCCATCCAGATCTAGAAACATAACCGCGAAGCTGCGGTGATCGCGCTTAGCGTTTTGTATCGCTCGATTTAGACGATCTTCCAATAACAGGCGGTTGGGTAGGCGGGTCAGGTTGTCGTGTAAGGCTAGGTAGGTAAGCTCTTCGTTTTCGGCGGCCAATGACGTTACCGTAGCTTCACCCATATGCAAGCGTAAGTCCAGCACTGAAATAATCAGTGCCAAGGCAAGTACGGCCAGGGTGGTAATGATGACGACCAAAGCTAGCCAGCCAGAGGTGGCGCCGCTGCCTGCAGCACGGCTAATGCTGCCTATGGGGAATTCTGCAGCGGCCATACCGGTGTAGTGCATACCGATTATGCTGAAGCCCATCACGACAGCAGCTGCAGCGCGCAATAAACGTACACGGACTGAGTGGCGCCGTAGGTGAAATGCCATCCATAGGGCTGCGCCTGATGCCAAAATAGCAACAATAATTGAAAGTGTTAGCAGCGATGGTATGTACCGTATGGCAGGTGTCATTTTCATGGCAGCCATGCCTGTGTAATGCATGCTGACTATGCCTGCGCCTAATAACATGGCGCCGCCAATTAAGCGTTTCCATGGCAAGGTTTTTTGACCGACCATCCAGAGTGCAAATGCTGATGAAGCGATGGCAATCAGCAAGGAAATGATAGTGATGGTGGGGTCGTAACCTACCGGTATGGGTAAACTGAAGGCCAGCATGCCAATAAAGTGCATGGACCATATTCCCATACCCATCGCGCATGCACCGCCCACCAACCAGTAATTGGTTGTGCGACCTTGTGTGGAGTTAATCCGACCAGCCATATCCAGTGCGGTATAGGAAGCCAATATGGCTACAGCAACGGAAAGAACAACAAGAAAATGATTATGACTACTGGCGAGCATAGGTAGTGTTGGGGCCTGTAACCTGGCTCTCCTGGTTCGAATGTGTAAGAGTGTTTAAGTATGCACCTAAACGTTTGCACATGAAACACTATATAACAAATTACGCCATGAATCAGCAACTAAAGTGACTTGCATTCTAGATAGTTGCGGTTGCGTGGGGCAGGGCTAATTAATTGATATCGTAAACACTGTTGTCCCATCCTATTTCAACGTGTTCGGGCAAGTTATTGCCTGCTTGCATCAGCCAACAGTCAAAATCATGACCTATATGGGTCAACACAGAACGTTGGGGTTGTAGATGGTCCAGAGTTTCCAGCGCAAGGTTTAAATCATTATGATTGCGTGGCGTGTCGGAGCAGGGTGGAAATGAGCAGTCTAGTACTACCAGATCTAGGGGGTGTTGTTTTAGTTTGGTGATAGTGCTTGCTGGTAAGCCTACTGTGTCAGTTAAGTACGCGATGTGTTTCCCTTGAGCACAGAACAAATATCCTAGTGTGGGTTTGGAGTGGATCAGTGGTAGCGCCACAACCTGCATATCCCCCAGCTCAATAATTTCGCCAGGTTTAAGCTGACGAGAAAAGTCCAATATGCCCGGATGGCGGTATAGGTCGGCAAAGCCTTCGTTGTCTTGTGGCCCTAGAACGGGTAGACGATTACCTTTGCCCCAACGCAGATGTAATAAGCCCTGAACATGATCAGCATGATAGTGGGTTTGAAAAATACCGTTTAAGCTGCCAGCCGGAAAGCGTTCGGCCAAATCGGTTAGTCCTGAATCTATCAGCCAGCGTTGTTCGCCGCATTCGATTAAGGCAGAACATGGCCCGCGTCTGTAGGTAGTGATCGCTTTGGCACGTTGGCAGGCAGTACAGTCACAGTTATAAACAGGTACTTGGGCTGCATTGCCTGTCCCTAATAAACGTAGTTTCATGCTCTGATGTGTTGTGGTTCTGTTGCCAGAGTTTGCCAGTGTGGCGGTTCCAGTAGCTGGCACAAGGCCCTGACTGCGTATTTTACCGGCCCTGTGTTATCAATAAGGACTAGGGGAGACCCTTGATGCGCATGGGGTAGGTCCAGAAGTGTGGCGTTGCGCTGCATACGAGCATTAATTTGTTGTGAATTTTCACGGCCGCGCCTCTGTAGCCGTTGACGTAACTCGTCTGCCTGCACCTGTAATAAAACGGGTATCAAGTCAGGAAAAAGCAAACGAGCCTGGGGCAAATAGGCACGTGAACCATTGACCAATACGTCCACGCCGCTGGCTAGCCACAAGTTAATATCTTGGCTGATGCCATATGCTAAATGGTTGGCGCGCCAGGCTAAAGCAAAGTGTCCTTGATTCTCTAAAGCCAGAAACTGGGCGTGACTTACGCCGATAGCATGGCGTTCGTTGGTATCGCAGGGGCGGGTAATGGTGCGGGGTGCAATATGGATTTTAGTACCTAATTGGTCTTTTACTCCTTGCAATACCGTGTCTTTACCCGCCCCTGATGGGCCTATAACGTACAGTAATCTGCCTGACATTAAAATACCCTTACGCCGCCACGCCACACGTGTTTGACCATAAACTGTTGGCTGGTGGGCTGTACTCGTACCAGGTCAGCACGCAGGCCAATTCGGATTTCGCCCCTGTCATCAAGACCCGCAGCACGAGCCGGTGTCAGGCTGATTTTTGCCACTGCCTGGGCCAAGCTATGATTTAGATCGTTTTCACTAAGTAAGCGAGCCGCTTGCAATAGGCTGGCTGGGTAGTAGTCGCTGGACAAAATATCCAATACGCCTTGTTGGGCAAGTTCGTGGGCGGCTACGTTGCCTGAGTGTGAACCACCTCGCACAATATTGGGTGCCCCCATTAAAATTTTCAAACCCAAATTATGACTAAGCTCAGCGGCAGCCACCGTGGTGGGGAATTCAGCAATGCTCATGCCTAACTCTGCTGACTCACGCGCATGGGCTTCGGTGGCATCATCATGGCTGGCAATGGCTAAGCCTTTTTCCTGACAGGCCTGTACGATAGCCATGCGATAGGGATGGCTATATTTACTGGAGTTTTCCAGGTGTTGGTCTATGAAGTCTTCCATTTCCTGGTCATTGAAATGGTATTTTCCTTGGTAGTACTGACGATATTTTTCTAGCTTTACAAATTGGCGCTGCCCTGGTGAATGGTCCATAACCGAAACCAGCTGCACTAAAGGATCCTCTACTAGCTCGTGGAACATATCCAGAGTTTTTTCCTGGCTAAGTTCGCAACGCAGGTGCAGGCGGTGTTCGGCGCGAGTTTCACCGCGCTGCTCGGCCTGGCTAATGGCGTTTAGCATGATGGGTAATTGGCGCATGCGTTCGCCTTTTGGGTTCACATCGCCTATGGATAAGGCATCGAAGACGGTGGTGATCCCTGCAGAGACAATTTGCGCATCGTGTGCCAGCACGGCAGATTGGGGTGGCCAGTCTACGCCCGGACGTGGATTCATGTACTTTTCTAGGTTGTCGGTATGTAACTCAACAAACCCAGGCATTAAGTAGTCACCATCCAAGTTCTGGGCATGTGGCAAGCGGCAAGTGTTGCTGCTGATGTCGCTGATCAGGCCATCGCGCACAACGACAGTGCCTAAAAAATCATAGTCAGCTGTGACTACGCGAGCATTGGTGAAAATTTGTTCAGCAAGCATGGTGAGTTTCCTTGGCGCTTAAGTCAATATAGTGATCGGCGATGGCATCGCGCGTCTCGCTATCATGGGAAATGGCAATCAGTCCGCTGCCTGCGGCTTTCGCCTCGGTAATTAACTCCAGTACCACTTGCCGATTAGCTGCATCTAGCGAGGCGGTAGGTTCGTCCAGCAACAGCATGGGCCAGGGGGCGATAAAGCTACGTGCAATGTTGACTCGCTGTTGTTCGCCACCCGAGAACGTACCTGGAGCCAAATCCCATAGTCGCTCGGGAATACTTAGGCGTTGTAGCAAAGTAGCCGCTCGCTCTTGAGCCAGGGCTTTGCTAATACCACGGTCTAGGGCGGGCTCCATAACCACGTTCAGGCAACTAACACGAGGGATAACGCGTAAAAACTGGCTTACATAGCCTAAAGTCCAGCGGCGTACCGCCAACGTCTGGCGAGGCTCCGCACCTACCATTTCTAGAGTTGTGCCTTGGTGACGAAGGCGTATGCTGCCCCGGCTGGGAAGGTAATTGCCGTACAGTGTGCGTAGCAGCGTTGACTTTCCAGCGCCCGATTGGCCATGCAATACCAGGCATTCGCCCGGAATGACGGAAAAGTTGATGTCATGTAATACATCCAGAGTCACCCCTTGTTGCTGGTGTAGGGTGAATGTTTTATCCAGGCTTTGAACTTCCATAATGGCTTGCATGGTGTTTCCCTTAAGGTTGTAGTACTGACGAGACTAAAAGCTGGCTATAAGCATGGTGAGGGTCGTCCAGTACCTGGTCGGTTAAGCCGGTTTCCACCACTCGGGATCTATGCATTACCATTAAGCGGTCTGCCAATAGGCGAGCTACGGCTAGGTCATGGGTAACAATCACGACTGCCAGTTGTAGTTCGCGTACTAGCCCTCTAAGTAAGTCCAGCAGGTTGGCTTGTACTGACACATCCAGCCCGCCAGTGGGTTCATCCATAAAAATTAACCGGGGCTGGGACACCAGATTTCGCGCAATTTGTAGTCTTTGCTGCATACCGCCAGAAAAGGTTCTTGGTAGGTCGTCTATACGTAGTGGGTCTATTTCTACCTGCTGCAACCATTCCATGCCGGCCTGGCGTAATTCGCCATAATGGCGCACGCCTTGTGCCATCAGGCGCTCGCCGATATTGGCACCAGCGGACACATTCATACGCAGGCCATCACGGGCGGTTTGTTCAACGAAACCCCATTCTGTGCGCAGCAGGGTGCGCCTGCAGGCGTCACTGGACTGGTAGATATCAATGATCCGGTCGTGTTTGTCACGGTAGTGAACGCTACCGTTATCGGGTCTATTTCGACCGGAAAGGGCGCTTAGCAAGGTTGATTTTCCTGAGCCCGACTCACCGACGATGCCCAGCACTTCGCCGGGGTATAAGTCGAAAGACACGTTCTGGCAGCCTTTTTCTGGTCCGTACAGCAGCCCCAGGTCACGTACGCTAAGTAGTGGATTCATCAGTGGGCCTCTTGTTGCGCGCAGCGCTGTGTGCAGTAGTCAGTGTCGGAACACACGTATTGACGGGTGCCGTGGTCATCGACGATCAGTTCATCCAAATACGAACTATCGCTGTTGCAGAAAACGCAGTTCTGCTCCCAGGTAGGTATCTGAAAAGGGTGGTCTTCGAAGTCCAGACTATGAACCTGGGTGTAAGGCGGTACGGCATATAGGCGTTTTTCACGCCCAGCACCAAATAACATCAGAGCGGGGCTCATGTGCAGTTTGGGGTTGTCGAACTTAGGTATGGGAGAGGGGTCCATGACGTAGCGGTCTGCCACCATGACGGGGTAGGCGTAGGCCGTCGCAATATAACCATAGCGTGCGATGTCTTCATAGAGCTTGACGTGCATGACGCCGTAATCGTTCAGGGCGTGCATGTTGCGGGTTTCTGAGTCAGATGGTTCGATAAAACGCAGCGGTTCCGGTATAGGTACCTGATACACCATGATTTGGCCGGCTTGTAACGGAGTTTCTGGGATCCGATGGCGGGTTTGTATGATGGTGGCTTCGTTGGTACGCCAAGTGGTTTTGACGCCTGCTGTGCGGGTAAAGAAACGACGTATGGAAACGGCGTTGGTGGTGTCGTCCGCGCCTTGATCAATTACTTTTAGTACGTCCTGGCGCCCCAGGATGGCGGCGGTGACTTGTATACCACCAGTCCCCCAGCCATAGGGGAGTGGCATTTCCCTTCCGCCAAAGGGAACTTGGTAGCCAGGAATCGCTACCGCTTTTAGTAAGCCGCGGCGTAGACTGCGTTTGGTTTGTTCGTCAAGATAGGCAAAGTTATACCCTGTGGTGCCCTGGTGCTGTGCGTGATTAGACATGGCTAGGCTCCTGGGTAGTGGCGATATTGCTGCTATGAGTACGGCGTAGCGTACGTAGTAAATCCAGTTCAGATTGAAAGTCCACGTAGTGCGGTAATTTCAAGTGAGACACAAAGCCAGAGGCTTCGACGCTGTCACAGTGCATAAGGACGAATTCTTCTTGTTGGGCGGGCGATATGATGTCTTCTTGGTATTCATCAGCACGCAGGGCGCGATCCACTAGGGCCATAGCCATCGCTTTACGTTCGGCGTTGCCAAAGGCCAGGCCGTAGCCGCGTGTAAATTGTGGTGGTTGTTGGGCGTTGCCTACGAACTGGTTGATCATTTCGCATTCGGTCAGTTCGATATCACCTAGGGGGACAGAGAAATTCAGTTCCTCGGGTTCTATCCAGACCTCTACACTGCCTATGCGAATTTCTCCAGCAAAGGGGTGGTTTCGGCCATAGCCACGTTGCGTGGAATATGCCAAGGCCATCAGGAAACCTTCGTCGCCACGGGCCAAGGCTTGTAGACGTTGGGCGCGATGGCTAGGGAAGTTGAGGGGTTCGCGGGTAATGTCGGGTACAGGCTGGCCGTTCTCTTCCTCGTGGGGCAGCAAGCCTTCTTGAGCTAGCATATCAACCACACGGGGGCAGGCCGTAGGTGTTTTGTCAGTGACAACTTCTGCAATTGTGTTGCCTACTGGATTTTCACCTTGTTCAAGCAATGAGAAATCCAACAACCTGTGGGTGTAATCAAAGGTGGCCCCTAGACGTTGGCCGCCAGGTAGGTCTTTAAACGTCGCCGAAATTCTACGTTCTAAGGCCATATCTTCTGTTAGTACTGCTGTACTTGCCATAAAACGTGGTAGCGTGGTGCGATATGCGCGGACTAGAAAAATAGCTTCAGTCAGGTCGCCAGCAGCTTGTTTCA
The DNA here is from genome assembly GCA_013416485.1 of Alcaligenaceae bacterium. Taxonomy (GTDB): domain Bacteria; phylum Pseudomonadota; class Gammaproteobacteria; order Burkholderiales; family Burkholderiaceae_B; genus JAGOAJ01. The sequence goes on from JACCEO010000005.1 coordinate 164,912, forward strand.
GCGCCAGGGCTGCCAGCTCTTCATCAAATAAAGCGCCTTCAGCCATCACACGTGCTGTGGCCATAGGCATTTGTTGCTGTATTTGCGCTACGGTCAATTCGGGTGTCGAGGTGTCGCCGCGTCGTTTGCGCGCCAACAACGCGTGCGCTTGGTCTATGGCTTGTTCGCCACCCTTAACGGCTACGTACATTTATAGTGTCCTTTGATCAGAAAATATGACGTGGGTGCTGCGTGGCAAGCCCATGATGTGCTGGTTGGCGGTGAAGAAAACGTCCAGGCCTTGTGGAAAGCGATGCTGACGTCGTTGGGTCCAGAAGGCGGGGCCTACCGGTATGCGTACTTCACGCTGGTGCAAAATTCCAGGGCCTTGCAAGGTTTGTTGGGCGCAAGCATCCAGGCTGTTTAGCTGGATTAGCAGGGTGCAAGACTGATCGGGATCGCTATCGCTGCCAGGATGGAAGTCATTCAAATCATGCAGTTCCTCTGCCGTCAACAAGGCAAAAGCGGCTAGCTTGCGGTCATTGACTATGGGACAACCGCAATGAAAGGCAAGGTTGGTGCGTAGCGTTGGTGAGTCCAACGAGGGTGCCAGCCACAATGGTGTGTCACTGTCCAGTAGGCTTAAACACAAGGCGTAAGTGGCTGGCGCCAGGTCAGCCAATGCAGGAGCTTGGGTAAGTTGTTGTAGGGTGCCGGGCTCTGCTAGCGCACTTAGGGCTATGCGGAATACTTCCTGGGTGGCGCTGACTGGGTCAGAAAATGCGGGGCTTAGGGTCTGGTTGTGCATTAGTCTTCTCCTCGGACCAAGGTGACAAATTCCACCTGGGTGGCTGCGCTGGCGGCGTCACGACTGGCTCGTTCGGCATTTTGCCGTTGTGCCAGCGGTGTAATCAAGGCGTCCATCCAGTGCCGGTGTTGTGAGCTTTGTAAGTGTGCATCGGCCAGAGCCGCCAGTTCGGCATGTTCTTTATCCCGCCCGGCGACATAGCTGTGGCCATGTTGGCCATGATCTAACTGAATCACACAGCGGGTTACTGTCATTTCGCCCAAATTAAAGGGGGCGCCGCTGCCACCAGTGCGCCCACGTACCATGACCATGCCTATTTCGGCTGGACGTATGCATTGATAGGGCTGTTGACGCAAGGCTTGAGCAAACGGGTGTAATTGTTGTCCCGCCCGTGCCAGTATTTGCATCCAGTGTTGGCGTTGGGCGACCGTGATGGCGGCCACCTCTTGCGCTGTTGTCATTGTTGCTCCATTGCAGATAAAACGTAAATTACAGAGTGCATGATTTGAAGATCACCGATTAGATAAACAGTTTGCGTAGCCGCTGCGACACGATGTCTATCGCGCTAACGACCACAATAATGATGATCAGGATGGCGCTGGTCTGTGCCATCTGGAAGCCACGTATGGCCTCCCACAAGGTGACTCCTATACCGCCTGCACCTACCATGCCCACCACCGTGGCTGAACGTACATTGGATTCAAAGCGATATAAGGCATATGAAATCCATAAGGGCAGCACTTGAGGGATGACGCCGTAAATGACTTCTTGCAAAGCGCTAGAACCTGTGGCCCTAACGCCTTCGACGGGGCCGTTCTCTATGGCTTCTACGGCTTCGGCAAATAGCTTGGCCAGTACTCCCGTTGTTCCTATGAATAAGGCCATGACACCCGCAAATGGTCCTAATCCGACAGCGACCACAAACAGCATGGCAAAGACCATTTCATTGATGGACCGACAGGCATCCATCAGGCGGCGTACCGGTTGGCATAGCCACCAGGGCGTAATGTTTTCTGACGATAAAATGCCTAAAGGGATAGAGCAGATAATGGCTAGTACCGTGCCCCATACGGCGATTTGCACCGTAATCAGCATTTCGGACAGGTAGTGGCGCCAGTGGCGAAAGTCAGGTGGGAAAAAGTCCGCTAAAAACACCCTCATGTTGTCGGCATCACGCCACAGCATGGCGGGGTTCATCTCGGCACCTTTCCATGACCAGGCCAGAATAATGGCCAGCAACACCCAGCCTAGCCAGTGATACCAGGGCCGTTTGGCAGCAATATAGGGTCTAGGTGTGCTAACAGTTGTTGTCATTGCCATTGCTTAGTGGGTGCTGGCTACTTGTTTATCCAGTTCGGCCATGCGTGCATCCAACGTGGCCAAAGCGGCGTCAATTTCTAGGCGTCTCTGGTCTTTTTCCGCATCACTGAGTGTGCTGTCGGTATCAAGCTGACTGCGTAGCTTGAACATTTCTAGCTGGCGTATGGGGAGTAATTGGTCGTTGTTGGATGGTTGAAATTTTCCCCACAACAGGCCGTTCAGCACTGCCATTTCTTTGGGAGTGTCACCATAGCTAGTCAGGAATTCATTAATGGTTTGCTTGGTTGCGTCAGGCAAATTTTTGCGCCAGACTATGGGGTCAGCAGGTATCAGGGGCGACGTCCAGATGATTTTCAGATCAGCCGCTTTGTCGGGGTTGGTGGTTGTCAGGCGTTGCATGGCTTCGGTGTTGAAGGTGGCTACATCTACGCGTTTGTTGGCTACGCTTAGTGCATTCACTTCATGGCTGGCATTTACGGTGCGTTTGAAAATTTTGTTGGCATCGACCTGATTTTGAGCGAACACGTAATAGCTAGGTACCAGGTAGCCTGATGTCGAATTAGGGTCACCATTACCAAAGTTCAGGTCTTTGGCGTTAGCCAACATATCGGCTACGGAATTGATGGGGCTGTCTTTGTGTGTAATTAACAAGCTCCAGTAGCCGGCATCACCTTTGGCTGCTGTGGTTTTGAAGATAACCTCGCCATTTGCCCTATCTATCGCTTCCATTGCTGATTTATTGCCATACCAAGCGATATCGACTTTGTCGAAACGCATACCCTGAATGATGCCTGCATAGTCAGGAGCAAAAAAAGGTTTGATTTTTAACCCTGTGCGCTCGCTCATGGCTGCCAGAAATGGGTCCCAGTTCTCTTTCAGATTCTGCGAAGACTCGGTAGAAATAATGCCGAAATTCAGTTCAGTTAATCCTGCTGTGGGTGCTGCATAAAGGGTGCTAGAGAAGGTTGCGCTGGCCACGGCTGAAGCCAAAGCCCATTGACGTGCTTTTTGAAACATGTGTATGTCCTTGATATCACTTCTGGAAAATAAAATTCTGGATAACCAGAGCCGGTTTGGATTTGGCGGTGTAAGTGTTCAGGCGGCAATTAACGCCATCTGAGCATCTACACGCTGGGGGGCAGGTGTGTTATTCAGTAATAAGGAACTGTCTAGGTTGCCGCCATATAACTGATTCAGAAAAGGACCGGTTAGCGCCTCGACTGAACCATCAAAATGTATGTGCCCAGACTTCAAGGCGACGATGCGGCGGCAGTAGCGTGCGGCATAGTCCACCTGATGTAAGGTAACGACGACGGTCTTTCCGTCTTTTTGATTGATGTCGGCCAGGATATCCATCACGTTGCGTGCAGATTCCGGGTCTAAAGAAGCAATGGGCTCATCGGCCAAGATGACGTCGGCTTGTTGACTAAGGGCACGTGCAATAGCAACGCGTTGCTGCTGTCCACCAGACAGGGTGGATGCGCGTTGGTGGGCATACTCGGCCATGCCTACGCGCTCCAGTGCAGCTAGGGCGCGTTGTTTTTCTTCAAGGCTGAACATGCCCAAGCAACCGCGCCAGCGCGGCATGCGGCCCAAGTGTCCCATCAGTACATTGTTCAGTACGCTAAGGCGTCCTACTAAGTTGAACTGTTGGAAAATATAGCCCACATTGGCGCGTAAACGACGTACGTTAGTATTCAGTTTACCGTTGGCTTGCATGGGTTGGCCCAGCATATACACAGAGCCAGGATTATGGCGATCAGCACAGGCAAGCCCTGCCAAATGCCGCAGCAAGGTGGATTTTCCTGATCCCGATGCGCCTATTAAGGCCACCATTTCACCGGCTTGGACTGACAGGCCCATATTGAATAAGACCTGTTTTTTACCGAAACTTTTGCTAAGACCATGTACGCGGATTACCGAGTCCATATTTACCTCCGTCAATTTCTGCGCTTGGCGCTTTAGATGCCGAGCATCATAAAAATTTCATATGACGTGCTGATGAAGGAAATATGACGTTTGCGTTACAGGTGGGTAGTTAGGTGTATTGCGCGCCTAGGTATGGCTCTGCTGGATGCGGGAGGCTTGTCGTGAGGGATATTGCTGGCGCTAGCCTGTTATTTGTTTCGACTACCCAAGGGCGTATGTGCACGATATGTAGCAAACAATCTAAAAGTCGTATTCGTAGTCTATGGTTAGCGGTGCGTGATCGCTAAAACGCTCTTCTTTGTAGATGGCTGCTTCTTTGGCGGTTGCGCCTATGCCGGGCGTAGCGATTTGGTAGTCTATGCGCCAACCCACATTATTCGCCCACGCTTGGCCGCGGTTACTCCACCACGTGTAGGCTTCGCCCGTGGTATCGGGATATAGGTGACGGTACACGTCCATCCAGCCTTGTTCGTCCAGAACTTTGGTTAGCCATTCGCGTTCTTCGGGTAAAAATCCGCTGTTTTTACGGTTGCCTTTCCAGTTTTTTAGGTCGATTTCATGGTGGGCAATGTTCCAATCACCGCAAAGTATTACTTCGCGTCCGCATTTGGCCAGATCAGCCAAGTGGCCGAAAAAATGCTCCATGAAAACGAATTTGGCGGCCTGACGGTGATCGCCACTTGAGCCTGATGGCAGGTACAAGGATATGATCGACAACTTGTCGTAGACCAGTTCCAGGTAACGGCCTTCTATGTCAATTTCTGGTACGCCTAAGCCCTCAATAACTTGTAAGGGTTCTTGGCGTGCATACACGCCTACGCCGCTATAGCCTTTTTTTTCGGCATAGTGAAAATAGCCGTGGTAGCCAGGGGGATTAGCCATATCTGGCGTCAAGTTATTGGCCTGGGCTTTTAGCTCTTGCATGCAGATAAAGTCGGCATTTTGTTTGGCAATCCAATCCAAATAGCCTTTGTTAACGGCAGAACGTATGCCATTAAGATTGGCAGATATGACACGTAGCATGATGTGGTTTTCTTTTGTACAGGTTTATTTTGGCAGATCGCCAAATCTAAAGCTGGATACGGTGATATTGGCAAACGCGTGAGCTTCGTGATAGACACAAACGGCGGTTTCGTTTTGTGCTGCGCCTACAGCGACCATAAGTGGAATAAGGTGATCTTCCCTGGGGTGTGCTTGTCGGGCAGCGGGGGCAGACGACCATTGTAACAGGCTGCTTATGCGCTGTTCTGGTGTGGTGTTCAAGATGGCTTGCTGTAGCCAGGCATCGAATTGTGCTGATGCTGCTGCGCCGCCGCCATAAATTTCACGTAAGTTGTGATAGCTTAGCCCGCTGCCTATGATGAGCACGTCTTCTTGGCGCAAGGGGGCCAGGGCACGGCCTAGTGCCAGATGGTATTGCGGATCGTAGTGTTGGTCTATGGATAACTGCACCATAGGTACATCGGCTTGCGGGTACATGACATAGGCAGGCACGAATGCACCGTGATCAAAGCCACGTTGCGCGTCTAGTGCTACTGGCAACCCCGCTTGGTCCAGCATCTGGGCTACACGTTTTGCTAATGCAGGGTCGCCTGGTGCAGGGTAGTTTATGGTGTAAGTGTGTGGTGGAAAGCCAGAGTAGTCGTACACCATAGGTGGCATAGGGTTGGCCGTGACGCTAAACACGCCATTGGTTTCCCAGTGTGCTGACACCATGAGTATGGCGGCGGGCTTGCGGCCTAGTTGCTGGGAAATATCCACCAACGAGGCTGCCAGAGCGGCATTACTGGCTTGCATGTCAGGGATATATGGCCAAGGGCCGCCACCATGAGAAATAAAATAGCTAGGAAATGTCATGTAATTACGATTGCTTGGAAGTCTTGCGCATAGCATCCAGGCTCCAGGGGCCAGGGCCAGAGACAGCTAGGTACAAGAAAATAAAGCAGAATAACACTGCGGTTTCGCCGCCGTTAAGTATGGGCAGCAGCAAACTGCCTTTGGTTGCTACATGACCGATAAAGTAAGCCGCAGCCGTAAAACCCGAGGCAATAAAAGCGGATACCCGTGAAAATAAGCCTACCAGTAGCAATGCGCCAAATATCAGTTCTATCAGGCCAGCTATACCGTATATTGAGTTGATTTGTAAACCGTCGAACATAGCTACATGGGGTATCCCCAAAAGTTTTGCAGTGCCATGCACTACAAGTAAGTAGGCACTGACTATGCGCAAAATGCTAAGCATACGGGGTGTCCAGGTCGTGCAGGCGGTAGTCATCTTCAATTCCTATGCGTGTTGATAAAGGTGAACTACATCAAGCTTAAAGGAATATGGTAAATAAATATAGATTGTTGGCTTGGGGAGCACTTCTTAACTGCGTGGCAGAACTGAACGTCAATATGATTTAATGGCTGTTTTCCTACTTACGCCACCATCATGACCGATACTACTAATCGCGCGGCATTCGTGCGTTTTTCCCTAGAACAGGGTGTTTTGCGTTTTGGCCAGTTTAAAGTCAAATCAGGGCGTATCAGCCCCTACTTTTTTAATGCAGGTTTGTTCAACTCTGGTTTGTCGGTGGGTCGCTTAGCGCAGTTTTATGCCCAGGCACTGGTTGATGCCGGCGTCTCTTTTGATATGTTGTTTGGGCCAGCATATAAGGGCATCCCTTTATCGACGGCCACCGCTATCGCCTTGGCTCAGCACCAGGGTTTACAAGGGCGTGACGTACCGTTTGCCTTTAATCGCAAAGAAGCAAAAGCTCATGGCGAAGGCGGCAGCCTAGTGGGCGCACCTTTGCAGGGCAAAGTGGTCATTATTGATGACGTCATTACTGCGGGTACGTCGGTGCGTGAATCGGTCGATATCATACGTGCAGCAGGTGCTGAACCAGCGGCGGTTTTGATAGCTTTGGATCGCATGGAGCGTGCAGGACCTGACGATGCCTTGTCGGCTCATTCTGCAGTCCAAGATGTTGCCCAGACCTATGGCATACCCGTAGTTAGTATTGCGTCACTGACTGACATCATGACCGAACTAGATGGTAATACTGAACTGGCAGAGCACCGCCAGACAGTGGCTGCATACCGGGCTAAATACGGCATATAAGCCACGTATAAGCGGGTAAATATGATACCGGCCTGTAAATATACAGGCCGGATCAGTATGCCCTTACATACTAGACGGCACTTTTAGTACTGCCTGGTTATTCTAGGCGCCGCCCAGCTTGTCTTTTAGTAAGTCATTGACTTGCTGCGGGTTGGCTTTGCCTTTGGCGGCCTTCATGATTTGACCAATCAGGGAGTTAAAGGCTTTTTGCTTGCCAGCGTGGTATTCCTCGACGATAGCAGAGTTGGCCGCTAGTACCTGATCTATCATGGCACCAATAGCACCGCTGTCACTGATCTGCTTTAGACCGCGTGCTTCTATGATGGCATCGGCATTTTGGTCATGTTCGCCTGCCCATAAGGCCGTAAATACTTCCCGCCCCATTTTGTTGGAAATGGTGCCATCAATAATGCGTATGATTAAACCAGCCAATGCATCTGGGCGTACTGGGCTTAGGTCTATGCTGATGTCGTCACGATTTAACGCGGCTGACAATTCGCCCAATACCCAGTTGGCAGCCAGTTTGGCCTGGTCTTTGGGCAGCTTTTCTGCAGTGGCTTCAAAGTAGTCTGATGTGGCGCGGGCCATTGTGAGCTGGGCTGCGTCATAGCCACTAAGACCAAGTTCGTCTTGGAAACGCTGGCGCTTGTGCGCAGGAAGCTCGGGCATGGCGTCTTTGACGCGTTGTATCCATTCGGCAGATATCGCCAGCGGCGGTAGGTCAGGGTCCGGAAAATAACGGTAGTCATGCGCATCTTCTTTGCTGCGCATGCTACGCGTTTCGTCGCGATCCGAGTCGTATAGTCGAGTTTCCTGGACTACGGCGCCACCATCTTCGATTAGCTCGATTTGACGTCGTATTTCATACTGTATGGCGCGCTCTAGAAAACGGAAGGAGTTAACGTTTTTGATTTCACAGCGTGTGCCCAGTTTCTGTTGGCCTTTAGGACGCACAGAAACGTTAGCGTCCACACGTAGTGAGCCTTCTTGCATATTGCCATCGCATATACCCAACCATACGACCAGACCGTGCAAGGCACGGGCGTAGGCTACGGCTTCGGCAGCCGAGCGCATTTCCGGTTCAGAGACGATTTCTAGCAGCGGAGTACCAGCACGGTTTAAGTCTATGCCGGTAGACGATTCGCCATGTGGGCCGGTGAAATCTTCGTGCAGGGATTTTCCTGCGTCTTCTTCCAGGTGGGCGCGAGTCAGGTTGATAGTGGTTTCCTGTTCACCCACAAAAAAGGTCAGCGTACCGCCTTGTACTACAGGAATGTCAAATTGGCTGATCTGGTAGTTTTTTGGAAGGTCAGGATAAAAGTAGTTTTTTCTGGCAAAAATAGAGCGTGGTGCAATGGTCGCACCTACGGCCAGGCCAAACTGTATGGCACGTTCGACAGCGCCTAGATTCATGACAGGCAGGGTGCCTGGCAATGCCATATCAACTTCATTGGCCTGGGTATTAGGGGCTGCACCAAAGCGTGTGCTGCTGTTAGAGAATATTTTTGATTCGGTAGAAAGTTGCGTATGTACTTCCAAGCCGATGACGGTTTCCCATTCCATTATTGCTGCCCCGGTTTGCGTTGATGCCAGTCTGTTAGCTGCTGATAGCGGTCAGCAATGGCCAATAAACTGCCTTCGCTGAAGTAATTACCTATGATTTGCAGCCCTATAGGTAAAGGCTGCGCGGATGTGCTGAAGCCGCAGGGTATGGACATGCCGGGCAGACCCGCCATGTTGACCCCTAGTGTGTAGATATCGCCTAGCCAGTCAGTGACAGGATCAGTATTTTGTTGGCCTATGGCTTTGGCAACTTTAGGGGTGACGGGACCCATAATGACGTCGCATTGTTGGTCCAGTGCCTGCTGGAAGTCGCGGACAATTAGGCGGCGTACACGTTGCGCTTGTAAGTAATACGCGTCGTAATAGCCATCGGATAGCACATAAGTGCCCACCATGATGCGTCGCAACACTTCGGTGCCAAAGCCTTCGGAGCGTGAACGACTGGTCATGTCTTCCAAATCGCTGTAGTTGGCGGTACGGTAGCCAAAACGTACGCTGTCAAAGCGTGACAGGTTGCTAGAGGCTTCGGCAGGACCAATCACGTAATAGGCAGGTATGGCAAGCTTGGTCAGAGGTAGCGAAATACTGACACGAATAGCGCCTAGGGATTCAAAAGTGACAAGTGCCGCTTCTATGGCGCTGGCAATATCGGGATCCAGGTCTTTACTGAAGTATTCTTGAGGTATGCCTATGCGCAGGCCTTTCAGGGGTTGGCTACCGTTGCTGTTCTGGGTGGCCAAGGCCGTTTGGAAGTCGCGACGTATGCGCCCAGGTTGATTGGGTGTGCCGTCGCAGTTTTCTAGACTAGTAGAGTCGCGAGTGTCGAAGCTGCTGATAGGATCTAACAGTTCCAGTAGGTCTTGGGCATGGCGTGCAATGGGGCCGGCCTGGTCCAAGCTAGAACCGTAAGCAATGATGCCAAAGCGCGATACCGTGCCGTAGGTGGGCTTAATGCCGCTAACGCCACACAGGGCAGCTGGCTGGCGTATAGAACCGCCGGTATCTGTGCCAGTAGCGGCCATAACTAGGCCAGCTGCTACCGCAGCAGCCGATCCGCCCGAAGAACCACCCGCTACGCGGCTGGTGTCCCAGGGATTTTTTGCAGGGCCAAAGATGGAGTTTTCGTTGCTGGAACCCATAGCGAATTCGTCGCAGTTCAGCTTGCCCAGTGATACTGCACCAGCGTCTTGTAGCAAACTGACTACCGTGGCATCAAAGGGGCTTACATAATCGGCCAGCATTTTGCTGGCGGCCGTAGTGCGCCAGCCTTTAGTAACGAATAGATCTTTGTGGGCAATAGGTATGCCAGTTAAGGGCGAGACCTTGCCACTGGCCAGAGCCAGATCAGCAGCGTCTGCTTGCGCCAGAGTCAGATCAGGGTTAGTTTGTGCAAAGGCGTTTAGACCCCCTTGAGCGTTGATGGCATCCAAGGCGCTAAGCGCAAGTTCGCGGGCACTAAGCTGGCGAGTTTGCAACGCCTGATGTAACGCGGCGATGCTGGGGAATTGTGTATGTAGTGGTGTACTGGACATGGATTACTCGATAACCGTGGGCACTAGGAATAGGCCATCTTGTTGGCCAGCGGCGTTAGCCATTAGGGCCAGGCGCTCGTCTTCAGTTGCCGTAGCACGGGCGACATCGGGGCGTAGGCGTAATGTTACGTCTTGACGGTCGGCCAGAGGGTGCGCCAAAGGTTCTATACCTGTAGTGTCTACCGCTTGTAGCTGTTTCATCAGGTTTAAAATGCCGGTCAGTTCTTCTTGTGAACGGGCGTTTTGTTCGGGCGTAAGTTGTATACGCGCGAGCCGCGCAATGCGGTCCACATCTTGCTCGGTAATTGCCATTAGGTTCTTGCTTTCAGATAGGAAGTTGTAAGGTGGCGTGTCCATATGCAGCCAGGTCCTATGTCATGAACCGGTTACGGAACATAACAGACGCCAATTCAACCTTATAGATGCACAATTATAAGTTATCATAAGCGGTTTAATTCGCCATCTATTTCTTGCGGACATAAAGCGCCAGAAACCTCGGCACGAATTCATCTTTTTTCACTTTACACATACTGAGCCCCCATGTTCGGATTCCTTCGTAGTTACTTCTCTAGCGATATGGCAATCGACCTCGGCACGGCCAACACGCTCATTTACGTTCGCGGTAAGGGAATTGTTCTTGACGAGCCTTCGGTTGTCGCAATTCGACACGATGGCGGCCCCAACGGGAAAAAAATTATCCAGGCTGTTGGTACTGAAGCCAAGCAAATGCTGGGTCGGGTACCCGGAAATATCGAAGCCATACGCCCCATGAAAGACGGCGTCATTGCCGACTTTACCGTCACCGAGCAAATGCTCAAGCAGTTTATACGCATGGTGCATCCGCGCAGTATGTTTGCACCCAGCCCACGGATTATCGTGTGTGTTCCTTGCGGTTCTACGCAGGTCGAGCGCCGTGCCATCCGTGAATCCGCTTTGGGTGCAGGTGCCAGTCAGGTTTACCTTATCGAAGAGCCTATGGCAGCAGCAATAGGTGCGGGTCTGAATGTTTCTGATGCCAGTGGTTCTATGGTGGTTGATATCGGTGGTGGTACTACCGAAGTGGCCGTTATATCGCTGGGCGGCATGGTGTACAAAGGTTCGGTACGTGTGGGCGGCGATAAATTCGACGAATCCATTATTAATTACATACGTCGTAACTACGGCATGTTAATTGGTGAGCCTACCGCGGAACGCATCAAGAAATCGATAGGGTCGGCTTTCCCAGGATCCGAAATTCGCGAAATCGAAGTTAAAGGTCGCAATTTGTCCGAAGGCGTGCCACGTAGTTTTTCGGTGTCTTCCAACGAAATTCTTGAATCCTTGACCGATCCGCTGAATCAGATCGTGTCGGCAGTGAAAACTGCCTTGGAACAAACTCCTCCCGAACTGGGTGCCGATATCACCGATAAGGGTATAGCCCTGACTGGTGGCGGGGCCTTGCTGCACGATCTGGATCGTCTGCTCCAGGAAGAAACCGGCTTGCCTGTGGTGGTGGCCGAAGACCCTCTTACATGTGTTGTACGGGGTTGTGGCGAGGCACTGGAACATCTCGAGCGTCTGGGTTCAGTATTTATTTACGACTAAGCCTGGCTCCGTAAACGCCTGGAACGCTCGGTAGCGGACCAGGTTTATCAAGGTGCTGGTGCGGCTATCTTATGCAAGAAAATGGCACCATCAGATTATTCAAGCGCGGTCCAACGGCTGAACTTCGGTTAGTCATACTGGTCCTGATCGCGCTTAGTTTACTGATTGTTGATTCTCGTTGGCGTTCGCTGGAACCAGCGCGCCAAGCTGTGTCGGTGGCGTTGTATCCTTTTCAGCGTTTGATGTTTGCACCACGTGATGTCGTGGAGCGCATCAATGACTGGACGGATGCGGCGGCTTCGGCGCGCACTGAAAAAGAAGCATTGCAGCGTCAGCGCATAGAACTGGCTCAAATCTCTACCCATGCGGCACAACTGGCTGCCGAAAACCAACAGTTACGTCGCTTATTGAATGTAGCCGATACGGGCACGCAACCAGCTATTGCGGTTCAGGTACTGTACGAGCCTCCTAATGCATTCTCCCATCACTTGGTGTTCAATAAAGGCACAAGTAGCGGCATTTTGCCTGGGATGCCAGTGATCGATGAAGGAGGCATCGTTGGCCAGATAGTACGGGTCACGCCTTTCACGTCGGAAGCCGCCTTGCTGACTGATGACCAAGTCGCTATTCCCGTTCAAGTGCTTCGTAATGGCCTGCGGCTTATTGCCTTTGGGGGAAATGTTTCAGGCAAGGTCGAAGTGCGTTATTTAACGGCAGATGTGGACATAGAAGCTGACGACACTTTAGTTACCAGCGGTATTGGTGGTTTATTTCCAGCAGGTTTGCCAGTGGCTAGGATAGAGCGCGTAGAGCGGGATGCAGCCTCGGGGTTTGGGGTGGCAGTAGCGTCTCCCTTATCGCATCCTGAGCGTTATCGTCATTTTTTAGTGTTGCGTGTCGATGTCGCTCCACAAGCATCTACCTCGGAGGACCACCTAGATGGTACACAAAGCGAATAATCGCGCGCTGGTAACGGCGGCACGTCATTCGCCTCTGAAGGGCTTGCAGCCCATAGACGACACGCCATTTCGACGGCCTGCATCAGGCTGGTTTATCTGGTCCACCATCATTGCCATGTGGCTGATTTCCTTACTGCCTTGGCGTTTGTGGCAGCCTGCACCAGAGTTGCTCTTGTTGGTATTGGCCTTTTGGTGCTTGAATGAACCCCAGCGGGTGGGCATGTTAACGGCATTTTGTTTTGGGCTGTTAATGGATGTACATGACGGCGGTTTACTGGGCGAGCATGCCTTGGTTTTTACGCTGGTGGCGTACGGAGCCGTTGTCTTAAGGCGGCGCCTGCAGCGCTTTGATGCGCTTATTCAGGCCATACATATGGCGCCGGTTTTTGTGGTGGCAGCGGCTGTTGCTACTTTGGCACATGCCTGGCTAGCTGGCGAGTGGGCTGGCTGGCAGTGGCTATGGTCGGCGTTGTTTACAGCTGCCTTATGGCCAGTGGCCGACATCCTTTTACATATGCCTCAGCGACGCCTAGACGAGGCCGACTCCAGTTCGGTTTAAGACCGATCAGACCATAACGGGACTATGTTCGAATTCAAGAAAACCAACCAGCACCAGAAACGCAGGATAGTATTGCGCGTTTGGGTAGCAGGTGTGTTTGCTTTGCTGTGCTTTAGCACCTTGGTAGGACGGCTGTGGTATTTGCAGGTGGTACGTTACGAAGGGTTGGCAGCACGTGCCGACCAAAACCGTATGGCGGTAGTGCCTATACCACCGCGGCGAGGTGAAATTGTTGACCGCACTGGCGTAGTGCTGGCGCGTAATTACCGTGATTACACTTTAGAAGTGACCCCAGCTAACGTCAGCGGGAAACTTGAAGACGTCATTGATCATCTTAGTGAGTTGGTTCACGTTAGTCCGTCTGATCGACGTCGATTTATCCAAGGGGTGGGGCAAGGGGGACGCTACACACCGGTCATGTTGCGCAATAATCTGAATGAAACCGAAGCTTCTTGGTTCGCCGCGAATTCCTATCGTTTCCCCGGTGTCGAGCTTAAGGCCCGCTGGGTGCGTGAATATCCTCAAGGGGAAGCGGCAGCCCATGTCCTGGGGTATGTGGGTAGAATATCTGAAGGTGATCTGACCAGTCTGGAAGCCAGTGGGCAATTAGGAAATTACCGCGGTAGTAACACTATAGGTAAAAAAGGTTTGGAAAAAACCTGGGAAACCGCTTTGCACGGTAAAACCGGTATTGAAGAAGTGGAAGTCACTGCTTCAGGGCGGCCTGTTCGCACCCTAAGTCGTATTGATCCTGTCCCTGGTTCTGATTTGGTATTGTCGATAGATATAGGTTTGCAAAAAGAAGCTGAACGCCAATTCAAGGGACGTCGTGGTGCTTTGGTGGCCATAGAGCCTAAAACGGGTGACATCCTAGCGTTTGTATCTGCGCCCTCATTTGATCCCAATCTATTTATTGACGGGATTGATGTCGAGAGCTGGCGTAAGTTGAACGAATCCCCAGATCATCCGTTAATCAATCGCCCTCTTTATGGGACTTACCCCATAGGGTCTACCTACAAGCCCTTTGTTGGCTTGGCAGCGCTAGAGCTGGGTAAGCGTAACGCCACCCAGCGTTTTCCTGACCCAGGCTATTTCGAATTCGGGGGGCAGCGTTTCCGTAATGCCGGCGGAGCCGTGTATGGGCCCACCGATATGCACCGCGCTATTGTTGTGTCCTCAGATACCTACTTCTTTTCCCTGGGACCAGAAATTGGTGTGAATGCCCTACACGACTTTAGTAAACAGTTTGGTTTTGGGCAAATTACCGGTATCGATTTAGAAGGCGAAAAACGTGGGGTCTTGCCCTCTACGGAATGGAAACGGCTGAACTATAAGAATCCAGCGCAGCAGCGTTGGTACGCAGGAGAAACGGTATCAGTAGCGGTAGGGCAGGGGTATAACAACTTCACTTTGCTGCAGTTAGCGCAAGCCACTGCGGTACTGGCCAATGATGGCGCTTACATGAAACCGCATTTGGTCAGCCTGGTGAAAAACCCACAAACAGGCGTGGCAGAACGGACAGTGACTGAACCGTCGTATGTTATTCCCTTGAAACCTGAAAACCTGGATGTGATTCGTAAAGCAATGGTCGATGTCATGCGTAGTGGTACGGCACGCCGAGCCTTTGCTGGCACTAGCTACCAGGCAGCTGGAAAAACAGGAACGGCCCAAGTTTACAGCCTTAAGGGTGCAAAATATAACGCGAATACTGTGGACGAGCGCCTGCGAGATCACGCCTTGTTTATGGCTTATGCACCTGTCGAGGACCCGCAAATTGCAGTGGCATTAATCATGGAAAATGCGGGTTGGGGGGCAACGATTGCTGCTCCGGTGGCGCGCAAGGTATTTGATTATTGGCTAACAAACAACCACACAGATAGCGACAGCACAGAAACGATGGCAATCGAACCTGTTGAGCCCCCGGAGCAGCCATGAAACGGATTTTAGCGTGGGGCATTAAAGCACTGACCGTTTTCGATTGGCCATTGCTGGCCTTGTTGGTCTTAATGGCAGTGCTGGGATTAACTGTCATGCACTCGGCCGTAGGTGAAACCGATTGGCGCTTTGTGGGTCAGTCGCGTAACTTTTTAGTTGCGTTTCTGTTTATGTGGGCTGTTGCGCTGGTGCCTGTGCCGTGGTTGATGCGCATGGCTCCGTATGTATATGCCTTGGGACTGATATTACTGTTAGCTGTTGAGTTTTTTGGTGAAACCAGTAAAGGGGCGACACGTTGGTTGGATTTAGGCGTAATACGCATACAACCTTCTGAAATGCTCAAGATAGCTGTCCCATTATTGTTAGCCTGGTATTTTCATCGCAATCAAGGCAAGTTAAGGGTATTGGATTTTCTGGTCGCTGGCGTGTTGTTAGCCCTGCCTTTTATTCTGATTGTCAGGCAGCCTGACCTGGGCACTGCATTGTTAGTGTTTGCGTCGGGTTTTTGTGTTATTTATTTTGGTGGCTTGTCTTTTCGTTTGTTGGTGCCCTTGGCGATTATTTTAGTTGCTGGTCTGAGTACCTTAATCTACTACGAAGACCAGATTTGTCTGCCCGATGTTGATTGGGTGGTTTTGCATGAATACCAAAAGTATCGTGTTTGTACCTTGCTTGACCCCAGCTCTGATCCTTTAGGTAAAGGTTTCCACACGATACAGTCCATGATAGCGGTGGGGTCTGGTGGAGTTTATGGTAAGGGCTACATGCTGGGTACACAGTCGCATTTAGACTTCATCCCTGAACGTACTACTGACTTTATTTTTGCTGTATTTGCTGAAGAATTCGGCTTGTACGGCGGGATTATGCTGTTGGTCTTGTACGCTTTGATCATAGTGCGTGGCTTGGCAATTGCTGCCAGCGCAAAGACACAATTTGGTCGTTTGTTGGCAGGGGCTATGGCCATGATGTTTTTTGTCTACGTGTTTGTGAACGTTGGCATGGTCACAGGCCTGCTGCCAGTAGTGGGTGTGCCTTTGCCCTTCATGAGCTATGGTGGTACCGCCTTGCTGACACTGGGCGGAGCCTGCGGTATGCTAATGAGCATACAGCGCTATCGACCTGACCGGCGTTAGATCAAATCAGCATTTAGGTGCTCTGGATACAGGCCTTCAAGCAGTTTCTTTACCGGTGCAGGTAGGGCCATCTGGCTTAGCTGATCAAGGTTTACCCAGGAACGGTCTGGATTCGTTTGCGTTACAACGGGTGTTTCACATAGTATTAACCACGGTTCAATATGCAGTTTGAAATGTGAAAAAACATGCAGCATAGACGCCATTTTTTGGGCATGGTGTGTGGTTTGCCCCATGTGGGTACAGGCAATACGCAAGTTATCGGCATCATCGTACTTTGGCAGGCTCCATAAGCCACCCCAAATACCAGGTGATGGTTGTTGTTCCAGCAAGATTTTGTTTTTATTCGTCAAAATCAGCATGGCGCAATGACGCTCGGGTACCACTTTCTTGGTTTTTCTGACTGGCAGTTCGTGTTGCACAGACATGGCCTGTGCATAACAAGTGGCTTTCAAAGGGCAGTTGATGCAATCGGGCTTGCCACGCGTGCAGCGAGTAGAGCCCAGATCCATCAGTCCCTGGGTATAGGCCGTCATATCAAGCTGTGCCGGTGCGTGTTCTAGCACCGTATCGGCAGTTTTCCACAAGGTGTTTTCGGTGGCAGTCAGGTTGGGTTGCCCATAAATACCAAAATATCGGGTAAATACCCGTTTAACGTTTCCATCCATAATGGGGCTGCGTTCCCCCCACGAAAAAGCCGCAATGGCGGCAGCCGTGGACCTGCCTATACCAGGCAGTGTGGCAATCTGTTTTGGGTCTCTTGGAAATTCACCACCCCATTTAGTGCATAGTTCTTGGGCACAACGATGCAAGTTACGGGCGCGGGCGTAATAGCCTAGCCCCGCCCAGTAGGGCATGACTTCATCCTGATCGGCTTTGGCCAAAGCCTGTACGCTGGGGAAACGTTCTAGAAAACGTTGGTAGTACCCAATGACCGTACTGACCTGGGTTTGCTGCAGCATGATTTCCGACAGCCAGATCCGGTAAGGGTCACAGGTTTGTTGCCAAGGCAGTTCATGGCGGCCATAGCGTTTTTGCCAAGCAACTACGTGAGTGGCAAAAGTATCATAAGCAGGTGTAGCGTTTAGTGGCATTAAAATTGAGTGTTGCGTGTTACCGACCAGCGCGCAGATAACGCTGCCAGTATGGCAACCATAATTACTGATAGTAGCAGGCTTAAGGTATCAGGTAGTTGCAAGGTGATTTGTGTGCCGTAATTGCTGGCAAGCCGACTTAGGGCGTTATTCAGTGGATACAAAGCTAAGGCAGTCAGGCCTATGGCTAGCAGGCTGGCGAATACGCCTGTTAGGGCGCCTAAGTATAAAAAGGGGCGACGTACAAAGGCTTCGGTTGCCCCCACTAAACGGGCTACGCCAATTTCTTCGCGCTGGGTTAGGGCTTGCATACGCACCGTATTGAAAACCGTGGTTAGTACCACCAGTGCTACGCCTAGGGCTAACAAACCCAGTACTGCACGTAGGAAACTAATAATGGACTCTAGGCGTTTGACCCAAACGCTGTCTAGTTGTACTGCGTCTATGTGTTCGTGGTCGCGCCATTGCTTAGCCAAGGCCGATGCACGGGTAGCCAGTTCGGGCATATCCAGTAAGGTTACAACCACGGCATGAGGCAAAGGGTTGTCCGGCAAAACAGCTAAGGCCTCTGCCCAGGCGGGATTGTTTTTTAGCGTATTTAACGCGTCATCTCGGGCGACTACCCGCACATCCTGTATATCGTTGGTGTGCTCTTTCTGTAAGGTTGTGGCGAGTTGCTTGGCCTGCTCCAGAGTAGTTTGACTATTTAAGAATAGGGTAACTTCAGGGGATACCGGAATGTGTCGCACCACAGGTTGGGCCGACACCAGTACCGAAGCGGTAATCATGGGTATGGATAGTGTTAGGCTAATGACCAGAATATTCGATAATGTAGAAAAAGGCTGGTTAGTCAGGCGGCGCAAGGCAACTAACAGAGCGTAACGATGATGACGCAACCAACGGTTCATACAGAAACTCCAGCAATATCAAAGAAGCGACCAGAATCTATACGTAGTGTGCGATTGGCATAACTTGCCATCAGAGCTTCGTCGTGGGATGCAATCAGGGTAGTCACGCCCACCTGATTGAAATCACGGAAAACTTCCATAATGCGTCGGGCACTTTCTTGATCCAGGTTGGCGGTGGGTTCATCGGCGATCAAAATAGCAGGGCGGTTTACTATGGCACGGGCTATCGCCAGACGTTGTTGTTCACCACCGGACATCTCAATTGGGGTTAAGCCCTCTTTGCCGGACAAGCCTACTTTCTTCATAGCAGCACGGGCACGTGTGATGGCCAGTGTGCTGCTTAGTCCTGCCACTGCCAAAGGTAGCAAAACGTTGTCTATGGCACTGCGGTCATAAAGTAAGTGAGTGTCTTGCAGGATGACCCCAACAGCACGGCGTAGGTAAGGGCGTGCCCTAGACGGCATTCTGTCGATACGGTGGCCATTGACTTGCACTGAACCCCGGCTAGGCGGTTCAAGTCCGCCTATCAGTTTCAATAAAGTGGATTTACCGGCGCCAGAAGGTCCGGACACAAAGATGAATTCGCCCGGCTTTATTCTGAAATTAATATCAGCCAATATATTATGACTACGTCCATAGGACTTGAAAACGTGCTGGAATTCGATCATAGGGCTAGGGTTTAAGGCCTGTATAAGAAGAATATAACGCTCGCAAGGGATATCCCGCATATGTGAAATTGGCTGTAGCCGCTACGATTTCATCCCTAACGGTCGTATACGTGATTGTATGCCGTGTTCAAAATTTAAGACCACACTCAAAGGGGCAAACTATGAAATTCATCAAAGCAGCCGCCATAGGCGTCTCGCTGTTTTTTATGGGGACAGCGGTTCAGGCAGGGGAGACATACGATTCGGTCAAGCAAAAAGGTTTTGTTCAGTGCGGCATGCATACTGGGCTGCCTGGCTTTTCACTGGCTGATAGCAAAGGGGTATGGACAGGCATAGATGTGGACGTGTGTAAGGCCGTTGCAGCCATGATGTTCGGTGACGCCAACAAGTTCAAAGCTACGCCGGTTACTACGCAGCAACGTTTTACAGCTTTGCAATCGGGAGAAATCGATGTCTTAACCCGCAATACAACGGCTACCTTGACGCGTGACACCACACTGGGCTTAATGAGCACGGGTACTAACTACTACGACAGCCAGGGCATCATGGTTAATAAAGGCCTGAATGTCACCAGCGCAAAAGAATTGGGCGGAGCAGCAATTTGCGTGCAGCCTGGCACCACGACAGAACTAAATTTGGCTGACTGGTTCCGTGCTAATGGTCTGGAGTTTAAACCCGTTGTGATTAACAGCCCGGACGAGGCCATGCGCTCTTATGTGGCAGGCCGCTGTGATGCATACACGACCGATAAATCCGGTTTGGCCACAATACGCTCTACTCTGAACGAGCCGGATCAACACGTGATATTGCCAGAAGACTTCTCCAAAGAGCCCTTGGGTCCTATGGTGCGCCAAGGTGATGACCCGTGGTTTATGGTCGTGCGTTGGGCATTGAACGCCATGTTAGAAGCCGAAGAGTACGGCATTACGTCCCAAAATGTGGATGAAATGTTGAAAAGTCCCAACCCCAATATCCAGCGTATCCTGGGTGTTAGTGGTGAAATGGGTAAGGGCTTAGGGCTGGATAACAAATGGGCCTACAACATCATCAAGCAGGTTGGTAACTACGGCGAGTCCTTCGAACGCAACATCGGTTTAGATTCACCTATGAAACTAGAGCGTGGTTTGAATGGCCAATGGCAAAAAGGCGGCCTTATGTATGCCTGGCCTATACGCTAAGGTAACACTAGCCTTTTAGTGGTTAATGGTCGGGCCGCCGCTAAGCGGCCTGGCCATGATTCAGGGATGTAGTCTTTATACGTCTCAAGCAACATGACATTTATGGCTAACAAGACGAATAAATCTGCCGCACCCAAAAAAGTTAACTTTTCCTGGAATGACCCTGCAGTACGGTCCATCATCTATCAGGTGTTAATTCTTGGCATAGTTGGGCTGGGTGTTTGGTACTTAGTAAGTAATACACTGCATAATCTTGCGGTGCGTAATATCACGACTGGATTTTCCTTCCTACACCGTGAAGCCGGGTTTGCGATTGGCGAATCACCGATTGAATACCAGCCTGCCGACACCTATGGCCGTGCTATCTGGGTAGGGATACTGAATACGCTTAAGGTTTCGGTAATTGGCATCATTGCAGCCACTTTTTTTGGCACCTTATTGGGCATAGCCAGACTTTCTAAAAACTGGTTGTTGGTACGCGTTGCCACGACTTACATTGAAGTAATGCGCAATATTCCTTTGTTGCTGCAACTGTTTTTCTGGTATGCCATCATTACTGAAAGCATGCCTGGCCCCAGGGATGCCTACCATCCAATGAAGGGTGTTTTCATTTCTAACCGTGGTCTTAAACTTCCATCGATACAGGGCGATGCACTTGATTGGATAGTCGCCGGCCTAGGTTTGGCTATAGTTGCTATCTTGTTGCTGGGACATTGGGCTAAAAAGCGCCAAGATGCTACCGGTAATATTTTCCCGCTAGGTCGCGTAGCTGTCGTTTTGTTGCTGTTGTTCCCCGTTTTAGGTTGGTTGTTTAGTGGTGGTTCATTGGTTTTGGAGTTGCCTGAACTAAAAGGTTTTAACTTCGTGGGTGGTTTGAATTTATCCCCCGAGTTTGCAGCTTTACTTTTAGGTCTTATCGTGTATACCGCGGCGTTTGTGGCCGAAGTTGTACGCTCTGGCATACAGTCAGTAGGTCAGGGGCAGTGGGAAGCTGGCGAGGCTATAGGGCTGTCACGTGCACGTATGTTGCGTTTGGTGATTTTGCCTCAGGCCTTGCGTGTCATTATTCCACCCATGACTAGTCAATACCTAAACTTGACCAAAAACAGTTCATTAGCAGTTGCTATTGGTTATCCTGATATCGTGTCTGTAGTGAATACCACCCTGAACCAGACTGGACAGGCCATCGAAGGCATATTAATAATTATGGCTGCCTACTTGACGGTTAGTCTGTCAATTTCTATCTTTATGAACTGGTACAACAAGCGCATCGCGCTGGTGGAGCGCTGATATGGTCACAAATACTGCAACTACCAGTACATCGTTGCCACCTGTTACCCAAGAAGGTATTTTCGGCTGGTTACGTACTCGTTTGTTTTCATCGCCGTTAAATGCTTTGCTGACTGTATTGGTCGTTTGGCTGTTACTAATGGTGGTTCCTGCCTTGGTCGAGTGGTTATTTATTAAGGCCAACTTTAATGCAACTAACGCTCAGGAGTGCCGTGAGTCCGGTGGGGCGTGTTGGGCGTTTATTGCTGAAAAACACCGTCTTATCCTATTTGGCATCTATCCCTACGACGAGCAGTGGCGCCCCCTATTGGCTAGCCTGATCCTTATCGGCGTTATTGTTTGTAGTTGCGTACGTTGGTTCTGGCGTCCTTCACTGGGTTTGCTCTGGATAGTCGCGTTGGGCCTGGTGGGCATACTCATGTGGGGTGGCATCTTTGGTCTTAGCTACGTTGAAAACGATCGCTGGGGTGGCTTGCCGTTAACTTTGATACTGGCTACGTTTGGTATCGCGGTGGCTTTTCCTTTTGGGCTGCTGCTGGCCTTGGGAAGACGCTCTGAGATGCCAGCGGTTAAGGCTGTATGTGTTGTCTACATCGAGCTAATCCGCGGCGTGCCATTAATCAGCCTGCTGTTTATGTCTTCGGTGATGTTACCGCTGTTTTTACCTGAAGGCTTTAGCATAGACAAGCTGCTACGCGCCCAGATTGCCCTTATTATGTTTGCTGCTGCGTATATTGCAGAAACAGTTAGGGGTGGTTTGCAGGCGATTCCTAAGGGGCAATACGAAGGGGCCGATTCCCTAGGTTTAAGTTACTGGCAGCAAATGCGAAAAATTATCTTGCCGCAAGCCTTAAAAGTGGTCATTCCACCGTTAGTGGGTATTTTTATTTCGCTATTCAAAGACACATCGTTGGTAGTCATTATTGGTATTTTCGATTTAACCCAAGCCGCGAAAACAGCGGTGGCAGATGCCGCATGGCGTGGTTTCAGTGCTGAAGCCTATCTGTTTATTGCTTTTATTTATTTTATTTTCTGTTTTTCTATTTCCCGCTATAGCCAGTCTTTAGAGCGGCATCTGGAAACGGGATATCAACGCTGATTATGACAGTCAACATGAAAAACAATGTTAGAAACCAATTAGGGGAGTGCAGGCATGTCTGAGGCCGTAATCCGAATGGAAAACGTCAATAAATGGTATGGCCAATTCCATGTGTTGCGCGATATTAACCTTACCGTAAGTTCTGGCGAGCGCATCGTTATTTGTGGTCCCTCTGGGTCCGGGAAGTCCACACTGATACGCTGTATTAATCGTTTGGAAGAACACCAGCAAGGGCACATTATTGTTGAAAACGTCGAGCTGACCAACAACCTTAAGCACATCGAAGCCATACGCAAAGATGTAGGCATGGTGTTTCAGCACTTTAATTTATTTCCACACTTAACGGTATTGGAGAACCTAACTCTGGGCCCGGTATGGGTACTAAAGAAATCCAAGGCAGAGGCAGAAGCCACGGCGATGAAATACCTAGAGCGGGTGCGTATACCCGATCAGGCAAATAAGTATCCAGGGCAACTGTCTGGGGGGCAACAGCAGCGTGTAGCGATTGCGCGGTCATTGTGCATGAATCCTAAAATCATGTTATTTGACGAGCCCACATCGGCGCTGGATCCTGAAATGGTCAAAGAAGTACTGGATGTCATGGTAGAGCTGGCGCAGGAAACAGGTATGACCATGTTGTGTGTTACCCATGAAATGGGTTTCGCACGTAAAGTGGCTGACCGTGTGATTTTCATGGATCAAGGTGAAATCATTGAAGAAAACACCCCTGATGCATTTTTCGATGCTCCCGAAAATGAACGTACCAAGTTATTTCTTAGCCAAATTTTGCACTGATATGTTTTCCACTACCATGCATTAAGAAACATTAAATGCCGCTTAGTTAACGCTAGCGGCATTTTTTATAGTCTTACGGGCCGAGTTTTGACTACACAAAGGTCAATCATGGTTAAGACTGCACCCGCTGAACCAAAATGTAACACTACAATCAGCTACAGCTTGATAGCATCACAATTGATGTACTAAGTAATTATTATTTCCAACCTGGGGAACTCTATGAAAATATCAATACGGGCAGGTCGTTTGACCTCGGCAGTTGCTGTGGTAGCTTTAATGGCTGGCTGCGCCACTATGGATCAAATGGGTACTGGGGGGCGTACAGCGACCGGTGCTGGTGTAGGCGCAGCTGCAGGTGCCGGATTAGGCGCTATCTTTGGTGATAGCAGTAAAGCTGCCATGATAGGTGCTGGTATAGGTGCAGTGGCTGGCGGTATTGTTGGCTATAACTGGTCTGGCGTTAAAAATGATGTACAAAAATCCGGAGCCAGTAACTTAGGGATAGACGTAACCGAAATGCCTGATGGCTCGTTACGCGTCAATATTCCTAGCAATGTATCGTTTGATACTGGCAAGTATGCGCTGAAGCCAGCTTTGTTACCTGTCCTGGATAGCGTGGCGCGGGCTTTGGTCCAGCACCCCGAATTGCGTGCCAAGTCTATAGGCCATACTGACAGTACAGGTTCAGATGCAACCAATCAGACACTGTCTGTTAACCGTGCACGTGCTGTTGCTAACTACTTAAGCCAGCAAGGGGTAGCGGTTGGTGTTCTGACGGCAGAAGGCCGCGGTGCAAGCAGCCCAGTAGCAGACAACAGCACACCGGAAGGCCGTGCTATGAATCGTCGAGTCGAATTGTATCTGTACGCAGTGCAACAATAGTATTCAGCGTTTAACTTCGTAAAAAGCACCGGATAGACTAAAAGTTGTCTTTCCGGTGTTTTTCAGCCTATTGGTATAGGTTAGTAGTATTTATTTGGGTTCCAGCAGCTTTACCAATGCAGCAACCATGCCATCAATAATGTCACGCTGTGATTCGCTTAATGCCCAAAAATCTGCTTCGCGTAGTTGGTGAAATGGCCAGTGGTTGGCTAATAACCGTTCGGTTGGAATGACATCGCCAACATGCTGTGACGATGGTGATACAGCTTGGTGTGCCTGTATTTCCATAGGGCCTGTTCCCAGGCTTAGCCAAGTGACGTTCACGTTAAGTACCTGTGCCAGTTTGAAGATCCCTTTTGTGGAGTGCCGGTTGCCTGTTTCATAGCTTGAAATAGCGCCCTGAGACAATCCAGTCGCGTGCGCTAGCGCAGCTTGACTAAATTTACGTTGCTCACGAGCATAACGAAGGCGTTCGGAAAAGGTGTTCACATACGAATTGAACGACTTATTTCAACTACATTGGTGTTAATGCTAATTACTTATGTAGTAACCATAGGTAGAATATTGTTTTTTGCAAAAAACGTGTGCAAATATTACTAAAAGAATAAAAATGTATTTTCTGCGTTAAAGTGTTGCAAGTATTTTTTGGATGAATTCTTTAATGCTTTCCCCTATAACACTAATTTTTGAATCGTCTATACCTGATAATGCTGGCGCTAGCCCAGTTGCACTTGAGAGCTTAGAGGCTCATGGTTTTCAAACTATTCGTTGTGCTGATCTTACGCAACTGACTCAGCAGGCGCGTCTGCATGCATTGCCCAATCGCCGAATACTAGTGATTTTAGCGGCAGAAATTGCAGAGAATTGCGTTACCGCAAATTACTTACGTACTTTGCATCCTAATCTAGGCATATTGGCTATGTCAGACAGTGCAGATGAAAGCAGTCTGATACGGCTAATTCAAAGCGGGGTAGATAACACTTGCACTAAAGATGCCTCGGTTGCATTGGTCGTGACCATTTTGTTTCGTATGTTAGCGCGGGTAGGGCAATGTGTGCCTGCAGCCATACCTCAGCCTGTTAGTGCCGCTCCAGAGACCGGAAGTTGGTTTTTATCTGAGCAAGATTGGGTAATGGTAAGTCCTGAAGGTAAGCGTATTCCGCTAACCACGGGCGAACGGGCTTTTATGTTGGCCTTGTTAAATGCTCCTGACCACCGGGTGCCGCACGCCGACCTGATAGCAGCGGTTAATCAGGCCTACGATGATTTATCCGAGCCTGACCATCGCCAAAATCGTCTTAGCGTTTTAGTTAGTCGTTTACGCGCGAAGTGTAATCAGCATAATGTTAAGTTGCCCCTGAAGTCCGTGCATCGCTGGGGATACATGTTTTCTGGCCAGTATTAACGTCAGGGGTGTTTGCCTTAGCTGGAATAGCGTTTGATACTTAGGTCTTCAGAACGAATAGCCGTCTCTTTACCCGAGACAATATCCGCAATTAACTGGCCGCTACCGCACGCCATAGTCCAGCCCAGGGTGCCATGCCCAGTATTCAGATACAGTTTGTTGATCCGAGTCGTGCCTATGATGGGCGTGCTGTCTGGAGTTTTAGGGCGTAGTCCGGTCCAGAAGGATACATCGCTGCCTTGGTCGTAGCTGCCAGGGAACAAATCATTTAGTACCATTTCTAAGGTTAAGCGCCGCTTGTGATTTAGCGATGTGTCGTAGCCTACAATTTCTGCCATCCCACCTACACGTATGCGCTGATCAAAGCGGGTTAGGGCGATTTTGTAGGTTTCATCCAGCAAGGTGGATACAGGTGCACGGCTTTCATCCAGCAAAGGTACGGTAATGGAATAGCCCTTCATGGGGTACACTGGTAGGGTTTCGATGTGTTTTAACAGCTGCGTGGAATACGATCCCAATGCCATGACATAGGCGTCGGCAGTCAATAGTTTGTGATTACACTCTACGCCAGATACCGTGTTACCCATGACATGTACAGCTTGTATGGTCGTGTTGTACTGGAACTCTACGCCTGCGTCCACGGCCATTGCTGTTAATGCCGACGTGAACATGTGGCAGTCGCCGGTTTCGTCGGTAGGGGTGCGTAAGCCACCAACAAGTTTATCGCGCGTATGGACCAGTGCTGGTTCGACTTCGTGTAGTTCAGAAGCTTGTAGCAACTGATAGGGTACGCCTGCGTCGCTAAGCGCGGCCATATCGGCTCCTGCGGCGTCCATCTGCTGCTGGGTTCGGAATACTTGCAAGGTGCCCTTACATCGTCCTTCGTAGTGTATGTTGGTTGCCTCGCGTAAGGCTTCAAGGCATAAACGACTGTAGTTGGACAGGCGTAACAATCGTTCTTTATTGACCGCATAACGTGTGCCATTGCAGTTAGCCAACATGCGCGCCATGAATAGCAATTGTTGCCAGCTACCGTCAGGGCGAAATGCCAGGGGGGCATGTTTTTCGAACATCCATTTAAGGGCTTTCAGGGGAATGCCGGGTGCAGCCCAGGGCGATGAATAGCCAAATGAAATTTGCCCAGCGTTAGCAAAACTGGTTTCCAGGGCAGAGGCTGGCTCACGCTCGATGACAGTCACTTGGTGACCCTGTTGTGCCAGGTAGTAAGCGCTGGTGACACCAATCACACCAGCGCCCAGAACGATAACTTTCATAGTCGAACCTTATGTAGAGCCCCGTGGTCATGGTGGAAATGGCCGTCTGGAGCCGTCATTGTGTACTAGATGATAAAGCTAGTTAGTCCTTTTGGGCTTGCTTGATGGGTTGAGCGGAGATGAAAACCATGTTGTCCCTATGCATCAATTCCTGGTCGGACATACTGCCCAGGATGTCCGCAATCCGTTTGCTGGCTTGGCCTTTGATGCGACGGGTATCGGCCGCCGAATAGTTGATCAGGCCACGTCCGCACTCAACACCATGTTCGTCTACACAGGCTACCACATCACCGCGCTCGAACTCCCCTTCGACAGCAGTGACCCCGATAGCGAGTAGGCTTTTGTGATCATGAGTCAAGGCGTCGACAGCGCCTTTGTCTAGCGTTATGCGTCCACGCAGGCGTAGGTGATTGGCCAGCCAGCGTTGGCGTGCAGAACGCACAGGAATACTGGCGCGTAATTCCGTGCCTATGGGCTCGCCTTGGCCTAAGCGCAACAGAACATCGGGTTCACGCCCCGAGGCGATGACAGTGTGACCACCACTGTTGGCGGCACGTTTAGCAGCCAGCACTTTGGTCAACATGCCACCAGTGCCTATGGAGCTGCCTGAGCCGCCTGACATCGCTTCTAGTGTTGGGTCGCCTGCCTGACCCACTGCAATGAGCTGCGCATCGGGGTTCTTGCGAGGGTCCGCACTGTACAAGCCAGACTGGTCTGTCAGTATGATGAGCGTTTCGGCTTCGATGAGATTGGTGACTAGTGCCCCCAGAGTGTCGTTGTCACCCAGCCGTATTTCATCAGTAACCACCGTGTCGTTTTCGTTGACTATGGGTACTACGCCCAGACCCAGCAAGGTATACAGAGTGCTACGTGCATTCAGGTAACGATGGCGGTCGGCCAGGTCTTCATGAGTCAGCAGGATTTGGGCTGTGCGTATGCCATGACGGGCAAAGGCGACTTCGTAGGCTTGTATTAGGCCCATTTGGCCGACGGCAGCAGCGGCCTGCAATTCGTGCATGGCATTGGGACGTCGTGGCCAACCCAGCCGTGCCATGCCTTCAGCAATGGCGCCGCTGGATACTAGTACCATTTGCCTGCCTTGGCTATGTAGCCCAGCAATTTGGTGGGCCCATTGGGCCACGGCATCCAGGTCTATGCCGCGCCCTTCATTGGTGACTAGTGAAGAACCTACCTTGACGACTAAGCGTTTAGCGGTAGCAACTGAGGACACAGGTGTAGCAGAAGCAGACATAACGGTTGCGGTAGCGTGAAGAAATGTGGTTATTCGGAATCGCTACGGGTATCGTCGAAGCGGGGATCGTCAGAAATGTATGTGCCGTCGGCTTGGTCCTGTGCCAGTTGCTCGTCTTGGCGTGCTGCATCTAACCAGCTTTGTAATTGCCACAACAAGTCTTGGGTACCATCACCAGTAAGGGCGGAAATACCAAAGACCGGACCGTTATAGCCCAGTTCCTTACACAGGCGTTCTTGGGTTTCCTGAGGGTTAGTGACCATGTCGAGCTTATTGATAACTAACCAGCGTGGTTTTTCGTAAAGTTCGGCATCGTATAGACGAAGTTCCTCAATGATGGCACGTGCATCCTCGACTGCTTGTGGGACAGGATCGAAATCGGGATCTGGCGTGGAGACATCAACAATATGTAGTAACAATCGTGTACGAGCTAAGTGACGCAGGAACAAGTGCCCTAGACCGGCACCTTCGGAAGCACCTTTAATGAGACCGGGGATGTCGGCAATGACAAAGCTGTGGGCAGGAGAAGTACGTACCACACCCAAATTGGGGTGCAAGGTAGTGAAGGGGTAGTCGGCAATTTTTGGCTTAGCGTTGGACACCCTAGTAATTAGGGTGGACTTGCCAGCATTGGGCAGACCCAATAGGCCTACGTCGGCCAATACCTTGAGTTCTAGCCTAATTTTACGCTGTTCACCTTCCTGACCTGGTGTACTTTGGCGTGGTGCCCGGTTGGTGCTGGATTTAAAGTGTAAATTACCCAACCCGCCTGCACCGCCAGCGGCTAAGGTGACTTTGATGTCGTGGTGATCCAAATCAAATAGCAGTTCGCCGGTTTCAGCATCAGAGATGGTGGTGCCTACTGGGACACGCAGGGTAATGTCGGGAGCCGCTGCGCCGTATTGGTCAGATCCGCGTCCGTTCTCGCCATTTTTACCGCGGTGCAGTCTGGCATAACGGAAATCAATCAAGGTGTTGATGTTGCGATCGGCGATAGCATAAATACTGCCTCCGCGACCGCCATCACCGCCATCAGGGCCACCCTTGGGGATGAATTTTTCGCGGCGAAAGCTGGCTACGCCATTGCCCCCTTTGCCAGCAATGACTTCTATGGTTGCTTCGTCTACGAATTTCATGGATGGTGACTTTTAAAAATAGGGCGAATCTACGCCCATAATGCAGACCTGTGGGAAAGCCACAAGCCTTTTGGGTATTCTAAAACAAAAAAGCCCCGCCTTAGCGGCAGGGCTTTTAATGACTGTAGCGACAGAGCTTATTCTGCTGCAACAACCGATACGGTGCGCTTGTTCAGTGCGCCTTTGATGGCGAATTGAACTTTGCCAGTGACCAGCGAAAACAAAGTGTGGTCTTTACCGATACCAACGTTATCGCCTGGGTGGAACTGGGTGCCACGCTGACGAACGATGATGGAACCAGCCGAGATCAATTGACCGCCGTAGGCTTTTACACCTAGACGTTTCGCTTGTGAGTCGCGACCGTTACGCGTAGAGCCGCCGCCTTTTTTCTGTGCCATGTTTAGCTCCTGATATCTATTCCGTTAGCGTGTCGTTAGGCCGTAATGGCGTCGATGCGCACTTCGGTGTAGTTTTGGCGATGGCCTTGTGTCTTCCGGTAGTGCTTGCGTCGGCGCATTTTGAAGATGATGATTTTGTCGTGGCGGCCTTGCGCAAGAACTGTTGCTTTGACTGTAGCACCGTTGACCAAAGGCGTACCAATTTTTAATTGTTCACCTTCGCCAACCGATAATACCTGGTCTAGCGTGATTTCTTGCCCAATGTCTGCCGGTATCTGTTCTATTTTCAATTTTTGACCTGCAGCAACACGATACTGTTTGCCGCCGGTTTTTATGACCGCGTACATGTGGGATTCCTAAATAAATAATCTTGGCGGAAAATGCCAAGCTCCTGATTCTACCTTGAAAATTTCAAAGACGTCAAGCTATGCGTTCGTAAACCACGAAGTCAAAAGCCAGGCCGTTTTCTGGCATTTGGGGCTGGCGTGAGGTTTCTTGCCAGATGGTGCTGTCCAGTGGTGGGAAGTAGGTGTCGCCGTCGACATCGGCGTGTATTTCTGTAGCTACAACTTCATCGGCAATAGTAAGCGCTAGATCAAACAGCTGTTGGCCACCGATGACGCAGACCTTGGCAGCATCTTTGCAGGCTGCTAGCGCATCATCAAGTGATGCATAGGTAGTAGCGCCGGATGCTGGGTATGCGGGGTTGCGAGTAACCACCAAATTGGGTCGGCCGGGTAGGGGACGGCCCAGTGACTCCCAGGTGTTGCGACCCATAATTATGGGGCAGCCCATAGTGGTACGTTTGAAGTGAGCCAGGTCTGATGGCAAACGCCACGGTAGGGCGTTGTCACGCCCTATGACGCGATTGTCGGCGTAGGCGACAACTAGTTGTACTAAAGGTGAATTCATAGTGGTTTATACCGCCACAGGTGCTTTGATGTGGGGATGATGTTGGTAATCAGTGATTTCGAAGTCTTCGTAGCGGTAATCAAACAGCGATGCTGGCTTGCGCTTGATGATTAGCTTCGGGTAGGGGTAAGGTTCGCGTGATAGCTGTAGAGCGACCTGTTCCATGTGGTTGCTATATAAATGGCAGTCGCCGCCGGTCCAGATGAAGTCGCCAACGTCTAGATTGCATTGCTGTGCCACCATATGGGTTAGCAGGGCATAGCTGGCAATATTGAATGGCACGCCCAGGAAAATATCGGCACTGCGTTGATACAGCTGACAGGATAACTTGCCATCAGCAACGTAGAACTGGAAGAAGGCATGGCACGGTGGTAAGGCCATGTTGTGTAGTTCACCAACGTTCCAGGCCGATACGATCAGGCGTCGGGAGTCCGGGTTTTGTTGTATTTGTTCTAGGACCTGGCTGATTTGGTCAATGTGACGACCATCAGGGGTAGGCCAAGAGCGCCACTGTACGCCGTATACCGGGCCTAGGTCACCATCGGGTGCAGCCCATTCATTCCAGATACTGACGCCATTTTCTTGCAGCCAGCGTACATTCGAGCTGCCGCTAAGAAACCATAGCAATTCGATAAAGATGCTTTTGGTGTGTAGTTTTTTGGTGGTGACCAGCGGGAACCCTTGCGACAGATCAAAGCGCATTTGATGACCAAACACAGATAACGTACCAGTGCCGGTGCGGTCAGTTTTCAGTTGGCCGTGTTCATACACATGTCGCATAAGGTCTTCG
Source organism: Alcaligenaceae bacterium (assembly GCA_013416485.1). Classification (GTDB taxonomy): domain Bacteria; phylum Pseudomonadota; class Gammaproteobacteria; order Burkholderiales; family Burkholderiaceae_B; genus JAGOAJ01. Next base: position 196,397 of record JACCEO010000005.1, read on the forward strand.
TACTGCTGCATGGTCAGTGCTCCTGGATGTGCACTGTGTGCGTAATTTCTGCGGTTTTAGCCAACATGGCAGAGGCCGAGCAGTATTTGTCGTGGGACAGTTGTACAGCACGCTCTACAGCTGATACTGACAGGTTTTTTCCGGTAACGACAAAGTCAAAGTGGATACGAGTAAAAACTTTAGGGTCAGTGTCCGCACGCTCGGAGGTCAGTTTTACTTGGCAGCCGGTGACATCGTGGCGACCGCGTTTAAGTATTAAAACGACATCGTAAGCCGCACAGCCGCCTGCGCCTGCCAGCATCATTTCCATAGGGCGAGGAGCAAGGTTATGCCCACCGCCTTCGGGAGCGCCGTCCATAGTGGCGACGTGACCGCTACCTGTTCGTGCAACGAACAACATTCCCTGGGGGCCACCCCAATCTATCGTGCATTCCATGATTTTTCCTGAATAAGTGCTAGTGTAAATCATCACCGATTCGCCCCAAAAGAGCAAACGTCTAAACCCGCAATCAGAAAAGGGGGATAGCCCGATATTTGATATAGCTCAATTACCATTTAGGCGTTTGTCATTACTGAAGGTGAGATCGTGGATAACATTACTGTCCTACTTTTGACGTTTATTTTATCTGTGACCGGGCTGTTTGTTTTTATCTGGTCGTTGCGAAATCGCTTGTTTGATGACAACCCTTCGGCAGCCAAGGTTATTTTTAATGAGGGTGAAATTGGCAAGGTTGAAGAGCCGGCTGCCACGCAGGCACAGTTTCAAGCCTTACAGTCCGCTGTGGATGACACTCATCCATCTATGGATGACGTCGATCAGGAGCGCATAAAAACCGAACTGGCAGATCGCTTGCAGGCTGACCAATCAACCGCCTATGTGGCATTTGTGTTTTTGGCGTGTGCCGTTGTCTGGTTGATTTTTGCGTCGCTGGCGGGTTTGATCAGTTCTATCAAACTGCACGAACCTGACTTTCTAACGAATTATGCATGGCTCACATTTGGGCGCATACGTACCTTACACTTGAATGCTGTCGCTTATGGCTGGGCGCCTATGGCGGCGTTTGGTGTGGCGATTTGGACATTGCCGCGCTTGCTGAAAACTCCCTTGCACGGCGGCCGTTTTGCCTTACTTGGTGCCATGTTATGGAATGCCGCCTTGATTGCTGGCTTGGGCAGCATAGGTGCGGGTATCAGCGATGGCCTGGAGTGGTTGGAAATCCCCTGGCAAATTGACGTGCTATTTGTTGTAGGTGGGGCGTTGATTGGCTTGCCTTTGGTTTTTACTTTGCAAAATCGCAAGGTCGATCATCTGTACGTATCCATTTGGTATATGGGTGCAGCCTTGTTCTGGTTCCCCGTGCTGTTTTTGATCGGTAATATTCCCGGCCTGCACTTTGGTACCCAGCAAGCCACGATGAACTGGTGGTTTGGTCATAACGTCTTGGGTTTGTTTTATACCCCGGTGGCGCTGGCCACAGTCTATTATTTTCTGCCCAAAATTATTGGTCGGCCGATACAGTCCTATAACCTGTCTTTACTTGGGTTTTGGGCGCTGGCGTTTTTCTATGGGCAGGTGGGCGGTCACCACTTGATCGGGGGGCCGGTGCCAGGCTGGCTGATCACCTTATCCATAGTGCAAAGCATGATGATGCTGGTGCCTGTAGTGGCTTTCTCGGTCAATATGCACCTGACTATGCGGGGTAACTTTAAAACTCTGATTTATTCACCCACTCTGCGTTTTATCTTGTTGGGTGGAGTCATGTACACGGCAAGTTCGGCCCAGGGCTCGTTTGAAGCGCTGCGTAGCATCAACACCGTAGTGCACTTTACGCACTTTACGGTGGCACATGCGCATTTGGGGCTGTATGCATTTTTCTCTATGGTCATGTTTGGAGCCATCTATTTTGTGATGCCGCGCGTTATGTCCTGGGAATGGCCTTATCCCAAACTGATTTCGCTGCACTTCTGGTTGGTGGTTGTTGGTTTTGGTATTTACTTTATAGGCCTGTCCATAGGTGGTTGGTTGCAAGGCGTTGCCATGTTGGATGCTTCCGTACCCTTTATGGAGTCTGTGCGTTTGACCATCCCTTACCTGGAATCACGCAGTATAGGTGGCGCCCTGATGACCCTGGGGCACCTGGTTTTTGCCTTGCATTTTGTCATGATGGCTTTGCGTAATGGTCCCAAACGGATAGGGGCCGCGCTGTTTTATCAGCGTAAGAACGTTAGCGTTACACAAGGAGCCTAATCATGGAAAGCGAATACAAATTGTTAGGCGGCGCTATGGTGACCTTGGCGCTGGCAACCGCGACCTTGGTTGTTGTGCCGTATCTGCAGTTATCGACTGTGCCGCCTTCACCAGGCTTGCAGCCATATACCTCTGAACAACTGCGTGGACGTGATCAATACATAAAAAACGGTTGCGTTTATTGCCATACTCAGCAGCCCAGGGCGGTTTCGCAAGCACCTGATGCCGCGCGAGGCTGGGGGCGAGCGCCTGTGGCGGGGGATTACTTCTACGACCGACCACACCTGCTGGGAACCATGCGTACTGGGCCAGACTTACTGAATATAGGCGCCAGGCAGCCTAGTGCAGACTGGCAGTTAGGTCACTTATACCAACCGCGTGCTTATGTGCCAGGCAGCATTATGCCGTCATATCCCTTTATGTTTGAACTGAAAGATAAGGCTGAGCCTGGCGATAAAGTGGTGAATTTACCGCCTGCTTATGCCCCAATTGGCCAAGTTGTTGTGGCACGACCTGAAGCCAACGATATCGTGGCCTATTTGTTGGCGCTGGATCGTACGTATCCGATAGCTCTGCCCCCAGGGTTGGAAGCCGCCAGCACAAATGAGAAATAGTTCAGGTGCTGCGATAGCAGCATTGCCACACCACGTTGCAGTCGGAGGTCACGATGTCAGATCCTACTAAAAAAACCCAAGCGCAACAGCGCGAAAAGCCCGAACCCTACGAGGGTACCCGACCAATACCGTGGCTAGTGATTCTGTTGGTGGCAGGTATCTTTATCTGGTCTATCGCTTATATCTGGTTTACCCATCAAACCTTACCTCCTGAATATGGCGATAGGCGTACAGCCGCAGACTTTCAGGTTGCGGCATCCAGCCAGAGCGGCATAGTAGATGGTGGGCAAATTTATACGGCTCAGTGTCTGGCTTGTCACCAAGCAACTGGTGCAGGTTTGGCTGGGGTGTTTCCCCCGCTGGCAGGTTCTGAGTGGGTTACCGGTAAAGATAGTTTAGTCACACAAATTGTATTGCACGGTCTTGAAGGCGAAATCACTGTCGAAGGCGTCAAGTACAACGGACAAATGCCCATGTTCAAAGATAAGTTGAACGATGCTGAAATTGCTGCGGTTATCAGCCATATACGCAGTAGCTTTGGCAACACCGCGTCAGCCGTCACAGCCGACCACGTGGCTGAGGCGAGGGCCGCAACTCAGGAACAAACCACCCCTTGGCAAGGCGAAGCCGCATTGGCTGCCTACAAATAGTTTGGGTGTGCGCATGGAAACCGATCCGTCATGAGGCTGGTCTTATCTTTGGCTTTGGTAGTGATCCTGGGGGTTGCAGCATTTTGGTTTCAAACCGATGGGTTTTCCGTAGTGACGACCGAAGCGGCTAGGCGTGCAGATATTATCAAGCAGCCGCGCCAGATTCCTGATGCGGTATTGCAGGCGAGTAATAATCACAATGTGGGTTTGCTAGATGACTTGGCTAGCGATGGCCGGGTGGCTGTGATTAACTTTATGTATACGCGTTGCCCGTCGATTTGCACCACTATGGGTGCTGAATTTCAGCGTCTGCAGGATCAAATTCTAGAGCAAGGTTGGGGCGATCAAATACGTTTGATCAGCATTAGTTTTGATCCGGCAGACACTGCACGCTGGCTAGGGCGCTACCAAGAGCAAATGGGTGTGAATCCTGGCGTCTGGCAGGCTATGTTGGCCAGTGACCAAGTGCAGCGCAATGCGTTGTTGCAGGCCTTTGGCATTATTGTTGTTCCCGCACCTATGGGGCAATTTGAACACAATGGCGCTTACCACATCGTCACACCCGACGGGCTTTTGCGACGTATTGTAGATTTAGAGGATAGCGTAATGCTGTTGTCGCACTTGCAGTCTTATGCTCGGCGCGATAAGCAGGTAAAGGTGGTGCAGCCATGACAGTGCAGCGTGAACGTTACTTAGGCTTACTATTGTTAGTGCTGGCTTTAGGGTTTAAGCAGCCCTTAACGCGCAGTATGTCCTTGCATATGTTGGTCCATATTCCTTTGATACTTGCTGCTGGCTGGTTTATGGGGGGGAGCCTCTTAGCGACTTGGCTGTGTCGACGCGGTGTTGTGGCGCGTATCGGTACGCAATCATCATATGGCTATAACGAGCAAGGCATACCAGGGTTACTGTTGGTCTTGTTAGTGAGCGCGTGGTGGATGTTGCCACGTTCTTTGGATGATGTGTTGATGTCGTCCTATTACGATGTTTGGAAGTTCATTAGTGTGTTTTTGACTGGCATGGTGGTGCGAGACTCCATTGCTCGGGCAAATCGCATAGTGTTGTTATTCTTTTTAGGTAATTTTTGCTGGATGACGGCAATTGTGGGCTTGCTTTATCAAGAGCACAGTAGTCGTTTGTGCAATTTTTATTTGCTAAGCGACCAAGAGCAGACCGGACTTGGGCTGGTTATACTGGCTATAGCCTTACCCTTAGTCTGGCTTTTTCTTGAGCGCGACAGGGTCAAGCTGTATTTGCGTCACTAGGAAAGCGTCTTATGGTTATTGATAATGTACCGACCAAGTCGGGTTTTGCGCGTCGTACCGGTGTAGTGGATGGGGTGTTATCTGAACTGGGTCGTGCTATGCAAGTTTTGGCGGGAACTATGCCTGCGGCTAGGCCTAACCCTGCTGGGCCCGTGTCAGCTATAGATACCAGCACCGATGCCTTAACCGATGAACAACAGCGGCATGCCGCTGGATTGATGCGTGTTAACCATGTGGGTGAAATTTGTGCCCAGGCTTTATATCGTGGTCAGGCGGTATTTTGTCGCGATGCAGCAATTCAGAAGATTTTATTGGAAGCTGCTGCCGAAGAGGTCGACCATCTAGTGTGGTGTAACGACAGATTGCTTGAGTTGAATAGTCGACCCAGTGTTTTTAACCCTTTGTGGTACATCAGTTCTTTTTCGTTGGGACTGCTGGCAGGGCGTGCGGGTGTGGGTAAGAATTTAGGGTTTATGGCAGAAACAGAACGCCAGGTTGAAGACCACCTAGAGCGTCATTTACAGGACTTACCCCTGATAGATCAGCGTTCTCGCGCCATAGTTACCCAAATGCGCGATGATGAAATCCAGCATAGAACGACCGCTGAGCATCATGGGGCCCAAGCCTTGCCTAGCGTGATCAAGCTGGCAATGAAAGCCATGTCCAAGGTAATGACAACGACGGCATATCGTATATAGGCAATAATGCTGGCGCAAAACAGCCCAAGGGTTTATACTTAATGACGTTGTGGCTGTTTTGTGTTTTATCTGTGTATTTAAAAAGTAACAAAACAACATTTTTGCCACAAAACTGCATTTTTATCTTGCATTGCACAAAAAGCAGTTATATACTTTAGTTATTGGAAGTCGCAGCGTGATTGCAACGGGAAAAACCCTAGCACACAGGCTCAGGTTCTTACCTTAGTAGCCCGACTTGCCCCGGTTGTCTCCTCCACCCTCCTCCTTTGGTGGATTTAACCCGAGATCTTACGATCTCGGGTTTTTTTTTGATTTTTTCCTAAAAGAATATGTCTTGTTGCACTTCTTTAGTGCGATTACGACCCGTAGTTACAAATTCATTGGATAATACGGATTGTTTTTAAGACCGATGTGTGTAGATCATTTTTCATCGGTCACGTCATCATTCATGGGGATGCTGTGATTTCGCCTCACCTTTGGGAATCTTTCACCTGGGTTTATATTTGTATAGTCGCGTTTGGCGTTGGGGGACTCATTGTTGTCTCGGAGCGCTGGCATGGCCGTTATACCGGCGACAGCGATTTACATAAACCACAGGCTAGCCATGTACGCTCTACCCCGCGTGTGGGTGGTTTGGCGGTTGTGGCAGGTAGTCTGGCAGGCTTGTTGGTGCTGGGCCCTAGCAATATGACGCTAACCTGGTTATGGCCGGTGTTATTTATTTCGGCTATGCCAGTGTTTGTTGCAGGCCTATTGGAAGACATTACTAAAGACGTAGGGTCAGGTAAGCGTTTGCTGGCGGCTTTTGCGTCGGCAGCGATCGCCTGGTGGTTATTGGGTGGAGTGTCGCGAGTAGGCCTGGGTTGGGCGGACTGGATACTATCTTATTGGCCTATTTCTTTACTGTTCACTATGGTGGCAGTGGGTGGCTGTACCCATGCACTGAATATTATTGACGGTATGAATGGTCTGGCAGGCATGATAGCCACGCTGATGGCCTTGTCGCTGGCGCTAGTCGCATTGCAAGTCCAGGATATTCCTATATTTTTAATTGCTGCTGCCTTGGCGTCGGCCACTTTAGGGTTCCTGGTCTGGAACTTTCCGTTCGGACGGGTATTTCTGGGCGATGGCGGGGCATACTTCCTGGGCTTTATGCTGGCCGAATTGGCTGTGCAATTGGTGGTGCGTAATCCTAGCGTATCGCCATTTTATGCATTGGCGGTATTGTTCTATCCTGTTTTTGAAACCATGTTCTCGATTTGGCGGCGCCGCTTCAAGCGTGGTACGCCGGTAGATCAACCTGATGCCTTGCACCTGCACCAGTTGGTATTTCGCCGTTTGGTAAGGGTTACGTTCAGCCGTGACGGACGCCATGCGGTACCCGCGTTGTGTAATGCCATGACGTCACCCTATCTGTGGGTGCTGGCCTTGATAGGGCTGGTGCCTGCCACCATTTGGTGGGACAACGCCTGGGCCTTGTGCGCCAGTTTGGTGGTGTTTGCCTTTGTATATATCTGGTTGTACCGCAGGCTGGTGTCTTGGCGCAGGCCAGCCTGGTTGTTGTTGCCTTCGCTGGGCCGCAGCAAGCGCCGCAAATAAGTGGTTTAGCCGTAAACTAGAACGATCAAACGAACAGTTGGAGAATTGAATTGCAAATTCAAGACGTGAAGCTTGCTATTGTTGGCTTAGGGTATGTGGGGCTGCCGCTGGCAGTTGAGTTCGGCAAGAAGCGGTCGGTGCTAGGATTTGACATCAATGCTGACCGAATTTCTGAATTGAAAAACGGCATAGACCGTACCTTGGAAGTCGATGACCATGAGTTAGCGCAGGCGACAGGCTTGCGTTACACCCATCAGGCCAATGAACTGGCCGAGGCCAATGTGTACGTGGTGACTGTGCCTACGCCTATTGATGAATACAAACAGCCCGATCTGACTCCTTTGGTGCGCGCTAGTGAAACCATAGGCAAGGTGCTGAAACGTGGGGATATCGTAATCTATGAATCCACGGTGTATCCGGGTGCGACAGAAGAAGTTTGTGTGCCGGTCCTAGAGCGTATTTCTGGCCTGAACTTTAATCAGGATTTCTATGCGGGCTATAGCCCCGAGCGCATTAACCCAGGCGATAAAACGCATAGGGTGGCTAACATTAAAAAGGTCACCTCGGGGTCTACACCTGAAATTGCCCAGTTGGTCGATAGTTTGTATGCTGAAATTATCGTTGCCGGTACGCATATGGCATCATCCATACGCGTGGCTGAAGCCGCTAAAGTCATAGAAAACACCCAGCGTGATGTCAACATTGCACTTATCAATGAATTGGCGCTTATTTTTAATAAAATGGGTATAGACACCCAGGCCGTGCTTGAAGCGGCTGGCACCAAATGGAATTTCTTACCCTTTAGGCCAGGCTTAGTGGGTGGGCATTGCATAGGCGTAGACCCGTATTACCTGACCCATAAAGCTCAGTCCTTGGGTTACCACCCGGAAATCATATTGGCAGGGCGCCGCTTGAATGATTCTATGGGCGGTTATGTGGTGTCTCAATTGATCAAGGCCATGACCAAGCAGCGTATACAGGTGCAGGGTTCCAAGGTCCTGTTAATGGGTCTGGCCTTTAAAGAGAACTGCCCCGACTTGCGCAACACCCGTATTGTGGACATTGTCAGAGAGTTAGCTGAATATAGTATTGAGGTCGATGTCTATGACCCGTGGGTAGACCCAGAATCAGCTGCGCATGAATATGGAATACAGCCTATAACCCAGCCTGTGCAGGGTAGCTACGACGCCATTATTGTTGCTGTAGCACACCAGGAATTCGTTGAAATGGGCGCGGCAGGCATACGTAGTCTGGGCAAGCCAGAGCACGTCTTGTATGACCTGAAATACGTCTTGCAGCAGCACGAGTCTGACTTAAGGCTATAACATCTAAAGGTATATCATGAGCTCACGTTACCAAAAGGTTGTCACCACCTTACGGACCGCACCCAAAGTATGGCTGGTCACCGGCTGCGCTGGTTTTATAGGTTCCAACTTGCTGGAAGCCTTACTGCAAATGGACCAAACCGTGATTGGGCTGGATAACTACTCTACAGGCCATAGCTATAACCTGGAAGAAGTCCAGCGGGCCGTCACCCCCGATCAATGGGCACGCTTTACCTTCCACGAAGGCGATATTCGTAATCTGGATACCTGCCATCAGGTGCTCGAAGGTGTAGATCATGTACTGCACCAGGCAGCCTTAGGTTCCGTACCGCGTTCCTTACAGGACCCCATCACCAGCAATGCGGTCAATGTGGGTGGATTCTTGAATATGTTGGTCGCAGCACGTGATGCCAAAGTGCATTCGTTTGTGTATGCCGCATCCAGTTCTACCTATGGCGACCTTGAAGAACTACCTAAATTTGAAGATCGTATTGGTCGGCCTTTATCACCTTATGCCGTCACTAAATACGTGAACGAGCTCTACGCCGATGTATTCAGCAGGGCGTATGGTTTTGGTAGTGTGGGGCTACGCTATTTCAACGTATTTGGTAAGCGCCAGGATCCTGAAGGCGCTTATGCCGCGGTGATACCCAAATGGATAGCCGCCATGATACGGGGTGAAGATGTCATTATTAATGGTGATGGTGAAACCAGCCGCGACTTTTGTTTTATCGATAATGTTGTGCAGGCGAATATTTTAGCGTCACTGGCTCAGCCTGAAGGGGTCAACCAGGTCTATAACGTGGCGTATAACGCCCGTACCAGCCTGAATGAACTGTTCGATTACTTGGCGAAATCCTTAGCCAATAACGGCATAGTCTACGACAAGCGTCCCGTGCATGGTGAATTCCGGGAAGGCGATGTCAGGCATTCCCAGGCCGATATCAGCAAGGCTGCAAAACTGCTGGGTTATGAACCCTTGCACGATATTGTTCGGGGGATTGAAGTGTCTATGCCGTGGTACACGCAGTTTTTACGTTGATTTGAAAACTCTGAAACAGCGGTTCAACCACCTGCACCCAGATCATCGCCGCATTGCGGTTGGGGCTATGCGGGTGGCTTTCTTTTTGCTGTTGGGCAAAGGTGTAGGCGCGTTCAAAGAAATGGCGGTGGCTTACCGCTATGGCGTTAGCGATGCTGTGGATGCCTATCAGTTCACTATGGTCATGGCGAACTGGCTACCATTGACTATCGTGGGTGTGTTATCGGTGGTATTGATACCGGTGCTGGTTCGTACTCGCTCACAGGATAAAGTCAGGCGTGCGCGGTTTCTGGGTGAGCTTCAGGCCTGGGTGATTGCAATAGGGGTAATACTTGCTGTCGCCTTGTATGTGGCGTGGCCCTGGGTGTTGACCTGGGCAGGTGGAGGCCTATCGCACCAGGCGCACCTTATGAGCTCGGAGCTGATGTTTGCCTTTGCTCCGGCGGCGTTGTTGACCTTAATGACAGGTGTTAGTGCGGCACGCTTGCGGGCACATGAACGGCATATTAATACCTTGCTAGATAGTGTGCCTGCAGTCGTTATTTTGACCTGGGTATTGTTGGCTGGCTCTGTAAACAATATAGGCCCCTTGTTGTGGGGGACGTTGGTGGGCTATTTGCTGCAGTCCATCTGGTTGTTGAAATTGGCCGCTAGGGCAGATGGCATGTGGGGACGGCCTTGCTTTAGTTTTACATCCGAAAAATGGCCTGATTTGTTGAAGGCCGCAGGTGTGATGCTGATCGGGCAGGTTGCCATGAGCTTTGTTGGTCCTATTGACCAATACACGGCAGCCAACTTGGGGGCAAATGCCAATGCAACCTTGGGCTATGCCAGCCGCTTACTGTCTTTGTTGTTAGGGGTAGGTGCGGCTTCGGTAGGGCGGGCGGCATTGCCAGTATTGGCCGACATCCAAAGTCGTGGTGATGTCGCACATGCGCGTACTACGGCCTTGAAATGGTCGGTATTAATGCTGTTGGCAGGGGCGGTGGTTACAGCGATAGGCTGGTTGTTGGCTGCTTGGGGTGTGGGTTTGCTGTTCGAGCGAGGACAGTTCACGGCTCAAAATACCGCCACGGTAGCCCATGTGCTGCGTTGGGGATTATTGCAACTGCCATTTTATTTTGGCGTATTGATACTGGTGCAATTGCTAGCCAGTCAAAATCGTTATCGCATCATGGCCGTTATTGCGATTGCTAATTTTGCTGTTAAGGCCGCAATGAATCTGGTGCTGGCTCCTGTGATGGGGCCAGCAGGAATTATGTTGGCGACTAGCGCTATGTATGCGTCGTCCTATGTGTGCTACGTCATAGTGGCGCTACGTCCAGTGGCTAAACCATTGGATACTGTTTAGCATTTGAAACACAGGTATTGCATTGAATTACACAGGTTTTCAACCCCATTTGATGATAGTTATTCATTCGCTTAAAGGCGGTGGGGCCGAGCGAGTAACGGTAGATATCAGTGCGTATTGGGTGCAGCGTGGCTATCGGGTCACTGTGGTTACTCAGGCCGATGCCAATACTGATAAATACACTTTACATCCTAAAGTGCAGCGTTATGCCTTGGGGTTGGCCGGTGACAGCAAACAGGTGATTGCGGGCGTCTGGGCCAATTTACGACGGGTATGGGCGTTACGTCGTCTTATCAAGCGTGAACGGCCTACCATCGTGCTGGGCATGATGACCACCTCGTCCATATTGGCCATTATGGCCGCGCGTGGGCAGCCGTGTCGGGTCATTGCGACCGAGCACACCCACCCACCGGCGCAAAAATTGTCTGCTATGTGGTTGCGTTTACGGCGTTGGGCCTATCCTCAGGCGATGGCCGTGGTGGCCTTAACATCGGGTACCGCGTCTTGGTTGGAAAACAATGTGCCTGGTTCGCGCCTGACGGTGATCCCCAATGCGGTGCAGTGGCCGCTAGAATGGACGGAACCCGTTATTGAGCCGCCGGCACGTCAGGGACGTTATCGTTTACTGGCTGTGGGGCGCTTGCATCCCGTCAAGGGCTTCGATATTTTGATACAGGCGTTTACCTCGATAGCGCGTCATTTTCCGAACTGGGATCTGGTCATTCTGGGTGAAGGGGATCAGCGGGATACGCTGCAGCATCAAATTGATGATCATAATATGGGCGAGCGTATCAGCATGCCTGGTCGGGTAGGAAATATTGGCGAGTGGTATGTCCAATCGGACCTGTATGTACTTAGCTCAAGGGTAGAAGGTCTATCCAATACCTTGCTGGAATCTATGGCCAGTGGTTTGGCGCCTGTCGCATTCGATTGTGCTACCGGTCCACGTGAAGTGATACGCAACGGCATAGATGGCGTGTTGGTCAATCCACCAGAAGATTTTGAAGCCTTGGCGGCTCATTTGTCTGACATGATGGCGCATCCAGAACAGCGTATGGCCTATGCGCGCCGCTCTACTGATGTGCGCGATAGATTCTCGACAGCCAGAGTCATGGCGCTGTGGGGACATTTATTTGAAAATCGCTCATGAAAATACTTTTTTTCGTTAGCTCATTGCATGCAGGTGGTGCCGAGCGCGTTGCTACTACACTGGCCAGTGCTTGGACACAGCGTGGCGATCAGGTGGTGCTAGCGCCAACCTATACGGGTAGAGGCAGTTGCTTTTATCCTTTGCACAAGGATGTGAAGCTTGTCTGGTTGGCTGACCGCATAGGTCCTTTAGGTCGAAAGTGGTTTGCACCTTTGGCAAAGTGGTTTGCCATGCGACGTTTACTGCGTGAAACCCAGCCTGACATTATTGTGTCTTTTTTGACTAATGTGAATGTTAGCGTACTGCTGGCAACGTATGGGATGCGCACGCCTGTGATCGTTTGTGAGCGTACGAACCCGGCATTTAGTACCAGTGTTGGTCATGTACTGAAGTTTTTGCGTCGCATGACCTACCCGCGAGCGAGTGTCGTGTGTATGCAAACCCAGGATAGCGTCGCTGCCTTCCGGAATATGGTTCCAGGCTTGCGCGATGTGGTGGTGATTCCCAACCCTTTGCCGCCTGAACTGTTGGCCATGCAGCTCGTGGCTGCCGTTGGTAATCCTGGTAGGCATAGTTTGGTAGCGATGGGTCGTCTAGTACATGCCAAGCGCTTTGATTGGTTGATACATATTTGGGCAAAGCTTGCCGCTGAGTTTCCTGATTGGGATTTACATATCTGGGGTGAAGGACCTTTGCGCGAAGCATTGACCCAGCAGATTGCGCAGGCAGGTTTGCAGCAGCGCGTGTTTCTTCCCGGACGCACGGATCAGCCCTGGACAGAGTTGGCACAAGCCGATGCGTTTGTCTTGAGCTCTAAGGTAGAAGGGTTTCCGAATGTATTGATGGAAGCGATGGCCTTGGGTTTGCCCTGTGCAACTGTGGATTGCCCTAGTGGCCCACGCGAGCTTAGTAATAATGGGCAGGAAGCCTTGCTGACTCCTGTTAATGATGCCGCCGCGTTGCAGCAATCATTAGCGCAACTGATGCAAGATGCGGTATTGCGTAACGTATTAGGACGGCATGCCGCGCAATCTGTGCGTAACCGTTATCAGTTGCCTATGGTGTTGCAGCAATGGGATGCTGCTTTTGTACGTGCACAAGGCCATACCACTCAGGAAACCGTAACATGAATCGCGATGACTCCCTGTATAACAAGCGCCTGGATGTAGTGCATATTATTTCTGGCCTGGGGCACGGTGGGGCTGAAACGGTTCTGCATCGTTTGGTGACAGCACAGTCACAAAGCGATAGGCATTGTGTGATCTCTATGGGTGATTTAGGGGTGTTTGGCCCTAAATTGCTAACGGCAGGTATTGCTGTCTATCACCTGGATATGCAGGGTGTGAAAGGAATCACCACTGGTGTGTGGCGTTTGTACCACTTGCTGCGTGAACTACGTCCTGATGTGGTGCAAACATGGATGTATCACGCCGATTTCATCGGTGGTGTTGTGGCTCGTTTGGCAGGGATTAAGGCCGTAGCATGGGGCATACGCAATTCTGGTGCGGATCTGCAAAAAAGTAGCCGTGTCTCTAGGGCTTTGGCCTGGGTTTGTGCCCGTTTGTCTGCCGTAGTGCCTGGGGTCGTAGTCGCGTGCGCCGATAATGCCGCTGAACGTCATATTGGGTGGGGGTATCGCGCAGATAAAACCTTGGTGATTCCCAATGGGTATGACCTAAGCCAGTGGCAACCCGATGGGCAGGCTAGGATGGCGTTGCGTCAGGAATTAGGATTGGCTGATGACACCCCTTTGATAGGGAGTGTTGCTCGGTGGAATCCACTGAAAGATCACAGTAATTTACTAGAGGCTTTGGCGTACAGCGTCAAAGTCCGTCCTGATCTGCGCTGTGTTCTTATCGGCGAGGGCTTGGACAAGGACAATGCCGACCTGGCAGCACTTTTACAGCGATATGGGCTAGAAAATAGTGTGGTGTTGCTGGGGCGACGTACCGATGTGCCGCAGTGGATGAATGCCTTGGATATCCATGTTCTGTCTAGCCGTGCCGAAGGTTTTCCCAATGTGGTGGCTGAAGCTATGGCAAGCGGAACCTTGTGCGTAGTCACGGACGTGGGGGACGCTGCTCGTATTGTGGGCGAAACCGCCTGGGTGGCACCACCGCGTAATGCAGGGGCCTTGTCCCAGGCTTTGGATACTGCTTTAAGCACTTTAGGAACGCCAGAGGCGGATGATCGCCGGCAGCGTGCTCGTGAGCGTGTCGCCAGTTTGTTTGGTGTAGATACTATGGTGCAGTCTTACCATGTGGTATGGGCAAGGTTAGCTGCGGATTACCCCACACCACGGCGAGGAAGTAGCCCTGCACAGGGTGATAGCCCTTACCGTAATACAGCGGCCTGGACAGTCCTTGGTGATGCGAATGACGCGTCTGCTGCTGCAGCACCTAGACCACGATTATTGTTTGTGGTGAATAACCCTGCATTTTTCTTATCGCACCGCTTACCCCTGGCATGTAAGGCACGCGACAATGGTTTTGATGTACATGTTGCCACCATGGATGGGCCTTCTGTGCCAGTGATCGTAGCGCATGGCCTAAGGCATCACGTGATCACTATGACGCGCAGCGGGAAAAACCCGTTTATGGAGATGCAAAGTATCTATTCATTGTGGCGTTTATTTCGCCAGTTGCGCCCTGATCTGATCCACGCAGTAACCATTAAACCCGTTTTGTATGGAGGTATCGCTGCTCGTTTAGCGGGTGTGCCTGCGTATATTGCTGCGGTATCGGGGCTGGGTTATATCTTTACACGCCCAGTGCACAAAATGGATTTTATGCGTTGGGCCGCCACATTCTTGTATCGCTTGGCTTTAGGGCATCAAAATAGTCGCGTTATTTTTCAAAACCAGAATGATCGCGATGTCTTGCAACAAGCCGGGGTATTACGCCCAGGGCAAGCAGTATTGATACGTGGGTCAGGGGTCGCATTGGATGAGTTCCATTATGTACCTGAACCAGCAGGTCCGCCCGTGGCAATTATGGTATCCCGTTTATTGGTGGATAAAGGGGTAATGGAGTTTGTCGAGGCCGCCAGGCTTAGTCAAAACCACCCTAGCGGTTTGCGCTGGATATTGGTGGGCAGCCCAGATCGTGGCAACCCTGCCAGCGTGACGGATGGCGAGCTCTTGAACTGGCAACGGGATGGGGTAGTTGAATACCTGGGCGAGCGTACTGACATTGCTGCGTTATACCAGCAGTCGCATATTGCGGTGTTGCCATCGTATCGCGAAGGTTTACCTAAGTCTTTGGTCGAGGCGGCAGCGTGTGGACGGGCCGTAGTGACTACAGATGTACCCGGTTGTCGGGATGCAATACAAGCAGGCGTGACAGGTGTATTGGTGCCGCCGCGCAACGCTCGTGCGTTGGCAGCAGCTGTTATTGCTTTGGCTGAAGACGATGCCTTACGTCAGCAAATGGGTGCGGCCGGCAGGGTACTAGCTGAAGCAGAGTTCGATGTCCAGCAGGTAGCGGACAGGCATGTGGCGCTGTATCGGAGCCTATGCGGGGGTAGGGCGAAAGCTGCTGATTAGAGGCTTTTCGTTGATCTACTAGGCTGGCGAACGTTGCGCCTACGTCAGCACGCTTTGTAAAGCGGGCGTGCAGAGTAGGTGCGACGGTCGATAGCCAATGTTACTGAAGATACCTAAGGGTATAGGCCTATTCCAAAATAGGAACAACTGCCGAGAACCCACCGTCAACGTGGGTGATTTCTCCGGTGATACCACCGGCTAAATCTGACAATAAGAAAGCGGCGGCGTTACCAACTTGCTCTATGGTGACGTTGCGGCGCATAGGCGCGTGGGTAGCCACGTATTTCAGGATGACTGAGAAGTCTTTGATGCCGCTGGCGGCCAGTGTTTTAACGGGGCCGGCCGATATGGCGTTGGCACGTATGCCTTCTGGGCCTAGGCACGATGCCAGGTATCGTACGCTAGCTTCCAGCGATGCTTTTGCCAAACCCATAGTGTTGTAGTTAGGTAGGGCTTTTTCAGCGCCTAGGTAGGACAAGGTCAGCACAGAACCGTTGCGGCCTTGCAGCATGGGCCTGGCTGCTTTGACCAGTGCAGGGAAGCTGTAGGCGGAAATGTCGTGAGCAATGCGGAAAGCTTCGCGTGATATACCGTCCAGGAAGTCACCTGCAATGGATTCGCGAGTGGCGAAGCCAATAGAGTGCACCAGGCCATCCAGACCATCCCAATGCTCACCAAGTTCGGCAAATGTTTTGGCGATTTCATCGTCGTCGGCTACGTCACAGGGTATTACGATGTTGCTGCCAAAATCAGCAGCAAATTCCTCTACGCGTTCTTTGAAGCGGTCACCAACATAGGTAAATGCCAGTTCGGCGCCTTGCTGCCTGCATGCTTGGGCTATCCCATAAGCAATGGATCGGTTTGATATGACGCCTGTGATCAGAATGCGCTTACCGGTCAGGAATCCCATTTTTTTCTATCCCTTTATTGTTTAATACTTAGCCGTTGATACCTGAGCCAGGCACACGCAGCTTTTTACCCTGGGCTAATTTATTGCCTTTCAGGTTGTTAAGTTTACGTAATTCGTCCACCGAGGTGTTGTAGCGCTTGGCCAATGCAAACAGGGTTTCGCCCTTTTTGATGGTATGTGTACGCACCACAGGTTGGCGTTGTAGCACGGCTACGTCGCCTTTGCTACGTTTAGTCGTGTTTTTAGTGCTAGTTGCCTTAGGTGTAGAGACTTCCATAGAGGCCAGTTTTAGCCCTGCTTGTTGCTTGCCAGTAGGCACCAACAATGTTTGAGCAACGGCACGAGTTTGTTTTTTACCTAAGCCATTAATAGAGCGTAGTTGGCCCAGGCTGATGCCGTGCTTCTTGGCGATCTCTGTGTAGGATTCGCCATTTTTGCTTTGATAGGTTTTCCAAGAGCTTAATTGGCCTTTGTAGGCCTGCAGATTACTATTGAAAATGTCTACACGATTGGTGGGTAGCAATAAAGGGATGTCGTCTTGGGGGCGAATCACCGGCTGATTATGTACCGCATTTAGGGATTTGAACTCTTCGACAGATATTTCTGCCAGTTGCGCTGCTACTTCAACATCAATGTTTTCGTTTTTCTGGACGGTGGTGAAGTAGGGTGTATTGCTGACTTCGGGTAATGTCAGACCATACTTTTTAGGGTTGGCAATAATATTTTTGATGGCCTGCAGCTTGGGCACGTAGTTGCGTGTCTCGTCAGGCATTTTTAGGGATTGGTAATCCCCCAGTAGGCCAGCGTTCAGATTTTTTTCTATGGCGCGTTTGACCGAGCCTTCGCCCCAGTTATACGAGGCCAACGCCAAATACCAGTCACCCTGGAATTCGTACAAATAAGACAAGTAATCAAGGGCGGCGTTGGTAGAAGCGATAGGGTCGCGACGTTGGTCGTGCCACCAGTCTTGCTTCAGGTTGTAATGCTTGCCTGTGCTGGGAATAAACTGCCATAGGCCAGATGCTTTGGCGCTGGATAAAGCGTCGGGTTTGTAGGCGCTTTCAACGAAGGGCAGTAGGGCCAGTTCAGTGGGTAGGCCGCGCCTGTCCAGTTCATCGACGATGTAATACAGGTATTTTCCCGCACGCTGGCTCATGAGCAGCATGGATTGAGGATGAGACGCGTAGTAGTCGGTCCATTGTTGGGTGGTTTCGCTATCTAGGTTAGGGATGGCAAAGCCGCGTCTGATGCGGTCCCACATGTCGCGTGGTGGGCTAGTCAGGTCAACGGTACGTGAGGTTTCGGCAGCGCCATAGACTTTTTGCCTAGTGGCGTTAGTACTGTCAGGTGTGGTGCTAGCACAGCCAGCCAGCACAGCTACTAGCAGTAGCATGAATAGTCGTAAGCATTTCATGAGTGGCAATTTATTTGAAGTTGTTTTTCCATTCGCGCAAGCTGGCAAATACGGCGACACTTGAGTCCAGTGGCCTAGCGGCATAAGCGGTAGCGGCAGCAACTACTGGGGCTGCTGTTGTACGAAGAAAGGGGTTGGTAGCAAGTTCTGTTGTTAGGGTGGTGGGCAACGTGGGTTGGTGATTAGCACGCAGTTGTGACGCGCTAAGCCATTGCTTTTGTAATGCGGTGTTATCAGGTTCTACCTGCATCGCCCAACGCAAATTCGCTAAAGTGTACTCATGGGCGCAGCAAATCAGGGTGTCCAATGGTAACGCGGCCAGCTTGGCCAGCGATGCTGTCATTTGTTCGGGTGTGCCTTCGAACAGGCGTCCACAGCCTGCAGCAAACAAGGTATCGCCACAAAACACCAAAGGTGGATTACCGTCCAAGGTACCGTGGTAGGCAACGTGGCCTGCTGTGTGACCTGGAATATCTATTACCTGCAGGTGTAAACCTACGTTAGGTAGGCTGACTGTATCGCCTTCAGTGACACGAATATCGCAGACGGGCAAGGTTTCGGTGGCAGGGCCATAGACGACACCCCCGTTTCGCTGTTGTAATGCCGTGACTCCGCCAACATGGTCGCCATGATGGTGGGTAAGTAAAATGGCATCTAGCGTTAACGAGTGTTGGTCCAGTATGGCTTGCACAGGGGCAGCGACACCAGGGTCTATGACAACGGCGTGCTGGCCTTTACAGACCATCCAGATATAGTTGTCGTTTAGCGCTGGCACAGGAATAAGCTGGCTGATGCTGCTATCTGACAAGTGCAGTGTGTTTACCATAACTAGGAGTAAATTGTGGACGTCCAACCGCTTATTATAGAGCTAGCCGATTGGTTGGGGTCTGCGCCAGGTCAATATGTGCATAACTGGGAAAAAACGCAGATCGATCGCATGGTGACGAATGTGTTCGGTTATCACGCTATACAGGTTGGTTTGCCTCAATATGATTACCTGCGCGCTAGCCGAATACAGTTCAAAGGCCGGACACGGGCTATTTTTGAAGGGGCAGCTCAGCAGGGGGCTGTTATTGTGACCGATCCTGAAAACCTGCCCTTCGATACTCAAAGCATAGACCTGCTGGTTCTGCCACATGTACTAGAGTGTTCTGATAATCCGCACCAGGTGCTGCGAGAGGTCGAAAGGGTATTAGTACCCGAAGGTCGGGTGGTTATTTCCGGCTTCAATCCCTGGAGCCTATGGGGCGCACGCGAACGAATTCCTGGCCTGGACCCATTAATGCCGGTGCCAGCAGATCTACAGATTTCTTTGGTGCGCTTGAAAGACTGGTTTAAATTACTGTCTTTCGATTTGGACCGTGGGCGTTTCGGTTGTTATGCTCCGCACTGTACCAGTGACACTTGGTTGCATCGTTGGGACTTTATGGAAAGTGCTGGCGATCGCTGGTGGCCAGTCTGTGGCGCTGTTTATGTCGTCTCAGCCGTTAAACGCGTGGCAGGTATACGTTTGGTCGGGACGCAATGGAAGCGTTCCAGGCGGCGTATGCGTCGGGCTACGGTGGTCGCAGGTCGTCAATCACTATCAAACAAGGGATAGCGCATCAAAATGACGCAATCGACAATGGCACTTTCTCGTGTCGAAATTTGGACGGATGGCGCCTGTAAAGGCAATCCTGGTGTGGGTGGCTGGGGTGCGTTGTTGCGCCAAGGCAAGCATGAAAAAACTATCTATGGTGGTGAATTGCACACCACGAATAATCGTATGGAGCTGCTGGCTGTTATACAAGCACTAAAAGCGCTGAAGCGACGTTGTGATGTGGTTGTACACACAGACTCTCAATATGTTCAAAAAGGCATGAACGAATGGCTGGTGAACTGGAAGCGGCGTGGTTGGCGTACGGCCGACAAAAAACCCGTCAAAAATGCTGACCTTTGGCAAGAGCTAGATGCGCTGGTCCAAGAGCAACCTGTGACGTGGCGCTGGGTCAAGGGCCATGCGGGCGATCCTGGCAACGAAAGGGCCGACGAACTAGCGAATATGGGGGCCGAGCAAATGCGCAATGCCCCAGCAGCAGAAAGCGTGGTGTAATCCCAGGCTGAATGGTAAAAGTCGCACACATGAAAAACTCACGTATGGTTGTGGTGGTAACACTGGTAGTTGGTGTTGCTCTGGGGGGGCTAGGGTCACGTTGGCTGGCTCAGCGCGATGCAAACACGTCTGTTGTTCCCGCAGCAACGGTGTCAGTGGCGCCAGCAGCTAAGGCGGCTGCGAATGTGCAGTTGGCGGCGGTGGTTCAGGTGTCATTACCGCATAGTGTGGCTGCCGTGGGCAATTTGCGTTCGGAAAACTCAGTAGAACTACGCTCGGAAATTACTGGTCGTATTGCCCAGATTAATTTTAATGAGGGTGGTCAGGTACGCCAGGGGCAAGTCTTAGTACGTTTGGATGATAGTGTGTTGCGAGCCCAGCTACAGCAGGCACAGGCCAACCTGAGTCTGGCAGCCAGTCAGTTCAGGCGTGCTACTGAATTGAATCAGCAGGGCTTTATTAGTAAGCAAGCTAAGGACGAAGCCGGCAGTCAATTGAACGTGCAGCAGGCAGCGCTGGCGCTGGCTCAGGCGCAGCTAGATAAAACAGCCATTGTTGCGCCTTTCGATGGCTTGGTTGGGCTACGTAATGTGTCGGTTGGGGACTATGTCAGTCCGGGGTCGGATTTGGTGCCTATAGAATCTATAGATCCTTTAAAAGCCGACTTTCGCATTCCCGAGAACTACTTGTCGTTGGTAAATATTGGTATGCGTATTAGCGTGGCCTTTGATGCGTTTCCAGGGCAGGTGCGTGATGCCGAAGTGGTTGCCATCAGCCCCGTCATTGATACGGGCGGACGCTCTATATTATTGCGCGCCAACGTACCAAATACGGACGGTAAGTTGCGTCCCGGCATGTTCGCTCGTGTGCAACTGAAGTTTAAAGACACTGAATCCCTGGTCGTGCCGGAAACTGCTTTGTCGCCATCAGGGCAATCGCAGTATGTATTCCGGGTGAATCAGAATACAGCCGAGCGCGTCATGGTCAATGTAGGCCAACGTAGCGGTGGCATGGTGGAAATACTGGATGGTTTGCGGTTTGGAGACCAGGTGGTGATCTCGGGTTTACAAAAGGTTCAGGATGGTGGCCAGGTTAATGTGTTGCCGTCAGCAGCGGTTAAGGCTGACGCTGTCGCCTCGGCATCCTGAGTAGCGGCACATTCTATGAAACTTTCTGAAACCTGTATCAAGCGTCCGGTTTTTGCTACGGTACTGTCCCTGATTATTCTGTTGGTTGGCCTGATCTCTTATGACAGGTTAACGGTGCGCGAATACCCAGCCATCGACGAACCTGTAGTTTCTGTGGTTACCGTGTACACCGGTGCTTCGCCCGAGGTGGTCGAGTCGCAGGTAACCAAGCCGCTAGAAGACCAGTTATCTGGGATCGAAGGTGTCGATGTCATGACATCGCGCAGCCGGTCCGAGCGTAGCCTGATCAACATTAAGTTTAATTTAAGCCGTGACCCTGATGCCGCAGCTGCTGATGTACGCGACAAAGTATCGCGAGCACGCCGTTTTCTACCGGATGAAGTCGACGAACCTATTATCAGCAAGGTCGAGGCCGACTCAACCCCCATCATTTATCTGGGCGTGACGGTAGGGGATTACTCACAGCTAGAGGCGTCTGACTATATCAATCGCTATATTAAGACTCGTCTGTCTGTGCTGCCTGGTGCAGCTGAAGTGCGGGTGTTCGGTGAGCGGTTGCCGTCCATGCGTATCTATGTGGACAGGACGAAACTAGCGGCGTATGGCTTGATAGTCCAAGACGTAGAATCCGCTTTGCGTTCGCAGAACGTATTGATACCAGCAGGTCGTATCGAGTCACTGGAACGCGAGTTCTCGGTGGTGTCGTCTACTGATCTGCAAACCGTGGAACAGTTTCGCCAGGTGATAGTGGCAAATAGCCAGGGGTATCCTGTGCGCCTTAGCGATGTCGCCGATGTGGAAATAGGTGCGGCTTCGGATAGAGTGCTGGCACGCTTTAATGGTCAGCCTAGCTTGACCATAGGGATTACTAAGCAATCTACCGCCAACCCTTTGGATTTGTCGCGCGAAGTACATAAAGAAGTCGAACTTATTAATCAGAATTTACCTGCCGGTATGCTGTTGAACATGTCATATGACAGTTCGGTGTTTATTCAGAAGTCCATAGATTCGGTCTACACCACAGTGATCGAGGCGGTCATTCTGGTGGTGCTGGTTATTTTCTTTTTCTTGCGTAACGTGCGTGCCAGTCTGATTCCCATTGTGACAATACCTGTGTCACTGGTGGGGGCCTTTGGCATTATGTTTTTCTTTGGTTTTTCCATTAATACCTTGACCTTGTTGGCGATGGTGCTGGCCATAGGGCTGGTGGTGGATGATGCCATTGTGGTGCTTGAGAATATTTTCCGGCACATAGAAGACGGTAAAACTCGCATGGAAGCGGCCTTCCTGGGTGCCAAGGAAATTGGTTTTGCCATTGTGGCCATGACCTTGACGCTGGTGACTGTGTACGCACCATTGGCTTTTGCCACTGGACGTACGGGGCGCTTATTTATTGAGTTTGCCTTAACTCTGGCAGGCGCGGTCTTGGTATCGGGCTTTGTCGCGTTAACGCTGACACCCATGATGTGTTCTACCTTGTTGCGCCACCAAACGAGTCATGGCCGTGTATATACCTGGATAGAAAATCTGTTGGTAGGCTTAACCAATCACTATCGCACAGGTTTGGGTCATGCTTTGCGCAATAAAGCGATAGTTGTCTTGCTGGGCTTGTTGGTGGCGGCAGGCAGCGGTGTGCTGTTCAAGACAGTTAAAAGCGAGCTGGCGCCTATAGAAGATCGTGGCGTAGTATTTGGGATTGTCAGCGGTCCCGAAGGAGCAACACTGGATTACACCTTACAAAGCGTCAAGGAAATTGAAGGTTTTTACTCTGAGCTTCCTGAGACAGGAGGCTATCAGTCCATTATTGGCTTTCCCACAGTGACTGACTCGTTTGTGATATTGCGCTTGAAGCCTTGGGAGGAGCGTAGTCGTTCCCAACAAAGTATTGCTGCTGGCTTGCAGCCCAAATTTGCCGGTTTACCTGGGGTTAGGGCATTTCCAACAAACCCGCCTTCCTTGGGGCAAAGGGCCACGTCAAAACCCATAGAGTTCGTAGTCATGAGCCAGGCCAGTTACCCCGAAATTGCCAAATTGGTGGACGGTTTTGTTAGTAAGTTGCGCGACTACCCAGGGCTACAAAATATTGATACCGATTTACGCCTGAATACACCTGAGTTGCGTGTGGTGGTGGACCGTGACAAGTTGGCTGATGTTGGTACTGATGTCGATGTATTAGGCCGCACCTTGGAAACCATGTTGGGTGGTCGACAAGTAACCCGTTTTCAGGATAGTGGCGAGCAATATGACGTCATTGTTCAGGTGAAGAAAGAAGATCGCTCTGATCCTGCAGACATTTCTGATATCTTTGTGCGTACTCGCGACGGCAGTATGGTGCAAATGTCTAACTTTTTGACTGTGTCGGAAAGCGTGTCGCCTCAGTCCTTGAACCACTTCAACCGTTTGCGAGCTGTCAAGGTGGAAGCTTCGGTTGCACCTGGCTATGCCTTGGGCGAAGTGCTAGAGCACATGCAGGCGGTGGCGTTGGAAACCTTGCCACCTACGGTACAAACTGACCTGGACGGCCAGTCGCGCGAATTTCGTGACTCGTCGGGCAATATTTATCTAGTGTTCTTAATGGCACTGGCTTTTATTTACCTGGTGCTGGCGGCGCAGTTTGAAAGTTGGCGCAGTCCTTTTATCATTATGCTGTCCGTGCCCTTGTCCATGACGGGGGCATTATTGGCCCTTTGGTTATCGGGTGGTACCTTGTCAATTTATAGCCAAATTGGCTTGATCACCCTGGTGGGTTTAATTACCAAGCACGGCATACTTATTGTGGAGTTTGCGAATCAATTGCGGGCAGAAGGGGCTGAAATGACACAAGCTGTTATCGAGGCCAGTGTTATGCGTTTGCGCCCTATATTGATGACTACAGGCGCTATGGTGCTAGGCGTATTGCCACTGGCTTACGCCACAGGCGCGGGGGCGGAATCGCGTCAGCAAATTGGTTGGGTACTGGTAGGAGGCTTGACCTTGGGTACGGTGCTAACCTTGTTTGTGGTGCCTGTAGCCTACACCTTAATTGCTGGCCGTCAGCAAGTTAAACAGGCCTAGTGCCAATTGCCACGTTTTTTGAATACAGGAAGTTATGCGTCAGATAGTATTAGATACGGAAACCACAGGACTGGATCCAGCTCAGGGTCACCGTATGGTGGAAGTAGCATGTGTAGAACTGGTTAACCGTCGTTTAACAGGACGGCATCTGCATTTGTACTTGAATCCAGATCGCGATAGTGATCCCGAGGCCTTGGCTGTACACGGTCTGACCACACAGTTTTTGTCTGAGCATCCACGTTTTAATGAAGTGGCACAGGAGTTCATTGATTACGTTAAGGGTGCCGAAGTCATTATTCATAATGCGGCATTTGATACCAAGTTTCTGAATGCAGAGCTGAATCGTATCGGTCAGCCTAACTTCGATCAGCTATGCGAAAAAGTCACTTGTTCATTGGTGCATGCACGAGAAATTCATCCTGGAAAACGCAACTCATTGGATGCTTTGTGCGACCGCTACGGAATATCCAATGCGCATAGGGTATTGCACGGCGCTTTACTAGACTCGGAGTTATTGGCCGATGTCTGGCTGGCCATGACACGTGGTCAGGATGGCCTAACAATGGACTTTGGTGACGATGAAAGTAGCGCTGCCAATGGTATGCAACTAGAGCGTTTCGACCCGTTAACCTTAAAAGTAGCTAGTGCGAGTGTGACCGACCTAGAGGCACATGAAGCCTATTTGCAGGGCCTGGATAAAGCGGCGGGTAAGCCCTGCGTGTGGCGCGAAATGCAGTGAAGCTAAACTGGGGTTTCCCATCGCCAGTAATTAAAAAGGCCAGCAATTAGCTGGCCTTTTTATGCGAGATGATTTTATTTCATGACACGTACCAGCCATAAGGCCATGTCAGGGAACAAGTACAACAGGAAGGCCATGCTCAGCATAATCAAGACAAAAGGAATAGCACCTTGAATGACTTCGTTGATTCTGGCCTTGGTAACTGCCTGAATAACAAATAGGTTCATACCTACAGGGGGTGTAATTAAGGCGACCTCGATTAAGATCACAAAGTAAATGCCAAACCAGATGGGGTCGATATTCAATGCCGCCAGCGATGGGTATAACACGGGCACCATGATCAACAACATGGATAAGCTTTCCAGGAACAGGCCTATCACCAACAGCACGCAGGTTACTGCCAACAAGAAAGTAAGTTGATGGTGAAAATTTTCGGTGACAAAGGCGGTGACTTCTTGGGGTATGCGGTAGAGGGTAATGGCGTGACCAAAAACTTTGGCGCCAACCACGATTAGCAAAATAGTCACTGACGTTTTCATGGTGTCTTTGACCGCCTCGCTAAGCTTGGCCAATGTCAGCGTACGCATAATGCCAGCAGTTAATACCAGGGCGCAAAAGAAGCCTATGGCAGCCGCTTCGGTAGGAGTAAATATACCGGCATAAATACCACCAATAATAATGGCTGCAATTAACAAAGTGGGCATGCCGCGCAGGGTGGCTTGGCCAGTTTCTTTCCAGCTTTGTTTGGCCATGGGGGTGTACCCCTTGCCAAACTGGCAGTACAAAAATGAATACAGAGCAAATAAGCCTAGTAACACTAGGCCAGGTATCATTCCGGCCAGAAACAGATCAACAATAGACTGTTCTGTAATCACACCATACACAATTAAGGGTATGGAAGGCGGGATGAGTATCCCTAGCGTGCCGCCAGCGGCCACTAGACCATAGGTAAAGGGACGCTTGTAGCCGCGCTGCTGCATTTCAGGGATGGCTACTGTGCCTATGGTGGCTGCTGTCGCTACCGAGCTACCATTAATGGTAGAGAACATGCCAGATGCCATCAGGGTGGCGGTCGCTAAGCCACCAGGCCAGTGTCCTACCCAGGCCTGAAAGGCGTTGAATAAGTCACGGCCTACGCCGCCTTTCAGCAAAATATTCGACATCAATATGAACAGCGGGATGGACAGCAGAATAAAGCTATCCAGGCCGCCAGTCAGGTTTTGTGCCGCAATAGTTAGAGGGAAGCCTTTGAACCACAACATGGTCACGCCTAGAGTGCCCAGTGCGAATGCTACTGGCACGCCCACGAATAGTAGGGCCAGCAGGCCGCCGATAATGATCAGCGTTGTCATTTACACTTCCTCTTCTTCAAATTCGGGGGCGGGGCGTCCGGGCAAGCGCACTAAGTCAGCCAGGACCTGCAGCAGCAACAGGCCAAAGCCTATTGGTATGGCAATTTCGGGTATCCAGGTGGGGGTTTCTATCATGGTGGCGGCACGGCGGCCTTGTTCTATGGATTCGACCACGATATTTATGCTTTCCAGCAACATGATGGCGGCAAAAAAACCGATGACCAGTAGGGAAAACGCCTCGGCGACTTTGCGCCAGAATGGCGACGCCATACGGATAAATGCAGTAATGCGTATCAGGCTGCGTTCTTTCAGTACGTAGGCCATGCCAGCAAACACCACCCATATTTGCATAATGGTGGAGACATCAGCGGCCCAGGACGTGGGTGAGTGGAATACAAAGCGGGCGACGACGTCGTAGGTAAGTGTGACGCCAATAACAAAGAACAACCATCCCGTCAGCCTGCCGATAAATACGGACAGACGATCAGCTAGTTCAGCTAGCAACATAGGGTGCTCCTGGAGCAAGTGCGGCCGGGCCACCGCCAGCGGTGGCCCGGTAGTTCAGCAGGAAATTATTGATTTTTAAGGGCTGCTTCCACAACCTGTGCAGCCAGTGGGCCGCTATCTTCAGCAAAACGCTTCATGGTGGGTTCTGCTGATTTACGCCATACATCAATTTCGGCAGGGGTCAGCTCAACCACTTGCATCTTGGTTTTCGAGCGCAGGAACTCCATAGCTTCCTGGTTCAAACGGTCAGTGTTGTCACGCAGCTCGGTTTCTACCGTGCGTGCTGCTTCCATCAGTAGTTTCTGATGTTCGGGTGACAGTTTTTGGTAGGCTTTATCGTTCATGATGAACAGGAACTCGATGGCCGAGTGATTGGTCATGGTGATGAAGTCCATGACGTCATACATGTGGCGGCTTTGGGTGGCTGTGGTACCCGACATGCCCACATCGACGGTGCCACGCTGGTAAGCCAGCAATTGTTCAGCGCCGTCAATCACGATGGGTACGCCGCCTACATCGGCAATAAACTCACCTATGGGTTTACTGATCACGCGAACCTTTTTGTTTTTCAGGTCAGCTGGCGAGCGCACGGGTTCTTTTTTGCTAAGCATTTGCACCGCGCCGTAGGCTTGCCACCATAGTACCCGTGAACCGGTTTTCAGTATGGCACCATCTACTGCCTGGCGTACTTCGCTTTCGGGGCTGGTAGCGCTGCGGATAGCAGCGTCAGTGGGGAACAAGAAGGGCACGGAAAACGCGCCAGCGGCTGGTATGGTCCCAGCGAATACGCCCAGTTCCACGATGCCCATATCAATGGCACCTGAACTGACCGCTTGTGGGACTTCAGTGCCCTTGTACAACTGTGCTGAATCGTAGATTTCCAGCTTTAGTTCGCCTTTACTCCCTTCTTCAACCAGTTTTTGAAAAGCCAGGACGTTTTCGCCCAGAATATGCTTGGTGGGCAATTGCAAAGTAACGCGTAGGGTTTGCGCGGAATGTGCGCCAGCAGCTAGACCTAACGCCAGAGTGGCGCCGGCAAAAGCTTTTATGATAAGTTTCATGTGTCTCTCCGTTGGTGGGTTAAATAATGCCGCTGGCTTTCAGTTCGGCAATTTTCTGAGGCTCCATTCCTAGCAGTGAGCTAAGAATGTCGTTGGTGTGTTCACCCAGTTCCGGACCGCAATGGCGGATGGAACCCGGCGTTTCAGATAAACGTGGTGCCACGTTTTGCATGGCGACATCGCCTAGTTCGGGGTGGGGTACGCGCACTATAGCTTCGCGCGCTTGAAAATGTGGGTCGGCCATCATGTCGGGGGCACGGTAAATGCCACCGGCAGGCACGCCGTGCTGTTCCATCAGGTCTAAAAGATCCGAGGCCCTGATACCGCGAGTCCAGTCGGCAATCAAGTTATCCAGTTCAGTTTGGTGCTTGCCGCGCGCCTCGTGACTAACGTAGCGTGGGTCTTGGGCCAGTTCTGGCCTCTCCATAGCGGTGCATAAGCGGCCAAATACGGTGTCTTGATTTGCGCCTATGACAATATCCAGGCCATCCGAAGTGGGGTATACGTTGCTGGGTGCAATATTGGGCAATATGGCGCCACTTCGTTCACGAATATATCCCGTTTGGTCGTATTCTATGATGGTGCTTTCCATGAAGTTCAGCACAGCTTCATAGATAGCGCTGTCTACTACCTGCCCACCCTTGATGCGTGAACGTGCAAATAAAGCCATCACAGCACCTAATGCAGCGTGCATAGCAGCCAAGGTGTCTCCAATGGATATGCCCATGCGCGAAGGTGGGGTGGAAGGGTCGCCGCACACATAACGCAGTCCGCCCATGGCTTCGCCTATGGAGCCAAACCCAGCTCGGGTTGCATAAGGGCCGGTTTGACCATAGCCTGACACCCTGACCAATACCAAATTTGGATTAATGGCTTTGAGTGTTTCCCAGTCCATATTCCATTTTTCCAGTGTTCCAGGGCGAAAGTTTTCGATCAGGACATCGGCGTCCTTGACCAAACCTTTCAATATGGCCTGGCCTTGTTCCGTGCGTAAATCGCAGGTTACGGATTTTTTATTTCGCGCAATCAAGGACCACCACAGCGTCTTGCCGTGGGCTTTTTCACGGCCCCAGGTACGCATGGGGTCACCTACGCCGGGTGCCTCGATTTTGATGACCTCGGCGCCGAAGTCAGCCAGTAGCTGGCCACAAAAAGGTCCAGCAATTAATTGCCCAAGTTCGATAACCCGTACGCCATGCAAAGGGCCTTGGGCTGGGGTGGTAGTAGTCACGGTGTAATGCCTTGTTCAGTATAAGTTGTGGATGATGCGGTAGTGTGTTCACGAGCCACGGCATGGCGCCCCGCCAGGATATGGCTACGCATGATGGCGGCGGCCCAATCGCTGTCGCCCGCTTCCAGGGCGGCAATAATTTCGTAGTGGTGCGCCACACTACGTTGGCTTTCTTCGGTGGTGTAACTTTGAAACGTGCGTTTCACTACAGGAATTTCTATCATGACCTGCAAAATTCTATGCAGTCTGGCGTTGCCCGCCGCTTCGACCAACAGGTTGTGGAATGCATTGTTGGCGGCTGAGCGTTGTTCCAGCATCTCGTCTAGTGGAAGTTTGGCCTGAGGCTCCATTTGTTGGGTATAGCGCTTTAGCTTTTCGATGTCTTCAGCATGTATACGTGTTGCAGCACGGCTAGCAATATAGGATTCCAGTAGTACACGGATCTCAAAGACTTCATCAATATCGCGTAAAGACCATTCGCTAACGCGTACTCCCTGATCCGGCAAAATTTCCAACCAGCCTTCAGCGCCTAAACGACGAAATGCTTCGCGTATTGGTGTGCGACTGACGCCTAGCTTTTGGGTCAGCATGGCTTCGGTCAAGTGATGGCCAGGGCCAAACTCTTGGTTAAAAATAGCTGTCTTGATTCCTTCGTAGGCCAGTTCTACCGCATTGCCGCCAGATCGTGATCGGGTAGGCGTGGTAGGTAATGAGCTGATGGAGGTGGGGTTTTGCATACAATAAATTAATGTATCTGCTGGTTTTTTGCTGAATATCCGCTATATTAGCCGTAATCTCAGTAATTTATTAAAATTTTGTATACGATTTTGGGTAAACCCTAGGAAGATATGGGCCAGACACCGATAACACTTATAGAAGTTGGGCCACGCGATGGCTTGCAAAACGAACCTGAAGTTCTTTCTACTGAACGAAAAGTAGAATTGATCAGCCATGCTATTCAAGCAGGCTTGCAGCGCATAGAGGCGGTCAGTTTTGTGAATCCACGGCGTGTGCCCCAAATGGCAGATGCCGAAGCCGTTATGCAGGCCGTGCCACGCCCTGCAGGCATACGTTACAGCGGTTTGGCACTAAATTTGCGCGGCGCCCAGCGCGCTGTTGATGCCGGTGTACACGAAATCAACTACGTCGTAGTCGCTACAGATAGCTATAACCAAGCTAACCAAGGCTGTCCCACCCAGGTCACCTTGGACGCTTGGGAACAAGTGGCCGAACTGGCTCAACGCCACAACATAGGCTGCACCCTGACCATAGCGGCATCATTTGGCTGCCCCTTTGAAGGCGAAGTTCCCATTAGCCGCATTAGCCAGATTGCCGCCAAAGCTGCGCAACTGGGGGCCGATGAAATCGTACTGGCTGACTCTATAGGTGTTGCCTCGCCCACCGACGTTACCGCCCGTATTGCAGCAGTACGTGACGCCGTACCCGAAGCAATTTTGCGTTGCCACTTTCACAATACTCGCAACACTGGCTTAGCTAACGTAGTTGCTGCCATACAGTCTGGCGTCACTTTGTTCGATGCAGCCATAGGCGGTATAGGTGGCTGTCCATTTGCCCCTGGCGCGACTGGGAATATCCCTACTGAAGATGTTGCCTACATGCTGAATCGCATGGGTCTGTTGCAGGGAATATCGTTGGAAGCACTGATAGACGCTGGCCAGTGGTTAAGTAATACCCTAGACAGACCAGTACCGGGCATGTTGTCACGTGCGGGTATGTTTCCACGAGTGATTTGATACCTAGAAATGTCGGCGTCGTGTTGGTGTATACTTCCGGCCTGCAAGTTTCAGACTACTTATTAGTCCTGCACTTCGGGCGGTTAACTCAGTGGTAGAGTGCCACCTTCACACGGTGGAAGTCACAAGTTCGAACCTTGTATCGCCCACCAAATATATTACCTCGTAGAGGCTCTACCTGTGCCGTAAAGCATAATGTGGCCAAATGTCGCCTTTATGCTTTATTTCCCGTTTGGCCACATTATGTTTTATTGGGGTTGGTGTGCTAGCCTAGAAAGCTTTGCTTTTAAAATGTGCTGATTTTTGGTAAGCGCCCGCCCAATACCGTCTGGAGATCTCACTGAGATTCGCGCAAACTACGTGTCCACCTATTAAATGAAATGGACATGCAACGTTAATGAGCACTTCTCTTTCTGTCGTTCCGGCTGGCCGGGCCCCGCGGCGGCGTTATCCGCTTGAATACAAACGCCAGGTGGTACAGGAGTCCTTGAGCCCGGGCGCGTCAATCGCTGGCGTGGCACTGGCCCACGGCATCAACGCCAATATGTTGCA
>JACCEO010000041.1 GCA_013416485.1 Alcaligenaceae bacterium
AGATTGAAGCGGGCATTCGGGGCAGCCCTCCCACCACACGGCATGCCACCCGACAGGAGCACGCCAAACCCATCGTCGCCGCGCTGCACGCGTGGTTGCGTGAACAGTTGCCCCGCGTCTCACGCAAATCAACCACGGCTGATGCGATCGGTTATGCCCTGAACCAGTGGCAGGCGCTCACGCGCTATCTGGATGATGGCCGCATTGAGATTGACAATAATGCCGCCGAGCGGGCGTTGCGCGGGGTCGCATTAGGTCGTAAAAACTTTATGTTCCTAGGCTCCGACGCCGGTGGGGAGCGTGCGGCCACCATGTATAGCCTCTTGGGCAGCGCTAAGTTAAACGACATCAACCCCGAGGCGTACCTGCGTCATGTGTTGACCGTCATTGCCGATCATCCGGTGAACCGCGTGGGCGAGCTGCTGCCCTGGAACGTCACCCTGCCCAGCCCCTAAGCGTTCAATCCCACGACTCATGTTCAAGCGGGTCCGTCGACAGGTCCCAGATCGTCGAGTGGTATTGCACTTCAAACCATTCTTGAAACATTTTACGGGTGCGAGGTTTAGGCCACATCGTCTCGTCCGTGAACCAGGCCTGCAAAAAGGATGAGAACAAGGGGCTAAAGCGCCGC
>JACCEO010000042.1 GCA_013416485.1 Alcaligenaceae bacterium
CCGGCTTGGGCGCGGCGCTGTTGCCCCGGCGATTAAGCTGCCCATGGACCTTAAGCACACGGTAAAAGCTGGACTCGGAGGCGACATAGATGCCCTGGTCTGCCAGCTTGGGCACGATCTGCGAGGGCGGCAGACTTTGGTGCTCTGGGGTGTTGCATACCGCCAGGATGTGCGCTTTCTCCTGTTCAGTAAGTTGATGCGGATAGTCACGCGCTGTCGGACGCTGGCGAGCATCGACAAGGTCAGTGAGCGCACGCCAGCGCCGTAGCGTACGACAGCTGATACCCAGCACCTCGCAGGCCTTAAAATCCCTGGCACCGGCACCAACCGCTTGGTCTATCAACGTAATGGCCATCTGTTTCATCGCGACAGGAATCAGTCTTCCTCGCTGATACCCCAGATGGCCTGGGCTTTTTTTGATAGGGTCAATAAAGCCGCTGTTTCAGCTAAGGCTCGGTCCTTACGTAAAAGCTCTTTTTCCAGGAGTTTGTTTTTCTTAGTCGCTGCMGCAAGCAGCGACTTGCTGACMGGCGCTTGTGCCATATCGAGCGACTCAAAAGCCGCCTTCCAGGCATCAAGCTGCTCCGGGTACAAA
>JACCEO010000043.1 GCA_013416485.1 Alcaligenaceae bacterium
CAAGGTTGATGCCTTGGTGGTCTTGGGTGCTACGGTTAAAGCCGGTGACACACTGGTGGTGACGGCCGATGGTGTTACGGCACCGTTGTTTGATCGCGTGCTAACGGATGCTGACATTGCTGCTGGTCAGATTACGGTTCAGGTACCGGTTGGTTCAGAGGATACGTCGGTGAAGGTTACCGCGACGGTGACTGATCCTGCGGGCAATAGTGGCAGTGATGATGACACCAAGGGCATTGATGGTGTGGTCCCGAGCGTGACCGTTGAGCTGCAAAATGCTGGTACTGACAATGTCTACAACGCTGAAGAGATTGGCGATGATGGCAAGGTTGATGCCTTGGTGGTCTTGGGTGCTACGGTTAAAGCCGGTGACACACTGGTGGTGACGGCCGATGGTGTTACGGCACCGTTGTTTGATCGCGTGCTAACGGATGCTGACATTGCTGCTGGTCAGATTACGGTTCAGGTACCGGTTGGTTCAGAGGATACGTCGGTGAAGGTTACCGCGACGGTGACTGATCCTGCGGGCAATAGTGGCAGTGATGATGACACCAAGGGCATTGATGGTGTGG
>JACCEO010000044.1 GCA_013416485.1 Alcaligenaceae bacterium
ACAGTGGCATTAAGTTCGTCACGCCTTGGCAGCGCCACGTCGGCCAAGACGTCGAGATTCTTAAGCAGCGTAACGCCGTTTATGAAGCCGCTAAACGGACCCAGCCACAGCGCTGGAAGGGGCGCAAAACCCGAAACTGGAACCCTATCAATGAAGTGAAGCTTAACCCGTGTAATGACCAGACCAAACAGGTTGAAAACCTAAGACTGGCCGCCTAGTAAACCGGACAACTCGTTTGACAAATACCGGCACCAACAGAAGACGCCCAAGCTAAAGCAAGTAAAAAAATCACACACCTACTCTTTTTCATCGGTTATTGAATCACCCCGGATTTTGAGGAGGGTGTTTGGTCAACGTAAAACGGGTTTGGCAGCGTGTGCTGCGAGTTGGTCATAGTAACGCTGTTCTGCCTCGGCAGGGGGGATGTCGCCTATGGATTTAAGCAGGCGCTGGTGATTGAACCAAGACACCCATTCCAAGGTGGCCAGCTCTACCGCCGCCTTGGTCTTCCAGGGACCACGCCGGTGAATCACCTCCGTTTTGTAAAGCCCATTAATGGTTT
>JACCEO010000045.1 GCA_013416485.1 Alcaligenaceae bacterium
TGACCTGCCCCCAAGATTTAGGCACAAGTCGTTGTAGAGTTTGTGGCTAAGTGAATGTGACGAGCAGCAAACTCGCACGGGGTTAAATTGTTCAGAGAACTGTGGGGTCGAGCTTGATTGTAATCTTGACGCCACATTTCAATCAGCACACGCGCTTCACGCAAACTCGTGAACCAATTATCGTTGAGGCACTCATCACGGAATTTCCCATTAAAGCTCTCGATATACGCATTTTGTGTGGGTTTGCCCGGCTGTGTAAAGGCCAGCTTCACGCCGCGTTGATGAGCCCAGGCATCCATCGCCAGGCCCGTAAACTCGGGGCCGTGGTCAACACGCAGCCGACGAGGGAGTGGACGGTGCAACGCAATACGGTCCAGCACGCGCGCCACACGCAAGCCCGATAGCGACGTATCCACTTCAATGGCGAGCGTCTCTTTGGTGTAGTCATCCACAATATTTAAGCAACGAATCCGCCGGCCATCGGCCAGGCCATCGTGCACAAAGTCCATCGACCACGTATCGTTGGGCTGATCAGGTAATGTCAGCGTA
>JACCEO010000046.1 GCA_013416485.1 Alcaligenaceae bacterium
GTGGCCCCTTTCATAGGGGAGCCGTTATCAGAATGCAAGACCAACTGGTCTTGCCGCACGCCGTGCCTTAAACACGCCTTACCGATTAACTGGGCGGCATGCGCAGCGGATTCATCGGGGTGGATTTCCCAGCCCACAATAAGACGGCTGTAGACATCGGTAATCATGTACAGCCGATGGAAATGGCCTCGCACAGCGCTCGGTAAGAAGGTGATGTCCCAGCTCCACACTTGGTTAGGGCCGGTAGCCACCCAGGTTTTAGGGTGTTTTACCGGCTTGGGCGCGGCGCTGTTGCCCCGRCGRTTAAGCTGMCCATGGRCCTTAAGYACACGGTAAAAGCTGGACTCGGAGGCGACATAGATGCCYTGGTCTGCCAGCYTGGGCACRATCTGCGAGGGCGGCAGACTTTGGTGCTCTGGGGTGTTGCATACCGCCAGGATGTGCGCTTTCTCCTGTTCAGTAAGTTGATGCGGATAGTCACGCGCTGTCGGACGCTGGCGAGCATCGACAAGGTCAGTG
>JACCEO010000047.1 GCA_013416485.1 Alcaligenaceae bacterium
GGCGGCGACGCTAAGGGTTACGCCCAAATTGACGCGGCTCCCGAAGAGAAAGCACGCGGTATCACCATCAGCACTTCGCACGTTGAGTACGAAACTCCTGCGCGTCACTACGCACACGTTGACTGCCCAGGTCACGCTGACTACGTTAAAAACATGATCACTGGTGCCGCCCAAATGGACGGCGCGATTCTGGTGTGTTCGGCCGCTGACGGCCCCATGCCCCAGACACGTGAGCACATCTTGTTGGCTCGTCAGGTTGGCGTTCCTTACATCATCGTGTTCCTGAACAAGTGCGACATGGTTGATGACGAAGAGCTGCTGGAACTGGTCGAAATGGAAGTGCGTGAATTGCTCTCCAAATACGACTTCCCTGGCGACGATACGCCTGTGATTAAGGGTTCGGCGAAGCTGGCTCTGGAAGGCGACGAAGGTCCTTTGGGCAAACCAGCAATCATTCAGTTGGCAGAAGCCCTGGATACCTACATCCCTACCCCTGAACGTGCGGTTGAT
>JACCEO010000048.1 GCA_013416485.1 Alcaligenaceae bacterium
TACGCTGACATTACCTGATCAGCCCAACGATACGTGGTCGATGGACTTTGTGCACGATGGCCTGGCCGATGGCCGGCGGATTCGTTGCTTAAATATTGTGGATGACTACACCAAAGAGACGCTCGCCATTGAAGTGGATACGTCGCTATCGGGCTTGCGTGTGGCGCGCGTGCTGGACCGTATTGCGTTGCACCGTCCACTCCCTCGTCGGCTGCGTGTTGACCACGGCCCCGAGTTTACGGGCCTGGTGAATCACCTGAATCACCCCGGATTTTGAGGAGGGTGTTTGGTCAACGTAAAACGGGTTTGGCAGCGTGTGCTGCGAGTTGGTCATAGTAACGCTGTTCTGCCTCGGCAGGGGGGATGTCGCCTATGGATTTAAGCAGGCGCTGGTGATTGAACCAAGACACCCATTCCAAGGTGGCCAGCTCTACCGCCGCCTTGGTCTTCCAGGGACCACGCCGGTGAATCACCTCCGTTTTGTAAAGCCCATTAATGGTTTCT
>JACCEO010000006.1 GCA_013416485.1 Alcaligenaceae bacterium
CCAGGATCAAACTCTTCAGTTTAATCTCTGTATAAATCGTAATTTCCAAAGCCTTCCGAAAAAGGCCAGGTCATACGTCGCTTCGCTCAAAGAAATAGACATGTTCCAATAAATTAGAACCTGTACTTCTTTCAATGTGCGAGCACTTGATATAAATTTGGCGACCCTTCGTGAGAAAGGTTGCACACTCATTCCAAGCGCCCACACTTATCAGCTGTTAAATTGTTAAAGAGCGTGTGATGCGATGTCGTTAAACACCGTATCGAAATTCGGTACTGCCTAGCTACTGACACTACACTTGCCGCGGTTGGCGGCTCGCTGTGTTAGCAGCAGAGAAACGAGATTATGAAGCAGTTTTAAAAGTTTGTCAAGTCGGTGGGGATTTTTTGTTAGGCGTATCGCCGAAAACTGCAAACCCTGCCGTACTGCACTTAACCTACTTACTACCACATGACCTGCTGCGTTACCTGCCGGGAAGTTCCGAAGAACTCAACCTAGCGGGGTAAGGCCGCTGCTCTTGTACCCTGCAACACACTGACGTCGGTTAGCGAACTGGCAGACCCTTAAGTCTATGCCGTTTTGCCGGTTGGCGTATCAGGGAAAACCCTGAGATGTGTGCTGCGAAGAACCGAACTATAGCACGGTCTTTTTACACCTTGCAAGTCGATCTAGAGAAAAACCCTAGATATTTCCTCAAAAAACTCACCGAAATCCATTAAGGCGTTGAAATCACAGCAAAAACTATTTTTTAAATAATTTTAGAACTTCATCATGCTGTCACCTTTCTATTGCAAGTACTCTGTAGTCGATTCCCTGATGGACGCGATACACTGCAAAAATCACCTATTAACCCTGGCAGCATATGACTGAAGACATTCTGATTAACGTTACTCCCTTTGAAACTCGCGTCGCACTGGTAGAACAAGGCGCTGTCCAAGAGCTACATATTGAACGCAGCATACAGCGCGGCCAGGTAGGCAGTTTGTATCTAGGCAAGGTAGTACGCGTTTTACCCGGAATGCAAAGTGCCTTTGTTGATATCGGCCTGGAACGTGCAGCTTTCATTCATGTAGGCGATCTACGTCAGAATCGGGTTGAGCGCACCACAGGTACCGCCCCTACCCCTATAGAGAAGCTGCTATATGAAGGACAGTCTTTAATGGTGCAGGTTATTAAAGACCCTTTAGGCACCAAAGGCGCGCGTCTTTCTACCCAAATCAGTATTGCAGGGCGTATGTTGGTGCATCTACCTTATGACCCTCATGTCGGTATCTCACAAAAGATAGATTCCGAAGCAGATAGAAATGCTCTACGTGAGCGGGTCTTAGGCTTTATGGCTGAAGAGGACAGCGGCGGGTTTATTGTGCGCACTCAGGCCGAAGTGGCGACTGACGAAGAACTACAGGCTGATCAGTCTTATTTACGTACTTTGTGGGCCAGCATCGTGGCACGAGCCAAAACTCAGCCTGTGCCGTCAGTACTTTATACCGATCTAACACTAGCTCAAAGGGTGTTACGCGACATGGTTAGCCCGCAAACCGGAAAAATCATGGTCGACTCTCGTACTACAGCGGCCGAACTGACAGAATGGGCAACTGCCTACACGCCATCCGTGCTGGACAGAATTTCACATTACAGTGGCGAACGTCCTCTATTTGATATTGCCAATGTCGACGAAGAAATTGCCCGAGCCTTATCACGCCGTGTAGATTTGAAGTCAGGCGGGTATTTGATTATTGATCAAACCGAGGCCTTGACTACGGTAGACGTCAACACCGGGGGGTTTGTTGGCGGACGCAATTTTGATGACACCATCTTCAAAACCAATCTGGAAGCAGCCGTAGCCCTAGCGCGTCAGCTCAGGCTACGTAATCTGGGTGGCATTATTATTTTGGATTTTATTGATATGGACAATGTCGAGCATCGCAATGCGGTGCTTGCTGAATTGAATAAGGCGCTGGCAAAAGACCGTACCCGTATGACGGTAAGTGGTTTCAGCCAACTAGGGCTGGTCGAAATGACACGTAAACGCACACGTGATTCCCTGGCACATCAGATGTGTGAGCCTTGCCCAACATGTCAATCGCGCGGCAATGTACGCACACCACGTACCTTGTGCTATGAAATTTTACGGGAAATTTTGCGGGAATCGCGTCAGTTCAATCCGAAAGAATTCCGAATACTGGCATCGCAAGCCATAGTTGACTTGTTCTTAGAGGAAGAAAGCCAGCACCTAGCAATGCTGGGTGATTTTATCGGCAAGCGCATTTCGCTGGAAGTCGAAGGACAATACACCCAGGAACACTATGACATCGTCTTGATGTAAGGCTCTGGGTGTGTCCGTTAGGCAATGCCAATTAATTATTATCAATCAGTGCACTATCAGAGATGTATGCTGATTTGATTTCCGCTTCGGGGGTAAACCATGTGCATTCAACACGGTTATGAGTAAGCCCTGTCTGCGTAATCGTCATACGTGGCCCACCACTTTTTAGTACCACCACATCACCCACTTGAAACTTAGCCATACTGACCTCTTTATGTAATAAGGTGGTCAGTATGCCTTAACTTAACGTTAAGCGCCCTAGGCTCAACGCCCCCTGCCCATCCCGTTAACCCCACCTATACCTGGCCCAGACATGGCAATTGGCCTAGGCATTTTATCGATTTCGTGATCTCGAAAATGTGCGGGAGGGCGGTATTCTGCACGCCTACCCCATTGGGGGACTGTGGCTTTTTGTGGCACAAAGGACTCTTCGTCGGAGTCAGGCATTTCTATATAGGCTTGAACATATTTGTTCATCGCCTGTCCACGAGGCCTTGCTTTGCCAGTTACTTTGGCGATATCTCGACAAATCGCGTTAATGGCATTTTCGTTTTCTACGGTCACACCGGCTTGATGCAACTTCTGGACTGCCGCCTCTTTTAGTTTTTCTATCACTAGCCTACCCTCCCACAATCAGAACTTGTCTTATTGCTCTGTAACTGAGCATCCACAGAGTAACAGTTGGCCAGCTTAGGTTATACCAACTGTTCTTTTATAGGGTATCAGGTGCAGAAGACATTTGTATGACTATGGGTTAATCCGCCTGATCGGCATCAGTAGCACCTGGGCAGGCATCGGGATTCGTCAGTGTGGCAAATAACTGTTCAATACGTTGATTCACAGCACCACCGCCAGCGCGACTGAACACTTCTGCTTTTACCCGTGTTTCTTGACGCCAGCTGGGTTGCAGCCAAGTGAGATCCACCAAAATGGCCTGATCTAACGCGTCGCTAGGGCTTTCCTTCTGAAGGATAGTGCCATAGGCAGTTTGACCATCTTCTACAGAAAATTCAGGTGCAGACCCACATACACGTTCGTGACGAATAAGTGCCATCTGAATCTGAGGAAACGTCATGGGAAGAATCTGTTCGGCCCGCAAGTTTATAGGCTTGCGTAAGCCATTCAACGTTTCAATACGTTGATTATTTCCCGACCCACTTGCACAACCAGCCAACATCACTGCCGCTAGTGCAGACAAAATAACTTTCATAAATGATTTCCTTGCTTGAAATTTGCGGCAGTTTGGTTCTAAATATTGTCGATATCGGTATCGTCGTCACGGAACTGGATGTTATACAACGAAGCATACAAGCCGTTTTTCTCTAGTA
Source organism: Alcaligenaceae bacterium (assembly GCA_013416485.1). Lineage (GTDB taxonomy): Bacteria > Pseudomonadota > Gammaproteobacteria > Burkholderiales > Burkholderiaceae_B > JAGOAJ01. The sequence goes on from JACCEO010000006.1 coordinate 3,655, forward strand.
GTTCACTGTGTCGGCCTTGCTCAATAATGCGTCCTTGATCCAGTACCAATATGCAATCTGCTTTTTGTACTGTAGACAACCTATGTGCAATAACGAGTGTAGTGCGCCCTGCCATTAGCAGTTCTAACGAGTCTTGGACTTGGCGTTCTGATTCACTGTCCAGGGCCGAAGTGGCTTCATCCAGTATCAAAATAGGAGCATTTTTTATCAAGGCCCTGGCAATCGCCAAGCGTTGACGCTGACCACCGGACATTTGGCTAGCGTTTTCTCCTACCTGGGTATCCAAGCCGTCGGGTAAGGACTGCACGAACTCATAAAGATTAGCAGCTTTCAATGCGGCATTAATTTCATCATGACTAGCATCGTGTAAGGCCCCATAACCGACGTTTTCCGCAATAGTGCCTTCAAATAGCACCACGTCTTGGCTAACCAAAGACAGTTGCGAACGCAAGCTACGTAATTCCACGTCCAGAATATTTGTATGGTCTATGCTAATTTCACCAGCAGTGGGGTAAACAAAGCGCGGCAGCATATTCACCAGGGTGGTTTTACCACTGCCCGAGCGCCCAACCAAGGCTATGGTTTGCCCAGGTTCAGCCACAAATGAAACATCGGCAACGGTATCGTCACGCGCATCTGAAAAACGATGAAAAATATTTTTAAATTCAATCCTGCCATTCACGCGCTGCTTGAATTGTTTTTTACCGGAGTCGCTCTCGGGTTCTTGGTCGATTAAGGTAAATACACTTTCCGCTGCAATCAGCATACGCTGCATAGTGCCAGCAATATTTGTCAGCCGTTTGATAGGGTCAAAAATTTGCCCTAGCGCGGCCATAAATGCAGCAAAACTACCCACGGTGAGCCCCTGAGTATTGGCCTGATACAAAGCAACCGCAATCACGGCAGCCACTGACACCCCTACAAAAAACTGCGATAAAGGCGACATGGCCGCATCGGCACTGGCAGCACGCATGGCAAAACGGCGTAAGCGACCATTAATGTATTGGAAACGGCCACTCTCGTGTTGGTAGCCATCAAATAACTTGATGACACGCTGACCTTCTATGCTTTCACGCACCACCCGTGTTAATTCGGCATTCATGGAAATGGTGTCACGATTAATACGTCGTAAACGTTTTATGAATAGACGTGCGATATAGGCCGAAACGGGCAGCATAATCAATACGATCAGAGTTAACTGCCACGACATATACAACAGCACAGCCAGCAAAGCCACAACCACCAGTGTTTCACGTACCAATACCGTAATGACTTCGGTCGCTATACCGGTAACTACGCCTGCATCGATAGTGAAACGGTTCAGTAAACGGCCAGAATCACCTTTTTTGTATTGCTCGTCTGACAGCGCCAACAAGCGATCAAACATTTCTTTGCGCAAGCCCAGCAGCATATTATTCGCTACCCAGGCCAGTAGATACGTACTGGCGAAACCGCTTAGTCCTCGTACAAACATTAAACCGACCACCGCCAGTGGAATCGACCACATATAAGACGGTTTATGCCCGGAGAACCCATCATCCAGTAAAGGCTTCATAATGACTGCCAGCGTGGGCTGTGTAGCAGCAGCCACACTGACCAGCAAGACAGCAACCACCACAACTTTCCAGTAGGGTCCCAGACGACTGTAGATACGCCGCCACAAGTCGAACTGAACAGGAGAGGAATCGGACGGATGAGCCGGTGATGCTGACATTAAAGAAGAACTCGCTTATATACTATTACGGGATTATTTTAACGTTCTTACGCAAAACGTTATCCTTCAACACCGGCCATCATACCGCCTCTGAGGCTAGCTTTAATTAATGTCTACTCCTTCCGCGATTTATGTACGCCTGCCCAACTGGATAGGTGATGTCTGCATGAGCCTGCCCAGCTTGCATGCGTTATTGGATACTGGCCTACCAATTATTGTGTGCGCACGCGCCTGGGCTAAAGATTTGCTGGCAGCCTATCCACTGGCAGGCTTTCTGGAGATGACAGGTCATTGGCGTCAGGACAGAGCCACCGTACATGGCCATCGCCGAAAACACTACCCCCGAGGATCGCGTGGCTTATTGCTACCTGATTCCCTGTCCAGCGCTATGGTGTTCAAGTTTGCCGGCGTGGCATCTGCAGGATACCGTGATGATGGCCGTAGCCTGATTTTGCGCTGGCCCATTAACAAGCCGCGTAAAGACCTCCATGCGGTGCAGTCATGGTACACGCTTACTACACAAGCCTTACAACGCTGGAACTTAGCCACAACGCTTACTGACCTAGATAAAGAACTGGGCCTGGAACTTACTGGGCAACATCGAACCGATGCGGCCCAAGCTCTAAGCAAGGCAGGTGTTAGCGCCGGTCAATTCATCCTGATCGCCCCCACTGCCACTGGCTTGCACAAGGGAAAAATCAAAGTTTGGCCTCATTTCGATGCTCTCACTCGCCAATTACAAGACCTAGGACATAGTGTGGTCATGTGTCCACCGCCCTCTGAAGTGGATGCGGCGCGACAAAATGCCCCCACTGCTCTGCTTTTACCCCCCTTAAAACTAGGCGCTTTTGCTACACTAACTCAACTTGCCGCTTTGGTGGTATGCAATGACTCTGGGGTGTCTCATGTAGCGGCTGCCGCAGGCGCTAAGCAATTAACCTTGTTTGGCGTAACCGAGCAGGAACGCACCGGCCCCTGGTCCAGTCAAGCTCATTGCTTGGGTTCTGCATCAGCTTGGCCTAGTCAGGAACAGACCATACAAAAAGTGCTTGCCCTACTGGGCTGAATTACACAAATAACCTACATGACACTTTCCAGTTTACTGACCAACCTTGTCATACCCTTAAACTTATGCATAGTGTTGCTACTGCTAGCCACTGCATTATTTCTTGTCCGCCAGCGAAAAACCGCTGTTTTTATTGCAAGTAGCGCCATACTGTGGACCTTGTTCTGGTCATTGCCTGCGTCCTCGTTATGGGCTGGGGGACGACTAGAACAGTTATACCCGCACACTATTCCGTCAGACTTACCGCCAGCACAGGCCATTGTGGTTCTAGGAGGCAGCACTGCCAACAGTCGAGCGAACTGGTTTGAACCGTACAACAGCGCTACCGCCACCCCTAGGGTAGATACTGCTGCACTGCTATACAAAGCCCATCGCGCGCCTTTTATCGTTGTCTCGGGCGCAGCTCTGGAAGGTAATATCAGCGAAGCACAGGTGATGGCAAATGCCCTGATGCAACAAGACATACCTAAGTCGGCCATTATCCTGGAAGCCCGCAGCTTTACCACCTATGAAAACGGTGTGTATACCTTAGAAGAACTTAAGAAACGGGATATTAACCGGGTCTTACTGGTGACTTCAGCCTTGCATATGCCCAGGGCTATGGCGGTCTTTCGCAAGCAAGGCATTACCGCGATTCCCGCACCATCATCGCCACAAATTGTGGTCCCTAGCGATCCCAGCTTTTCTTTCTGGCAACCCAATATACGGGCACTTAATGCCAGCCGTTCCATAGTCAAAGAGTATGTAGGCTTGCTGGTGTATTGGATGCGTGGCTGGATTTAATTTATTTTTTTACGCTGGATTTTTCGGCTAATACCGCATCATATAAGGCCTGATACTGCTGGGCAATGTAAGCCCAACTATGCTGTTTCACAACGTGTTCAGCACCTTGCAGCAACTGCTGTCGCAATTCAGGATGGTCGTTAAGCTGTCCAATATATTCCGCTAATTGCTGGAAATTTTCAGGGTGAGACAGCACTAAGGCACTGTGTTTATCTTGAACATACTGCGCGAAACCACACCAAGGGGTGGGACTAAGTATGACTGGCAAACCAAATGACATGGCTTCCAAGGGTGCCATGCCAAAGCTGTCATTCAATGTAGGGTGTACATACGTGTCCGCAGCAATGTAGTAAGGCGCCACATTCGAGGTTTCTTCAACCAGTTTTATACGATGTGCCAAGCTCTGATAGCGAGATGATTTATAAATGTAATCACGGCTGGCTGCATTGCTGCCCACCACCATCAGTTTCACATGCTCTGGCAACAATTCCAAAGCTTGTAACACTGTGGGTAAACCTTTTCGCAGCGGGTTCCTGGCCACTAACAGACATACCTGATCGTCAGGGATAAAACCTAAGTCATGGCGTATTTGCAAACGCTGTTCCGCACTGGCCACTGCTGGCTGCACGACTCCGGGGGGGATAACCGTAGTGGCAAACTGCAGTCCATAAGCTTGTTTCAATTGATCAGCTATTAGGCCAGAAACCGCCACTGTACGATGGCCGGGGCGCTGTGCCACACGCCGTGCTTCCAAACCCAAGTAAGTTTGCACACGCAAGCTGATGTAGGACAACCAGCGTTTGTGCCAACTTAGGGGGCGCACCCGCCAGTTATAGCGTACAGGCGTCACATGCACGACTTCAATGTCACCACACCAACCATTCATGTGCGAATGCACAATATCGTAGCCAGAGCGTGTCGCTTGACGGGCACGCCAGGCAAAAATCAAGACCCTGACCCAACTAGGCCAGCGTGACCCGCTGCGTATGGGTACAAAAGGCAGACTAACACCGCACCCACTATCGTACTCACGGGCAAACACGGTGATGTCATGATCTTTAGCCAGCACCCGCATCAGTTCAACGCCGTAGGCTTCAGCCCCGCCATAACGATTGCCGTAACGATCCACTACAAATGCGATTTTCAAGCGACGAGTCATGCCCCAACCTAAGAAATTAGTCCTGCCTGCGCTTGTCTTCAAGCTGAGTCAGGCATTTCTGCAAGAAACGGAAAATATGGGTAGTACGTGCCACCGTAACTCGCGGCAAAGCAAACACATCATCTGTGGGGCGCACCAAACCACCCGACGTGGTGGTGGCATTGGTGTAACCGGAGTTTTGCACCATATCGCGTACCGCATCCGAACGGCCACCATAGGGATAACAAAAAGCGGAGACTTCTACGCCCAAGGATTGTTCCAATTCGATTTTTGACTGGTGAATTTGGTAGTTGGCTAGCTCGGGGGAAAGGTCAGGCAAACATGGATGGTCCAATGTATGTGAGCCTACTTCCTGACCAGCGTTAGCCCATTGCAGGATTTCTTCACGTGACATTAACGGTGAATGAGGGATGCCTTTTTCGTAATCCCAGACATTGCCACCGTCCATTTGTCTAGCCACAAAATAGTTAGTAGCAGTAAAGTCTGCCTCACGTAGTACCGGTAACGCATTTTCCAGCACGTTGCGATAACCGTCGTCAAACGTAATGCCTATGACTTTTCCTTGGCGTTCGCCGCGGATATAGGGCATAAGATCGTGCATGGACAAGCCGCGATACCCTAGACGGCGCAGCCACAGCATTTGCCGCCGAAAAGCAGTCGGGTGTACGGTAAGACCGCGATAAGGCGTACCGCGTGGTGCAGGCAGGCCAACCTGATGGTACATAAGTATAGGTATCATTTTATTCATTATATGGGCGCGGCTTACGACTCGCACGCCAAAGTACCCTGATAGACCTTAAGGGTACTTTGTACAAAGTCTTGCATAGAGAAAAAACGTTCGCTATGCAAACGTGCAGCGTGTCCCATAGAGGGCAAGATCTGAGGCTGGGCCAATACACGTTTCAATACCTCAGCTATTGCCTGGGTGTCACGTACAGGGACTATCCAGCCTTCAACACCGTCTTCTAGATTTTCAGGCAAGCCACCAGCATTCGAAATTAATGTGGGCAAACCGCTAGCCAATGATTCTCGACATGCATAGGACAAGGCCTCGTGGTGCGACAGCACAAAACCCACATCACACGCAGCCAGTACATCGCGTACATCGTCCACCAGTCCAGGGAAAATCACCTGCTCGGTCAATCCGTGACTGGCAAGTATCTGTCGTCTAGTGTCATTGGGAGGATCACCTGCCACCAACAACCGAATACGCTGACGATCGGGGGGAGATAATGTTGCCACGGCAGCCACTAAATCCAGCCAACCCTTGTCAAAATCCGTACCGCCCGTACTACCAAAAACCAGTATATCGTCGGCTAATGGACCTAAAAAACGTTGGCGCTGACGCTGTTTTTCGATACTACTGGCCACCTGGAAACGATCCAGGTCTATACCATGCCTTATGGTGTGTATGGGCAGCTTGCGATAGGGGCTATCTAGCAATACCTTATGGACAAAGTCGCTAACGGCAATAACGCTATCGGTACCAAAACGTGCCCGTAACTGATGACCAACGCTAGTTAAAGGATGCAAATTGTGTTTGGTCCAAACAATTTTTGGTGGTTTACGTAAACCTAACCTAGCCAGCATGACATGTCGGTGATCTGCCGAAGCATTAACGTGCACTAGGTCAAATTGCTGCTGGGCTAAGTAGCGATGTAAACGTGCAACCTCAGCAGCCAAAGTCAGTATCCGACTGGTATAAGCCCCAGGTACTACTGTTACGCCTTCCAATTGACTGGCATAACGATACAAACGACTGCTGATGGGCGCCGCCAATGTCACCTGATGATGATGCCTAAGTGCATCCAGCAAGCCCAGAATATATGTCACATGGCCGCCACCATTATGCTGGTGAATGTCAGTGAATAATAACTTCATGTGTCGGCTTTCCTACCTGCAGTACTTGAAGCTACAGACGAGTCTTGATTCTGCAGCCACAGCAATTTGTTATAGCGAAAAAAACTACCCGCAGCTCCCATCGCGGCAAGAATGAATCCTTGCTTACCATCCATGAAACCACGTCGCATCAGGTAAATGCGCACAAAAGTCCAAACGGAATGGCCTATGGCTCCTAGCAAACTGGTTCGTTTGCCCCTGGCGTACATCATTTGGGCCGCTTCGGATGAATAATGGTTTATTTTTGCAATAAAACTTTCAAGGTCAGCATAGGGATAGTGCAAAAAGTGACTTTTCAAGGTTGCCACAGTTGCTGTGGTTTCCACACTTTCGTGCACAGCAACATCTTTGAATCGACCTGAATCACGGCGAAATAAACGCAATACCTGATCTGGCCACCAACCGCAATGACGTATCCAGCGCCCACCAAAATTGGATAATCTGGAAATTTTATAGGCGGCTGCACGTGCTTGGGTTAATTCACGTTGAATTTCAGCGGCCAGTTCAGGTGTCACCCGTTCATCGGCATCGATAGACAATACCCAAGTACCTTGGGCTAAATCCAGTGCTCGGTTTTTTTGCTGACCAAAACCTGGCCAGTCAGGGGTCAAGGTCACCTTGGCCCCTAGAGCAGCAGCAATGTCGCGGGTATCATCTGTGCTGCCAGAGTCAACCACGATGATTTCATCGGCAAAGCTAACGGACGCAATACAGTCTGCAATGTGGGCGGACTCATTTTTCGTAATGATAATGACCGATAACATTATCTGCGAGAGCGGCTCTATAGTGACTACCGGACTCACGCCGCTTTCCTAAGTGAACGCTTCCACAGTTTCCATCGATTAAACAAAGGACCTATGATGGGATGACTGGCAACCTGTATACGACGACCTACCGAGTTTCCCGAGGTATTGCGTACGGCAAAACGATAAATATAGGCGGGATCACTGCCAGGTTTGTTTTGACCAAATGCCTGCGTGGTATATAAGTAGCGAAATCCTGCGTCTTGAGCCAACTGCACATAGTCGAGGTCAAAATACCCCTGAGGCCAGCAAAAATGCGGCGAGACTTGGCCTAGCTTATCGGTCAGCACCTGGCGCGAGCGCGCGAGCTCATCTGCCATCAAGGTGTTTTTATCTGCTGCATTAGGACTTAAGTCCCAACGTGTATGGGTATCGGTATGACTATGGAACTCGAACACGCCATCAGCCTGCATAGCCTGAATTTCGCTCCAACGTAGTATCACGTCGTCACTACGGCCATCCCTAATACGCTGTTCGCATTCTGTATGCGATGGAGTGTCTGGTAAAGTGCCTTGACCCAAATGGGGACGCACAGGCCCATCATTGACCCAAGAGGTCACCAAAAACACAACCGCATTAAAGCCATACTGTTTGAGTAAAGGATAAGCGTAGACCCAGTTATCCAGATACCCATCGTCAAAGGTGATTAATATGGATTTCTTAGGTGCAGGCTGGCCATTTAAAAAACCAGCAAACTGGTCTGTGGTTAGCGAGGTATAGCCACGCCGTGATAACCAGCGCAGCTGATCTTCAAAATTAGCTGGCGACGCCGTAATGGAACCATCCACCGGAGTGACATGGTGATACATAAGTACAGGAACTGTTGTAGCAGGTGTCATGATTTTCGCTCGGCTAACCAACGCAAATAACTGGATTCTATACGTTGCACCATAGCATCTGTGCCGAAGCGTTGTTCAAGACGGCAATAGCGTAGACCTTCCTGACCCATGCGATGGCGTAAGTCAGGGTCATCAACCAAACGTTTTATGGCTGTAGTTAACGCCGCCTGGTCGTCCAGCGGTACCAGGTAACCGCTGACATCGGCTTGCATCATTTCGGGGACACCATCGACATCCGTACCGACTACAGGCAAACCAGCCGCACCTGCTTCTACAAACACAGTGCCGGACGCTTCTTTGCGGGTGGCTAAGGCGAAAATATCAAATCCAGCAAGCAAATTAGGGACATCGTTGCGGTTACCTAAAAAGTGCACCCTGCCATCCAACCCCAGATCTAGTGCATAGGCTTGGGTTTCCTCTAACAACGGCGAGCCACCACCAACCACCACCAAATGCACTCTGGGATCCGCCTGGATAATGGGTTGCATCGCGTTTAGTAATTCCCTATGCCCTTTTAGGGCACGCATCACTGCCACACAACCGACCACAATATCCGTTGACGACAGGTTCAATTCCTGACGTAAGCTGGACGATGCGGGCAAAGGCGATAATTCCACTGCGGGGTATACCGTAGACACATGTTCTGGCTTAACGCCACGGTCTATTAAGTGTTCGCGCACGAAGTCACTGGCGGTAGTGACACGGTGAGGTATCACGGTATAAGACAATAAGGAGCCAACTTTATTGGCCAGGTGGCGCGTGCGCACAATAAGCGGAGTACGCGCCCAACGTCCACCACAACCTGCAACAATGGTGTCACGCCTGCTATGCGTATTTAAGACATCAAAGCGTCCTTGACGTAGTATGTTTTTTATTTTTGTAGCCGCCTTCACAAAATTGACCGGACCATCCATGTAGGTGGTGTGCACGGTAAAACCTTGATCACGCAAACGCTGAGCCAATACGGCATGGGGCTGGCACACCGCCTCTAGGTGATGACCACGTTCGCGCATGGCCAACATCATGCGATAAATGTATTGTTCTTGGCCGCCAAAACTGGTGGCGGCTTCGGAGTGCAAAATCCGTAATGGCGTCATGAATAATTGATCTCCACGCCATCGGGTGCTGTCCAGTCATTTAATTGCGCCAGCAAGGTATCAGCCATACGTACGCGCCATTCTTCGCCCAACCTGACTGTGCATAAAAAACTATCGCGTCGCAACCGTATTTCGACAGGTACACCAGGCACACCATTTTCTGGTTCGGCACGGAAGGGGTTAAGAAATTGACGCAGTTTGTCAGCATCGGCCTTGTCATCCAGGGTAATGCGTAGACTACGCGCGCGATCTTCGCGGGCTAGCTGTAAATCAAAGACATCGTCCGCTGAAACACGCATACCCCCCGAGTAATCGTCTTTACTAACTTTGCCATGAATAATAATCAGGTGATCTTCTTTAAGACGATTGCGGTGCAGTTCGTAGAGCTCATTAAAAATAGCGACTTCGACCTGTGCCGAGCCATCGTCCAGTACGGCATATAGCATACGACCACGGCGTGTCATTTGAGGCCTTACAGACGACAAGACCCCAGCAAACCACTGCAAGCTGCGAGATGGCTCTAGGCGCGCCAAAGGTGTAGGCGCAAAACGACGCACTTCATCGCGCCATGCATCAAACAAATGGCCGCTAAAGCAATAACCTAGCGCAGCTTTTTCTTGCATCAAACGGGTCTGCAAGTCCCAAGGCTGGACTTTAGCTAGTTCGTCTTGAACCAGGTCATCAGAGTTATCGTCAAATAAGGAAACCTGATTAACACTGCGTTCAGCCTGTTCAGCCGCTTCAATCGCGCTAGGCACGGTAGCCAACAAGGCGGCTCGATTTTCTGCAATCAAGTCAAAAGCACCTGCTTTAATTAAGGCCTCTATGCTGCGGCGATTGACCGAATGACGGTCTATGCGGCGACAGAAATCAAACAAACTGGTGAAGGGCCCGCCTTCGGTACGGGCTTTGATAATGGCTTCGACAGCGCCCTGCCCTGTGCCTTTAACCGCCCCCAGACCATAGCGCATAGTACGCGGTGGCAAGCCTTTGGCAGAATGCTCGTCGTGGACAGGTACAAAACGGTAGAACGATTCGTTAACGTCGGGCGGTAAGACATCGACCCCGTTGGCCAGCGCATCTTTCCAGAAAATTTGCACCTTGTCGGTGTCATCCATATCGGATGACAAAGTAGCTGCCAGAAATTCGGCAGGATGATAGGCTTTGAGCCACGCCGTTTGATAGGCAATCAGTGCATAAGCTGCCGAGTGACTTTTGTTAAATCCATAGCCTGCGAATTTTTCCATCAGGTCAAACAGCTTAACGGCCAGGTCCGCGTCATAGCCTTTTTCAACCGCACCCTTTTCAAACAAAACACGGTGTTCGGCCATTTCTTCGGGTTTCTTTTTACCCATCGCACGACGTAGTAAGTCGGCGCCACCTAGCGAGTATCCCCCCACAATCTGGGAGATCAACATCACCTGTTCCTGGTAAACAATTACCCCATAGGTGCTGGACAGCACAGATTCCAGATCTTTGTGGAAGTAATCGACTTCTGCCCTGCCGTGCTTACGGTTGACGAAATCCACCACCATGCCGGATTCCAGCGGGCCTGGCCGGTACAAGGCCAGCATAGCAATCACGTCTTCGAAGGTGTTGGGTTTAAGGTTCTTTAGCAGCTCCTTCATGCCCCTGGATTCCAACTGGAACACCGCCGTCGTATTGCCTTCGCTAAGCAACTTATAGGTTTTAAGGTCGTCCAGTGGCAAGGCCATGACGTCAAAATCACGTCGATTTTCGTTGAACTGGCGTACATAGCGCACAGCCCAATCCAAAATGGTCAAGTTACGCAGACCTAGGAAGTCGAATTTGACCAAACCGGCGGCTTCAACGTCGTCCTTATCGAACTGCGACACCGCATTCGCATCGACACCGGGCTGGCAATACAGAGGACAAAAATCGGTCAATTTGCCAGGCGCAATCAGCACACCACCGGCGTGCATACCTACGTTACGCGTAATACCTTCCAGCGGTTTGGCCAAATCGATAAGTGCTCGGACTTCTTCGTCTTGTTCGTAGCGCTCTAAGAAGGCAGGCTCGTCTTTTAGGGTGCGGTCCAAAGTCCAGGGGTCGGCTGGGCTAAACGGTATCATTTTCGATAGGCCGTCGCACAGCATATAGGGCATTTCCAGCACCCTCCCCACATCACGCACCACGGCTTTAGCGCCTAGCGTACCGAATGTGGCAATTTGACTGACAGCATCCTTGCCGTATTTTTGCTTAACGTAGTCGATAACGCGTTCGCGGTTGTCCTGACAGAAGTCAATATCAAAGTCGGGCATGGAAACACGTTCTGGATTTAGAAAGCGTTCAAACAGCAAGTCATAGCGTATGGGATCCAGATCAGTAATACCCAGAGAATAGGCCACTAACGACCCAGCACCTGAGCCTCGTCCTGGGCCTACAGGTACGCCATTATTTTTACCCCAGTTAATGAAGTCGGCTACGATTAGGAAGTAGCCTGGAAAGCCCATATCGATAATGGTTTTACATTCCCACCTAAGGCGTTCCAGATACAGTGGGTACTGCGCTTGGCGTTCCGCTTCGTCTGGAAATAACTGCAGCATGCGCTGATCCAGACCCTCTTCGGACAACTGCGCCATGTAGTCATCCAGGGTCACGCCCTCGGGGGTAGGGAAATCTGGTAGCTGCGGTTTATCCAGTACCAACGTCAAATTACAGCGCCGGGCAATTTCAACCGTGTTGGTCAGTGCTGATGGCACATCCGCAAAGCGTTGTGCCATTTCTGTGGAGTCAACAAAGTACTGATCTGGGGTAAAACGGCGCACCCGCTTTGCATTACCAAGTTGCTCGCCATCCGCAATACATACACGAGCTTCGTGGGCGCGAAAATCAGAGGACTCCAAAAACTGTATGGCATGGGTGGCCACCACTGGTAAATCCAAAGCACCAGCCAAGCGCATTGCCGCTTGGACGTAGTTTTCTTCACCCTCTACACCCAGCCGATGCAGCTCTATGTAATAACTACCCGGAAAGGCGGCGGCCCATTGCACAGCAAGGCGTTCAGCCTCGTCGCGCTTACCTGCTTCCAGCATTTGCCCAACGTCACCGGCCCGCCCACCTGACAACAGGATCAGTCCGGTCTGCCCCATTAACCATTCAGTTTTCACTTCCGCACGGCCTTTGTACTGGTTTTCCAGCCAGGCACGCGTCAAAATTTGACATAAAGCCAAATAACCAGCCTGATTACTGACCAGCAATAACAAGCGATAGGGCTTATCGCGGTCATCTTCGTTTTCCAGCCAGATGTCAGCACCAGCAATGGGTTTGACCCCTGCCTTGCGCGCTGCACGATAAAACTTGATCAAGCCAAATAAGTTGGATTGGTCAGTCAGGGCCATAGCAGGCTGCCCGTAGGCTGCAGCCTTGCTTACCAAGGCTGGAATACGGGCGATGCCATCAACTACTGAAAATTCAGAGTGGACTCGTAAATGGACAAATGGAGGGGTAGAAATTGCTTCAGTCATAGGGAGAATTGTACTCAGACCCAGGCCAATAAGGGCCTATCGTTGCATGGCAGACCAGGCTTTTTGTAAACGTTTCACAGAAACTGGCATAGGGGTGCGCAATTCCTGGGCAAACAAGGCAACTCGTAGTTCTTGCAATAGCCAGCCAAATTCAGCCAGTTGAGCATCGTGCGCCCCCTTTAAGGCAGACAGCGCACGCTGATATTGCACCAGCAACGGTGCCATATCGGCCATCAAACGCGCATCACGTTGGGGGTCAGTGCGTAACTTCTCAATACGAACCTGTGCCGCTTTTAAATAACGCGGATAGTGGCCCAGCTGAGCATAAGGCGTTTTACTTAAGAACCATTTGCTCATCAGCAAGGACTGCTGCGCCTGAAGATCGGCATAGCTTGCTGTATGCGCTTTGGCTTGGGGTAGTTTTTTCTGTAGTGCTGACCATTCAGACAATATTTGTCCAGTCAGTCTGGCTACCTCCTGAGCCAACAAACCCAATCTGGCTTTACCTTCATTACGGCGCACCAGAAAACTTTCCTGATCTTGTGGCCAGGGTTCAGCTAGGCAAGCCTGCGCCAAAGCGCAGTCTATGATTTGTTCACGTAGCTCTTCCTGAGTACCCAGGCTGATGTACAGCATGCTCATACGAGTCAAGTCGGGCAGGTTTTTTTCTAAAAACTTAACCTGTTCGCGTAAACCCAAACGAAACAAACGCAGTAAGCCTGCTTTATGTTGGGCCTTGGCCTGAGCTGGATCGTCATATACGTCCAAATCACAGTGGGTTTTTCTATCTACCAACGCCGGGTAACCAACAAAAGATCGACCTTTGCGTTGGATTTCCATGATTTCCGGCAAAGGGCCAAACGACCAATCGGTTAATTGCTCATGTGCTAAGGCTTGTGCCACTTGATCATCGTTGGCAGCCAGCCGTTGAAAAGACGCCTGTGCCTGTTTACCGTGCTCGGCCTTAAGCTGATCTAAATTGCGACCACCAGACAGCATACGGCCGTGCTCGTCCACGACTTTGAAGTTCATGAACAAATGCGCAGGTAAGGTTTCAACCTTGAAATCACTACGTAAGGGTCTGATTTTCAATTGCTGCCACATGTCGGCCGCAATCGCTTCCAGCAAACCACTATCGGGATCGTTCGCGCGTTCAAACCAGCGATCAAAAAAACCAGCCGCATAGTCAGGCAAAGGCACGGCATGGCGACGTATCTTCTGTGGCAACGACCTAAGTAACAAATGGACTTTTTCCTTCAGCATGCCAGGTACTAACCACTCGCAGCGCCACGCATCCAGCTGGTTCAACACAAACAAGGGCACGGTCAAGGTGACGCCGTCACGCACGGCACCTGGTTCAAAGTGATAGTCCAAAGCCATTTTGGCACCATACCACTGCACACTTTTGGGAAATACCTCGGTGGTAATACCGGCTGCATCGTGACGCATCAAGGCATCGCGTGTCAGTAACAACGCCTGCTGCTGCGTTTTATCCAGGCGTTTATGCCATCGCTCTAAGCTGGCTGTCTGGAAAATATCGGCTGGTAAGTGTTGATCGTAAAAAGCGTAGATCAATGCGTCATCGACTAAAATATCGGGTCGGCGCGTTTGGTGCTCAAGCTTTTCGATGGAAAGCACTAATTGACGATTTTGCCGAACAAAGGGCAAAGTGGTGTCAATTTCTCCGGTGACCAAGCCATCTCGTATGAACAATTCACGTGCTTGTACAGGGTCTATGCGTCCAAAATGCACACGCCTACCGCTATATACCGTAAGCCCATACAACGTTGCGCGTTCGTTCGCGACAACCTGTCCTGCTTTTTTTTCCCAACGTGGGTCCGACCAAGCACGCCGTATCAAATGAGCGCCAGCCCGTTCTAACCAGACAGGTTCTATCCGAGCCACACAACGCGCATACAAACGGCTGGTATCAACCAATTCAGCAGCAACAATCCAGCGGCCCGCTTTCTTAGCCAAACGTGATCCGGGATGTATATGAAAACGGATGTCACGCGCACCTTGGTACACCCCTCCATCCTCACTTTTCAAGCCGATATTGCCCAACAAACCCGCGAGCAACGCCATATGCATTTGTTCATAGGTGGCATCCACCGTATTCAGACGCCAGCCCTGCTCAGCCACTAAACCTAACAACTGGCTATGCACATCGCGCCACTCACGCAAACGTAAGGGCGACAAAAAGCTCTGCCGTAACAAGGCGACCAACTTACGCTGCGACCCCTTGTGTTCTACCTGCTCACCGTACCAGCGCCACAATTTCAGATAAGAAACAAACTCAGATTTTTCATCACCAAATTTGGCATGAGCAGCTTCCGACGCTTCACGCTCTTGCATGGGGCGATCACGCGGATCCTGCACTGATAACGCCGATGCAATGATCAACACTTCAGACAAGCAATGCTGATCCGTTGCCGCCAAGATCATGCGCGCCAAACGCGGGTCCACAGGCAGTTTGGCCAAAGTCTTGCCAGTGTCTGTCAGTTGCCTGTCGTCATCAATGGCACCCAGTTCCTGCAGCAAATGATAGCCGTCAGCAATCGCTCTGCCTGGTGGGGGGTCCACAAAGGGAAAGGTTTCTACGTCATCCAGACGTAAAGCCTTCATACGCAAAATCACTGATGCCAAGGACGAACGTAACACTTCAGGGTCCGTAAATGGCGGTCTGGCCTTGAAATCGTCTTCGCTATATAAGCGTACACATATGCCAGGACCTATGCGCCCACAGCGTCCGGCGCGCTGATTAGCCGATGCCTGGCTGACTGGCTCTATACGTAACTGCTCTACTTTATTGCGCCATGAGTAACGCTTAATGCGTGCAACGCCACTATCAACCACATAACGTATGCCAGGTACAGTCAGCGACGTTTCTGCCACGTTGGTCGCCAATACAACACGACGCACATTACCCTGAGGCCGGAAGATACGCTCTTGTTCAGCTTGCGACAAGCGTGCATACAACGGCAGTACATCTATGCCTGCCAATTGGCTTTTGCGTAAGCCTTCGACAGTTTCCCGGATTTCACGTTCACCAGGTAAGAACACCAGAACATCACCACTGCCGTGGCGTGTACATTCAGCGACACCATCTACCACAGCGTCTATCAAGTCACGCTCTTCATCGGCGGTAGAACGACGACTATCCCCTTCGGCAGTAGCCTTATCCTGAAGCACAGGTCGATACAAAATATCTACTGGATACAAACGCCCTGAAACTTCCAGTACGGGTGCAGGCTTGCCTAAATAGGCAAAATGCTGGGCGAAGCGTTCAGCATCGATAGTGGCCGAGGTAATGATCAGTTTAAGATCAGGGCGGCGCGGCAATAGCTGCTGCAGAAAGCCCAATAAAAAGTCGATATTCAGACTACGTTCATGGGCTTCGTCAATGATAATGGTGTCATAACGACGCAACAGTGGATCGCGTTGAGATTCAGCCAACAAAATACCATCGGTCATTAGCTTCACCGAAGTATTAGGCCCGCTACGATCATTAAAACGTATTTGATAACCTACCCAATCACCAATTTCAGTCTGTAACTCATCGGCAATACGCTTGGCCACCGAAGTGGCTGCCAAGCGGCGGGGTTGGGTATGGCCTATCATTTTCTGACGGCCGCGCCCCAACTCCAAACAGATTTTAGGTAGCTGAGTGGTTTTACCCGATCCAGTTTCACCACACACAATGACTACCTGGTGTTCGGAAATTGCCTTGGCAATGTCGTCTCGCCTAGTGCTAACTGGTAAGTCTTCTGGGTATGTAATCTCGGGTAACGGCCGCAGTGGTGCTGACGGCTGACGCTCACGCGGAGCGCGGCGTTGTTGCCGTATAGCGGGCGCAGTACTCTGAGTGTTGTCTTTTGGCTTATTTTCCAACAAATTAACTGACTCTTGCATGAATTTAGGGTTAGGTAGGCAGTCCGTTATTATAATTTTTAATGGACCACATGATTTTTTCTGCACGTTAAAATACCGTATGAACCCTAGTTACGACGAAACAGTATCCGCCCAAGACGCCCCTGAATTCGCGCCAGCGCAATTTGTCAGGTGGTTTCGCGAAGTGGCGCCTTATGTACACGACTTCCGGGGCAAGACCTTTGTCATTGCCTTTGGTGGCGAACTGGTAAACGATGGTGCGTTAAATGCCCTAATACAGGACTTGTCGCTGCTATCGGCTCTGGGAGTCAAACTGGTACTAGTGCATGGTTCCCGACCACAGGTAAACGAACAGCTTAAATTAAAAGGCTACCAGACACAATTCGGACGCGGCACTGACCCTACTAGTCCCGAAGCCTTGGAATGCGCCAAGGAAGCAGCCGGCGAAATTCGTTTGGACATAGAGGCTTCGTTCAGCCAGGGCCTGCCCAACACCCCCATGTCACATGCCCGCATACGGGTTATTTCGGGCAACTTTGTGACCGCCCGCCCTGTGGGCATCATAGATGGTATCGATTATCAACATGCAGGCGCGGTGCGCAAGCTAGATACCGACACCATGAAAAGTATACTGGACCAAGGTGCCATTGTACTGCTGTCCCCTCTAGGATTCTCACCCACTGGGGAATCATTCAATCTGGCCATGGAAGATCTAGCCACCAGTGCGGCCATTTCCTTACGTACCGAAAAACTAATTTTTCTAACCCAGGGCCGCATCGTCTGTAACCAGGACGGCACCGTAGATACCGAGCTGGCCCGCGAAGACGCAGATCGCCTACTGGCTGGAGGCACTCTAGACGAAGATACCTCGGCTTTCTTAAGCCAAGCCTCTAAGGCGGTAAAACGTGGTGTCGCCAGGGCACACCTGGTGCCCTACACCCTGGATGGCAGCATATTGCTAGAAATTTTCACCCATGACGGCGTAGGCACTATGGTGGTCGAAGACACCCTGGACGATTTGCGCCAAGCAACCGTGGATGACGTTGGGGCCATTGTTCAACTGATAGAACCTCTGGAAGCGGACGGCACCTTGGTCCCTCGTGGCGTAGCTGTCATAGAACGGGACGTAGAAAAATTTACCGTACTAGAACACGATGGCGTCATTTATGGATGTGTCGCCGTCATGCCCTATATCGAAGAAAACATGGCAGAAATGGCCTGCCTTATTGTGCATTCAGAATGGCAAGGTTCCGGTGAAGGCGAAATGCTGCTACGCCATGCTGAAGCGCGTGCACGAGCCAAAGGGGCGAAACGGCTATTTGTACTAACCACCCGCACCTCGCATTGGTTTATTAAACGCGGTTTTGTACAAGGTGGTATTTCCGATCTGCCCAAAGAGCGACAAACCCATTACAACCGCTCGCGCAACAGCCTGGTGTTTATTAAAAAACTCTAGGCCCGGTACAATGGTTAGATCACTGATTTGTTAGAAGGTAAGTTGTTATGGCACGTATGATTCAATGCATCAAGCTTAAGCGCGAAGCCGAAGGTCTAGATTTTCCACCCTACCCTGGCCCTTTGGGTGTGCGCATCTGGCAAAGCATCAGTAAAGATGCCTGGGCACAATGGATGGACATACAAACCCGGCTAGTCAACGAAAATCGCCTAAACCTAGCTGATGCCAGGTCGCGCAAGTATTTGGCCGAACAAATGGAAAGTTTTTTATTTGAAGACGCGGATATCGAAGCCCAAGGTTACGTGCCACCATCCAACTAATGCTTTTTAAGATCATAAAAAATGCGCCTAACAACTTAGGCGCATTTTTGTTACTGCTTAGATTTCGTTTTCTTCGTCATGTGTGTGACCACGCGCCATACGTTCAGTGTTTTTAACACCTGTATGACGTACATCGTCACCATGCACCATGTAAATAACCCGTTCTGCCATGTTTTTAGCATGGTCACCGATACGTTCGAAGGCGCGTGCAATGAAGATCAGGTCAATAGAACGTGAAATAGTACGCGGATCTTCTATCATGTAAGTAATGATGTGACGTAAAGACGCCTTCCATTCTTTATCGACTTCCTTGTCGGCACGTACAACTTTTGCAGCAGCCATAGGGTCTTGGCGAGCAAAAGCGTCTAATGAATCACGTATCATGCTGGCCACGAAATCGGCCATGTGTCGTAATTCGACCACGGCTTCATAACTGGAGTCAGCTTCATGCAAACGTTTCGCCACTTTGGCGATTTTTTCGGCTTCATCGCCGCAGCGCTCCATGTCAGTTAACATTTTTGAAATGGACAGTAGCAAGCGTAAATCTATAGCGGTAGGCTGATTGCGTGCTATCAACAAGCTGATGCGCTCGTCGATTTCGACTTCCAAGCGGTTAACCTCGCGTTCGCGTTCGCGAACCTTTTCGATGATGATGAGATCACCGCTTGCCAATGCTTCCATGCCATCGCGCACCATGGATTCGACCAGGCCGCCCATACGCAAAAACAAAGAACGAGTCGCCTCTAGGTCGGAGTGAAATTGTTTATTTGTGTGCTCGAACATAATTGCCTTTGAACAATGCTAGGACTGAATATCTATATAGGATAGTGTATGCCAGTGTAAACGCCAATTGTGACCTTCTTATGACAACATCAAACGGTATAACGCTGCACACCGCTTTGGGTAGACACCAAAGCCAGATCAGCGCCTTCCAAGGCGAACAAACCACAGGTTACCACCCCAGGAATGTCATTAATCTGTGCTTCTAAGTGACGCGGATCTGCCATATTGATGCCAGATACATCCAGGATATGGCAACCATTATCCGTGACAAAGCCGCTACGCAAAACGGCTACGCCGCCTAATTGATGAAGGCGACGCGCCACCGCACTGGCCGCCATAGGTATGACTTCGACTGGTAAAGGGAAAGCACCCAGTTGCTGCACTCGTTTGGACTCATCGACAATGCAAACGAATTGATCAGCTACTGATGCCACAATTTTTTCACGTGTCAGGGCACCACCGCCGCCTTTAATCATATTCAAGGCGTAATCGATTTCGTCAGCGCCGTCCACATAGACAGGCAAGCGTTCTACCTGTGCCAGATCCAGAACGGCTATACCCAATGCCTGCATGCGGGCTGAACTGCGTTCAGAGCTGGACACAGCCCCTTTAAACAAGGCTTTGTGTTTGGCCAGGCTATCTATAAACAAGTCCACAGTAGAACCCGTGCCTACGCCCAAGATGACATCGGGCCCTAATAAAGGCAGAAGGTAATCCACTGCGGCATCAGCTACGCTTTGCTTGAGTTCTTGTTGGGTCAACATCTAGGAGTATCCAAAGTCAGGCGAATAGTTCGTCGTATTTTTTTTCAGAAAAACCAATGCTAAGCTGGCCATTGGCCAAGACCAGCACTGGTCGTTTAATCAGGGTAGGAAACTCAGCAATTAAGGCCAGCCAATTTTCCGGCGTAGTTGCCGACTTCTGATCGTCGGATAGACCACGCCAACTGGTAGATGCACGATTCACGAGTTTATCGAAACCACCTAGTTGCTTGGCCCAAGTTTGCAATGTTGCTGGTGCAATTGGATGAGCACGGTAGTCTGTTAACTGAACGGTAATATCACGCGCCGTCAGCCACTTCAGTGCTTTTACACACGTGCTGCAATTTTTCAGACCATACAACTGAATTTCAGACATAACAACCTACTAAGAAGAGCGCTTGCGCCAGTGAATACGGTTGGCAATAACTACCACAATACCCACGGCCAGCATAAACAAGGTAGCCAAAGCATTGATTTCAGGCTTCAAGCCCAAGCGTACCCTGGAGAACACCTCAAGTGGCAAGGTCGTATACCCAGGACCAGACAAAAAGGAGGCAACAACCACGTCGTCTAGCGACAGTGTGAACGCCAGTAACCAGGCAGCCAACAACGCAGGGAAAATTAAGGGCAGTGTAACGACAAAGAATACTTTCAAGGGCGTAGCGCCCAGGTCCAAAGCGGCTTCTTCCAGCGACCTGTCTAGATCACGTATGCGCGACTGAATAATGACAGCGACATATGCCATGCATAGGGTCACATGCCCTATCCAAATGGTAAATATGCCATTGCCATCAGGCCAGCCTAACACCTGGCTAACTTCCACAAACATCAGTAGCAGCGATAGCCCTAACACCACTTCAGGTATAACCAAAGGCGCACTGACCAAGCCTATATATAAGGCAAAGCCAGGGAAGCGGCCCATACGCGCCAACACATAACCTGCCCAGGTTCCTATGATGACGGCTGCGGTTGCTGTCATGGCGGCGATTAGTAAAGACAAACGAGCGGCACTAAGCAGAGCCTGATCCTGGAACAATTCACCATACCAGCGAAATGAAAATCCCGTCCAAGAAGTCATCATGGCGGAATCATTGAAGGAAAACACCATCAAAAACAAGATAGGCACATACAAAAATGCATAACCCAATGCCAGGACTATGGTGCGCAACATAGGGTTGGGCTTAATCATTACGACCTCGCTTGTGACCTTCCAGTTGTTTCACCTGGCTGTACTGGAAAATGACCAAAGGCACTAGCAATAGCATAACCATGACACAGGTAACTGCAGCCGCCATAGGCCAGTCGGCATTATTAAAGAACTCTGTCCACATAACGCGCCCCATCATCAGGGTATTGGCACCGCCTAGCATTTCAGGAATAACGTATTCACCAACTGACGGTATGAACACCAACATGCCCCCGGCAATAACGCCTGGCATGGTCTGTGGCAAGGTCACGCTAATAAAAGCACGCCAGGGCTTGGCTCCCAAATCGTAGGCGGCTTCTAGCAGGCGCATATCCAACTTAACCAGGTTGGCATACAAGGGCAGTATGAAAAACGGCAAGTAGGCATAGACCAACCCGATATATACCGCCAGATCAGTACGATAAATTTCTAGTGGTGCGCTAATTAGGCCTAACCACTGCAATAAATTATTCAGCAAACCGTCGTTACGCAATATGCCCACCCAGGCATAAACGCGCAACAATAACGATGTCCAGAACGGCAGTATTACCCCTAACAACAACACATTACGTACCGCTGGGCTAGAGCGCGCAATGTAATAGGCCATTGGGTAACCGATTAAGGCGCAACACACTGTGGTTATGGCTGCCATTTTGACCGAGTTCAAATACGTGGCTATGTACAAGCTATCGGTAAATAGTACGAAATAGCCACGTAAATTCAAGGTCAATGCCAGTGCTTCGCCTTTCAGCTCAGCCAAAGGCGTATACGGGGGCACACCAAACTTAAGGTCGGCAAAGCTGATCTTCAATACCAGCAAGAAAGGCAGCAACAAAAACAATGCCAACCAGACAAAAGGCGGTACGATCGCCAAGGTCCGAGTCGTAGGCACCAGGCTACGCCAAGAGTTCATCTTCATGATGTCAACACTAATGCGCTGTCGTTGGACCAAGTCACAAACACCTCGTCATCCAGTCCTGGGGCATCGGCCTGTGTTAACACCGAACTTGGCATAGTGGCTTCTATGACTTGGCCAGCATCCAAACGTATTTGGTAGCGGACATAACTACCCATCCATGCGAAGTGACTAACCATACCGTGCCCCCAATTGGCATCGGTAGTCGGTTGTTCACGAGTGACCTGCATATGTTCCGGGCGCACTGATACATACACCTCCATACCCAGAGGTTCGCTAACTCCGTGGTTGACATACAAAGGCCGGCTTAATGCCTCGCTTTCGATAAGCACGTGATCGGGCTCATCTACCACGATAGTGCCGGTAAATAAATTGGTGGACCCTATGAAACCGGCTACGAAACGCGAGTTAGGAAAGGTATAGACATCATGTGGCGAACCGCACTGAACAATTTGCCCTTCTGACATAACGGCTAAGCGGTGTGCCATCGTCATGGCCTCTTCTTGGTCGTGAGTCACCATGATGCAGGTAACACCCACTTGATCCAGTATCTTGACCAACTCTATTTGAGTTTTTTGACGAATTTGATTGTCCAAAGCCGACATGGGTTCGTCTAGCAGCAATAACTTGGGCCGTTTGACCAAGCTGCGAGCCAAAGCCACGCGCTGTTGTTGCCCACCTGATAACTGGTCGGGTTTACGCCTGGCGTAAGCTGCCATCTGCACCAGATCCAGCGCTTCGAAAACACGCTCGTGGATTTCGTTCTTGGCTACGCCTTCTTGTTTAAGACCAAACGCCACGTTAGCCTCTACTGTCATGTGAGGAAACAAAGCATACGACTGAAACATCATATTCACTGGCCGCCGGTACGGCGGTAGCTGAGTTATGTCTTCGTTATCTAGCCAGATACGCCCAGATGTGACTTCTTCGAAGCCTGCCAGCATGCGCAACAAGGTGGACTTTCCGCACCCGGAGCTGCCAAGCAAAGCAAATAGTTCATGACGCCGCACGGACAAACTAACCGACTGGACCGCCACAGTATCGCCAAAAATCTTGACGACTTCTTCGACGCGCACGAACTCGTCGGCGTCACCCGATCGGGGTGAGGCCACGGAACGACTATCTTGCATGGTATTAGCGCCCTGATTTAAGTTCCGCCCACATACGCGTTTGCAGACGCTGTATAGGCAATGGCTGAGGCTTGATCACGTACAGCGTTTTTGAGACTTCAGGACCTGGATAGATCATGGGATTCTCGGCCACTTCTTTGACCACATAGTTACGCGCTTCTTGATTCGCGTTAGGGTAATACATGGTATTCGTGATGGCGGCATGAACCTCTGGGGTTTCTATGTAGTTAATAAAAGCATGTGCCTCATTAACATTACCCGCATCTTTAGGTATAGCCATCGTATCAAACCAAGCTGGCGCCCCACCTTGCGGGATGTAGTAGTCAATGGAGTAGCTTTTTTTGGCTTCTTTAGCGCGTTGACTGGCGATCATCACGTCGCCCGAATAGCCATACACCATGCACAGATCACCCACTGCGAGCTCGTCGATATAGCCCGAGGAGCTGAACTGACGTATGGAAGGCCGTATCGTCTTCAGTAGATCCAATGCTTGTTTATAGTCATCAGGTTCGCTACTGTTAGGGTCTTTGCCTAAGTAATGCAAAACAGCGGGGAATACCTGGGCAGCTTCGTCCAGTATGGAAATACCACACGACTTGAGCTTTTCAACATTTTCAGGCTTGAACAACATATCCCAGCTATTCAGGGCGACGTTATCACCCATGATTTCACGCACTTTCGTGACGTTATAACCCAGGCCATTTGTTCCATAGCCCCAAGGCACCAAATACTGATTGTCGGGGTCTACCGTCGCAACCAGTTCCATGATGTTGGGATCTAGGTACTGCCAGTTAGGTATCTTGGTTTTATCCAGTTTCTGAAATAGCCCGCCTTCCAGCTGGCGTGCGGCATAGTGCGTTGATGGTACAACCACGTCATAGCCTGACTTACCAGTTAAGAGTTTGGCTTGCAAAGTATCGTTGCTGTCATAGACATCGTAACGAGCCTTGATGCCAGTGGCTTTTTCAAAACCAGAAATAGTATCAGGGGCGGTATATTCGGCCCAGTTATACACATTAACGACCGGAGTTTGGCTCCAGACAGATGACATTGCCGTCACCGTCACCGTTCCTACCAACAGTTTTTTCAGCAAGCTGAATTTCATTGCAACCCTCGCTAGACAGTACAAGAAAACCCAAAAGGCGTGATGATAAAGCTTTTTCGGTGTTAGGGGGGAGATAGTCGCTTTAACTGGTCTGCATACGACTGATTAAACAACTGCCACCATAGCTCGCCTTGCTCACCAGCGACCTTAATTAGAGAGCGACGCAAACGCGCCACGTTGGCTGTACGCAACGCAGTCGTCATGGATACACGCTTACCTTTGTCGAAATCGATCAGCCACACCTGCCCCAGTTCATTGACCAAAATATTGTAAATATTCAGATCTGCATGCCAGACGCCAGCTTGATGCATGGCCAACACAGCGCCAGCCACTGCCTGGTGATGCCCCTGAGACAGCACATGCGCCAAAGTTTGTACACCCGCTATGCGCCGCACCAGAATAGAGGCCGTATAGAACAGACCTATGCGAGTATAGCTAGCTGCTAAAGGTTGGGGTACTGGCAAACCCGCAGTGAACATGTAATGCAGCAGCTCAAACTCGGCATAAGAGCGGGTGGCGGCTGCCCCTGCCCACCAATAATGATGACTATTCACCTTCGCCATCAGGCCACCACGACGATAATGGCGTAAAACAGCATCACCAAAATCGCCTTGAATAAACCAGGCCGCTTGGCGTCCACCCTGAGTAACCGGAGTTGCATGCAGGCGCGAGACTGTGGGGTCAAACAAATAAGAACCCGGATCCATAATTTGACAGGTATCCACACGTAGCGACATGGCGCCAAACGATAAGTCCTGTATTGCCGTAGAGTCTGCCATTAACTTGCCCTAAGTGTGACCAAGGGGGGCGAGCTAAGTACCCCTTTTAATGCCAAACCCCCACCCAGCATGGCAGCGCTGACACCCCCAACAACACCTGCAACCATAGGCCACCAAGAATACGCTAGGCTGAAATGAAAGACTTGGCTGGCCAGCAACATGGCGATACCCGTAGCACCACCTGCTGCCAGTATGCCTGCCAAGGCTCCTAATAATAAAAGTTCAATATACAAAGCCAGACGCAATTGCCGGCCACTGGCACCCAAGACACGCAACACCGCCACTTCATGCATACGTTCGTCACGCGTGGCAAATAAGGCTGCACCTAGAACCAATATGCCCGCAGCGACTGTAAACAAAAATAATAGCTGCACGGCCTGTATCACCTGATCCAGTACTCGCTGCACCTGCCCCAGAATCGCGCCTACATCAAACACCGTCAGATTGGGAAACTGGGCCACCAGATCTTTAGTCAAATGAGATTGCTTGGCCGGCAAATGAAATGACGTAATGTAGGTAGCTGGGGCCTGCTTCAAAGCCGCCGGGCTTAGCAAGGCAAAGAAATTTACCTGAAAAGAATCCCATTGGACTTCGCGTAGCCCACTAACCACTACCTGCACAGGCTGGCCCGCCACATCAAAGGTCAAGCTGTCGCCCACTTGAACCCCTAGCGTCTTGGCTAATTTGTTCTCTAGAGACGCTTCCGCTTGATCAGGATTTAGCCAACGGCCCTGGGTAATCCGATTGCTACTAGGTAATTGATCTGCCCAAGACAGATTGAATTCGCGCTGTACCATATGGCGAGCCCGTTCTTCTTCGTAGTCATCGGCACTAACGGCCTGTTGGTTAATGGCTACCAAACGTCCACGCACCATAGGAGACAATGCCGCTGCTGCCAAACCGTCTTGTCGCAGGCGCTGGTGTACCTCATCAACCTGGTCAGTCTGGATATTGATCAAAAACGTATTGGGTGCATCTGGAGGAACCGTATTTTGCCAGCCAAGCAGCAAATCAGTACGAGTAATTGCCAGTAACAGCAATATCATCAACCCCATCGCCAACGCACATAACTGGGTCACCGTCAGTGCTCGCCGCTGCGACATTCCCGCTAATGCAAAGCGCAAGGCGGGGAAACCCACAAACCATGTTCGCACCCGCCCCCCCACTCCCACCAATGTATAAGCCAAGAGCGCGAAGATAGCGAACGCCGCTAGGAATCCCAGACTGACCACGACACTTAACATGGCATTGCCAGCGACCCAGGAAATGAGTATCGCAAAAGCGCACACTCCCAACAGATATGCAGGCCAACGCTTGATGGCCTGTATATCGGCTTCGCGCCGCAAAATTCGTGCTGGTGCTACCCGTGGCAAACCTGCCAAAGGTGGCAATGCAAACCCTAGTAACAGCAACATACCTGTTGCCAATCCTTGCCACGCTGGCATCCACGCCGCCGCAGGTAGATCAGCCCCGATCAAGTTAGCAGCCAACATAACCAACCCTTGGTGCGCCACATAACCACCCAAAGTACCTGCTACCGAAGCCAGTACACCTAAAGACAGGAATTCAGTCCAAAGCAAACCACTTAACTGGGATTTACTGGCACCTAAACAGCGCATAATCGCGATGCCATCCCTGTGCCTAAGGCTGAAACGCCTAGCCGCCAGCGCCACGGCCACTGCGGCTATCATGACAGTCAACAAAGCGACCAGCGTCAAAAATTGATCGGCTCGCTCTAGGGCTTGCTGCAATTCAGGTCGATTGCCTTCTAGGGTGTTAATTTTTTGCCCTGGCTGTAAGTGTTTGTCTAGCCAGTTGGCGTAATTCCCCAAGGTGGTGGGTTCTCCAGCGACAAGCAACTGATGTTGTACTCGGCTGCCTGGTGCCAGTAAACCGGTGGCGGGAAGATCCGCCAAGGCCAGCATAATTCGAGGTGCCACATTAACAAACTGCAGACCGCGATCGGGCTCGTAGGTAATGATGCGCTTAATGGTGAGCTCACTTAAACCCACTTCCAGTTGATCGCCCACTGCCACGCCCAGCATATTTAGCATTTGTGGATCGACCCATACCGTCCCTGCAGCAGGGGCCTGATCCGCTGCCTGATCCATGCTTACCAAGCTATCCGCTACCCGCAGTTGCCCACGTAGGGGATAATTAGGCGTTACCGCCTTAACCGCCACTAGCTGTGTAGCATCGCCATAGCTGACCATAGAAGGGAACTGAACGGTAGTGGCCGTGGCTAACGATAGGTCTTGTGCTTGCTGATAAAAATCCGGCGGCAATGGGTCGTTGCCCTGAATAACCAGGTCTGCCCCCAACATTTGTGCCGAATCGCGTGTCAATGCGCTACTGACACGGTCTGCTAAAAACCCCACACTAGTCACTGCAGCCACGGCAATAAACAATGCTCCAGCCAATAAGCGCAGCTCACCTGAATGCCAGTCACGCCGTAAGGCACGCCAACCAGAAAAAACTTTGGGAAAACGTTCACTGAACATGGTTCAGGCCTTTAGTAGCAGTAACACCATGATGACCAGCAGCATGCATGCAAAAATCAATTTAAGCCTAGGTTCAGGCAAAGAGTAGGCTAGGCGGACGCCATAAGGCACTAAAAAAACACTGCCTATTGCCATAGGTAAACCCACCATCCAGTCCACATAACCATGACTTGCGTAGGTGAGTAAAGCGACCAAAGTACCCGGCGTAATCATGGTCAAACCCAGGGCTTGGGCTCCGGTTTGCGGCAATCGAAAAAAAGTCGTCAATATGGGCACGACCAGTACCGAACCGCCTACCCCAAACACCCCACCAGCCAAGCCCGCCAATATACCAACTAACGCAAACCAGCCTTTATGAAACTCACTGGCGCTACGCCGCGATAGTTGACGTTGACGCGGTTTGACTCGAATGCCACTTTGATGAAAGTAAAACATGGCAATCAAAAAAACAAACAAGGCGTACAAACGGCGCAACAACACAGGGTCCAGGCCCGCGGCTAACTGAGCACCTAACCACGTAAACAACACTGAACTACACGCAGCAGCGGCAGCCGCACCCAGATCTATCTTGGCTTTTTTGTTGTACTGCCATACGGAAATCAACACCGCGGGTAGCACCATGATCAAGGCAGTGCCCTGAGCAGTCTGTTGCCCCATACTGAGTAATAAGCCCAGCAGTGGTATGGCCAACAAACCACCACCTATCCCCAGCACACCCCCGGTGAAACCGATTAAAGCGCCCGACAACAAACATGCCGGTATCAATACATACCAATCCAATCTAAACCCCTGGTTACTGGCGCAAGCGGGCAATAGCGGTATCGACACGATCCACGGCCCATACCTCTAGACCCTCTATGGGCTGTTTTGGCGCATTCGCTTTGGGGATCAGCGCGATGCTAAAGCCCAGCTTGGCCGCTTCCCGCAAACGTTCCTGACCACGTGGTGCGGGTCGTATTTCACCTGCCAAACCGACCTCGCCAAACACCACTAAGCCTGGCGGCAAGGGCTTATTCTGCAAGGACGACATAATGGCCAGCAACACAGGCAAGTCAGCAGCAGGCTCTGTGATTTTCACACCACCCACTGCGTTAACAAACACGTCTTGATCGTAGGTAACTACCCCTGCATGCCTATGCATAACCGCCAGCAACATAGCCAAACGACTGGCTTCCAACCCTACCGACAATCGTCTTGGGTTGGGCACATGAGCGGTATCAACCAAGGCTTGTATTTCAACCAGCAAAGGACGCGTGCCTTCTTGGGTCGCCATGACACATGAACCGGGCACATTTTGCTCGTGCTGAGACAGGAATAACGCCGAAGGGTTATTGACCCCGCGCAAGCCCCGGTCCGTCATGGCAAACACGCCCAACTCGTTAACGGCACCGAAACGGTTCTTGAAGGCCCGTATCAAGCGAAAAGAGGAGTGGGTGTCGCCCTCGAAATACAAGACAGTATCGACAATGTGTTCCAGGACGCGCGGGCCAGCCAAGGTACCGTCTTTCGTGACGTGACCAATAAACACGATAGAAATACCAGTTTGCTTGGCTAGGCGTGTTAATTGAGCCGCACATTCGCGCACCTGCGACACAGAACCTGGCGCTGCGCTAAGTTCGCTGGAGTACAACGTTTGTATGGAATCGATGACGGCAACCGCTGGCTTTTTATCGGTCAGCACACCGATGATGGACTCAAGGCGTATTTCAGCCAACAGATCAACGTTACCCGTGGGCAATTCCAAGCGGCGAGCTCGCAAAGCCACTTGTTCTGCCGACTCCTCGCCGGTGACATACAAGACATCGACGGCTTGCGATAACGAAACCAAGGCCTGCAGTAACAGCGTGGACTTTCCTATACCAGGATCGCCGCCTATCAGTACCACAGCGCCTGTGACTAGCCCCCCGCCTAGAACGCGATCAAACTCAGGCAAGCCAGTAGGCTGACGCGGTAATTCGCGAGCTTCGATTTCTGCCAGACTACGTACTGGCGCGGCTCCTGCCAATGGCGCGAACCTATGTGTGGACACCCCGGACTCACGCTGCTCTTGCAAGGTATTCCAGGAACCACAATGAGGGCATTTACCCTCCCATTTGGGACAAACGCCTGCACATGAGCTGCAGACATACACTGTTTTTGCTTTAGCCATAGAGTCAGTTTAACCGGCATAAGATAAACAAGTTTTAGCTTATATACCTAGCGTCCAGTTAGGGAGCCTCCGCCATCAACACCCAAGACCTGGCCCGTAATAAAGCCAGCGTCATCACCCAACAAGAAAGTAATCGCAGTTGCCACTTCGGCGGGTTGTCCCAGACGTCCCACCGGAATACTAGCCAAGGCTTTTTTTTCCGCCTCGCTACCTGCTGGACAGTTAGCCCTGAACAGTTCAGTTTCTATCGGGCCCGGTGCTACCGCATTCACGGTAATCCCGTAAGGGGCTAATTCCAACGCCCAGGTTTTTGTACAGCCAATAAGCGCACTTTTGGCTGCAGCATAGCTAGTTTGGTTGTAAGCGCCATGAGCAGCACGGCTAACAACGTTAACAATACGTCCATCTTTACGGGCTTTCATGGACGGGATAAACGTCTGGGTGACTTGCACCGCTACGCGCACGTTCAGATCCAGCACTTGGTAAAGGGATGCCAAGTCAATTTCACCTAATGGCTCTGGTAGCACCAAACCCACGTTATTTACTACAGCATCCACTGGATATTTTTCACGTATGACTCGTAAGATGTCTTCGGTTTCGCCTGCGTTGCTTAGATCACAAGAGTATAAATACCCTGGAAAATCCAGTTCTTGAGTATGCCGTGCCAGGCCCACCACATGAGCACCCAAATCCGCCAAGCGTTGACTGAGTGCCCAACCTATACCTTTGGTGGCGCCGGTAACCAGCACGCATTTATTTTTCATATCATGTTCCTTAGTCCAGCTATGACGTCTTTTTGATCTGGTTTATAGGGGTTATTGCACCACAAGACGCGGCACACGCGGTGCCACGGCACATAATAATTCATACCCTATGGTTCCCGAGGCATGGGCCACTTCATCTACTGAAGGACCGCCCCGACCCCACAACACCACCTTAGACCCTACCCTGGCTTGCGGCACAGCTGTCAGGTCAGCCACCAACATATCCATCGACACCCTGCCTAAGATGCGAGTACGTACACCATCAACCGTAATGGGCGTGCCAGTTGGTGCATGACGTGGGTAGCCATCGGCATAACCACAGGCAACAACCCCTATACGCATAGGGCCATCAGCAGTGAATAACTGACCATATCCAATAGCATCGCCTACACCTATGGTACGTACACTAATCAATTCAGCGGCCAGTGTTTGTGCAGGGCGCAAGTCCAGAGCATGGGCTGAAATGCGGGCAAAAGGTGAGGCTCCATACAAGCATATACCAGGCCGTACCCATTGAGACTGCGCACCCTTCAAAGTCGCCCACAAGCTATCCGTTAAGGTGGCGGCTGAATTACACACACTAACGCTGCCAGGCAAGCCATCGGTGATCTGATTAAAAACAGCAATTTGTGCGGCGGTTACGTCCGGACTGTCATCAGCACTAGCGAAATGGGTCATTTTCCCCAGGTGCCGCACCAAGCCCTGAGCTTGCGCCTGCTGTGCCTGACTATACGCCTGTCGGTAGTCCTGGGGTGCAAAACCCAGGCGATTCATACCCGTATTCAGCTTAAGGAAGATATCCAAGGGCCGTACCGGATGCGCAGCCATCAGCATATCCAGTTGTTCTTGTGTATGGACAGCAACCGTCAGATTGTATTGAGCAGCCACCAGGATATCTGCAGGCTCGAAAAAACCTTCTAACAATAACAAAGGCCCTGTCCACCCCGCCTGACGACAACGTACTGCTTCGTTCATATCTAACATGGCGACGCCTTGAGCCTGTCCGAATGCATACAGAGCGTTCAGCAAGCCGTGTCCATAGGCATCAGCTTTCATAACCGCCCACACTTGGGGCATAGTTTGGCGAACAGCCTCGCTGGAAGCGAGCAGCCTAGTCATGACAGTACTTAGATTATGGCGCAAAGCGGGTAAGGAAATGGTGACCGAGATAGGACGGGGCATAACAAGTCTCCGGTAAGAAAGCAGAGTCTAAACCACTTAGGTGCTATTCGTTAAATCGCGATGCGACTTATACTTCCACCTTATGGCTGTTGATCATTATGAAAACTTTCCCGTGGCGTCGCTACTATTGCCTCGCCGTCTGCGTCTACCTGTTAAAAACATCTACCGATATGCTCGGACTGCCGATGACATCGCTGATGAAGGCACGGCTAGTCCTGACCAGCGTTTAGCGCAGCTAGCCGCCTATAAGGTCGCCTTGGAACAAATTGCTGGAGCTGGCCTGGAGCTACCACCTCAGGATCACAGAATACAAATATTTTTACCTTTGCAGGACAGCATACGCGAGCATGCCCTGCCTTTGCAGCCTTTTTTCGACTTGCTGTCTGCATTTGAGCAAGACGTTGGTGTCAGCCGTTACCCCAGCAATTCCGAACTCATGGATTATTGCCGCCGTTCGGCTAATCCCGTGGGGCAGCTAATGCTGCATCTATATCAAGCAGCCAGCCCTGAAAACCTGGTGTATTCAGATGCCATTTGTACTGGGCTGCAACTAACGAATTTCTGGCAAGATGTTGCCATCGACAGAGCCAAAGACCGTATTTACATTCCTTTGGACCGTTTACAGCATCACGGCATCACCCAGCAGGACATAGACGATAAGGTTCATGCTGCCGAACGTAGCCGCTCACATGCCATGCCTGGCTACACCGCCCCAGATCCTGCTTGGCAGGCTCTGATGCAAGAGCAAGTTGCCCAAGCGCGCACCCTGTTACTTAACGGTCTACCACTGACCCAACGCCTGCCTGGCCGCATAGGGTTAGAACTTAAGCTAGTAGTACATGGGGGCTTACGTATCCTGGAACGCCTAGACCAATTACACTATGACATATTCCTTCATAGGCCTAGTCTGCAAAAACGCGATTGGGCCGTGATCATCTGGCGCGCACTACGCGGATAACGCAGCGCCCCTACCTATATGCAATAACACAAACACACCATGAGTCCTGACGAGTATTGCCAGACCAAGGCCGCCCAGAGCGGGTCCAGCTTTTATTACGCCTTCTTGTTTTTACCGCCTGAACGGCGCAAAGCCATCACGGCGCTTTATGCATTTTGCCGGGAAGTGGATGATGTTGTGGACAACACCACAGAAGCATCCGTAGCACGTATGAAACTCACGTGGTGGAGCACCCAAGTAGAACTACTGGCAAAAGGTCAGGCGGAACACCCCGTTATGCAAGCCCTGGCACCCCACATGGCCACGTTCAACCTTAGTACTAACCACCTACATGCCATCATAGAAGGCATGGAGATGGACTTGGATCAGATTCGCTACCAGAACTGGCCAGAACTGAAAAAATACTGCTGGCATGCGGCCGGTGTCGTGGGTGAGTTGTCGGCCAGCATTTTTGGTTATACCCAGCCCGACACCCTGATCTATGCCGACAAGCTAGGTCTGGCCTTCCAAATGACTAACATCATTCGCGATGTTGGCGACGATGCTCGACGCGGCAGAATTTATCTGCCCCTAGAGGATCTGCAGCGTTTTAATGTACAGCCCTCTGAGATTCTGGATGGTTTACACACAGAACGTTTTGCTGAGCTCATGCGATTTCAAACAGACAGGGCCAAGCAATGTTATCGCGAAGCCATGCAGGCCTTGCCTGCCGTAGACAGACGTGCCCAACGGCCAGGTCTCATGATGGCAGCCATCTATTACGCCCTGCTCGAGGAAATAGAGCGTGATCACTGGCAAGTGCTGGATCAGCGCATTTCCTTAACCCCTATACGCAAATTCTGGCTGGCCTGGAAAACCTGGGTAGGGGGTGGTGCAGGCTTGGTCAGGCGATTGGGCCGTTGAAGGTCGCTGTCGTAGGTGCAGGCTGGGCAGGTCTAAGCGCTGCAGTCGAACTGCGCAAGCAACAATGTCAGGTCACGGTCTTCGAGGCCTCACACACCTTGGGGGGACGGGCACGGCGCGTGCAGTCCCCAGCCATTACCCCGGTTATCGATAACGGCCAGCACATACTGCTGGGAGCATATAGCCAGACATTAGCCCTAATGCAGACTCTGGGCCTGAATGACACGGATTTATTTCTACGCGAACACCTGCACTTGGAGTCGGCTGACGGCAGCTTTTGCTTACGGACCAAGGCCCTGCCTGCCCCCTTGCATTTATTACACGCTGTCATCACTGCCAAAGGCTTAAGCCTTAGAGAAAAGCTCAAACTCATCCTGCTAACCCGGAAGCTGCAAAATGCAAACTGGCGGGTCAAGCCAGGTCTTAGTGTGGCAGCTTGGCTACATCAAGGTGGACAATCCCAGCACGTCATACAGCAGTTCTGGCAGCCATTATGCCTAGCCGCCATGAACACCCCCATTATGACGGCCTGCGCTCAACTCTTTGCCCACGTCTTAAAAGACAGCCTGGGAGGTAAACAAGAAGCTTCTGACACTCTAATACCTCGTGTGGATTTGTCTGCGTTATGGCCAGACCAGGTCGCATTGTGGGATAGCAGTCTGCAAATACATATGGGTCAGCCTGTACGCCAATTGATGCAACAAGGGTCCGCAGTACTAGTGAACGATGAAATATTTGATGCGGTTGTCGTCGCTAGCAATGTGCCGTCAGCCCTAAGGCTGTTGACACCATTAGCCGATACGCCACAAGCTAGCAACTACCTGCAGTGTTTACGCAATTTTGATTACTTGCCGATTGCTACCCTGACCCTGCAACTTGCCAAACCTTGGGGCCTGCCCCGCGCCATGATGATGCTGCATGAAGACCCAATACGCCTGCACTTTGGCCAATGGCTGTTTGATCGCAGCGTGTTTATTATGCCTGGACCCAAGCAAGCCGATACCACGCTAAGCGTAGTCATCAGCGATGCCAGACAAACCATGTCACACACAAAAGCCCAGGTGATCGATGGCATCATCGAACAAATCACCGAACAAGCACAACGGTTTGGTCCCATGCCCACAGTACAGGCTAACGAATTGATCATCGAAAAAAGGGCAAGCTTCGCAGCAACGCCAGGACTGCAGCGGCCTGACTGCCAGACGCCTTGGCCACAGGTATATGTGGCTGGCGACTGGACAGATACAGGCTACCCTGGCGTACTAGAAGGAGCGGTACGTAGTGGACAGCAGGCTGCTAGGCTAGTTTGCCTATAGCAAGCGTTTAAATATGACGTACCAGGTAATCACGCACCAATTCGGTCTGACAATCCATGACGTCAAAACGCTGCGGTAAGTCTGCCAAACTTTGCAAATGTGCCGGAACAGGCGCTTCCTGACCTATGGCCTGCTGTATGGTTTCGCTAAATTTGGCAGGCAAGGCCGTTTCCAGAACCAACATTGGAATACCAGGCTCTACGTAAGCCGCTGCCACTTTGACGCCATCTGCGGTGTGTGGGTCGATCAGGACACCTGTGTCTTGATAAACAGACTGTATGGTTTGCAAGCGATCGGCATGACTGCTGACGCCGGAAACAAAGCCATAACGCGACTCAAACAACGGCTGCATATCACTAAGGTCAAATTCACCTTCCTGCGCCAACTGCGCCCAACAGGCACTGACCCTAGCGGGGTCTTGATCCAGTAAATCATAGATAAAACGCTCGAAGTTAGATGCGCGCGAGATATCCATAGATGGACTAGAGGTGGCATGGGTATCGGCCGCCGAACGGGGTCGGTATATCCCGGTACGGAAGAATTCTTCTAGTACATTATTTTCATTGGTTGCCAGCACCAAACGACGCACGGGCAAGCCCATTTGTCGGGCCAAGTGTCCTGCCAGGATATTGCCAAAGTTACCCGATGGCACAGCAAACGACACCTGCTGGCCAGGCATGGTAGTAGCGCGCAACCAACCCCAGAAATAATAAACAATTTGCGCGGCAATACGTGCCCAATTAATGGAGTTCACCGCGCCCAGCTTATAAGCGGCTTTAAATTCCAGATCATTGGACAAGGCTTTGACGATATCCTGGCATTCATCAAAGACGCCTTTAATAGCAATATTATGAATATTGCTATCTTGCAGCGAATACATTTGTGCACGCTGGAAGGCGCTCATGCGTCCATAAGGCGACAGCATGAATACCGAAACGCCCTGCTTACCCCGCAAAGCATATTCAGCAGCCGATCCGGTATCACCCGAAGTTGCTCCCAGAATATTCAGGGTAGTCTTGCGCTGTGTAAGAACGTATTCGAAGACCTGCCCCAAAAACTGCATGGCCATGTCTTTAAATGCCAGCGTAGGCCCTTCGGACAAGCCCAACAGGGTCAGGCCCTGGTTAAGCGGCTTCAAAGGCACTATGGCACTGCTAGAGAACACGCCTTCGCGGTATGCGGCTGCGCTTAGGCGAGCGAGATCTTGACGTGGAATGTCGTCAATGAACAGGCTTAAGATTTCTGTCGCTAAACCGGCATAGTCCAGGCTACGCCAGGACTCCAGTGTTGCGGCATCAATAACGGGCAAACTCACGGGTAGTGTTAAGCCGCCGTCGGGCGCCAGCCCTTCCAATAAAATATCAGAAAAAGACTGCGGCTCCATGCCGCCGCGCGTAGAAAGGTATTTCATAGCAGGTCTTCCACCCTAAGGCGTGTCACAGCCGAACGCACAAATGGCAGGCTTTGTATACGTTCCAAGGCCTGATCGACCGCCCCTTCGCGGGCTTTATGTGACAGGAATATGATACTGGCTTCAGTGTCGCTATAGGGTTCTTGGAACATAGACCCTATGGAAATACCCAGGTCAGACAATATACGCGCCAGGTCAGCCAATACACCAGGTCTGTCCTCGACCCGTAAGCGCAGGTAATACGAGGACTCGACGTCGGCCATAGCCAACACAGGGATATCGGATAGAGCATCGGGCTGAAAAGCCAGGTGCGGTACACGGTGTTCTGGATCAGAGGTCAGTAGTCGAGTGACATCCACCAGATCAGCGACAACGGCCGATGCCGTGGGTAAGGCACCCGCACCTTGACCATAATACAAGGTAGGGCCAACCATGTCGCCATTAACCAGCACGGCATTCATGGCGCCTTCGACGTTGGCCAAGAGGCAATCCATAGGTATCAGTGTGGGATGCACACGCAACTCTATGCCGTCCTGGCGGCGGCGCGTCAGACCCAGCAACTTAATGCGATAGCCTAAACGTTCGGCATGTGCAATGTCTTCTTGGTGCAACGAAGAAATGCCCTCGATGTGAGCCTTGTCGAACTGCACAGGTATACCAAACGCCAACGATGCCAACAACGACAACTTATGGGCGGCATCTACGCCTTCGATATCGAAGGTAGGATCCGCTTCGGCATAGCCTAGGCTTTGTGCCTGAGTCAGGACCTGGTCAAAAGGCAAGCCACGCGAGCGCATTTCTGACAAGATAAAGTTGGTCGTGCCGTTGATGATGCCGGCCAGCCACTGTATGCGGTTGGCTGTCAGGCCTTCGCGTATGGCCTTGATGATGGGAATACCACCAGCCACAGCTGCTTCAAACGCCACCATCACACCCTTGGCATGAGCAGCAGCAAAAATTTCATTACCGTGTTCGGCCAACAAGGCCTTATTGGCGGTGACTACGTGTTTGCCCTGAGCTATAGCTTCCATGATCAGATCAAACGCTAAGGTATCTCCGCCAATCAGTTCAACAACGATATCAATATCGGGATGACGCACGATATCCATGCCATCTTGGGTGACCAACACCTGATCACCTACCAAGGCACGGGCTTTTTCCATGTCGCGCACGGCAACACCGGTTACCTGTATGCTGCGACCCGCACGGCGGGCAATTTCTTCTGCGTTGCGGGTCAATACCTGCCAGGTACCACCACCGACTACACCCAGCCCTAGCAAACCTACATTTATGGGACTCATTTTACAGCGCCATCCTTACGGAACATTTCTTTGATGCCGCGCACCGCTTGACGGGTACGTTGCTCGTTTTCTATTAGTGCAAAACGCACGTAATCATCACCATATTCGCCAAAACCTATACCTGGAGAAATGGCTACCTTCGCTTCGGCCAAGACACGCTTAGAAAACTCTAGGGAGCCCATTTTCTGATAGAACTCGGGGATCTTGGCCCAGATATACATAGAAGCTTTGGGGATATCGACCATCCAGCCGGCCTCGTGCAGACCTTTGACCAGCACATCACGGCGGCGGCGATATTGCTCGACAACTTCGGTAACGCCATCTTGCGGGCCTTCCAAAGCAGCAATGGATGCCACCTGTATCGGTGTGAATGTGCCGTAATCATGATAGCTTTTGATGCGCGCCAGCGCACTGACCAGCTCGCGATTACCCACCATAAAGCCCACACGCCAACCCGCCATGTTGTAGCTTTTACTCATGGTGAAGAATTCGACCGCTACATCACGTGCACCTTCGACCTGCATAATGGACGGAGCCACATAGCCATCAAAGGTAATGTCGGCATATGCCAAGTCGTGGACTACGAAAATATTGTGTTCTTTGGCTAGGGCAACAACTCGCTCGAAGAACGACAGGTCTACACACTGAGCCGTAGGGTTACTGGGAAAGCCCAGTATCATCATTTTGGGCTTGGGTATGCTTTCGCGTACGCCACGTTCCAGTTCTTCGAAAAAGTCCAAACCTGGTGTCATAGGCACCGAACGTATATTGGCACCTGCGATTACCGCACCATAAATATGTATGGGGTAGCTGGGGTTAGGTACCAAAACCGTATCACCACGATCCAGAGTCGCCAGCATCAAGTGGGCCAGGCCTTCTTTGGAACCAATGGTGACGATGGCTTCTTCGTCGGGGTCGATATCCACTCCGTAACGACGCTCGTACCAACCTGCTATGGCGGTGCGTAAGCGTGGTATGCCTTTGGAGACCGAATACCCATGAGTATCGGGCCGTATAGTGGCTTCAACCATTTTATCGACAATGTGCTTAGGCGTTGGGCCATCTGGATTTCCCATCGACATATCAATAATGTCCTCACCGCGGCGCCGGGCTGCCATTTTCAGCTCGGCAGTAATATTGAACACATAGGGCGGCAAACGCTCTATTCGCGGAAATCTCGTCATGATGATCCTTAGATGGCAAAATGGATGGTGTGAGCAGATAGCTGCAACGCAGCAAAACCGATAATCTATCCTAAGCTGGCGCTTGCGGCAAACAGCAGCTTAGTTTAAACCATACGATATGCGTGTATAGCCGGCCTGATCGCCTTGAGCTTTGCGCTATGATCTTTACGAATCAGGGAGTTTCTTGTGCAATTACAAAGTGAAGTCAACCCAGCGTTGAACACCGTTACCGCTTATGGGCAGGACTACATCGAAATCAATAAGGTCAGCTACAACCATGCGGTGTACTTCAGTCCAGAAGGTGAAGTCCATGCGTGGGACATACAGCGTGTAGACCAGATTACATCTGCGAGCTTGCGTACCGTCGCGGGTTTAAATGATCTAAAAGCCGACCCTATGGCCTTTTTGAATGATCAGCCCGTCTTACAAAAACCTATAGATGCCCCAGAGGTTATTCTAGTGGGCACAGGTGACCGGCAACACTTACTACCCCCTGATATCACCCGTCCATTGCTGCAACTGCAAATAGGCATAGAAGCCATGAGTACCCAAGCAGCAGCCCGTACCTACAACATACTCATGGCAGAGGGACGACGTGTTGTCGTGGCCCTGCTGCCCCCTAAGGAAATATCA
Organism: Alcaligenaceae bacterium; assembly: GCA_013416485.1. GTDB lineage: Bacteria > Pseudomonadota > Gammaproteobacteria > Burkholderiales > Burkholderiaceae_B > JAGOAJ01. The sequence goes on from JACCEO010000006.1 coordinate 43,132, forward strand.
TGACTACTGTTACCGTCGGCCAAGCCGTAGCGCCATTTACCGCCATGACCAATCATGGTGAAATCACTTTGGCATCCCTGCAAGGCAAGCAGCTAGTTATATATTTTTACCCCAAAGACAACACCCCTGGTTGCACTACCCAGGCTCAAGGTTTTCGCGATTTGTATCAAGAGTTTCAAGACGCAGGATGCCAGATCATAGGGGTCTCTCGTGACAGCGTAAAATCACACGAGAACTTTGCGGCAAAACAACAAATTCCTTTTCCATTAATTGCCGATACGGATGAAGCCGTATGCCAACTATTCGATGTCATAAAAATGAAGAATATGTATGGTAAACAAGTCAGAGGCATAGCCCGCAGCACCTTCTTAATTGACGCTGCAGGTGTCCTTCAGCAAGAGTGGCGCGGTATACGCGTTCCTGGCCATGTGGACGCCGTGTTGCAAGCCGTACGTGACCAATAGCCAGCACTTACTTTATTTGAACGCAGCCTTGTATATGCTGCACCCATACCGGACTGCCCAGGAGCACAATTCATGCCTTTACCGAAACTGCCTGCCCACATGGGTGCCAAGGTTATCCTAGAGCCACACGGTGATGACCCTTTTACACCTGTGGTCACGCCGGTTGCCCCTAAGCCTAAGGCCAGCCCAGCGGCAGCACCCGCCGTCGCTAAAGGCAAAGCCCCCGCAAGTGCTGCTAAAAAAAGTGCCAAATCCAAGGTCAAGACTGTTGCTCCTACAGCTCCTGTAACAGCCAAAGAAACGCTAGTACCTAGTACTACGACGCCTACCCAAACTATGGCCACTGCGGTACCCCAGGCTACGCCGCCAGTAGTTCTAGCCCCTATCACTAAAGGCAAGAAAAAATCTCGCCTACCCGTATCCAAGCGAAAACTGTTTGTTTTGGACACCAATGTCCTGCTGCACGACTCAAATTCTTTGTTTAATTTCCAAGAGCATGACATTTTTCTACCCATGATCGTTCTAGAAGAATTGGATCATCAGAAAAAAGGCATGTCGGAAGTCTCACGCAATGCCCGCCAAGTCAGCCGTTTCTTGGATGCTCTGGTCAGTAGCGGTGATGCCGATTTAAAAAAAGGCCTGGATCTGGATGCCATAGGCAATACCGAGGCGCTGGGCCAATTACACTTTCAAACTACAGCACTGCATTCCACACTGCCCATAGAACTACCGATGGGCAAGGCCGACAACATCATTTTGAATGTTGTCCATGCACTGCAAGACCTTTACCCAAAACGTCAGGTCATACTGGTGTCCAAAGACATCAATATACGACTTAAAGCACGCTCGCTGGGCCTACCCGCCGAGGACTACTTGAATGACCACGTGCTGGATGACTCCGATCTACTATATGACGGTGTGATGCAACTGCCTGAAAATTTCTGGCTGAAGCACGGTAAAGACATAGAATCCTGGCAAGAGGCAGGCGTTACCTATTACCGCATCAAAGGTCCGTTATGTGCTGGCTTCATGGTGAACCAATTCGTCTACTTTGAAGGCGAAATGCCTTTGTATGCCCAAGTCAAAGAAGTCAGTGGAAAAAACGCCGTTCTGGCTACCGTACGTGACTACAGTCACGGAAAAAATAATGTTTGGGGCATTACGGCACGTAACCGCGAGCAAAACTTTGCCCTTAATCTGCTAATGAACCCAGATTGCGATTTTGTTTCCTTACTGGGACAAGCAGGTACCGGAAAAACCTTAATGGCCTTGGCCAGTGCCCTAACCCAAACACTGGAAACCAAGCGGTATAACGAAATCATTATTACCCGAGCCACTGTGCCAGTAGGTGACGATATCGGCTTTCTACCCGGTACTGAAGAAGAAAAAATGATGCCCTGGATGGGCGCACTGGAAGATAACCTGGAAGTCCTGCACTTAGGCATCTCCAAGCACAACTCCAACCTAAGTGCAGGGCCCGACAACGAGCGTAACTCCACTATGGAACAGATACGTTCACGCATCAAAGTCAAATCACTAAGCTTTATGCGGGGCCGCACATTCCTGAATAAACTATTGATTATCGACGAAGCCCAGAACCTTACCCCCAAGCAAATGAAAACTCTGGTCACCCGTGCTGGCCCAGGCACAAAAATTGTGTGTCTGGGTAATATTGCACAAATCGATACCCCTTACTTGACCGAAGGCAGCTCAGGGCTTACCTATGTGGTGGATCGCTTCAAAGGTTGGCCACACGCGGGGCATATTACGCTGCAACGCGGTGAGCGTTCGCGCTTGGCTGATTACGCCAACCAGGCCCTATAAACCATGCCAGTTCAGCAATTACCCATCGCTTTTACTATGGGCGATGCCGCTGGCATAGGCCCAGAAATCATCGTCAAACTGTTTCAGCAAGGACTGGTTGGCCCTGCTGTGGTCTATGGCGATGCGGCTACCTTGCAACGCACCATAGCGCAGCTAGGCTGGTCCAATACCTGGCAAGTACACACTATTGATACCCCTGTAGAAGGGGCTGCCCCCCTAACAGGGGTTATACCCGTACTCAACCGCTGGCACGCCTTACCCAACGACTTGGCTTCAGGTGAAATTAACGCGTTGGCCGGGCGCGGTGCTTATGAATACCTGTGCCATGCCATAGACGATGCCCAGGCGGGTCTGTTACGAGCCATAGTGACTGCACCACTGCATAAAAAGGCCATGCAGGCAGGCGGCATAGATCAGCCAGGGCATACTGAAATTCTGGCCAAAAGAACTGGCACCGAACACTATGCCATGATGCTGGCTAATCCAGAACTACGCGTCATTCTGGTCACTATCCATGTTCCTTTGGCTAGCGTCAGTGGCTTGCTCACCCTAGACAGTCAATTACACACGCTACGTCTGGCACATAAGGCATGCCTGCAAGCCGGTATAGCCCAACCCAGAATTGCTGTTGCCGGACTGAATCCACATGCGGGTGAAGATGGCCGTTTTGGCCAAGAAGAAATTGAAGTGATACGACCAGCCATACTACTCGCTCGTGCCGAAGGCATGGACGCCAGCGGACCCTGGCCAGGCGACACCATATTCATGCGCGCCCGACGCGGTGAATTCGATATCGTAGTGGCCCAGTACCATGATCAAGGGCTAATACCCGTCAAGTATTTGGGTGTAGAACAAGGCGTGAATGTAACGGTAGGCCTACCTTTTGTACGTACCAGTGTAGATCACGGAACGGCCTTTGATATTGCTGGCCAAGGTATTGCCGACCCGGCGTCATTAGCCGCCGCTTACGACATGGCCTTGGCCATGACATCCAGGATCTAACCCATACCCGATGTATAGTTAAGAAAGCGCGTACTGGAGCCCTGGAAGGTCAAGCGCACAGTACCTATAGGCCCGTTACGCTGCTTACCAATAATAATTTCTGCAGTGCCTTTGTCCGGTGAATCCGGGTTATAGACTTCATCCCGATAAATAAACAAAATCAAGTCAGCATCTTGCTCGATAGCGCCAGACTCGCGCAAGTCGCTCATGACGGGCCGTTTGTTAGGACGTTGTTCTAGGCTGCGGTTCAACTGCGACAGGGCAATTAACGGACAATTCAGTTCCTTTGCCAAACCTTTCAATGAACGACTGATTTCTGAAATTTCAGTGGCCCGGTTTTCACCAGCAGAGTTCGCTGACATTAACTGCATGTAGTCAATGATAATCATGCCCAACTGACCACATTGACGCGCCAGACGACGCGCCCTGGCACGCACCTCCATAGATGACAGCGCAGGGGTTTCATCAATGTAGATTTGAGCTTCTTGAACCTGCTGTACAGCATGCGTTAGGCGTGGCCAGTCATCGGCGGTTAATTTACCCGTGCGCATGCGGTGTTGGTCCAACATACCGACCGAACCCACCATACGCATAGCCAATTGCACCGCGCCCATTTCCATGGAAAACACGGCGACAGGCAAGCCTTGCTGGATAGCAACGTGCTCACCCATATTCATGGCTAATGAGGTCTTACCCATAGAAGGCCGCCCTGCCACAATTACCAAATCGCCAGCCTGCAGACCCGAAGTCATGGTATCCAGATCATCAAAGCCTGTAGGCACCCCGGTAATATCAGAATCACCTTCGCGGTGATAGAGCTCGTCTATGCGCTCTACGACTTGGGTCAGCAAAGGCTGAATTTCCTGAAAGCCCGTGGTGCCACGCGCACCTTCCTGGGATATCTGAAACACCCGCGACTCTGCCTCATCCAGCAACTGGCGTGCTTCCTTGCCTTGCGGATTAAAGGCAGCAGCTGCGATTTCGTCAGCCACCGACACCAGTTTGCGCAACATAGAGCGCTCACGCACAATTTCTGCGTAGCGCCGTATATTCGCCGCCGAGGGCGTGTTATGAGCCAGAGCATTCAAATACGCTAACCCACCAACCTCATCGGCCTTGGCGGCACTGGATAAGGACTCATTGACCGTTACCACGTCAGCAGGCCTGGCCAGTGAGATCAAGCGAGTAATGTGCTGCCAGATGATTTTATGATCGAAGCGATAGAAATCGTCTTCGTTTAGGACATCGGTAATACGGTCCCAGGCGGCATTGTCCAGCAATAAGCCACCCAGCACAGATTGCTCGGCCTCTACCGAATGAGGCGGTACCCGCAAATAATCAAGTTGCGGTTCGGTGCTGAATTTTTTACTGTCCAAAACTATGCCTTATATGTTGCGGAATGCAAAATAGCCAGCTTACGCTGGCTATTTCAGAACCAGGCGTGGCACATTCCCTATGCAGGAAATGTAGCACACGTTCTGGTAGCGATCAGGCTAACTGACCCTGTACTACTACGGTGATGTCAGTCACTACGTCGGCGTGCAGTACCACTTGCACAGGGAACTCGCCCACGGCTTTCAGGGTACCTTCTGGCAGACGAACCTGGACTTTTTCGATGCCAGCGAAACCAGCTTCGGCCAAGGCAGCAGCCACGTCCATTGTGGTGACGGAACCGAACAAACGGCCATCAACACCTGCTTTTTGAGAAATAACCAAACTCAAGCCAGTTAGCTTGCCATTCAGAGCTTCAGCGGCTGCCAGCTTTTCAGCTTGGATTTTTTCCAATTCAGCACGACGCGCTTCGAATTCTGCCAAAGCAGCGTCAGTAGCACGACGGGCAATTTTTTTAGGGATCAGGTAGTTGCGAGCATAGCCGTCGCGAACGCGTACGACTTCACCCAGATTACCCAAATTAACAACTTTTTCGAGCAGAATAACTTGCATGACGATAATCCCTGGATTAGTTGTGGTTATCGGTGTAAGGCAACAAGGCCAGGAAGCGCGCGCGCTTGATGGCTGTGTCCAGCTGACGCTGATAAATTGCCTTGGTACCGGTCAAACGAGCAGGAATGATCTTGCCGTTTTCCTGGATGAAATCACGCAGTGTGTCCAGGTCTTTGTAATCAATTTCATCAACGTTAGCAGCTGTGAAACGGCAAAACTTGCGGCGTTTGAACAGCGGATTTTGTTGAGTGAATTTGCGTTTCTCTCTACCTTTTTTGAAAAAAGCCATGATGTGCCTCTTTAAGTGCTGGGCCTAGCCCAAACTGTATGTTGTGTGTACTAACCGATAACGGCTGGTACGAATAATGGCGTGCAAACAACGGCTAAACCATTGCAGATGCACCACCAGCAAATGTTCTGTCTGCTTGCTGTATATGCAATACCAACTTTTTGGAGCCTTTACGCAAAGGAGCTAAAAAGCCCAATATGGATAAAGACGCCCCCAGTGGGGTATCGGCTAACAATAATGCGATATCGCCTAAAGCCACAGCGGAAATTTCCATGGAAACCTGGCGTTTATGACCTGCTTCCTGAACTTCCGATTCATGACCCAATAACATTTCAACGGCGGGTAAGCCAGCTGGGGTATACCGTAAAGGTTCCACCTGCAAAGCGGTCGCAGTCAAAGTTATTTGATTCACGCTATCTATGGCCAGAGTCCCGATTATTCGTCGCTAGTATCAGCAGGTGCAGCAGATTCGGTGCTGGCTTTACGGGCTTCTTCACGCTCTACTGATTTCATCATCAGGGAAGCTTCAGTAACAGGCTTCTTAGTTTTGATGATCAGGTTACGCAAGATGGCATCGTTGTAGCGGAATGCATGCTCAAGTTCGTCAAGAGCAGTTTGGCCACACTCGATGTTAAAGCATACGTAGTGAGCTTTAACCAGTTTCTGGATTGGGTAAGCCAGTTGACGACGACCCCAGTCTTCCAGACGATGAACCTGACCGCCATTGGATGTAACAACAGCTTGGTAGCGCTCGATCATGGCGGGCACTTGCTCGCTTTGATCGGGATGCACAATAAACACTACTTCGTAGTGACGCATAATGTGAACTCCTTGTGGATGTCTTTAGGCACTATGCTAATGCCCAAAGTGATAGCCCGCCCTACATTGACGCTGCCAAAATAACGGCATCAATAGTGAGTCGAGCAAGAAACCAGTAATAATAACATTATTATGGTTTTTTAGGGTGAGCAGGATTACCCTTGAACCACCGCGTAAGCGGAATGGTTATGTATGGACTCGAAATTTTCCGCCTGTATCGTATAACGCAACATACCAGGTAGGTTTTTTACTTTCACAGCAACATCGCGTACCAGATCTTCAACAAATTTGGGATTTTCATAAGCACGTTCAGTGACAAATTTTTCGTCGGCACGTTTCAGCAATCCCCATAGTTCGCAGGATGACTGGGCTTCTATGTCGCGGATCAAGGCGTCGATATCCACTACAGGATGACTGAAAACAATCTGCGCCGTAACATGGGACCGCTGATTATGCGCACCATAATTCGAAATAGCTTTGGAACAGGGGCACAAACTGGTTACGGGAACTTGTACGCCTAGTTCAAATTCCAGAACAGGATCGGATTGGGCATCAGAGTGCTTAGCGCGTGCTGTCCAGGTCAGCTCGTAATCCATCAGGCTGGCGACCCCGGACACAGGTGCAACCTTGTTGATGAAATAGGGAAACACAGCTGTCATATCGCCCTGCGTAGCATCTAGCAAGGGCAACATTTGTGCGGCCATTTCGCAAAATAGCGCTGGGGTCATGGGCGTGCTTTTATGCAGCTCTAGTAAAGCAACAAAACGCGACATGTGCGTGCCTTTTTCTTGAGCAGGCAATGCAACGGTCATTTCCCACTGTGCCACCGTAGGCATAGCCGAGCCATCGGAGGCGGCAATCAACATAGGATGGCGTACTCCCCGAACTCCTACCCGTTGGATAGCAATATGGCGAGTGTCGACGCTGCTTTGCACGTCAGGCATGGCAACAGCAGTATCCATCAGAATATTCATGATAAAAGCCCATATGAGGCGACACAGTGCGCCCCGGTTCTATGACAAAATTTTATTATGCGACCCGCATAGTCCAGACAACCTTATAACCCTATAAGGTTTAGGTGTTTACTAAACTAGCATAACGTTTGCTTATCGAGGCTGCAATACCAGCGGCATCCAAGCCCAACTCGGCCCATATGGCGGCTTGTTCACCATGATCAATAAACTGATCTGGCAAGCCTAATTGCAACATAGGTACAGCCAGACCCTGGGCGCTGAAAAACTCTAGAACGGCACTACCTGCCCCACCCATAACAGCGGCATCTTCTATGCTAACAAAACCCTGATGGCTAGCAAGCAATTCCAACAGCAAGCTCTTATCCAAGGGCTTGACGAAACGCATATCAACCAAAGTAGCATCCAACTGTTCAGCGGCCTGCAAAGCAGCAGGTAACAAGCTACCAAACACAAGTATCGCAATGGCTTTGCCCTGACGGCGTACTACAGCGCGGCCAATATCGACCACGTCCAGTCCTGGCTGTATAGCGGCCCCACACCCGGCGCCACGTGGATAACGGACAGATGCAGGCCCAGGATGCTGATAACAGGTGCTTAATAACAGTCTAGCTTCATTTTCGTCAGATGGCGTTGCAATCACCATATTGGGTACACAACGCAGAAAAGAAATATCGTAATTCCCTGCGTGGGTCGCGCCATCGGCACCAACAATACCAGCACGATCCAAGGCAAACGTCACATCCAGATTTTGCAAGGCCACGTCATGAATTAACTGGTCGTAACCACGTTGCAAAAACGTTGAATAGATCGCCACCACCGGCTTGACACCGTCACAGGCCAAGCCCGCGGCAAAGGTCACGGCATGCTGCTCAGCGATACCGACATCAAAGTAACGATCGGGAAAACGCTGCTCGAATTCCACCATGCCGCTACCTTCACGCATCGCGGGAGTAATGCCCACCAACCTACGATCAGATTGAGCCATATCACATAACCAGGTTCCAAACACCTGAGTAAATGTTGTGCTGGTTGGGATGTTGGTGCGCACCACACCTATGCTGGGATCAAACTTGCCCGGTCCGTGATACAGCACAGGATCCGCCTCTGCCAGTTTATAGCCCTGCCCTTTGGTGGTGACCACATGCAAAAACTGCAAACCACCTAAGGCTTTCAGGTTTTCCAAGGTGGGGATCAAGGCATCAAGATCGTGGCCATCTATCGGGCCGACATAATTAAAGCCTAACTCTTCGAACATGGTGGCAGACGACACCATGCCTTTGGCATGCCCTTCGAAACGGCGTGCTAATTCCAGCACAGGCGGCACATGCTGCAACACGGCCTTGCCTACGGTTTTAGCAGTAGCATAAAAGCCACCCGACATCAGCCTGGCCAAATAACGGTTCAAAGCACCCACAGGCGGAGAAATCGACATATCGTTGTCGTTAAGCACCACCAGCAAATTCACATCTGGGGTGACACCAGCATTGTTCAGGGCCTCGAAAGCCATACCTGCTGTCATCGCGCCATCACCAATAACGGCAATATGCTGCTTATGCAAACCGGCATTGCGTGACGCCACGGCCATGCCCAATGCTGCCGAAATGGATGTTGATGAATGCGCAGTGCCAAACGCATCGTATTCCGATTCAGAACGCCGCGGAAAACCTGAAATACCGTCTTTTTGACGCAGTTTGGCCATGCCAGCACGGCGCCCAGTCAGAATTTTATGCGGATAGGACTGATGCCCCACATCCCAAACCAAACGGTCAGATGGTGTATTAAATACATGATGCAAGGCTATGGTCAATTCGACCGTGCCCAGGTTGGACGATAAATGACCACCCGTTCTGGATACCGACTGCACAATGAACTGACGCAACTGCGCAGCGATTTGCTTAAGTTCACTGCGACTTAGCGTACGTAAGTCGGCCGGAGAAGAAATTTGCTCTAGAGTAAGGTTAGTCATACATAATATAAAGTCAGGTCCTGGCTGCATTTTAGACTGTTGGGGCTAGCCATGCCCCTGGTCACACAAAACTTAGCGGTCACGACCCACAATGTAGTCAGCAATATCGGCTAGCCGTGAGGCTGATGGCCCTAAAGGCAGCAACGCGGTACGGGCTTGGTCGTGCAATGACGCCAACAAAGCGCGCGACGCATCCATACCCAATACAGTGACATAGGTCGGTTTATCGCAGGCAGCATCTTTACCTGCTGTTTTTCCTAGGGTAGCAGTATCAGAGGTGACATCAAGGATATCGTCTACCACCTGAAACGCTAGGCCTATCGCCTGAGCATACTGCTCAAGACAGCTTCGAGTCGACGAACCGGTACCAGTAACGATACCGCCCAGCAAAACACTAGCCTGCAACAAGGCACCAGTTTTCATGCCATGCATTTGGCGTAATTGATCGGCGGTAAGGTCTATACCCACGCTATCGCAATCTATGGCCTGACCACCCACCATACCCAAACTGCCCGCAGCCTGGGCCAAGGCCTGCACCGCTTGCACAGTTAATGCGGGTGCCACAGGCATTCCCGCCAATGCCTGAAACGCCAAGGGTTGTAGGGCATCACCTGCCAGCATAGCGGTGGCCTCGTTGAATTGCACATGTACCGTAGCGCGCCCCCGCCTAAGGACGTCGTCATCCATGCAAGGCAGGTCATCGTGTATTAATGAATAGGCATGGATGAGTTCGACCGCAGCTGCAGCGGAATCCAACGCCATATTCTGAGCTGCAGCAGGTGAGCCTGATGGCAAACTTGCCAACCCTGCGGCATAAACCAATGCGGCACGTACCCGCTTACCACCACCCAACACGGCATAACGCATTGCCTGGTGCAAGGTGATTGGCTGGACATCATCCGGCAAAAGTTCACTTAATACGCTTTCGGTGTGCTGCACCCTTTCAGTGAGCCAGCTTGTAAAATCAACGTCAACAACCACTACTATAGGCCTCCGGGGTTATCGGTAGTATCAGAAAACGGCTTAAGCAAGTTGTCTTGCAAGACCTTCACTTGTTGCTCGGCCTGATCCAATCGTTGCTGGCACACACGGGCCAATCGCACGCCTTGTTCATAGGCTGCCAACGACTGCTCTAAGGGCAGATTGCCACTTTCCATTTGCGCCACTAAGGCCTCTAATTGGCTTAGTGCCGTTTCGAAACTTTCAGTTGGGGCCTGCGCCGCTAGGCCATTATCAGCCTGGGCTGCCGTCAGGCCAGCATTATTTTCTGCCATCATACGTTTCCAGAATAAATGCGCAGACACCCATTGATGCCGTACGCTACGGTCAAATTGTACGGGATGCTGACCTTAGGCTGCTATTTGTTGCTTCCCAGTGCTATCGGTCTGGCTGGATCGCTGCACCATTCGCTCCAGGATCCTGGGTATAAAGACGACCCTGACAAGCCGGCAACTTCCATGGCCAACAAGTTATGACAGGCGGTAATTCCCGAGCCACACTGATGAACAATGTCTTTAGGGGATTTACCTTGCAGCAAGTCAGTAAACTCTTTGTGTAGCAAGGTGGCAGGCTTAAAATGACCACTGGCCTGCATATTCAAACTTATAGGTCGATTGATAGCACCCGGAATATGACCTGCCACTGGATCCATAGGCTCTGTTTCACCCCGGTAACGTGCTGCATCGCGGGCATCTATTACGGTAAACCGTGGATGACTTATATTAGTCAATACGTCCTGTACCGTCACCGCAGGCATCACAGGCTGCACAGCCATTGGCGCAGGTACGACCAACTGTGACATGTCGGGACCCGCACCTGTTTGTACGGCGCCATCCTCCACCAACCAGGCCTGCCAACCACCATCCAATACCTGCACATGCTGATAGCCAGCCCAACGTAGCATCCACCACAGATGGGCTGCAAACGCCCCGTTAGCAGCGTCATAAATCACCACTCGCGATTTCGGGTTTAGGCCCAAAGCCCGTAACAAACCTGAAAACTCGGCGATATCTGGTAAGGGGTGGCGACCATTATGCCCCGTTTTAGGGGCAGCCAATTGGGTTTCGTGATCTAGGAACAAGGCTCCAGGGATATGGCCTTGTTGGTAGGCCTGACGACCAGCACCATGATCCATAAGTTCATGCCTGACATCAAACACAAACAGATCATTGGTATCAATAATATTGGCAAGCTCAGTAGCGGAAATCAGTAATTCAGACATGTTATCCCTTGGTGGTGGCAGAGGCCGACTCATTGACGGTATCGGTTTGACCACGCATGATGCGGTCTTCACTATAGGTGCGCCATACAGACAACAAACCAGAAGCGATAATCAGCAACATACCGCCCCAAGCCAGTACATCCGGTATATCACCCCAGAATACTATACCCAACACAGCAGCGAAGATAATTGTGGTGTACTGCAAGGCAGCCGTCAGCAAGGCCGACCCTAGTCCGAATGCACGCGTCATAGCTAACTGCCCTACCAACCCGAACACACCCACGCCGATTAACGCCAACCAAGCAGATAAACTAATGGGTTCCCATCCGGCGCTAAGCAATGCAATCACACTACTAATACAGGCGCAACACGAGAAAATAAATACGGTGCGCCATTCAGGTTCGCCTACCCGACCTAGTTGTCGTATTTGCATCATGGCCACTGCACTTAGGGCACCAGCCAATAAGCCCAAAGACGCAGCCAGCAACTGGTCATGCCCTATGCTGGGGCGTAATACGGCCAGCACACCAACAAAACCTGCCAGCACAGCCAAAATACGCACAGGGTCACGCTGGGTTCCCCCCCAGCCCAGCATCCAGCACCCAATAAACAAAGGTGCCGTGTAGTTAAGGCTGATCGCGGTAGACAATGGCAAGTTGGCGATGGCATAAAACCCCAGCCACATAGAGGCGACACCGGATAAGTTACGCCATACATGCAAGCTCCAGCTAATTGGTTTCAGCGAGCGACGAGTAAACTGGGCCCAGAAGAGGATAAGCAAAATAGACGGTATGCCGCGAAACAGCACCACATGAGGTAGCGTCGCATCAAAGTCAGAAGCCACTTTGATACAGGCACCCATAGCCGCAAACGTCACACTCGCCAGCAACATCCATAGAGACTGCATGAAAATCAACCGAATTCGGAATACATAGGGGGGAAGCCGATACTATACTCTGCTAGTGCGTGAATAATCCCGAACCTAGCTTTAAATTATTCCTGAACGCCCCCATAGTATTTACCAGTCACTTTTCTTGATCCGCTTAGGACCTGCAACATGAAACGCATTTTTTTATTTCTTTTGACCAACATAGCTGTCATGCTGGTGCTGACCGCATCCATGAACATACTGGGTATTGGACGCTACCTGACGGCTAATGGCCTGGATCTATCTGCCCTGCTGGTGTTTTCCGCGCTAATCGGTTTCACTGGTGCGATTATTTCGCTACTAATCAGTAAGTGGATGGCGAAACAAAGCACAGGCGCCCGGGTCATCAACCCACAGGCTCCCGCTAACCACCGCGAAGCCTGGTTAGTAGATACTGTCCATCAGTTAGCTGACCGCGCCGGTATAGGTCACCCAGAAGTCGCCATTTATGACGGTGCACCCAACGCTTTTGCCACTGGCGCATTCAAAAACAACGCATTGGTAGCGGTATCCACTGGCCTGCTGGACAGTATGACTGAGGAAGAGGTCGCTGCGGTACTAGGCCACGAGGTCGCTCACATCGCTAATGGCGATATGGTCACCTTGACCTTGATCCAGGGTGTGGTCAACACCTTTGTGGTTTTCATGGCGCGCGTCGTCGGTTACTTCATAGACCAAGTCGTTTTCAAAAACGACAAAGGTGTAGGTATGGGCTACTACATTACCGTCATAGTCTGTGAAATTGTTTTTGGCATATTGGCATCCATTATCGTGGCATGGTTTTCACGCCAGCGTGAATACCGCGCTGACGCCGGTGCCGCATCCCTGATGGGCTCACGTGAACCTATGATACGTGCGCTAGCCAGGCTAGGTGGTGTAGAAGCCGGTGAGCTACCTAAGTCCTTCGAGGCGTCCGGTATTTCCGGCGGTGGTGGTATTAGTGCCATGTTCGCTTCTCACCCCCCCATTGAAGCTCGTATACGCGCCCTGCAAAACTCAAGCCGAACGTGAAAGAGCTACTCGCCCTACTAAATTTTGGTGGCTATACTGCGCTGCTACTTTGGGGCGTACATATGGTCCAAAGTGGGGTACAGCGTGCTTTTGGCGCCAAGCTGGGCATCTGGATGGGGCATGCCCTAGGTACCCGTAGCCGAGCCTTCGGCACGGGGCTAATTATTACGGCCGCCATCCAAAGCAGTACCGCCACTGGCTTGATGATCACCAGCTTTGCAACAGGTGGCCTGGTAGCTCTAGTGCCAGGCTTGGCCGCTATGCTGGGCGCCAATGTAGGCACCACCCTGATCGTCCAGCTGCTGTCCTTTAACCTGACTGCTTTAGCTCCGGCCATGATACTGGTCGGGGTTTGGTTGTTTCGTCGCCACCAGCCCAGTCGACGACGCGACCTAGGCCGTGTTTTTATTGGCTTTGGCCTGTTACTGTTGTCCTTACAGGAGCTGGTGAAACTACTAGCGCCTATACAAGACGCTCATCTGCTACAAGTACTACTAGACGCTCTAAGCACCCAGCCGATACTGGCCATGCTGTTGGCAGCGATCCTGACTTGGGCGGCGCACTCCAGTGTCGCTGTCGTTGTCCTGATTATGTCTTTGGCCAGCCATAACCTGGTTTCAGTCAGCCTGGCCTGCGCTCTAGTTCTGGGCGCTAACCTGGGTACAGCCATCAACCCTGTCCTAGAGGGTGCTAGCGACAACAACGATCCAGCTACACGACGCCTGCCCATAGGCAATCTAGGCACCAGGGTAATAGGCTGTCTGCTGGCACTACTAGCCCTGCCCTTGCTGCCCACCGTCATGAATCTGCTTAGTGATGATCCGGCACGTGCAGTCGCGAACTTCCACACATTGTTCAACATTGTGGTCGCTCTGATTTTCCTACCTTTATTAGTACCGTACTCAGCTCTGGTGACTCGCTTGCTGCCCAAGCGCAGCGATCCTAACGACCCCACCAAGCCCTTGTATTTGGACGAATCAGCCCACGAGGTACCCGGTATTGCCCTAGGTAATGCCGCTCGCGAAGCCCTACGCCTAGCGGATATGCAACAGGCTTTATTAGGTATGACACGCGCCGGTTTTCTGCGTGATAACCGACACCGCATCAGCCATGCCCGCTATATCAATAATGCGGTCAACCGTCTGGATGGGCTGATTACCACCTACTTGGCCACTCTGGACCAAGACAGTATGAACAAGAATGATCACAGACGACTAAACGAAGTCCTGACATTTTCCAATAACATGGCACATGCCGCTAGGGTCACCACCCACGATTTGTTAGGCCATACAGAGACCTTACGAAAACGTGGCTGGACCTTAAGTGAATTGCAACGCGATGAAGTCATCACTGTGCTAGATCGCCTACTACGCAACCAGCGCCAAACCGCAGCGCTGTTCGTTGCTGAAGACCTGAAAAGCGCACGTTATTTAGCTTACGAAAAAGACTATTTCCGTGAACTAGAACAACATGCAGCCGAGCAACATTTAATGCAAATTCGTGATGGCCAGCGTCAGGAAGCAGAAATTGGTGCTTTTTACCTGGATATACTGCGGGACACAAAAACGCTTAACTCATACATGGTAGAAGCTGCAGCCTACCCCATACTGGCCCGCCACGACGAACTACTACCCAATCGTTTGCGGGACCATAATGACGACCTGAAATGAATACAGCTTAGTGGGCTTGTTCCCAGTTGGGACCTATGCCCACTTCGGCCACCAGCGGCACCCCCAGCTTGGCCACTTTGCACATCAGATCAGGCAAATTTTGTGCCACAACTTCCACTTCGGTTTCAGGTACATCGAAGACCAGTTCATCGTGTACCTGCATAACCATCAAGGTTTCCATTTTCTGAGCTACCAGCCACTCTTGTGCAGCCACCATAGCCATCTTGATTAAATCGGCAGCAGTACCTTGAACAGGCGCATTAATCGCTGCCCTTTCGGCGGCTTTCTGCCTAGGCCCTTTGGCGCCACGTAGCTCAGGTAACCAAATGCGCCGGCCGAACACGGTTTCCACATAGCCTAATTCATGGGCTTGCTGGCGCGTGGTTTCCATATACCTAGCCACACCCGGATAACGCGCAAAATAACGGTCTATGTAAGCACGGGCGGCATCACGTGTAATGCCCAGATTATTGGCCAGTCCGAACTCACCCATGCCATAGATAAGACCAAAGTTAATCGCTTTGGCCGCACGACGTTGATCGCTGCTAACGTCAGACAAGGCCACACCAAACACTTCCGATGCGGTGGCTTTGTGGATGTCCTCACCTTGCTCGAACGCCTGACGTAAATTGGTGTCGCCTGACATATGCGCCATAACCCGTAGTTCTATCTGGGAGTAGTCAGCAGAAATGATCTTCCCACGAGTAGCGACAAAAGCAGAACGTACCCGTCGTCCTTCCGCCGTACGTACAGGTATATTCTGTAAGTTAGGGTCTGAAGACGCCAAACGACCGGTAACAACAGCAGCTTGCGCATAGCGGGTATGTACACGTCCGGTATGTGCATCCACCATTTTCGGCAGTTTGTCGGTATAGGTAGATTTAAGTTTAGCCAGCCCACGATACTCCAGCAATAATTTGGGCAAAGGATAGTCATTGGCTAACCTGGTTAACACCTCTTCGTCGGTAGAGGGGGCCCCACTGGCGGTTTTACGCACTATGGGCAACTGCATACGCTGAAAAAGTATTTCGCCCAGCTGCTTAGGCGAGTTCAAGTTAAATGGTTGACCCGCTAATTCATAAGCCTGGGTTTCCAGACTAAGTAATTGCTGACCTAGTTCATGGCTTTGCATAGCCAGCACATGCGTGTCCAGACCCACACCATTACGCTCTATGGTGGCTAACACCGCAGAGGCCTTGATTTCCAGCTGATAGATTGTTTCCAAGCCATCGGCCTGAGCCACTTGAGGTCGTAAGACATGATGCAACTGCAGGGTGAAATCAGCATCTTCGCAGGCATAGTGTGCTGCGACTTCTACCGCTACTTCGTCAAAGCAGATTTGCTTGGCGCCTTTGCCACATAAATCTTCAAACGTAGTGCCTGTACGGCCTAACCAGCGCTCGCCCAGGTCTTGTAGGCTTACTCGCCTATGCGCTTCTAATACATAAGCCTGCAGCATGGTGTCTTCTGTCACCCCAGCTAACACCGCCCCTTCATTACTTAATACATGGGTATCGTACTTAGCGTTATGTAGTAATTTATGTGCCTTAGGGTTAGCCAGCCAATCACGCAACCGATCCAATACTTGTTGCTTGGGTAGCTGCTCGACCAGATCTGGACCACGGTGGGCCAAGGGGATATAACACGCCACACCGGGCTGCACAGACAGCGACAAACCCACCAACTTCGCCAGCATGGGATCCAAAGAAGTAGTTTCCGTATCCATAGCGACCAGGTCAGCCGCCTCGATAAGGGCCAGCCAACGCTCGAATCCAGCCCAATCCAGTATCGTTTCGTACGCAATGTCTACAGGGGGTGGCGGTATATGTTCAGTAACGACACGACTATCTTGTACTGGTACTTGATTGCTATCGCCAGACAACTCTCGTAACCAGGTCCTAAAGCCATACTCGTTGTATAGGTCTATCAGGGTTGCGGTATCTTGAGACTGGGGTACAAAACCAGACAAATCATCTGTGATCGAAGGGATATGACAGTCGAGCTTAACCGTCACCAGTTGACGTGTCATATCAAACATAGGGATGGTGTCACGCAGGTTTTGTCCTGCCACACCCTTGATAGCATCCGCATTGGCAACCAATTCGTCCAGCGTTTGGTACTGATTCAACCACTTGGCTGCCGTTTTTGGCCCAACTTTGGGTACGCCAGGAATGTTGTCGGCTGTATCGCCAGTTAACATTAGGAAATCAATGATCTGATCGGGCCTAACGCCAAACTTACTAATGACGCCTTCTACGTCCTGGCGTTCATCGGTCATGGTGTTAACCAGTTCAACATCTTCGTTGACCAGTTGTGCCAAATCCTTGTCGCCTGTGGAAATGATAGAACGCACGCCAGCGGCACGCGCCTTGACCGCTAAGGTACCTATGATATCGTCGGCCTCGACCCCAGGTATGCTTAGGACAGTCCAGCCTAAGGCCGTGACAGCACGGTGTATGGGATCAATTTGTGCTGCAAGCTCATCGGGCATAGACGGCCTATGCCCCTTGTAGTCAGGATAGATGTCGTCACGGAAGGTTTTACCGCGCGCATCAAACACACAAACCGCGTAATCCGCCTTGTAATCTTGCAGCAGTCTCCGTAACATGGATAAGACACCATATAAGGCGCCAGTTGGCTCCCCTTTTGCATTACGCAAGTCAGGCATCGCATGGAAAGCGCGATACAAATAACTGGAACCATCAACTAGCAACAAGGTTTTTTTCATGTCAAACAATACAATAGCTCGTGTGTCGGCAACCCAACAAATTCCTGAGATTATGGCAGAACTAAAAGCGGCTGCCGAAACCCTTAAAGAAATCAACTGGGGTGTCAGTGTTTTTGGAAGCGCCCGAACCAAGCCCGGAACGCCATACTACATACTTAGTGAAGCGATGGGTGCGCGACTGGCCAAAGGCGGTTTTACCGTTATCGCAGGTGGTGGTCCCGGCATTATGGAAGCTGCCAACAAAGGCGCCTATCAAGCCGGCGGTAACAGCGTAGGCTTGAATATACAGCTGCCCAAGGAAACCACCAACAATCAATACCAGACTCATAGCCTGAACTTTGATTATTTCTACTCGCGCAAAGCCACGTTTTTTATGCATAGCGCCGCCTATATTGCCCTGCCAGGTGGTTTTGGCACCCTGGACGAAGTCTTGGAAGTGCTTACTCTGGTTCAAACCGGCAAGCTAGCACCCGCACCTATTGTACTGATGGGCGTCGAGTATTGGACAGGTTTACTGGAATGGATGAAAGATCATTTGATAGCCCAAGGTTTAATCGGCCCACATGACCTAGACTTAATGACCTTAACCGACGACCCAAACGTGGTCATGGCACAAATTGAAGAGTATCGCAGCAACTATTCCCACCTCCTGGATTGTGAACCTGCCCTGCCTGAATAGGCATCAGGCTACAAAAAAACGCCAGCTGCTACAAGCAAACTGGCGTTTTTTTTGCGTAAGCACCTACCAAGCGTTTAGCTGGTTGCACCCTCGCGGGACATACGGCGGCGCTCATGCTCTAGCAGGTAGCGTTTGCGCAAACGAATAGACTTAGGCGTTACTTCGACCAACTCGTCATCGCTAATGAACTCTACGGCGTATTCCAAGGACATCTGTATTGGCGTAACCAAGTCAATATGCTCGTCTTTGCCGGAAGCGCGCACGTTAGTCAGCTTCTTTTCCTTGATGGGGTTAACCACCAAGTCATTGTCGCGGCTATGTATACCAATGATCATGCCTTCATACAAGGGATCACCAGGTGATACAAACATACGACCGCGCTCTTGCAGCTTCCACAACGCATAGGCAACGGCATCACCATCGTCCTGGCTAATTAACACACCATTACGACGTTCGCCTACCCCGCCCTCGCGTAGCGGTGCGTACTCATCAAAGATGTGGCTCATTAGGCCAGTACCGCGCGTCAAGGTCATAAACTCACCCTGAAAACCGATTAAGCCACGAGCAGGAATGCGATACTCTAGACGAGTACGGCCACGGCCATCAGCGACCATATCTTGCAAGTCACCCTTACGACGTCCTAGTTCCTCCATGATGCCGCCTTGGTGACCATCTTCAATGTCTACCGTTAGCAACTCATAGGGTTCGTGGCGTACGCCATCGACTTCTTTGAACATGACACGTGGTCGTGATACAGCCAATTCGTAACCTTCACGACGCATATTTTCTAGCAATATGGTCAGGTGTAGTTCACCCCGGCCGCACACTTCGAATACTGTGTCGTCATCGGTGGCATTAACACGCAACGCAACGTTGGCTTTCAGTTCACGATCCAAGCGATCACGTAACTGACGGCTGGTAACGAACTTGCCTTCACGGCCCGCCAAAGGCGAGGTGTTCACCATGAAGTTCATGGTCAGTGTGGGCTCGTCGATACGCAACAAAGGTAAAGCATCTTGTACAACTACATCCGTTAGGGTGCAGCCTATGCCGATTTCGTCGATGCCGTTGATCAAGACGATATCACCGGCTTCCGCCTCGTCGACCAATACGCGCTCTAGGCCTTTGAACTTCAGTACCTGGTTAACGCGAGCTTTGATAGGCTTACCTTCGGGGCCAAACTTGACGATAACATCCTGAGCGGCTTTGATACGGCCGCGGTTTACACGACCCACACCTATCTTGCCGACATAAGAGCTGTAGTCCAAGGAAATAATTTGCATCTGCAGCGGACCATCAGCGTCGTCTTCGCGCTGCGGAACGTGCTTCAGGATGGCGTCAAACAAAGGGCGCATATCGCCTTCGCGCACATCTTCGGTCAAGCCAGCATAGCCGGACAGACCGGAAGCATAAATAACTGGGAAATCCAACTGCTCTTCAGTGGCGCCTAGTTTGTCGAACAAGTCGAAAGTTGCGTTAATCGCAAAGTCAGGACGTGCCCCTGGGCGGTCAATTTTGTTGACGACCACAATAGGCCTTAATCCTAAAGCCAGCGCTTTGCGTGTCACAAAACGAGTTTGTGGCATAGGGCCTTCTACAGCGTCCACTAACAGCAATACGCCATCAACCATAGACAATACGCGCTCGACTTCACCGCCAAAGTCGGCGTGTCCGGGAGTATCTATGATATTAATGTGTGTGCCTTCATATTCGACAGCACAGTTTTTCGCCAAAATGGTAATACCGCGTTCTTTCTCGATATCGCCAGAGTCCATGACACGATCCGAGATATGCTGGTTGTCGCGGAAAGTTCCTGCTTGATGCAGCAGTTGGTCAACCAGTGTGGTTTTCCCATGATCGACGTGAGCGATGATCGCCACATTGCGCAAGGCGCGATTCATAATTGTTCCTTTTGTGTCAGGGCCTCAGGCAACAAGCCTGCAGGTAAAGCATTCAGATTAAGTAAAACCGATTGTGGTTCCGACATGGTTTGCAAAGTTTCCAAGGCAATAGCATCATCCAAGGAAAATGGTCCCACGCTGGTACGGCGCAAAGCAACTAAGTGTGCACCGCAACCCAAGCCACGACCGATGTCTTCAGCCAGGGTGCGAATATACGTCCCTTTGCTGCACTCCACGTTAACTACAGCTTCCATGCCCGAGCATTCCAGCAGCTCCAGACGATGTATGGTGACTGGGCGCGGTGGGCGCTCAAGCTCTATGCCTTGTCTGGCATATTCATACAAAGGCTTGCCGTCACGCTTCAAGGCGGAATACATAGGCGGTATCTGCATGATATCGCCACGAAAGTCCTTCATCACGGTTTCCAGCGCTTCAGGCTGAACACCGTTAAAACTCTCAGGAGCCGTAAACACCACATTGCCAGTCAAATCGCCCGAGTCAGTTTCTTGACCAAAACGTATAGTGGCAACATAGCCTTTGTCAGCATTCAGCATGCTAGCTGAGATTTTTGTTGCTTTGCCCAAACAGCACACCAGCAAACCAGTGGCGAAGGGATCTAATGTGCCTGTGTGGCCGGCCTTGCGCGCATCCAGCGCACGCTTGGCGCGTTGTAGCGCATGGTTACTGGATAGCCCTACAGGCTTATCCAGCAACAGAACGCCGTCGAGCATCTGCCCGCGTCGGGTAGCCATCGTTTTTTATCCGTGAAATAACGACAGCTTCAGGGCTGTTCGTCGGGGTCGTCAGGTTCTACAGTGTCAGGCGACTCTTTATAGGGCAGATTCGCCTGATCAATTAGACGTGACATTTCTATGCCACGCACCACCTGATCATCGTGTATGAAGCGTAGGGTAGGCACAGTATGTATGTGCAGCAGTTTGAACAACAGTGAATGCAGCCACCCTGCTTTTTCGGCCAGCGCCGCGGTAGCAACTTCGGGCTCGGCGCCCATGACGGTAAAGTAGACCTTGGCATGCGCATAGTCAGCCGAAAGTTCTACACCCGTCAAGGTGATTAACCCAACACGCGAAATATCAAGTTCGCGTTGGATCAGCTGAGCCAGATCCTTTTGGATCTGATCAGCCAAACGGACATTACGCCCTGGGTTGGATTTAGATTTATGACGACCCATGATTACAGTGTCCGGGCGATTTCTTTGATTTCAAAGATTTCAAGCTGATCACCAATTTCGATATCGTTGTAGCCCTTAAGGGTGATACCGCAATCGAAACCTTGCTTAACTTCTTTGGCATCGTCTTTGAAGCGACGCAGGGAATCCAGCCAGCCAGTCCATTGCACCACGTTGTTACGCAGCAAACGCACTTGCGAATCACGGCGTACCAGACCTTCAGTAACCATACATCCGGCAATATTACCAATACGTGATACCGAGTAGATTTCGCGGATTTCGACCATGCCTATGACTTCTTCGCGTTTTTCTGGAGCCAGCATGCCAGACATAGCATTACGGACTTCGTCGATGGCGTCATAAATGATGTTGTAGTAACGGACATCAACATCGTTGTTTTCTGCCAATTTCCTGGTACTGGCTTCGGCTCTGACGTTAAACGCAATGATGACCGCATTGGATGCAATCGCCAAGTTAACGTCGGTTTCCGAAATTCCACCCACGCCAGCGTGTACCACTTGTACGCGAACTTCGTCGGTGGACAGCTTGACCAGGGATTGCACCAAGGCTTCTTGGGAACCTTGCACGTCGGTTTTAACGATAAGGTTCAGTGTTTGTACACCATCGCCTATGTTGTCAAACATGGACTCGAGCTTAGCAGCCTGTTGACGCGCCAGCTTGACGTCACGGAACTTACCTTGACGGAACAAGGCGATTTCACGAGCTTTGCGTTCGTCGCCCATAGCAAGCAGTTCGTCACCAGCGGCAGGCACCTCGGTTAGACCTTGGATTTCTACTGGCATAGACGGACCAGCGGAATTCACCGGTTTGCCATTTTCATTAAGCATGGCACGTACGCGACCAAAGCTTGCCCCAACCAATACAGCATCGCCACGATTCAAGGTACCGCTTTGTACTAGGATAGTTGCTACAGGGCCGCGTCCTTTGTCTAGGCGAGCCTCGATGACAAGACCCTTAGCGGGCGCTTCAACGGGGGCTTTAAGCTCAAGCATTTCAGCTTGTAGCAATACGTTTTCTAGCAGCTCATCAATACCGGTTCCCATCTTGGCCGATACGGGTACAAAAGGAACATCGCCACCGTATTCTTCAGGTACGACCTGTTCGGCAACCAGTTCTTGCTTAACGCGTTCTGGATTGGCATCAGGTTTGTCGACCTTGTTGATAGCAACGACCAGCGGTACATTACCAGCACGTGCGTGGTGTATGGCCTCGCGAGTTTGTGGCATCACGCCGTCATCGGCTGCGACAACCAGAATAACGATGTCAGTAGCCTGGGTACCACGGGCACGCATAGCAGTAAACGCTTCGTGTCCGGGAGTATCCAGGAACGTCACCATGCCGCGTTCGGTTTTAACGTTGTAGGCACCAATGTGCTGAGTAATACCACCAGCCTCACCCGAGGCGATCTTGGCGCGACGGATGTAATCCAGTAAAGACGTTTTACCGTGGTCAACGTGACCCATAACAGTAACCACAGGTGCACGAGGTAGAGCTTCACCTTCGGGAGCATCTGCAACATCGACCAAGAATGCTTCAGGATCATCGAGTTTGGCAGCAATCGCTGTGTGGCCCAACTCTTCGACCATGATCATGGCTGTTTCTTGATCCAGAACCTGGTTAATGGTGACCATTTGCCCCAGTTTCATCAAGTGCTTAATGACCTCGGCGGCTTTGACGGACATTTTGTGCGCCAAGTCAGCAACGGAAATCGTTTCTGGCACATGAACTTCACGAGCGATAAATTCCGCCACTTGTGGTTCTTTGCGTTCAACCTGAGCATTACGACCGCGTCCACCACGCCCACCAGTTTTTCCACCTGGCTTGCCACCTGCACGCCAACCGTCACGGCTGGGGCTAGATGGCGGCGCATCGGCGCGAGCTGCTGGTTTTTTACGACCGCTGTCATCTGTCCAGGACGAAGACACTTCGGATGTTTTGATGGTTTTTTTGGTATCTGCTGCTTTGGCGTCTTTCTTGCCACCTTTACTAGCAGGTTTACGCAAGGTGCCAGCGGCAGCAGGCTCGGGTTCTGGTGCTTTAAGTACTTTACGCGGACGACTAAGCATGGCGCGCAACGCTGCAGCCTCGGCTTCAGCGGCCTTACGGGCGCGTTCACGGGCCTCGTCGACCACGGGTACTTCACGAGCAGGCGCGGCGCGTTTGGCCGCTGTCTTAGTGGGGTGCACAGGTGTAGCCTTGGATTTCTCTGTTTTTTCCATTTTGGTGGGTGCCGCTGCGACCGGCGCAGTGGCGGCGGTTTGTTTAGCCGCAGGCACGTCTTCTGGGGTTTTCGTTGTGGCAGGTTCTGCAGCCATAGTGGGCTCGGTAGCCACTACAGGCGCAGCTTCAGGAGCGGCAGGTGCTTCCTGAACGACGGCTGACTCTGGCGTTACCACTGGTGTCACGACCTTTTCAGGCTTGGGTTCAGGGTTCGCTGCGACCTTAGGAGCTTCTGCAATCGGTGCTGGTGCTTCTGCAGCCACTGGAGCAGCTGCAGGCGGTGCATCAACAACGTTTGCAGGTGCAGCTACTGGCTGTTCCACTTTCGCATCAGGAGCTATAGCTGCGGCTGTAGTCACTGTTGATGTTGCAGCTGCCTGGCCAGTATCAGCCGGCACCGAGGCAGCAGTAGCCTGGGCCGCTGCGACTGGCGCTTCGGGGTTGGCTGCTGCAGCGTCAGCAATTAGTTCTGCCGGATCGCGCTTGACGAAAACACGTTTCTTACGTACTTCGACCTGTATGGTGCGCGAACGACCGGAACTATCGGCCTGGCGAATTTCGGAGGTCTCGCGTCGGGTAAGGGTAATTTTCTTGCCCTCGGTTCCGCCGTGAGAACGGCGCAACGATTCGAGCAGTTTCGCCTTATCCGCGTCCGTGACGGAATCGTCAACCGACTTGAGTTCAACGCCAGCTGAACGCAACTGATCCAGCAGTACGTTTGCGGGCATCTTCAGTTCAACAGCGAACTGGGCGACGGTATTACTCGACATTCGACTCTCTCTTGCTTACTACAACTATTTTCAATAAACACACCCTGACTTATGAAACCTGAACATCAGGCTTCGTCGTCAAACCAGTGAGCCCGTGCGCGCATAATCATTTGACTTGCGTCTTCAGTATTCAAACCCGAAATTTCCGACAGTTCGTCTGTAGACAATTCAGCCAGATCATCAAGGGTGAGTACCTGGCTATCGGCCAGCTTGGTCACTAACTCGGGTGTAACCCCTTCGACTTCCAACAGGTCCTTTGGCGCCGTTTGCACGATTTCTTCCTGAGCGATGGCTTCGGTGAGCAATGCATTACGGGCACGTGCACGGAGCTCGTTGACAGTTTCTTCGTCAAAGGCTTCGATTTCCAACAATTCCTGTATCGGTACGTAGGCAACTTCTTCAAGACCGCTAAAGCCTTCATCAATCAGGATATCGGCGATTTCTTCGTCCACATCCAGTTTGCTGATGAAGGTAAGGCGTAATTCAGTACGCTCTTCATCTTGGCGGCTTTGGCTTTCTTCGGGTGTCATGATGTTAATTTGCCATCCGGTAAGTTCGGAGGCTAGACGCACGTTCTGACCACGGGCACCTATAGCCTTCGGCAGGTTTTCGGCATCAACCACGACATCCATAGCGTGCTTGTCTTCATCCACCATGATGGATTCGACATGCGCTGGTGCCAAGGCACCAATGACGAATTCGGCTGGGTCGTCTGCCCACAAAACGATATCGACCTGCTCGCCACCTAATTCATTACGCACTGCGGTAACACGCGAACCACGCATGCCCACACAAGTACCTATAGGATCTATGCGTTTATCGTAGGCAACTACGGCGATCTTGGCACGTATACCGGCGTCGCGCGCAGCGGCTTTAATTTCCAGCAAGCCTTGCTCGATTTCAGGGACTTCGTTTTCGAACAGCTGACGGATAAACTCCGGAGCAGTACGAGACAATATTACCTGCTGACCACGCGCTTGGCGATCCACTTTGTAAACCCAAGCACGCACACGGTCACCAACGCGGATATTTTCCTTGGGAATCATTTCCGCACGTGGCAAGCGAGCTTCTATTTTGCCCGTTTCGATAATGGCATCGCCCTTATCCATACGTTTGACCGAGCCCGAAACGATATTTTCACCCCTATCCAGGAAGTCGTTAAGGACTTGCTCGCGTTCGGCATCACGTATGCGCTGCAATATCGCCTGCTTGGCTGCTTGGGCACCAATGCGGCCGAACTCGATGGGCTCTAGGGCTTCTTCGATGTATTCACCGACATCTATGCCTTCGATAATTTCTTGGGCTTCCGAATAGAGCTCCTGTTGATCCGGCTCTTGTAAGCCGGCTTCATCGGGAACGACTAACCAGCGGCGAAAACCTTCATGATCGCCGGTGGTTCTATCTATGGATACGCGTATATCGGCGTCTTCTTTGAAGCGCTTTTTCATGGCGGAGGCCAAGGCGTTTTCCAGGGCGCCAAAAACCACTTCGCGCTCTACGTTTTTTTCACGCGCCAGGGCGTCAACCAGTAAAAGAATTTCGCGACTCATCGCTTTTTTCCCTTGAAATCAAGAATGGGATCCAGTTTGGCTCGGTCTACGTCATCGAAGGTAAAGTTCAGCAGCTGGGTAGTGCCCGTCTGATCCTCGAATTCGACACCAAAAACGGGAGAAGACTCTGGATCGGTAACCGAGGCATCGGGGGCGCGCAACATACCAGAGAAGACCTTACGATTTTCTATGGCTGTACGCAGCCTGACCTCGACACGTTGGTCCGCAAAACGAAAGTAATCGGCCTGTTGCTTCAGTGGCCTATCAGTGCCTGGCGAACCTACCTCCAGACGCTTGTAATCAATATTTTCAACTTCGAAAACACGCGACAGCTGCTTTGAAACGCTCTCGCAGTCTTCGACTCTGACACCACCAGGACGATCAATAGTAACGCGCAACAGCCCCAGGGGCGCGCGTTCCACATCGATAAGCTCGATATCGGTACCGGCTATAGCCTGCTGCGTCAAAGCGAATATATCTGCCATATAATCCAAAAAAAAATGGGCTGTGTAAACCAGCCCACTGTTATCGTGCTTGTGATAAGCCAATCTAGTTTAGATGAACTACATTGCAGACCATCCTAAACGTTGTTTCAATACACCACAAGACACATCCGAAAATGCGCTGCTATTTTTGTCTTATTATAAACAAGCATAGCCGTAAAGCCCTATATTCTAACAGAAATTTAGAATATTTACCGCTATTACTTGCGCCCACCCAACTTTCCAAGATGGGACTCATGAGCTGACGCACCACGAGGCTGCCTATCGTCACCACGCCCTTGACCCGATTTACCCCCAGCCGCTGGACGCCCGCGCCCAGTTGCTGCTGGCGCACTGGATTTAGTCCGCGCACCAGGACCACGCGATGTCCTGGTCGCCGGCTTAGCCCCACGCGCCCCAGGCCCAGCACGACGCCCCTCGGCGCTCACTTCGGCTTCAGGCTTAGGGCCACGCGCAGCACTGCTAGGCCTACGCCCTTTCGTGGCAGGCTTACCCCGCTGACCTGAAGTAGGATGACCATTTGCCAAACCACCGCTGACCAACAAGCCAGTACCAAACGGGTCAGACGGATAGACCTGATCGACCGCAGTACGCACAGTACGACCACCCGACACGCGACCACCACGCCCTACTTTCGCACCGTTCAAGCCATTCTGAGCCATAGTGCCAAAACCCGGAGGCAAAGCACTGGCGTGCGAGATAGGCTGACGCTCACGCCGGCCATCACCACCGGAGGAATTATCATCGTCATCTCGCAATAAGCCTAGTTGCAACATTAGGGCAGTCACTAAGCTGTCGTCCAATGCATCCCAACGCCCACGGCGCAAACTGGACGGAAGAACCACTTCACCAAAGCGTGTACGTATTAGTCGGCTAACGGTGACACCAGCGGCTTCGAACATACGACGCACCTCACGGTTGCGCCCCTCGGTCAGGGTGACTCGATACCAGCGATTGCTACCTTCACCACCTAAGAACTCCAACAAACCGAACTTTGCGGTACCGTCTTCCAGCTCTATACCCTTGAGCAAGGTTTCCTGCATTTGAGGACTTAATTCACCCAAAACGCGCACAGCGTATTCACGCTCGGCACCATAGCGAGGATGCATAAGACGGTTAGCCAAATCACCTGAGGTTGTCAGGATTAAAAGCCCTTCAGTGTTCAGGTCCAAGCGTCCAACCGACAACCACTTACCCACTTTAAGCTTGGGCAAACGTGCAAATACCGTAGCACGGCCTTCTGGATCGTCGTGACTGACAATTTCACCAGCAGGCTTGTGATAAAGAATGACCCGCGGTGGTTTGCTAGCGTTAGGACGCACGATCAAGCGCCCATTAACACGCACCTGATCGCTAGCCGCGACACGCTGTCCAATATGTGCAGGTTCGCCATTTACGGATACACGACCCGCAATAATGAGCTCTTCCATTTCGCGGCGTGACCCCACACCCGCATCAGCCAGCACTTTGTGCAACTTAGGCATTAACAAATCACTACCTAAATATTTGCCCAAGCGCTGGTCAATTTTTTCCGAGGTATCCAAAAAGGACAATGCCTGCTTGGACTCTTGCTCCTCTTCCGGCGTCAAAGGAGCCATTACTTGCTGATCGGCCGAGTCTTCCGCAACTCCGGCAGGCTTACCCGCTGACTTACCGCGTCGCGCTGGACGCGCAGATTTGGAAGCCTCTGTTTTGGGACCCCGCCCAGACTTACTTGGGTTATTTTTAGAGCGGTTAGTCCTGGGTGGGCGCGCCGCACCCGTTGGGGCAGACGCATCAGCAGCAGCTTCCTGCCCTGCTACTGGATCTACCGCCTGCTGTCCCGACTGCGCCTCAGGAGCCGCATCGCCACGACGACGTCGAAAAGGCGTACGCAGCTTACGCCCCTTGCGAGGCGCGCCCGATGATGCGCCATCAGCAGTAGCATGAGGCTGTGCCGCTGCAGCGGCTACACCTGCTGACGACTCGTTTTTATTGGTTTCAGTCATGTTGTTTCGGTTACTCCGTTTGAATCCGATGTACGCGCCTGTAATGGTTCGCGTTGAATATGGGCAATGAGTTCTGGGGTGTCTGTAGCAGCCAATGCCGCTTCCAGGCTGGGCAAATCACCTAGCGCCCTTAGTCCCAGATCATCTAAAAATTGTGGTGTGGTCCCCAATAGCTCTGGACGTCCTGGCGCATCCCTATGCCCCAAGACTTCTATCCACCCTCTGTCTTCAAGGGTGCGTACTATTTGTGAGGACACGCTTACTCCGCGTATGTCTTCGATATCACCACGCGTTACTGGCTGACGCCAAGCAATAATCGCCAAGGTTTCCAGGACAGCACGCGAATACTTTGGCGGCCTTTCCGGATTCAGACGAGACAAATAACGCTGCATTTCCGGTCGGCTTTGAAATCGCCAACCGCTGGCTAAACTTAGCAACTGCAGACCTTTTTCAGCATAGTCCAATTGCAGTGTGGCCAAGTGACGGCGCAAATCATCGCCCGAAACGCCTTCAGATGCAAATAGTTTACGTAGCTCGGCCAGGGGCAATGCGCGATCTGCACATAATAACGCTGTTTCTAGAATCCGTACTATCTGAGTATCATTCATGGGTAATACGCATTATTTCAAGCTTGGCTTGCATAAGTTATTTAAATCAGTTAATATTCAATTCTTCAGTCGCGGGGTGGAGCAGTTTGGCAGCTCGTCGGGCTCATAACCCGAAGGTCACAGGTTCAAATCCTGTCCCCGCAACCAGATTTCCGAATGGGTCAATTGCTAAACGCAGTTGACCCATTTTTGTATCTGAACCAGCATCATTAACATCTGTTGTATTCATAGCCTAGCCATGTTGTGCTTAGGTTAGGTAGTGCGTTCGTCTGGCGCATAGTCACAAAAAGTTACTATACGGCCCGTACGCACTGCCAAGGTCTAATCTAGGTAAAGGGAATTTGGGCGCCCCACTGGGCACCGCGACAGGCCCACTAAGAGCTTGCCTGACGCGCTATTGCGCTGATCTACATATATTCAATTATGGTGCTTGGAGCCGCTACACTGGGTATACAACCCAAGCCAACTAACTGTCTGCGGCGCTTTGCGCTACACAGACCGCTTTGAGCAAAGCTTGATGACAGAACGAACTACGCTGCCATTCACAGTATTATTACACCACTCTAGCTTATGCATGGCAAGACCTGTAGCTAAAAAACCTACAGATTTTCGCCACCCGCTACACTTAATCCTTGATTACTGCGACAAAGGTTGCAAGCTTACAACGCACTAAAGGCAACATCGCTTTGACCCAAACGTATACTTTAGTTCGGCGTATGGCCGATATTGATGCCGCGCAGTGGAATGACTTAGCTGGCGATCACCCTGCCGTCCGACATAGTTACCTACATAGCTTGGAAGCCACTGGTTGCGTATCAGAGGACACCGGCTGGCTCCCCCATCACCTACTGATGCACCGTAACGATAAGCTCTGTGCAGCCATGCCTATGTATTTGAAAACACACTCACGTGGAGAATATGTTTTCGACCATATTTGGGCCCAGGCTTACCAACGTCATGGCTTACCGTATTACCCAAAGCTACTTTCAGCCATTCCATTTACTCCCGTGCCAGGGCCACGCCTGTTAGCGCACACCCACACAGATCGCGTGCAACTAGCACGTAAAGCGGCTGAAATTACCAGCGACAATACGATTTCATCCTTGCATGTACTGTTTCCAAACGAACAGGATCTAGCGGCCTTGGAAGAGGCTGGGTTTTTGTTAAGGGAAAATGTGCAGTTCCATTGGTTTAACCAAGGCTACAAAACACTAGATGACTTCCTAGCGACATTAAGCCAAAAAAATCGCAAAAAAATTCGGCAGGATAGCAAGAAAGCCCTACAGTCCGGCGTAAGTTTTCGCTGGCTACGCGGCTCTGAAATTGATCAACAAACCTTAGGTTTTTTCTATCGCTGCTACCATCAAACCTATATGGAGCACGGCAATTCGCCCTATTTAAGCCTAGAGTTCTTCCAGGACTTATTGGCAACCATGCCGAACCAGATACTAATCGTACTGGCCGAACAACAAGGAGTGGCCATAGCCGCCGCCCTAAATTTACTTAGTAGCACCCATATGTATGGCAGATATTGGGGTAGCACACAATACATCCCCGGTCTGCACTTTGAAACCTGTTATACCCAAGGCATAAACTATTGCATCGCTAATGGGATACAGGTCTTCGAAGGTGGCGCACAAGGCGAGCACAAACTATCGCGTGGCCTGCTACCGGTGCTTACACCATCCGCCCATTGGATTAGCGATATTCGTTACACCCAAGCCATCAGTGATTTCCTAGACAAAGAAACACCCGCCATCCACGCTTACCGGAATGAGCTGCAAGACCATAGTCCATATAAAAAAGACCAGTAAGCATGTTGTTTATTTTTTCTTGGGCTTGTCGTCGCTATCTGGTGGCGGAAAAGGAAACACCGAAAAAATACCGCGAGTTTGATCCTGCATTTGATCTTGCATCTGGACAAACAAGTTTTGACTTTGATCGATGTAATTACTCATCATGTTTTGCAGCACTGGCGTTTGTACACTCATGAACTGAGACCAGGCTTCAGGACCGAACTGCTGGCCATACACGCCTTTGGATTGCTCAGCCACTCTGTCTTGAATATCAATAAACGCTTGAATATTTTTATCCAAAAATGAACCCATGACACCTTGCATAGCATGCCCATAAAAACGGATGATTTGCGCCAGGGCTGTAGAAGAAAACATGGGTAAACCACCGCTTTCCTCTTCTAGAATAATTTGTAAAAGTATGCTGCGCGTGATGTCTTCACCAGATTTGGCATCTATCGCCTGAAAGACTTCGCTATCCAGTACCAGTTGTTTTACATCGGACAGCGTAATATAAGCACTGGTTTTTGTATCGTACAGACGACGATTAGGGTATTTTTTTATAAGACGCGTAGAAACTTGGGGTTGAGCTTGTGTCATGAAGTAGCCAGATACGAGTTTAAACAAATAAAACTGTGATGACCTTATCGTCACACCAGTTGCTATCTACAGTATAGACACAAGCACCCAGGACACCAAAAGCACCCTGGGCAGCTTGTGCAAGCCTTAACCCATGTGCAGGCCACCGTTTAGCGAGAAGTCTGCGCCTGTGGCGAAACCAGACTCTTCTGAAGCCAGCCAAGCCACCATAGAGCCAATTTCATCAGGCGTACCCAAACGCTTTACCGGTATGGTTGCCACAATTTTTTCCAATACGTCAGGACGTATGGCTTGTACCATGTCAGTGCCGATATACCCCGGAGAAATCGTATTGACAGTAACGCCCTTGTTAGCGACTTCTTGAGCCAAGGCCATAGTAAAGCCGTGTATACCAGCCTTAGCCGTTGAGTAGTTGGTTTGACCAAACTGCCCTTTTTGGCCATTGACCGAACTGATATTAATAATACGGCCCCATTCCCTTTGGACCATACCCTCTATAACTTGCTTGGTAACATTAAACAAGCTATTTAGGTTGGTGTCGATTACCGAACGCCAGTCATCTTGGGTCATTTTGCGAAACAGGCCATCGCGAGTAATGCCAGCATTATTTACCAGGACTTCGATAGGCCCATGCTCATCAACTACCTTCTGGAAGGCTGCCACGGTGGAATCCCAATCTGAGACATTACCTACCGACGCATAAAACTTATAGCCCAGAGCCGCTTGTTCATCTATCCATTGTTTGAAATCACGACTAGGACCACAACCCGCAACCACGGTATAGCCTTCTTTGGCAAGACGCTGACAAATGGAGGTTCCGATACCACCCATCCCACCTGTTACGTAAGCGATTTTTCCACTCATGCTGTTCTCCTTTAAATGCCTGGTTCTTGCACCAGTGAAATGCACTATATGTGCTATGTGTTTACTACCTAAACTGCCCTGACCTTCACATAACTTCCCGGCGCTGCTTCGAGCTCAGGAAAGTCAGTATTTCCTAGGACTGTTTTCGCTTTTACACGCGGGCCGGACTGCTGAGCTAACCAACTAGACCAATCTGGCCACCAGCTGCCAGCATGGTTTTCTGCACCATTTAGCCAGTTTTCTGGGTCTTGTGGGTACTGCTGAACTGGCACCTGAGTATCATGTGCCCAATAATTGCGCCGTTGTTTTACTGGTGGGTTTATCACGCCAGCGATATGGCCAGATGCCCCCAAAACAAACCGTATAGGCCCTTTAAGGGCGTGAGTAGACCGATACGCGGCATGCCAAGGCACGATATGGTCCTCGCGGGAACCATAAATATATGTTGGCATGGATAAGGTTCCAAGATCAATGGGTAGCCCATCAACAACTACGTTACCCGGCTGGATCAGGCGGTTTTCTAAATAAGTATTACGAAAATACCAAGCGAAGAACGGCCCTGGCAAATTGGTACCATCAGAATTCCAGTACAACAGATCAAAGGCGGGTGGAGCCATGCCTTTCAAATAATTATTCACAACGTAATTCCAGACCAGCTCGTTGGGCCTAAGGAAAGAAAATGTTGTGCCTAATTCACGAGCAGACATTAAACCACCATCACCTAATTGGCGGTCTCGGGTTTGAGCGTGCTGTTCGTCGACAAAGACATCCAGAACCCCAGCGGCTTTAAAGTCCAGCAAGGTCGTCAGCAAGGTTAACGACGCCACGGGCTGATCGCCTCGGGCTTGTGCCAGGGCTAGTGCTGAAGACAGTATGGTCCCGCCCACACAAAACCCTAAGGCGTTGATTTGTTCTTCTTGGGAAATACTACGTACAACATCAATGGCTTGTAGCACGCCATTATTCAGGTAGTCACCCCAGGTTGCTTGCTGTATGCCGTCATCATCGTCAGGTAAAGGATTACGCCAAGAGACCAAAAACACGGTGTAGCCTTGCGCAACCGCGTACCTAACTAAGGAATTTTCGGGCTGTAAATCCAGTATGTAGTATTTATTGATACAAGGAGGCACCAACAACAACGGTTTTTTATGTACGGTGTCAGTTAAGGGTGTGTACTGTATCAGCTGCATTAACGTATTTTGAAACACCACAGAACCCGCTGTGGTGGCTACGTTCTGACCAACCTGGAACTTAGATTCGTCGGTTTGCGTCATCCGACCTTTTTGTAAATCTTGAAAAAAGTACTGCATGCCTTGGGTCAATGACTGCCCCTGGCTTTCTAGTAAAGTACGAAGAACATCGGGATTGGTGGCCAGATAATTAGACGGCGAAACGGCGTCTATCCACTGCATAACAGAAAACTGCAAGCGTTGACGTTCGGCATCGTTAATATCAGCGGCATCGGCCATTTGCTCCATTGCCTTTGCCGACAGCAAGTAGGCATGCGCAGTTAGCAGCGAACGCTGGCATTCTGCCCACGCTGGACCACTAAAACGCCTATCGTGGAGAGGCTCTATAGTGCCCTGGCTGGCCTGCATAGCCAACTGTGTCCAAGCGTCTACAAATTCACGCTGGATGGCGGCAAGTTTTTCGGTTGGAACATTGAATAACGGCATCGACATAGACCTTCTCCCCCTATAAGCAACCCTATCATATAACGTTTATATCGATATTGAGTTACCCACAGAAAGCTGTCAACCATGCAACCGTGGCCAAACGACCCGTAACAGGCGTGCGTCGATACGAAAAAAACTGTTGTGAGTCGGTATACGTACACAAACCACTACGTTCTATGGTGCCCACACCCGCCTGCAATAGACGGCGATATGCCAAACCGGGTAAGTCAGCCTGCCATTTCCCTGGCAACTTACCGCGTATGAAATACCTAGCTGCCTGAGCATCTGTATCCGTAAAGACCCCTAGCACGTCATCGCCCACTTCAAAACAGGGCTGGCTAATTGACGGACCTATCCAAGCATACCAGGACACGGCTGAATCGGTTTTACGCTTTAGTGCTTCTAGCGTATTTTCCAGTACCCCCGCTGCCAAGCCTCGCCACCCTGCATGCGCCAGCCCCAAAGCGCAGCCATCAGAACTTACCAACACAATAGGTAAGCAATCCGCTGTCATAATGATCAGGGGTCGGTCAAGTTGGCTAGTAATAACTGCGTCAGCAGTAGGCACCACGGCTGGCCAATTCAATTCTTGTGATGGCAAGACGTCAGCATCAAACACCTCCGTACCATGCACTTGATTCAACCATACCGGTGCTCCCGGCAACATCGCTTGCAAACGCTGGCGATTGCTTTGTACGTGTGCGATATCGTCGTCAGTATGCAAGCCCAGGTTAAGTGATGCCCAGGGGCCTGTGCTTACCCCGCCCTGACGGGTTGTACAAAAATACTGAACGCCAGGCAAGGAAGCACCACTGACCGTGTGCAAAACAGTGTCAGGCATTCAGTCCTCCCAGACCACAGACTGCAAAACAGCGGCGAAGTCGTCGGCCAAGGGTGCCTGAAACGACCGTCGGCTTTCATCAGTGACATCGTCGAAGGCTAAGGCCTGGGCATGCAGCAACTGCCTGTGCACACCTTCAGACTGTTTGCCTCCGTATAACAAATCGCCCACCAAAGGATGACGCAAACTGGTCATATGGACACGGATTTGATGAGTGCGTCCAGTTTCCAGCCGACATACCACCTGGCTTACAGGCTGATCATTGAGCATGCCCACGCGTACGGGTTCATAGTGGGTAATTGCTGGCTTAGGCGCTATGGGGTTTTCTGTGGCCATACGTACCGGCACTCTGGGATCACGGCCTATTGGTACATTCACTATGCCGGAGCGCACTAAACGCCCATGCACCAAGGCCAGGTATTGGCGCCCTACACTACGCGCCTGCAATTGACGCACCAGATGCGTTTGTGCCTTGTCGTGACGCGCCACCACCAGCAAACCTGAAGTATCTTTGTCCAGCCTATGCACTATGCCAGCGCGGGCTACATGTGCCAGCTCGGGAAAACGATAGAGCAAACCGTTCAGCAAGGTTCCTTGCCAATTACCTGCGCCCGGATGAGTTACTAGGCCTGCTGGTTTGTTAATGACTATCCAGTCAGGGCTTTCCGCCAAGACATCTAGCGGTATGTCTTCAGGCGCAAACGCCTGGCTTTCAGGCGCTTGCTGTGGTGTCACGGTGATTTTGTCACCAGGGTTAACCATTTGCTTGATGCGAGCCGTTTCACCATTAAGCAAGACGTGCCCGGCCTGTATCCAAGCCTGTAATCGGCTACGCGAATGCTCAGGCATCAGGCTCGCCAAAGTCTTATCCAGACGCTCTGGCATCTGTGTAAAAGGCAGTCGAAATTCGATGAGTTCAGCTACGTGTGAACTTTCTGTGGCAATATCTGTGTCAGGCATGGCGACAAATCATATAATCAGCCTGCAATGCTAACACCAAGGATGCTTTTGTGACCCTTCTAAACCCTAATTTATTCTTCTCCTCCTGGCTGAACAGCCCTAAACACCTGCTCCGTACGGTGCTGGCCGCTTTTGCCATTGTGCTACTTGCAGGTTGCGGCACGATGAAAGTCGAGCAAGACAAAACGGCTGGCTGGAGCGCTGAACGTCTGTACCAAGAAGCCCGTGATGAAATTAGCGCAGGCAACTGGAAAGAAGCCCGTTCACTTTTGGAAACCGTCGAAGCACGTTACCCCTTTGGTGGTTATGCGCAACAGTCTCTAATTGACCAGGCTTACGTCAACTGGAAAGACACCGAGCCCGAGCAAGCACTGGCCGCTATCGATCGCTTTGAACAGCAATATCCTAACCATCCTGGCTCGGACTACATGCTGTACTTAAAAGGCCTGATCACGTTTACGCCCCCTAGCGCCTCATTTACCCGGTTCACCCGCCAGGACCCTAGCGAGCGCGATCCCAAAGGCTTACGCGAGTCCTACGAGTCCTTTAGTGAACTCATCGCCCGATACCCTGATAGCCGGTATACCGCAGATGCTAAAAAACGCGTCATCTGGCTGGTCAGCACCATTGCACAAAACGAAGTGCACGTGGCACAGTATTACTATGAGCGCGGCGCTTACGTTGCAGCAGCCAACCGGGCTCAAACCGTTATTACTGACTTCGAAGGCGTAGCTCCAGCAGAAAAAGCCTTGTACATTATGTACCTGTCCTACGACAAGCTAGGCCTCGAAGAGCTACGTGACGATGCCAAGCGCGTCCTGGATCAAAACTATCCTGACAGCAAATACTACGAACAAGGCCTGAAAGAATCCGTCAACAACTGGAATCCAATTAACTGGTTCTAAGTCGACGTACATCACAGCATCATGAAATAGGCCCCTGCATAGGGGCCTATTTCATTTCCAACCGATAACGCACTGCAGACTTACTCAGATTGTTTTTTCTCTAGGAAAGCAATGACCTGATCTTGTTCACGGGTGCGCCCAAATGGCGGTAAGCCACGCCACAACAACTTACCATAGGGTTTCTCGACCAAGCGGGCGTCGCCCACCAACAAGACCCCCCAATCTTGTTCTGAGCGTATCAAACGCCCTGCGCCCTGTTTAAGTGCTATTGCCGCCTCTGGCAGTTGGTATTGCATGAATGGGTTACCGCCCTGGCTACGGCAAAGATTCAAACGTGCCTCGAGTACAGGATCATCAGGAGGTGCAAAAGGCAGCTTATCGATTGCCACCAAAGTTAGTGCATTACCTGGTACATCCACACCTTCCCAAAAACTGGCACTGCCTACCAACACCGCATTATGTTCTGCACGAAATTTATCCAGCAAAACGCCACGCGAGCTTTCACCCTGGCGAAACAGGGCTCTTTCACTACCTGTTTCATCAAAATGATCTTGCAAAAGTTCGGCGATTCTGTCTACTGCCCTTAGGGTAGTGCACAACACCAATACCCCGCCTTTACTGACCTCTATCAAAGGCAGCAACACCTGCACAAAGCGCTCGTTAAATTCACGGTCACTGGGCAGCGGTAAATTTTTTGGTACGTACAGCACACCTTGCTGGGCATAATCAAAAGGAGAATCCCAACGACCCGTAGTGGCGTCCCATAAGCCTAACTGCCCTGAAAAATGAGAAAAATCTCCATTGACCGATAAAGTCGCTGACGTCAGCACCCAGGCCTGTTCCTTACTGCGGTACCGAGAAAATATCTGTGCCACTGACAAAGGTGCGCTATGTAGCCGCATATGATGCTGGCTATGTTCCACCCAGCGCACAGCAGCATCATTTTCATCTGGTGTTGCAGGATCAGTATCGGATGTACCGGCTTTAGAGCTAGGCGGCGGGGCCAGCGCGTTATGTCCTTGTCGATCAGGTTGGCTCCAACGAAACAATCGAGCACGTAGCTCCATACAGGTTTTATATACCGCCTCAAGATCAGGATGTTTTTCACTGACAACAGCCAATAAATCCACACTATGGTCCAGCACCTCTAGCAGCGCTAACAGGGCGGTATCGAACTCAAGAGCATTGGGTATTGCTTGAAACGTTGCCTTGCGCCCAGGCAGTTTATCGATGGGTGCAGCCACCAAACGTAATTCACGAGTGACGTGCTCCAGCTTCTTACCGGCCTCACTCCAGTTGGTGGACTCTCTGGCATACGCCAAGCCAGCCGCTTCCATATTGCGTGCCAGATCAAGTAACTGGTGTGAAGACACACTAGAACCTAAAAAACGAGTGGCGATATCGGGCAGTTGATGCGCTTCGTCAAAGACCACCAGTTCTACGGTAGGTAATAGGTCGGTGATACCCTCTTCGCGCAAGGCCAGATCCGCCATGAATAGCGCATGATTCACCACCACCAGATCCGCATCCTGAGCCTGGCGACGAGCTTTCAACACAAAACAATCACGCACATGTGGACAATCTTGTCCCAGACAGTTTTCACGGGTTGATGTCACACGATTCCAGATATCAGCATCTTCAGGAACTTGGGTCAAGTCGGCTCGGTCACCCGTTTTAGTTTGCTGAGCGAACACCTGTATATGACGCAACTGACTGATTTCAGCACGCGACTTCAAGGCCCTGTCATCACCCGATAGACGCTCCAGGTGGTAATGGCACACATAATTACCACGCCCCTTAAGTAATGCAACGTTCACTGGCAAGGCCAAGGCCTTACGCAAACGCGGAATATCACGTTTAAACAGCTGATCTTGCAAGGTACGCGTACCGGTAGACACCAATACCTTGCTGCCACTTAAAAAAGCAGGCGCCAAATAGGCCCAGGTTTTTCCTGTACCCGTTCCGGCCTCAGCAATTAATGTTGTGTGATTCTGTAAGGCCTGCTGTATGGCCTGCGCCAATTCCAATTGGGCCTGACGCGGCTTATAACCGGGCTCGGCGTCAGCAATAGGACCATCGGAAGCAAATATTTCAGTAAGTTCGTGCAATAGCATTAATAGCCGGAATAAGAGGTGCACCCCACAAGAGGCTGCAAAAAAGGATAAAGTACAGGGCTAACCCACTGTGATGATACCCGTCTATTTCGGGTACACACCCTATAGTGTGGCACTATTCGCCACCTGTTTTCTGTTTTTATGTCGAAGCCATGACTACCACTCCTGTTGACGCACCCTCCGCTAACGCTATTTACACCAGCGACGCCAGCCGTATTATTTCCTTACTGGCCAATGAACTTCACGTTAGGCCAGCCCAAGTGGCTGCCACCGTCGAGCTGCTGGATGACGGGGCTACCGTACCGTTTATTGCACGCTATCGCAAAGAAGTCACCGGGGGCCTGGACGATACTGTTTTGCGCAACCTAGAGGTACGCCTACTATATGTGCGTGAACTGGAAAGCCGACGCGCAGCCATACTCGAGTCGATTGATCAGCAAGGCAAGCTGGAAGCAGGACTACAACAAGAGATTCTGGCTGCTGACACCAAACAACGGTTAGAAGACCTGTACGCACCTTATAAACCCAAACGACGCACCCGTGCCCAAATAGCCCGTGAAGCAGGTCTTGAGCCACTGGCTGATGCCATACTAAGCGATGCAAGCTGCGATCCTTCAGTCTTGGCACAAGACTATATCAACGCGGAAGCGGCTGTTAATGATACCAAGGCAGCACTGGATGGCGCACGTGACATACTTTCCGAACGCTGGGCAGAACATGCCGACTTGCTGGCCGACATGCGTGAGCACCTCTGGAAATCTGGCTTGCTATATGCCAAAGTAGTCGAAGGTAAGGAAAATGAAGGCGATAATTTCCGTGACTGGTTTGACTTCAACGAAGCACTGCGCTCGTTGCCATCACATCGGATACTTGCCATGTTACGTGGCCGTCAGCAAGGCATACTAGACCTGCGTCTAGGTTTAAGTCCAGATCAGGAAGAGTTGACTCCCCACCCATGTGTTACCCGCATCGCAGACTTCCTGGATATCGATGCTAACTTTGCCGTAGATGCCGACCCGCGTGGACGCTGGTTGGCCGAGGTATGTCGTTGGACCTGGCGCGTCAAGCTCTTAACTGCTTTCGAATCAGAGTTTATTAGCCGTCTACGCGACAGCGCTGAAGAAGAAGCGATACGTGTGTTTGCTGCCAACATGAAAGACTTGCTACTGGCTGCACCAGCAGGACCAAAAACCGTACTAGGCCTGGATCCTGGCATACGCACTGGGGTAAAAGTCGCCGTTATCGACCCTACCGCCAAAGTGCTGGATACGGCCACTATATTTCCCTTCGAACCACGCCGCGACCGCGATGGCAGTATTGCTACCCTGGCCGCTTTGGCGGCCAAGCACAAGATTGAACTGGTCGCCATAGGCAACGGCACAGCATCCAGAGAAACCGAAAAGCTCGTCAAAGACATGCAAGCCAAGTTTCCTGAACTGGCCCTGACCAGCATTATGGTGTCCGAAGCAGGCGCCTCGGTCTATTCAGCATCAGAGCTGGCAGCCCAGGAATTTCCTGATCTGGATGTGACCTTACGCGGCGCTGTGTCTATTGCTAGACGCCTACAAGACCCTTTGGCCGAATTAGTAAAAATCGAGCCCAAAGCAGTGGGAGTGGGTCAATACCAGCACGATGTCAACCAACGCGAACTGGCCCGCTCACTGGATGCCGTCATTGAAGACTGTGTAAACGCCGTAGGCGTGGATGTGAATACCGCATCAGCACCGCTATTAACCCGAGTGTCAGGGCTAAATACCACTCTGGCAAAAAACATTGTCAGCTGGCGCGATGAAAACGGTCCGTTTGATACCCGTAAAGCCTTGATGAAGGTGCCACGCTTTGGGGCAAAAACCTTTGAATTGGCCGCAGGTTTCTTACGCGTGCCAAATGGTTCTAATCCCCTGGATGCCTCGGCCGTGCACCCCGAAGCCTACCCTGTAGTTGAACGTATATTAGAAAAAATCAAGGTTCAGGCCAGCCAAATCATGGGCCAGCAAGGCGCACTTAAAGGGGTATCACCCGCTGACTTCACTGACGAGCGTTTTGGCCTACCTACAGTAAAAGACATTTTCCTGGAAATTGAAAAGCCTGGCCGCGATCCACGTCCAGAATTCAAGACCGCACGCTTCAAAGAAGGGGTCAACACCATACAAGACCTGCACCCCGGCATGATCTTAGAGGGCGTGGTCACCAACGTTGCTAATTTTGGAGCGTTTGTGGATATCGGTGTGCACCAAGACGGTCTGGTGCATATCTCGGCCTTGTCCAACACCTTTGTCAAAGACCCTCGTGATGTCGTGCGCGTAGGTCAAACCGTACAGGTTAAGGTGCAGGAAGTGGATGCACCGCGTAAGCGTATAGGCTTAACAATGCGCCTGGATGACGACTCGGCCCCAGTGCGACGCGGTGGGGACGACAGCTCCCGTGCAGGAGCTGGCTCACGCAACGCGCCTAGGGCTTCGGTCGGTCGCCCTGCCGCTAATCATCGAAACTCTGGTAATGATGGCCAAAATGCAATGGCCGCAGCCTTTGCCAAACTAAAGCGTTAAACATGCTTGCAGCACACATGGGTAGCGTGCTTAACGCCACTACCCATGTGCTGTGCAACTTATGCTGTCAACGTATCTAGTGCAGCTTGTATCGCGACGTGGTTTGCCGCATCAAAGTGGCAAACAATATGGCCATCTACACTGACAGTCACCTGGCTACCAAGCACACTGATTAGCTGGTTTAAGGGTGTGGTTTGCAAAACTTTCACTGCAGCGCCAGCCATTTTAGGGTCAGTATAGGCTTCTGAACTTAACAGCTGCTGGCCCTGCGCATCCAGCAAACGGAAACGAAACTGACCATCTTGGTCACGAAAACTGACAAACTTAGCTGTTTTATTTGCCGACTTTTCTGTTTTAGTCGCTGCTGCTGATGCCACGGCGACATGCGCACCCAGCCCTACCGCAGCTCGAACACGCTCCATTAAAGGTGCTGAAAAACCGCGTGCTTTGACAGCTCCAGCCTGCAGTATTTCTTCGATACGATCAGGCCTTGCCATCAGGTCTGCATACCTATCGCGCATAGGTGCTAACTGGCCATCTATCAGTTCAAACAACGACGTTTTAGCATCACCCCAGCCCAAGCCTTGCTCTAGCTGAGCACGAAATTCAGTAGCAGCATCCTGACTGGAAAAAGCACGATACAAGGCATATAAATGCGAATTCTCAGCATCTTTGGGTTCACCCGGTTGACGAGAATCCGTAACGATACGGCCTATAGCCACTTTTAGTGCCTTGCTACCCCCCTCGAACAAAGGGATGGTGTTGTCATAGCTTTTGGACATTTTTCGTCCATCCAGTCCAGGTAAGGTCGCCACTTCGTCATCAATTTGTACTTCTGGAAGCACAAAAAAATCTGTGCCTTGCCCATATAAATGGTTAAAACGCTGGGCAATATCCCTGGCCATTTCCAAGTGTTGGATCTGGTCCCGCCCCACTGGTACTCGGTTAGCGTTGAACATTAAAATGTCAGCGGCCATCAATACTGGATAGGAAAACAAGCCCATAGTTACCCCATCATCTGGGTCTAATTGCTTGGCGACATTCTGATCGACGGCTGCCTTATACGCATGCGCCCGATTCATCAGGCCTTTACCCGTTACACACGTGAGCATCCAACACAGCACTGGAATTTCCGGGATATCGGATTGGCGATAAAAAGTAGCACGTTCTGGGTCCAAGCCGGCAGCCAGCCATGTAGCAGCAATTTCCAAACGCGATCTGGCAATACGCTGGGGATCTTCGCACTTAATTAGTGCATGGTAGTCGGCCATGAAATAGAAGGCATCAACCCCAGGCTGTTGACTGGCCTGTATGGAAGGCCGAATAGCGCCTGCATAATTTCCCAGATGCGGGGTGCCAGACGTGGTAATGCCAGTAAGTACGCGTGTATTCATAGCTTGTTTAAATATGCCAAATAATAGTAACGGATGGACGATGAATGCTTATAAAGTGACTGCTTGCCGACGCTCTTGGTCCAGGTAGTCTTTAGACTGCATTTCTACGATGCGCGACACTGTACGGTAGAACTCGTTAGCCATAGGACCTTCGGTATATAGTTCGTCGGGTTCACATTCTGCCAACATAATCAGTTTAACCTTATGGTCGTAAAAGACATCCACTAACCACGTAAAACGCCGTGCTTCAGACGCCTGACGTACGCCCATTCTGGGCACATCTGACAACATCACAGTGTTATAACGGCTGGCTAATTCCAGGTAGTCATTTTGTGAGCGCGGACCACCACATAAGGTCGCAAAATCAAACCAAATGACACTGCCGCCACGGGCAACAGCCTTAAGCGTTCTGTTTTCTACCGTCACTACCGGATCCAACGCCACCGTATCCAGCAAACGATCGAAGCAATCGGAAAATTCTTGGCGATTAGCAGGCGTCAAAGGCGACAAATAAGTACGCAATTGTTCCATGGTACGGCGACGGTAATCCACCCCTATATCCACGTTGACAATATCCATACGATCTTCGATAAGCTTGATGGCGGGCAGTATGCGATCCCGGTGCAAACCATCAGGATACAGTTCTGAGGGCGGATAATTCGATGTCATGATAAAGGATGTACCGTGCTCAAATAACTTAAGCAACAAACGGTACAAAATCATGGCGTCAGCAATATCGGACACATGGAATTCATCAAAGCAAATAAGACGATAGCGT
The DNA here is from genome assembly GCA_013416485.1 of Alcaligenaceae bacterium. Classification (GTDB taxonomy): domain Bacteria; phylum Pseudomonadota; class Gammaproteobacteria; order Burkholderiales; family Burkholderiaceae_B; genus JAGOAJ01. The sequence continues at coordinate 86,875 of JACCEO010000006.1, forward strand.
CGCGCAATACGACGGGCAACTTCGTCTAAAGGATCAGACTGACCCTTGACCTGGTCCAGTTCATGATGCACACCACGCATGAACTCATGAAAATGTAGCCTAGTCTTGCGTTTAACGGGAACGGACTGATAGAACGCATCCATTAGGAAGCTTTTGCCACGCCCCACCCCACCCCACATATAAATGCCACGTGGCACATCAGGGCGTTTGAAGATTTTTTTCAAGGCAGATGAGCGGTTTTGCCGAAAGGCTACCCATTCATCGAAATACACTTGAAGACGATTGATGGCTTGTTCTTGGGCCAGATCGGATGTGTAGCCACGATCTTCCAATGCCTGATGGTAATACTGCAGAACATTCATGAGAAATACAGACTCTGATAACAGAAAAAGGGCGAGTCATTGCCCGCCCTTTTTCAGGAAACACTACACAACAAAAATACGCTTAGAAATTCAGCGTACGCTTGTCAACAGCCAATGCGGCTTCTTTCATGGATTCTGATAAGGTCGGATGGGCATGGCAAATGCGTGCGATATCCTCGGCGGCCCCACGGAATTCCATAATAGTGACAGCTTCAGCGATCAATTCAGAGGCTTGTGGCCCCACGATATGAACGCCCAGAACCTCGTCAGTTTTGGCATCAGCCAAGATTTTAACGAAACCTGTGGTGTCACCCAGTGCCCGCGCACGACCGTTGGCCATGAAGGGGAAACTGCCCGATTTGTAATCTACGCCGTCAGTTTTAAGCTGCTGTTCGGTACGCCCTACCCAGGAAATTTCTGGTGAGGTATAGATAACCCAAGGAATAGTGCCGAAATTAACATGGCCATGCTGACCAGCAATGCGTTCAGCCACTGCTACACCTTCGTGTTCGGCTTTATGGGCCAACATGGGCCCACGCACCACGTCACCTACAGCCCAAACGTTAGGCAAGTTAGTTTTGCAGTCTTCATCAACGGCAATAAAACCACGCTCATCTAGCTTCAGACCTACGGTGTCGACACCCAGACCAAGCACATGAGGTACCCGACCAATAGAGACGATAAGCTTATCAACCACCAGCTCGTGTTCTTTACCTGTGGCATCCGTGTAAGGCACAGTCACAGAGGTATCGTTGGCAGCGACTTTGCCAATTTTTACACCTGTTTGTATGGCCAGACCTTGTTTAACGAATGCCTTTTGGGCTTCTTTGGCGACCTGCTGATCCACCGCACCCAAGAACTCAGGCATAGCTTCCAGTATGGTGACCTGAGCACCTAGACGACGCCACACGCTACCCATTTCCAAACCGATAACACCAGCACCTATCACCCCTAAGGTTTTAGGCACGGCAGGTATACGCAACGCACCGTCGTTGGAGAGCACTTGAGTTTCGTCGAAAGGCAAATCGGGCAAAGCGCGCGCCGACGATCCTGTCGCCACAATGACATGCTTGGCGATAAGATCTTCTTCAGACTGACCAGAGACCTTCAGGGACCAACCACCATCGACTTGAGCGACAAACGAACCAGTACCGTGGAAGAACGTCACTTTGTTCTTTTTGAACAAATACAGTATGCCATCGTTATTTTGCTTAACGACGGTGTTTTTGCGACCCAGCAAGGTTGCTAGATTTAGCGTTACACCTTGCACTTCTATACCGTGCTCAGCAAAGCTGGTGTTGGCCTGCTCGTAGTGCTCGGATGACTGCAGCAACGCCTTGGAGGGTATGCACCCTACGTTGGTGCACGTACCGCCCAAAGCAGGTTTACCTTCTGCATTGGTGGCCGCATCTACACACGCCACCGACATACCCAGTTGAGCGGCACGAATTGCCGCGATGTAGCCGCCTGGGCCTGCGCCCAGAACGACAACGTCAAATTGTTTAGCCATAGTAATTACCTAATTCAGAGTGGAAACAGACCTTAAACGTCTAGCAACAAACGTTGTGGATCTTCCAGCGCCTCTTTGATGGCAACCAGTGCCAGCACGGCTTCACGACCATCAATAATACGGTGGTCATAGGACATAGCCAGGTAATTCATCGGGCGAATAACAATTTCACCGTTTTCTACAACTGCGCGATCTTTCGTGGCATGTATGCCCAAGATAGCAGACTGAGGTGGGTTAATAATGGGTGTAGACAACATGGAACCAAACACCCCACCATTCGAGATGGAGAAAGTACCACCGGTGAGTTCTTCCAGGCTTAGTTTACCGTCGCGAGCACGAGCACCGAAGTCAGCGATTTGTTTTTCGATATCAGCGATAGTCATTTGATCAGCATTACGCAGAATAGGTACTACCAGCCCACGCGGGCTGCCTACGGCGATACCGATATCAAAATAGCCATGGTAGATGATGTCTTTGCCATCAACGGATGCATTAACAACCGGGTATTTTTTCAGGGCAGCAACAGCGGCCTTAACGAAGAAGGATGTGAAACCCAACTTAACACCGTGTTCTTTTTCGAATTGATCTTTGTATTTCTGACGCAGATCCAGTATGCCCTGCATATTGACTTCGTTAAAGGTCGTCAATATAGCGTTGTCTGCTTGGGATTGCAGCAAACGCTCTGCAACACGCGCACGCAGGCGGCTCATGGGAACGCGTTGCTCTGGGCGACCATCCAAGGACATGGTAGGTGGTGCAACCGGTGCAACTGCCTTTTTGGCAGGAGCATTACCAGCCTGCTGAGCGTCGTCTTTGGTGATGCGACCACCACGGCCTGTGCCAGCGACTGTAGTGGGGTCCACGCCTTTTTCAGTCAGTATTTTATTGGCAGCAGGCGATGCAATAACTGTTGTGCTTGTCACCGAAGCAGTTGCTGCAGCGGCTGCTGCAGGCGCTTCCTGTGCAGCAGGTGCTGCGGCAACGTCTGTGGCTTTGCCTTCGGTATCGATACGCGCCAGCACTTCACCAGAAGTGACCGTGCTGCCGTCACCCTTGACGATTTCCTTGAGCACACCAGCGGAAGGTGCAGGAACTTCAAGCACCACTTTATCGGTTTCAACATCGATCAGAATTTCGTCGGCTTCAATAAAATCGCCGGGCTGTTTTTTCCAGTCGAGTAACGTCGCTTCAGAAACCGATTCGGACAACTGAGGAACGAGGACATCAATAATAGCCATAATATATATTCCGTATAAAATTATTCGTTACTTGGTCAGCATAGTGCTTTTGAACTTGGCAGCAAACGCCTGATCCAGCAACGCACGTTGCTGTTCTAAGTGTTTAGCCAGGTAACCAACGGCAGGTGACGCTGACGGCGCACGTCCGGCATAGCCCAGTTTCTGACCCTCGGCCATGTTTTCATACAAGTGATGCTGTATGTAAAACCACGGCCCTTGGTTTTGTGGTTCGTCTTGCACCCATATAACTTCCACAGCATTGCTGTATTTTTGCAGCTCGGCTTGGAATGCCTTGTGGGCGAATGGGTAAAGCTGTTCGACACGCAATACGGCGACGTCTTTGCGAGCTTGTTCGGTTCTTGTGTGTATAAGGTCGTAATAAACCTTGCCAGAACACACCAAGACGCGTTTAACATCAAGCGGATTAATGCTGTCGTCCTGTTCACCAATGACTGGCAGGAACTGACCCGTTGCCAAGTCAGATAGCGGCGAAGAAGCATCTTTGTTGCGCAACAAGGACTTGGGCGTAAAAATAACCAGCGGCTTGCGGAAAGGCCGTATCATTTGACGACGCAACAGGTGGAATATCTGGGAGCCATTCGTTGGCTGAACCGCCTGTATGTTGTTGTCAGCACACAGCTGCAAGAAACGTTCGATACGCGCTGAAGAGTGTTCTGGACCTTGACCTTCGTAACCATGTGGCAACATCAAGGTCAGACCGCAGTGACGCCCCCACTTGGCTTCGCCAGAAGTAATGAACTGGTCGATAACCACTTGGGCACCATTGACGAAGTCGCCAAACTGGCCTTCCCAGATGGTCAGGGTATTGGGTTCTGTGGTCGCATAACCGTATTCAAACGCCAAGACAGCTTCTTCTGACAAGACCGAGTCTATGACGGTAAAAGGTGCTTGGGTGTCAGAGACATTTTGCAGCGGAATATACGTACCGTCATCCCAGCGTTCGCGCTTCTGATCGTGCAATACGGCATGGCGGTGAGTAAACGTACCGCGACCCGAGTCCTGACCGGTAATACGTATGGCATAACCACTGGCAACCAAGGTAGCAAAGGCCAGGTGTTCGCCCATACCCCAGTCCAGATTCTGCTCGCCCTGGGCCATTTTGCGACGTTCGTTCAGCAAACGGTTAACCAGGCTGTGAGTCGTGAAGTCTTCAGGAACAGTGCACAGCTTTTCACCAATACGCGTCAGTTCGGCTGCAGACACTGCGGTGTCGGCCTGATCTGTCCACTTGGCATTCAAAAATGCAGACCAATCGGTAGCGTACTTGTTTTTGTAGTCAGTCAGAACGGGCTCTATGGTGCGTTGACCGTCTTCCATGAGTTGACGGTAATCCTTGACCATTTGGTCGGGTTCACCATCAGACAATACGTTCTGAGCGATTAGTTTGTCGGCATACAGCTTGCGTGTGCCGGGGTGCTTACCTATGCTTTTGTACATCAGAGGCTGAGTAAGCGATGGGGTGTCTTGTTCGTTATGGCCCAGTTTGCGGAAGCAAACAATGTCAATCACGACGTCATGACCGAATTTTTGACGGTAATCCAAAGCCAGTTTAGTGGCATACACCACGGCTTCTGGGTCGTCGCCATTAACGTGAAATACCGGGGCTTCTATCATTTTGACCACATCGGTGCAATACAGTGTGGAACGTGTATCGCGTGGATCTGACGTAGTAAAACCAATTTGGTTGTTAATGACAATATGCAGTGTGCCACCGGTACCATAACCACGCGTTTGCGCCAGGTTAAGGGTTTCCATGACCACGCCTTGACCTGCAAAAGCAGCGTCGCCATGCACTAACACTGGCAAGACCTGAACGCCTTCGGTGTCGTCACGACGATCTTGGCGTGCACGCACACTACCTTCGACTACCGGGTTAACAATTTCCAAATGTGAAGGGTTAAAAGCCAAGGACAGATGAACCGGGCCACCTGCTGTGGACAGATCGCTGGAAAAACCGTTGTGGTATTTCACGTCGCCGTCAGTTAAGCCTTCGGTGTGCTTGCCTTCAAATTCGGCAAACAATTCACCTGGCATTTTGCCCATGATGTTAACCAGCATGTTCAGGCGCCCACGGTGAGCCATGCCCACGATGATTTCCTGGACACCGTTTTCACCGGCGTGATTAACAACAGCATCCATGCTGGCAATAAAGCTTTCACCGCCTTCCAGCGAAAAACGCTTTTGACCAACGTATTTAGTATGCAAAAAGCGTTCCAGGCCTTCGGCTTCTGTCAGCTGCTGCAAAATATGACGTTTGTGCTCGGCCGAGTACGATGGTTTCCCTAGCGTGGATTCTAGTCTTTCTTGTATCCAGCGCTTAGCGGCTGGATCGGACATATGCATGAATTCCACACCTATGCTTTGACAATAGGTATCGCGCAACGCCTTGAGCATGTCACGCATGGTCATGGTGTTGGCTTTGGTGAAATACGTGTTAGTGGCTGCGTACACCAAATCCAGATCGGCTTCGCTTAACCCATAAGAACTGGGGTCCAGTTCGGGAATTAAGGGCCTGTCTTGGCGTTTAAGCGGATCCAGTTGTGCAAAACGAGCGCCTAATGAGCGATACGCAGCAATGATGGATTGAACATAGACCTGCTTACCAGCAACAGCCAAGTCAAGCTTGTTAACTTTTTGAACAAAAGCATTGGCTTTAGCGCGCTGAGCAAACGATTCGACAACAGGAGCGTGGGCCTGGTCACGGGTGCTTTCTGCACCGTCTGAAGCAGGCTGATGTTGCAACTGGTCGAAATAATCTCGCCATTTTTCTGATACTGACCCAGGATCATCAAGGTAGGACTCGTAGAGTTCCTCGACATACGGGGCATTGCTACCAAACAGGTAGGAGTTGGATAAAAGTTCTATTTCCGATGACATATAAACGCTTCACCTATCCGAGTGTCTCACTCGTTATGATGCAGGGGACTACCTTCCGCGACACGGCCAGACCGGTTAGCGGATAGCGGGGCAGAAGGCAACGGGTACGACGCCTTGATAAGCCGTATTCATACTAGTATACCCTTGAAGGTATCTGTTCTTGCCTTAGTCCATAAGAAACACCAAGGAAAAGAACAAAAGCGTTGGCATTAACAAACACCATACAGTTCAGCGCACAATGGCGTACGGCTTTACACTACTGGAAACAGACTTTTAAAACACCTATTACCTCCAAGGAGTCCCCTTATCATGGACGCTAATGCCGATTTCGCCAAACTTGCCCTGGATTACCATGCCTATCCCACGCCTGGCAAAATCTCGGTCATGCCCACCAAACCACTTGCCCACCAAGACGACCTGTCATTGGCATACTCGCCAGGCGTAGCCGTAGCCTGCATGGCCATCCATGCCGAAGGTGAAGACGCTGCCGCCAAATACACGTCACGCTCAAATCTGGTTGGCGTCATTACCAACGGCACTGCTGTATTGGGATTAGGCAATATCGGTCCCTTGGCCGCTAAACCCGTAATGGAAGGCAAGGGCTGCTTATTCAAGAAATTCGCTGGCATAGACGTTTTTGACATTGAGCTGGCCGAAACTGACCCCGACAAACTGGTCGATATCATTGCCGCACTAGAACCCACGCTAGGTGGCGTCAACCTGGAAGACATCAAAGCGCCAGAATGTTTCTACATTGAAAAGAAACTTCGCGAGCGCATGAAAATCCCGGTGTTTCATGACGACCAGCACGGCACAGCCATTATTTCTTCGGCTGCCATACTCAATGGTTTGAAAGTCGTAGGTAAAGACATCAGCGATATCAAACTGGTTTGCTCTGGTGCGGGCGCTGCCGCTATTGCCTGCCTAGACTTATTGGTTTCTTTGGGCCTAGAACGAAAAAACACCTATGTCGTGGACTCGCGTGGCGTCATCTGGGATGGCCGCGATAGCACGATGGAAGCGAACAAAGCACGCTATGCCCAAACAACAGATAGCCGCACATTGGCTGACGTATGCCAAGACGCTGACGTTTTCCTAGGTTGCTCAACAGCCGGTGTACTTACCGCCGAAATGGTCAGCAGCATGGCCAGGCAACCCTTAATTTTGGCCCTAGCCAACCCTGAGCCTGAAATTCGTCCCGAAGTAGCCAAAGCAGCACGCCCCGATTGCATTATTGCTACTGGCCGTTCCGACTACCCCAATCAAGTCAACAACGTATTGTGTTTCCCGTTTATTTTCCGAGGTGCTATGGATGTAGGCGCCACCGTGATTAACGAAGAGATGAAACGGGCGTGTGTACAGGCTATTGCAGAATTAGCCCAAGCCGAACAAAACGACGAAGTCGCTCTAGCCTACCCCGGCGATGAACTATCTTTCGGACCAGAGTACATCATCCCTAGGCCTTTTGACCCCAGACTTATTGTCAAAATCGCCCCGGCTGTGGCTGAAGCGGCTATGAAATCCGGCGTAGCAGCCAGGCCTATTGCCGACATGGAGGCCTATCGCCAAAAACTCATCGCCTTGGTGTACCACTCAGGTCAATTAATGCGACCATTGTTCGCTCAGGCAAAAAGCGCACCTAAACGGGTCATTTACGCCGATGGTGAAGATGAGCGTGTGCTACGTGCTGTACAAACGGTGGTCGATGAAAAAATCGCTATGCCAATACTGGTGGGCAGGCCATCCGTGATAGAAATGCGACTGAAAAAATTCGGTTTGCGTCTGCACATAGGCTCAGACATAGAAGTGGTTAACCCAGAAGGCGATGACCGTTTCAATGAAACCTGGATGAGCTATTACAAGCTAATGGGTCGTGAAGGCATCACCCCGGACATTGCCAAAGCAATGGTACGTAAGCACAACTCGTTAATTGCGGCCATGCTGCTGCAACGTGGCGACGCCGATGCCATGCTATGTGGTGTGGCCAGCCGTTTTGATAACCAGCTCAAACACGTGCATGATGTCATCGGTTTAAAAGAAGGCGCCAAAACCTATGCTGCAATGAACGTCTTGATGCTACCAACGCAAACCCTGTTCATCTGTGACACCCACGTCAACCAAGACCCCACGGCGGAACAGATTGCAGACATGACGATACTGGCGGCAGCCGAAGTCTTGCGCTTTGGTGTAGTGCCAAAAATAGCCCTGCTTTCGCACTCCAACTTTGGTAGCCAGCGCTCACCTTCCTCCTTGAAAATGGCCGAAGCCAGGCGCCTGATCAACGAACGCGCTCCCCAACTGGAAGTCGATGGCGAAATGCATGCGGACTCGGCCTTATCAGAAAAAATCCGTCTAAAAGCATACCCGGATTCCCCTCTGAAAGGCCCAGCAAATCTGCTAATTATGCCTAACTTGGATACCGGGAACATCACCTACAACATGCTGAAAATGACAGGTAGTAGTGGTGTAGCGATGGGGCCAGTGCTGCTGGGTGCAGCACGCCCAGCCCATGTACTAACGACCAGTGCTACCGTTAGGCGCATCGTTAACATGACGGCCTTAGCCGTGGTCGATGCTCAACAGGAAGTTGGCGAAGCCCCGTAAAGCCAACCAACTACGCTCTAGTAGCTAGCAAAAAGCCCTGGTTCATAGTTATTGAACCAGGGCTTTTTTATGCCATATGAACTAGCAGTCCATGCAAAAGGAAAGCGAAACCTTCCTTTTGCATTTTTTACTTTAGCCGTCTACACCAGGTACGTTACGTGTGTCTTCGCCTGTATACAACTGACGTGGACGACCAATTTTGTAATTAGGATCGGACAACATTTCGTTCCATTGAGCAATCCAGCCTACGGTACGAGCCAAAGCAAAAATTGCCGTGAATAGCTCGGTGGGTATACCTATGGCGCGCTGTACTATGCCCGAATAGAAGTCTACGTTGGGGTACAGCCTGCGCTCGACAAAGTAAGGGTCTTCCAGCGCGATGCGTTCAACTTCCATAGCCAGTTTGAACAAGGGGTCATCGTGCAAACCTAAAGCGTCCAGAACCTCACGGCAGGTTTCTTGCATTAGTTTGGCGCGTGGATCGTAGTTTTTGTAAACTCGGTGACCAAAGCCCATCAGGCGTACGCCCGAGTTCTTGTCTTTGACCTTTTCCATGAACTCGGCCACTTGGGAAATACCGCCGCTGGCTTGTATGTCTTCCAGCATTTTCAAGCAGGCTTCGTTGGCGCCGCCATGTGCTGGACCCCACAAACAACCTACCCCGGCAGCAATCGCGGCAAAAGGATTTGTACCCGACGAACCGCATAGACGCACAGTCGATGTGGACGCATTTTGTTCGTGGTCGGCGTGCAGTATAAAGATACGATCCAAAGCACGCTCTACAACGTCATTAACCACATAGTCTTCGCAAGGGGTGCCGAACATCATGCGCAAAAAGTTGCCGGTATACGACAAGTTATTTTGCGGATAAATAAAAGGCTGACCTTGCGAGTACTTGTAGGCCATAGCCACCAGCGTGGGCATTTTAGCAACCAAGCGTATCGCCGATACATGGCGATGATGTGGGTTTGTGATATCGGTAGAGTCGTGATAGAACGCCGACAGCGCACCAACCAAGCCAGTTAACACGGCCATAGGGTGGGCATCACGACGGAAACCACGCAGGAAGAAATGCAGCTGCTCGTGCACCATAGTGTGATGTGTCACCAGCTGATCGAAATCGTACTTTTGTTGATCGTCTGGCAACTCGCCATTCAGTATCAAATAGCAAACATCCAAAAACTTGTAGTTTTCCGCCAACTGAGAGATGGGGTAACCACGATACTGCAGTTTGCCCTCGTCGCCATCAATGTAGGTAATGGCAGACTCGCAAGATGCGGTAGACAAAAAGCCCGGATCGTAAGTGAACATGCCAGTTTGGCTGTACAGCTTGCGTATGTCTATCACCTCGGGACCGGTTGTACCCTGATACACGGGGAATTCAATCGGTTCGCTACCATCAGAAAACGATAGCGTGGCTTTTTTATCAGACAATTGCATCACTTTTTTCCTTAAAAATTACAGTGCTCGCATCTGGTCAACCAGTCGCCGGATAGCGGGCGTATCGTATACACCTTCGACGTCATCTCGGCCCAGCAACACAGTTAGCAAATCAGTATCGTCCATCTCGAATAGCAAAGTCAGGGCGGATACATCGTTGTCGGTTAATTCAGCTTCGTAATGATCCAAAAACCGCGTGATAATCAGGTCATTTTCCAGCAGACCACGGCGTGCGCGCCACCGTAAGCGCGCACGCTCTAGTTCTGAAAGTTTAACCATAAGTTTAGACTGTGCGCCTTACTAGGAGCTCTTTGATTTTCCCAATCGCATGCGATGGGTTCAAGCCCTTAGGACAGACATCAGTACAGTTCATGATGGTGTGGCAACGGAACAACCTGTAAGGGTCTTCTAGGTTATCCAGACGCTCGGCCGTTGCTTCGTCACGGCTATCCACAATAAAGCGGTAGGCTTGCAACAATCCAGCAGGACCCACGAACTTATCGGGATTCCACCAGAATGAAGGACACGACGTAGAGCAGCAAGCGCACAGTATGCATTCATACAAGCCATCCAGTTGCTCGCGTGCTTCTGGGGATTGCAGACGCTCTTTTTCGGGTGGAGGCTGGTCGTTGATCAGGAAAGGCTTGATCGAATGGTACTGATCGAAGAAATGCGTCATGTCGACGATCAGATCGCGAACCACAGGCAATCCTGGCAAAGGCCTAAGCACGATGGGCTGTTTCAGGTCCAGCAAGTTGGTTGTACACGCCAGCCCATTCTTGCCATTGATATTCATGGCGTCTGAACCGCACACGCCTTCACGGCAAGAGCGGCGTATGGCCAAGCTATCATCCACATCGTTTTTCAAACGCAATATGGCATCCAACAACATTTTGTCGTTAGGGTGCAGCTCGACCTCGAGCTTTTGCATGTAGGGGCGCTCGTCCTTGTCAGGATCATAGCGGTAAATTTCAAACTTAACGATACGTTTTGTGCTCATTTTGAAATCCTGATTAGAAAGTGCGCGGCATAGGCGGAATGCTGTCCACGGTAAGTGGCTTCATTTGCACTGGTTTGTATTCCAGGCGACTGCCTTCCGAGAACCACAAGGTATGGCGCAACCAGTTTTCATCATCACGCTCGGGGTAGTCATCCAGAGCGTGGGCTCCGCGACTTTCCGTACGTGCTGCTGCCGACTTGGTGGTGGCCCGCGCAACTTCTATCATGTTACTGACTTCCAGTGCTTCGACACGTGCTGTGTTGAAGACTTTGGATTTGTCTTTAAAGTAAAGGCTATCAACTTGTGGCGCTATGCTTTCAATGGCATCTACACCCTTGTTTAGCAAGTCCATAGTACGGAATACACCGCAGTGATGCTGCATAGCCATACGAATGGAATCCGCGACATCTTGGGTTTTTTCGCCACTGGTGCGAGTTTCCAGCTTGTTGACACGATCCAGCGAGTAATCGATTGCCGACTGTGGGATGTCTTGGTGTGCATGCTGGCGTTCGGGGTGGGAGTTCACAATGTGGTAACCCGCCGAACGTCCAAAAACGATCAAGTCCAGCAATGAGTTGGTACCCAAGCGGTTTGCGCCATGTACCGATGTGGCTGCGCACTCACCGATGGCATACAAACCATTAACCGTTGTGTTTTCGCCGTTTTTAGTAGTAACCACCTGACCATGAATGTTGGTAGGAATACCACCCATTTGGTAGTGTATGGTGGGAACCACGGGTATCGGATCCTTGATGGGGTCGACGTTCGCAAATTTTATGGCAATATCGCGTATGGATGGCAAACGTTTTTGAATCACGTCAGCACCCAGGTGATCCAGCTTCAGCACCACATAGCTGCCATCGCCACAACCGCGACCTTCTTTGATTTCCTGGTCCATAGAGCGTGACACGAAGTCACGTGGGGCCAAGTCTTTCAATGTAGGCGCATAGCGCTCCATGAAGCGTTCGCCGTCTTTGTTCAGCAGTATGCCGCCTTCGCCGCGCACGCCTTCAGTAATCAATACACCTGCACCAGCTACACCGGTGGGGTGAAACTGCCAGAATTCCAGGTCTTGCAGGGGCAGACCGGCACGTGCCGCCATACCCAAGCCATCGCCGGTATTGATGAATGCGTTAGTGGATGCCGCCCAAATACGACCTGCACCGCCAGTAGCCAGAACCGTTTGTTTGGCTTCCAACACAAAAATTTCACCAGTCTCCATTTCCAGAGCGGTAACGCCCAGGACATCGCCTGCCTCGTTGCGCAACAAGTCCAGTGCCATCCATTCGACAAAGAACTGAGTGCGTGCAGCAACGTTGCGCTGATACAGCGTATGCAGCATGGCATGGCCAGTACGGTCAGCCGCCGCACAGGCGCGTTGCACCGGTTTTTCACCAAAGTTAGCCGTATGGCCGCCAAATGGACGCTGGTAAATAGTGCCGTTCGCATTACGGTCAAAAGGCATACCGTAGTGTTCAAGTTCGTAGACCGCGTTAGGCGCTTCACGACACATGTATTCAATGGCGTCTTGGTCACCTAGCCAGTCAGACCCCTTAACGGTATCGTACATGTGCCAAAGCCAATCGTCTTCGCTCATGTTGCCTAGCGATGCACTAACCCCGCCTTGAGCGGCGACCGTGTGCGAACGGGTAGGAAACACTTTGGACAAAACCGCAACCGACAAACCGGCTTCAGCCAATTGCAAAGAACAACGCATACCGGCCCCGCCGGCTCCGACAACCACCACATCAAACTGGCGGCGTGGTATAGAATTTTTGACAGCAGCCACGGCTTATAAGCTCCAGAGAATTTTTGCGAAATAAATGACAGTACCTACCAGCCATAGAATGGTCAGCACCTGTAAAAACAGACGCAAACCGGCGGAACGAACGTAATCCATCCAAATATCGCGTACGCCTATCCAAGCATGCCAGGCCAATGACAAGAAAGCCAGGGTTGCCAGCAACTGCCCCACAGGCAGACTTAAACAGGTAAAGGTAAACAGATAGCGCCAGCTATCGAAGTTCATATCGGCAGTGAACAAAATGCCAAAAAACAAGACCAGAGTGTAAACCGCCATGATGACGGCAGTGACACGCTGCACAATAAAGTCGATGGTGCCGTAATGTGCGCCAACCACCAGACGTTGGGTACCTAGACGTTCCTTGTTAGCCATTACCAGACCCCATAAAGTTTAAGACCGAAAACCAGTGTCAAGGCCAAGCTAACACCGAATACCACACGGGCTGAGCGTTGCGACGCTTCCCTGCTGTTACCGATATGCAGGTCTAAGGTCAAATAACGTATACCAGCACAGAAGTGGTGCATATAACCCCAAATGAGCACCAACAGTATCAACTTCATCAACGGATGAGATGCCCAACTTTGAATGCTGGCATAGCTTTCCGGTGAGCTGACGCTAAGGGCAAAAAGCGGCAATAAAACCAGCGGCAGACAAAGGAACAACAGTGCCCCGCTGACGCGGTGCAAAATAGATGCTTTGGCTGCTGGAGGCAGACGGTAGTTGAGTAGCTGCGGAATGCCTAAGTTGCGAAACTGCGGACGCGGCTTTGAAGCTGTATCGGACATGATGGCCTCGAGGTGATGACAAATAATTGTTATTAAAACACTAGCTATTTTCGCCCATTTCGTGGGTACCCACCAAATTGGTCAAAAAACCGTGTTAATTCAAACTGTTTCTGTAATGAAACCGTTCAGTAACGTACAAACCACGGCGGACTTCCATTGGTCTATCGCCGTAGGTATAAGAAACCCTTTCCACCTGCAATAACGGACTATTTGGTGGAACTTCTAGCAAGTCCGCTTGTTCTGGCTGCGCCAAAACAGCACGGATTTTTTCATCGGCGCGTACCATGCTGACACCGAACTCGGACTCGAACAAACCATACAAAGGACCACGGTAGCGTGTGATGGAGTCAGCAGTCAGACCACGAAATACTGATCCAGGTAACCAGATGTCGTCCAAAATAGTGGGAGCCTGATCAAAAGACAACAGCCGCCGCATATTGATCACCATATCGGCGGTACGTAGTTCTAGCAATGCAGCGATATCGGCGGGTGCCCGCACCCGACGGCACTCTAGTACTTTACTGCCAGTAACAGGTAACTTGCCATCGTCAGGGGTTAAACGCAAAAACCGGTAACGAACTTTTGCTTCGTTATGAGTTGCCACGAATGTACCCTTGCCTTGACGTCTGAGCAACAGGTTTTCTGCAGCTAATTCGTCTATGGCTTTGCGTACCGTACCTTGGCTGACCTGAAAGCGGGCTGCCAAATCAAATTCACTGGGTATGGATTCACCTGGTTTCCATTCGCCCCTGTCCAAACTTTGCAGTAACAGCCCTTTGATCTGCTGATACAGCGGACTAAAAGCGGCACTGCCGACAGAACGGGCTGGATCATGGCTGACCCGATCAGGCGGAAGGATATCGGACATAGAAACGCATTAATTAATGAATGGAAGTGAACACCGCATTTTGGCATGTACAACGATTTCTGTCTAACACTCTTCTGTCTTATATAAGATATAAGATGTTTGACGCGCGGAAAATATTCCGATATTCTTCGCGGCACTACTTACGCGCTCGCGCTGCTCCAATAGCGGCCAAAAGATTTACACTAGCAGCTGTTTATACCTCATTTTTGTTTTACCTCTTGGGAGACCCATCCATGTCCAAACCCGCCATGCGTGTAGCCGTTACCGGTGCTGCCGGCCAAATCGGCTATGCCCTGCTATTCCGTATCGCCTCCGGTGAAATGCTAGGCAAAGACCAGCCCGTCATATTGCAGCTATTGGAAATTCCAGACGAAAAAGCCCAAAACGCCCTGAAAGGCGTGATGATGGAACTGGATGACTGTGCCTTCCCCTTATTGCAAAGCATGAGCGCACATAGCGATGCACGCGACGCATTCAAGGATGTCGACGTTGCCTTGCTGGTAGGTGCTCGCCCACGCGGACCTGGCATGGAGCGCAAAGACCTGTTGCAAGTCAACGCCCAAATCTTTACCGCACAAGGCAAAGCACTGAACGACGTAGCCAGCCGCGATGTCAAAGTACTGGTTGTGGGTAACCCTGCCAATACCAATGCCTACATTGCAATGAAGTCGGCCCCCGACCTGCCTGCAAAGAACTTCACCGCCATGCTGCGCCTGGATCACAACCGTGCCTTGTCACAGCTGTCTGCCAAATCAGGCAAGGCTGTTGCTGATATCGAAAAACTGGTCGTGTGGGGCAATCACTCACCCACCATGTACCCAGATTTCCGTTTTGCCACAGTGAATGGTGCCAGCCTGACCGACATCATCAACGATGAAGCCTGGAATCGCGACACCTTTATTCCTACCGTAGGCAAACGTGGTGGCGCCATCATCGAAGCACGCGGCCTATCTTCTGCAGCATCAGCCGCCAACGCTGCCATAGACCACATCCGTGACTGGGTGCTGGGCTCTAACGGCAAATGGGTAACTATGGGCATACCTTCCGATGGTTCCTATGGCATTCCCGAAGGCATCATCTATGGTGTACCTGTTACCACAGCCAACGGCGAATATACTCGTATTGAAGGCTTGGAAATCGACGCATTCTCACGCGAACGCATGGACTTCACGCTGAACGAACTGCTTGAAGAACGCGATGGCGTGCAAGACCTGCTGAAATAATCTAACTATTTACCGGAGATCACTATGTCCCGTACCGCTTCCGCTGGCGCGTTGTTTCGCCAAGCCCTCAGGGAAGAACAACCCCTGCAAATCATAGGCGCTATCAACGCCAATCACGCACTGTTGGCAAAACGCGCCGGATACCGAGCCATTTACCTCTCGGGCGGAGGCGTTGCGGCCGGCTCTCTGGGTTTGCCCGACCTAGGCATCAACACACTAGATGATGTCCTGACTGACGTCAGACGCATTACTGACGTGTGCGACCTGCCTCTGCTGGTCGATATAGACACCGGTTTCGGTCCATCGGCATTCAACATCGCCCGTACCGTTAAAAGCCTAATCAAATTCGGCGCTGCCGCCTGCCACATTGAAGACCAAGTCGGTGCCAAGCGTTGTGGCCATCGTCCAGGCAAGGAAATTGTCACCACTCAGGAAATGGCTGACCGCGTCAAAGCGGCAGTAGATGCCCGTACTGACAGTGACTTCTTTATTATTGCGCGTACCGACGCGATTGCCGTCGATGGTGTAGATGCTGCCCTAGAGCGCGCCATTGCTTGCGTTGAAGCTGGTGCTGATGCGATTTTTGCTGAAGCCTCCTATGACCTAGAGACTTACAAAAAATTCACATCCACGCTGAAAGTGCCTGTGCTAGCCAACATCACTGAATTCGGTCAAACACCGTTATTTACTGTACCTGAGCTGGCCAGTGTTGATGTAGGCATGGTCTTGTACCCACTGTCTGCTTTCCGCGCCATGAACAAAGCCGCTGAAACGGTATATACCGCCATCCGACGCGACGGCCATCAGAAAAACGTGATTGACAGCATGCAAACACGCGAAGAACTGTATGACCGTATCGGCTACCACGATTTTGAATCCCGTCTAGATACGCTGTTTCAACAAAGCAAATCAAAATAACATTCACGAGGTGACACACAATGTCTGTTTCTGAAAAAAAAGACGCTACACCTGGCCCACGTGCCAAAAAATCTGTTGCGCTATCTGGCGTTATTGCCGGTAACACTGCGCTATGTACTGTAGGCCTAAGCGGTAACGACCTACACTATCGTGGCTACGACATCCTGGATCTGGCAAACACCTGCGAATTCGAAGAAGTCGCCCACCTGCTAGTTCACGGCAAACTGCCCAACAAAACTGAACTGCAAGCTTACAAACAAAAACTGCGCAGCCTGCGTGGTCTGCCCAATCAGTTGCAACTGGCCCTAGAAGCACTGCCAGCAGCCAGCCACCCAATGGACGTAATGCGCACCGCCGTATCCGTACTCGGTTGCGTGCTGCCTGAAAAAGACGACCACAACCTGCCCGACGCTCGTGACATCGCAGATCGTCTGATGGCTAACCTGGGTTCGGCATTGCTGTACTGGTATCACTACAGCCACAATGGGCAGATCATCGACGTACAAACCGACGACGACAGCATAGGCGGCCACTTCCTGCACTTGCTGCACGGCAAGCCACCTAGCGAAGAATGGGTGCGTGCCATGAATACGTCACTGAATCTATACGCTGAACACGAATTCAACGCCTCCACCTTCACCAGTCGCGTCATTGCTGGTACAGGTTCCGACATGTACTCCGCCATTGCTGGCGGCATAGGCGCCCTACGTGGTCCTAAACATGGCGGCGCCAACGAAGTAGCGTTTGAAATTCAGAAGCGTTACGACTCTCCTGACGACGCTGAAGCCGATGTCCGCGCACGCGTAGCCAACAAAGAAGTCATCATAGGCTTCGGTCACCCGGTCTACACCGTGTCCGATCCGCGCAACGTGGTCATCAAAGAGGTGGCTCGTACGCTATCCACGAAACAGAACAACACCAAAATGTTCGACATCGCCGAACGCCTGGAAACAGTGATGTGGGACGCCAAAAAAATGTTCCCCAACTTGGACTGGTTCGCTGCCGTTTCTTATCATATGATGGGAGTACCTACAGCAATGTTCACGCCGCTATTCGTAATTGCCCGCACCGCTGGCTGGTCGGCGCACATTATCGAACAGCGTGTCGACAACAAAATTATCCGCCCCACAGCAAATTATGTTGGTCCGGATAATCAGGAATTCGTTCCTCTGGAAAAACGCAAGTAAACCTTGCTAACTAGAAGTCCCGGCCAGCACAGGAAATATCATGTCTGGCCAGGCCTCTACACTTCGCCCTACCCCAGATCAAGTACTAGTCGACATCGTTGATTACGTACTTGATTACTCCATTACCAGTGAACTAGCGCGCGACACTGCACGCAACTGTCTACTAGACACGCTGGGCTGCGGCCTGGAAGCACTGGACTATCCCGCCTGCACCAAATTACTAGGACCTATAACACCTGGGACTATCGTGCCTAATGGCGCTCGCGTGCCAGGCACACGATTTGAACTGGACCCCGTACAAGCCGCCTTTAATATCGGGACTATGGTGCGCTGGTTGGATTTCAACGATACCTGGCTAGCTGCCGAATGGGGCCACCCGTCCGACAACTTGGGCGCCATATTGGCAACCGCCGACTGGTTATCCCGCAATGCAGTTGCGGTAGGTAAGCCCCCTATGACCATGCTGGATGTGCTGAACGCCATGATTAAGGCCCACGAAATTCAGGGCTGCTTGGCATTAGAAAACTCGTTTAACCAGGTAGGCCTGGACCACGTGATACTGGTCAAAGTCGCTTCAACGGCCGTAGTAGCCCTGTTACTAGGACTATCGCGAGACGAAGCCATCAATGCGGTATCCCAAGCCTGGGTAGATGGCCATAGCTTACGTACCTATCGTCATGCACCCAATACCGGTAGTCGCAAAAGCTGGGCAGCTGGCGATGCCACCAGTCGAGCCGTACGTTTAGCCTTAATTGCCCAAACCGGTGAAATGGGCTATCCATTCGTATTGACCGCCAAAACCTGGGGTTTTTACGATGTCTTGTTTGGCGGCCAAGCGTTTCGCTTTCAGCGCCCCTATGGCAGCTATGTCATGGAAAATATATTATTTAAAATATCGTATCCTGCCGAATTTCATGCACAAACTGCCGTCGAAGCGGCCATGACTTTGCACCAAACGCTACAGGCAATGGGCAAAACCGATAGCGATATTAAAAAAATAACGGTACGTACCCATGCCGCTTGCATACGCATCATTGATAAAACCGGCCCGCTGAATAACCCTGCCGATCGCGACCATTGCGTACAGTATATGGTGGCTGTCCCCTTAATTTTTGGACGACTAACCGCTGCCGACTACGAAGACAATGTGGCCAGCGACCCCAGAATTGACGCTTTACGCGCCAAGATTGTTTGCGTAGAAGACCCAACCCTGACGACCGACTATCACGACCCCGACAAACGCTCTATTGCCAATGCCCTGACACTGGAACTTCATGATGGCAGCCAGCTCCCTGAAGTCTTATGCGAATACCCTATAGGCCACAGACGCCGCCGTGAACAAGGGCTATCATTATTAGAAGAGAAGTTTCGTATCAATCTGGCTCGCCGCTTTCCAGCGAAACAACAACAAAGAATTTTAGATGTTTCTTTGGACTTGTCACGCCTTGAAGCCATGCCCGTGCACGAGTACATCGACCTCTACATTATTTAAACGCTTACACTTACAATCATCCAGCTTACTTACCTTCAGGAACTGCCATGAGCCGCGCTATAGAACACAACACTGATCGTCAACGTTTTCAATGGATAGAAGACAGCGCATTATCCGTGCTGGACTATCGTCTTGAAAACAATGTGTTGTCTTTAACACACACCGAAGTGCCATCCGTTTTGGCTGGCCGCGGTATAGCTGCCGATCTAACCAAGTTTGCTTTAGATATGGCCCGTAACCAAGGCTGGAAAGTCAAACCCGTCTGTTCATACACTCAGGCCTACCTAAACCGCCATCCTGAATACCAGGACCTCATCGCCTAGCACACACACCAATCCAGTGCTCCCTGTGAAATAAGCCGCCCCCAGTCTTAATACCAGGGGGTGGGAACTTATCACTTACATTTCAGTCTTATATAAGATATAAGACATTTGATTCTGCTCGCACTTCCTTTTACAATAGCGCGCATCTCTCCTATTTTTGCCTTCCCACCACAAGGGTCCTACTTATGCTAACTACCTATCGCCAACACGTTGCCGAACGCGCCGCTCTGGGCATTCCTGCCCTGCCGCTGTCCGCGCAACAAACTGCTGACTTGATTGAATTGCTTAAGGCTCCGCCCGCTGGCGAAGATGCCTACCTGCTAGATCTGTTCACTCACCGCGTACCTGCCGGTGTTGACGACGCCGCACAAGTCAAAGCCTCTTACCTGGCCGCTGTGGCCTTGGGCAAGGAAGTTTGCCCTCTGATCAGCCCAGAACACGCTACAGAATTGCTGGGCACCATGCTGGGTGGTTACAACATTACCCCACTGATCGAATTGCTAGACAACGACAAGCTGGCTCCCGTCGCTGCAGAAGCCTTGAAAAAAACCCTACTGGTTTTTGATGCCTTTCACGACATCAAAGAAAAAGCCGATCAAGGCAACACATACGCCAAAGCCATCTTGCAAAGCTGGGCCGACGCAGAATGGTTCACTAGCCGTCCTGAAGTCCCAGAAAGCCTGACACTCACAGTGTTCAAAGTCACTGGCGAAACTAACACTGACGATCTGTCGCCAGCACCCGATGCCTGGAGCCGCCCGGATATCCCGCTGCACGCCCTAGCCATGTTGAAAAACCCTCGCGACGGCATCACCCCCGACGAGCCCGGAAAAATTGGCCCCATCAAATTCCTGGAAAGCCTGAAAGAAAAAGGCCATACCATTGCCTATGTGGGCGATGTGGTCGGTACAGGCTCATCGCGTAAATCAGCCACCAACTCGGTTCTCTGGTTTACTGGCGAAGACATCCCTTTCGTACCTAACAAACGCTTTGGTGGTGTTTGCCTGGGCAGCAAAATTGCTCCTATTTTCTACAACACCATGGAAGATGCCGGTGCCCTGCCTATCGAGCTGGACGTATCGGAAATGCACATGGGTGACGTAATCGAACTACGTCCCTACGAAGGTAAAGCCTTGAAAGACGGCAAAGTCATCGCCGAATTCCAAGTCAAATCTGATGTCTTGTTTGACGAAGCACGTGCTGGTGGCCGTATTCCTTTGATCATAGGCCGTGGCCTGACAGCTCGCGCTCGCGAAGCCTTGGGTCTACCGCTATCCACACAGTTCCGCCTGCCCGTTAGCCCCATAGATACTGGCAAAGGTTATACCTTGGCTCAAAAAATGGTGGGTCGCGCTTGCGGACTGCCTGAAGGTACAGGCGTACGCCCCGGTACCTACTGTGAACCTCGCATGACATCCGTAGGTAGCCAAGACACGACTGGCCCCATGACACGCGACGAACTCAAAGACCTGGCATGCTTAGGCTTTTCGTCCGACTTAGTCATGCAATCGTTCTGCCATACTGCTGCCTACCCAAAACCTGTGGACGTAAAAACCCATCACGAACTCCCCGCCTTCATCAGCACCCGTGGCGGTATTTCATTGCGCCCTGGCGACGGTATCATCCACTCGTGGTTGAACCGCATGCTGCTGCCTGATACCGTAGGTACTGGTGGTGACTCACACACTCGCTTCCCTATAGGCATCAGCTTCCCAGCTGGGTCTGGACTGGTCGCGTTTGCTGCTGCTACAGGTGTTATGCCTTTAGACATGCCAGAATCGGTACTGGTACGCTTCAAGGGCGAATTGCAACCTGGCGTCACGCTGCGTGACCTGGTCAATGCCATCCCGCTGTACGCCATACGCAACGGCATGCTAACTGTCGAAAAGCAAGGCAAGAAGAACATTTTCTCGGGCCGCATCCTGGAAATTGAAGGCTTACCTAACCTAAAAGTTGAACAAGCATTCGAACTATCCGATGCATCCGCTGAACGTTCAGCTGCAGGTTGCACAGTACATCTGGATAAAGCACCCATTATTGAATACATCAACAGCAACATTACCCTGCTGAAATGGATGATAGCCAACGGTTACGAAGACGAGCGCTCATTGGGTCGTCGTATTAAAGCGATGGAAGCCTGGTTGGCCGATCCTCAGCTGATGAAACCCGACGCCGATGCTG
Source organism: Alcaligenaceae bacterium (assembly GCA_013416485.1). Lineage (GTDB taxonomy): Bacteria > Pseudomonadota > Gammaproteobacteria > Burkholderiales > Burkholderiaceae_B > JAGOAJ01. The sequence goes on from JACCEO010000006.1 coordinate 108,708, forward strand.
AATACGCCGCCATTATCGAAATTGATCTGGCCGACGTACACGAACCCATCGTTGCCTGCCCTAACGACCCTGACGACGTAAAAACCTTGTCCGAAGTCTCCGGCACTGTTATCGACGAAGTGTTTATTGGCAGCTGCATGACCAACATTGGTCACTTCCGTGCAGCATCAAAACTGCTGGAAGGCAAGCGCGATATCCCAGTCAAATTGTGGATGGCTCCTCCTACCAAAATGGACCAGAAACAGCTTACTGAAGAAGGCCACTATGGTGTATTAGGTGGTGCGGGTGCACGCATGGAAATGCCAGGTTGTTCATTGTGCATGGGTAACCAGGCACAGGTACGCGAAGGGGCAACCGTCATGTCCACTAGCACCCGTAACTTCCCCAACCGTCTGGGTAAGAATGCCAACGTCTTCCTGGGCTCAGCCGAACTAGCCGCTATTTGTTCGCGTCTGGGCCGTATTCCTACAAAAGAGGAGTACATGAAAGACATGGGGGTTCTGGATGCTCACGGTGACGAAATCTACCGCTATATGAACTTCGATCAAATCGAAGACTTCAAAGAAATAGCCGATTCCGTCAGCGTCTAAGCCAATTACAGCGCCTTAAAGCGCTTAACGGCTATAAAACTCCCGACAGCTTTTGTCGGGAGTTTTTTTATGTGCTCAAGCGTTACACTAGAACCCCCAATGGCTTTTTTAATTGCTGCATATGTCTGCTACCACACTACCCCGTCTGACCCGCGACGCTCAGCGTCTGCTGGCGCTAGTCCAGGCGCTGAATCTGTCGGGCAGCCGCCTGGAAGACCTGCACTGGGAGCACCTACTGGATGCCTTGTTGAACAAGGTGCTATTAGGTCGCAAAAACAAAACCATAGAGTCTGTCCTAGACTATATGCTGGCCGGCGAACTTGAAGGCTATGAAATTCTGTTCGAGCACGCTGAAACCTGCTCGGAATCAGCACAAATCCATCATAATGGCCAAGACTACGATGCCTTGTTAATTTCGGCACCCATAGTGGCCTGGACACGCTACCGCCTGCCCGATGGCATGCTAGACCCCAAACAACATCAAACGCTGACCGCAGCATTACAAGCCAGCGTATTGGCCGATGATGTCAAACTGGCACTACTGCCGCAACTGGTCAACTTTGACCAAATGCCACAATCGTTCCAAGAAACCCGACAATGGACCCAGCGTATCGCGCTACAGGCTTTGAACGCTAGCACTGAAGCAGCACCGGTTGGCGAACTCCCCCTGGAAGATGGCATGTTGGCCGATGCACGGTTTATTGTGGGTGCTATCGTGGTGCCCAAAGGCGCTCCACTATTTCGCTGGCAAGCCGACCAGACCAAACCTTTATCGGCTCGCATTGATAGCCTGAACCTGTGGGGCCAAACCGCCAACACCACACTAGCCACGATATTTACTGGCTGTCAGTCGGAATACTTATTACCAGGTGCCTTCTACAACAACAGCCGCGAAGCCGATCGCCGCATACGGCCCATGTCGTTAAAAGCCGCAGTTACCTGGTTGCAAACAGCAGCAAACTTGCCTCCTGACGAACTACGGGCAGTTATCGTGGGCTGTGGCGATGCTGCAATCCAAGAATACCGCGTAGGCTTCAGTACTCTTCAAGATAACCGGGTAGTCTATGGTTGTATCTGGCCGGTACTTAGCAAAGAAGAAGCGCTACCAGAAATGATGGATTCAGACTATATCGCCGTACCTGATGAAATTACCGCTTTGCTCAAAGAATTGGGGCTAACTGAAATTCGTCGTTTACCTGGGCTATACCCCGCTGAATTCTGTGACGACTGCGGCGCCCCTAGCTTCCCCGATGCCGCTGGTGAAATGGAACATCCCGAACTCCCTGATGAAACCGTCATGGATCCAGTTCAGTTTCATTAATCCCCCGTTCGGACCAGTGCATGTCACCAGCTTCACAGTCATTTGATATTTTTTGTCGTGTTGTCGATAATTTTGGCGATATCGGCGTGTGCTGGCGGCTAGCCAGGCAATTAGCGGCTAGCACTGGTACCCAAAGGGTACGCCTGTGGGTAGACGACCTAAACAGTTTTCATCGTATTGCCAAGGGCATAGATCCCTTACGCAGTAGCCAATCTTTGGGAAATATCGACATTGTGCACTGGAACGCAGCAACGCCATCTGTGTGTCCCCACCCAGTGGTAATCGAAGCCTTTGCCTGCAATCCACCCGCAGAATTTATCCAGGCCATGCGCCAGCAGCATAGTATCTGGATCAATCTTGAATACCTAAGTGCCGAGTCCTGGGTAGAGTCCTGTCATGCTCTGCCTTCGGTGCAAGGCAATGGCCTAAAAAAATACTTTTTCTTTCCTGGATTCACACCATCAACTGGCGGACTACTACGCGAAATCCAGCTATTACAAAAACGCGACGAATGGCTGGCTGACACCGAACAGCGCTGGCAGCTACTACAGGGTCTAGGCTTGGATGCCAATGCTTTGCAGGCCTTACGCTCAGGGGCCCGCCAAGTTATGTTGTTTTGCTATCCTGACGCGCCCGTATCCAGTTTATTGGCCAGTCTAGCCAACGACCCAAAACCTAGCGTGGTATTGGCCCCGGTTGGCGTCTGTCCAGACCTGTATAAGCATCCCACAGACCATGTGCGCTTATGCCATATACCCTTTATTGATCAACCCGCCTTTGACCACTTGCTATGGTCTAGCGACCTGAATTTTGTGCGCGGTGAAGACAGCCTGGTACGCGCTTTATGGGCGAGCAAACCTTTGGTCTGGCAAATCTATCATCAAGATGAAAACACCCACTTAATCAAGCTACAGGCCTGGTTACAACGCAGCGACTATCCCGACAGCATTGCCCAACTTATGACACACTGGAACACCGGCAGTGCCACTGATTTTGAAAGCACATTGACCCAAGCCTTACAGCCCAAAGACTGGCATGCTTGGCAAGCTTGCAGTCAAGAACTTTCTACTATGCTAGCGGCTCAAGACGACTTGGTCACCAATCTAATCACTTTTTGCACGCAAATGCAGCGAACAGGTTAAAATGCCGGGTTAGCTAAAATTGTGCTCCGGTCCTAGTGTGATACCTACTGGAGCAATTTAATCCGGAGTTTTTTAAGATATGAAAACCGCACAAGAATTGCGCGTAGGTAACGTGATTATGGTGGGCAACGATCCACTCGTCGTACAACGTACCGAATACAACAAATCAGGCCGTAACTCGGCTGTTGTAAAACTGAAATTCAAGAACCTGCTGACCGCCTCGCCTAGCGAATCCGTCTACAAAGCCGATGAAAAATTCACTGTGGTCGCCCCTGATCGCAAAGAATGCACTTACTCCTACTACGCCGACCCCATGTATGTTTTCATGGACGAAGAGTACAACCAGTACGAAGTTGAAGCCGATAACATGGGTGACGCCATCAACTATCTGGAAGAAAACATGGAAGTTCAGGTCGTATTCTACGAAGGTAAGGCCATATCCGTAGAAATGCCCACTATTGTTGTTCGTGAAATTGATTACACCGAACCTGCTGTCCGTGGCGACACTTCCGGTAAAGTCCTAAAGCCCGCTAAGCTTAGCACCGGCATGGACATCAGCGTACCGCTGTTTTGTGAAATTGGCGATAAAATCGAAATCGATACTCGCACAAACGAATACCGCAGTCGCGTGATGTAAACCTCGTGTCTGGAATGACCGCCGTCTACGCAAAATGCGTTACTGCAGGCGGTCATCATCCAGAAAGTCGGGTATGGGCATAACGGCTATGCCCTCTTCGACTAATTCCTGGCGTTCATCTTCTGTGGCTGTGCCACGTATAGGTCGCGCTGGCGTATCCCCTTCGTGCATACTGCGTGCCACTTGGCTGAACTGCGGTCCCACATTTTCTGTTTTACTTACCAGCTCGCGCATATGCCGGTAAACCGCTGCCTGTAGTTTTTCTACCGAGGCCGGTGCAGGCATCGCTGCCCCTGGCGCGACCGCGTTTTGGCTGCTTGCTTGCGCAGCAGGCTCTACGCTGGGATTACGTAAATGACTGACATTAAGTCTAGGCGCAGATAGTTTTTTGCCAATGACACGGCTAGCGCATACAGGACAGCTGATTAACCCTTGCTCCTGCTGCGTTTCATAGTTATTTGCAGCCCCGAACCAACCTTCGAAAACATGGCCCTGATCGCAATAAAGATCGAATACTTTTAATGACATAACATCCACACCAAAGTGCGTTCAACCAGCGACGCTGGTCTTGCACACATTGCGCAACGCGGAAACCATTATATCGCTTGGCGTTGCTAAAAACGGGGAACCGCCTGCAGTAAGCGGCGTGTCAATGCATGAGCAGGCGCGGCCAGCACTGTTGGCGTATCGGCCACCTCGACCAGCTTGCCTTGATCCATAACGGCAATTCGATCCGATAGGTACTCAACCACACCAAAATTATGCGTAATGAATAAATACGCAATATTCAGTTCGCGCTGCAAGTCATTCAGTAGGTCCAGAATTTGTGCTTGCACGGATACATCTAATGCAGAAGTTGGCTCATCACAGATCAACACAGCAGGTTCTACCGCCAAAGCGCGCGCTATGGCAATACGCTGACGCTGTCCACCTGAAAACTCGTGAGGATAACGGTCTATCGTATTGGCTGGTAGCCCAACACGGTCCAGCAAACCTTGTATTGCCTTTGACCTATCAGCCCTAGACCTGTCTGGGCGCAAGGCAGCCAAGCCTTCATCCAGGATTTCGCCTACCGGCATGCGCGGATCCAATGATGCATAAGGATCTTGAAACACAATTTGGATGGACTGACGCAATTGGCGCAAACGTGCCCCTTGGGCCTTAAGTATGTCTTGATCGCCAAGTAAGGCTAGTCCACTAACGACAGCCTGCTTTTCCAGTAAACGCAGTAATGCCTTAGCCAACGTGGTTTTTCCACAACCGGACTCGCCCAGTAAGGCCAAGGTTTCACCGGCATACAAGTCAAATGACACGCCATTGACCACCGGTGTAACCGGAACCTGCTTGCTCCAAAACCCACCCTGCTGCCTATATGCCACAGACAAATCCCTAACTGACAATAACGGTGCAACCTGAAGCTCCACAGGCTTCCTGATCGCTGCAGCCACTGTGGCAACGGGATTTTCTAAAGACTCGAGTGCTGGGGCAGATAAAGGACGACCACGCTTGGCAAAATTAGGCACAGCGGCAATTAATTGACGTGCATAAGGATGGTCGGGCGCTGAAAAAAATGTAACTGCATCCACGGTTTCCAAGATTTTACCTGCCCGCATCAAAGCGACGTGATCAGCCACATTTTTTACCACAGCTAGGTCATGTGTAATCAATAAAATCGCCAAGCCCATTTCTTGCTGTATATCGGCTAATAAATCCAAAATCTGAGCCTGTACTGTCACATCCAGAGCCGTGGTGGGCTCATCAGCAACCAATAAGCGTGGTTCTGCCGCTAAGGCTATCGCGATCATTATGCGCTGTTTCTGACCACCAGAGAACTGAAATGGATAGTCATGAATACGCTTAGCCGCTTCAGGTATTCCTACCCGTTGCAGCCACCATAAAGCGCGTTCACGCAAGGCTGCACCGCGATAACTAGTGTGGGCACGCAACGTTTCTTCAAGCTGGCGCCCTATTGTCATGACAGGGTTAAGGCTGGTAGAGGGTTCTTGGAAAATTATCCCTATGCCACCACCACGTATACGACGCATCCCATGCTCAGGCAGTTGGTTCAGTTCCACATCGTCCAGATATACACTGCCGCCAGCAATCCAACCTGCCTCTGGTAATAAGCGCAATAACGCCAAGGCCGTCATGCTTTTACCGCAACCAGACTCACCCACCAAGGCGAAAGTCTGGCCGCGTTTTATACATATTCCCAAGGATTGAACCGCTGTAACGATGCCAGCATCACTGGCTATCTTGACGGTCAGCTCGTCAATGGACAGGACAGGATCGCGACCATCATTACGGGGTGTAGTCGCCATCATAGAGTGTCCTTTGGAGCCCTGGCCATAGAACCACGTGGCAAACGCAAACGGCGGGTGCGTGGATCAAACGCATCTTGCACGGCATCGGCAAAAATATTTGCTGACAATACTAAAGCCAGCAAGAATACAAAGGCCGCTAGCAGGTTCCACCATATCATGGGGTCTCTGGACATTTCCAAACGCGCTGCATCTATCATGGTGCCAAACGATGGTGTACTGGGATCCACACCTATGCCTAAGTAGGACAACACGGCCTCGTATAGCACCAGACCAGAAAATTGCAGCACCATCGTGATCATGACGATATGCATGACATTGGGCAATAAATGACGACGCATAATGCGCCAATGGCTAACCCCAAAAGCGCGTGCTGCCTGCACGTATTCCAATTCGCGCAACTTAAGGGTTTCTGCACGCAGCAAACGACATAAGCCTGCCCAGCCAGTCAAGCCCAAAATCATACATAGCAAGAACAAACGCAAGTCCGCCCTGGCTGCGACGGTATCAAATAAGTTGGGATTATTATCTATATATACTTGCATCATCAATACACAGGCCGCTATCAACAACACACCCGGTATGGACGTTAGGGTGGTGTATATATACTGAATAATATCGTCCACCCTACCTTTAAAGTAGCCCGCCGCGATCCCCAGCGTTAATGCTGGCGGCAGCATAGCCACCGTCGTCAACGTGCCTATGACCAAAGCCGTACGTATCCCCTTAATGGATTGCCAAAGGACATCATTACCCGTACGGTCTGTGCCAAGCACATGGTAGTTAGTGCTTAACGCCAAAGCACATGAAAGTAGTAACACCACTGCTGACAAGGTCAGCCACATAGCCCGCCACGGGATATCGGTATTGCCTTGCCACCAAATCGCCCAGGCCTGGCGTAAGCTGCGGTCACCACGCCAGTGCCCAACAGTGATCACACCCGCCATTAACAAGCACACTGCTAAGCCACCCACCGCACCCCAAGCCAGTCGTTGATAGATATCCGTTAGCCTGTCGGCTTCATCGTGCAAACGAGTTCCAGCATATTTCAACCGAGGGAAGTCGCGTACCGGCTGGCCATTGATGAGTTCGGTTTCTTTGGTGAACTGACGTACCGCCAAAGGCGCTGAATACGTAGTCTCGCGATTGACCAACTGGGTCAAGGACAAGAGGTCGTCCAGGGCAGAACGCAAAACAGGTGAATACACTGGCCCCTGTGTCTGGGGTGTGTCGGCGACAGTTGGCAACAAGGGCCGATAATGCACAGAGTCCAGCACTGCTAGCAGTACAAAACACGACAAAATCACAGCGGCACACATGGCCGACGGTGTACGTGCCACGCTGGACCAGGCAGAACGCAAGGCTGGGCTACGCGTTACCTTGATGCCATACATAACAACGGTCAACACCAAGGCAAATACAAAAAGGTCAGTCCACAAAAACACAAAACTAGGCATAGGCTACTCGAACCGTACACGTGGATCGGCCACGGTATAGGAAATATCGGCCAATACCAGACCAACAATGTATAAGGCTGACCCCAGGAACACCATAGCCCTTACTATGGAGAAATCCTGGGCATTAATAGCGTCTATGGTGTAGCTGCCCAGACCGGGTATTCCAAAAAATGATTCGGAAATCAAGCTACCCATGAATAGCAACGGAATCGCCGACACGGTACCAGTCAATATGGGCAACATGGCATTACGCAAAATATGCCTGAACAACACGATACGTTCGGACAAGCCCTTGGCACGAGCCGTACGCACATAGTCTTTGCTGGATTCTTCCAGAAATAGCGTACGATAAAATCTGCCGTCGGCACCTAAGCCTGACACTATGCCGATGAACACTGGCAATAACAAGAACCGTATACTGCCCCAACCATCGACAAAACCTGAATACGGTACCCAACGCAACACCTTGGCAAACAACCACTGCCCAGCAATAATGTAGAACAAGCCCGAAATGGACAGCAGCACCACACATACCACCACGCCAGCAAAGTCCAGTCGCGTCCCCTTGAAAAACACCAGCATCAAGGCAAAGGACACGCTCACCAACAAGCCTAACGCAAACGTTGGTAATGCCAGTGCCAAACTAGGCCCCATACGCGTTGCGATCTCGTAGTTAATATCGCGGCCCTCGTCAGAGAAACCAAAATCGAAGCGCAGCAAAGGCACGGAGCGCGCAAAGAATATGGTGTCGCTTAGCTGCTGAGTACCCTGAGCCTCAGCATTAAAAAACAATGGTTTATCGTAGCCCCGATCCACCTTCCATTTATCGACAGCCTCCTGACTAATACGCTGCCCTCCTATCGATAAACGGGCCATGTCGTCAGGGGTATTGACTGCAAAGAACAAGATAAACGTCAATACATTGACGCCTAATAAAATTAAAAACCCGTAAAGTATGCGTCGTACGATATACGCTGTCATGGTTGCCCCTTGTCTTGGGTGCCTAAAGCCGTTGCCCGATCACGGCGTACGGCCACTCGCCAGGCCAATAGCCCAATAAACAGCAATACACCGCCAGCCGCCCACAAAGGCCACCACACCGGCATATTCCAGCCGTCTAGCAGGCGCGCCCGCATAGCGGAATCCAAACGGTAATACTGCAAGGTATTACGTACCATCTGGGTAGGTTTGGCATTGGCAACCCAAGCTTGGTAAGCACCGCCAGACTTCGGAAAATAACCAAACATCCAGGGGGCGTCATGTTGAACCACGGCCACCATTTGATGCACTAGCTCTTCCTTTTCAGGGCCATCATCCAAATAACGCATGCGCTCGAACAAACGATCAAATTCAGGATTTTGATAATTCGAGGCATTTTCCCCACCATTATCTGCCTTGGCATTAGGTCCATACAGCAGGAATAAGAAATTCTCCGCATCAGGGTAATCGGCTACCCAACCCCACATATACATCTGGGCGCTACCTTGGCGCATTTTGTCCTGAAAGCGGTTGTAGTCAGTGGCGCGTATTTCCAACTGTATATTGATGGCAGCCAGCTGCCTGCGCATCCAGTCCAGCATGGCACTAGAACCCATGCCACCGGCCGAATCAAAATAAAGAATTAATGGCCTACCCGTATCTATATGGCGACCATCGGGGTAGCCGGCTTGGGCTAATAGTTCGCGCGCCTCGTCCAAGGGACGACGCACCGCCTGCTTCCCATCCAGGGTATATACCTGCGAATTTAAGCCTGCGGGCAGCTCCTGGTAACCCGGTATCCCCGGTGGTACCGGCCCATAAGCGACCTGAGCTTCGTTATTTTGAAATATCGAAACAAACTGCTCCCAATTAAAAGCGATGCTAATTGCCTGGCGCAGTTTACGGTTTTTTTCCTGTTGCTCAGGGGTATCGCCTTTGCCCACCACGGGATCACGCCAGTTAAACCCCAGGTAAGACACCTGGGCTTCGGTAGAACTACGTAGCTGTATGCCATGATCCTTGTACAAAGACGCCTTTTCAGCAGAGTCTCCTGCTGCCACACGCATCGCTACACCATAGTCGCCACGGCCCACTTCAGGAATATCGTAATAGCCCTGAATAAATTTCCCCATTAAGGGGACGCTTTCCTTTTCCAAAGAAAACACTATACGATCAATAAACGGCGTAAGCTTGCCGCAGTCATCTAACAGGCCTTCGGCTTTATCAGTGGGTTCGCCCTGGCAAGGATAAGGTGAACCCGCGTAATTGGGGTTACGCTGCAATACATGGCGGCGGTTAGTTAGGGATTCAGTCAACATATAAGGCCCAGTACCTACAGGCCAGGTATTCAACGAAAAATTATGTTGCGCCATACCCGCTTGCTGATAGAAGCGATCAGCTTCCCAAGGTATTGGGGCGGTAAATGTCATAGCCAACCAATACTTGAACTGTGGATACTTACCAATCACCCGTATACGCAAAGTATGGTCATCCAGCGCTTGCACCCCATCAAATCCAGACTGGCGTAAATCCAGCCACTCTTGAAGCTCGTCGTCGCGGCCTTGCTCGCGTAATACCTGATCATGCTGCTTGAGCTGATCCCCATAAGCGCGCATGCCTACGATATGCTCTGCCAGTATGCTATAGATAGGTGAAATAACGCGTGGACTAGCCAAACGGCGTAAGCCATAGACATAATCATGAGCCGTCAGTTCACGCGTACCGGTCAAGGGGAAATCAGTAATGGCATACTTGCCTTCCAGGTCGCTGGGCTGCAAAGGCCAGTAACTAGGCCCCCCCGTACTATCCAAGGCAAAGGCCGGGTGCGGCTGAAATAACTGCCCAGGCTTGATAGGAATATCGTAGACACTGAATGCAACCTGTTCACCAGGGGCATCGTCAGGCAGCTCTACACCCTGAGCATCGAAATATACCGGCTTACCTATGGCTGCGGCAGCCTGTGGCACCAACGTATATGGCCTAAGCAGATAATCATAGCCATACAGTGGCTGATAAATAGAATAGGTAAACGGTGTTTCGTCAGTTGAATACGAGCTGGCCGGATCCAAATACTTAGGCGAGCGTTGGCTAAATGCGGTGTACAGCACATTTTCTTGTTCGCCACCCTGGGCATGCGGACTATTGACTGGCTCGCGCGAGCAAGCACCCAACACGACGACAGCACACACTAGCAATACCCTGCGCAGCACAGTTTTCATCAAGAGACAATACAAACGATTCACCAGACGATATGAAGTAATCCCAACAAAAAGCTGGGGCTATCATTATAGAGTCCAGACTCGTGTTGTCACTGGCGGTTAATCCCTAGGTATAGGATAACTACTGCCATATGGCCAAGCCCGTAACACTATGGCCTGCGCTGATGTTACTTGCTTAGATACACCATAAACACGACCGCTTTCGCTAGCAAAACGGCTGGCAATAAACGCCGACGCTACATACGCTGGAGCATAATGAAGCAACAACACCGCCTGGGTCAGTAAAACAATTTCCTGAGCCACATAACGCGCTATCCCTGGCGACGGCGAAGCGGATCTATTCAGTACAGTTTGCAGATCTATAACACGTGCTTGCAGCACAGCGTCAGCACGGCTTTCCTGAACCAAATAGTCCACCAAGGCCTGGGCCTGGTCTGGATGACGTTCCAGGCCTCGCAGCACATCCAAGCACATAATATTCCCTGAACCCTCCCAAATGGAGTTCACCGGTGCCTCACGATATAAACGCGCCATCGGTCCGTCTTCGATGTAACCATTACCTCCCCAAACTTCCATACATTCAGCTATTGCCTCTATGGAGCGTTTAGCGATCCAGAACTTGGCCGCAGGGGTGAGTATGCGGCGAAACGCCAGCGTTAACGGTGTATCAGGCTCATCAAACGCCTGTGCTATCCGTATCGCCAATACCATAGCAGCTTCACTTTCCAGCGCCAGATCCATCAAGACGTTTTGCATTAATTCATGGTCTATCAATAAACGACCAAAAGCATGACGATAATGACAATGATGTATGGCTTGGACTACTGCCTGGCGCAGCAAGGCGGTGCTACCCAATACACAATCCAGCCGCGTTAACGATGCCATCCTGGCCAGGTTGGCGATGCCCTTACCTTCTTCACCCACCAAAATTCCCACAGCATCATGAAACTCAACTTCGACACTGGCATTGGAACGGTTACCTAACTTGTCTTTTATACGTTGTATATACACATTGTTTTTATGTGTTTCGTCTAGCCAGCGTGGTACGTAAAAGCAGGAAAATTGATTGTTGTGACTAGCAAGCACCAAATGTGCATCGGAGGTGGGTGATGAAAAAAACCATTTATGTCCCCGCAACAGATAGTCACGGCCGCGCCCTGCCGCACCCACCGGTTCTGCTTGGGTCAAATTACTACGTAAATCGGACCCTCCCTGTTTTTCTGTCATGCCCATGCCAACCATCATGGAGCGTTTCAAGGCAACAGGAATATCTCGCGCATCGTAATCGCGTGAAAACAAGCGTGACGCAATCTGGTCAAACCAGCTTTCACCGCGTAATAAAGGGATAGCAGCCGCAGTCATGGTTAAGGGACATAAAGAACCGGCCTCGATCTGGCCATGCATTAGAAACGCTGCGGCCCGTGCAACATGAGCACCTACACCCGGCTGCGACCAAGCACTGCAATGCAGACCCTGCCCAAACCCCATCGCCAAAAACTGCTGCCAACCTGGATAAAATACGATGCTATCACTACGCCTACCCTGACGATCATAGTTGGCCAGCTCTGGAGCATAATGATTCACCTGATGAGCTAATGTAAAGTTGGCACTAGTACCTAATGTTGCGCCATAACTACTTAGGCTGGTTTGATACGTCTTCGCATGTGCCCAGCGCATAGCGGCTTGCAAGACGATATCCGTTGTATATAGGTTGTAATCCACCAGGTTGGGAACCTGATTTGTGCTTGCATAGACCATGTCATGCATGACTACCTCCTTGGAGTTCACTACAACCACTTTACCTTTTTGAAGCGCCAATACAAAAACCCACAAACACCACTAATGGCAAGCAAAACCGCTGGGTAGCCATAGACCCACTCTAATTCCGGCATATTATGAAAGTTCATGCCATAGATACCCGCAATGGCCGTGGGTACTGCCAAAATAGCTGCCCATGCCGCCAGCTTACGCGTCGTATCAGTTTGCTGGACCTGCCCTATCATGAGGCTGGCTTCGAAAGCAAAAGCCAAGGCTTCGCGCAAGCTACTAATTAATTCATTAATACGCACAATACGGTCAGCGACTTCGCCAAAATAGGCTCGACTTTCCGCATCAATGTTGTCCATTTCCACCCGTGACACCTTACGGCAGACTTCGGCCATAGGTGCGATGGACGTATGTATGCGCAGCAAATTACGTCGGTAACGATATAACAAGCGCACATCGGCATCACGAAAGCCACGCAATAACAACTGTTGCTCTACGGTTTCCACGGCTTTTTCCAGTGTCCCTAATGTCAGGGTATACCTGTCTACCATCAAATCCAACAAGGCACTGGCAACAAAGTCACTACCGCGGCTTAACAGCCCAGGTGTGGCTTCTAGCTGCTTGCGTATTTCGCCATGGCTTGCTGCTGTGCCACGCCGTATGGTGAGTAAAAACCCACGACCTATCAGTAGTTGGGTATCACCAAAATGAGGATGCAAGGTACGCAGTTCCAAGGTAATCGCTACGATCAGCGTGGCCTGCTCGTATTCGACGACCTTAGGACGACGATGCGGGCTGATCAGCTCTTCTATTGTCCTGTCTTGCAACCCCAGGTCGGCACCTAACTTTTCCAGCAGTGCGGTATCTGGGTCTTGCAACCCCACCCAGAGTAAGCCCTGATCACCTGGCACATAAGTGGTCACCTGATCCAAGGCCACCGTTAACGGCGGCTGCCCAGCACGATATAAAACGGATGCAATCAAAGGGTTATGTGGCACCGCTGCATGTGGCTCGACCGAAATATCTGTACCCATATAATGTCTCTAGTTTTTAGCAATCATTTGTTCATGGCTTAATAATACTGACACATAGCCAGTAACGCATGGTTTAAACCACCTACCATGACCCTATACAAAGGATATTTACATGACCGAACGCTTGCTTGTCATCATTGGCGCCCTAGTTTTACTAACGGGCGTAGGCGCGGGCGCATTTGGTGCCCATGCATTAAAGCGACTACTAAGCCCAGATATGCTGGCGATATGGCAAACCGCCGTGTTGTATCAGCTGATACACGGCCTAGGCCTATTACTGATTGCCATCTTAAGCACCCGCTACACTACGACCACTATGCATTATGCTGGGATAACCATGTTGGCTGGTGTGTTGATCTTCAGCGGCAGCTTGTATACGCTGACACTAACGAACATACGCTGGCTAGGCGCCATTACTCCTATAGGGGGCGTCTGCTTTATCGTAGCCTGGGCGTTATTGGCTTGGGCGGCTTGGCGGTCGGCCTAAGTAGGCTATAGCTTGATCATGACGGCCATCACTACCATCAAGGCCTTATATGTCAATATCCTCTGCCTGTAGCACCATTGCATTAAGTAAATTCATTCAAGCACTGCCTAAAGCCGAGCTGCATGTACATATCGAAGGCACCTTAGAGCCAGAACTATTATTTGCGTTAGCCCAGCGCAATAAGATCACACTACCCTACTCTTCGGTACAGGCCTTACGCAAGGCCTATGCCTTCGACGACTTACAATCATTTCTTGACCTTTATTACGCTGGTGCTGCCGTACTACTCACAGAAAATGATTTCTATGACATGACTATGGCTTACCTGCATCGCGCCCATGCCGATGGCGTAATCCATGCTGAAATCATGTTTGACCCGCAAACTCACACAGAGCGCGGTGTCGCCATAGCTACCGTTTTTGCAGGTATTGCCCGTGCCTTACGGGAAATGCGTAAGGCCACAGGCATGAGCAGCTATTTACTACTCAGTTTTTTACGTCATTTATCCGAAGCTGCTGCCTTTGCAACGCTAGAGTCCGCGCTACCACTGCGTGATACCTATCAGGACCTATGGATAGGTATAGGTTTGGACTCTGCCGAGGATGGCAATCCACCAGAAAAATTCACTCGTGTATTTGCGCGCTGTAAAGAACTGGGCTTTCGTTTAGTAGCCCATGCTGGCGAAGAAGGGCCCGCATCCTATGTTACTAGTGCCTTGGACCAACTTAGGGTCGAGCGTATAGACCACGGTGTACGCAGTGAAGAAGACCCTGCCTTAATGCAGCGCCTAATCCAACAGCAAATACCCCTGACGGTATGCCCGCTGTCTAATGTAAAACTTAAAGTGGTCACTGACTTAAGCCAACATAACTTAGCGCATTTTTTACGCGCAGGCGTACTAGTCACTATCAATTCCGATGACCCTGCCTATTTTGGCGGCTACATTGCAGATAACTACTTGGCTTGCGCCCAGGCCCTGAACCTAAGCAACGACGAACTTGTTACGCTGGCGCGCAACAGCATACAAGCATCTTTTTTGCCATCTGATAGGAAATATACCTTGTTGCATTCGGTGCAGGCATAAAAAAAGCCCACCTTAATGGTGGGCCTTTTTAGATCAAGTTATTAGATAACTTGGATCGACTTGGCTTGAGGACCTTTTTGGCCTTCAGCAGCTACGAAGGAAACGCGTTGGTTTTCTTCGAGCGATTTAAAGCCAGTCCCAATGATGTCTGTGTGGTGAGCGAACAAATCTTTACCACCGGACTCAGGCTTGATGAAGCCGAAGCCTTTTTCGTTGTTGAACCACTTAACAATACCAGTTTCTGTTTGCATTTTTTGCAATCCCTAAAAAATACGAGCAACATGCTCTTATAGAAGACTGTCAAGGTGTAGAGATTTGAGCAAAAAAGTACTATGACTGGTACTTAAGTTGTACTAACTTCAACGAACTTGAAAATCTAAGCCACCATATTACGGGTGAAAAAACACGAAGTCAACTGATTCGACGACTAGTAAGCATAAACTTGCACCGACTAAGGGAATCCACCTACATAATGCATAAACTTACACGCGATTTCTACAATAGAAACACCGAAACTGTTGCGCGCAGCCTACTAGGCAAACTCTTAATCCATTGTGTAGATGGCATAGAGCGCATAGGGAAAATTACCGAAGTGGAAGCCTACCTAGGCCCTACAGATTTGGCGGCACACAGTTCCAAAGGCAATACTCCCAGGACACGCGTCATGTTCGGCCCACCGGGTTATGCCTATGTCTATTTAATTTACGGTATGCATCATTGCCTGAATGTAGTCACCGACACCATTGGCAGTGGTACTGGCGTGCTATTACGCGCCCTGAAACCTATTGCTAATTTGGATGGGGTAAATACTCGGGGGCCGGGCAGACTGTGTAAAGCGATGGGCATAGACCGCAGCATGTATGGCCATGATCTATGTAGTGATGACTTTTATATTGCCGCCGCAGATGCCCCGGAAGACATCACAATAGCAGCTAGCCCACGCATAGGCGTAGATTACGCCGGTGCATGGGCTACCAAACCACTACGCTTTTATATATATGGCAGCCATTATGTGTCGCGTTTGCCAGCACGAAAACAACATGCTGTACCTGACCACTAAGGCTGCCACAATCACTTAAACGCCATTTCTTATTAATAAGACAACTGAGGTGGTTCTTGCCGCGAGCTTTGATCCAGTCTTAGGCTTTCGACATCCAGGGTCACTGTTGTAGGCAGTTTAAAACGCGCCACAATGTGTGCCAGAGTGCTGGCCTGCTCTTCCAGGCTTTTGGCAGCAGCAGCGGCCTGCTCAACTAGGGCCGCATTTTGCTGGGTACCACCGTCCATCTGGGTAACGGCTTGGCCAATTTCACTAATACCTACGCTTTGCTCTTCGCTGGCGGCAGTAATCTCTGTCATGATAACGGCCACTTCCTTCACTGACGTAACCACTTCTGACATGGTAGCGCCCGCTTCTTCTACTTGGCGATCACCAGCCTGAACACGGGCAACAGAATCATCGATAAGAATTTTAATTTCCCGAGCTGCCGCGGCAGAACGTTGCGCTAGGGTACGCACTTCAGAGGCTACCACTGCAAAGCCCCTACCTTGCTCGCCAGCGCGTGCTGCTTCTACCGCAGCATTCAAGGCCAGAATGTTGGTCTGAAAGGCTATGCCATCAATGACACTAATAATGTCAACAATTTTGACCGAGCTTTCCTTAATGGACTCCATCGTATTAACCACGCCAGCAACAGCATCCCCACCACGGCCAGCAATACCCGAGGCAGATGTAGCTAAAGTATCCGCCTGCCTAGCGTTATCCACGTTTTGCCTGACCGTACTGGTTAATTGCTCCATTGCCGTGGCCGTTTCTTCCAAACTGGCAGCCTGGGCTTCAGTACGTGAGGACAGATCCGAGTTCCCCATGGCAATTTCTGTAGCTGCGGTATCTATAGCGTCAGCGGCTTGTTGAATTTCGCGTACGGTTTGAGCCAGGTTCTGCTGCATGGCATGCATGGCAAACATCAGGCTGGAACGGTCCCCCTGTCGCAAGGTAACGACGGTAGAGAAATTACCTTCGGAGATATCACGCGCCAGTGCAGCGGCATCATCAGGCTCACCGCCCAATTGGCGCATGACGTTACGGGTTAACCAACCCATCATTAATCCGCCAAACACCAAGGCAATTAACACCAACACCAAACTGATAATCAACATTTTCTGCGTAAAATCGGTCATATCGGTCTTGGCGTTTTCGACCATTTGTTGATGCTCGCCTATGGACTGCGTCAACAAACGACGAAGTTCCAACCATACGGGTGCCTCTTCACGCACTATCATGGAAATGGCTTCGGATTGACGGTGCTCGCCCGCTAAGTCTATGACCTTGGCCTGTATAGGCTTTTGTTGCTCACGGACCTTTTTGATCTCCGATAGCGACCTTAGCACCGCCGGGTTATCAGCTGCGGCGTCTACGGCAAGCTGATAGGCGGTCTCAAATTCTTTGGCGGCAACGTCTAAAAAGCCATCGTAGACGGCTCGGTTATTCGGTTCTAGCACTACGTTACGCAAAGCTTGACCCATTTGCAGACCTTGTGCATACATACTGGTCTCGGCTTGCAGTAAGGTCTGATCTATATCTATAAATTGCTGAAATCGATTTTTCGTATTCTGCATCCCAGCTAAAGCCACCACCAATGCCAATAAGAACAGGCCAAATGCCAAGCCAGTACTTAACACCATTTTATTTCTTAATTTCATGAAAATCCCAATAAAGCGCGTAAAACCTACTGCGCTGGAAGTATTACCGAACATATCGATTATGTAACATTTTACGTCATTCTGACGCTAAAATTTAGCGGCCTCGCAACCAATTGACCTCGTGCTTGATGCTGATCAAACCAATAAACACGACAAAACTCATATGTTTTCGCAGAAAAATGCCATCCTATGAGCAGCGCCATACGAGACATCAACCTAATTAAAGATAAACTTGATCAAAAAAAGCAAAATAAGCCAAAAAACAGAAAAATATTTTATTTGTTACAATTTAAAATAAAGCACAATAAAAACAATAGCTTAATAAAGACAAAAGCACATAACATAGTCTAAAAAAAGCCAATCTGATGAATTTCGAGTGATTATTTGGAATAAAAGCCCGGTTCTATGTGACAAACGAAAAAGGTCGTGCTATAGTTATGCCTCTTCCAAAGCGGCTGTAGCTCAGTTGGATAGAGTACTTGGCTACGAACCAAGGGGTCGTGAGTTCGAATCTTGCCAGCCGCGCCAGAATACGGGCCTTCCAGAAATGGAAGGCCCATTTCTATTCTACGATGCAATTGAGCCTGCATTACGTCACCAAGCCCATAACCTTACAAAACAAGGCGACGTCAGACTCTAGTGAATAAGGCTGTTTTGTATGGATAAGACAAACAATACAATTCACTCATGCACGCTCACCGGGCAGCATGTTGAACTCGTCCCACTTTCCCAAGATCACAAAAATGATTTGATTGACGCCGTCAATGACGGAAGTCTTTGGCGGCTTTGGTATACCAACATCCCAAGCCCCGAGCGTATGCACGCTGAAATCGAACGTCGCCTTGGCTTATTAGCGGCTGGAAGCATGGTGCCATTCACCGTGATCGACCGCCCAAGTGGCCGCATCGTCGGTATGACCACCTACATGAATATCGATGCAAGCGGTCCGCGCGTTGAAATTGGGTCAACCTGGTATGCACAAAGCGTTCAACGCACCCCACTCAACACAGAAGCTAAGCTTCTGCTGCTAACCCATGCCTTTGAACAACTCAATTGCCTGGCTGTTGAGTTTCGGACACATTTTTTTAATCATCAAAGCCGTCGCGCTATTGAACGCCTAGGCGCCAAACTGGATGGTGTATTACGCAGTCACCTACGCACACCTGATGGCGCACTACGAGACACCTGCGTCTATAGCATTATCGCCAGCGAATGGCCTACCGTGCGCACCCACTTGAGCTGGAAAATCACCGAAAACAAGCGTTAACACTCTGGTTCGTAGTGCTCTATATAATTCACTTACCAACTACACTTGCCCATTCTGGAGGCCACCCTTGAGACCACTATCCAAAGTCACCTGCACTGAGGACTTTCGCCGTTTGGCTCAACGCCGCGTACCGCGCATGTTCTATGACTATGCGGACTCAGGATCCTGGACAGAAACCACCTACCGTGCCAACGAAACCGATTTTCAAGCACTGAAATTTCGCCAGCGTGTTGCTATCGATATAGAACATCGCTCGTTGCGCTCAAGCATGGTAGGGCAAGACGTAAGTATGCCCGTAGCCATTGCCCCCACAGGCTTAACTGGCATGCAACATGCCGATGGCGAAATCCTAGGCGCGCGTGCCGCCGAGAAATTCGGCATCCCGTTTACCTTATCCACCATGAGCATTTGCTCAATTGAGGACATTGCCGACCATACCCAGCAACCTTTCTGGTTCCAGCTGTATGTCATGCGTGATCGCGACTACATAGGCAGACTGATAGACCGTGCCAAAGCGGCCAACTGTTCTGCCTTGGTGCTAACTCTGGACTTACAGGTATTAGGCCAGCGTCATAAGGACATACGTAACGGCCTAAGCACACCCCCCAAACCCACACTTGCCAATCTGATCAATCTAGCAAGCAAACCTGCCTGGTGCATGGGCATGCTAGGCACACCCAGACGCAGCTTTGGCAACATAGTGGGACACGCCAAAGGCGTCAAAGACCTATCGTCGCTAGCATCTTGGACAGCCGAGCAGTTTGACCCCACCCTAAGTTGGCAAGACATAGAATGGATCAAAAACCGCTGGGGTGGTAAGTTAATACTTAAAGGCATCATGGATGCGCGTGATGCCCGTTTAGCTGTGGACAGCGGCGCCGACGCCCTGGTGGTGTCCAATCATGGTGGTCGTCAACTAGACGGTGCACCATCCACCATATCGGCATTGCCACACATTGTTCATGCTGTGGGTAACCAGATCGAAGTCTGGCTGGATGGCGGCATACGATCAGGGCAAGACGTATTAAAAGCAATAGCCTTAGGGGCAAAAGGCACCATGATAGGCCGATCGTTTCTATATGCACTGGGTGCCAAAGGTGAAGCCGGCGTTTTGCGTAGCCTAGAACTTATGGCCAATGAGCTAGATGTCAGCATGGGGTTTTGCGGCCATACCGACATCCGCAGTGTCGATCGTTCTATTTTGCTAAACGGCAATATCTACGATTAATTTCCCATAGCCCCTTATGCAACGCTTACGTCTAGTATTCGATAACTTCACTCTGATCCTGATTGCGGTTGTTGCCGCTGCCACCCTGATACCTGTTCACGGTGTGGGCGCTGCCATCTTTGATGTCATCACCACTGCAGCCATCGCCTTGCTGTTCTTTATGCATGGTGCCAAGCTATCGCGTAGTGCCATTATTGCGGGCGCGACACACTGGCGGCTGCATCTACTGGTGTTTGCCTGTACCTTTATTATGTTCCCCCTACTGGGCTGGGGGTTCAAACCCGTGTTAGAACCTTTGCTAGGCAGTCCCCTATACGTGGGTGTGCTCTACCTATGCGTACTACCTGGCACTGTGCAATCGGCCATTGCATTTACCTCTATTGCCAAGGGTAATGTGTCGGCAGCTGTGTGCAGCGCCTCGGCCTCTAGCATTATTGGCATAGTGCTAACTCCTTTTTTATTAAAACTGGTGCTGGATGCTAGTGCAGAACAAGGCACGACCTCTATGGTTAGCGCAATTGTTCATATTAGCGCCCAACTACTGCTGCCTTTTGTAGCAGGTCACCTATCACGCCCCTGGATAGGCAACTGGATAGACCGTAACCGCCACTGGCTGGTTAGTGTGGATCAAAGTTCTATCCTGCTGGTGGTATATACCGCTTTTAGCGCTTCAGTGGTGGGTGGTTTGTGGCAAACTGTACCGCCCAAAGCCCTGCTTATCGTCACCATTATTTCTTGCGTATTGCTGGCCCTGGCTTTGGGGCTGACCACCATACTATCGCGCAAACTAAGCTTCAGCACAGAAGATGAAATCACCATCGTTTTTTGTGGATCCAAGAAAAGCATGGCTACTGGTGTCCCTATGGCCCAGGTACTATTTACTGGTAGCGCTATAGGCCCCGCTTTACTGCCTTTGATTATTTTTCATCAAATACAATTAATGGTGTGCTCTGTAATGGCACAGCGCTACGCTCGTCGTGTCGCCACACTTACGGCGGCCACGGCCACCTCGCCATAGCAACGGCCCAGCCATGACTAGGCCTGCAATACACGTACGTGAAGATGAAGTAGTTTTTACTGCCATACGCGCCCAAGGCGCAGGCGGACAAAACGTCAATAAGGTCTCTAGTGCCATCCACCTACGCTTTTCGATTCCGGAATCAAGTTTGCCAGACAGCATCAAAGCCAGCTTAATGTCACGTCAAGACCACCGTATTACAGCAGATGGTTTAGTCGTCATCAAAGCCCAAGGCAGCCGCAGTCAAGAGCAAAACCGTATCGAAGCTATGATTCGCCTGCAGGCCTTGGTGGATGCGGCCAGCGTGGTCCAAAAGACGCGTAAAGCGACACGGCCCACCTTAGGATCCAAACACCGCCGCCTAGAAGGAAAAGCCGTACGCGGACAGATTAAACGTTTGCGCGTACGGATAAACCACACTGACTAATACAAGCTGGCGTTATACCAACGACTGCATATTGCCATCAACCACTAGCGCTTGCCCAGTAACACTATTAGCTGCACCGCTAGCGGTAAATAGGGCCATGTTGGCTATGTCTTTAGCGGTAACCATGCGCCCCAACGATGACCGACTTTCATACGTTTTCGTCAACTCATCAACAGGCACGCCCATAGTTTTAGCTTTTGCAGCAATAACGGCTTGTACACGTGGCCCTTCGACAGCGCCAGGCAAAATAGCATTGACCCGTATACCAAACTGACCCAACTCTATGGCCAACGACTTAGTGAAGCCGATAACCGCCCACTTGGATGCAGAATACGGTGCACGGCCGGCGTAGCCCAAATGACCCGCAACAGATGACATATTGATCATGACGCCAGCATCCGAAGCCTTTAGCATGGGTATGGCCAAACGCGCGCACAAGAACTGCCCAGTGATATTTATATCCAGAGTTCTATCCCAATCGGCTTTGGTAACGGATTCGATATAGGCAGTAGGGCCAGCAATACCGGCGTTATTGATCAAAACATCCAAGCCACCCAACCGAGTACTTACCTGCTGAAATAAATCACTAACACTGGCTTCGTCAGATACATCACTGACTGCAGTATGCACCGTGGGGAATTCAGCCTGAACGATACCCAACTGTTTTTCATCGATATCGCAAATAAAGACTTCGCATCCTGCACCCAAAAAAGACTTAAGCATTTCCAGGCCCAACCCGCTGGCACCGGCTGTAATTAAGACTTTCTTCCCTTTCATGCTGACATCATCAAACACATTTCTTCCTTTATGTAATAACCGCACACGGCATAAAAGCCATGTGCTTAATAGTATTTTTATGCGTGAACTATAACTATGCCTAGCTAGCTTTTGCCTTTAGTAAGCCTGCCAGCAAACGATCCCGCTTACCCACCAAGTCGCTCTGGTCCATAGACTGTAATTCGTCATCTACACCCGCAACCAACTTAGCAATCAGCTCAGGGGTTAGTTTCGGAGTACCCAGATCTGCCCACCAGTCCTCTATGGGTGGCCCCAAATGTTCTAGCACGTGGGCAATGCCCCCTTCGCCGCCCGACAAATGCAGGTTCAAGAAAGGACCCAACAAGGCCCAACGTAGTCCTGGCCCTTCGGAAATGGCCACATCCAGGTCCGCCACGGAAATCACACCCTGCTCTACCAGGTAAAAAGCCTCGCGCCATAACGCGGCCTGTAAACGGTTGGCTACGTGGCCTTTGACTTCCGTGCGTACATGAATGGCTTTTTTACCAATACGCTGATAAAAGTCTATGGTTTTTTGTACAACATCAGGCGAGGTCAACTTACCGCCTATGACTTCAACCAAAGGAATTAAATGCGGTGGATTAAACGGGTGTCCTAATACGATGCGTTCGGGATGCTTAGCCCCTAATTGGATATCACTCACCAATAGCCCAGACGAACTAGACGAAATAATGACATCAGGCCTAACGGCAGCTTCCATTTCCGCAAGCAGTTGGTGCTTGATTGCTAGCCTTTCAGGCGCACTTTCTTGAACAAAATCAGCGTTTCTAACAGCGTCGGCCAGGTTTTTGTGGAACACCAAGTGTTTTCTATCCGCATTTGGAGCCAAACCTTGCTCGACCAAGGCTGGCCAAAAAGAACCGACCAGCGCATGCAGCTGGGCCTCGGCAGTTTCCGAGGGGTCATACGCCGTAACGTTAAACCCTTTTGCTAAAAAATAAGCGGCCCAACTAGCACCAATAACGCCGCAGCCGACCACTGCAATATTCTTTACATCCATTCCAAACTCCTGCTTTTTATCTAGGTAGTGTGTTTAGAAGAATAGCACTTTGCCAGCCGCCACCCATGCGCTAAAAATACGGGTTAATACGTATAAAACCTTATTGACGAAGCCTGTATTAATTCATACAGTTATCGCTTGAATTATCATAGAAAATCATGATTTTCTAGCAACACTGCATAACATAAGGCATAAAACATGAAATCCTTTCTTCTTTCCGGCGTAGCTTTGGCGTTGGGTTCAATTGGCATGTCCGCTCAAGCAACCGGCGTCTCTGACGACGTCATCCGCATAGGCTTTATCACCGACATGTCGGGGGTTTATGCCGACTACGATGGTCCTGCGGGTGCTGAAGCCATACGCATGGCAATAGAAGACGCTGGTGGCAACATCAATGGAAAAAAGATTGAACTGCTCACCTCTGATCACCAAAACAAAGCAGACATCGCGTCTGCACGCGCACGTGAATGGTTTGACCAAAACGGTGTAGACATACTTATCGGTGGCACGAACTCGGCCGCTAACCTTGCCATGTCGGCCGTTGCCGCAGAAAAACAAAAATTATTTATTACCTCTGGTGCTGGCGCATCCGGCCTAACCAATGACCAGTGCACCCCCTTTACGATTCAATACACCTACTCCACCAGCGCCCTTGCCAATGGCACAGGTACCGCTGTTGTTAAAAACGGTGGTACCAGTTGGTTTTTCATCACCACTGACTACACCTTTGGCCACACTCTGGAAGAACAAACATCAGCCGTGGTCAAGGCGGCCGGTGGCAAAGTTAATGGTGCAGTACGGGTACCTTTAGGTGCTAACGATTTCTCGTCATTTATTCTGCAAGCACAATCCTCTGGTGCCAAAATTCTTGGTCTGGCAAACGCTGGAGGTGACTTCATCAACTCTGTGAAAGCCGCTAGCGACTTTGGCGTCAACCAAACCATGAACCTGGCTGGCATGACAGTATTTATGCTGGACATCCACTCGTTGGGTCTAGACGTTACCCAAGGCATGTACTTCACAACCCCCTGGTACTGGAACCAATCCCCAGAAGCCGAGCAATGGTCGGCCCGCATGGAGGCAAAGATCAAGCGCAAGCCCTCTTTTATCCAGGCTGGTGATTACTCCGCAGTAAGCAATTACCTGAACGCCGTAAAGGCCACAGGAACAGACGACAGCACTACCGTCATGAAGTGGATGAAGTCCAACCCAGTGAATGACATGTTCGTTAAAAATGGCGTTATTCGTGCCGATGGCCGCATGATGAATGACATGTTCCTGCTTCAGGTGAAAACACCAGCAGAAAGCACTGGCCCATGGGATTACCACAAACAAATCGACACCATACCCGCTGAACAGCTGTATGGCACCCTGGCTGAATCTACCTGCAAATTCACCAAAGGCTAAGCATGACGCAACGTAAAGTCATCGTCACTATCGCCCCAACGGGCGGTATGGCATATAAAAGTCAAAATCCTAGGCTGCCTACGCAGCCTCAGGAAATTGCCTCAGATGTTTACGACTGCTATAACGCAGGCGCTAGCGTCGTAGCCATTCACGCTCGCCGTCCGGAAGACGATGGCGCCACGTGCAACCCCGCCATCTATCATGACATCAACACCAGGATACGTTCCAAGTGTGACATCGTCATCAATAACTCGACCGGTGGTGGTGTACATGGTGACATGATAGGCGAGACCTCCGATGGCCTATGGGAAATTCTTTGGGAAGAACGTATCAAAGGCATGGATGCTGGCGCAGAAATGTGTACCTTGGATGCCACAACCATCATTGCTAGCTTTGGTGGTAAAGAAATCCTAATGAACACCTCACCTTCGCGTGCTCGCTACCTAGCGGTAGAAATGAAAAAACGCGGTATTAAGCCCGAATGGGAAGTTTTTAGCCCGACTCATATCGTGCAAGACACCAACTCATTAATCGCCGAAGGCCTGGACGACGACCCACCCTTTATCAACTTGGTCATGGGTGTACATCGTGGTTTTCAAAACGCCATGCCCTATACGCCACGCAACCTGCACTCTATGGTAGATCTACTTCCTGCCAACAGTGTGTTTTGTGTTAGTGGTATAGGGACGGCTCAATTGCCAGCGGCCATGAATTCCCTACTACTGGGCGGTCATGTACGTGTAGGTCTGGAAGATAACCTGTATTACAGCCAAGGTGAACTGGCCTCTAATATCCAGCTAACCGAACGTGTTGTTCGTCTGGTGCGTGAAATGGGCTACGAGCCTGCCACCCCAGCCGAAGCCCGTGAAATCATGGGTCTACCCAGAAATCGTGCAGTAAAGCCAGAGTTTGCCATTTAACATATTTGCTGCAGTGATTTAGTAGTCATGGCCCCAGAATCATATTCTGGGGCCATTTTTTATCTGTACATACATAAAAAAACAGCCCTCTGATAACAGAGGGCTGTAATTCACGTTGAACTAACTAAAGAAATTAGTTCTTGAACGTGGTCAACTTATCGCTATTCAAGACATCAGATGTCAGGTTTTTCTCGATCCAATCCAATGTGGCTTCGCCCGATGGGGGTGTAACCAGATCGCCAGGAATGATCATGACTTGATCCAAGACTTTGAAAGGATAGTCATCGCTTTTCTTGGTAACACCAAACAATTGTGCTTCCAGAGCTTGACCGTCAGGACGGTGCATTTCAATGTCACGGCCAAAGGCAGAGAATGTAATGTCGTGCATAGCTGCAGCAACCTGCTCTTTGGTAGGCCATTCGCCGTTGTTATCCTTGATCGCTTTTTCGTATCCAGCCTTCAGACCGAACAAGGCTTGTGCCATGTGGTAAGTAGGGTAAATAGGATAGGCGCCAGTTTTGGCGTGGAATTTCTCGACAAAGGCTTTGTGATCTGCGTTGTCTTTGGTTTCAGGGTGCAAGAAATAGTGGTCACCACGAGCACCAACCAGAACACCTTCAGGCAATGCGTCGCCCAAACGCTCTAGTGAGCTTTCAGCCAAGGCCAAAACGAACGTCGAGTTGTTGAACAAATTACGCTGTGAAGCCTGGCGTACAAAGTTGTCTAAGTCACCACCCCACGATGTGGACAAGATGACATCAGGACGCAATGCTTGCAAACGACTGATTTCTGTTGAGAAGTCAGAAGCGCCAAACTTGGGGAACATCTCGGCAACAACTTTTACGTCGGGTTTGAATTTCTTCAACGCTGCCAAGAACGTGTCACGTGAGTCACGGCCCCAGGCGTAGTCTTGGTTGACGATAGCCAGTGTTTTGAAATCTGGCTTGATTTTCATCAGGTACATCGCCATTGCGACCATTTCAGTGGTAGCGTTAGCTTCAGTACGAACTACGTATTGGTATTCTTTTTGCTCTAGTACTTTTTCAGTACCGCAATCCCACAACACGTTAAGCATTTTCAGGTCTTCTGCAACAGGAGCGATAATGTTGCAGTGTCCGCTGGAAATAGCTGACAACATGACGTCGGCACCACCAGCAGCAACACGACGGTACTCGGACAGCATTTTTTCGCCGCCAGCACCTTCATCAATATAGGTGGGAACAATTTTCACACCACCAATACCACCGTTATCATTGATATCTTTGATCAGGATATCGGCAGCATCTTTACCAGGCACGCCAAACACAGAAGCCGAACCTGACAAGTACGTGGTGATACCAACGTTTAGTTCAGTGGGCTTTTCTGCGGCAAAGGCTAAGGTTTGTGCACCAGCGAATAACGCTGAAGCAATAATTGCATTTAGTGTGTTTTTTTTCATAATCCAGTCTCCAAAACTAGTCGATTATTTTTAATCAAAGACAATGGCATCACGCAGGTTGCTGCCAGTTGCCATATGGTCAAAGCCTTCATTGACCTGGTCCAACGTAAATGCTTTACCAAGCATTTTATTTACAGGTAATTTTCCTGCTTTGTACAAATCAATGTATCGTGTGATATCTACTGCGGGCACACCAGACCCCAGGTAACTGCCACGAATATCCCTTTCTTCTGCAACCAATTGGGATAAAGACAGCGAAAACCGGCTGGCCGGATTAGGCAAACCTGAGGTAATTGTGGAGCCCCCACGACGAGTCAAGGCATATGCGGCCTCGAAAGCGGGTACAGCACCTGCCATATCGAAACCGTAATCCACCTTCCCGCCTGCGGCTTCAATCAATTCATCGTGATTTTTCACGTCCTTGGGATTCACTGTATGAGTGGCACCCAGGGTTTTGGCCAAAGCCAGTTTTTCGTCGTTAAAGTCTATGGCGACCAAGCGTTGTGCACCAGCTGCCGCAGCAGCCAGTAAGGCACTTAGGCCTACACCACCCAAACCAACCACAGCGGCGGTATCGCCTGCTTTAATAGCAGCGCGATTCAACACCGCGCCTGCGCCTGTCAATACCGCGCAACCAAACAAAGCAGCTTCGCGGTGTGACAGCTCAACATTGACTTTGACGCAAGAGCGTACCGAAACAACAGCATATTCAGCAAAACATGAAACACCAGTGTGGTGGTTCAAGTAATTACCGTCTACGTGAGCACGGCGACCACCACCCAACAGCGTACCCGCCGTGTTGGCTGCGGCACCAGGCTCACACAGTGCAGGCCTGGCTTGCAAGCAAGGTTGGCAGCAGCCGCAGCTAGGCACAAACACCATAACTACGTGATCACCAACGGCCAATTCGGTAACGTCGGGACCCAGACCCACGACCTCGCCCGAAGCTTCATGCCCTAAAACTATGGGCAGCCCCCGAGGACGATCGCCATTAATAACAGACAGATCAGAATGGCATAAGCCAGCCGCTTTGATCTTGACCAAGACCTCTCGGGACCTTGGCGGGTCAAGAGTGATCTTTTCTATTTTCAATGGCTTATTCTGAGCGTAAGGGGGAAGTACCTGTGCATCCCGTAATACCGCTGCTCTAATTTCCATTTAGAACCTCCGTCTATGTTATTGAACTATGGCTGTTATGCAGATACGTGCATTAAACCGTACGACCGCCATCAACTGGCATTTCAATACCGGTGATGAACTCAGCGGCATCACTGGCCAAGAACAAGGCGGCAGCAGCGATATCCGCTGGTGTCGAGAAGCGACCCAAAGGAATGGATGAAACAAACTTAGCACGGTTTTCTGGGGTATCAGGCATACCCATAAACAGTTCGAACATGCCTGTAATGCCCATTACTGGACAAATGGCATTCACGCGAATGTTTTCAGGGCCTAATTCCACGGCCATGGATTTGGACAAAACGTTAACCGCGCCCTTGGAGGCGTTGTACCAGCTTAGACCGGGACGTGGACGGATACCAGCAGTAGAACCAATATTCAGGATTACGCCTTTACCTTGTGCACGCATAACAGGCAAAACAGCATGAGCCATGTAGTAAATGGACTTCACGTTAACAGCGAACATGCGATCGAAGGTTGCTTCGTCTGTTTCAAGCATAGGCTGGTTTTTGTGCGTAATTGCAGCGTTGTTGACAAGGATATCAACCGAACCGAAAGTGTCTTTACACAACTGCACTACCGCATTGACGTCATCACGGTTAGCGATGTCAGTTTTCACTGCCAAAGCATTAGGGCCTAATTCAGCGGCAACGCGCTGCGCTGCTTCAAAGTTGATATCAGCGATAACGACTTTGGCGCCTTCTTGTATGTACAGCTTGGCAATACCTTCGCCAAAACCACCACCAGCACCCGTTACGATCGCTACTTTATCTTTTAACTGTCCCATCTTCATTCCTAGTTATATGTGCTTATTTGCCGTGAAATAAAACAATAGTTTTTGTTGTGCTCATTTCTTCGAGTGCTACCAACCCTTTTTCGCGGCCGTGGCCACTGCGCTTGACGCCACCAAATGGCAGTTCAATACCGCCACCTGCGCCAAAGCCATTGATGTACACCTGACCCGCTTGTATGCCTTTTGCCATGCGCATTTGTCGACCACCATTTTCGGTCCAGACAGCACCTAACAAACCGTAATCTGTTGCGTTTGCCAATGCTATGGCTTCTTCTTCGTCCTTGAATGGCACAGCCACCAATACCGGGCCAAAAATTTCTTCTGTTAATAGCTCTGAAGTGTGATCAGGCGCCGAGAACAAAGTAGGCGTAACGAAGTAACCGTCCGCAGGTACGCCGTCAGCAATTTGACCTTGGGCAACCACTTTCAGATTTTGAGCGATACCTTTTTCGATATAGCCATTAACCCGGTCGAATTGGTTCTTGTTGATCACGGGGCCGCACGTCAAGTCCATTTCAGGAGTGCCTGCGCGTGTCTTGCTGAATTCTTTACCCAGTTCTTGCATAAACTCGTCGTAAATGCTTGCCTGCAGCAATAAGCGACTACCCGCGGTACATGTTTGCCCAGTGTTGTGAACTATGCCCTTAACGATAGCGGCGATAGCAGGACCGAATTTGGCATCTTCAAATACCACGTGTGCGGACTTACCACCCAGTTCCAGAACACACTTGACGGCGTGTTTAGCAGCTGCCTGCTGAATGAACACACCCACTTGATTAGAGCCGGTAAAGCTGATGAAGTTAATATCGGGATGCTCGGCCAAGCTGGCGCCGGCTTCTTCGCCCAAACCGGTAACTACGTTCAGTGCACCAGCGGGAAAACCTACTTCAAGTGCCAGTTCAGCCACACGTACGATGGACAAGCACGCGTCTTCGGCAGGTTTCACCACACAAGCGTTACCCATAGCCAACGAAGGCGCTACGCTACGACCAAACATTTGTGCCGGATAGTTCCAGGGAATAATGTGTGCAGTGACACCTAAGGGTTCGCGTATGACTTGTACAGAGTAGTCATTCAAGTAAGGAATGACCTGACCCAACACCTTATCTGCAGCGCCACCGTAGTACTCGAAGTAGCGAGCCAACACAGTAATGTCGGCACGTGCCGTTGCCAAGGGTTTGCCCGTGTCTTTCATTTCCAGGTCGGCAAGTTCGTCCAAGTTCTCAAGGATGGCCACACCCAGCTCTAGCATTAAGCGACTACGACCCAAAGGATCGAAGTTACCCCAATCTGAAGACAGCGACTGGCGTGCTGCTTTTACAGCAAGGTCTACGTCTTCGCGTTGACCGCGTGGTATTTCTGTAAATACCTTACCGTCGATAGGAGAAACGACGTCAAGTAAACCACCTTGAACAGCGTTGACCTTTTGACCATTGATAATCATCTTTGCCATTGCTTTACTCTTCCGTGTTTGCATTTAATTGAATGGATCCACGCTCGATAGTCCAGATCTGATCGGGAATATCGGACAATAACTTTACGTTGGACTCGGTAATTACGACACAAAGATCCGGCTGCGACACTTTGAGCCGACTAAGTGCTTCGGTATACACCTGCGCCAGTCGAGGAGCCAAACCTTGGAATGGCTCATCCAAAAGCAGCAAGCTGGTGCCAACCATCAGGGCACGCCCCAACGCAACCATTTTTCCCTGCCCACCCGACAATGCCGCGCCTGAGCGGTCTAGCATTACGGTCAATTCAGGAACGGTATCCAGGACTAGCTCAAAGCGCTGTTCGATAGCGCTTTTGGACAGCCCCAGGACCTGGCAAGGCATCATCATGTTCTCGCGCACGGTCATGGAGGGAAAAATCACCCTGTTTTCAGGTGCATACCCTATGCCATCTGCTGTACGCGTGTACGGCGGCTTCTTTGTAAGATCCGTGTCACCCAGGACAATCTGCCCAGACACAGGGGTTATCAAGCCCATAATGGTGCGCAACAAGGTTGTTTTACCTGCACCATTGTGTCCGACTATGCCCACTGTTGTGGCACGTTTAAAACTTACGTTGATATCCCTGAGAATTCTATTCCCGGCCAAATCAAGATTGATATTACTTATGGTCAACATGGATCAGGTTCCCAGCACTTCGCTTTTGATTATTGGATCATTTAAGACTTCCTCGGGGGTGCCATCGGCGACCACCGCACCAGCGATCCATGCGGCAACACGTGTGGCATAGTTTTGAACAATGTCCACGTCGTGCTCTACAAACCAACTGGTGACCTTGCGCTCGTCTAGTGCATTCATGATGGTTTTCATCAATGGATGCTTGTCTTCGGAGGCAACACCACTGGTGGGTTCGTCCATGATCAACAACTTAGGTTCTAAGGCCAGCGCCATAGCGACATCCAGCAGCTTGCGCTTACCCTCAGGTAGATCGCTGGCCAGCTCGTTGGCGTCTTCCATCAGACCAACCAAGGTCAGGGTTTCGTCAACTTTTTTTCCATCTACCGTATTGGCTAAAGGCCTGAACCAGCTTAGGTCTTTGTTCAACCGTGCTGTGGCAATTTGTATGCACTGCTTAACGGTATGTTCAGTAAACAGCTGTGGCAGCTGAAAAGAACGCCCCAAACCCAAGCGCACAATTTTGCGCGGTGTCATTCCTGTGACGTCGGTGCCGTCAAAGTAAACCACACCTTGTGAAGGCTTTAGGTAGCCAGTACAAATATTGACAAAAGTAGTTTTACCAGCACCATTTTGACCAATAACAGCCAACCGCTCACCGGGGTAAAGCTCGAAGTTAATGTGATCGGCAGCCACTACACCGCCGAACGCCAAATACAAATCAGTAGTTTTAATTAAAGGTTGCATTTCTTTCCCATCTTTAAGGCTTTTTGCGTTTCATGATCTGACCAACAAAGCCAGAGGGGACCAGGAAAATAACGATAATTAATGTCAGGCCCAGTGCGAACTGCCACAAACCAGGGAAATACGCCGATGAAGCCAGTTTGATGGACTCGAAACCTGCTGCACCAAGGAAAGCACCAGCGGCATGGCCTGCCCCGCCTAAGATCGCGATAAAGACAAATTCCCCAGAACGTAGCCACTGACCAATCTCTGGTGTAACCAAGCCCTGGATAATGGCGAGCAAAGCGCCTGAAAAGCCAACAATAACCGCGGAGAACAAATAGCCTTTCCACATAACCAAGTACGCAGAAAACCCTAAGTATTCCAGACGTGTTTCATTGGTTTTAATCGCAGATAATGCTTCGCCGCTACCCGAGCGGAAATAACGCTGCACCCACCATGCCAAAAACAAGGAGATAACAACGGTTAAGCACAGCAAGGCAAATTCGAATTGCTCGCGCTCAAGAGCTACGCCAATGATGGTAGGACGAATTACGCGCAAGCCATCGGTACCACCAGTCAGGTTATAGAGCTTACCCAGCAAGGCGAACAACACCATACTTAATGCCAGATTCAACATACCGAAAAATATGCCCCGATACCTGACGATAAACAAGCCTATGAACACACTAGCCACGAAGCTAGCAGCCACACCACTAATAATTAGTGTGATGGCATCAGTTTCAGGATAGGCACGTGCAATAAAAGCAACGGCATACGCTGAAATACATGCGTACATAGCATGACCAAAGGACACCTGACCCGCACGCATCATGACAGACACGCCTAGTGCAGCAATAGCATAGGTCAGCCCTATCACCAGCGGGGTGATAACCCAAGGCACGCTGTACCCCAAGACGATGGCAGCAATCGCACTTAATATACTAAATAAATAGACTTTCATTAGATTGTCCTTGCCTGAGTAACAGTAAATAGGCCATTAGGACGAAATATAAGTACCAGCACCATTATTATGTAAGGTACAGCAACTTCTAATTCTGGAGCCATATAAACAGCGATAGATCGAATAATCCCAATTAATAATGCTGCGATTAATGCACCGGCGATTTGACCTAATCCTGCTGTTGCAACAACAGCAAAAGATAAAACAATCATGTCGGTACCAGCACCAGGTACTAATGAGGTAGTTGGAACAGCAAGAGCACCACCTAAAGCACCCAAAACCGCACCAATAATAAACGTAATTAAACTAATTTTTTGAGCATTAATACCCAAAGAAATAGCCACTTCACGATTATGAGTAATAGCGACAGTTTGTTTACCAAGCTGAGTAAATCGCAAGAAATATTCAAGCAATAAATAAATAACCAATGCAGTAACGGGAACGATAACTAATTGGTATGTGGTGTATGTAATATCACCCAGCTGAATATTACCCAGCCGACTAACCACTTCACTGGCGCTATAAGGCTGGGCACCCCAGATCAAACGCTGGATATCTTCCAGCATTAAGAATGCACCAAAAGTGATAAGCAGCTTGAGTATGGGGTCGTAGGAGACCGAGCGCCGGATAAGGACAACGTCCATTACACCGCCTAAGAACACGCCCACAACAGCTGCGACTAGGAACAACCCAATCAACAGCGCTATGGCCGAGCCCGTTTGTGGCGCCAACCAAAGAATAAACGTGGCTGCAGCGTATCCGCCAAAGGCATAAAAAGCGCCATGAGCTACGTTTAATATCCCCATTACGCCGAAAATAAGCGTCAAGCCCATTGACACTAAAAATATCAGGCTTGCATAGGCAATGCCATCCACCAAGGCAAGAGGCAATATGTTTAGGAACACAGGACTTCCTTCCAGAAATTAATCGTGAAAAAGTATATCACCTGAAAATTAACGCCCCGTTCACTTTTGCTTAAGGCGTCATTTAGATGTGCTGAAGATTGTTTGTTTAACTAGGCGTGGGGAGTTTTAAAAATCGCAAACCAAGGGTAAACCCCTAGAATAGATTTGTAAGATTAAATGCTTATATTTGTCAGTATTGCACTAAGACACATATTACGGTCTTGGTATCTATCAAGACCACCAACATTCTATACCTATGGCTCTAGGTTGCAATAGTAAAATCCCTATCGGGTTTAATTTTGCATAACAATATAAAAACCCTTATCGCATCAAGGGTATCAAGCACTGACTTACGATCAGTATCTACGTAGATGACTGCAGCCTATCTTGCGCCGTTTAATAATTTTAGATAGTTTCTGGGCACAAAAGAAAAAAGCCCTGTTTTCACAGGGCTTTTAATTTTGCTGTTTGGCGGAGATGGAGGGATTCGAACCCTCGATGCGGGTATAAGCCGCATGCTCCCTTAGCAGGGGAGTACCTTCAACCACTCGGCCACATCTCCCAAACAGGCCGCTATTCTAGCACGATAAAATGATTCTTGGAGCAAATCGTCTACCTACTCCCCTAAACATCCATATTCAGGTAAAGTTTCGCCCTGTAATCATGGCCTTAGCCTTTATAAAAAATTTCCGGAGTAATTCAATGAATGCAGTTGTTGCTGCAGTCGTCATCATGCTGGTTCTCAGCTTATGTCGTATACATGTAGTCATGGCGTTAATTATTGGCGCTCTAACTGGCGGTCTATTAGGGGGCCTAGGCATTAGCGGCACGCTAGCCGCGTTCAATAAAGGCTTGGGTGGTGGCGCTACCGTAGCCTTGTCTTATGCCCTTCTGGGCGCATTTGCAGTAGCTATTGCCAAATCCGGCATAGCACATGCCTTAGCTGACAAAATACTGTCTATGGTCGGCAAAAAAAGTGGAAAAGGTACCGAAACGGTTAAATGGCTGTTGATTTTGCTGCTATTAGCCGCTGCAATATCTTCACAAAATATTCTGCCTATACATATCGCCTTTATTCCTTTGTTGATACCGCCACTGCTATACGTCATGGCAAGGCTGCAACTAGACAGGCGTCTGGTGGCTTGTGTGCTCACGTTTGGGCTGATCACACCGTATATGTTTCTTCCAGTAGGTTTTGGCGGCATCTTCCTAAATGACATCTTGTTAGCCAATGTAATGAAGTCTGGCGTTGATACCACTGGTGTTAGTGTCATGCACGCTATGTGGATACCTGCCCTGGGCATGGTGGCAGGCTTATTGATTGCCATTTTGTTCAGCTACCGCAAGAAACGGCAATATAACGTTGAACAGGTAGGGAAAACCGAAGAAATCACCACAACCTATAACCTGAAAAGCCTACTCGCAGCAGGCGCGGCTGTTATTACCGCGTTTGTGGTTCAACTATGGCTAGACTCCATGATTATGGGTGCTTTAGCCGGTTTTGTGCTATTTTCGTTGACCCGTGTAGTACGCTGGAAAGAAGCCGACGACCTATTCACAGAAGGCATGAAAATGATGGCCATGATAGGTTTCATCATGATTGCTGCCTCGGGCTTTGCCGAAGTCATGCGCACCACTGGCGAAGTTCAAACCCTGGTGAATGCCTCAGCGCTATGGATAGGAGATAGCAAAGCGCTGGGGGCTTTCCTGATGCTGCTGGTAGGCTTACTAGTCACTATGGGTATAGGCTCATCGTTTTCGACGGTCCCCATCATTG
This sequence comes from Alcaligenaceae bacterium, assembly GCA_013416485.1. GTDB lineage: Bacteria > Pseudomonadota > Gammaproteobacteria > Burkholderiales > Burkholderiaceae_B > JAGOAJ01. The sequence goes on from JACCEO010000006.1 coordinate 144,415, forward strand.
CTGCTATTTTTGTGCCACTGGCAGTACAACTAGGTTTTGGTCCGCTGGCCATTGTCAGCCTCGTAGGCACTGCGGGTGCCCTGGGTGATGCGGGGTCTCCTGCATCAGACTCTACTTTAGGGCCGACATCTGGGTTGAACGTTGACGGGCAACACAATCATATCTGGGATACTGTGGTGCCAACTTTCCTGCACTACAACCTGCCACTACTGGCTTTTGGTTGGGTCGCAGCCATGACGCTGTAAATACCCAGCGCCATAAAAACAAACAGGGGTCACAAACGATAAGTTTGTGACCCCTGTTTGTTTACCATGAAAACTATTCAGCCATTGGATTGCTGTTTTCCTGATCCAGACCAAACGCTTTATGCAGCGAGCGCACGGCTAGCTCCATATACTTGTCATTAATAATGACCGAGGTCTTAATTTCGCTGGTGCTAATCATCTGGATGTTAATACCCTCTTCGGACAAGGTACGGAACATCAGGCTAGCAACACCTACGTGGCTACGCATGCCTATACCCACTATAGATACCTTGCAAACTTTGTCATCCGAAACGATCTCACCTGCACCAACAGCAGGTGCCACCTGATTTTTCAGCAAATCCAGAGTACGCACAAAATCGTTACGGTTAACCGTAAACGAGAAGTCTGTTGTGCCATCTACCGATTGGTTTTGCAGAATCATATCTACGTCAATATTGGCCGCGGCAACCGGGCCTAAAATTGAATACGCTACCCCAGGAGTGTCTGGCACGCTTAATAGGGTAAGTTTGGCTTCATCGCGACTAAAGGCTATGCCTGAAACAACGGCTGCTTCCATTTTCTGATCTTCCTCGAAAGTAATAAGGGTGCCGGAAATTTTTTCTTCTTCTACGGGTATCATGGGGTCAGTCAATGATGACAAGACCCGAACTGGGACACGGTATTTTCCGGCGAATTCCACCGATCGGATTTGCAATACCTTGGAACCCAACGAGGCAAGCTCCAGCATTTCCTCGAAAGAAACCACATTCATACGACGCGCTTCTGGAACCACGCGAGGATCTGTAGTGTAAACCCCATCAACGTCAGTAAAGATCAAGCATTCGTCAGCCTTCAACGCTGCTGCCATTGCCACAGCTGAAGTATCAGAACCACCACGACCTAAGGTAGTGATGTGTCCGTCTTCGTCTACACCTTGAAACCCAGTAACAATAACTACCCGGCCAGCATCCAGATCGGCACGCACTCGGGTGTCGTCTATGGATTTAATACGAGCACGTGTGTAGGACGAATCTGTACGCACAGGCACTTGCCAACCTGCGTAGCTTCGTGCGGGTACACCCTGAGACATCAAGGCCATTGCCAACAAAGCGCTACTAGCCTGCTCGCCTGTCGAGGCCAACATGTCTAGCTCGCGGCTATCGGGTTGAGGGGAAATATCTTTGGCTAAGCCCAACAGACGGTTGGTTTCACCGGACATGGCCGACGGCACCACCACCACCTGATGACCTGCGGCATGCCATTTGGCGACCCGTCGTGCGACATTCTGTATGCGCTCAACCGAGCCCATAGAGGTGCCGCCATACTTATGAACAATCACGGACATCATTTACTCTGCATAAAGTGATACTGCGTACAAAACACACCGGACATAAGCACGTCCGCCAAGCAAAACAGTGTATTTTAACGTTTTTAGCCCTGAATGTTTTTTGCCATTATCGGGTGGTTAGCCATTAATGCCACCCTACCCCTGACACAGCATATTTGGACACCGGCATGCAACATGGTCAGTTGCCTATCGTGACCTAAGGCGTGTAAGCCACGCAATTGCCGCATAAGCTCCTGTAGCTTAGCGTCAGATGGCATACCCAAGCCAGCTTGTGCCAACCACCAGCGCAACACCAGTGCCTGGCGAGCTGGCGTTAACAAACGCCATAAGGCCAATGAAAAACTTTGAGCATCGTCGTTAGGTTCAAGTCCAGAAAAATCACTGGCAGCGACTTCATCCAATACGCTACTGGCCTGGGCACTTTGTCGAGCATGACGTGTTAACGCTGCCTGCCAACCTGGCCAACGTTCATTTAACGCTGGTGTTAGCCGCTCACGTACTGCGCCACGGGTGTAATCGTCACTGTGATTGGTTGGGTCATGTACAGGCGCCCATCCTGTTGCTTGCTGAAATACTTTGGCCTGCTGCAGTATCCGTGCGCGATCCACATCTAGCCAAGGACGCACATAGCTATTACCCAGCCTATGACTTAAGGGTGCCATAGCCGCTAAACCTGTTGGACCAGAACCACGCAACAAACGCAAAATAACGGTTTCAGCCTGGTCATCACGGTGATGCCCCAGCAATATGTACTGCACCCCTATTTGCTGCGCCATGACAGAGAATGCCTGGTAGCGCGCATCACGGGCCGCCGCCTCCATGCCTTTGCCAGCGCCCAGATCCACTTGCACCCTATGGCTATGGCAAGGAAGACCCAGCTTATGCGCCAGATCATGCACATGATCACGCCAACCCGAAGCAGGCGCTTGTAAACCATGATGTATATGCAAACAATGCAGCACAATATTGGCACTACGTGCATAAGCCGCTGCATGCAGCGCCAACATGGCCGAGTCAGCGCCGCCACTTAAGGCAACGGCAATTTGCGTGGGGCGCTCTGGTAAAGCAGATAGTGCCTGGGCAATAGGCCGGATCAGCGTAGCATCACACCAACGGGTGTCCAACGCCCCCGGCTGCTTAACTACGCGCTTCCTGGAATCGACCATAGGTCATTAGGCGGTCTATCCGTTGTTGGACCAGTTGTTGTGCCGACAGACCAGAAAGTTGCCTAAGCGAGTCGGCCAGTGCACGGCTTAACTGTCTGGCCATAGTGACCGGGTCGCGATGCGCCCCACCTATGGGTTCGTTGACAATGCGGTCAATAAGGCCCAGATCTTTAAGGCGCGGTGCAGTAATTGCCAACGCTTCTGCGGCCGTAGAGGCCTTGTCAGGGCTACGCCACAAAATAGACGCACACCCTTCAGGAGAAATCACTGCATAGGTAGAGTATTGCAGCATCATGACGACATCGCCCACAGCCAGAGCCAATGCACCACCCGAACCGCCCTCGCCGATAATGGTCGCAATAATGGGCACTTTAAGTTCTGCCATTGCATACAGATTATGGCCTATGGCTTCAGATTGCCCGCGCTCTTCGGCACCTACACCGGGGTAAGCACCAGGGGTATCCACAAACGTAAACACTGGTAATTGGAATTTTTCGGCGAGGCGCATTAGGCGCAAGGCCTTGCGATATCCCTCGGGGCGAGGCATGCCAAAGTTACGCATAGCGCGCTCTTTGGTATCCCTACCTTTTTGATGACCGATCACCATGCAAGGCGTACCGTTAAAGCGCGCCAAACCACCCACAATCGCCAGGTCGTCTGCATACATACGATCGCCGTGCAGCTCGTGAAAATCAGTGAAGATTTCACGCACATAATCCAGCGTATAAGGCCTTTGAGGGTGACGCGCCACCAACGCCGTTTGCCACGACGTTAATTTTGAATAGATATTTTTAGCAAGAGTCTGGTTCTTTTGCTGCAGCCGGCCGATTTCTTCAGAAATGTCGACCGCAGAATCAGTTTGAACAAAGCGTAGTTGCTCGATCTTGTTTTCAAGCTCGGCAAGCGGTTGTTCAAATTCCAGGAAAGTATTACGCATAAGAGCTAGGCTTCCAAATTAGGACATGCAATTTTATTAGTACTGGACAGCGGCAGGATCAAGGCTGCGCCATAAATACCAGGCAGCCACCGTGCGCCAAGGTGCCCACGCCTGGGCAACCTCACGAGCCTCGAAACGTGAAACAGGCTCGCCACTAAAGTAGTGTAGCGAAATTGCCTTAAGTAGGCTTGCGTCATCCAGGGGCAGCACATCGGGGCGCTGCAGGTTAAAAATCAAAAACATTTCAGCAGTCCAACGCCCTATGCCCCTTACTGAGCATAAGTCCGCAATAACCGCTTCGTTATCCATAGCATGCCAAGTGTCAGGCTGTATTTTATCTGCTATGAAATGATCGGCAAGTCCCAGTACATATTCCGCCTTGCGCTTGGACAATCCGCCCAAGCCCAGATCGGTTTGCCCCAGCACCTGTACCAGTTCTGGGGTAGGTTCTTGCCCATCACAGGCCACAACCAGCTTTTGCCACAAGGCTTGGGCTGATTTTAACGAAATTTGTTGACCCACTATGGCCCTAGCCAGTGTCACAAAAGGCGTGGCAGGTGTAGACAGCCATTCCTCGCGATGGTTAGGGATCAATCGCTTTAAAATACGATCGCGTTTCATGAGATGGGACGACGCCTCGTCCCAGAAACTGGGCTTATCTGCCCCAGGCATTACCGTATCGACCATAACCATAGACTTAGCTCCGACGCCATTGTGTAACACCGCCGGCCTTATCTTCTAGTTCGATACCTGCATCACGCAATTGATCTCGCAACTGATCGGCCAGGGTGAAATCACGGTCTTGCTTGGCCTGGGTTCTGGCATCAATTAACGACTGTATTTCTTCGTTCGAAAGTTCTTGGGCTGCTGCCGAGCCACGATGGTAGCGAGTCGCCGATTGCAAATAGACAGCCGGATCGGCCTGTAACAACCCTAGCACGTTACCTAATGCGCGTAACAAGCCCGACATGTGTGGGGACGTTGTTTTATTGGCTTCAGAAGAAAGTTCAAACAACACAGCAATAGCACCTGCGGTATTGAAGTCATCGTTCATAGCCTTACGGAAAGCAGCGGCGTAAGAGGTATCCCAATCAATTTCAACACTAACCGCAGGCACATTATGCAAGGTCTGGTACAACCTATCCAGTGCACTTTGCGCATCGAACAGGTTATCAGGAGCGTAGTTTTGTATGCTGCGATAATGATTGCGCACAATAAAAAACCGTAACATTTCTGCTTCACGTGGATTCGCGACATAGCCTGACTGCTGGCCAGCAAGCTCAGCATCCACGGCAATGGTGGCACGTATCGTATGAAAATTTCCTAGCGATTTCGACATTTTGTCGTCATCTACCATCAGCGAACCACAATGCATCCACACACCAGCCATTTCGCCACCAAAAGCGCCTTCGGTTTGAGCGATTTCATTTTCATGGTGTGGGAATTTCAGGTCAGGGCCACCACCGTGAATATCCAGGGGCAGGCCCAACAAGGCCCGGCTCATGGCTGAACATTCAATATGCCAACCTGGACGTCCCATGCCGTAGGCCGACTCCCATTTGGACTCTTCTGGCTCTTCCGGTTTAGCAGCTTTCCACAACACAAAATCCAAGGGATCACGCTTGCTTGCAGCCACTGCCACCCGCTCACCGGCACGTAAATCATCTAAAGACTTGCCCGATAACTTGCCGTAGCCAGGAAATTTACGCACTGCGTAGTTCACATCGCCATCGTCGGACTGATAGGCCAAGCCACGCTCTTCCAAACGCTGGATAATGTCCAACATGTCGGGAACATGGCCGGTAGCACGCGGCTCGTGATCAGGGGATTGCACATTAAGTGCCAGTTCGTCGGCGTGCATGGCATCAATGTAATAGGCCGTCACGTCGCTTAAGCGTTGGTTGGTTTCTACCGCTCGACGGATGATTTTGTCATCGATGTCAGTAATATTACGCACGTAGTTGACCTGATACCCGCTGGCACGTAACCAGCGCTGCACAATATCAAAACTGACCAGCATCCGCGCATGCCCCAAGTGACAGTAGTCGTATACCGTCATGCCACACACATACATGCGTACATGACCGGGTTCTGCCGTCTTAAGCGGTTCTTTGTTGCGGGACAGGGAGTTATAAATATGCAGCATGTGCCGTTCTGATAAAAATAAATGCGTTATAGGGCCAGCTCGTAGGCGATCAGCTTGCGGTAAACTGGGCGCAAACAGCTCTCAAGGCTAAAATGGTGGTCGATAAGTATAGCAAGCAGACCCCGCCTATGCTGTATCACTGAACTGAAAACGTAATTTACACTAGGTGCCTAGACACCAAAAACCACTAACTAAAAGGCGCACAAGCTGTGTTACGAACTTTACGTCCTTTGCTGATCGTCGCCCTGCTGGCAGGGTTGACCGCCTGCGCCCAACCCCTGAAGTCTACCGTAGCATCGGGCAAAGACAACTCTGTGCCTGGCTCTGGCACGGTAAGCACCCCTCAGGCAGATACCTTATTCACTGACCCAGCCCCCCACGAAGGCGGCTGGAAGGGCTTGGCAAAATTACTGGAAGCGATGTCGCCATCGATAGACACCAGTATCCCGCTAAGCCCTGCGCAAATTACTGACCGGATATCCACACTGCTGGACCAAGGCAGTAACCAAGAAGCACTGGAGATCATAGAAAAACGCGAGCGCCAGCTAGAAGGCCAAATTGCTCCAGGCAGTGATGTACAACTACTGTTCCTGCACGCTAGGGCGTTAGCTGCGCTGAATCGCCAGAACGATGCTATCGCTTTATACCAAAAGATGACCGTACTGTACCCCGAACTTCCCGAGCCTTGGAACAACCTGGCATCGGAATATGTTAAACAAGGGAAACTGGATATGGCCCGCGATGCCCTGACTATGGCACTAACGGCCGACCCGCATTACAGTACTGCACGCAGCAACCTTAGCCAGGTCCTGCAGCTGCAGGCCCAGCAACTATTGCAATAGATTACTTATTACCTTACTAACGACTATCATGCGCTTTTTATCCACTATCGCACGCACGGTTACTCCCGCGCTGCGCGTATTCAGCCTCGTTTGCGCTACCACCGTGGTCCTGGGCCTGTCGGGTCCAGCGCAAGCTACCTCTTCAACCACTACTCAAGGCAACTCCATGAGCTCAACTACACGCGTCAAATTGCAAACCAACCAGGGCGAAATGATTATCGAACTGGATGCTGAAAAAGCGCCTAAAACCGTAGAAAACTTCTTGACCTATGTACGTGAAGGTTTTTACGACGGTACTATTTTCCACCGTGTTATCAATAACTTCATGATACAAGGTGGCGGTTTTGACGCTGACATGAAGCAAAAGCAAACCCATGCACCAGTCGATAACGAAGCCGACAACAAACTGAAGAACGATCTGTACACCTTGGCAATGGCGCGTACCTCTGATCCTCACTCTGCCACGGCACAGTTCTTCATCAACACAGCCAACAACGACTTTTTAAATTTCACTTCACCCACACCTAACGGCTGGGGTTACGCTGTTTTCGGTAAAGTGGTTGAAGGCACTGAGGTTGTCGACAAGATCAAATCAGTCAAAACAGGCAACAAGGGCTTCCACCAAGACGTGCCTGCCGAAGACGTGATCATAGAACACGCTTCCATCATTGAGGACTAAAGTCGTACTGACGGGCCAGGTCTGGGTTGCCTCGGATATTCATCTGGGGCCACAGGCTCCGGCCACCGTCGAAGCCTTCAAGCGCTTTCTGGATCAGGCTAGCCAACAAGCGCATGCCTTGATCCTGCTAGGCGATATCTTCGATGCCTGGATAGGTGATGATATCGCCCTGCAAGATCCGCCTGCCTGGCTGTCTGACATCCTGGCACAACTGCAACACCTTGCCAGCAAGATTCCATTATTTTTAGGGCGCGGCAACCGCGACTTCCTGATAGGTCATGCATTGGCCAGGCATCTTGGCGCCCACTTGCTACCGGATACGTTCATACTGCAGGCCGATTGCGGACCGCTACTTTTGTCACATGGCGATGAATACTGTACCGCCGACAAAAATTACCAGCGTATGCGTACCCTGGTGCGCACCCCTTTAGTACAGGGCATATTCTTATCGTTAAGTTTGCACACTCGTCGTCGTATCGCTAATTGGGCCAGAAGCCGCAGCAAACAAGCAAACCGAAACAAATCGGCCCAGATCATGGACGTTAATCCTGAAGCTATACAGTATGCTTGGGTAGCTAGCAATATTGACACTCTAGTACATGGTCATACGCACAGGCCTGCTGTGCATACGCAACTGTATTTAGGACGTGAATGCACCCGTATTGTGCTGCCCGACTGGGATTATGACCACGGCACACCAGTGCGTAGCGGCTGGTTAAGTATTAGCGCAGCCGGACCCGAACTACGCCTGGATACCTTTGTTTAGCGGTAAATCAACCACAGCATTACCACCATACCCAGCCCTATCCTATACCAGGCAAAAGGCCTATATGTATGGCGTGCCACGAAACGCAATACGGCTTTTACCACCAGCAACGCGCTAAAAAACGCGGCCACAAAACCAACAGCTATCGCCGTCATTTCAGTCTCGGATAACGCCCCGCTATTGCGATACAGGTCATAAACCGTAGCGGCCAGCATGGTGGGCATCGCCAGGAAGAAAGAAAACTCCGTTGCTGTTTTTCGTTGTATGCCTGCCATCATGCCACTAATAATGGTTGCTCCTGAACGGGAGGTTCCCGGCACCATCGCTAAACACTGAGCGAACCCCACCACTAGTGCCTGCTTCCAGGTTATGGCTTCTAGGGTAGTGGCTGTAACCTTGCTTGATGCAACCGTAATATTATCGTCTGCGTTGGCTGCTGGAACGACGGCACCACCCGCATAATGAGGTTTGCGCTCTACCCACAGCATAATCAGGCCACCCAGCACTAGGGTCACCACAAACACCGCCGGGTTGTGAAACAAGGCCTTGATTTGCTTGATCATGATGGCACCTATTACTGCGGCAGGCAAAAACGCCACAATCAGATTTCGCGTAAACATGACCTCTTTACGCTCTCCACGCAGGGTCCCCCCGATTAGCTGCCATAAGCGGGCCCGGAAGATCCAGATGACAGCCAATATGGAGCCAAACTGGATCACGACCTCGTAGACTTTGTCACTACCTGATGAAAAATTGATCCAATCACCCAATAATAATAAATGGGCAGTACTGGACACAGGGATAAACTCAGTAAGGCCTTCAATCCAACCAAGAAGTAAAGCCTTCAACATAAACATTGTGTTATCGGTCATACATACCTGTAATACAGTAAATAAAAAAGCGTATATTGTTACGCAACACCAGATTACTGATGCAGGCGCTGAATACGGACAGCGGCAATACGGCGTCCATCTAAACGCAATACAGTGAATATAAAACGCAGATGTTCCTGTACTAATTCGCAGGAATCACCCACCAGTGGTAGATGGTCAAAGCGGTGCAACAAATAACCTGCTAGCGTGGAATAGCCAGCCTCGTCATCAACCAAACCATAAGCCCCTAGCAACATTTCCAGATGATGTAAGTCGGCCGCCCCATCCACTTCCCATTGGTCCTTCCCCATCACTGTAATGTCTGGGGCTTCGTCCTCGTCAGGAAACTCGCCAGCAATGGCCTCGAAGACATCGATGGGAGTCACCAGGCCCTGTATAGTACCGAATTCATCGGTCACCAACATCAACTGCCCACGCGCGCGTTTAAGCCTTTCCATAACACGTAGCACGCCGGTAGATTCATGCATGATGATAGGTTCGCGCAAGCGCGACACACGTATGCTGCCATGCAGCAGCAAATCAGCAATCATGTCCTTGGCTCGGCCTATGCCAACGACCTCGTCCAAAGAGCCTCGGCATACTGGGAAAAAGCTATGTGGTGCCTTAGAAATCTGTTCACGTAGGGTATCGGGCGTATCGTTTAAATCCAGCCAGGAAATATCGGTACGCGGTGTCATGACGGAATCCACCGACCGATCGGCCAAAGTTAATACGCCACTGACCATATAGCGTTCTTCGTCGGCAAATATCTGTGCCGGTGCATGCGTAGCTAGCGGCTCCGCCCCAACTAGAGGGCGTTTACCCAACATAAACAACACGCCTTCGGCCGTACGCTCACGTAGAGGCCTGCGTGACTCCTGACGCCGCAGATTACGCCGTGCCAGTTGGTTAAGAGTTTCTATCATGACCGAAAAGGTAATGGCTGCATACAAATACCCTTTGGGTACGGCAAAGCCAAAACCTTCGGCAACCAAGGAAAAGCCTATGGTCAATAAAAACCCCAAACACAGTATGACCACCGTAGGATGTGCGTTGACGAAACGGGTTAGTGGCTTGGACGCTACCAACATAATGCCAATGGCGATAATTACCGCTGCCATCATAATGGCCAAGTGATCCACCATCCCCACCGCCGTAATTACGGCATCCAGCGAAAAAACCGCATCCAAAATAACGATTTGGGTAACTATGACCCAAAAATTAGCGTGCAAACGTTCGCCAGAACTATGTAAGGCCTGACCTTCGACCCTATCGTGTAATTCCAGCGTGCCTTTGAGCAATAGGAAAAAACCGCCCACAATAAGGATGAGGTCACGACCTGAGAAACTAAGACTACCTAGGAAAAAAATAGGCGTAGTTAATTTGATTAACCACGACATGATGGTTAGCAGCCCTAAGCGCATAACCAAAGCCAGCATTAAGCCCAAGACTCGGGCGCGGTCACGCTGATCTGGAGGCAGTTTGTCGACCAGTATCGCAATAAACACGAGGTTGTCGATACCCAGGACAATCTCTAGGATGACCAAGGTCAGCAAGCCGACCCAAGACGATGCCTCCAGCATCCATTCCATCAGTAAGCTCCGATAAGGAAATTACAAGCGACGGTTTAACACTATGGCAAGCGTTTAATCTTGCAAATAGCCTAGCATTTGGGTAAACATTTTAGGTGTAGCTGCCAGCACATTGCCTGTGTTCATCCAGCTTTGTTCGCCATCGAAGTCACCAATCAGGCCACCAGCTTCCAGAACCAGTAAACCGCCTGCGGCCAGGTCCCAAGGTTTCAGGTTAACCCCACAAAAACCATCCAAGCGCCCTGTGGCTACATACGCCAATTCCAGTACGGTAGAACCCATACGACGTGCCGATGCGCATTCGCTTAACATGCGGGCAAATGGCGATGCCGTCGACATGGGACCGCCTGAGCCAGGTACATGGGCGCTTAACAAAGCATCGTGGTAACGTGTTTGGCCAGAAACACGCACACGCCTATCGTTCAGGAATGCGCCACCACCACGACTGGCAGTAAACAATTCATTGCGGCTAGGGTCGTAAATAACCGCTTGGGTGACTTGACCACGCTGCGCTAATGCAATTGAGATCGCATAAGTGGGGAAACCGTGTATAAAGTTGGTCGTGCCATCCAAAGGATCGATAATCCACTGGAACTCGGCGACTTCGCCCTCGGCTTGGCCTTGGGCTAATTGAACGCCAGACTCTTCACATAGAAAACCGTGTTCAGGATAGGCGGTAGCCAGGACATCAACAATGGCCTCTTCGGCTGCCCTGTCGATTTCGGTGACGTAATCACGGGGACCTTTGCGTGCCACCTGCAAACGATCCAGATCTAGACTGGCGCGATTAATAATGGCGCCAGCACGGCGTGCCGCCTTAATGGCGGTGTTGAGCATCGGGTGCATAAGATTCCGTAATGAGCAAAAACTGTTAATTCGGGTGTCGCAACCTTTCATTTTAACAGTATGAGCGGCGCGCGCCGCCCGTATAATTCCAACATGATGCCCACACCCTACCCTTTTAGCCAGCTACGCTTCATTATGGTCCAGCCCAGTCACCCCGGAAATGTCGGGGCGGCAGCACGCGCCATCAAGACTATGGGCTTTCACCATCTATGCCTGGTGGCCCCACGCTATCCTGATGTCACCCAATTGGCAGAAGCCCAAACAATGGCCAGCGGCGCTACCGATGTGCTGGATAACGCCAGCATATTTCCCACCCTACGCGAAGCATTAGCTCCGGTAACCCTGGCCTATGCCTTGACCGCACGACCGCGCCTGATAGGGCCCACGGCTTGTGATATCCGGGTCGCTGCTACCGCAAGCTGTGCCCATATCATGCAAACTCAGGGACAAGTCGCGATCGTGCTGGGTACAGAACGTACAGGGCTAACCAACGAAGAAATCGACTTGTGCCAGCACGTATGCCATATTCCCGCCAACCCGGAATATAGCTCATTAAATGTAGCTCAAGCCCTGCAACTAGCCGCTTGGGAGCTGCGGTATGCACTGGCTAACGCGGCATCGGTGCCCTTGCTGCCCAGCACGCATGGACAACATGATCCTGGCAGCGCACCGGCATCCACAGAAAACGTCCAGGCCTTAATGGATCACTGGCAACAAGCACTTACTGCCGTCGACTTCCTGGATCCAGCCCATCCCAAAAAGCTTATGCCACGCATGCGACACTTATTCAGTCGCCATACCCTAAGTGTGGACGAGGTCAATATGATGCGTGGCGTATGCTCTGCCATGATCAAAGCAGCTACTGGACGTTAGTATCCGTCACCGGCTCAGACATTTGCATGACGCGCACAGGTACGGGCGCTTTCAAGCCGGCGTTATTTAAGGTCTGTAAAGCCGTACGATACAAATCAAAACGCACTTCCCAGTAGTTGGTGACCTCAGCCCACGCACGTATGGTAATAATGGTGGTGCTTTCCCGGTATTCGGTCACCATTACCATGGGTTTGGGGTCGGACAACAGCAGTTTATTAGCGACAACCAACTGGCGTAATTCAGACAAAGCCAATTCAATATTGTCACCATGTTGAACCCCAACCTCGATGTCCAGGCGACGGGTTTTATTCCGGCTGTAATTAATAATGGGATTACCCCAGACCAAGCTATTGGGCAAACTGATATGTATACCGTCAGACTGAATTAACCGCGTTAAAAACAGCCCAACTTCGGCAACAGTACCATCGCCCTTACCCACCACTGACACGAACTCACCGGCCCGCATAGGACGTAACACCAGCAACATAATGCCAGCAGCAATATTTTGCAAAGTTCCTTGTAATGCTAGCCCTATCGCCAAACCAGCTGCACCCAGCACCGTGATAATACTGGCTGTTTGTATACCAAAGCGCGCCAACACAGCAATGATGACAAATAAGCGTATGGCCCACACTGTGACAGTAAGGACCATAGGTAGGATCGTTGGGTCGATTCTGGGTGAGCGTGCCACTAGGCGTTGAATACTACGCCCCACCAGACTAGACCCCATCCACCCTAGAACCAGGACTAACAGGGCAATCACCAAATTGATAGCGAGTTTTTCCATGACGGCCGAGGTTAGCCCAACATCCTGCATTATTTCTGGCATTTTCTGATGATTCCTGCGTTAAAAGTTATCCCCGCCAACTGTGGACAAGCCAGCGGATAAAATGAGCACTACTACAATAAGCGCTTAGATATCAGTGGATTATTGCAGGCGGATAGTAATCGATCAAATGCCCAAATCATTCGAATATTCACAAGCTATACAACATAATTTAATGGTAGTTAAAACTTATCCACCGATAATGTGGATAAGCCTAGGGAAAACCCTGGATTAAGAATAGAAAATCATTTGTTTTCAACACGTTAAAATTACAGAACGTTTAGTGATCATACTGAACACATGGGCTTAAACCACAAACACACCCAACAGCATCACACCCCACCATCAAACCACTGACAAAGCGGTAAGCGCTTACTGGGCACAATCACTGGCCTACGAGTACACTTTAAATCCAGCCAACCTCTTGCAGGGCATGAACCCTACACGTCTACATGATTCCTTTCTCCGTCCTTGATCTTTCCCCGATTGCCCAAGACAGTACCGCAAGGCAGTCCTTTCGCAATACCCTGGATATCGCTCAGCACGCTGAAAAATGGGGCTATACCCGTTACTGGATGGCCGAACACCACGGCATGCCTGGGATAGGCAGTGCAGCGACCGCCGTACTGATTGCCCATGTTGCCGCTGGAACCACTCAGATACGCGTAGGTGCGGGCGGCATTATGTTGCCCAACCACTCTCCTTTGGTCATTGCAGAACAATTTGGTACGCTGGAATCGTTATATCCAGGCCGTATAGACTTGGGACTGGGCCGAGCCCCAGGATCAGACCAGGTCACAGCCCGTGCCCTAAGACGCAATCTACACTCCGATGCCGACCAGTTCACTCAGGACGTCATGGAGCTCATGGACTTCATGTCTGACGAACCACGCCAAGCCGTGCAGGCCGTGCCCGGCAAAGGTTTAAACGTTCCCATATGGATACTCGGGTCCAGCTTGTTTGGGGCTCAGCTTGCTGCCGCTTTAGGCCTACCCTATGCCTTTGCATCGCACTTTGCGCCACAGCAAATGATGCAGGCCATCCAGGTCTATAAAACCTCCTTTCAACCATCTGCGCAGCTGGAAAAACCTTATGTCATGCTAGGCTTTAATGTCGTTGCCGCTGACACTGATGAACACGCCCATTACTTGGCAACATCGCTGCAGCAGTCTTTTGTGAACCTACGTTCTGGACAACCTGGCCTGCTACCTCCACCGATAGCAGGCTATTATGAAAACTCTGGCCCGCAAGCTCAGGCGTTGCTGCAATCGGTATTATCCTGTTCAGCCATAGGCTCACCTAGCACCGTCGCTAAACAAATAGCCTCGTTTATTGCAACCACCGGCGCCGACGAACTCATGATCACATCGAATATATTTGATCATGCAGCGCGCCTACGTTCTTATGAAATTACCGCCCAAATACGTCAGACAATTTAATCGCTTATGACCACACAACAAGACCACTCTATTGCCGCCCGCCTGGCCCAAGTCAGGCAACGTATAGACCAAGCCGCCATACAAGCCGGACGCGAGCCCGGCTCGGTGGACTTACTCCCAGTCAGTAAAACCTTTGGCCCCGACATCATCCGCGAAGCCGTCGCTGCAGGCATACACAGACTAGGTGAAAACAAAGCCCAAGAAATACGCAGTAAATTCGAACCCTTGGCCGACTGCAATATTAACTGGGTCATGATAGGCAACCTGCAATCCAATAAAGCCAAAGATATCGCGACTATGGCATCGGAAATTCAGTCTTTGGATCGCCTAAGCTTAGCCGTAGCCCTGGACCGCCGTTTGCAACAAGAAGGTCGTAGTATCGATGCTTTAGTGCAAATAAAAACATCCACCGAACCCAGCAAATATGGCCTGCCCCCAGACGAGCTGCCAGCCTTCCTACGCCGCGTCGCCCAGGAAATGCCCACCTTGCGTATACAAGGTCTAATGACCTTAGCCATTAATGTCCCCAACCAGGACGCAATACGCGCTTGCTTTAGAAGCTTACGCGAACTGCGCGATCGCACCCAAGACCTGGGCATCGCCAACGTCAATCTAGATCGCCTGTCTATGGGCATGAGCGGCGACTTTGAAATCGCCATCCAAGAAGGCTCTACAGAAGTGCGTATAGGTACTGCCATTTTCGGCGGCAGGCCCTACGGTGACGACTATTACTGGCCCGAAAAAGCCACCAGCTAAGTGTTTAGGTAGTGACTAGGCTGCGCGCCATATACGCGGCACCTTCACCATAGGGCAACAAGTCTGCACGCCAGCCATCATTGGCTGCAGCATCGCGCCTATAGCCCTGAGCCTGCCAATAATTAATTGCCCCCGGCAGCGACACTAGGCTGGCCATTTGGAAACCCACCTGCCTTGCATGTGCCAAGCCATGCTGAAGCAACCCCTGGCCCACACCCAAGCCACGGGCATCTAGCGATACCGCACAATCATGTAAAAACCAGAACTGGTCCTGCATCTGCTCTGTAGGTGCAGGTGCAGGTGCAGGTGGAGCAGAATTCAAGACAGGTAAGGCTTTGCCATCCCAAGGGTAAGACACCAAATACCCGACGACGGTGGTGTCTTTGCAGGCTACCCATACACTGTCGGGTGAACTGTCTAGCCTAGACTGATAAAACGCCGCATCTTCATGCAAGATATCGGGGTAAGCGCTGGCCTGTAAGGCCAAGACCTGATCCAGATCGCTAACCTGCATAGCTTGTAACGTAAATGACATGGGGCTAGTCACCGTTTGGGACGGCGGCAATAAAACGTTCATACAGATTTCAAACAGTAAATAACTCGTCAATTGTACAAAATCGTAGCTACAGTTAGGCAAAAACCCATACAAATCAAGCACAGCCAAATAGTACGTAGCGTAAGATGTCATCTATCGCCGAACACTGGCCATCCTCGAAACACCTAATATCACCCTTCAAGGAAACATGAGTAGTTTGCAAAACCTGGAAAACCACACCCCCATGATGCAGCAGTTTCTGCGCCTTAAGGCTCAGGCAGGATCACACTTGCTGTTCTACCGCATGGGTGATTTTTATGAAATGTTCTTTGAAGATGCCATACGTGGCGCACGCTTGCTAAATCTAACTTTAGCCAAGCGTGGCACATCCAATGGCGAGCCCATCCCAATGGCGGGTGTACCGTATCACGCTATGGAAGGCTATCTAGCACGTTTGGTTGCAGCGGGTATTTCTGTAGCTATATGCGAACAAGTGGGTGACCCGGCCACCAGTAAGGGTCCGGTAGAACGAAAAATTATGCGAGTGGTGACGCCAGGTACGCTAACAGACGACGCATTGTTACCCAGTAAGTCAGATCGGATGATCGCCGCCGTTCTGCGTGCCCGTGTGAATCGCGTAGAGCGCATAGGGATGGCCTGGATGAATCTGGCCAGTGGTGAGTTTCGAGTCAGCGAATGTACACCAGAAATGCTGGACACCGAGCTATACCGCATTAGTCCGGCAGAACTGGTATGCGCGGAAAGCAGCGGGCGCTACGGTTTGACCGATGTCGCGACCAGTCCAATCCCCGATTGGCATTTTGATACAGCTAGCGCTAGCGATGTACTACACAAGCATTTCGGTGTAGATACCCTGGCCAGCTTTGGTATTACCGAACTGCCTATAGCAGTACGTGCAGCGGGCGCATTGCTGCGGTATGTCAACGGTACCCAGGGTCAAGCCTTAAGCCATGTTCAAACGATACGCGCTGACCATTCAGGCGAATACGTCGTTATGGATCCGGTAACCCGTAAAAACCTAGAGCTGACTGAAACCATTAGCGGCGAGACCAGCCCCACCCTGTTTTCCATACTGGACCACTGCGTAACGCCTATGGGTAGCCGTTTGCTACGCCGCTGGTTGCATCATCCATTACGTGACAATGATGCCGCCTTGGCTCGCCAAGGAGTCATCACCGCTTTGTTATCAGCAAACGATGACAGCAACAATACGCTAAGCGCGACTCCACCCTTGCAAACCTTGCGCAACCTGCTAAAGGCCTACCCTGATCTTGAACGCATCGCCACGCGCATTGCCCTGCAATCCGTAAGACCACGTGAACTAGCCAGTCTGCGTGAAGCCTTGTTGCTATTACCAGAACTATGTCAGCACTTACAACAGTTTGTTGGCGCAGAACCAATATTCACAAAATATATACAACAGATAAACATTGACTCTGCCGCTGCCCGTTTGCTAGACGCTGCCATAGCACCAGAGCCTGCATTACTGGTACGCGACGGTGGTGTGATTGCTGACGGCTATGACGACGAGCTCGATAAACTGCGCCGCCTAGCTACCGACAGCGGTGCTTTTCTAATGGAATTGGAAGCGCGTGAACGCGAACGTACAGGTATTTCCAACATACGGGTGGAATACAACCGGGTACATGGTTACTACATCGAGGTCTCACGTGGTCAGGCCGACAAAGTCCCTGCTGACTATCAACGCCGACAGACCCTTAAAAATGTTGAACGCTACATTACCCCAGAATTAAAAACCTTCGAAGACCAGGTGTTATCGGCCCGTGACCGCAGCCTGTCACGCGAAAAATTTTTATTCGACACCTTGCTGGACGAACTACGCGTCTGGGCAACACCCCTATCTACATGTGCTGCCGCACTTGCTGAAATTGATACCCTGGCTGCCTTGGCCGAACACGCACAGCAAAATGACTGGGTCGCACCGACCTTATCCGAGCAAACTGAAATCATCATCGATGCTGGCCGCCATCCTGTGGTAGAGCGCAGCATAGAACGCTTTACCCCTAACGACTGCGAACTAGCGCCCACACGCCGTATGCTGTTAATTACCGGGCCCAACATGGGTGGTAAATCTACCTATATGCGCCAAATTGCCCTTATCGTCTTACTGGCACGCACAGGTAGCTTTGTACCAGCCAGCTCGGCACGCATAGGTCCCATCGACAGAATATTTACCCGTATTGGGGCTGCCGACGATCTGGCTGGTGGTCGTTCTACCTTCATGATGGAAATGACGGAAGCCGCGGCTATCTTATCAGCCAGTACCTCGCAAAGTTTGGTCTTGATGGATGAAATTGGCCGCGGGACTTCCACCTATGACGGTTTAGCGCTGGCATGGTCCATTGCCCATAGGCTACTGACCCATAACCAGGCCTTGACCCTGTTTGCCACGCACTACTTTGAGATCACTCGTTTACCCAGCCTGGAGGCTGCCGCTGCCAACGTACACCTGGCCGCAGCCCAAGGCAGCTCTGGTATCGTCTTCTTACATGAGGTACAAGCCGGACCAGCCAGCCGTAGCTATGGGATACAAGTTGCGCAACGCGCGGGTATACCCGTAGCGGTTATACGCCAGGCCAGCCGCGAACTAGCACGTTTGGAAGCCCAAGGCACAGCCACATCACAGTTGGATTTATTTGGTGCAGCCTCTGATGATGCCGCTAACGAACCAGAACCCTTCCTAGACGTGGATAATGATGTACCCCCCATAGATGAGATGGCTGTCGCATTAAAGCAGGCTTTAACCGATATCGACCCTGACCAGCTAAGCCCGCGTGAGGCGTTGGACGCTTTGTATCAACTCAAGAAAGAGTACTTATAAAGAGACTTAAGGATCAAAAAAGCCGCGATTTGCCTGCTAACAATGCAAACAAACCGCGGCTATAGCGCTATGCACACATGCGTGTGGCTAAACCTGCTTAATTAGCAGCGCCCATATGACTGGACAGTACCGTCAAGATACGCTTGGCGGTATCCGTTTCCTGGATTTGGCCATTAGAATCCAATACTGTCACAATGCTGCCATTGCCCTGTTGGGCTACACGTATACGTAACAGCGCGGCTTCGGCAGTGTTCTTAGCGCCAAACATACGTCCAAAAAAGTTTTGCTGCTCGATTTTCTCGCCGGTATCGCTATCTAGGTAACGAATAAAGTATTCACCTGTAGAGCGATCACGGTCTTCGACCGAGAAACCTGCCGAGTCTATAGCAACACCAACACGACGCCAAGCGCGGTCAAAGGGTTCTGCCAGGCTGATATTGGCCAGCCCGTCTGGGAGGGTAACAATTTGGGCCAAAGCAGGATCTTTTTCGGCTTCAACGACCTGATCGTGGGCTTTGCGTACATCAGTACCCATAAATACCATCAGGCGAGCCAACATCGCGGCATTCAAACCCGGATCTTCTTTGGCAAACACCCATTTAAAGGTAGCGCCATCAGATGTTGGAGTTTCAACCATGTGCTGGTGACTGATATAGACTTCAGTTTTTCCGTTGACACGTTCCACACGAGTGCGGAAACGTTCACGTTCGCCGCTATCAAATACCTGGTCTATGATGCCGCCCAAGGCACTACGTATCCAGCCTTCGGGGATTTTGGCACGGTTTTCAGCCCAGTCGGTTTCTATTAAACCCGCACGAGGGTCTTGCGAGCGCAAAGTAAAACCCTGCTCGCCCCAGAAATCGATAATTTGAGGGTAGACTGCTTCAGCGGATTTGTCGATAACCAACCAGCGTAAATCGCCATCACGCATGACTTCAATGCCAGAGGCCTGAGGCAGCACCTGATCGCCCCTACCTTGATTGGCTTGTTGGGTCTGGGCATACTGGCTGTACGTAGCCACTCCAGCCGGCGCGCGATAATGCGCGTCTTGGTTAGCCTGGGTTAAGTCTGGCGGTATGCTTAAGGGATCACCTGAAACCGTACTTTTGTAGTCAACGGATTCTTCGGTGCCCATGAGTTGATTCATGGTCGAGCAGCCCGACAATAGCAAAACGCTTAGGCCTATGGTCAGACCGGCATAGCGTTTGTTTATACGCGTAGTTCTCATTTTATCAAGCCTGCTTCTTTTAGCGAGTTGCGCACCAGCTCGTGATGTTGCGAGTGCAGCGAGGTTAGAGGTAAGCGATAGCCTAGTGGTATCTTACCCATTTCAGCCAATGCCCATTTAACAGGAATAGGATTAGCTTCAATAAACAATATGTTATTTAATGCAGCTAGGCGACCGTTCAGTTCGCGGGTCAGAACGACATTACCAGCCAAGGCTGCAGCACATAATTCGTGCATAAGCTTAGGTGCCACGTTAGCGGTAACGGAAATATTACCGTGACCGCCCAACAAGATAAGGGCTGCAGCAGTGGCATCGTCGCCACTAACAACAGTGAACCCTTTGGGGGCATCACGTAGCAGCAAAGCGGCACGACCAATATCACCGGTAGCATCCTTAATGCCCACTATGCCTGGTACCTGTGCCAGTCGCAAAATGGTGTCATTGGACATATCGGCTACCGTGCGTCCGGGCACGTTATATAGCAGCGAAGGCAAGGGTACTGCTTCGGCTATAGTTTTAAAGTGCTGATACAAACCTTCTTGGGTAGGTTTGTTGTAGTAAGGCACCACGGACAAACCTGCTTGTGCGCCAACATCCAGCGCATAGCGTGATAAGGCAATGGCTTCCGAGGTAGAGTTTCCACCTATGCCGGCAATGACTGGCAAACGACCGGCTGCGTGTTCTACAGCAACCCGTATCAGTTCGACGTGTTCTTCTACGTCTACGGTAGGTGACTCACCGGACGTACCCACCACAACCAGGCCATCAGTGCCTTGTTCTACATGCCAATCGATCAGCTTGCGATAGGAATCAAAGTCCAAGCTGCCGTCGGGGTGCATAGGGGTAACTAGGGCCACCAGGCTGCCCTGAAACATAGGTGTAGCAGTATCCGCACTTGACATGGGAAAGGGTCTCCAACTTTATCGAAACAATGAACTTACTAGCAATAAGCCGCAAGTTTAACGGATAAGCATCGCAGTTTATAAAAAGCCGCTAATAATTAACTGTCCAAATGCCAGTAAAGGTTGCAATATGACCCACAATGCACCAGTAACCATTAAGACGATGAGTATCATCAGGCCATAGGGCTCAATTTTTGAGTATTGCCACGCCAAACGCGGTGGCAACAAACTAAATACTATACGGCCGCCATCCAATGGCGGTAAGGGCACCAGGTTAAGCGCCATCAAAATCAAATTAACATTGACGCCTGCTACAGCCATACGTACCCAAAAGCTGTCCTGCAACGCCCCTGACTCTATTAGCAGCCTTAGTGACAACACCCAAATAATGGCCATGAACAGATTGGAAGCTGGCCCAGCCAACGCCACCCATAACATGTCGCGCTTGGGGTTGCGCAAACGTCCCCAATCGACAGGCACGGGCTTGGCCCAGCCAAACAACAGGCCTGCTCCACCCAATAGCTTAGAGCTGAACAGCAACACCAAGGGCACTACGATTGTGCCCATCATATCAATGTGGCGTATGGGATTCAGGCTGATGCGACCTGCTTGATAAGCAGTAGGATCACCAAACATACGGGCCACGTATCCATGTGCGGCTTCGTGCAAAGTAATGCCAAACAATACTGGTAAGGCGTAAACAGCGATGGTTTGTATCAAGGAGTCCATAAGGTTCCGAACTGCGGCCACATGCACTTTGGGAATTCCTGCCCTTGACGCCTAGCCAGATAAAGAACCGGCCTACTGGCCGGAAAGGAAAACAACAATAATACAGCGAAGATTAATCTAGTCCTAAAGCGGCTAGATCACCTTGACCACGCCGTATGACTTCTGGCCCTGGTCCAGTCAGATCAATAACGGTAGTGGGTGTTAGTGCACATGCCCCGCCGTCGATGACAGCGGCCAATTGATTGGCATAGCGATCAAAAATTTGCTGAGCATCGTTTAAAGGATCTTCTTCGTCTTCGGGAATCAAAGTGGTAGAGATCAGGGGTGATCCAGCCGCTTCGATCAGGGCCAAGGCCACCTTATGATCCGGCACCCGTATACCTATGGTTTTGCGCGATGGGTGCGACACCCGACGCGGCACTTCTTTGGTGGCCTCGAGGATAAACGTCCAGGGTCCTGGGGTGGCCATTTTCAAAAAGCGATACTGACGATTATCCACTTTGGAAAAATGGCTGATTTCACCCAGATCGCGACACAGTACGGTTAGGTGATGCCTATCATCCAGACCACGCAAACGCCGTAAGGCATCGGCAGCGGTTTTATCATCAAGACGCGCAACAACGGCGTAACTGGAGTCAGTGGGCACGGCAACCAAGCCGCCATTGGCCAATAACTCGCCTGCTTGCTGCAGTAGACGTGATTGTGGATTCTCTGGGTGGACAACAAAAAATTGAGCCATGTGCGTATCCTATCTTTCTTTGGTCATAACATAATACCTGTTACGGTCTGTTGGCGCATAGTTTTTACGCAGATGCCAGCGTTATCCATAAAAGAGCCGCCAAATGCGCTTAGCGCAAAGAAAAATTAGTTATGCTATACTACTGAGTCGTTACTTCGGTAGCGATCTAAGTGGTGACCGTAGCTCAGTTGGTAGAGTCCCGGATTGTGATTCCGGTTGTCGTGGGTTCGAGCCCCATCGGTCACCCCAAAATTCTTTAGCCCGTCTTGCACGGGCTTTTTTGTGCCTGCTTACATCAGAAAGATACTCCTCTTGAGTAAAGAAGTGATCCTACATAAGCGATAGCGATTAGTAATTCTGGCGCAAAATATTCTTTTGAACTTTACCCATAGTATTACGCGGTAATTCAGCAGCGATATGTATTTTTTTGGGCACTTTAAAATTAGCCAGCGATGTTTTCAAGGTGGCCAATATCTGGTCACTATTCAACTCTTGGCCTTCTTTAGGTACCACGACAGCGACTACGGCTTCACCAAAATCAGGATGCGGCACACCAATAACAGCTGACTCATGCACCCCAGGCATAGCGTCTATGACTAGTTCAATTTCCTTTGGGTAAACATTGAACCCACCTGAGATGATCAAGTCTTTACTGCGCCCCACAATCGACAAGTAATTATCGGGGATTGCAGGCCCACCAAACTGCCCAACATCACCAGTACGAAACCAGCCGTCAGAGGTGAACTCTTCGCGGGTTTTTTCCGGCATGCGCCAATAGCCTGCGAACACATTAGGACCGCGCACTTGCACATTACCCACCTGAGCCACTGGCAGGATCTGATCCTGATCATCAACCACCCTAACAGACACCCCGGGCAAGGGCTGCCCTACGGTACCGCCTATACGCTCTCCTAAGGAGGAATCGTAAGGATTAGAAGTCAGCATATTGGTCTCGCTCATGCCGTAACGCTCTAGAATCGTCATACCAGTGCGAGCCTGAAAGCCATCAAACGTTTCCATAAGCAGTGGTGCAGATCCTGAAATAAACAAGCGCATAGTGCTGCACAGATCACGAGTAAACCTGGCGTCTGCCAACAGACGAACATAGTACGTAGGCACGCCCATCATGATGGTGCTTTGCGGCAAGTAGGCCAAGGCCTGATCCACATTAAATCGGGGTAGCCAGATCATTTTGGCGCCCGCCAGCAAGGCACCATGCGAGGCCACAAACAAACCATGCACGTGAAAAATAGGCAACATATGCAACAAGACATCGTCAGAGCGCCAGCCCCAATACGATTTCAGCGCCTGCGCATTCGCCCCTAGATTAGCGTGCGATAACATCGCCCCTTTGCTGCGCCCTGTGGTTCCCGAGGTATACAGTATGGCGGCAAGGTCATCGGATTGGCTGGTAACCGTCTGAAAGGTCGTGCTGTGGGCAGCCGCTGCACTGCAAACACTGCCTGTGCCGTCTTCGTCCAAGGTATATACATGACTGGCACCGGTGTTATCGGCTAGCGCCTGAATCCAATCCAGATTACTGCTATCACAAACTACCACAGCCGGTTCGGCGTCGCTAAGAAAGTACTCAACTTCAGCAGCCCTATAGGCCGTATTCAATGGCAAATAGACCAAGCCGGTACGCAGACAAGCCAGATACAACATTAAGGCCTGAGGCGACTTCTCGGTCTGTACGGCCACCCTGGAGCCCAAAGGCAAATCCAAGCTTTGTAGCAAGTTGGCAAAGCCAGCGCTAATTGCATCGATATCGTTCCAGCTGTATTCCTTATCGGGACAGACTATGGCAGCTTGCGAACGGTCAGCTGGAAAACCGCCAGCCAACAAAGCATATAAGTTAGCGTTGCCCTTCACTATGACTCTCCTGGGTAAGTACGGCTTAATAGCCAGCAAAAACACGCCTTGTTTTAGGCTTTCTTATGCAACTAGCAATAATACACAATAGATTAGCCACTACCGTTTTCAGGTAACATAGCAAAGAAAGCCCTGTTTCCTTGGCAACATCATGACATTACCCCCTTACTCTATACCCGACTGGTCACTTGCCCCTACTGGCTGGGATTGGCTTGCCCAAGACGAAGATGGCCGTTGGTTCTGGTATGGCGTACAGCCCCAACTGGGCATAGGCGGCGGCGTATGGCGCGCACCTTCGCGGGCACAAGAGCTCGCTTGCCTAGGCGAGCCTAATCTACAATGGTACGACACGCTAACCCAGCGCCCAGCCTAACTTGACCCCTGCCTTGCCTATGACCCCATTGCACGTGTTTGTTCTGGACTACTGGCCCCATCTTGCCTTCATTCTTAGCCTGCTAGTAGGTGGAACAGCGGCAGTGCATGCCGCCATGACCAAGCACGATGTACGTGCGGCCATCGGGTGGGTGGCTGTCATCATTATGTCGCCTTTATTAGGGCCACTATTTTATCTTGTTGCGGGTATCAATCGCATACGTCATAGTCATATATCAGACTTACGTAATAAAACCTTGAAAGACTACGCATCCAATATTGATCCGGTACTGGCCGATGTAGGTGTAATTTCCGGCGTGCAATTTCAGTCATTAAGGGTGCTGGGGGATCGCATCAGTCACTTCCCCTTGCGCAACGGCAACCATATTCAAATTCTATCTGGCGGTGACCAAACCTACCCCGCCATGATTGCTGCCATAGACCGTGCGCATAAATCGGTGGCTCTGCAAACCTATATTTTTGATAACGACGTGGAAGGCCGTAACATCGTTGATGCACTGGTGCGCGCCCATAATCGCGGCGTCAGGGTACGCGTCCTGATAGACGCGATAGGGGCAAAATACTCACGCACACCAATAATTCGTTTGCTACGGAAACATGGCGTACCATCCGCCCTATTCATGACCAATCCGCTAGGCGTGTGGCGGATGCCTTATGCCAACCTGCGTAGTCACCGAAAAATACTAGTTGTGGATGGACGCGTAGCCTTTACCGGTGGCATGAATATACGCGCAGGTTTCGTGGCTGCCCATGCCAAAGAAAACCTATCCAACGACACTCACTTCAAAGTCGAAGGGCCGGTAGTACTACAGCTGATTTCGGTATTTGCCAACGACTGGCTATTCACTACAGGGGAAGAACTACCCTATGGCACTTGGTGTTCCGACACTTGGCAAGCGCCTACGCCCCATATTCCCATACGTTGTATACGCTCTGGGCCTGATCGTTATATGGCCTGCACGCACCAAATGTTATTAGGGGCTTTCGCTGTAGCGCAACACCACATACGCATACAGTCACCCTATTTTCTACCGGATCAGGTGTTATTGGGCGCCTTAAATACGGCTGCGCGACGTGGCTTGCAGGTGGATATTGTGATCCCTGGTCGCAACAACCTGCGTTTGGTTAACTACGCAATGACAGCACAATTAGATCAAGTCATTACTGGTGGCTGTCGTGTCTGGCGTGCCCGCGGCAATTTCAATCACTCCAAGCTAATAACTATAGATGGCACATGGTCTTATGTGGGCTCATCCAACTTGGATCCCCGTAGCCTTAGACTGAACTTTGAACTGGATATGGAAATCTATAGCCCAGATACAGCCTTACAGATAGAGTCTTTAATTGATGCGGAAATCGAAAACGCCGATATGGTTACCTTGGAGTCCTTAAGAAACACACCATTCAGGAAACGCTTGCGTAACCGTATTATTTGGTTGGCGAGTCCTTATTTATAAGCGTATCCACGTCGTGCGTTACATGATCAGATAAAAAAACCTCTACACGGTTGCGCCCGCATCGTTTTGCCTTATAAAGCATTTGATCTGCCGCCTTAAGGACTACTGATATCTCATTTGAGCTATCTGGCCAATTCGCCACACCAATCGATATTGTTATTTTTCCGGCGTAATCAAAGATAGAAGACTCCACTTGAGACCGCAAACGCTCAGCGACTTGAGCCGCTGTTTGAGAATTGGTTTTTGGCAATAGCATCAGAAACTCTTCACCGCCAACACGACAGATTACGTCATCGGCTCGAGAAACGTCTCGCATGTGTTGCGCCAGCTGTTGAAGGACCAGGTCCCCCACATCATGGCCATAAGTGTCGTTAATACGCTTGAAAAAATCTATGTCTATCGTTACGGCAGAGAATGGTGTTTTTACCGTTTTCCACAAGGAGAGTGCTAATTCCATACCTCTGCGATTACACAAGCCAGTCAATGGGTCTGTCTGCACATCATCTTTGAGCTTGTTTATACTTTTATGCAATATATTTATACCAACCAGCATGACTCTCTTGAGCTCCGAAGACTCAAAATACCAAGACTTAACCTTTTGGATATTCTGTTCAGTTTCTGGTTTATCCATAGCATTAGCGCTATCAGCAAGCTGCCGCAGAGGTTTGGAAATAAGTTTGGCGCACCACCAAATAATTAACAAAGAAAGCAAGGCAATGGGTAAGATTTTACTAACCACCTTAGCCATCAATGAATCAAGTGCAGCAAGAGTGGCTGATTTTGGCCGCTGAGCCACAACCCCCCAACCCGTTGTTGGCACAGTGGCATACCCCGCCAGCATCTCTATCCCCTGACTGTTTGTAATTTGCTTTTTACCTGAGCCTTGTTCAGCCAATGTATTAATAACTAGGTTATTAGTTACTACCTTTCCAACTCGATTGATTTCAGGGTGATAAATAATGCGCTGGTTTTTGTCGACAACATATATATACGAGCCATCATTGTAATAATGCTTACCAAGAAGATGGTTAAGGATGCTGGCTTGCTTAAGATATATGGTTCCGCCGATGGCTCCAACGTACTCGCCAGAGTCAAGGAATATCGGGTGAGAGATAAAAATCAACAAATTACCTACCGCCGAAACATATGGCTGACTGATAAGTGGCTTTTTGCTCTTAACAGCCTCAACAGCACCTAGCGTTTCTAAGGTCTGCCCCTTCAATTGCAAAGTCTCCGGCGATGTCGCAAGAACCTTGGCGTCTTGATTGATAACAACCACAGAGTTGAAGCTATCTGTTTGTAGCCTCAGCCTTTCGGTTTCGATCTTCAGGATATTTTTGGTTTGAAAATTAGCAGTGATTGCTGCCGCACTGATTCTGAGTTGCTGTTGTACGCCAGCAAGAAAGTCTTCGGTGCTAGCAGCCAACTTGGTAGCGTAAGCATGATTGCTTTCTAGCGTATTTTCAATTAATTGCTGGCGCTGAACTTGGAAGCTGGCGTAATAGGTATTCGCGAGAGAGATTAGCGCGCTTGCAATGGTAAGTGCAAGTATCAATCGGCGCAAATCCATTCTGGTGATGGATTGATAGGTCATCTTCAATATTCAAAAACTGGAAATGCTTGACTAAGCGTCACAAGTTGATTTGTAACTTAAAACTCAGCACTTGATGACTTGTATAGGAATTGCCTGATGCTGCTTAGCTACCTTTGCTATTTTTGGTAATAATGAAATCAGGTGGCGCGGCAGGAGGGGCTCGAACCCCCGACCCCGGGCTTAGAAGGCCCGTGCTCTATCCGGCTGAGCTACTGCCGCGCATTAAGCAGCCAGCATTCTAACCCGTAAGACCCAAAAGGTGAAAATCGATTTTTTATGGCCACTACTTACATCCTGTATTCCTAGGCATCACCATGCAGTGATAAAGTCTGCCAGGATCTATTACTAAAGTTTTGCACTGCATGACACAACTACGCCGTACTCTAATCCCTTACTTGCTGGGCTGCATTTTTGCATTTTTATTTCTTATCACAGCACCCACTTACGCAGGCGTCAGCTACCAATTGCTACAAGCCCATGCCCAGTCAGGCGATACCGTAAATATTCAAGGCATAGTCTTCAATGACACGGACACTACGCTTAGCTGGAGTGCTCCGCCACAGTTAGCCCTGCAATGGCGTAATCAAGATGGACAAGTCATACACAGCCAGGCGTATCTGAAAAATGGTGACAGCTTGGTGAGTGTCCCCGTCAATAACTTCGTCAAGTTCAGTTGGCATGCTGTCGTCCCTAACGATGTGGATGGCTTGTACGCCATAAATATCGAAGGCGACGCCACATTACTGGCTCTGGACGTTAGTTCTACAAGCTCTGCCATTACCCATACTGCTGTCAATGCACCTGGTGCAGATGCTAGTGCGGATACCAATGTAATTACCAGTACAACATCAAGCGATTTCAATATCTTTCGCAGTGCCATTTCCGCCTACGAACCGATTTATTTTGATGTGGGTAGCAAAGGCGGGAGTAATGCCCGTTACCAGGTTAGCTTTAAGTACCGCCTATTTACTCCGAACAATGAAACCCAACCTGATATTATCGATAACCTGTACTTTGGTTATACCCAGACAGCCCTATGGGATTTGCATTCGGACTCTATGCCCTTTGTAGATACCTCTTTTAAACCCAGTCTGTTCTGGCGCAAAGACGCACTATGGCAGTCTCAAGACAAAAAATGGTTTGCTGGCCTAGCAACCGGGGTAGAACACGAGTCCAACGGTAAAGGTGGCGAGGACTCCCGCTCGTTAAATTTTACCTATATCCAACCGGAACTGAACTATCGCTTCAACAGCGGCAGTACGCTAAGTTTGGCACCCCGTATCAAAGCCTATTTCAAGATGGACCCTGACAATCAGGACTACCGTGATTACGCCGGAAATATAGACTGGAGGTTGCGTTATGCTCAGGATCAGGGTTTAGTATTAACCGGGCTGTACCGCCAAGGTCGCGCCGGACGTAATTCCACGACCTTGGATGCAGCATGGCCATTACGCCGCACCTTCCTGAATATGAATGGCTATTTGCACGTACAGTATTTCAAAGGCTATGGCGAAACATTACTAGGTTATAACCACAAAAGCGATAGTCAGGTTCGCGTGGGGCTGTCATTAGTGCCTTAAGCTAGCCAACAGTAATCTGCCCTGCCATCTCCTGTTTAAACATTTATGAAGCGCTATCGCAGGCGTCGATCAAAAACTGCCTGAATCCCTGGACCAACCCTGTGGGTTCACGGCATTTTGGCCACAACAAGCCCACATCCATAGGGGCGATAGCTTCGGCTATGGGTATCGCCATGATTTTTTTACCTTCCAGCGACCACGGTCTGTACACCAGATCTGACAGCACGGACACACCAAAACCATGAGCCACCAAACCACGCAAGGCTTCCAAAGAACCCGTACGCATAGCAATCTTCAAGTGACAGCCTAAAGACTCCCAATGGCGTTGGGCTGCAGTATCGGCATCATCGACGGTTAGCATAATATAAGGGCAGTCAGCCAGCTCCGCTAATGTGACAGTAGACTGCCGCGCCAAAGGATGCGATGCCGCCATCCAGGCCCTACGTCGGGAACGCACTAACACCCTATGCCCGTAGTCACCCAATGAACTGATGTTAGACAACAAACCTACCCCTAGATCTATGCTGCCCTGTGCCAAGGCCTGCTCCATGCTGACCCTATCCATATCCACCAGATCTATTTCCACCTGTGGATAGCTGCGCTTATAACGACTTAGCAGATCGGGCAAAAAATACCCTAGAACGGTATACGTAGCCGCCAGCCGAATCACACCGCTAGCCGTTTGCGGCAACAAGCTGGCATGACGCATAGCGTCATTAACGGCATCTTGCACATGGCGCGCATGATGAAAAAATGCCTGCCCTTCGGGGGTTAGCACTACCCCATGCGGCAAACGCTGAAACAACTTAACCTTAAGCTGGTTTTCCAGGCTTTGCACCGCGCTAGTAATCGCCGACTGGGAAACATGTTCGGAAATAGCCGCAGCAGAGAACTGCCCAGCAGTGGCCGCAGCAATAAAATAGCGAAACTGCCTAAGTGTGACTTCAGACTTCATCTGTAATTTTAATACCTGATAGCAGAAAATTTGATTTTACGATATCTGATCCTGCCCTTAAACTAGCTTTAATACATCCTAATACTAACGGAGACAACACCGTGAACGCGCCTCTTGATAAAGCGGTGCTGGCATCTTTGGCCAGCGTATCCTTAGACGACAAATACACCCTAGAACGCGGCCGCGCTTACATGAGCGGCACTCAGGCACTAGTACGCCTACCCATGCTACAAAAAGCCCGCGATCAGCAAGCAGGTTTGAACACAGCGGGATTTATCTCGGGGTACCGTGGCTCACCACTGGGTGCTGTGGATCTGGCCTTATGGCAAGCCAAAAAACATCTGGCTGATAACGGCATAGTCTTCCAACCAGGCTTGAACGAAGACCTGGCAGCCACCGCTGTCTGGGGCACCCAACAGGTCACCCTATACCCCGATGCCACCCACGATGGTGTCTTTGGCATGTGGTACGGCAAAGGCCCTGGCGTAGACCGGACTATGGATGTTTTTAAACATGCTAATTCTGCTGGTACTGCCAAACATGGTGGCGTACTGGTGCTGGCTGGGGACGATCACGGCGCAAAATCATCGACCGTCGCCCACCAGTCGGAACACGCCCTGATAGCCGCTGGTATTCCGGTGCTGTACCCGTCTAATGTGCAGGAGTACCTGGATTACGGGCTACACGGCTGGGCCATGAGCCGCTATTCAGGACTGTGGGTAGCCATGAAGTGCGTCACGGAAGTGGTAGAGTCCACAGCATCTGTGGACCTAGATCCCGACCGCGCAAAAATTATTTTGCCTGACGATTTCATTTTGCCCGAAGAAGGCCTAAGCATACGCTGGCCTGACCCACCCTTGGTACAAGAAGCCCGCCTGATTGACTACAAATGGTATGCGGCACTGGCCTATATACGGGCCAATAAACTGAACCGCATCGTCATTGACTCTGAAAAACCACGCTTTGGCATTATGACGGCTGGTAAAGCCTATCTGGATACCCGTCAGGCATTAGCCGACCTGGGGCTAGATGAAAAAACCTGTGCGCAAATCGGCATACGACTGATGAAAGTCGGCTGTGTCTGGCCTTTGAACGCCCAGGATGCACGTGAATTTGCCACAGGCCTGGAAGAAATTCTTGTCATTGAAGAAAAGCGCCAAATTCTAGAGTACGCCCTTAAAGAAGAACTGTATAACTGGCGCGACGACGTACGCCCTAAGGTATTCGGTAAGTTCAACGAAAAAGACCAGGCAGGCGGCGAATGGTCAGTACCGCGTGGCCAGTGGCTACTGCCCGCTCATAACGAACTTTCTCCGGCTATCATTGCTCAGGCTATTGCGAAACGCCTGGAAAAAACCGATATGCCTGTCGATGTCTGGGCCCGCATTACATCGCGTCTAGCTATTATCAATGCCAAAGACCGTGAAATGCGCCAGCCTACGCCCGCCAGCGATCGTACGCCTTGGTTCTGCTCCGGCTGTCCACATAACACGTCCACTAAGGTACCAGAAGGGTCTCGTGCGCTAGCTGGCATAGGTTGCCACTACATGACCATATGGATGGATAGAAACACCGAAACCTTTAGTCACATGGGCGGCGAAGGTGCGGCCTGGATAGGGCAAAAATCCTTCACCACGGAAAAGCACGTTTTCGCCAATCTGGGGGATGGAACATACTTCCACTCGGGGGTACTGGCTATACGGGCGTCTATCGCCGCCAACTCCAATATCACCTACAAAATTCTGTACAACGATGCCGTTGCCATGACGGGGGGTCAACCAGTAGATGGCATACTAAAAGTCACCGATGTCATCGCTCAAGTCCATGCTGAAGGGGCAAAGAAAATCGTCGTTGTCACCGACGAACCCGAAAAATTCAAAGGCGTGTCCTTAGTAGGTAACCCACCGGTTTATCACCGAGATGAACTGGACCGCGTACAACGTGAACTGCGCGAAGTCGAAGGTACCACGGTCTTGGTGTATGACCAGACCTGTGCCACAGAAAAACGCCGACGCCGCAAACGCGGTACCTACCCTGACCCAGCACGCCGTGTGTTTATTAATGAAGCGGTGTGCGAAGGCTGCGGTGACTGCTCGGTCAAATCGAACTGTTTATCCGTAGAGCCAGTAACTACC
This sequence comes from Alcaligenaceae bacterium, assembly GCA_013416485.1. Taxonomy (GTDB): domain Bacteria; phylum Pseudomonadota; class Gammaproteobacteria; order Burkholderiales; family Burkholderiaceae_B; genus JAGOAJ01. Next base: position 176,730 of record JACCEO010000006.1, read on the forward strand.
CGCCTGGGCACCAAACGCAAAATCAATCAATCGTCTTGTAATAAAGACTTTTCCTGCGTCAATGGTTTCTGCCCTAGTTTTATTACGGCCGAAGGCGCACAAGTGCGTAAACCTGAACCCATCAAACATGATGCCCAGGCTCTGGACCCTACAGCTATCCCACAACCTGCGCTGCCGGCCATTAACGGTGCCTACGGCATACTGGTCACCGGCATAGGCGGCACTGGCGTTGTCACCATAGGCAGCTTGTTAGGTATGGCGGCTCACTTGGAAACCAAAGGGGTCACAGTCCTGGATATGGCCGGTCTGGCACAAAAAGGCGGCGCGGTATTAAGCCATGTGCAAATCGCCCTGCATCCAGATGATCTGCACGCCACTCGCATTGCTACGGGCGAAGCAGAATTGGTCATAGGGTGCGACGCTCTGGTCACCAACTCTGATGAAGTCTTATCCAAGGTACAAAAAGACCTCACCCGTGCCGCCGTCAATAGCGCACAAATCCCAACGGCTGAATTTGTCCGTAATGCCAAATGGCAATTTCCAAGCAAAGCCACACAAGACAACCTAATCGCGTCTTTCGGTAGCCATTGTGATTTCCTGGATGCCAACGCCTTGGCCGTGGCCTTGCTTGGCGATGCCATTTACGCCAATCCACTATTACTAGGCTATGCTTGGCAAAAAGGCTGGATCCCGCTGTCTTACGCCAGCCTGCTGCGTGCCATCGAACTTAACGGCATCATGGTTGAAAAAAATCTGACTGCCTTTGAGTGGGGCCGTGCTGCTGCCCACAAAGGTGTCGCTGCCATTACACCAAAAACGGTGATTAGCGCCACGCCAGTAGAGTCTATTGCGATGCCAGAAACCCTGGACACCTTAATAGAACGTAATACCCAGTGGCTGACCGACTACCAAAACGCGGCTTACGCCCAGCGTTACCTAAGTGCAGTCGAACAAATCAAGCAACATGAAGCTAGCCTGCCCAACCCTGGCCGCATGCCACTGACCCTAGCCGTCGCACGCAACTTAGCCAAACTCATGGCGTACAAAGACGAGTACGAAGTTGCCCGACTTTATAGTGACCCGGCTTTCTTCGATAATTTGCGCAAGCAATTTGATGGCGAACCTGGCAAAGACTATCAAGTCCATGTCCACCTGGCTCCCCCCCTGTTTGCCAAGAAAAACGAACACGGGCAGCTGATCAAAAAGAAATATGGCCCCTGGATTCTGTCGGCCTTCAAGCTGCTAGCAACGATGAAAAGACTACGCGGCACCGCCTTGGATATCTTTGGTAAGACCCACGAACGTCGCCAAGAGCGCCAACTGATACGCGACTACCTGGATTTAATCACCGAACTGTCCGCCAGCGTCAGTGGTGACACCCTGGCCATTGCCCTAGAGCTTGCAAATCTACCTGACGACATACGTGGCTTTGGCCATGTAAAAGAAAAAAACATGATCACTGTGCAACAACGCCGTGATCAATTAATGCAATCTTATCGCCAGGCAGTAAGCATGAAGCGCGCAGCCTAAGGAATAGCTATTACACTATTGGGCTAACTGACTTTGATTTTGGTGCTATGCGCGCTCTTGTACTGACCTTTATTCTGTCTAGCCTATGTATGCTGACACTAAGCCGCTGCCTACTGGCCTACTGGCAACGGCAACGTGTCCAGCAGGCTGGTGGTTTAAAACCCATATTGCTGGGTGGTTTACGCATAGACGCCAACCAAATCGCCATGATCGCAGGCATACCTGCGGTATTGTCCTTTTGGCTGGGCGATAGCCCATTAGCCATCACAGTGGTTGGCATCTGGTTTCAATTTGCCTGGCTGTTACTGGTATTGCTGGAAGTCTCTACCCCCCAATTCATCCATGAATACGACACCCGTCCCAATCGTCTGTATGTGGAATACCTGAAGCATCCACGTGAAGTCTTCGGCATGCTTTGGAAAGGCTATAAAGGCGTGCTGATAGGGGCTGCCGTGGTACTGGTATTCGCTGCCTGGTTAGGGAATCGGCTGTTTGGCTATGCCCCGCCCCAGCCCGGATTGTCTTGGTGGCTAGCAGCTATTTTGTCGGTAATAACGGCTTTAATCATTTTTTTAGCCATACGAGGCACCTTGGGCCACCGCCCTATCAACCCCTCGTCCGTCGCCTATTGTGGCGATAGCATGTTAAATTCCCTGCCATTGAATTCGCTGTATAGCGTGGCTTACGCCATATACAGCATGAAAAACGAACGTTCAGCAGCCGACATTTATGGCAAGTTAGATGACGACGAAGTCATTACCATCGTCAATACCAGTGCTGGCATTACCAGTCTAAGCCCCACTATCCCCAGCTTACACCGACAACAAGCCAGTGCCACGCGCAACCGCCCCTTGAACCTGGTCATGATTGTCCAAGAAAGCTTAGGGGCTCAGTACGTGAGTAACCTTGGTGGTGCTCAGCTCACTCCCTGCCTAGACAAATTGGCCGCCACCGGCTGGAACTTTAGTCGTGCCTATGCCACAGGCACACGATCCGTGCGCGGTCTGGAGGCGGTTGTCGCCGGTTTTCCGCCCACGGTGTCCGATGCTGCCCTGCGCCTGTCCGGCGCGCAAAACAATTTTTGCACTATGGCTCAAATCCTGAAGCCACAGGGGTATCGTTCACGTTTCATTTATGGTGGGGAAGCACACTTCGACAACATGAAAAGCTTCTTCCTGGGTAATGGCTTTGACGATCTCTACGACCTGCCAACCTTCGAAAATCCAGCATTCGTAGGTACCTGGGGCGCCAGCGACGAAGACATGTTCAACCGTCTACACACTTTGCTGGAACAACCATCTGACCAACCCACCTTCACCTTGGCCTTTTCGGTCAGCAACCATTCGCCCTGGGAATACCCCGAAGGCCGCATCACTCCGGATGGCGATCCAGCCACTGTCGAGAACACCGTGCGTTACGCTGACTGGGCCATAGGGCAGTTTTTTGAACGTGCTCAACACTGCGACTACTGGAAAGACACTGTTTTTCTCATCGTGGCAGACCACGACTCCAGGGTAGGCGGTGCTAACCTAGTACCACTACGCCATTTCCATATTCCCGCGCTAATCCTGGGTGCCGACATTCAAGCCAGGCAAGACGACAGGCTCATCAGCCAAATCGACTTACCGCCCACCCTGTTGTCTGTCATGGGCATTACTGCCGAACATCCTATGCCTGGGCACGACTTAACCCTAAGCACACCTAACCGCGCCATGATGCAATATGGTGAGAACTATGGCTACCTGAAGGGCGAACAGCTACTGGTACTGGAACCCCAGCGCGAACCTACACAATATCGCTATCAAGCACCCAGCTCCTACACCCCCACACCACTAGACCAAAGCCTGGCTCGCGAAGCACTAGCTCATGTACTGTGGCCTACTCTGGTCTATCAAAAGCAGGCTTACACCTTGCCTCATTTGCGGCCAGCACCGCAATCTATATAATCAACGTTTTAATTTCAGGAATACTCTAATGGAGTTGCTGCTAGACCCCTCGATGTGGGTCGGCTTGCTGACACTGGTCGTGTTGGAAGTTGTTCTAGGTATAGACAACTTAATTTTCATTGCTATCCTGGCTGAAAAGCTGCCCCCCGCGCAACGCGACCGGGCACGCTTAATCGGCTTAGGCTTGGCACTAGTCATGCGACTGGCATTGCTATCAGCCCTGTCCTGGATGTTTACCCTGGTTCAGCCCTTAATTACCATTGCAGGCATGAGCTTCTCTGGGCGGGACCTAATCCTGATACTAGGCGGCTTCTTCCTAGTCTTCAAAGGCACCACCGAAATGCATGACAGGGTAGAGGCCAAAACCCATACGGGTACGGCTTCAGTTGTCCATGCGGGGTTCTGGGTCATAGTCACCCAAATCGTCATACTAGACGCTGTATTTTCGCTGGACGCCGTTATCACTGCTGTGGGCATGGTCGATGACTTACGCGTCATGATGGCCGCTGTCATTATTGCCATAGGCATTATGGTGATTGCTTCTAAGCCCCTGACACGTTTTGTCAATGCACGGCCTACTGTCATTATTTTATGCTTGGGCTTTTTGCTGATGATAGGCTTTGCCTTAGTGGCCGAAGGTTTTGGCGTTAAAGTACCCAAAGGCTATCTGTATGCTGCCATAGGCTTTTCAGTAGTCATAGAATCCCTGAACCAATTGGCGCGCAGCAATATGCGCAATCGGGACGCACGTCGCCCCATGCGTGAGCGCACCGCTGAAGGCATACTACGCATGCTGGGAAAACCAGCGTTCTCAGAGCACGAGGCCGTAGATAACAGCCCCCTTTTTCCAGAAGATGCCCCATTTGGTATAGAAGAGCGCAATATGGTCAGCGGTGTACTGCACCTGGCCGAACGCAGTGTGCATTCCATCATGACACCGCGCACTGACATCAGTTGGTTAAACCTAGAAAATGATAGCCAAACCCTGATCACTGAAATCAGCCAATCACCTCACGGATTTTTCCCTGTATGCCAAGGCACACTGGACAACATCGTGGGTATAGGCCGAGCCAAAGACATGGTTTCCGACCTACTGCAATACAAGTCCATTAATATAAAAAACTTGCGCCCACCCATACTGGTGCATGAAACCGTACGTATTATGGATTTGATGCAAACCCTGAAATCTGCCAAAGGCCAAATGGTACTGGTCGTGGACGAATTTGGTGCTGTCGACGGTATAGTGACCGCCATTGACCTATTCGAGGCTATCGCTGGCGACTTCCCTGATGAAGACGAAAACCCAGACATCATCAGCAATGGCGAAGACCGCTGGATAGTAGATGGCGCCACCGACCTGCACCACCTGGAGCAAATTCTGGAAATCGAAGGCCTGCAACATGAGTCCGACGAATACACGACCCTGGCAGGCTACCTATTAGGTCAATTAGGTCGCTTACCTGACGTTGGCGACCAATACACGCTGACATTATCCTATGCCACGTTACAGTTCAAAGTGCTGGAAATCCAGGCCCGTAGGATAGCCAAGGTGCTAATTGAACGCCTGCCTGACACTGATAACTCGGGGTTTAGCAGTGGCGATATGTAGCACTAAACATTATATTTTTATTGTGCTATAATCATTGACTTCTTCGGGGCGTAGCGCAGTCTGGTAGCGCATCTGGTTTGGGACCAGAGGGTCGTAGGTTCGAATCCTATCGCCCCGACCAATTTAAAAGGCCGTACGTATATTTTTACGTACGGCCTTTTTCATTGCTAGCCACATCATTTAACGCTTAATTAGTCCAGCCAGCCTATACTGACCACACACTGCCAGGGGAATCATCCCCTTTTCAGATCAGGTAATCATCATGAGCAAAAGTCAGGATAGTAAAAAAGCGGAAAAGAAAGAGCCTACGCGTACCCCAAAAGAGGTAAAAGAGCTTAAACGCCAGAAAAAAGAAGCAGCTAAGCGCGGTTAAGTAGTCGGCGTAAAATTCCGGCTGAATACACGCTGGCTATGCCGGCCAGGAATGCACTGAAGTCTGTGCTGGCGTCATCGTCGGCACGGTCTGATATGGTCCTGATCACCACACAGGGTATACCGTATTCAAAACATATCTGGGCAACCGCCGCCCCTTCCATTTCCACACACAAGGCCTGGGGCAGGTCTGCTCGTAGAGCATGCACAGCAGACGCGGTTGCCACAAACTGATCACCACTAATAATTAACCCATGATGTACCTGCGGCTGTGTAATGCCAAAGGCATCACGAGTCGCTGTGCTGACATCTACGTCGAAGTCATGGTGCAGATAGTGGCTAGCACAGTCCAACAAGGCGGCGGATAAGACCGCATCCGCTTGGAAGTGGCTACGTCCTAATAGTGGTACTTCGTAACGCGGGAACAAAGGTGCAGCACTTAGGTCATGTTGCAGCAGGGCTTGCGCCACAACCACATCACCCACCCTAACCTGAGGTGCCACAGCGCCTGCCAAGCCAGTAAATACCAATTCGGTAACACCAAATTCCCGTATTAGCGTAACGGTGGTTGCCGCAGCCGCTACTTTGCCTACACGCGCCAGCACCACCACACAAGGCCTGCCATATAAAACACCAACATGGTAGTCACGCTGGCCTATGGTGCGCACCGTCATGTCTGGCCCCATAGCATGTAAAAACCCGGCGATCTCGTCGTGTAGGGCTGCCAGTATTCCTAAAGTGTTCATGTGCTGTGTTCCTGCATCCAAGTTTGTAGGCCACCTACCCAAGTCTGGGCGGGTAAGCCGGTTTGCTGTTGTATTTGCTCTGCCCTTAGTGATAGTTCGCTGAAATCTATGGCTGACGCGTGTTTAAAGCCTATGGCGACGATATTGCTATCATGGACTTCTGGTAGCCAGGCAACGGCATGAAACGCCTGTTCCATTAAACCCAGGTGATGCTGGTGTTCAGGATAATCGCAAAACACATTGACGGTGATAAGGCCATCGGGTGTCAGACACTGGGCGCATGCTTCATAAAACTCTAGCGAACTTAAGACTGGACCACGTGCGTGGGCATCGTATAAATCAACCTGCAAAATATCGACAGTGCCATGATTGGCTGGATTCAGTACAAAATCCATAGCGTCCATAGCAACTACATTCAAGCGCTCGTCATTAGGAGGCAATGCAAAACCACTACGACAAATATCTATGACTGCCTGCTGCAATTCCACGCTAGTGACTTTACTGTCTGGAAACTGGTGCCAACAAAACTTACTTAGACTAGCCGCTCCTAGGCCGAGCTGCACAATATGGGCAGGCTGTGGATTAAACAGCATCCACATCATCATTTGCTGCAAATATTCAATTTCTATCCCGTAAGGATCATCCAGGCGCATGCCGCCTTGAACCCAAGGGGTGCCAAAATGCAGATAGCGCACGCCATCTTCTTCGACTAGGCTAACGCCTGCATGATCCGGCGCGTACAACTGCGCTACCGAACTCAAGGTGTAACGTATTAAGTTAGCTAGCTTCTTTTCTTCAGTCATCCAGTTATTCAAATAAAAATTCAAGACCTGGGAACTATAGCCTATCGCCTATTTCCCCTTGAAAAATTCAAGCCAGCTAGCCTATGGTAGGATAATCCACAACATTTTCACCCCGCCAACATTAGCTTGGCCCAGAATTTAGGTTCAAATTACTATGTCCATACCTGCCTGCCCTGTTTGCTCTATGGAACACACCTACCAGGATCAAGATCATTATGTTTGCCCAGACTGTGCCCACGAATGGCCTATGGCGGCAGACACTAGTGAAGACGATGACGACGGCCTTAGCATTAAAGACGCTCACGGCACTATCCTGGCCGATGGCGACGCGGTTTACCTGATCAAAGACCTAAAGGTCAAAGGTTCGTCCACCACACTGAAGAAAGGCACTAAAGTCAGAAGCATACGACTGGTATCAGGCGACCACGAAGTCGACTGCAAAGTTGACGGCGTCAGCTTTATGCTAAAAGCCGCCTTCCTGAAAAAAGCCTAATTAAGACGCCGGAGCTACGCTAGCTCCGGTTTGGCCACTACGTTGCAAGCTAGCCTTTACAAATCCACTGGCCTTCATCTGTTCAATAAAGTCAGATAACCAGACTAAAGCGGCAGAATTAGCTTTGGGTACTGCCATAGCCTGCTCGATGGCGGTAAAACGCCCATCCATAACACGTAAGCCAGGATGTTTTTGGGCATAGGCTAACAAGGGTTGACGTACACCGGCCACGGTATCCAGCCCTTGCTCGATAAATAAGTCTATGGCGGCGGCAGAGGTCCCTGCACGCACGATGTCAGCCTGCTGCAGGGCACGGCTTAGGAATAAATCATATGCAGTGCCTTTGCCAACGGCCACCTTTACACCCCCCCTATCTACCTGCTGAACGCTTAGTAATGGCGAACTGTCTTGAACCATATACGTGCCTTCAATAATGACATAAGGCGAGGTAAAGCCCAACTGTTCAGCGCGTACAGGATCTACTGCCATAAAAGCCATATCCCATACACCAGTATCTACAGCGGCAAAAACCTTGCCAGCCGAATCAAAGGTGACAAACTCCAGGGGTAATCCCAGTTGTTTGGCCACTTCATGGGCCAGATCCACCGACACCCCTTGGGGCTTGCCGGTTACCGGGTCGGGCTGAGCCAATACGATATTGCCAAAGTTAATGGCCACCCTAAGTACACCTGTAGGCGCAAGTTGCTTGATTACGTCTGCTGTCATTGTGATTTACATCCTTGAGTTTACGCGACGTTATGCAAACGAGCGTGTTGATCCATAGCCCAGGGCAAGGGCTGACCCGCATCGGCACAAGCTGCAATTGCCTGATAAGCGGGTTCTATATCGAAACCATGCTGTTGTAGCCAGCTATCGTTGTAGTAGCTGTCACTGTAACGCTCGCCGTTATCGCACAATATTGTCACGATAGACCCCTGTTGCCCTGCCTGGTGCATTTCGTAGGCCAGTTGCAAAGCTGCCATGAAATTGGTACCGGTAGATCCACCGCAACGCCTTCCCAGAGTGCGGTGCAAATACCGCAAGGACGCTAACGACGCAATGTCGGGGACCCTAATCATATGGTCGATAACATTAGGTATAAAAGAACGCTCGACCCGTGGGCGGCCTATGCCTTCTATCCTAGAGCCTTGTTGCCCAGTCAAGCTCAGGTCATTAGTGACATAAGCGTCATAAAACACGGAATTTTCTGGATCAACACCGCAGACCCTAGTATTAAGCTGCTGATAACGTATATAGCGACCTATGGTTGCCGTCGTACCGCCCGTACCACAGCTGCACACTACCCAGTCCGGCACGGGATGGGGTTCATGACGCATCTGATTGAATAGGGATTCCGCAATATTGTTATTGCTGCGCCAGTCGGTGGCGCGTTCGGCGTAGGTGAATTGGTCCATATAGTGGCCACCCAATTCCTTTGCCAAGCGCTCGGACTCACCGTAAATTTCATGCGAGCTATTCACCAAATGGTAGCGTCCACCATAAAATTCAATAGCGGCTATTTTTTCCTTTGAGGTATTTTTAGGCATGACCGCAACGAAAGGCAGGCCAATAAGACGGGCAAAATAGGCTTCGGATACTGCAGTGGATCCGGACGAAGCTTCTATGACCGTGCTGTCGTGATTTAGCCAACCATTGCATAAGGCATACAAAAACAAAGAGCGTGCCAGCCTATGTTTCAAACTGCCCGTGGGGTGACTGGACTCGTCCTTCAGATATAACTGCACCCCAGGAAAAGCCGGTAGAGGCAAGGGGATTAAATGTGTATCCGCCGAGCGATTAAAGTCGGCTTCGATTTTGTGCACCGCCTGCTGCACCCACGACCTTTGTTTATGCATGTTGTCACCTTTTTTATCGTTGGCGAAAGTATACCCGCAGTAGATTCGCCCCCATAGATGACAAAAAACCACTAGATCACTACACATTCAGCTTGTTGTAAGGTAAATTAGCCCCCTATCTAGTTACTGTGTGATATAGGCGGTCAGCCGTAGTATTATGAAAGCACAGTCAGTAACCCCTTTTAAGGACGCATCATGAACGACTTTCGACAAACCCTACCTGAATCTGGCGGCTATTCTGCAACGTCTGCACAAGCCGTACGCAACCGGGTTATGCGCAATACTTACTGGCTCTTGACCTTGTCATTGATCCCTACCGTATTGGGTGCTTTGGTAGGCCTAAATACCGGTATCAATCAAATCATGGGTAACAGCCCTGGTACCAGTGCCATTGTGTTTTTAATTGGCGCTTTTGGCCTTATGTACCTAATACAACGCAATAGAAACAGTTCCTTAGGTGTGGCTTTACTATTGGCCTTCACCTTCTTTATGGGCATTATGTTGTCCCGTCTGCTGGGCTTTGTCCTGGGCATGAGCAATGGCTCACAACTAATCATGATGGCCTTTGGCGGTACAGCCATCGTATTTGGCGTCATGGCCAGCGTAGCCACTACGTCTAAACGTGATTTTTCCAACATGCACAAGTTCCTGATCATGGGTGTGGTCATCCTGATCGTGGCATCTTTGGCCAATATCTTCCTGCAATTGCCTGCGTTAATGTTGACCATTTCCGTCATGGCCATTGCGATATTCTCGGCCCTGTTACTGGTGGACTTACAACGCGTCATTAATGGCGGCGAAACCAACTACGTAACCGCGACCTTGACCATTTATCTAGACGTCTACAACATTTTCACGAATCTACTAATGTTGCTGGGTATTTTTGGCGGCAACCGCGACTAAGCACACTGTATAAGTCCTTATGACTTCTCGGCGACCCGGGCGCTACGCGCGCTTCGGGTCCATGCCATTGCCCCTTCGGCTACGATCAAGGCCACCGCTATCCAAATTGGGATATATGTAAACCAGGCACGCAGCGTTATGGTTTCATCCAAAAACAGGAAAGCTACCCAGAACAACAATACCGGCTCTACATAGCCCAAAATACCAAACAAGCCTAAGGGCAGCATACGGCTCGCCGAAATATAAGCCACCAAAGCCACAGAGCTTATCAACCCCAAAACGGGAATCAACCCCAGCAACCGCGGATATTCAATCAACTGGGCTATCACGCTAAATTCCTGGTTTTGCAAAATAAATACTGCCACAGGCAGTATAAATATCATGTCAAACCATAAGCTGCTTAAGGAACTGGTACGTAACACCCGACGCAACATAAAGTAAGGTGGGTAGCCCAACACCACCAAGGCAGTCACCCAGGAAAACGAATACACACGCAGTAGTTCATGCACGACGCCTAGTGCAGCGATACAAACGGCCATAGTCTGTAGTTTGGTCAAACGTTCGCCATAGGCAAAACGTCCCACCAATACCATCATTAATGGCAGCAGAAAATACCCCATAGAGACATCTAGACCTTTCTGATGTAAGGGGGCCCATACAAACAACAGTAGCTGCACACCAATCAAACAAGCACTAAGCAACAGCATAAAGAACAAACGTGGTTCCCTAGCCAAGCGTCGACTTAGGGTGCGAATTTCCTGCCAACCACGCATGCGCGTAATCACCAAGGCCAAAGCAGGTATACCCAACACAATGCGCCACGCAAATATCGACGCACCTTCCAAGGGATACAACAAGGTCACGTAGTAATACAAGACCGCAAACAGCACGGACGACAATACGGACAGGGCTATGCCTTGCTTCATGACTTCTCTGAATAAACTCGGTTAAGACGAAATAGCCGCTCTCGTTTCAAAATGACATCTATGGGTTCTACAGGCTTGCCTATCGACTGGGCGTAGACAGGGACCTCTTGGATCATGGCACGCAGCAAATCGGGGTGCTGCTGCCAACAAAGCTGTAGATAAGTGTCGGGGTCAAACAAGCTAATTCCTAAAGCACGCAATTCTGCACGATGAAAATCACGCAGGTTACGCGTCAATATGCCTACAGTAACTTCTGGCCTTAGCGCCAGCACTTTACGCGCAGCAGCAATTACATGCCAGTCTTTAGGATCGCTGCGCAGCAAACCACTTTTATAGGCCTGTACTTCCCCGACATCTGCCCCAGGGCAATCCTGCTGCAACTGTAGCCACTGGGCGTGTATTTCAGCCGGTTCTACGCCCCATATTTTGCTAGCATTACGACACCACTCATCCGCTATGATGGGGCTCCATGCGGGCTCCAGGCAATCATTTTGAGCCAGACGCAAGAACCAGCGGCGCAGTAAATTGGATAGCAGCACACAGGTATCCAGCACCAGCACTCGCGGCAAGGTCTGCGCCTTAGGCATAGGCGTGGAAGCGGTAGTCACCATGCCATTAATAACGCTGCAAAGCCATCAGAACCTTGCGGGTCTGCAAAGGACGATTCAGCAGTTCATTAAGGCGGGTACGCAGCATATGCCGTAACTCAGGTTCGGCACCGGCATCGGTAAAGTCAGGGGGATCTTCACCTGTGCTGTAACCCGTTTCGTCTAACAGCATCCATTCAAAGCGTCGTAGGGCACCGGCTACCGAACGCGGTAATGGTAGGCCATCGGGTTCCATGCCTGCCAGTTGCTGTAAGGCGGCATCATAGGCATCGTACAAAACAGGATACGGGTCTTCTGGTGGTAAGACTCGCAACAGTAATTCATTCATGTACCAGGCCGACATAAACGCTCGTCCTGGCAAAGGTCGAATACCAGCCGACTCTGCACGGGTTAAGGTTTTGACCTCACCAGCCCCCGTCCATGACAAATTCAAAGGTTGAAAGGCCGACAACACTGGCCGTAAAACGGAATAAGGGCGCTTAGCCCCCTTGGCCACCATAGCCACATTGCCATAGCTACGCGAAAACACCTGAATAATTAAGGAGGTTTCGCGCCATGCCGTGGCATGCAGTAAATAAGCAGCGGTATCCTGAACGCGTCGCGTCCGTTTACTCATATCCTAATTCGCGCAGGGCGTTTTCGCGATCGGACCAACCCTTGCGCACCTTGATATAAACATCCAGGAAAACAGGCTTTTCTAATAGTTTGACCATATCCTGACGTGCTTCAGTGGCAATACGCTTCATGTGATTACCGCCAGCACCCAACAGTATTGGTTTATGCGTTTCGCGCTCGACTACCACGCAAGCAGACACGCGTACCCCATCGTCATTTTCTTCCCACTGTTCGATTACAACAGTGCAGGCGTACGGCAGCTCATCGCCCACCAACCGGAAGATTTTTTCGCGTATCAGTTCGGCCACGATAAAACGCACTGGCCTGTCGGTCAGGGTATCGGCTTCGAACATGGCTTCGCCTTCAGGTAGGCGCTGGGCAATTTCAGACATCAGGTTTTCCAGCTGTACACCACGCAAGGCGCTAACTGGCACCACCGCAGCATAGGGATACTGGGCCATGATTTTATTGACATAGGCAAACATGTCATTTTTATTTTTCAACAAATCAACTTTGTTGACCACCAATATGGTGGAGCCGTCTTTGGGCAGCATAGGCACAAGTTGTTCATCGCCTGCGGACCATTTTCCGGCCTCAACCACGTGCACCACCACATCGACGTCGGCCAGCGCCTGGCTAACCACACGATTCATCATGCGATTCATGGCCCCGCCATGACGGGTCTGAAAACCCGGTGTATCGACAAACACGAATTGTTCCGTATCGCGAGTCAAGACACCATGAATACGGTGACGGGTTGTTTGTGCTTTACGCGACACTATGGATATTTTGCTGCCTATCAGGGCATTCGCCAACGTGGACTTACCCACATTGGGCCGCCCAACGATGGCCACAAAACCGCAACGGTAGGGAGTAGTCATTTATTTTCCTGATTAACGGCAACCTGCAAGGTCAATTGGCTAGCTTTCCGAGCTCGAGTGGCACGCGGCCCCTTCGCGGGTGCTATTGATTCTATGGCCTGTATGGCCAAGGCCGCAGCGGACTGTTCCGCCGCACGCCGGCTGGTACCTGCGGCATGCACCTTGATATCCAATTTGTGCACGACACATTCGACCTCGAAGGATTGATTATGCGCTGCGCCGTGAGTTGCCACAACGGTATAAATGGGTAAATCCAGTTTACGAGCCTGTAAGACTTCCTGCAGCAAGGTTTTGGGGTCTTTGCCCAAAGTTGCTGGATCCACATTCACTAAGATGGCTTCATATTGCCTGGCGATCACATCGTGAGCTGCCTGATAACCGCCATCCAAAAAAACAGCAGCAAAAACGGCTTCCAGGGCATCAGACAGAATCGATGGTCGGCGAAAACCGCCGCTTTTTAGTTCGCCCTCGCCCATGCGCAAATAATCAGACAAATTCAAGCCTTGGGCAATATCTGCCAAGGCAGCCTGCTTGACCAGACTGGCGCGCGAACGGGACAAATCCCCTTCATCGACATTGGTAAACCGGTTAAATAACAGCGATGCAACAACAAAGTTCAGTATGGAGTCCCCAAGGAACTCCAGACGTTCGTTATGACGTGCACTATGGCTACGATGCGTTAACGCTTGGTCTAACAAGGCGCGCTGGGTAAAGCGGTAACCCAGTGCTGTTTCTAAGGCAGACAAACTGGCCATTAGTTAAAACGTCCTATACGGCTAATTTCACTGAAGTTCATCCAGATAAAAAATGCGCGCCCCACAATATAGCGATCAGGGACAAAGCCCCAATAACGGCTATCTAGACTATTGTCGCGGTTATCACCCATCATGAAATAATGCCCTTCTGGGACAGTACAGCGCACACCGTTGCTAAAGTACTCGCAATTATTACGATAAGGATAATTGGTGATAGGCATTAGGCTTTGAGACGCTTGGCGGTTCAGTAGTATTTTGTGTTCAACCTGACCCAATTGTTCCAGGTAGCGCCCTACGTAGGCTGAACGATCAGGCTCGAAGAAATCGCCATCACGCTCTTCGGGCACTTCCTTGCCATTAATGGACAAGACCTTGTTCTGGTACTGAACCACGTCACCAGGCAAACCAACAACACGCTTGATGTAGTCTACGCTAGGATCTACCGGGTAGCGGAACACCACTACATCACCACGCTTGGGCGTACCCAGTTCGACGACCTTCTGATCCAACACAGGCAAACGTATGCCGTATTGGAATTTATTTACCAGTATCAAGTCGCCATTCTGTAAGGTTGGCAACATGGATCCTGATGGTATACGAAAGGGTTCCACCAAAAAAGAGCGCAAGACAAAGACGAATAAAATTACGGGAAAGAAACTTACCCCGTACTCTACCCACCAAGATGGGCGATTCGCCTTGTCATAGGCCTGCTGCCGCGCCTGAGCGGCTTGGGTGTCACTTAGCCCCTGTGCAGACTGACTAACGGCAGCCATTGCGGCGACACCAGCAGCACGGCGACGTGAGCGCAGAAAGAAAAAATCCAGCACCCACACCAAGCCAGTAATCACCAGCAGTATGAATAGTATTAGCGCAAAATCCCAGCTCATAGGATGCATACCTTGTTGCGATTCATGGGTTTATTTGTCCTCGACCTGAAGGATAGCCAGGAAGGCTTCCTGTGGAATTTCGACATTACCCACTTGTTTCATACGTTTCTTACCGGCCTTTTGCTTTTCCAACAGCTTTTTCTTACGTGAGATATCGCCGCCGTAGCACTTAGCCAGTACGTTTTTGCGTAGCGCCTTGACGTTTTCACGTGCAATGACTTCAGCACCTATAGTCGCTTGAATGGCAATATCGAACATTTGACGCGGTATTAAACCACGCATTTTGGAGACGACCTCGCGACCACGATACCTGGCGTTAGAGCGGTGCACCATCATGGACAATGCATCAACCCGTTCATTATTGATGAGCAAGTCCACACGCACGACATCGGCAACACGATATTCTTTAAATTCGTAATCCATAGACGCATAACCACGCGACACGGACTTAAGCTTATCGAAAAAGTCCAGGACAATTTCTGCCAAAGGCATTTCGTACATCAGGTGTACCTGACGACCATGGTAAGTCATGTTCAGCTGCACACCGCGCTTGGCCATACATAAGGACATCACAGGTCCTACGTAGTCTTGAGGCATGAACAATGTAACAGTGACTATAGGTTCCAGTACCTGAACGATTTCACCAACGTCTGGCATACGCGAGGGGCTTTCCACGCTAATCATGCTGCCATCGCGATGCTCGACTTCATACACCACAGACGGCGCTGTGGTGATAATGTCCATGTCGAATTCCCGCTCCAGGCGTTCCTGGACGATTTCCATGTGCAGCAAGCCCAAGAAGCCACAACGGAAGCCAAAGCCCAGTGCCTGTGACACTTCCGGTTCGAACATCAAGGACGAATCGTTAAGCTTGAGCTTTTCTAGCGAGTCGCGCAACTGGTCGTATTCGCTGTTTTCTACCGGATATAAACCGGCAAACACCTGGGGCTTGACCTCTTTGAAGCCAGCCAAAGCTGTTTCAGCAGGCTTATTTGCCAAGGTGATGGTATCACCCACTTTGGCATCTTCCAGTTGTTTAATACCCGCAATCACGAAACCCACCTGCCCTGCTGACAGTTCGGTGCGTGGTTCGGATTTGGGGGTAAACACACCTATGTGTTCACACAAATGATTAGCGCCCGATGCCATCAACTTGATTTTATCTTTGGGACGCAACACGCCATTCATGATGCGCACCAACATGACCACGCCTACATAGTTATCGAACCATGAGTCAATCACCAAACCCTGCAAAGGCTTATTCGGATCACCTACGGGTGCCGGGACTTTAGCTACGATTGCTTCTAAGATGTCATCTATGCCCATGCCCGTCTTGGCACTGGCCATAATGGCATCAGAGGCATCCAAGCCAATGACGTCCTCGACCTCTTGGCGTGCGCCGTCAGGGTCAGCCGAAGGCAAGTCCATTTTGTTCAAAACGGTAATGACTTCGACACCCAGTTCGATGGCGGTATAGCAGTTGGCTACCGTTTGTGCTTCCACCCCCTGAGTAGAGTCAACCACCAGCAGCGCGCCTTCACAGGCAGACAGCGAGCGACTGACCTCGTAGGAGAAGTCAACGTGTCCCGGTGTGTCGATTAGATTAAGTGCATAGACTTGGCCGTCGCGCGCCGTGTAGCTTAGCGCAGCCGTTTGGGCCTTAATGGTAATACCGCGCTCGCGCTCGATATCCATAGAATCCAGGACTTGGGTGGACATTTCACGATCAGCCAGCCCTCCGCACCGATGAATCAGGCGATCAGCAAGCGTAGACTTACCGTGGTCGATGTGGGCGATAATAGAGAAGTTGCGGATGTGGTCCATAAACCAGAAAAAAGAAGCCTGCACAGCTACGCAAGCAAATATTGAAGAAAACATAAAAAAAGGGGACGCCAAGGGCGCCCCCTTAATTCAGCATTACACCATTTTAGCCGGTTCTGTGAATTTATTTGCCAGGCGTCACAGTTATCCACTGAGACTGATCCCCACGTACTACCAACAAGGCGGCTGCCTTAGTCGTTGCCAAGCCTGAAACAAGCTTAGCGTACTGCTCGGGACCAGTGATATCAACGTCATTGATAGTGACAATAATATCGCCTTCGGTCAAGCCCGCTGTTGCTGCAGGGCCTTCGGCCATGACAACCTGTACACCACCTTTGATACCAAGTTCGGTAGCTGTGGCTTCAGGAACCGATTTAACTTTCAAACCTAGCGCATCTGCAGGTGCGACTTTGTGCTCTTCAGTCGCCTGCGTAGATGCCGTACCGGTATCTTCCGATGGGATTTCAGCAACAACCACTTTCAGGTTGACTTTTTTACCCTTGCGCCAGACTTCCATGGGGCTAGTGCTACCAGGTTTGGTCGAGCCTACAATGCGCGGTAAGTCAGTCATGTGCTTGATGTCTTTACCGTCAAAAGACAGAATCACGTCACCAGAGCGCACACCGGCTTTATCAGCGGGGCCGTCTTTTTCGACATTACTAACAAACGCACCTTGAGATTTTTCCAGACCTATCGCCTGAGCGACCTCTTCGGAGACTGTGCCTATTTGCACACCTATGCGTCCACGCGTGACCTTACCGTGTGCTTTCAACTGTTCAACAACACGCATGGCTTCATCGATAGGAATAGCTAATGAGATCCCCATGAAGCCGCCACTTTGAGAGACAATCTGGGAGTTCACACCTATGACTTGCCCTGCCAAGTTGATCAAGGGCCCACCCGAGTTGCCTGGATTGACGGCGACATCAGTTTGTATGAAAGGCAAGTATTCACCAGTTTCACGGTTGATGGCGCTGATAATACCTGAGGTAACGGTAGAGTCCAGACCAAACGGCGAACCTATGGCCAACACCCACTGCCCTTTTTTAATCTTGGTAGAGTCACCTATGGGCAAGGCGGGTAGGTCTTTGGCGTCTATTTTAATTAACGCCACATCGGTACGGGGATCTGTCCCTATGACTGTAGCTTTGTATTCTTTACCTGATGTCAAGGTAACAAAAATACCATTCGCTTTTGCTACGACGTGGTTATTGGTTAAAATATAACCGTCATCAGAAATGATGAAACCTGAACCTACACCACGAGGTACAGTGCGTTCTTCTTGCTTGGATTCTGGGACTGGCTGGCGATCACCCTTACCTTGCATCCCAGGGGGCATAGCGTCTGGGCCAAAAAACCAACGGAACATATCGTAGGGATCGTTGCCTCCGGGGCCACCCGCCCTGGGTCCACGTACCGGCACGGCTTCCGTGGTACGTATATTGACTACCGACACTTCGGTATTGGCAACAACAGAGGTAAAGTCAGGTACTGCTAGTACAGGTACTGCTACCTGTGCTGGAACGGCTTCAGCCCATGCTGTGGGAGCGACTGCTGCACACGCCAGCAATGCGCTAAATGAAGCACGCACTATAGTTCGTTTGATTTTGCTATTTCCTAATGGGGTCGTAAGCATCACGAGGCTCCTTGTAATTACTATTGATCGTGTACTGATAAAGGGACATATTCGGCCTGCTGCACCATATCGCGCAGAGTGGCGGCCGGAACTTCACCCAGGGCCGTCATCCAGTAGTCACCTATGCGCGCACGGAAGACATTCATCGCCCCTTTCTGCATAACACCCTGAACAACCTTGGATTCTGTGGCGGTGTCTATGGGTTCAATAAACACCGAAATAGCAGCCAGGCCATCGGCCATGACTAACTGATTAACTTGCATACCTGCCCGCATAGACCGGGAAACCTGAGAAATGGTCTGAAAGCCTAAAGGATGAGGAATACGCCAACCTTTTTTTGCCAAGTCTATGTTCACCTTGCTAGTTTCGAGTACTTTCCAATCACCGATGGACCAAGCAGAATTCAAATCGCTAGCAACCACCTTGTCGCCAACAACCACGCTATTAAATAGCACCTGGTCAACAATGACATCGTCGACAGTCAATGTTTGGACTTTAAGCAATAAATGGTTTTTAGGATCTACACACAACCGATACCCATAACGATGTTTATCGTTGGGAATAACGTCAATAACAGTGCAATCACGACCTGCCACGCGGCCTGGCGTGGCTGTTTTTGTCACTTGATAAGGCCCAGAAATGCCTGCACCATCACCTAACAACAAAGCAGGGAAACGATCACCACGCCGCCGTTCCAGTATGACGAGTTTACGTTCAGGAATCAGACACTGTATGCTGTCATTTTGGCGTAGAAATTCGCGGGGTACG
The DNA here is from genome assembly GCA_013416485.1 of Alcaligenaceae bacterium. Taxonomy (GTDB): domain Bacteria; phylum Pseudomonadota; class Gammaproteobacteria; order Burkholderiales; family Burkholderiaceae_B; genus JAGOAJ01. Next base: position 195,885 of record JACCEO010000006.1, read on the forward strand.
CCATCTAGGGTTTCAATACGTTCACGCTCTCCTGTGCCATCCACCAAGTGGGTAACACGCGAAGACTGCATGACAGTGCCTTGTTGATAGGTATAGACACCCGAGTAATCCAGGCTACGTGCAGCCTGCTGCACTTTTTGCAAAATTACCCAGCCTGTATCGGGTTCTATATCGTTTGGTGCAGCGTGAAGCGCTGGCGCGAACAAAACGGCCAGTGACACAGCCATGTAACACCAAGTCCAACGACGCCCAACCAAACCCAACCTTTTACCTACTTGAACAGCCTTCATCATTGGCGACCTGCCCCAAAAGACACTTGACGCACTGGGCTAGCCCCGGCGATTTCTTGGTGTGCACTTAGGTAATCACGTAAACCGGAGTCTTCAGATGTAGCCAAGATTCTAGGTGTTTCCACACTACCATCCATAGGTACAAAATAAGGCATGGCTACCCACACTACTGACGCTACAGCCGCCGCAACGGCCAAACCGGACAACCCCATACGCACGCCACTACGCCGACGTAAATTGCCTGGTGCAATAATAGTAGGTTCGGCATCTATGGCCTTGGAAATACGGGCGTAGAACAAATCGGATGGCTTTACGGCCAGCTCAGGGGTACGCAGCACATCACCTATCAAGTGATAGGTATCCCATACCTGCCGACCATATGGAGAATCCAGGTCTTCAGGACGGAATTCTTCTTCGCCGTCGGCCCAAGCAGATACTATGGCCTCCCAGGGATCGTCTGACGAATCGGTTTCTATGTGCTTGTTTAATGGCATTCCTGACTCCTTACCAGCGACGCCCAGAGTCGCTATTTAATATGGGACGCAATTGTGCGGCGATTGCCTCGCGAGCCCGAAAAATTCGGGACCTGACTGTGCCTATAGGACAGTTCATGCTTTGGGCGATATCGTCGTAGCTCATGCCTTCAATTTCACGTAATATGATCGCAGTGCGCAAATCTTCGGGTAGCGCTGCAATAGCGTCATTCACCGTTTCCACAATTTGCTTGCTGGCGACCATAGCCTCTGGGGTGTTAATGTCTATTAGGGTGTCAACTTGCTGAAAAGTTTCACCCTCTTCGTTTTCTGTTGAACTAATTGTGCTTGGGCGTCGATTTTGAGAGGCCTGCCAGTTGCGTGCCGTATTAATAGCTATGCGATATAACCAGGTATAAAACGCACTATCGCCACGAAACTGTGGCAATGCACGATACGCCTTGATGAACGCTTCTTGAGCTACATCTTCGACATCACCTGGATTACGTACCATACGTGACAACAGCCGTATCACTTTACGTTGGTACTTCAGGACTAATAGATCAAAAGCACGCTTATCACCGCCCTGTACGCGGGCGACTAGCTCAGCATCGATTTCTCGTTCGCTGCGACTCATGGTACATCCTTAGGAGTGGCGCGATCCGGCATGGCAGCCTGCCGCGCTGCGAGGACATGCAACGCACGCCAAGCAGACGGCGATACGCGATGACGCCAGACATTAAGCCTAATATTTCGGGTCGCAGACCCGTCTTGCTGTAGATGTTGACCTAAAGAAAAACGTAGGCCAAACCAAGCAAAAGATGGCCAGGCATGTAATAGCCTAAGCCTGTGATGGTGTCCTGCAGTATGGATTTCCCATACACCGCCTGACGATAGTTGCAGTACCCCAGGCAGGCGCCTGTCATCCTTAGAGATAAAGCTGACTGGCCATTGCCTGTGGGGTGTCATTCGCAACCTTATAGTTATACCTTGCGTACTATCATAGAACCGTTCGTGCCACCAAAGCCAAACGAGTTGGACAAGGCAACATCGATTTTGAGGTCTCGGGCCTGATTGGCACAATAGTCAAGATCGCACTCTGGGTCTTGGTTGAAGATATTGATCGTTGGCGGAGAAATTTGATTGTAAACCGCCAAGGTAGTAAACACCGCCTCAATACCGCCTGCTGCGCCCAGCAAGTGGCCCGTCATGGACTTGGTCGAGTTGACCACGGTTTTCTTGGCGTGATCGCCCAAAGCCAATTTAAGGGCTTCAGTTTCGTTGACGTCACCTAAGGGGGTAGACGTACCGTGAGCATTCACGTAATCAATCTGATCGGCATTAATACCGCCGTTACGCAAGGCATTAGCTACGCCGCGGCGTGGGCCGTCACGATCAGGAGAGGTAATGTGGTGTGCATCGGAGCTCATGCCATAACCAGCGAACTCGCCATAAATACGAGCGCCACGCTTGCGCGCATGTTCGTACTCTTCAAGCACCAATACACCAGCGCCCTCGCCCAGCACAAAGCCGTCGCGGTCGCGATCCCAGGGCCGTGAGGCTGTGGTGGGGTCGTCATTACGAGTCGACAAAGCACGCATTGCAGCAAAACCACCTATACCCAGTGGGGATACTGTGGATTCAGCGCCACCAGCCACCATGACATCGGCATCGCCGTATTCAATCAGTCGTGCGGCATCGCCAATGGAGTGCAAGCCTGTAGTGCACGCTGACACCACCGCGTAGCTAGGTCCTTTGAAACCCAGCATAATGGACAACTGACCAGAGATCAGGTTAATTAGCGAAGCTGGCACAAAAAATGGGGAAATACGTCGCGCACCGCGCTCAAGGTATTCCAGTTGCTGTTCTTCGATACGTGGCAAACCACCTATACCTGATCCAACAATAACCCCGATGCGTTCTGCGTTTTGTTCGGTAATTTCCAAACCGGCATCGCGCCACGCCTGCATACCCGCTGCCACACCATAATGGATAAAAGTATCCATTTGCTTGGCTTCTTTGGCAGACATGTACTGGGTGACATCGAAATTTTTGACTTCACCCGCAATTTGGGCGTTGAAGGTGGACGGATCAAAGCGTGAAATACGCCCTATTCCCGAACGCCCATTAACGATATTGTCCCAAGCGCTGTCAATATCGTTGCCTACTGGCGAAACAATACCCAGGCCGGTAATGACGACACGTCGTTTCACGGATGACTCCTAAATAAAAAAAGCGGCTTGAAGGAGGAAAGCCAACTACAGCCACAGCCCATATGAGCCAGGATGTAGCTAGGTTACCCCCTAGAAACCGCCTTGAGGTGCAGGCCTGCTATGCATAACCCCCACCCAGACTATTGAAATTACTGCTTGCTGTGCGAAGAAATGTAGTCAACAGCTTGCTGAACATTGGTGATTTTCTCGGCTTCTTCGTCCGGAATCTCGGTTTCAAATTCGTCTTCGAGTGCCATCACCAGCTCGACCATGTCGAGCGAATCGGCACCGAGGTCGTCAAGGAAGGAAGATTCGTTTTTGATCTCGGCTTCGTTAACGCCAAGTTGTTCAGCGACGATCTTCTTGACGCGCTGTTCGATGCTTTCCATGCAGATCTCCAAGTGGGGAAAATTCCCGCGAATTATAGCCAAACGATACAAGTCGTGGTGAGAGGCTATGACAAAAAAAACAGCATTACCGCCATGCGACTGATTTTGCTGCGAATATACAGCACAAAAAACGGTAACACCACAAAATTAAACAGATTTTACCCTAGGTAGGGAGTCTGTTCAGAGTTACATGTACATTCCGCCATTGACGTGCAATGTTGTACCGGTAATGTACCCTGCTTGCGGACCAGCCAAAAAGGCTACCGCGCAAGCAATATCATGTGCTGACCCTAGCCTACCTAATGGTATTTGGCCCAGGATATTAGCAGTTTGTGTCTCGTTCAGGGCGCGTGTCATGTCGGTTTCTATGAAACCAGGTGCCACACAGTTAACCGTAATATTACGGCTACCCAGCTCACGTGCCAAGGCACGAGCCATGCCTGCCACGCCTGCCTTGGCAGCCGCATAGTTGGCTTGCCCAGGATTGCCGCTAGACCCAATGACCGATGTAATGTTAATGATACGACCCCAACGGGCTTTCATCATATTTCGGGTCACGGCACGCGACAAACGGAACACTGCTGATAAATTCGTTTCAATGACATCTTGCCAATCGTCATCTTTCATGCGCATGGCAAGGTTATCACGGGTGATACCGGCGTTATTCACCAGGATATCGGGGCCGCCATCGGTTTTGCCCAATTCAGCAACCAATGCATCGCAAGCCGCGCCATCGTTGACGTTCAACACCACGCCACGCCCACCATGCTCAGCCAGCATGTCGGTAATGGCAAGCGCTCCGGTATCGGAGGTTGCTGTACCAATGACGGTAGCGCCACGAGAGGCTAGTTCTAGGGCAATGGCCTTACCTATACCGCGCGTTGCGCCAGTAACCAGGGCGATTTTTCCCTGTAATTGTTGTTCTTGCATGGACATTACCCTTGTAAAGTTTCTAAAGCGGATTGCAACGAGGCTGGGTCGGTAATTGCCAAGCCAATCAAGTCACGATCGATACGCTTGGTCAGGCCATTCAGTACTTTGCCAGGACCGCATTCAACCACATGAGTTACACCCTGCGCTTTCATGGCCTGTATGGTTTCTACCCAGCGCACCGGGTGCCATGCCTGACGTATTAAAGCATCTTTAATCGCTGCTGCGTCGTTAACACAAGCAACATCCACGTTATTTATCAATGGTATGGCAGGTATTTCAAGAGCCACATCACTAAGGGCAGCTTGTAGCACTTGTGCCGCAGGCTGCAATAAGCTGGAATGGAAAGGTGCTGATACGGGTAGAACCAATGCACGTTTAGCACCCGCTGCCTTTGCCAATTCGCAAGCACGGTCTACGGCGTCTTTGTGACCCGCAATAACCACCTGTGCAGGCGCATTAAAGTTAACAGCTTCTACAGCCTGGCCTTGGGCAGCCTGAGCACACACACTACGAACGACATCATCGTCCAAGCCCAGTATGGCGGCCATACCACCCGTACCTACTGGTACGGCAGCTTGCATAGCGTCGGCACGTATACGTACCAATCGCACAGCGTCATCAAGTTGCAACGCACCAGCCGCCGTCAAGGCTGAGTATTCGCCCAGGCTATGGCCAGCGACCAGTTCTGGGGCTTTACCACCCGCTGCCAGCCAAGCGTTGTATACCGCCACGGCCGCAGTCAACATGACAGGCTGGGTATTACTGGTCAGGTTCAGAGACTCAGCTGGGCCTTCAGCGATAAGACGCCCTAGGTCCTGGCCCAAAGCCTGCGAGGCTTGTGCCACTGTAGCGGCCACGGCAGCGTTATCGCCCCAAGCATCTAGCATACCGACAGACTGGGATCCCTGACCGGGAAACACAAATGCGATTTTCATGAATTATTACATCCTTACCAGCACAGAACCCCAGGTAAACCCACCACCCACACCTTGCAGCATGACTAGGTCCCCAGATTTAATCCGTCCGTCACGGCGGGCCACATCGAAAGCCAGCGGCACACTGGCCGCCGACGTGTTGGCATGCTGATCGACAGTCACCACCACTTTCTCGGTATCCAGACCCAGCTTGCGGCCCAGGAAATTAATAATACGTATATTGGCCTGATGCGGAACCATCCAGTCAATATCTTGCAGGCTAACACCGGCTTCGTCGCAGACTTCTTGTGCTGACTTCGTTAGCGAGGTAACCGCCAGTTTGAACACGGCTTGTCCATCCATGCGCAGGAAGGGATCGCCCACAACCTGACCATGCGACACATTACCCGCAGTACACAAGACATCTTTTTGGCTGCCATCGGCACGCAACTGCGCACCAATAATGCCTGGCTCTTCGGAAGCCTGCAGCACCATCGCCCCAGCACCATCGCCAAACAGTACACAGGTGCCGCGATCGCTCCAGTCCAAAATACCAGAGAATACTTCTGCACCAATTACCAGTGCTGTCTTAGCACGCCCTGCTTTGATAAAGGCTTCGGCGGTAGTCAAGGCATAGACAAAGCCACTGCACACCGCCTGCACGTCAAAGGCAGCCGCCCCCTGGTTACCCAGATTGGCCTGTACCAGACACGCAGTACTAGGAAAAATAAAGTCTGGGGTAGAGGTAGCAACGATGATCAGGTCCAACTGACTGGCTGATATTCCTGCATCTTCTAGTGCCGCCTGCGCTGCCTTGGTGGCCAACTGGCTAGTTGTCACCCCAGGATCAACAATATGGCGCTGCTGTATACCAGTGCGCGATACTATCCAGCTATCAGAGGTTTCTATATTTCGCGTCGCCAGGTCGGCGGCAAGCTGGTCGTTAGAGACAACCCGAGGTGGCAAATAACCACCCGACCCAATTATCTTGGCATAAGGCATAGTAGCTTCCATACACCTGTGCTATGGCGCAGGATCAGATGAATCGTTGGAAATCTTCGCCGCCTGGGGCGTAGCCCCGTTCAGGCTGAGTCGAAGTTGATCTATAGCGTGCGTGGTGCCGCTTAACAAGCCCTTACGTACGGCATCGCGCGCTCTTTGGAGAGCGCAAGAAAACGCATAGGCATCGGCAGAACCGTGGCTTTTTATGACAATACCACGCAAACCCAGTAAAGCAGCACCATTGTAGCGACGATTATCGACGCGATCACGCAGGCGATTCAATACCGGCTTGGCCATCAGGCCTGCGGCCATAGACAGACCATCACGGGTGAATTCGGCGCGTAACATAGAGGCCACCATTTTCGCCAGACCTTCTAGCGATTTCAGGACCACATTACCGACAAATCCATCGCACACCACTACATTGACCGTGCCTTTGCAGATGTCGTCACCTTCAACGTTGCCATAGAAGTTCAGACCGCTAGCGCGCAGTAGTTCGGCCGCCTGCTTGACAACTTCGTTGCCCTTGATGACTTCCTGGCCAATATTAAGCAAGCCCACTGTGGGATGCGAATGGCGATCAACAATGGATGCCAGCGCTGAACCCATAATAGCGAACTGCAATAAGTGTTCTGCGCTGCAATCGACGTTAGCACCCAGATCCAGCATGATGGTAGCCCCACCCTGCTGATTCGGTATAGACGTAGCTATGGCGGGCCTATCAATGCCAGCCAAGGTTTTCAGCACATAACGAGAAATTGCCATCCAGGCACCGGTATTCCCAGCGGAAATACAAGCGTCGGCCCTGCCGTCCTTGACGGACTGGACAGCGACACGCATGGATGAGTCTTTTTTGCGACGCAAAGCGACCTCGACCGTATCGTCCATAGAGACGACCTCGGAGGCGGGCAGAATTTCGTACCAATCCCGATCTAACTGATCCCCAGCATTAACAGCATCCTGTATGGACGCAGCGTCACCGACAAGCAGAAACCGCGTGTCGGGGAATTCCCTGGCAAATTGACAGGCTGCTGGAACAGTTACGGGCAAGCCAAAATCACCGCCCATACAATCAATGGCGATGCATACCGTAGTTTCTTGCATTAGGCGCAATCTAAATCAGACCGCAGCAACAACGTTTTATTCGTCGTTCTTAGTTTTCAAGACTTTACGGCCACGGTAAAAGCCATTAGGGCTGATGTGGTGACGCAGGTGCAATTCGCCAGTTGTGGGCTCGATAGCCGTAGCAGGCGGGGTAAGAAAATCGTGCGAGCGACGCATGTTACGACGTGACGGGCTCTTTTTGTTTTGCTGAACAGCCATGATGACTCCTGTAAACGGGTCGCTATTGTACGCGATACTGCCCGTAAAGTGTTTCGGTAAGGTTAATCTTTCTTGAGCTGGCTTAACACCGCGAACGGTGATGGCCTGCCGGTATCTATAGTGTCGTCTAGCGCGTCTTGTTGCCCGAAAGCTGTGGGACATGCATCGTGCTTAGCTACGTAAGGCAAACTGAGTATAAGTTCGTCTTCGACCAATTCAAGCACATCCAGGCGCGGCGAACCCATGATGCGTTCGATGACGTCGTCGGGATCATCAAGATCCTGATCGTCTTCGAGCTCTAGGGCTTCTTGTGTCCGGACGACTTGCAGTGTGCTGTGAGAGTCTATGGGCCAAACCACTGTTCCCATACAACGCTGGCACTCCAGAGTCAGGTCGCCCTGGACGTGTAGCGCCAAAAAGCGCTGTCCGTGAAGATCACTGCTGCCTGTGATAGACCATGTCACCACGGCTTCTGGCTGCGGAGGCAAGTCTTCAATTAGCCGTACAAACTGAGCCACCGGAGTTTGGCCCGTGACTTCCTGGCCCAAACGGGTTATCTCGTTTGTGTCAACATACTGCATGTAATACCCTTCGGAACCGGCGCACGGTATTCGTGCCGCCAAGCTAGAAAGCATTAGAATATACCGCGCCTGACCACTTGCAGTCAAACACTACCCTTAGAAATACATACTATGCGTCTCATCCTTGCGTCAAGTTCCCGCTATCGACAACATATGCTGGGCCGATTGGGCATCCCTTTCCAGGCGATATCGCCAAACATCGATGAAAGTCCATTACCGGGCGAAACACCTGTCGCCTTGGCTTTACGCTTATCTGTAGAAAAAGCAGCGGCAGTTATACCCGCCCACCCCGGCGCCCTAGTGATAGGTTCGGATCAAGTAGCCACCTTGCATGACCAACCCATAGGCAAACCCGGTAATTATGAAAATGCCTACGCCCAACTTAGCCAGCTTAGCGGACAGACAGTAGAATTTCACAGTGCGCTTTGTGTTAGCGACGGCCAACGCCAACTAACCGATAATGTGATCACGCTATGCCAGTTTCGGTGCTTAACACCCGATGAAATCACCCAGTACCTAGATCGCGAGCAGCCCTGGGACACAGCAGGCAGCGCAAAAGCAGAAAGCCTAGGTATTGCCCTGATGGATAGCATGCGCTCTGATGACCCCACGGCCATCATAGGCCTGCCATTAATTTCATTAAGCCGTATGCTGCGCTCGTTTAACCTGAACCCTTTAACCCACACCCCTGGGGAATATGTATGAAAACGCCCACTGGAAAACTACACCTAATCCCTGTCGGCCTGGGCGACGCTGACCCCGCCCTTTGGTTACCCACCGCTGCCCGCGAACTAGCCAGCCAGCTACGTATATACATTGCTGAGAACGCCAAAACAGCTCGCGCCTTTCTAAAACTGATAGGCACCGCCCTGCCGCTGCAAGAAATCACCATCCATACCCTGGACAGCAAAGTAGATAACCCCCAAATACGTCAATGGCTACAGCCCTTGCTGCAAGGTCAAGACATAGGCCTGGTATCAGAAGCAGGTTGCCCTGCTGTTGCTGATCCCGGAGCCAAAGTGGTATCAGTAGCGCACGCCATGAACTTACGGGTAGTGCCCTGGGTAGGCCCGTCGTCTATTTTACTTAGCTTGATGGCCAGCGGCTTGGAAGGCCAGCGGTTTGCCTTTCATGGCTATGCTCCCGTCAATCCCGCGGAACGCGCTCAACAACTAAAAGCCTGGGAAAACGACTCGCGCAAACACCAGCAAACCCAAATTCTGATTGAAACACCCTACCGCAACGATGCCATGCTGGCTACCTTGCTGTCCTCATTAAAAGGCAGCACCCGCTTATGTGTGGCCAGGTCGCTAACTACCGAACAAGAATGGGTGCAAACTTGCAGCGTGGCGGAATGGAAGTCCCGCCCCAAGCCGAACCTGTCCAAGCAACCTGCTATTTTCTTATTTCTAGCCTAAGGCTAGTTAACACGCCTCAAGGAACCCGATATGCGACGCTTTGCTGCTATATTTTCTATGGTGTTATTAGGCGCTTGCAGCACACAGCGCCCTGGCGAGCTAGCCATAGACCGCAGCATACACGCCAAAAGTCAAAATAGTCGGGTTGAGTTTCTGGTGCTGCATTACACAGCGGCCAACAACCAACGATCCCTGAAAATACTGTCTGAACACAACGTTAGCAGCCACTACCTGATCACCGACCACCCACAACCTAAGGTGTATGAATTGGTGGATGAAAGCCGCCGCGCCTGGCACGCCGGGGTAAGCCAATGGTTTGACCGCACCGATTTGAATTCGGCATCCATAGGGGTGGAAATTGTGAATCCTGGCAAGGAAGATGGCCAGTGGGCACCTTATCCCCAAGCCCAAGTAGATACCTTGATCACATTACTGAACGACATCGTCAACAGGCACCAAATAAAACCGCACAACATTATTGGCCATAGCGATATCGCCCCACAGCGAAAAATTGACCCTGGCCCCCTGTTTCCCTGGGCCACGCTGGCCAGCCACGGCTTAGGTCGCTGGTATGACCCCAGCAAAGTGGCAAGTTACCAACAGGAATTTGCGCATACTGGCCTGCCCAGCATCGCTTGGTTACAAAGCCAACTGACTCGACTAGGCTACGCAAGCCCTAACAGTGGCATCCTGGATAAGGCCACACGCAATGTAGTGGCAGCCTTCCAAATGCACTATCGGCCTACGCTACATAATGGCCAGCCCGACGCCCAGACTATGGCCATCGCCAAAGCCTTAATTACGCCGTAGCCTGCTAGCCAGCAGCAGCACTACAGCCACCCCATACACATAAGGTTCGGAAAAGTCGTTCTTGCCTGCCCTAACCAACCAAAAGTGCCATACCGATAATGCTGCCACCACGTACACCAGCCTATGCAAGGTCTGCCAGTGACGGCCTAAACGACGCATCCAGCCTTGTGTAGACGTTAACGCCAATAACAGCATAGGTAGAGTAGCCAGCAACCCTACAGTGATAAAGGTACGTTGGATAGTATCGCTCCACATAGACGCCAGCGACCAGCCCTGCTCCCAGTATGCCCAAGCCAATACATGCAGCATGGTGTAGAAAAAAGCGAACAAACCCAACATACGGCGTAAGCGCACTAACGCAGGTTGACGCAACAAGCGACGCACCGGCGTCACCGCCAAGGTCAGCACCAGCAATACCAGCGCCCACAACCCTGAAGAGCGGATCAAGAACTCTGGTGGATTCACCCCTAGACCACCCGACACGCCCAACCATAACCAACGCAAGACCGGATACAGCCCAAGCAGAAAAACCACAGGTTTGTAGCGCCCAATGCTGGTCGAGCTCCAGCGATTCACCTGCCCCACCATTAGTAATTACGCTTAAGATCCATGCCGGCATACAACGAAGCCACCTGATCGCCATAACCGTTGAACATTAGCGTTTCGACCTTGGGCGCAAACATGCCACCGCCTATGCGACGCTCTGTGGCTTGGCTCCAGCGCGGATGTGGCACCTGGGGGTTTACATTGGCATAAAAACCATATTCTTCAGGGGCGACATCCACCCAGCTAGTTAGCGGCATTTCTTCCAATAAGCGTATGCGAACTATGGACTTACCGGATTTAAAACCATACTTCCATGGCACCGCCAAGCGTACGGGTGCGCCGTTCTGCCCTAATAAGTCTTTACCGTACACACCAAATACCAGTGTCGTCAAAGGGTGGCTCGCTTCGTCTATACGCAAGGCTTCTACGTAAGGCCAGTTGATGATACGGCGCCTAAGACCAGGCATGGTGTCTACCTGCATGGCGGTAGTAAATTCAACGAATTTAGCCTTGCTTGTGGGTTCTACCACCTTAAGCAAATTGGACAGCGAGTAGCCGTTCCAGGGGATGACCATAGACCACCCTTCGACACAACGCATTCTATAAATACGCTCTTCTATGGCGGCCAGCTTTTTTAACCGGTCCAGATCAAACACCTGAGGCTTAGCCACTTCACCTTCGACACGTATGCTCCAGGGCGACAAGGTCATATTCCCCGCATAGTCATACGGATCAGTTTTACCCGTACCAAATTCGTAAAAATTATTGTAGGACGTGATCGCATCTTCAGAGGTTAACTGGTCAGCCAGTGAACCCGCCCCGGCAGCAGCATCTTTGCTAGCCCAAGCGGGCATAATCTGCCCAGCACCCAAGGCCAACGCTCCCATCCCCGCCTGACGCAACCACGTACGGCGCGATGACCAAACCGTTTCAGGAGTGATGTGTGTAGCAGGAATTTTAGGTAGACGTAATTTGGGCATGATGATCCTTGGTTAACAGCGCAGACAAAACGGCAATGAACTACAACCGGTCTAACAACCACGATTGCATTTCCGGCACACTGCTTACCATGATGGTAGGCGTGGCACTTTCCAACGTGGGGATATCGTGAGCACCATACGTCACCGCCATGCTATCGACGCCAGCATTCACAGCCATGTGAATGTCATGAGTGGTGTCTCCGACCATTAAAACGCGCTCGGGTTCCAATTCCAACTGTGTCATTATTTCAAACAACATGGTGGGATCAGGCTTACCCTGGGTTTCATCGGCACAACGGGTCGCATCAAAATAACGCCCCAAACCCGTGGTATCCAGCACCCGGTCCAAACCGTTACGACTTTTACCGGTAGCTACTGCCAGCTTGACCTGACGCCCTTGCAATACCTGAAACAAATCCACCACACCATCAAACAGCTTGATATGCCGGTCACGCTCAAAGTAGTGATGACGATAGCGATCTATGAATAATGGCACCTGATCAGCGGTCAGGGTAGGCACACAACGATACAAAGCGCTTTCTAGCGACATGCCTATGACCCAACTGGCGGCGCTATCTGATGGCACAGGCAAGCCCAAATCAGCACAAGACAACTGTATGGCTGACACTATGGAATGGGTGGAGTTCATGACCGTACCATCCCAATCAAAAATTACCGCTTCGTATTTTTTCAAGGATTTTGCTCCAGAGTCTTAATAAGCTGTGCACAAACAGGCGGCAGGTCGGCAGTCAATACCAAGGGCTCACCTGTGATGGGGTGCGGCAGTTCAAGGCGACATGCATGCAAAAACATGCGGTTAAACCCCAGACGCACAAAATGTGCACGTACTTCATCGGAACCGTATTTGTCATCGCCCACAATGGGGAAACCACTATGTGCCAAATGCACGCGTATCTGGTGCGTACGCCCAGTGCGCAATTCCGCATCAACCAAGCTGTAACGACCAAAACGACGCAATAGCGTAATGATGGTGTGAGCGGACTTGCCCTGAGGATCCACCTTGACCCGACGCTCGCCAGAGGCCGTCAACCACCTTAACAAAGGCTGTTTCAAGTGCTGTTTGTCGTTAACCCAATCACCAGTGACCAAGGCTTGATAATGCTTGCGGCCTATGCCTTCACGCATCATATTGTGCAAGGCCACCAAGGATTTACGTGTTTTGGCGATTAGCAGCAAACCGGACGTATCGCGATCCAGCCTATGCCCTAGCTCTAGAAAAGGATGATCTGGCGAAGCGGCACGCAGTTGTTCAATAACCCCGAACGACACACCACTGCCACCATGCACTGCAACACCAGCTGGTTTATTAATCACCAGCAAGGCATCGTCTTCGTACACCACAGGGAAGACTGCGCCCGGCACCACCCTGGCTTCGTTAACCTTAGGTAAACGTATAGGTGGAATGCGCACGGTATCGCCCGTATCTAAACGGTAATCGGCACTAATACGACCTTTGTTTACGCGGACTTCGCCACTGCGTAAGGCCTTGTACAAATGGCTTTTAGGAACGCCTTTGCATAGCTTCACCAGGAAGTTATCAATGCGCTGTCCGGCCTGTTCGGGGCCAATTTCTACATAACGAACACTGGGCTGAGAGTCTTTTGTCGTTAACATTGTCTACAAGGGTGAAAACAGCATATAATCGCGTCAGCCTATAGAAGCTGATAAACCGCCTAACGTAGAGATGCAATGGATGCGTTTCCGTTGGGCCATAAAGCACTCATTGTACTGCCTGGGTTTCAGCTTCTGGGTCATAAGGTCGCCGGGGCAGGCCCGGTTTGGCAAAAAAGTGGTGTGGCGCATAGCCCGCTTTTCCCAGACTGGCTGCTATCCCGCGTGCGACGTTGAATTTTTTAGAAGTCTGTCATCGTTTTATGCACCAGCCGTGTAATTATTATCAGTACACGTCTGCCGTTCCCAGCAATTTTTTTGTCAACCACCATAGTGAAACTGACCTTCCTGCTGACTGAACTCCACACCTATAGGTGTATCGTGCCTTCCCGACACTATGGGGGCACGGTCTGACCACGTCAGTCTTCCCTCTCTTCAAAGATTCAACGTCCCACACCCTGTGACCCGCGGTCGTGCTCCGATTATCGGTGCGCCATGACTACGGAGAAACACACTCATGAAACGGATGTTGTTTAATGCAACGCACCAAGAAGAACTACGCGTTGCGATCGTTGATGGTCAAAAACTTATTGACCTCGACATCGAGACTGCCGGGCGCGAACAGCGCAAAGGTAATATCTACAAAGGCATCATCACTCGCATAGAACCAGGCCTAGAAGCCTGCTTTGTCAGCTACGGTGAAGAACGCCACGGTTTCCTGCCCTTCAAAGAAGTCGCACGAAGCTATTTTAAAGAAGGCATTGATGTACGCGCTGCCCGTATACAGGACGCGCTAGTTGAAGGCCAAGAATTAATCATTCAGGTCGAAAAAGAAGAACGCGGCAACAAGGGCGCAGCCCTGACCACGTTTATCTCGTTAGCTGGTCGCTACCTGGTGTTAATGCCCAACAACCCTCGTGGTGGTGGCGTTTCACGTCGTGTCGAAGGCGAAGACCGCCAAGAACTACGCGACACTATGGACCAACTGGACCTGCCTGCTGGCATGAGCATTATTGCTCGCACCGCTGGTATAGGCCGTAACGTCGAAGAACTGCAATGGGACCTTTCCTACCTAATGCAGTTGTGGAATGCTATTGATGGCGCTGCGCGTGAAAACGCTGCTCCCATCCTGATCTATCTGGAATCCAGCTTGGTCATACGCGCTATCCGCGATTACTACTCGCCAGAAATCGGTGAAATCCTCATCGACACCGACGAAATCTACGAACAAGCCGCCGCCTTCATGGGCGTAGTCATGCCCGATAACGTCCAGCGCGTCAAAATGTACCGCGACGATATCCCGCTGTTCTCGCGCTTCCAAATAGAACACCAGATAGAAACCGCGTATTCCCGCACAGTGCAACTACCTTCTGGCGGTTCAGTTGTTATAGACCACACCGAAGCCCTGGTTGCCATCGACGTGAACTCGGCCCGCTCTACGCGCGGCTCGGACATCGAAGAAACCGCCTTGCGCACCAACCTAGAGGCCGCCGACGAAGTTGCCCGTCAACTACGTCTACGCGACTTGGGTGGTCTGATCGTGATCGATTTCATCGACATGGAAGACAATAAAAACCAACGTGCCGTTGAACAGCGCCTGCGCGATGCGCTGCGCTTTGACCGTGCCAGGGTACAAATGGGCAAAATCTCCCGTTTTGGCCTCATGGAATTGTCACGTCAACGCCTGCGCCCAGCGCTGAACGAAGGTTCGCACATCACCTGCCCACGCTGTACCGGTACTGGTGTGGTTCGCGATGCCGAATCCAGCGCACTGCAAGTCTTGCGCCTACTGCAAGAAGAAGCCATGAAAGAAGGCACAGCCGCATTACACGCCCAAGTGCCTGTCGATGTTGCTACTTTCTTGCTGAACGAAAAACGCAGTGACATCACCAAGATCGAGTCCCGCCTTAAGGTCAACCTGGTTCTTATTCCTAACAAGAACCTAGAGACCCCGCACCACCACATTGAGCGCCTGCGTCACGACGACCCCCGCCTGGAAGAAATCAAGACCAGTTTTGAACTTGTTCAAGCCGCTGACCAGCAACTAACCTGGGCGCCCAACCGCGCACAGGAAGCCAAGACTCAACCCGAAGCTCTGGTTAAAGGCATCACGCCATCGCAACCTGCGCCCATTCACACTCCTAGCCCCAAAGCTGCTGCACCTGCCAAGGCCGCCGCTAGTGGCCCTGGCCTGATCAAGCGCCTAATCAACTGGCTAACCGGTGCCGGTGCTGCAGCCCAGCCCGAACCCGTTGCAGCCAGCAAGCCACAAGGTAACAACCGCGGTCGCAACTCGCGTCACCAGGAGCACCGCGAGCGCAATCAAAATGATCGCAATCGCCAGCGCCGAGGCCCACGAGCCGAAGCTGCCGAAGGCAAAGAAGACGGCACGCCTAACCGTGGACGCCGTAATCAACAAGCCACTAACAACGCCAGCGATGCAGCACGCACAGCACCGGCAACCTTGCCAGAAGCCAATGTGGCCGACACGGCTGAAAACCGCAATGCATCACGCGGTGGACGCAACCGTCGTGGTCGCGGACGCCAGCGCAGCGAAGAAGCCAGCATCGACCTCAACACCGATACGCAAGCAGCAACAGCCGCCGTCACCCCAGAGACCGAAGCACCAGCGGAAACCAGCGCACGCAAATCGCGCCACACCGCCATTGCCGACGCCCAGGCTAACGAACTGATTGCGGACATCGACGGCGTCGATACGCAAGTTGATACCGGTACTGACAACGACCAGCTAGATCCCGAGCGCAAACGTCGCCGTCGCCGCAGCCGCCGTGGCCGTCGCAATACCGAAACATTGCTGGAAAGCAGTGCTAATGCCGACGACAGCTCTGACGACAACCAGGACAACACACCGGCATTCGTAGCTCACGAAACGCCTGTCTTCAACCCTGACGTCCTGCCTCCTATTAGTGTTGCTGATGGAGATGCGGAACCAGCGGTTGCGGCTACTGCTGTTGCGGCTACTACCGTTACCGCCGTTGCTACGATAGCTGCTACACCGGTTGAAACCACGCCTGTCGTAGAACAAGCACCGGCTGTTGTTGAACCTGCTGTTGTTGAACCCGTTGCGGCTGAACCCGTTGCGGTTGCAGTTGCTGAAGAAGTGACTACGGTTACTACAGTGCTGCCCGTTGCTGAAGAAACTCAAGCGGTTGTTGTTGTTGAAACGACACCAGCGGTAGAAACGCCTGTCGTGGAAGCCATCGCCGTTGTTGAAGCTACGCCGGTAATTGAAACCCAGCCTGCTGCACCTACAGCGGTTGAAGTCGAAACGGAAGTCAAAGCAGTAGCAGAAATAGCTCCTGAGGCTGCCGTTGCGCCTGAACCCACAGTCAAGCCTACAAATGGCGCTGTGCCTGCAACAGCTATCGAACTACCCGTCGGAATGGAACTGATAGAAACCCGCCACCATGCGGTTGTCGAACAGCCCCAAGCTCAGGTACAGCTGGGCCGTCGCCGTAAACCAGCTGCAGTCATCGCTGATGAACCGCTAAAGCAAGTAGAAACGCAGTAATACATCAGGTGTAGTAGTACACAACACCTAGTAAAAAAGCCGCCATGATTTTAGAATCATGGCGGCTTTGTTTTGAGCGGTATGTATGTGTTCAATCTGGATAAGGTGACAAAAACTGCTCAACATGAAAGCTACCAACCAGAAGCTAAAAAATATGGCTAAGCGCATGATGATAAATACGCCTGCCTATTACCAACTAGATAGGTTGATCGACTTTCAGCTTACCCTGTTCTATCAAAGAGTTAATGATTTCCGTCTGGTCCGACAACCCATCCAGTAAGTCCACACCGTGAACAACGATTTGTTGATCATAGCCATTTCCCTGACTATTCAAGGTGCCACGTGAACTAACGTTAATAACGGTATCTTGTGTGCCATCCCCATCAAAATCTTCTTTCTTGAAGAATAGGTACTGTGTCAGATCAGTCTCTTTGGCAGAGCCATCAGCATGCGCACCACTTCCTGAGTCATAGTGGCCTTGTAGCAAATCGCTCAGGTCCAAGACATCTTTGGGCATGCTGTTATAACCTGCCACACCTTCCTTACCTTGACTGTCATCGTTACCAAAGTCCATGACATGATCGATAGGTATAGGTAAGTTACCACCGTCTTCCCATTGATCATCTAGGTTCCAGACAAACCTATCATTACCTGCGCCTCCGGTTAGGATATCGCTACCCGCACCGCCGACCAAAGTATCATTACCCTCACCACCGTAAAGATAATCGTTGCCTTCTTCGCCAAACAAGTGGTCGTTACCACCTTGGCCAAAAAGGACATCATCCCCATTACCGCCGTACAGGTAGTCAGCTTTATCACCAGCACTACTGCTTTGGTCAAACAAGCGATGGTTATCTGGGTTTTGAATGAACTCATGCAATTGAGCATTGCTTGGTTCACCATCTTCTTGCGTTGTTAAGAATGCGGTTAAGGCTTGAAGGCCTGACATTTTGTCGAGGTCGGCAGGTTTGTCCTTACCTGTCCAATCCAAGCTAGAAACATCTAGGGCATCACCGAACAAGATGTCGTTACCATTGCCACCATAAATATGGTCTGCACCAGTATCAGGTATCGTGCTGTCTTCATAACCTTTGGTCAACGCATCCAAGAGCTTCTGCATGCTATCTGGCTGGCTATCATCGACCATCGTTACCTGCCCAGTCTGACCCGTTAAGGTTGTACTACCACCTTTACTACTGTTAGGAAGAGTAATACTACCTTCCACCAACACACCGCTCTCTGTCGTATTGTCAAAAAACTTCAGCTGGTTTTCAGAGACCCCCCGACCCAGCCCAATGGCGTAAACATCACTGTTGGTTGCCTGAACAAAGTTTTTATAAGCCAACATACCAGCAGCCATATCGTGTGCATAGGTGTCAGTGCCGTGGCTTGAATGACTACCATTTGTCATGGTTGGATCGCCGTCTGTCAGGAAGAAAGTTATGTTTTCATAACCCGCTTTTGCATGATGCGTACCTACCGGACCCGTTGTTGTAGTGAACCACGTCTGGGCTGCCTCAAATGCCGCTTGGTAGTTAGTATAGTAGCCAGGGTTACTGCTATTGACTGCCAACTGGGTGATTGCGTTTTGTAACTTCGTTAAGTTACCAGTTTCATCATCGCCATTCAAAGTGACAGTGACTGGGTTCTTAGCACTACTACCAAAACCAATCAAGGTAACAATCAGCTCACCGTCATGATCAGCTAACTTAGAGGCAAATCCCCCTAATGCCTGCTTGGCCAAGGCCAAACGGTCAATATCCTTCCCATTAGCTCCCGCATTGTTTTCTGTCATGCTGTAGGACAAGTCCACAAGCAGCGCAATGTTGTAACTTCCTCCTGGCATAGACTCATCAATAAGACCACTTGGATCACCAATAAGGATGTCGTTAGATACCTTGGCCTCACCACTAGGGCCGGGAAGATCATCGTTCCCTTCTGTACCCGTTTCTATATAGTAACTATCGGTAGTTGCCGTGGCTGTCACAACATCGCTAACTTCTGTACCAACTGTGGGCACAGACTCAATGGACTGAACGCTAGCCTGTAATGTAAAAGTTGGTGGGGTTTCATTACCGTCGATATTGACTACCAACTGCACATCATCAAACGAGTAATCACCGCCCTTAACCAGGCCCAGGCTTTCAAGCTCTTCGGCAGTGAACTTCCAAGTGTTGCCATCACGCTCACCGATAGGCTCACCATTTAACATGAACTGCGCATCACTACCGGCTGGTAAAGACCCTCCAGTTACTGTAATAGTGACATCCGATAGGCGTTCACTGCCATCATCATCAGCTAGGTCTACCGTTAAATTGACGTCGTAAGTGTGAGTGGCATACTCAGGAGTGCCAAGGGTTTTCTGTGTACTGATGGAGGTTGTAGGTTTGCCCTTGGAATCCCATTTTGTTTCGTCAGCGAAAACAATACCTGCAATACTTTCCAGCCTAATCGTCGCTCCATTTGGAGTTGTCACTAATAAATAATTACTTTTAGACTCAGCGGAATAACCTGCTGAACTCTGGGTAAAGTACACAATATCACTACCTTTACCACCCTTGATCGTGCCATCCAACCCACTACCGTTCGCTATAGCTCCAACAATAAATACATCCCTGCCATCAGTGCCAGATAGCATACCGCCGTTGTAAGTATGTACTTCACCAATACCAGACTGAGCTACAACATTCCCATCCTCGTTAACAGTAAACGAAGCTTCATACTTATCGAACTGCACCTTCATCAATGACTGCGTACCACCTTCGCTCGTGCTAATGACCTCGCCCAGAGTAAAGTGAATGTCTGGTGCATCAGCAATAGGTGTAACAGCAATGGTTAGTGTGGTTTCCGCACCTTCTACACTGCCTTGAAGTGGTTTAAAGCCAATTTCGGCATAGGTATCGTGCTGGTTACCCACTTGTGAGCTGCCCGAAGGGTCGTAACCCGGCGTACCGGATGCATCCGGCTCAGGTACAAAACGCAAGCCACCTTCTTCAATAAATTGGCGTGTAAACGTAGAGGCACTAGCTTCATCTGGATCGACGTTGACCCACCGCTCTTCATTACCCCCCATTTGGACACGATACTGCAGGGTGCCATCGCTGGGCAGCTCAGTAATAACCACGCCGGTAGCGGCACTTGCAAGACCGAAGCTAGCTAAGCTGACAGTGGATATGACATCCTCACCTATCGACAGCGAGATTGGAGCAGCCGTGGGTGGCAAGGCAATGGACTGTGAACCCACAGTAGGATCACCGTCTGCATCCGTAATGGTGAACTCAAAGGTAAGCAGATCGCCAGTGCCTGTTATGGGCAGTAGCTGTTTGTACGTCCATGCGCCATCACCATCCAGAGTCAAGATGACAGCTAGTGGCCCTGCATCACCAACACGGCCTTCGATAATCGTTGTGCTGCCCGGTTTAAACGAGAACACAAGGTCCTGATCACCAGACTTAAGCGTTGCATTATTAAGACCATTAAGCGTTTCTTGGGTGAAACCAATACCCCCAACCACCCCTTTACCGTCAGCGCCATAGCCAAAAACAATCTGGTCTCCAGCTACAGCAAGAATGTCTGTGCTTTGGGCAATACCATCAAACTCAATACCTATGATAGAAAAATCACTGTTTTTACCAGGTATTAAATTACTGTTGGTAGCAGTGAACACCATTTGATCAAAACCACCTGGTTCATTAAATGTATGAGTAAACTTCCCGTCGCTAGCATTGGCATTAAATACCTGAGGATTGCCAACTGGAACACCATTCAAATAAAACTGAACCTGACCACTCTCGCCTTCATTACCAAAGAAATTCAAGAACATGACCTTAGCCGTTGTAGCGACCTTGCCGTCGTTCAGCGTCAAAATCAACTCTTCGGAAGCACCCCCGCCACCGAATTCGCGATACCCCACTTCTTGGTTCTGTTGTTCATAAGGTTCACCATGACTATGCACACCTAATCCAACATTGTTTTGATGGACTTTCGCAGGATTACCTGCCGACCATGTCTTGTTCTGGCCAGTCGTTTCTTTAAAACCAGTTGCAGTAGCAGTAAAAGAAAAGTCGTTTTTCATGAAGAACAAACTGTCTCCATTACCTTCGCCATGATCCTTACTTGGTCGAAAATCAAACGTCCTTTCACCTTCAATAGGAATTGGATCAGGTTGACTAGCAACTGCAGGGTCCTTAGGCACACTCACCCACGGGCTATCGTCCTCAAGACGAACAGTGATCCACGTCGTGTAAGAATGACTACTGGTTACCCCTGAGTTATCCGTTACAGTCAAAGGGATATCTAAAATCAGAGCATCTTCGGAACCGGTGATGGGATGATCCACAGGGCCTAGTAACTTGACCTCGTAGGTGTACTCACCACGGCCACCAACACCGACGGTAGGCGCAGTCAGCTCAATTTCAATAATTGCTGTCCCTGTGGCAAGGGTGGCCCCCACATAACCAATAAGGGTTTTCGCACCGGCATCCCAGTGCCAAGAAATCGGCTCTTGATTCGACGTTAGTGCCGCACTTACTAAGGGTTCAGCAGCCCTAGTAGCCGTAACGCCCTCACCAAGCGATACCGTCAAGATATCCCCTATATCATCATCACTGACCGTAAACTTACCACCATTGCTAATCGGGTTACTTGCTGTAGTCAAATCATCATCAGCGTCGTAAGTGGCACCCATACCATCAGCAGGTTTACCTTCATCCCTTGATCCTGGAGTGCCTGCCAAACCTTCCTCGGTCACGATGGTATGACCATCTCCACTTTGGGGGTCGAAGCTAATCTTCGGTTTATCGTTTTGACCAGTAATATTTATTGTGATGGTGGTTGTCGACAAATCGCCATCTGCATCCCTGATGGTGTAGACAAACCTATCAACATCTGTAGCACCATTACGCAGTTCTTTAGCCTCATCCAGATTCAACTCGTAGTGATAGTTACCCTCTTTATCAACCCAAATTGTGCCGTAGGATCCAGTTATTCCACCCGATGCTCCACCTAGTGAGGTTGCTACACCTTCGTCCACCACAGCTGCAGGACCTAAAGGATTCGTGGCATCATCTGGCACGCTAACACGCAGCCCAACCACTTTGGCCGTGTCCGCACCGGGAATATCTGCCCCCAAGTTATCTGCCCCCGTCCCTAAGACAACATTACCTGTAAGCGTTACCGGTGCAGTGATTTCTGTTATGTCTGCGCTATCAGGTTTCGCTATCCAGTTTGTATCAGTGACTTGTACGTTCAGAGCCCCCGGATCCGATACGCCTCCGGCGTCTTTTACGGTAATGGCGAACTTATCAAAAACGCTGTCATCACCACCGGTATGACTTCTGGCCTCGGTCGATTGATAGGAGTAGGTAACCACCCCAGTAGTCGCATTGTAGGTTTTCAAAACCAGTACGCCGTACTCAGTATTAATGGTTTTCGGCGTACCGGAACCTACCGCAAGCAACGTAGCTGCATCAACCTCGTAGGGATTCACAACTCCTTCCTCTGTGATCGACAAAGCAGGCAACCCAGCATGAGAAGTAATCTTGAATGCTCCATCAACTGCCGCCCCTTTCTCGACGACGACAAGCTCACTGTTATCGGCATTGGGGGTTTCATCCACAATATCAATGGTCGGAGCCATAGGTGGCAAGGTAATTGAAATAGAACCTGCGGTAGGGTCACCATCGGCGTCAGTCACTACATATTTGAACGGCAGCGTAGTAATCGCCTTTCCATCACTACCGGTAAGGGCCTTGTAGCCAAAGTATTCCCAAGTACCGTTTTGGGTCAGTATCAGTTGGAATGCCATTGCATTACCAGGACCGTAGGTACCGGTAAGCATAGAGCCACCACCACTGGGTGTTACGGTGACCAGAACACCATCAACATACACCGCTTGCTGAGTTGTAGCCCAACTTAAGCCACCGGCACCGTCAGCGCCATACGCAAAATCAAACTCATTTTGCGCATAAACGATAGCACCCGGAGGGGGGCCTTCAAAGGTGATGTTCTTAATACCGAAGTCACTATTATCATTTCGGTTTGCTGTACCGTTACCGTTGTCTGTTGCCTTAAAAATCAAGGTATCAAATGCACCAAAGTTATCGGTATGTAAAGGGCCAGATGTGTAATTCCCGGATGTTTCATTCGAACTAAAAAGCTGCTCGCCTACCTTTGCGCCTTCATGCCAGAACTCAACGATCCCTGACTCGTGACCGCTCTTGCCTTCCAGGTCAAAAAACATGGAGAATTCAACGGTTATGCTGTACGCCACCTTGCCAGTTGGCAACGTGACGGTCAACGCTTCAGACGCCGCATCGCCATTCTTCAAGACACGGTAGTCGATCTCGCCTTTTAGTGGGTGGTAGGGGTTGGCCACACTATCCACACCTAGCCCGCTACTACTGGACTGGTGCACTTTAGCGTCGATAAGCGAAATATCGGTGGTAGACGTAAAGCCCTTTGCCGAGACCGTGATATCGCCAGAGTCCCCAGTGAATGTCATGTTTCGATTATCAGGTCCCGTGCGCTGCCCATCTTGGGTAAAGTCAATTAACCCCAAGTAGATATTAGGGATTTCTGTCGTCTTTGCTTCTGTACTACCGCTATCGTAGGTATACGGGCTGTCGTCTTCGACGCGTACGGTCAGTGATGAATTCACCACTCCGCCCTGACCATCATTGATCGTTAACGGAATGTTCAGGTTCAGCACATCCTCGTGTGCATGCACGGCATCTGGGTGATCGATAGCACCTTGTAGCGTGACGGTGTAGGTGTATTCACCGTTAGCATCACCGGTTGGTGTGCCATCCGTTGTGCCTTGGGTAAGCTCGATCTTGATGATATCGCGGTAACCAGCACCCTGGCTTCCGTCATCATTCAAGATGCCGACGTAGCCCTGCAAGGTTTGGGTGTCCGCATCGTATTTCCAGTGTATAAGATCACCGTGTGATTTCAACACGGTACCACCACCAAAGCCCGGTGACAGGCTGACTGCAGTAACGCCCTCACCTAGGGATACCGTCACACTATTCAGATTCGTATCTGCATCTGTAATCGTGAATGAGCCTGTACTTACCGCCTGTTCGGTGGCAATGGCTTGGTTAGTCAAATCCCCGCTAGGACGGTTGTTGCCTTGATCAGGGATACCATCGTCGTAGTTACCATCAACTTCTGTTAGCCCTTCCTCGGAAACAATGGCACGACCATCGGCCTCACCAAATGTAATGTCAGGATCGCTATTGGTACCTTTGATCGTAATCGTCAATTTTGCCGTACTGGTATCACCATCGCTATCGGTAAGCGTGTAATTTATGGTGAACTTTTTAATGTCTGTGTCATTTAGCTTCTGCGTGGCGTCTTTGGTGTTATCTAGCTGAAAACTCCAGGTACCATCTTGATTTACCGTCAAGTTACCGTAGTTCGACAGCAAATCACCATCCGCTGTTTTCGCGCTAGCAACCGCGTCCCAAGTAACAAGTTCTTTGGCATCTATTGCTGCTGCACCACCCTTAGGACCGTCGGCGCCCCAGCCTGCTCCTGGGCCAAACAGATCATCCCCAAATATGCTGCCGCTTAAACTGGTTGGATTAGTGACTTCATCCGTGCTTTCAGTCAGGGTACCGCCATCGATATTAATCGCCTTGGGGCTATCATCCTCGATCTGTATCGTTAGGTGGTAGGTATTCGAGCCCGAGCCATCTGTAGCCCCAGAATTATCACTAACGATAATTGGCACCAGTAGATTAAGAACGTCTTCGCCGGCAGTTTCATACCCTTCGAACGGATGCTTAATAGGTGCTTTCAGTTCTATGTCGTAGGTATAAGTACCATCCGCTGCGGGACCAGTCAGCGCCACTTCAATAACTACCTGCCCATTTGCCTTACCAAGCAAGGTAGTGTCGCCCTGTAAACTCCAGACGATGCCATCACCGCCAGACGTCCAATTAGTAGGCAGTCCATCTAGACCCAGCTTTACTGCCAGGATATCGGTAGCATCCTGATCATTAACAGTAAAGGTGCCAGACGCTTTGGTCAATTGCGCGTTGTCTTGACCATCCTTGCCTTCGTTATCTGGAACACCAGGCCCATGCGGTGGTAATGCACCCCGCCCAAGACCTTCTTCCGTGACCACTGCAGTGATATCGGAAGCGCCATCGCCACCAAACGTCAAAGTAGGCTGGTCGTTAGTGCCTTGGATTTGGAAGGTTAGCCTAGTGAGTTCTGATTCATCGCCGTCGTTATCGGTAGCGGTGTAGAACAAGGTAATTTCGACTTTTTGGCCATGACTAAGCTTTTGAACATCGGCAAGCTCATCATTAAGTGTAAAGCTCCAGTTACCATTGGCGTCTGATGTGAAGCTACCATACTTTGCTAGCAACGCTAGGGTCTCGGTATTGTCTGCATGATCCCAATTAACAATGGTGGGATGCGCTTCAGACGCATCAAATACCGTGTCATTATTCAGTACATTACCGTTAATTTCACTGACTTGCTCTAGTGCAGTACTGGCATTTTCGGTAACGATGCCTTTATCAAGATCCTCTACCGTCAACGGGACGGTATCAACAATATTGGCAACAATTTCACCCGATGCGGTGCGATCCAACATATCAACGACAGTAACGCCGATCTGGTCAAAAACAGAAACGTCTTGCTCCTGTTCTTGGTCATGAAACTGCGAGCCATCTGACCAGTAGTGGTAACTAACTTCGCCTGTGGCGGCGTTATAGCCAACAATGTGCAGTAGCCCGCGTGCGGTATCGATAACCGCTGGACTTTCTACACTTAAGACAGCCAATTGAGCAGGCGTCAGCATTAAAGTGAGTTGCTGCGGGAGGGGGTTTGCAGTCGTAGGTTCAGGATCGTAGGTAAAGTTAAGTGACTTCAAACCTGCTGGGGCTGTGAATTGAAACACGCCAGCATAACCACCTACTGGTACTGGCGGGTCTTGAACGGCCAAAGCCTGCGCCATTGGCATGGCCTGCACTTGAGCTGGACGGTTGTCTTCGCCAATCGCAAAAGTTTGCGATGGCATTAACAAGTTATTCAGGGGAGTGCTGGGGATGTCGATGGTTGGCAAACCAGGTATAGGTGCTGAACCTATGACAACTCCATCATCGTCATCCCCTCTACCCGTACCCCCCAAACGCACCTCTTCAGGACGTGTGTAGGTAGGACGTGGATATTCCAGACCCAATGGGTTAGTGGTTTCTATGACAGCGCTTAAGCGGGTGAAACTACTACCACCATCACCATCTGCACCTGCGGTTAGCACTGCTGCTGTGGGATCCAGTTCAGCAAAAGGATCAGCACCGTCATTAATTGCGGCCAATATGCTGTCTATATCGGGGTCAGCAGGAACTGCCGCGGCGGCAGTGCTAGGGTCCACATCCGCCTGAGCGGTTTCGACGCCTAGCTGGACATCGCGGCCCCCACCTATGGTTAGTGGCGGTTGACCGTTAGTTTGTAGCTGTACCGATGCACCCGTGGAAGTAACCACATCGGCATCAGCCGGGATTTGCATACCTTGATGGATAGGGCTAAGCGTGCCGTCAGTGCCGCGTACCCATGCTTGACCAATAACCTGTGTAACGAGTGATGTCGTAGCCATGTCCATATCCTTGAAGTAGGAATGTATTGGGTCGCGGCGTGTACAGAGGTTACGGTACGTCGCAACATGAAAGTGATGTCAACCATATTAAATAGCTTGAATCACTGTGGATATTGGCGTCGACGACAGGTAGGTAGAGGGTTTATGCCTCTTCCCTATGCGGAAGATAGTTGGATTCAGGGTAAATACTTAGAGTTTTTGTTATGGTTTTACATGAACAGCTACTTGTCGCCACATTATTAACAGCAGTATCTACTAACCTTTTCAAAGACAATAAAAGAAAAAGCCCTACAGTCGGAAGTGGTCCGAGTGCAGGGCAGGATAAATGGTGCAAAAAAGCTTACACCAGGCTAAAAATTAAAAACCGTCAGAACTAAACTTACCGTCGGCTTTTAAAGCGTCAACAATTTTCTGTGCTTGCTCCACATTAAAATCAATATTATCAAGCACAATCTGTTGATCAACTTGGTTTCCACCTTGAGTGCTGATGTTAATCGCGATCTTCCCACCTTCATTGGTAAAGGACAAGTACTGATCCAAGTCTTCACCATGCAAGTTCTCTGGAAGCAAGTCACTAATATCTAAGGTGTCAACACCATCACCAAAGTCAGTAATATGATCAACAGCAATTACACCATCAACGCCTTGATCACCCCGGGTCCAGATAAAGGTGTCGTCTCCGGCCCCACCAGTCATAGTGTCATTACCAGCACCACCAAACAAAACATCATCTCCAATACCACCATCTAAGGTGTCATCACCGCCCTGTCCAAAGAGAATATCATCACCGGCGCCGCCAATCAGCGTATCGTTGCCATCATACTCGTTCGATATATTGAAATCGCCTGCATTGTCCGTAATGTAATCATGCATTTCCTTCGTCGTTACTGAAGCTACTGGTCTATCAAGCTGATCGGCCACATATTCACGCAAACCTTCCAGACCACCAGGAACTGTACCAGGTAAGGTGATGCCGTCACCAAAAATAATGTCGTCACCAACCCCACCGTCAACCACGTCATCAGACGCAAAGATATCTTGACTACCAGTACCACCGGTATCCAACTGATCTTGCAACTGTCCGGGCTGAGTTACGATAAACACTTCACCAACTTTCCCTGTAACAATCGCTGGGTAAGTAATCCTAATGTCATCTATTAGAACAATGGCATTAGTATCTGTTTTGTTATTACCCCACCCCTTAGTTGACGTAGGGGTACCGTCAAGCACCTCAAAAACTAAGCGGTACTGCCCGCTCACAAGACTTTCAGTGCCAGTTATCGTAGTGCTACTGCTATTTGTACGTGTTCCAGAGTCTGCCGTAACCCATTGGTTTCCTTCTTTTCTTTGCAGAGTCCAGGTCAGCTTATCTCCTGAGTTAAAGTCTTCCGTACTGTAACCAAACTTAAGCACCCCATTTTCAACATCAACAGTAAACTCCTTACTGGTTACCTCATAGGAGCCTGAAGATTTATTGTCTTGAATTTTCAGCTTATTACTACTACGGCTCAACGAGCCACTCCCTTCTTTAGCCCAATCATTAGGGTTATTTATCCCTTGAGAGTCGTTAAAGTTTGCAATATCTAGATCTGCAGTACCAAATGACTCGCTGCCTGTCCCAACAGTAGTCGTGTTATCAAAAAACTTCAGATACTTTTCATTAACACCATTACCGATGCCAATTGCCTGAACTGGCCCCAAGTCACTTAAGGCCTTAAATGCATTGACGGCATCATTAAGATCTGCAAAGTCAGTTTTACTACCAGAACCATTATCACCACTATTAGTGTATGTTGGATCACCATCTGTCAGAAAATAAGTTAGATTTTTATAACCCTCTTGTGGCTGTGTACCAAACCAAGTTGTAGCTTCTAGGAAAGCACCTTCGTAGTTTGTGCCTCCAGTTGCTTGTAAACCTGTATTCTTACTATTCCCAATAGCATCAAGTAATTGCTGAATATTATCTTCTGTAAGATCCGTTATATTGGCTTTAAGATGAATTTTCGTTTCAAATGCAATCAATGCAATATTAACTTTTCCATCATGACCTTCTAGCTGATTTGCAAGATTCAATAACGCTTCTTTAACCAGCTTCATACGCGACGCATTATATTCAGCATCAGTAATTTTATTAAGGTCCTTGACAGAGCCTGTACCATCAAGCTTGTATTGCATAGACCCTGAGGTATCAACGATCAATGCCACGTTGTAATTAGCACCTGGCTCTATCAGCATTTGCTTACCAGCAACATCAGACACAATGATGTCATTCGCAGCAGTACCGTCTAATGTATCTTTATAAGGCGTGCCTTCGATTTCATTGAACTGCTCTATCTCGAGCGTTACAGTTGTTGTTGCACTAGCATCAGCTTCGCCATCCAATGCAGTTTCAGTCGATGTAATACTTACATCGAACTCAAATGTACCCACATCTAACGGAACCTTAGCTTTTACTGTTATTTGACCAGTATCTTTATCAACTGTTGGATTGGCAATAAACCACTGATCTGTTGTACCGTCGACAGGTACAGCGCCATCAATTTCTACTGAGGCAGGAATCTTAGATAGTGTGATTCCTGACAAGGTTTCACTACCATCAATATCAACCAACTCGCCTGATATAACAATATCCACTACATCAAAGCCAATCGTAGTTGTTGTAGACGTAAAACCATCCACCACTAAAGTGGAACCGTCACCAAAAACAATACCACGAATATTATTCACGCTAATTGTTGTCGATGTGCCATCAGGATGGAACTGCGTGATAGGGCCATCATACCCAGAGTTTTTATGAAATTCACCCAGACTGATATCGTAATCACCACGCTTCCCAGTCAAGTAGATAAAGTCTTTATCACCCCCATTTATTGAGTTAATAGACTGACCACCATTAACCATAGTACGGAAATCACCATCCAAAACGATAAGATCTGCCTCATTACTATTAGGCGAATTACTATTACTGGATGGATTAATATTTCCATCATTAAATGGAGGTTGTGACACTTTACCGTCCAAACCAGGTGCGGTAATTACATCACCATCAATACTAACAATTACTTCACCATCTTTAGTAATCGTAGTCGTAGTCGTACGATCTGACTCATCAACGTCCCCAAGGGAAGCATGTAGAACTGGAGCATCAACCACTGGTCGTATATCAATAACCAACGTAGATTCTGTGCCTACATTCCCAGCGGTATCTGTGGGCACAAACTTCACATGTGCATAATCTGAACCTTTGTTACCCACGGTATCCTGAGCAAACCCATCAAACCCAGACTGATTCTCTACAGGCCTAAACTCCCAAGACCCATTCTCCATTTCTGCTGTAGAGAACTCTTGACCGTTCTGAACAGCTACCCAATCCCCTTCGGGAGCTTTGTAATACAAAACTCCAGCACCTTCAATAGTGCTTACCTTGATAGAAGCTGTATCAGACGACAATCCAAAATCACTAGCAGAGATTTCAAGTGACTTATCTTCAGTGCCTTGAATTTCATTACCGCCTTCAGGGGCCACACCATCAATGCCCTTGGTGTCATCATCACTGCCACTATTGCCCGCAGGATCAGTCACCGTCGCGGTAACCTTCACCGACGTATCCTCTGAACCAACCGGTACCTGAACCGTAATCTGACCAGCAGCAATGTCAGCATCCGTTAGCACGCGATCAAACAACGGTGCCGTAACACCATCGGCCGTCACCACCAGTGTGTCACCGGCTTTAACCGTAGCACCCAAGACCACCAAGGCATCAACCTTG
>JACCEO010000007.1 GCA_013416485.1 Alcaligenaceae bacterium
AGTCCGGCCAAGGTGTTGGCCGCCACACTCACGTCTTGGCTGGAGCCGATTGTGGGCATGTGGCGCTTTTCTAAATCCAATGGCATCACCGAAGGCTTTCACACTAAAATGGAAATGTTATCGCGCCGTGCGTATGGCTTTAGGAATTTTGAAAATTACCGCTTGCGGGTCTTGGCCCAATGCGGTTGGAACGGTGTAATTAACCGAGTGCGATGAATACCGCATCCCCCGTTAATGGGGTAGAGCCTAAAAATGGCCCGCATAATGCGAGCCATTTCTGTATTTACTGCTTAAGAACTTAACTTGGTAGAAGTCCTTAAAAGAATTTGGTGCCCAGAAGAGGACTCGAACCTCCACACCTTGCGGCACATGGACCTGAACCATGCGCGTCTACCAATTCCGCCACCTGGGCATAACAAAAGTGTATGCTATTACTTACTACTGCGCTTGCATGACTTCGTTAAGAGGCGCAAAGTATAACCTAGAATTAAATTAAATGGAAACCACCTTTGGTCAAACGATCTAAAAGCAATATAAACAAAAGTGACGTCACGATCGGGGTGCATGATTTGCCACCTGATTTTGATCCCGATGTGCCTAGCCGTGAACGTATTATGCAATATTTACGCACAGCCGAGGCACCGGTTAGCACCACGGAAATCGCTCAGGCAATGAATGCCCTGATTCCGTTATCTATAGGGTTCGAACGTCGGCTACGCGCTATGGAGCGCGATGGCCAACTGTTTTTCAA
This sequence comes from Alcaligenaceae bacterium, assembly GCA_013416485.1. Classification (GTDB taxonomy): domain Bacteria; phylum Pseudomonadota; class Gammaproteobacteria; order Burkholderiales; family Burkholderiaceae_B; genus JAGOAJ01. The sequence goes on from JACCEO010000007.1 coordinate 752, forward strand.
TCCCCAAGGTTTGTTGTTAATTAATAACAAACTGGACTTTATTGCTGGGCGTGTACAGGGTCATCGCGATGGCTTTGGCTTTTTGTTGCGTGACGATGGCGGCCCAGACTTGTTTTTGTCACCACGCGAAATGCTTAAAGTCTTGCATGGCGACCGAGTTTTGGCGCGTGCCAGTGGCGAATACCGGGGCAAGCCTGAAGCCACCATAGTTGAAGTCTTAGAGCGTCGTACTAATAAGTTGGTGGGGCGTTTCTTAAAAGAGCGGGGCGCTTATATTGTTGCGCCCGAAGATCAGCGTATCAAACACGATATCCTGATCCCGGCCACTGAAATTGGAACTGCTCAACATGGCCAGGTAGTCACGGTAGAAATTGTTCAGCAACCCACACGGCATACTCAGCCTTTAGGGCGTGTCCTGGAGGTGCTAGGGGAAATTGATGACCCTGGCATGGAAATAGAAATTGCCGTACGTAAGTTCGATGTGCCTTACGAATTTTCCGATGCTGCGCTGGCTCAGGCCGCTAGTGTGCCAGAAACGGTTCAGCCAGCCGAATTCAAAGGGCGTCTGGACTTGCGCACTGTACCCTTTATCACGATAGATGGCGACGATGCACGGGACTTTGATGATGCCGTCTTTTGTATGCCTGTTGATATCGGTACAGAAAAACGTAAACGACCTGCCTGGCGTTTGCTGGTGGCTATTGCGGATGTCAGTCATTATGTACGTCCCGGAGACGGCCTGGATGGCGATGCCCTAGAACGCGGCACTAGTGTGTACTTTCCGCGTCGTGTCATACCTATGTTGCCCGAGGCCTTATCGAACGGCATATGTTCACTGAATCCTGGCGTTGATCGTTTGGTATTGGTGTGTGACATGGTGATTCCAGCCAATGGCGTGAAATCAGGCAATGTCACGGCGTATCAGTTCTACGAGGCTGTAATACAGTCACATGCGCGTACTACCTATGATCAGGTATGGGGTGCCTTGCAGCAGCCTACTGGGCCGATAGCCAGCGGATTGGGTGAGCTTTTCCCGCATGTCTCCCATTTGTATGAACTTTACCAAGTATTCGCCAATGCCAGGGGCAAACGTGGAGCAATGGAGTTCGATACCGTAGAAACGAAAATCATTGCCAACCCTATGGGAAAAATAGAACGTATAGAAGCCCATGTTCGCAACGATGCCCACAAGCTTATAGAAGAGTGCATGTTGGCGGCGAATACCTGTGCTGCTGAATACATGACGCGTAACAAACGTCCTGGCTTATATCGGGTACATGAAGGTCCCACACCCGATAAACTGCTGGCCTTACGTACTTACTTACGCAATCTTGGTTTGCATCTGGATGGTCATGACGAACCTTCTACCCACGATTACGCGAAGCTTTTACAAGAAGCACGTGGTCGTTCTGATTTTCAAATTATCCAGACCATGTGCTTACGGTCTTTGCAGCAGGCTATTTATAGCCCCGAACAAATGGGGCACTTTGGCCTAGCCTACGAACATTATGCGCACTTTACCTCGCCCATACGACGTTATCCTGATCTGTTAACGCATAGGGTTATCAAGGGCCTACTGCGTTCCAAAAAATATTTACCCAAACTCGATGACATGGGCGTCGACGCCAGTTTGTCTCGTGCTGAACACGAACAGGCAGTCTGGGAAAAGCTGGGGATGTTGTTATCGGCACGTGAACGTCGCGCCGACGATGCATCACGTGACGTGGAAGCCTGGCTCAAGTGTTGGTTCGTAAAGGAAAAGGTTGGCGAAATATTCAGTGGACGAGTAACCGGCGTTGCCACCTTTGGTATTTTCATTACGCTGGATACCTTGTTTGTTGAAGGTATGGTGCACGTGTCTGAGCTGGGCTCGGATTATTTCCAGTACAACGAAGCCATGAACGAGCTGCGTGGTGAGCGCACTGGCATACGTTACCGCTTAACTGACGCAGTGCAGGTACAGGTGGCACGTGTCGATCTGGAGTCTAGGCGGATAGAATTCCGTTTGGTCAAAGGAACGGGGTTTAAAACATTGCAAGCAGCTGTTGAACCTGCGTCGGAACCGCGTCGTGTCAAGCGTGCCGCGTCGACTAAACCCTTGGCATTAAAAGGAACTACCGCCCAACAGCGGCGGGCTGAAGCCAAGCGTAAGGCGAAAGCAGCAACACCTAAAAAACTGAGCCGTGGTCGCGGGTAAAATTAAGCTTTGCTTATGTTTCAAGGAAAATTATGTCGTCCCATCAGGTGCTGGCTGGATTTCACGCAGTAACCGCTAGACTCAGGCATGCGGCGGGTTCTATTAAAGAACTCTACGTCGAAGCCTCACGGCGTGACAAACGCATGCAAAGTTTTATTCAACTGGCGCAGGCTGCCAAGGTAAGGGTGATACCTGTCGAGGCAAGCCGGCTTGATGGTTTGGCCAAAGGCGTACGCCATCAAGGTGTAGTAGCTTTGGCTGAAGCCCACCCCTTGGCCGTCGATGTGGGCGAAGTTCTGGACTTGCTGGAAGATAAGAACGAGCCCGCGCTGTTCTTAATATTGGATGGCGTCACAGACCCGCATAATCTGGGGGCGTGTTTGCGTACTGCTGATGCCGCAGGTGTGCATGCCGTCATTGCACCACGTGACAAGTCCGTAGGGTTAAACAGCACTGTTCAGCGTGTGGCCTGCGGCGCAGCAGAAACCGTGCCTTATATTATGGTCACCAATTTGGCGCGTACTATGCGCGAGCTAAAACAACGTGGTGTCTGGTTGGTTGGTACTGACGACGAGGCGACTGCGTCTATGCACCAGGTCGAGGCGCAACGCGCTATGGCGTGGGTTATGGGTGCGGAAGGCGAGGGCATGCGGCGCCTGACGCGTGAAACCTGTGACGAGCTGGTCAATATTCCCATGTTAGGAGCGGTTGAAAGCCTGAACGTGAGTGTGGCTAGTGCTGTGTGTTTGTACGAGACCGTTCGTCAGCGTAGTGCTTAAGCATATAACCATATCGTCTTAACATTTCCCAGATAGCCAACGTGCATCTGGGTATGATGGTTATTGCTACTTTTTATTAATTTCTACAACCTGGTGTTATGGATAACAACGGCTTTACCTCTACTCTACTTCATCTGGACAGACGCTCGACGGTCGAGCATGGCGCAATACATAAGCCCATGCACCCATCAACGGAATATGCTTTTCAGGACTCACGTGAACTGGCAGCCGTTTTTCAGGGTAAGGCAGGTTATACCTATGCGAGGCAGGGAACGCCGACCACAACAGCGTTAGAAAACAAAGTTAGCAAGATGGAGGGTGGAGTGGGTACAGTCAGTTTTGCTACCGGTATGGCAGCACTGACAGCCACATTTTTCACCCTGCTTAAAGCAGGTGATCACCTGATCACTAGCCAGCATATTTTTGGTAATACCAACAGTTTATTAAGTACGCTTGAAGGTCTAGGGGTGGCAGTTAGCCGTGTCGATGCGACAGATATAAAAAATGTGATTGCTGCTTGCAGGCCAGAAACCCGCATGGTATTTACCGAGACTTTGGCGAACCCAGGTACTCAGATTCCTGATCTGGCTGCTATAGGCGATTGGTGCCGTGAACATCAAAAAGTGTTTGTTTTAGACAACACTTTGGCAACGCCTTGGTTGTGCCAGGGAAAAAGCGTAGGTGCGTCTTTAGTGGTTAATTCGCTGTCCAAACATATCGGTGGGCATGGCAATGCACTGGGTGGCGCTGTGACAGATACTGGCCTGTATGATTGGACGGATTACAGCAATATTTCTGAGTCTTATCGCCAAGGTAACCCGGCCTCTTGGGGATTGCTGCAAATCAAGAAAAAGGGGCTGCGTGATATGGGTGGCACACTGGCCTCAGAGGCAGCGCATCGCATCGCTGTGGGGTCTGAAACCTTGGCGCTACGCATGGGTAAGGCTTGTAGCAATGCACTTGCTCTGGCGCGTTTCCTTGAGGCACACCCCCGTGTTAAAAAGGTACATTACCCAGGCTTAAGCGGGCATCCGCAACATGAGCGCGCCAAAGCCTTATTCGGTGGTCGTTATGGTGCCTTGATGGGCATAGAGCTTGCTGACGATATCAACGTTTTTGACTTCCTTAATCGCTTAAATGTTTTTATATTGGCGACGCACTTAGGGGATAACAGGACGCTAGTATTGCCTATGGCACAAACCATTTACTACGAGATGGGGGCCGCTATGCGTGCCCAGATGGGTATCTCTGACACCTTTCTTAGGGTGTCTGTTGGAATAGAAGACATAGAAGATCTATTAAATGATCTGGATCATGGGTTAAAGATACAAAGTCAATAAATATGCGGCTTTCAAGGTTTTTTTGCTTGACAGAAGTAGGTTTCAAGGGCCTAATACGCGGTACTCAGTCACATGCATTTATCTAGTGGATGTTGCCTTTTATCGCAATCCTTGTGGGTTGTAGGTAGTACGGGTTGTACTGATTGCGTTTCACACTTCAATTAAATGCCTAGGTTGCTAACAGTAACTAGGCTGCAAATAATTTTTAGGGGTAATCCTTAATGAACAAAACAGAGCTTATCGAACACATCTCTGCAAATGCAGATCTTTCAAAGGCTGATGCAGGCCGCGCGCTTGATGCTTTTATCGACGCTGTCAAAGTCACCCTGAAAAATAACGATGCCGTAACTCTGGTTGGCTTTGGTACGTTTGATGTCAGCGAGCGTGCTGCACGCACTGGTCGCAACCCACGCACTGGCGAAGAAATCGAAATCAAAGCAGCTAAAGTACCTAAGTTCCGTCCAGGTAAGGCCCTGAAAGACGCAGTTAACTAAGTGTTTTTATAGGCCACTTGCCAAATCAAAAAAGTATCGCTATAATTCTGTTCTAGCGTTTTTGCCTTAACAGGCAGTGGCCCCAGAAATGGGTGCTTAGCTCAGCTGGTAGAGCGGCGCCCTTACAAGGCGTAGGTCACAGGTTCGATCCCTGTAGCACCCACCACAGTAAACGCAGTAAAAATTAGCACTTACGGATTCGTCCCTAAGTGCTTTTTTGTGTCTGCAACAAATAAAATAATAAGAGGGTATAGTTTCCTCAGTGTAATTCCTGAAAATATTCAATTCTTCTAGTGTTGATATCAAGAATTATTCGCATTCGTGTTAGTATCTAAGCTTCTTAAAAATACTTCTCTATGGATAGCGCTGAAAAGCGATACCTTTGTGTTGGATTCATGACGCGCTCTTACGGAAAACCGGCTGTTAGATCTGTAGCTGCTATCAAATTCGCAGGTGTTGTAGCTGCTGTGAGCTTGCACGTAGCTGTTCTGGGTATGGTGTTTATAGCGCCGGCAGCGGAGATGGTTGAACCAAGCATGGATGAAGGGACAGAAATTCATTTTGTTGAGCTGGCCGATGTTGTAGACGAAGTGGCTCAAGCGCCAACAGAGCAGGTCCCTGACAACGTAGAGGAACAACCAGAACCTGTTATAGAGCCTATCATCGATCCTGTGCCTGAACCGCTAGCCGAATCAGACCCAGTGGCAGAACCCGAGACGTTGCCAGAACCGGTTGTAGAGCTAGAGCCAGAGCCTTTGCCCGAACCCGAACCCGAACCCGAACCTGAGCCCGTAGTGGTTCCTAAACCACAAGCTAAACCAACACCCAAGTCTAAACCCAAGTCACAACCTAAACTACAAGCTAAGGCTGCTCCTGTATCACAGCCTAGCCCCAAGCCTACAACTGCCCCCGTCAACACAGCACCATCAGCGCCTCCCGCCAATACGCCAGCGGCCACTTCGCCTAGTCCTATCCCAGACAACAAGCCGCGTATGGTCAGTCGCGTTGATTATCTGGGTAAAAGACCTATGCCGGTTTACCCCCGTTCATCACAACGTCGTCAGGAGCAGGGGCGGGTTGTTGTGCGTGTGTTGATATCTGCTGAGGGTAAGGTGCTAGACGTTCAGGTGCGTTCATCCTCAGGTTTTGATAGTTTGGATCAAGCGGCAATTAAAGCTGCTCGTAGCGCTCGTTTTAAACCGTATACCGAAAATGGGATAGCCTATCGTGCTATGGCTGACCTTCCCTTTGATTTTGTTTTATAGGACACAGTAGATGCTGCATTTCATCGCCCAAAGCGATATCGTGGGTAAAAGCCTGTTTGCGATACTCATACTTATGTCGTTAGCCAGTTGGTATCTAATATTTGTGAAGTCTTTTATGAATATGCGTATACGTCGCCGTTCGCAAAGCTTTTTGAACGAGTTTTGGGCTGCCAGTTCACTAGAGCAGGTAGAGAGCGAATTGGCTACGCACGGAGCCACTGAACCATTTTCGCATTTGGCGAGTCATGCCATACATGCGCGTAATCATCATGCAAAGTATGGCGCCTTGAAGCTGGAAGAAAAAGGTTCAACAGGTGCTTTTGTAACGCGCACCATACGCAAAGTTATCGACGAAGAAACAGCAATATTGGAAAATGGTTTGACGGTGTTGGCCTCAGTAGGCTCTACCGCACCTTTTGTGGGTTTGTTCGGTACCGTGTGGGGGGTCTATCATGCTTTGATCGGCATAGGTATGTCGGATGGCGTTACCGTCAACAGCATTGCAGGTCCTGTTGGCGAGGCGTTGATCATGACGGGTCTGGGCTTGGCTGTTGCGATTCCAGCGGTGCTTGCCTATAACGGTTTTGTACGCAGCAATCGCGTGTATCTGGCTCAGCTGGATGCTTTTGCGCACGATCTATTCACATTTCTTTCTACTGGGCAGCAGGCCGAATCTACCCATAGGGTCAGGCATATTGCGCTTGCTACTTCCAAAGGTGAATAAATGGCATTCGGAAGCTTTGAAGGCGGTAAAAATACCAGTCATACCGTTTCAGAAATAAATATGGTGCCGTTAATCGACGTGATGCTAGTGTTATTGGTGATCTTTATGATCACGGCACCATTGCTTAGCCACTCTATACAGATTAAATTGCCACAGGCCAGCTCCCAGCCCATTGAGCAAGAATCAGTAGTTATTGACGTTGCCGTGGACGATGCCGGTGTTCTGTATTGGAATGAAAGTCCGGTAAGCAGCAGTGAATTAACACTGAAGTTTGCCGAGCAAGCGGTACTGGATCCTCAGCCTGAATTGCGTATACGTGCCGATTTAAATACACGTTACGAAGTGCTGGCTCAGATCATGAGTAGCGCGAAAACAGCAGGTTTGAAGCGTCTGGGTTTTATTACCCGCCCGGCACCTGAAACAAACGCTCAACTCGCTGTCAATTGACCTGTGTAGCGGGACGATAGATATAAACGCGGGTAGGTCAGACCAGATCAGTATAAAATGATCCTATGCGAGTTTTGCTGATAGAAGACGACACTACGCTGGGTCATGCCTTGCGAGAATTCCTGGGGGACCAGGGGTATGCCATAGACTGGTTGCAGTGTGGCGAGCATGCCATAAGTTCTATGAAACAACAGGACTACGGTCTATTGATTTTAGACCTTAATCTACCTGGACGTAGTGGCTTGGATATACTGCGCGAGCTGCGTTTAGCAGATTACCGTGTTCCTGTGCTGATACTTACTGCTCGTGATGGCGTAGATGATCGGGTTGCAGGCTTGGACGCAGGCGCCGATGACTATGTGACCAAGCCTTTCGAGCTGGCTGAACTGGCCGCTAGAATTCGTGCTTTTGCGCGTCGACGCGTGAGCCAGGCACAACCATTCATTGAAGTCGGTCCTTTGGTGTTAGACACAGTGGGCCGTGAGGTGCACGTCGATGGTGTACGTATTGCCTTGTCTGTACGCGAACTGTCAGTCTTGGAAATGCTAATGGGCAGGGCTGGGCGTGTGGTAACCAAACGTCAAATCGTTACTTCATTATCTGCCTGGGATGCCGACTTTAGTGACAATGCGGTCGAAGTCTATATCTATCGTTTACGTAAACGACTTGAAGGCCTGGGCGCCTCGATACAAACGGTGCGGGGCTTTGGTTATTTGTTAGACATTGATCATGAAGTCTGACATAAATAACCAGCAAGCGATAAGTGCTGATACATGGTGCTGGTGGACGTCGCTGATGCCACAGGATTCGCTAGCTAGGCATTTGGTACAACGCTTGCTGCCTGCTGTGCTCTTGCTGGTCATACTGGATGTGGCTGTAACCTGGGTTCTGACCCAGAAAATGAGCCTGGAAGATTGGCTACTAAGGGATATCTTCTGGACTATGGTTGCCAGTCAGATTTTGCTGGTAGCTTTGTTTGCCTGGGTTTTGATTTCAGGTGTCCGATCAGGCTTAGCCTCTATCAATCGGCTTACTGAACAGATACAGCGTCGCTCGATAGATGATCTTCAAACCTTGGACAGTAGCGGTTTACCTGCTGAAGTTGTCCCTTTGGTCGAGCACGTCAATGACTTGTTAGTGCGTCTCAATGACTCTATGCTGGCGCAAAAGCGTTTTGTGGGCCATGCTGCCCATCAGCTTAGAACACCATTGACAGGATTAAAGCTGGAGTCCGAGCTCATGCTATCGCGTGAACTTCCCCCCGAAGTCAGGGCAAGGGCCGAGCGCATCAAGTCAGTAACTGATCGCATGATACGGTTAGGCCAACAGCTATTAGTATTGGCACAGGCTGACTCTACCGCACGTCTGCAAGACAGTTTTGTTCGTATCGATTTATGTGAGTGGGCTAGGGCTAGTGGTGCTGAATGGATACCAGCCGCACGTAGCCGTCATTTGAACATGCAGCTTAAGGCACCGGATCACCCCGTTTGGATAGACGCAGACCCGTTATTATTAGAAGAATTACTCAGTAACTTAATTGATAATGCACTGCGTTATGGCGTGAACGCTAGCACCATCACCTTGCAGGTCAGTGCCAATCCGCCATCCTTGGCGATAGAAGATGATGGTCCAGGTATACAAGCCGACGATGCAAAGCGGGTATTCGAAGCCTTCTATCGTTCATCGGCATCCATCCACAGCGATGGTGCTGGTTTGGGGCTGGCCATCGTCAGGGAAATTGCTTTGGCTCATGGCGCTTGGTGGAAATTGATTAGTCGCCCGACATTTTCGGGCTCGCGTATTACTGTGGTGTTTCCTGGGCCCCGTATAGGGGCCAGATTGACCAGGCAAGAGTAGTTATGACTAGAACCAATGCAACAGTTGCTAAAGCTGATATTGACATTACACCTCGTAGCATCGCGCTAATGGGGGCATTGGGTGTGGTTTATGGGGATATAGGCACCAGTCCCTTGTATACGATTAAGGCAGCTATGGCACTGATGCCTGGGGCTGGTCCCGAGCAAATATTGGGTTTGCTGTCCCTGCTGTTCTGGATGTTAATGCTGGTGGTATCGCTGAAATACGTAGGTATTATTTTACGAGCGAATAACCGTGGCGAAGGGGGGACGCTGGCACTACTGGTCTTGGCGCTTAAAGGGCTTAGTGGGCGCAAACAATGGGTGTTGACCATAGTGGGATTGATCGGCGCTTGCTTGTTCTATGGCGACAGTATGATTACCCCCGCTATTTCTGTACTGTCTGCCATCGAAGGTATCAGCCTGATTTCTTATACCTTAATGCCTTGGGTAGTGCCCTTGTCGGTGCTGGTGTTGGCTGCGCTATTTTTGATACAGTCGCATGGCACTGGCACTATGGGTAAGTTGTTTGGTCCGATTATGCTGTGCTGGTTTTTAACTCTGGCCGGTTTAGGTGCCTGGCGTATTTTTCTGGAACCCAGCATATTGCAGGCTTTAAATCCTGTGTGGGCGTATACATTTATTGCCCAAGCACCGTGGCAGACCTATTTACTGCTAGGTGTCATTGTCTTGGCCCTGACAGGTGCGGAAGCTTTATATGCGGATATGGGGCATTTTGGGCACAAGGTCATTAGTCAAAGTTGGTTCAGTTTGGTCCTACCCGCCTTGGTGCTGTGTTATTTAGGGCAGGGTGCAGTGTTGCTGGCCAATCCAGATGCCGTGCGTAATCCTTTCTTTTTGATGGCACCAGATTGGGGCTTGGTGCCTTTAGTGGTACTGGCAACGTTGGCTACGGTTATTGCTTCGCAGTCTGTCATTTCTGGGGCATTTTCAGTGACCCGTCAGGCTGTGCAATTGGGGTTTTGGCCCCGTATGGCCATTTTGCACACATCGGCTAGTGCCGAAGGGCAAATTTATTTGCCACGGGTTAATCAGCTGTTATTTGTAGCGGTGTTGTTTTTAGTGGTGGCATTTGGTTCATCCGAGCGCTTGGCCCATGCCTATGGTTTTGCGGTAACAGGCACCATGTTGATGACTTCCATATTGGCCTGGGTGGTTTTGCCCCGTCAGTCAGTGGGGCTACGACGGATCATGTGGTTGATTTTGATAGGCATCTTCTTGTTGGTGGATGTCTTGCTGTTTTCATCCAATGCCTTAAAAGTTTTTGAGGGTGGGTGGTTGCCTTTACTAGTGGGTTTGGCCTTATTGGCGTTGATGACTACCTGGAAACAAGGCAGAGATCAAATGCATAAAACCTTGGCAGGGGATCAACAACCGTTAAGATCGTTTATGAAATCATTGGATAACTACCCACCCACCCAGGTTTCTGGTACGGCGGTATTTATGACCATGATAGTAGACACTGTGCCTCCCGCATTGCTGCATAACTTAAAGCATAACAAGGTCCTGCATAAGCAAGTGTTGTTTTTGCATGTTAGTACGACAGATGTGCCTTATGTCCCTCTTACAGAGCGTGTACATTTACAGCGTATCAGTGAAAACAGCTGGCAGCTAATTGCGCACTGGGGATTCAAACAAGAGCCCGACGTTCCACAGTTATTGGACTATATCGCAGAGACGCACCCAGAAATTCATCTGGACCCCATGGAAATCTCTTATTTTCTGTCGCATACCACGGTGATCGTCGTGCGTAAGGTAGATTGGTTATCGGGATGGCGTCGTCGCTTGTTTTCTTTCATGACACGCAATGCAAGTGGCAGCTCCCGTTTCTTTAAAATACCCCCCAATCGGGTAGTGGAGATGGGCCGGCAATTAGAGCTGTAGTGCATCAGGGATTGGTTGTGGTTATTGTGGTTTCACGGAGGATACCTCCTGCTTCGACACTACCTTGAGTAGTAGTGTGTTGTCCCGACATTTGTAATAGGCAGTCATCCTTATCTTGGCCAGATAGGGCATCGCAGCGTTTAGTTCTGTTGTCTGGAGCTAGTCGTTCGCCAGTTGTTAGACGATTGTGCCGTGCTTCCGCTAAAGCAGCGCTAGCTTCTTTCAGGCAGGTGGATTTATCTTGATAGTTTGAACTGCTATTGCACAGTTGGACGTCGGCCTGATAGCGTTGTTCTGGTGTGCTGCCGTCACTAGAACTAGCGGCCAGTGATAATGGCGCGATTAGGCTAACGCTTAGTGCTATACCTAGTAAAGCAGGGCGTGAAAGCAAACGGGATCGCTTAAGCATAATAGTATGCTCCTTGTGTGAACAGTGCGCTGCATAGAGCCGGGCAAATGTCTAGTCATGCAACGCCGTTTGGTGAGTGGTGATACAACTAACCAGCAAAGCGTGTTCCAGGCTTAGTCAGGGTCTACGCTATTGGTAGCAGTTTGTTCAGCAGCAAGTTGCGCGGCCTTGGCATGGCGCTTGATGGCAGCACGCATTAATAGTATAGCGGTGCAAGGGGCTGTGATCACCAATAATATGGTAATTAAAATTGGATGCAATATAGGGCGCTGTTCTAGGAAGCTAGACACCAGGATGCTAGCCAACAGTACACAAAAAGCGCCTAAGGTGTTGCCCATCGTGGGTGCATGCATACGTGCACAAAATGTGGGTAAGCGTAGCAGCCCCAAGGATCCGATGACGGTGATGATCCCAGCGCTAACCAACAAGAAAGCAACTGGGATGGCAAGCCATAGGGGGAGGGAGTTCATGGTTCTATTACCTCGCCACGCAACAGGAACTTGGCCATAGCCACTGAGCTGACAAAGCCAAACATACTAATCAATAGAGCAATGTCAAAATATACTGACTCCCCGAATTGCAAGCCCAGGACCAAGAGTATTAACATGCCATTGACATACATGGTGTCCAGAGCCAATACCCTGTCGGTTACATCGGGTCCGTACAGCAGACGTATCGTGGCAATCGCCAGTCCTACAACAAAGCAGCCCAGGGCAAAGCTGGCCGCCCAGAATACCAGCGCAGTCATTCGAATATCCTTATAAGGGGGCCTTGATAGCGTTGTTGTATAACCGCTAGCCATTGCTCTTCGTTTTGAAGATCCAATACGTGCAATGTTAATACATTGTCTGTCTCAGAGTAGTCTGCCCAGACGGTACCTGGGGTGTAAGTCACTATGCAAGCTAGGGCTGCCAGACCATGCGGGTCAGTCAAGGTCAAGGGAATACGCAAAAAACCAGGTTGAAAACCTGAGCGTTTACCTTGGCAAACGATACGCCCTACGGCAATCGTAGATAGCGTAATGTCTACGGCGACATGCCATATTAATTTCAGCGCTATTAGTGGATGTTTAGCGCTGGCACGTACCGGTCTTACGGTGAACGCCAACCAGTTCAGCATCAAGGCAAACATACTACCTAGTACGATGTTGCCTATAGATAGGGTGTCGTTTAGCAGTAGCCAAATGCCAAGCAGAATAATGGGCAAGGCCACATAATTTAATCGCTTCATAGTCCGGCTCCGATATGTAATCCACGAGCGGGGCTTTGGGATAATACGGCTTCTATGTAGGTAGCCGGGTGATCCAGGTAACTGGCGGTATCGTCCAAATACTGGATGACGGGGCCAGCCCATATGGTTAGTGCTATGCAGGCCAGTAGTAGCACTCCTACAGGGGCCGCTTCGCTAATGCGTAAGCGTGGCACGATATTATCTTCGGGTACCCAGAACAACCGTATACCTGTACGCGCTAAAGCAATAATGCCTGCCAACCCCGAGGATAATACTCCTATGACCAGCATCCAGGCATCGATCGATGGCACATCAGTGGTAGAGGTTTGCAAAGCTGCTGACAATAAAGTGAACTTTGCAATAAATCCGGACAGAGGCGGCAGGCCTGTAATTAATAGCGCACAGGCAAAAAATGATAAACCTAGGAATGCCATAGCGGCTGGAATGGCTACACCCACAACGTCATCAGAATGATCTGGGGCTTCTTCGTCTTCCAGTTCAAAGGCTTCTTGGCTGACGGCTAGCAAGTCAGAACCGAACGTTTGGGTACGGTTTATCATTTCTAGCAGCATGAAAAATGCGCATAGTGCTAATACCGAGCTGATTAAATAAAGTAAAGCAGGTCCAGTAAGGGCAACGCCAGGCATGCCCAGTGCGGCTAGCAAGGTGCCCGAGGATAAGATAATAGAGTAACCCGCCTGGCGTTCTACCTGCGTTGAAGACAGCAAACCAATGATGCCAAAAATTAAGGTCGCCATACCCACAGGGAACATCCATTCCCCTCCAAACGCTGCTGGTGCGCCGGTAGGAAGCAGTAAAGATCCTATGCGTAACAGTGCATAAATACCTACCTTGGTCATAATGGCAAACATGCCAGCCACAGGTGGGCAAGCGTTGGCATAGGTCGCAGGAAGCCAGAAGTTCAAGGGCCAAGCAGCGGCTTTGATCAGAAACGCCATGCCTAAAATGGCAGCGCCGGTTTCAAACAGACGGCGATCAGGACCGGATAACTCCCCCGCCTGAACTGCCAGATCGGCCATGTTCAAGGTACCTGTCAGGCCGTAGATTAAGGCCAAGGCTATCAGTAGTAAAAATGAAGAGACTAGATTGATGAGGATATAGTGTAATCCGGCAGCTACCCTTTCCTGGCCGGATCCATGTAGCATCAAACCATAGGAAGCCACCAGCAAAACTTCAAAAAACACAAATAAATTGAATAGGTCACCGGTTAGAAACGCACCGTTTAGTCCCATCAATAGAAATTGAAATAGGGGGTGAAAGTGCACCCCAGCCCTATCCCAGCGGGCGGTGGAGTATATCCAGCTGGCGGCGCCAACGACTGAAGTCAACAACAGCATAATGGCTGCCAGGCGGTCAGCTACGACTACGATGCCAAAGGGGGCAGGCCAGTCGCCTAATAAATATACACCTACGCCGTTGGGCCAGTTACTGCTTAATAGCCCCGAGGTCAAACACAGCAAGGTCAGCGCTAATAGAATCTGAGCGACTATCGACACCAATGACAGGGCTAGTCTGGCTTGACGCTGAGAGTCCCGCAGCAACAACATGGCTGCGCCTGCCAGCATGGGAATGGCCACCGGCAAAATAGGTAAATGTTGGAACCAGCTTGTCATTGGCGATTTTCCCGTCCATCGACGTGATCGGTGTCAGACAAGCCGCGGGATGCCATTAGCACGACCAGGAAGAGGGCGGTGGTCGCAAAGCCTATGACAATAGCGGTTAGCACCAGCGCTTGGGGCAAGGGGTCTGCATATAAGCTGGGGTCGGCAGCCCATTCCGCATCAATCACGGGCGGTGCGCCCAAGGTAATTCTACCCATGCCAAAAATGAACAAGTTCACTGCATATGAAATCAAAGATAAACCGATAATGACCTGGAAGGTTCTGGGCCTAAGCAGTAGCCAGACTCCAGAGCCGGCCAGTACGCCTATGCCGATGGAAAGAATAATTTCCATTAAGAGGCTCCTGGTGTGGTGGTTGGGGTTAGCGTCGTTGCAGGCTTGCGATAAAAACGCAAGGATTGGTGTGCCAAAGCGACTAGCATCAAGACGGTGGCACCGACCACCAGCATATAAACGCCTAGATCAAATAACAGTACGCTGGATATGTGCACCTGACCTATCAAGGGGACGATCACATCCCAGGACAGGGCAGCAAGGAAGGGACGTGCACCCCACCATACAGACATGGCAGTGATGCCAGATACCAATAAACCAAATGCTATCCAGTGTTGTGGGTTAATGCCCGGCCTGGTCTCTACCCAGATGACGCCGCTAACCATGTATTGCAAAATAATCGCGGTGGCCAAAATTAAGCCGCCAATAAACCCACCGCCTGGCAGATTATGCCCACGCAGTAGGAAGTACATAGAGATTAGCGCTGCTACTGGCAACAGTAAACGTACCAATAACGCAGGTATTGCCATAATGCCCACAGGGACTAATGCCTTGGGGTCGGGTTCGCCAAAAGCGCCTAATAGTTTGGCCGTTGTTACAGGTTGCTGACGTTCTGGCGGTAGCTCCATCGTTTCGGCGGGGGGGCGGAAACGTCGTAGTAGCGCATAAACAGATAGTGCAACTATGCCTAACACACTGATTTCGCCGTAAGTATCGAAGGCGCGAAAGTCCACCAATATGACGTTGACCACGTTAGCGCCACCGCCTAGCGGGAGTGACTGTTCAACAAAGAAGGACGATATGCCGGTAGGGCGTTCACGGGTCAGCATGCCATAGGCTAGGACCGTCATGCCTAAGCCGCTGGCAATGGTAATAATAAAATCACGGGTACGGCGCGTAAACACCCTGATAGGGGTTTGTCTTAAGCGAGTATCTTCCTCGACACGGCGCGGTAGCCAGCGCAGTCCCAGCAAGATCAAGACCATAGTGACAACTTCGACGGCAAGTTGAGTTAGCGCTAAGTCGGGGGCTGATAGCCAGGCAAAGGTTAAGCTGGTGACTAGTCCAGCACCGCCTAGTAGTAGCAGTGCACCAGGTCGGTGATACTTGGCCATGCGCGCGGCCCCGATTGCGCATGCCCCACCAGCGATCCACATCAGGCCAAATGTTAGGTCGGCAGGTGTGGACAGTGTTGGTAACAACCATGACCCACCAAGCAAGGGTAGGGCGGCGACCAAGATAGTAGCAACAATAACCAGTATTAATTGGGTTTGCAGGCGTGATGAGCGTAACCAACTTAATGCAAGGTCAGCCAGCGTATCTAGACCTTCTAACAGGGCATCGAAACTACGGCGACCATCTAGTCGGTAGATTAATGGCGTACGTCCTGGACGGCTGCGATGTCGGTGACGCAGTAACCACAGTAATAGCATCCCACCCAGCAAAGCCAGAAAGCTCATCGCTAAAGGCAGATTAAATCCATGCCAAATACGCAGGTCGTATGACGGGGTTGAACTACCTAATATGGCGAGTGCGGCATTGTATAAAAATGGTCCCACAGTAATGCTCGGAAGTATGCCTACAACCAAGCAGGTCAACACCAGGACTGTGCTAGGAATTAACATCAGTTTAGGTGGCTCGTGTGGTGCACGCGGTAAGTCGTGCGGCGCAGGTCCAAAAAATACCTGAGCAATAAAGCGTATAGAATAGGCAACACTAAAGGCGCTGGCACACACTGCAGCGGCAGGTAAGGCAAAGCGTGTCCACCAGTCACCACCCATAAATACGGTTTCAGCAAAAAACATTTCTTTGGAAATAAAGCCGTTCAGCAAGGGGATTCCTGCCATAGAGGCGGCGGCGACCATCGCTAAGGTGGCAGTAATTGGCATGCTGCGATACAGGCCGGATAACCGACCCAGATCTCGCGTTCCTGTTTCATGGTCGACGATGCCTGCCGCCATGAATAACGAGGCTTTAAAGGTTGCGTGATTAATCATGTGAAAGACCGCTGCAACCAAGGCGAGCCTGCTGTTCATGCCCAATAGTAGGGTAATCAAGCCCAAATTGCTGATGGTGGAATAGGCCAGGACCCCTTTCATATCTGTCTGGAAGGTGGCTGCATAGGCCCCTAGTACCAAAGAGATGACGCCTGCTCCGCCTATCAGCAAGGTCCATTCAGGTGTCCCAGAAAGGACAGGCCAGAATCGGGCCAACAGAAAAACACCGGCTTTGACCATAGTGGCGGAATGCAGATACGCGGATACTGGCGTAGGAGCCGCCATAGCATTGGGTAGCCACACATGAAAAGGGAATTGTGCGCTTTTGGTTAAGGCACCTAGTGCCACCATGAGCAGCATGGTGGGGTACCACGAGTGGTTACGTATGATGTCGCCTGCCGCCAGAACATCGTCCAGATCGTAGCTGCCCACCATGTGACCCAGCATTAGCATGCCAGCCAGCAGGCACAGGCCTCCGGCGCCAGTAATAATCAAGGACATGCGCGCCCCGCGCCTGGCGTCCAGCCTATGGTGCCAATAGGCGATTAAAAGAAAGGACGACAGGCTGGTCAGTTCCCAGAATACGACTAACTGAATTAAATTGCCTGATAGCACCACGCCCAGCATGGAGCCCATGAATGCCAAAAAGAAAGAAAAGAAACGTGGAACAGGGTCTTGGGGCGACATGTAATAGCGCGCATATAGCACGATTAAAGCACCCATCAGGGTGATAATCATGGTGAACAGCCAAGAGTAGCCATCCATGCGCAAACTGAAATCTACACCCGGCATCCAGGCCCAGGTGTATTTAATAATTTGAGCGTCCCCCATCATGGGAAGTTGGCTCATGGCTAGTCCAGCGCAAACTATAGCGACTGCGCCAGCTAGCCAGGCTTCCAGATTGCGCGCATTAGTCGGCAGCAGCGCAGCCACAAGGCTACCCGCAAAAGGCAGAGCAAGAATCAGGAATAACAACATGAACAGGAAGGCTTACAGGGGAAAGAAACTGCCCTAATAATACGATATGTTTTGTGTCGCTAGGTAAATGTTGTGATTTATACGTGTATTACTGGGTTTTAATTGCATTATTGATTCATATCAAACACCCAGGAGTGGCTTGAGCTGACAATGATATGGTGAAGTCACCTTACCGGAGCAAGGCATGGATGCCGCTATTACTACAGTCACCAAGGCTGCTGTCTGTTTTCCTGATATCGAGATCTCCGAGGCTTTAATACGGCGTTTTGATAGTTCAGGTCCTAGGTATACCTCGTATCCTACCGCTGATCGCTTTTCAACTGACTTCGATCACCAGCAGTACCAACAGTATTTGGCCAGTCGTGCTACTGCCAGCAGTAATCCACCGCTCTCGGTGTATGTGCACCTGCCATTTTGCGAGTCACTGTGCTATTTTTGCGCCTGCAATAAAATTATTACACAAGATCACAGTCGTTCGGCCGAGTATCTGCGTTATCTAGACAAAGAAATGGACTTGTTGACGCCCCATTTGGAAACCGATCGGCGTACTGAACAATTGCATTTGGGGGGAGGCACGCCCACCTTTCTTAGCCATGCTGAACTCACTCAGTTAATGGACAGCTTACGGCGTCATTTTAACTTCACTCCAGATGCCGAGCTGGGTGTGGAAATAGACCCACGTACGGTGAGTTCCGATACCTTATCGCTATTGGCGACGCTGGGGTTTAATCGTACCAGTTTCGGAGTTCAGGATTTCGATCCTGCAGTTCAGGCTGCCGTGAACCGCATACAGCCTTTGGATATGGTTGAAAAGGCTTTAAGTGATAGCCGCGACGCCGGTTTTGGCTCGGTAAATATTGACCTGATTTATGGTTTACCCAAGCAAACTTTAAGCAGTTTTGATCGCACCTTGGATCAGGTGATACGCTTGTCGCCTGATCGTATTGCGCTGTACAACTATGCGCATTTGCCTAGCCGATTTAAGGCGCAACGCCTGATTATCGCTGCTGATCTACCTACCGCCGAAGAGCGTCTGCAAATTTTCTTGATGTCTACGCGTCGTCTGTTGGAAGCGGGTTATGTGTATATAGGACTGGATCATTTTGCTAAACCCGATGATGAGCTAAACCTAGCACGTCTTGATAAAAGCTTGCATCGTAATTTTCAGGGTTACACCACTAGGGCGGAATGTGACTTAATTGGCCTGGGTGTGTCTGCAATAGGCAAGGTAGGCGCATCGTATAGTCAGTCAGTAAGGTCATTGAATGCGTATTACCAGTCCTTGGATCAGGGGCAGTTACCCATCGAGAAAGGCTATCATTTGTCTGCTGATGATCTGTTGCGTCGCCAGGTCATAATGACTTTGATGTGCAGTATGCCCTTAGATTACCAGGCAATAAATCAACAGTATCAGATAAATTTTGTCAGCTATTTTGCGGCTGAACTTGAACGCTTGCAGCCTTACCAAGAGGCCGGCTTAATGGTTAACAACGATGAAGGCCTGACAATTACTCCTAAGGGACGTTTGTTCGTGCGCGCCATAGGCATGGTCTTTGATCGTTTCCTGGGGAAACCTACAGTCTCGACGTATTCAAAATTAATTTAAGGGTGGTCGTCAGGGTTAAGGGTTTTCATTTTCAGTAAATAAATGGTGACAGCAATACCGGGTATTAGCATCATTACACGTAGCCACCACCAGGAAATTTGCCAAATTGAAAACCCTATTGAAATCCATAGCACGCTGATAGCAATAATTTTTGTTCGTTTTGGGATACCTAAGCCAGCTTGTATGTTGGATAAGTAAACACCAAATGTTTTGTTGGAATGTAGCCAAGCGTGTAATCGCGTCGAACCTCGCATAAAGCAGGCTGATGCCAATAACAAAAAAGGTGTCGTAGGGAGCACAGGCAGAAAGACCCCTAGTATCGCCAGGATAACGGCCAATATGCCAATAGCGTTGAATAAGGCTTTTTTCGTCACGATACGACAAGCTTAAAAGGGATATATGGCGCGGCTGCGCCCCTAGACACAGGAGACTAGCACTTGATTATAGACAGAACACGCATACAGGACTTTCTGATGCAACTGCCTTTATTTAATGAACTTGGACCCACTGAACTGACCAGGTTGGCTAGGGCCACTACCGAGGTCTCGGTACCCAGGGGCGAAATGGTTTTCCATCGGGGCGATCCTTGTGTTGGGTTTCATGCGATCGTATACGGTCAGATAAAACTCATGTTTGTCTCTACGGTAGGAGTAGAAAAAGTGGTCCGCCTGCTGGGACCAGGAGACACATTTGGCGAGGCCCTGATGTTTATGGACAAAGACTATATTGTGTCAGCTCAGGCATTGGCCGACACCTTGTTGTTGCACGTAGGCAAAGCCGCTGTATTTACTGAACTAGATAGTCATACTGGCTTCGCTAGAAAAATGTTGGCTGGGCTAAGTCAGCGCCTGCATGTTTTGATGCGTGATGTCGAAGCCTATTCTCTTAGGTCAGGTACGCAACGTATTATTGGCTATCTATTAAAAAGCGGCCCCTACAAGAACGGGGATCGTTTTCGACTAGAGGCAACAAAAACCGTTATTGCGTCGCGATTGAATCTGACACCAGAACATTTTTCACGAATTATGCATGATTTAGATAGTCGTAAGCTGATCAAAATTAAAGGGCGTGAAATCACCATTGTCGATATTGACGAGCTACGCCGATTTCATGAGTAAGGCAATGGCGATATGGGTACGTCGATACAGCAATAATGCTCGACTGATACTTATACCTAACCATGCAGCAGATATCATCAACATCGCAGCCGCCAGACGGGTCAGTACCGGCCAGATCGTAGCCGCTAGCAATAAGGTTAGTCCGGCGGCATGCACCCAGTATTGGCGTTTGCCCACAGCGTCGGGCATAATTTGTTTGACCTTGGGCACCACACGTAAGGCTAGCTGCAGGTCTCTTTGGGAGTGGTACCACACCAGAAATGGAATTATTTTGTACAACAGGCCATTAATGGCCGACCAGCCTACGCCCACAATGATCAATATGCCTAAAGGCACAGGCAATAGAGTGCCGGTAATGGTAGATATCAAGACCATTGCTGCAGCAGCAAGCAAACTGAGCATGGCTGTGCGCCAAAATAAGGTGGTGACGTCGGCCTGTTTGCGTTTACGTGTCCATAATAAATGCAGTGTACTGATTGCATAAGTCAGGCAAATACTGGCCAATAGACCTTCTAGTAGGCGTATAAGCACAGAGGTATTGGCTAACCACAACATAGAGCTGGTCCATAGTATTAATACGCTAAATAAATAAGGCGTTAACCAACGGCTTAGCCGGGCAGGGTATAGCTCAGTTACCTGAAAAACAGGTATTACTTGAAAAGATATCCCCATAATCATGATGCCTACCCATCCTAATAGGCCCCAGGTGCTATGTAAGTGGGTTAATAAAACCAATGGGGCATCCCATTGCCAGCCTAGAGCCACCGCCAAAGACACGCCTAGTACTACTGTTGCAAACAGTGCCGCTATTGCCAGTCGTACTGCTAGGATTTCTTCTGCGCTTCTGGGGTCTATGGACATGCGATGCTGCTGCAATCCCAGTACGACCGCTGCTATCATCCAGATAAAGGCTAGTGCCAATAACGGTGTGGCTAGCTTGAAAAGTATGGGTAGCCCCCATAGAAATGCTGAAACCAGTGTGAATGTTCCTAGGGTTAGCAGGGTATGAACTACGGTGGCTGTCAGCCGGGGACGCCAGATACTGGCATTGGTGGCGACGGGCAGTATTTGCAGTAGGGCACCCAATATGGCGCTGGTCAATACACCCAAGGTCAATAAATGAGTTAGTGCCAGTGTTACTGGATGCCATTGTGATTCTAAGGCTAACGGCCCAGACCACAGTAGTAGCCCCGCAGCCAAGAACGTAAAAATTGGTACATTTAAAAAAAATCGCAAAGGTGCGCTAAAGGCAGGGGATTGAGTAAAGGCAAGTGCGCGCCGCATTAGTTGGCATGCCAGATCAAAATTTCATAATGGGATTCAGCAGCCATGCTGGTGCTATATGCCATCTGATTGCTTTGCAGTATGTCGTAAAGGGGGAAGGGTTCTCGGTCGATTAGCATTTTCAAGGTTTCCCCCGGCGGCAAGACGCAGATAGCTTCCAGCACATGCTCTAGGGGTTCTGGAGGAGGTAGGCCACGTGTATCAAGTAAGGTGTAATTGGTGTTTTTGCGCATAAGTGTTAACCCTAAAGACGAATACTTGAGCTTATCCCGAATAAATCACTACAACCTTGATTTTTGTTAAGGAGTCTATAACGTTCTGCAGTCATAGTGATGGTTGAATTTCTTTAGTCATTTTCGTGAAGGATTATCACTGTGTTGCCAACCGCATTCGACAGACTTAAATTAAAGGGCAAGTCTCTATTACCCATAGTACAAGGGGGGATGGGCGTCGGAGTTTCCGCTCATAGGCTTGCCGGCACTGTGGCTTCGTTTGGGGCAGTAGGTACTATTTCCAGCGTAGACCTTAGACGTCATCACCCTGACCTTATGCTGGAAACAGGGCGTTCTCGCGATAAAGATTTAATTAACGCAACGAATTTGGTCGCCTTAGACCGTGAGGTGCATGCTGCTAAAAAATTAGCAGCGGGCAAAGGCATGATCGCTGTGAATATTATGCGCGCAGTGGCCGATTACGCCAACTACGTACGTCAGGCGTGTGAAAGTGAAGCGGATGCTGTCGTGGTGGGGGCTGGTCTGCCGCTAGATTTACCTGAGCTGACCCAGGACCACCCTAAGGTTGCCTTGATCCCTATTTTGTCCGATGTGCGCGGGATTAACGTGGTCCTAAGGAAATGGATGCGTAAACATCGTTTGCCTGATGCCATTGTGATTGAAAATCCTCGCTACGCCGCTGGCCACCTGGGTGCGCCTTCGGCGGAAAGTTTGAATAATCCTAACTTTGCCTTTCCTCATGTGCTCGAGAAGACTTTGCAGCTATTCAAGGAGTTAGGCCTGGAGCAGGAAAATATCCCCTTGATCACTGGGGGCGGTGTGCATAGCCACAAGCAAGTGGGGGAGCTTCTAGGGATGGGGGCCAGCGCTGTGCAGTTAGGTACGCCGTTTGCCGTAACGGCAGAAGGGGATGCACATATCAATTTCAAAAAAGTTTTGGTTGAAGCCAAACCAGAAGATATCGTTACCTTCATGAGCGTAGCCGGACTTCCCGCCAGAGCGGTACGTACACCGTGGTTGGAAGCGTATCTTGAAAAAGAAGAAAAACTGCAAAAAGCGGCTAAGCAACGTGTTTGTACAGTAGGTTTCGATTGTCTTGCCAGTTGTGGTTTACGTGATGGCATCAGCAAACATGGTCAGTTTTGTATAGATACCCGGTTAGCCTTTGCATTAGCAGGTGATGTCAGGCGTGGTTTGTTTTTCCGAGGCACTGAAAAACTTCCCTTTGGTCATGCAATACGTCCGGTGCGTGAATTACTGGATTACTTGTTAACTGGTATACGGCCAGTCATCGAGGCGGTAACGACACCTACGGTACGTGCTATGCCCGAGCCGGTGCCCGCCTAACAGGGACCTGGCCTGTTTAAGGAAGCTGTGCATGTATTATGGCGAGCGTTTCAATAGCATTAGCCATTTGGCCGGTGCCGGCTTGGCTGTCATCGGGACCGTAGTGTTGATAGTGATGGGCGCCCGCGTAGGCGACCCATGGAAAATAGTTAGCTTCAGTATCTACGGCATTATGTTGTTGGCTTTGTATTTGTCGTCTACGCTCTATCACAGCTTGCGTGGACGGGCCAAGCGTATATGGTGCAAATTTGATCACTGCGCCATTTATTTGTTGATAGCCGGTAGTTACACGCCTTTTACCTTAGTTAGTTTACGAGGTGTTTGGGGTTGGTCCTTGTTTGCCGCAGTATGGGCTTTAGCGATTATTGGCATAATCCAGGAAGTTTGTTTGGCTAAAGGCCTGCGTATCTGGTCCTTGATCATCTACTTCCTAATGGGTTGGCTGGCAGTGATCGCAGTTGTGCCGTTAACTGAGGCCTTATCCAAAAATGGCTTCACTTGGTTAGCTGCTGGTGGACTGGTGTACACCGTAGGCATAATTTTTTATGCCATAGATGAAAAATGGCGTTATGGGCATGGTGTCTGGCACTTATTTGTGCTGGGCGGCAGTGTTTGCCATTACATCACCATGATTTATTACGTTGCCTAAGTTGCTTGCCAGGCGATAGCGGCCCAAATGTTAATCAGTGAGTATGGCAAAATACCTTATGATTAACAGCCGTTTTAGTCGTGGTATTGATGTGGCCCGTGTAGGTGCGTGCCTGATGGTCGTGTTATTGCATGCCGCCAGTATTGAAACCTATTCTTTGGATGCCGTATCGTGGGCCAGCCCTTTTTACGATGCCTTTAGCCGTAGCTCTGTACCTATATTCCTCATGATTTCTGGTGCCTTGTTGTTAGGCAAGCAAGAAGAGCTGGCGGTTTATATGCGTAAGCGTTCGCTACGTATCTTGCCAGTACTACTGTTTTGGTCCGTATTTTATATGGCTTGGAATAGTTGGCATGGTCAATCGTATGGGCAGCCCTTACAGTGGTTATTACATGTGGTACGTGGGCCAGTGGTCGCTCATCTTTGGTACTTATATGCCATTGTAGGTATTTATTTGTTTGTGCCTTACTTGCGTCATATCTGGCGTGCTAGCAGCGGTTCGGAACAGAAAATGTTCTTGTTGATATGGTTGCTAGTGTCGGCCTGGCCCATAGCGCAATACCTACTGAATATTCAAACTGACATCATTGACACTTGGCAATTAGGCTCGTTTTTTGGTTATTTTGGCTATCTATTTCTGGGTGCTTATTTACGACAATGGGTCGAGTCCGAATGTGCTGTCAGTGCCGCATCCGGACGGGGTATAGCAATAGGTATTGCATTGTTCGTGATATTTAGCCTGTTAACTTTTGCAGCAGCATACCTGTATGCACGCCAACATCATTATTTAGGCCTGATCTTTTATGATTATTTATCGCCTTTAGTGGTGGCAGCGTCTATTTGTGCCTGCTATGTGTTGTATTGGGCTGGAGCCGCCACACCCAATGGGCTAGGACCAGCATTAAAGCAACTGGCGAACTGCACACTAGGGGTGTATTGTGTGCATGTGGTAGTGCTGGATTTGGTCGTGGAAAATATTGTTGATATGTCAGTGATTAGCCAATATGCTTGGTTAAGCATACCGTTCACGGCTATTTTGGTGTTTGTCATTTCTGTGATGCTAATCCTAGTGTTGCGTCGCGTTAGTTTTTGGCGTTACGTTACCTAAAGTACTTAACGCAAGGCTGATACGGTGGCCAGTCCCAGAAGGGTGCAAGCCAGTGATCCCAGTACATGCAGGCCTATGGCTGCACCAGCCCATACCAGCCGTCCTTGCTGCAGCAGCAATACGGTTTCGGCTGAAAATGCAGAGAATGTTGTTAGGCTACCCAGAAAGCCCGTCACTAAGGCTAACCGCCATTCCAGAGTGATGGGGTAAAGCGCAAAGATGGCAAGTGCTAAGCCCATCAGATAGCCACCAAGCAGGTTGGCAGCTAGGGTACCCAAAGGCAAGGTCGGAAATATCGCATTTAAGGACAGGCCCAACAGCCAACGCA
Source organism: Alcaligenaceae bacterium (assembly GCA_013416485.1). GTDB lineage: Bacteria > Pseudomonadota > Gammaproteobacteria > Burkholderiales > Burkholderiaceae_B > JAGOAJ01. The sequence goes on from JACCEO010000007.1 coordinate 25,961, forward strand.
TGACAGCACCCACCGAGGCGCCAACGCTGATCGCAAAGACAGAAGTAAGCATGGTTGTTGATTATATGATTAGTCACCCTGCTTAGGTTGTAAGGGTTGTTTTGTCAAAAAGCGACAGACAAACAACAAGCAAGTTTTGTATCATGGCGACTACGTTGTAACAGTATCAGTTCACACTTTAGCGACCCCTGTTACTAACACGAATATTAAGGAAATATCATGGCTAAAAAAGGCGTATCCGATCCCGACGAAGTGGCATTGATTGAGTGGTGCATACAGGTTGAAGGCTTGTTAGTGGCTGCCGGTGCCACATTGGGCGAAGCCCAAGACTATATTGATGAAAATGCAGAGTGGTTTACTGATCTGTTCTACGAGGGTTTCACGCCTGAAGAGGCTGCCAAAGAAGCGTTAAATTAATTATTGCGCAATGCCATATATAGACTACACATAGGGAGATGCTGGTCTTATTGTCCTATTTAAGGCACACTGGTACGTATATTTCATAGAAAGGTATATTATCGTGTCGTCAGTATGACAATAGCCAGCTATCAAACTACTCAACAACCTATAGCGATACTTGGTGGTAATGATCTAGTCATACGCTCGTTGTTAGATAATCAGCAGTTTTACGATCCCGATGGTGCAGCCGAACGCTTAGGTATATCGTCAGCGTCTTGGCCATTATTTGGGCTGTTATGGCCATCGGGTGTGCAACTGGCTACTCAGTTAGCGAGTCGCCCGGTTTGCATCAATGAACGCATACTGGAAATTGGTTGTGGTCTAGGTTTGGCCAGTTTGGTTGGGCAACGGCGTGGCGCACGTATTACGGCCAGTGATCGCCACCCATTAGCGCGTACTTTTCTAAAAAAAAATGCACACCTAAATGGTTTACCAACGCTGAAGTACCGGCATGGTCAATGGGGCACTAACGGTTCTGAACCTTGTATCTTAGATACTGACGCTGAACTACTTAGCGCACGTTACGACCTCATCATAGGCAGCGACTTGCTCTACGAGCGTGGCATGGCACAAGACGTGGCCAGCTTTATCAATAATCATGCCTATCCTAGTGCCGAAGTGTGGATGATGGATCCTGGTCGTGGTTATAGACCTGAATTTAATCGTCATATGGCTGCGTATGGATTCCAGCTACAACATAACAAACAATTGCGGCAAACCCTAGAAGGTACTGATGGCCAAATAAAAGAACATCAGACACGCTTCCAGATTTTTCGACGTATGGGCATGGATTCACTAAGCGAAGAACAAGACATATTGCAAAGTTGAAATACCTGCCATCCTATCCGAATGAAGGGCGACGCTTGTGGTTTTATTTTGTACTATAAGCATTGGTATTGATTTAAGGATGGCGCTATGCGTAAGTCAGTTTATATATCTAGCTGTATTGCAGTAATGATGTGTTTTCACGCGGGTCAGGCTGCGGCGCAGACCCTAGAGAAGCGTACCCCTGGTTTGTGGGAGCTACGCATGGATATGGGCTCTGCAATATCAGCGGCTATGAATAGTATGGCTGGCATGATGGACAAACTGCCACCTGCACAGCGCAAGCAAATGGAAGAAATGATGAAAAGCTCGGGTGCAACGCTATCCCAGCCAGATGTTATCCGGCAGTGTTTAACTCCTGAAATGGCAGCGCGCGAATTCGAGCCCTATACCGACGATCCCGACATGAGCTGCACCACCAAAAGTAAGGTTATTTCTAGTAGTTCAGCCCATGTGACTTTTTCCTGTTCTAGCCCTGAAGGTAAGCTAGTGGGCGAGGGTGATATCTGGGATGCTTCAGCCAAAAGCTATAAAAGCAAAATGACGATGGAAGGCAGTATGTCTGGCATGCCTATAAAAATGGATATTAGCCACGAAGGAAAATGGCTAGGATCCGACTGTCAAGGTGTTAAACCCATAAAGTAGGCAGAATGGTAGGTATAGCATAAATATTGGGTAAACTAGCAGGCTGCATTCTTATATGGCCTGCTGGTTCTTTTATGTCTATTAGTCACGAAATCCGCCCTGAACAATCCATAGAGCTATTAAAAGCGCTACACATTTTGACTCGCGATGGCAAAATGAACCAAGATAGCCGCCGCAAGCTCAAGCAGGTCTACCACTTGTTTCAGTTCATAGAGCCTTTGTTGAAGGACCTGAAGCAAGACCACGACAACATTACCCTGGTAGATCACGGTGCGGGCAAGTCTTATTTGGGCTTCATACTGTACGACTTATTTTTCAAACAGTTGCAGGACCAGTCTCATATATACGGTATAGAAACTCGCGAGGAATTGGTCGCTAGTGCTACTCAGTTAGCGCAGCGTTTGAACTTTCCTGGCATGTCTTTTTTGAATCTATCAGTAGCCGATTCGATCACCTCAGATCAACTGCCAGCTACCGTAGATATGGTGACAGCGTTACATGCTTGTAATACTGCAACTGATGATGCCATTCGATTTGCCTTGCATAAGCAGGCTAAATATATTGTGCTTGTACCTTGCTGCCAAGCTGAAGTCGCTCGTGTAATGCGTAGCAAAAAAGCCGCTTCATTAAGTGCTGGGGCACTGGCTGAATTGTGGCGCCATCCTATACACACCAGGGAATTTGGTAGTCATGCAACGAATACCTTGCGTTGCTTGCAACTCGAGGCGCACGGCTATCAGCTTGCCGTGACCGAGCTCGTCGGTTGGGAGCACTCTATGAAGAACGAGCTAATTATTGCGACTTATAAAAACCTGCCACGTCGCAAAGCTACAGAAAGGCTAAACAGCTTGCTGGCCTTACTGGGACTGGAAGAGATGCAAGAACGTTTTTTTGCACCGGTATCAGCGTAATCAACCGCCTGCGCGTTTGGGCTGCCAACCACGTTGGCTAAGCTTTTCCATCACCATGTCGCGGTGATCCCCTTGTATTTCTATGATGCCATTTTTTGTGGTGCCACCTGAGCCACTGGCTGTTTTTAGCTGTTTACCTAATTCGGCGAGTGCTAGCGCATCTAGAGGCACGCCCTTGATCACAGTAACTCCCTTCCCACGTCTGCCTTTGGTTTCCAGAGAGACGCGAATTATGCCATCGCCTATGGCCAGTTTGGTCGCGATTTTACATACGCAGTTGGCTAGGGGCTGATTGCAGTCTGGGCAGATCCGGCCGGTTTCAGTGGAGTAAACCAAGCGGCTTGAGGATGTTTTCTGACGAGGGGTGCTCATGGACTGATGGATGTAGAGTAAACAATCTAACATCATACTTCCTGACAGCAAAGAAATAGAATGGCATTTTTGCTGGATTACTGGTCGGCCGTGAGTTGTTGGCCGACCAGTAACGATACTACTGACTTCTAGGCTGTTTGTTTAGCCTGCCGATTTTACGGTGTTGATATCGTCAAAATCATCAGTTATTGCGGTTTTGGAGCTGCTTTGAAAGACTCCAATAACCACTTGCCATGCTATGGCTAATGCACCAACAATAAAGACAACGTCACCAAACGTACGTACCCAGCGCAGTGTTTGCAAGAAGTCTTGTTGCATAAAGGCTTCGCCACGGGCGTACCACATACCTGTGCTGACACTGGCTTGGAACTGGAACATGCCTACCGGCAGCAAGCTGGTGATGATCATTAGTACCAGACCTGCATTTAGCCACCAGAAACCGGTGCTCAGCAATTTATCGTTAAATTGCAGTCCGGGACGAATGTAGCGTAAGACCAACAAGATAAAGCCTATGGACAAGAAGCCGTATACCCCGAACAGTGCGGCATGTGAGTGCACTGCAGTGGTGTTCAAGCCTTGCAGGTAGAACAGTGCCAGAGGAGTGTTGATCATGAAACCGAAAACACCCGCACCCAGCATATTCCAGAATGCGACGGCTACAAAACACAGCAAAGGCCATTTGACAGCAGCCATCCAAGGTGCACGTTCTTTCAAGCGCCAGTGATCCCACGCTTCGTACCCCAACAGGACTAGAGGTACAACTTCCAGGGCACTAAAGGCAGAACCTATCGCCATGATGGGGGTTGTGGTGCCTGAGAAGTAAATGTGGTGGAAGGTACCAGGTACTCCGCCAACCATGAACAGCGATGCGGCAACCAGGCTGGCAGCTGTTGCCATGCGTTTTGATACCAAGCCCATGCTAGAAAACACAAAGGCCAGGGCGGTGGTTGCAAAGACTTCAAAAATACCTTCTACCCAAAGGTGTACTACCCACCAGCGCCAGTACTCCATGATGGTGATGTGAGTGCGTTCACCATAGAACAGACCAGCACCGTAGAACAAACCGATAGCAATGGTGGAAGCTGCCAACAAGGCCAGCAGGTTTTTATCACGATCTGGGCGTTTAAGTGCAGGAATAAAGGCACGCAGCATTAGGCCTAGCCAGAAAAGTACACCGATGAACAGTGCGATTTGCCAGAAACGACCTAAATCGAGGTATTCATAACCTTGGTGACCAAACCAGAAGCTAAGTTCGGCGGGCATGATGTGTTTGATGGCCAGGAAGTTACCTACTAGGGAACCCACAACAACCACAATTAAAGCACCAAACAGAATGTCGACACCCAGCTTTTGATATTTTGGATCTTTCCCACCGTTAACAACAGGGGCAAGAAATAGGCCCACACTTAAGAAAGCAGTAGCTATCCAGAAGATCGCTAGTTGCAAATGCCAGGTACGGGTTAGGGAATAGGGGAACCATTGCGATATGTCGATACCGTAGAACTGCTGGCCTTCTATGGTGTAGTGGGCGGTAAAGCCACCTAACAAGACTTGAGCAATAAATAAGGCGACGACGACAAACAGGTATTTACCTAGCGCCCTTTGTGAAGGGGTTAGTTTGTTAAGAGTCAGGGGGTCGCGCAGAGGTGCGACAGGCTCGGGCTCGTGCTTGCGCAAAAAGGCCCAACCCATGACCAGAAAGCCCACCCCGGCAATTAGCAAGATAACACTGGCCAATGACCAAAGGACGTTTTCAGTGGTGGGATAGTTGTCAATTAGTGGCTCAGGTGGCCAGTTATTGGTGTAAGTGGCAATAGATCCTGGTCGGTCAGTAGACGCAGCCCATGCTGTCCAGAAAAAGAACTTGGTCAAGTCATCCCGCCGTTGTGCATCTGGCAGGGTGTCCTCTTTCATGGCGAAGCTGTCACGGGTCGATTGCAGTTCAGGTGCTGTACCGTATAGCCTGTGATAGTAATCGGCCGTTGCTGCTATAGCGGTGGCCCGTCGTTCAGTAACAGTAACCGTTTCCGTATCCGGATTAAAGGTGTTTAGGCGGTATTCAGTTTTTAGCTGATGTTCCAGTGCTGCTTGTTGTTCAACAGTTAGCGCCTGGAAGTTATCCGCTTGATAGGTGGCTTGAGCCGCTAAGTCTAGCCAAGCGGTAAGTTCGCGGTGCAGCCAGTCAGCAGTCCAATCAGGTGCTTGGTAGGCGCCGTGCCCCCAAATAGATCCCAATTGCATGCCACCAGTGCTTTGCCAAGCTGTTTGGCCGTTTAGGATGTCGGTCTCGGTCATTAGGACCTGGTCCGAGGCAGTGACTACTTGTTTAGGTATGGGGGGTGCATTTTTGTAGACCTCCACCCCCGAGAACCCAAGTATCGCAAACGTCACGATAAGTATGGATATTAATGTCCACCACAATTTGCGGTATTCGCCCATGTTGCCCTCCAGGGGATTAGGTATTGCGTAATTGGGATAAAGTTCCCTACCTAGGGATGCTACAGGACAAGTATATTTATTCCTTGATTTTCATCAAGTTTTTCCAGTGAGTGGTGAAATCGGAGTTGATCCAAGTCAAGTAATCCGGTTTTTTTGCTTGCGTCACCTGTGTTTTTAGTATCCATGTTAAGGGTGTGGTTATTTGCTTATACATCAAGAGTTAGTCTTGTGTGCATACAGGGGGTTAAGGACTCGTCAGTTGGATGGCGCAGGAGTACACTGAACAGTAGGGGTGGGGTGTAAATTTTAGAGGTGTATTGTGTCTATATATCAGATAAAACTTAGCGCCAAAAAACAAATAGCCACAGGTACTATGGCTTTTTCTTTTGAAAAGCCGCTAGGATTTGTGCACAAAGCGGGACAGTTTGCCGACTTTACGCTGCTAAATCCCCCGGAAACAGATGCTGAAGGCAATATACGGGGGTTTTCTTTAGCCAGTGCACCGTATGAAACCCATTTGATGATAGCCACACGCATGCGGGATAGTGCGTTTAAAAGGGTGTTAAAGGACCTGGCCATAGGCACTGAACTGACTATGGATGCACCTTATGGTTCATTTACTTTGCATAATAATGTCAGCATTCCAGCAGTGTTTTTAACCGGAGGTATAGGCGTGACGCCGGTGCGTAGTATCGTAAGGCAGGCTTTACACGATAAGCCTACACGCGAAATTCTTGTGTTTAGTTCCAATAAAACGCCACAAGATGCTGCATTTACTGAAGACTTGTCCCAATCCCAGCTTGCTAACCCAAAATATACTTACATCAGTACCATGACGGATCTTCCTGCTTCTAACGTAGTCACTACTGGCGAAACCGGGGTGATTAATCAAGCCATGCTGGCTAAATACATTAGTGATTTAACCTTGCCTATTTATTACCTGTGTGGTCCTTTGGGAATGGTAACGGCACTGCGCGCTATGCTAAATGCTACAGGGGTAGATGACGACAACATACGTACCGAGGAATTCTCTGGTTATTAGGATTTACAGATGTTGTTAGTGACCAGGTTCTGTAATGCAGAACACATGGTATATACTAGTCAACCTGTTAAGCGTGCTGCGCTTAACATTTTTGGTGCAGTTGGCGGCCAACAAAATTCATCATTTCAATGCCTTTTAAGCAGGCTTGGCCAATACTACTTAACGTCGCATGTCAGTAAAAATCCGCTTGTTTAGGCGGGTAATCTGATCATTTTGCCGATAAAACGCCATGTGTGGCGTTGACATAGCCACTGGGACCGCGGGTCAAGTGGCTACCCATTTTTCACGTTGTATGTGACCGTCTAAGTATATTGGGCGGCATATTTCTTTTGGGGCTGGCAGCACAAGCTGTGCCCATGTTCTATGTAGACGTACTGTTCATTGAACGATAGACCCACGTGAATCACATTTATTAAAGTTTAAGAGGATGACCCTGTGGAGGTATTAAATTTTATTCTAGCCAACGCAGCGGTGTTGTTTGACCGTACGTTGCAACATATTGTGTTGGTCAGCATAGCGGTAGGTATGGCGATAGTCGTTGGTGTACCTATAGGGATAGTGATCACTCAGCACAAACAGGCTGCAACTATGGTGTTGTATGTTGCTTCTGTATTGATCACTATCCCTTCGATTGCCTTATTCGGGTTGATGATCCCCTTGTTGTCGCCGATAGGCTATGGCGTAGGACCGGTACCGGCCATGATGGCCGTATTGTTGTATTCACTGTTACCAATAATTCGCAATACGTATTCTGCCATTAACAATATTGATCCCGCTTTACGCGAGGCCGCCAGGGGTATGGGGATGCGACCTTTACAGCGTTTGCGTATGGTTGAAATTCCACTTGCTGTACCTGTGATTATGGCTGGTGTGCGTATTGCTGTGGTTATGAATATAGGCGTGATGACGATAGCGACTTACATCGGTGCGGGTGGCTTGGGCGATTTCATTAGTAATGGCATTGCGCAGACAGACACCAATCAATTAATTACCGGGGCGTTGGCCGTGAGCATCATGGCAGTTCTTGCTGACTATGGCTTGGCCACGCTGCAAAAACGTCTTACACCTATGGGTGCTTAGTGCTGATAGCGGAAAATACAGAGGTAATAAATTGATAAGACTAGATAAGCTGACCAAGGTTTTTGAGCACGCTGACCGAAAAACAGTCGCTGCTGACAGCATAAGCATGACGGTTCCTGATGGGGAAATCTGTGTCTTGCTGGGACCGTCAGGGTGCGGCAAAACCACAACCTTGAAGATGATTAATAGGATAGTTGTACCGACTTCGGGCAAGGTATATATCAATGGTGAAGACACCAGTGATGTGGATACGGTGGAGCTCAGGCGCAGCATAGGATATGTGATACAGCAGATAGGCCTGTTTCCTAATATGACCATAGAGGAAAACGTCTGTGTTGTACCTAGATTACTGGGCTGGAGCAAGGAGAAATCCAAACGCCGTGCGGCTGAGTTACTCGAGATGATGGCGTTGGACCCGTCCGAATTCTTGAAACGCTACCCCAAAGAATTATCTGGAGGACAACAACAACGTGTTGGTGTCGCCAGAGCACTAGCGGCAGACCCCCCTGTACTGTTGATGGATGAGCCATTCGGTGCAATTGACCCGATTAACAGGGAAAGCATACAAGACGAATTTTTAAAAATGCAGCAGGTCTTGCGTAAAACCGTATTGTTTGTCAGCCATGACATCGATGAAGCAGTAAAAATGGGCGACAAAATTGCTATTTTTCGTGATGGTCGGCTAGAGCAGTTTTCTACGCCTGATGCACTTTTGGCACACCCAGCCAATGAGTTCGTTGCCGACTTTTTAGGTAATGACCGCACTTTGAAACGGCTTAGGCTGCTGAAAGTAAGTGATGTGATGGACAAGTCTGTGGTTACCGTCACGCCACAAGACTCTCTGAAGTACGCTGCAACCTTGATGGTGCAGGCAGAGCAAAGCACCATTGTCGTGCTGGATAGCCAAAAGTGTTTGCTGGGGACTTTATTCCTGAAGGATGCAATCGATAGGTCGGGCGATGTCAAGAGCCATTACCGAGTGTTGCCCACTAAAGCGCATGTGGATGAAGATTTACGGTCAGCCGTCTCTAGTATGTTTCGTCATGGTATTAGCTGGTTAGCGTGCGTTGATGCAAATGACGTTTTTTATGGTTGCATCACTCAGCGCGGTATACGTCATGAACTGGGTGGGGTTTATCGTAATAAAGAAGCGGCATTAGCCCTGGCGGAGTCTTTGACATGAAATGGCAATCGATCCGATTGTTTTGGATAGGGTTGGCGCTATTGTTGGGTTTGTATGTTGTACAGCACGAGAAGATTGCCTCGATACTAGACTTGTACTTAGAGGACATCCTGTATCTAAGCTGGGAGCATATGGGCCTGGTTGTGATTTCAGGAGGCTTGGCCATCTTGATAGGTGTCCCACTGGGCATGTTATTAAGCCGATCCTTTATGGATAAGTTTACTGCTCCCGTTATGCAGGTGTTGAATGTGGGTGCCACTATGCCGACGCTAGCAATATTGGCTTTGTCCATGAGCTTTTTAGGCATAGGCAAGGTGCCGTCCTTGTTTGCTTTATGGCTTATGACCTTGCTGCCCATAGTACGAAATACCTATGCAGGCATGAAGGCGGTATCTACTCATCTGATTGAAGCAGCCACAGGCATGGGTATGCGCCCGCTTTACATCCTATTACGGGTTGAGCTACCGAATTCATTATTCGTAATCTTTGCAGGTATACGCACGGCGATAGCTATCAATATTGGCACTGTGCCACTAGCTTTTCTGATAGGCGGTGGTGGCTTAGGGGAGTTGATTTTTACCGGAATTGACTTGAATGAAATTGACATGATGCTGTCGGGCGCAATACCGGTGGCCTTGTTGGCTGTCATGGTTGACTTCATGTTCGGGCAAATACAGTACTGGTTTATTCCGCGTGGGGTAAATCCGCAGCGTTCCTAAACCAATTTTCCCGATTTTTGTAATCTTAGGAGATCAAAATGTTTAAAAGACTACTTATTAGTACCGTAGCGGCTACCGCTTTTTTAGTCAGTGGGGTTGCTCATGCAAAAGAGCTGATGATAGGTGCTAAAAGCTATGCCGAACAGCAATTGTTAGCGGAAATGACCATGCAGTTACTGAACGGTAATGGCATTGAAGCCAAGGCTATGACGGGTCTTGGTGGTAGCTTAATGCGCCAAGCTATGGAAAACAAACAGTTGGATATCTGCTGGGAATATACGGGTACCTCTTTGATTATTTACAATAAAATTACAGAGCCTATGGGCCCCGAAGAGACCTATCAGCGGGTCAAGGAGCTGGATGCTAAGAAAGGGATAGTTTGGTTAAATCCCTCTAAAGCTAATAACACTTACGCGTTGGCTAAGCGTATAGGTGATCTGGAGGGTGTTAACACGCTTAGTGACCTGGCCGCAGCGTATCAAGCAAATCAGCCCCTAAAAATGGCCATTAGTGCCGAATTCAGTAAACGAAATGACGGTTTAATTGGCTTACAAAAAGCCTATGATTTCAAGGCTGGGAGGGCAAATATTGTCACCATGCATTCTGGGCTGGCCTATCAAGCACTGGCCGAGAAACAAGTCGATCTTGGTATGGTATTCAGCACAGATGGTAGGGTTGCAGCCATGAACTTTCAAATTCTGGAAGATGATCTGGGATTCTTTCCTAGCTACAACATGACTCCCTTGATCCTGAAAGAAGTGTTGGATGCACAACCAGAATTGGGTGTTTTACTGAACAAACTGGCGGCTGTTCTGGACGATGCAACCATGCAGCGCCTGAACGCGGAAGTGTCTGTGGATAAAAAGTCAGTACAGGAAGTTTCTGAAAAATTCCTTCAAGAAAATCAATTGATTGCTTCATAACTGCTAGTGTTATGAAACCGCTGGGCCTATGCTTGGCCCAGCGGTAATACTAAGTACAACGATTACAGTCGAATAATTTTCTTAGTCACAATATCTTCTACTTTGGGAAATGCGTGCGCTGCTAAAACAGGTACAGGTAACCACTCTTTTGCTGCAGGATCTTTAGTAAAATAATCAAAGGGTAGGGTGCCTGGCCCACCCGGATGTCCACAGACTATGCGCCCGACCATACCTCCTTGTTCATGTGGGGTGCAGTAGTAGTCATATACACCTTCTACAGTAAGCGTGACATCAAAGTGTTCACCAGGATTCACCAAGTAATCAGAATCCCATGACGTTGCTGCTTCTGGTATGCGTAATGAGTGCTTGCCATTTTTTGGATGATAAGCCGTTGTGGTATGAACATTACTGTCTAAAATCCAACGTACGGTTTGACCGGGTTCTACATACAAACCTATAGGATCAAAGCCTACCTTGGCGCCATCATGACTGCCCCACATCCGGACTTCCACGACTTGCGCCGCTAGACTACGAAATGTCGTTAGTGGAACAAATAGGCCAGCCACACCAAGAGCGCCGGCTTTTAAACAACTGCGCCGCGTAATCATACCCGTCTACTTAAGGGCAGCGGCTTCTGCGGCCGTGATATACCAAAGCACCACATGGTAATGGGGTTCTTCTACACCAGGATGGCCTGCGTTATACATGATGGTGACGTGATCGACTTTGTCAGGTCCGCTGGCCAGATTGTCAAAGGTTTTGTGATCGGTCAGGTCTTTCAGGGGCACCATGTAAATACTGCTAACTATTTTTCCTTGTTTGTCGTAAGCCAAAAAAGGACCTACGGGTAGCGTAGCAGGTTTAACAAACAACTGGCCCATACCCGGTATGAAATCGGGAAGCTTGACAAGTTTGCTGACTTGTTCATATCCATTCCCTGGAGGCGAGGTAGTCAGGTCTGCGCTTTGTGCCCATGTGGGACTAGCCAGCGACATACTTAAGGCAGCAGTTGCGGCGGTAAGCATTGCAAGTTTTAACATGATAGTCCTTTGATTTTGTGAATTGAGTTTTTACTTTACTCCTATAAGTTATTTATGACAATAATAATTGTCATAAATGTAAATTATGATTTCTCTAGTGCTAAGATGGCTATAATTTATTTGGTTTTTACCCTTACTGAACTGGCAGGCTAGTTAGTATCATGACAACTAAAAAAAACATTTTGAACTTGCTTAGGCGTGAAAACTTAAGTGTTGCCCAGCTGTGTGAGCATCTGGGGGTGACGCGAAATGCCATTAACGTACAACTTAAACAGCTAGAAGCTGAAGGTTTAGTACGATCGGTACGAGTCAAACGCAGTGGCTTATTGGGTAAACCAGCAGCTGTGTACCAGACAGCCCCTCATAGTGAAGACGTTCACTCGCGTGCTTATCAACCTTTTGTGGCCAGCTTGATAGCGACAGTCTCTGGACGTTTGGGTGAAGAGGAAATGACTGAGGTCTTGCACCAAGCCGGACGGCATTTAGCGCGTCAAGCTGGATTACCGCCAGAAGGTGGTTTTGACGCCAAGCTGAAAGCGGCGACCAAGGTGGCGGATTCATTGGGTGCAACCACGCAAGTACTTAAAGAGGCCAATGGTGTTGTGGTGCGTAACTATAGTTGCCCCATAGGTACAGTAGTGCGCAATGAACCCTGTGCGTGTCAAATCATGGCGGGATTTTTTTCAGAGGCGACTGGGCAGGCAGTCATTGAGCAATGTCAGCGGGAAGATCGACTGGTCTGCCAATACTTTATCCGTCTCGATTCAAGTGCTAGCCAGCAAAAGGGATGATGCTGACTAGGACTGAATCTACGCAGCTAGCTTAGCTACCTATGACACCACCGTCATCCTTGGTAATAATAATCGTAGCGGAACGGGGCACGGATTTACCACCATCAGGCCAGTGACTATTGCCTGCCTCACCGGGATGCTGGATATTGATAAACATGGTCTTACTATCTGGGGTAAAGGTAATTCCTGTTACCTCACATTCTTTTGGTCCTACAAAAAACCGGCGTATTTCTTTGCTGACAGGGTCTGCGCAGAGCATTTGGTTATTGCCTTGACCCTCGTAGTCACCAGTATTGTTGTATTTACCATCGGTTTGTATCCACAGTCGGCCATCTTTATCAAAACCCAGTCCATCGGGGCTGTTGAAGGTGTTGTCTACGGTAATGTTTGCAGAACCTGATTTTAGATTACTGCGATCTGTGTGTTTAACCGGGTTACCTGCCAGTACAAAGATATCCCACTCGAAGGCAGTGGCAGTAGCATCACCTTGGGCTTCGCGCCAACGCAGAATTTGCCCATAAATATTAGCTGTTCTGGGATTGGCTGCATCGGCGATAGTACGTTTGTCATTATTGGTTAATGTGACATAAACATCACCGTTATTCGGGTGTACGCTTACCCACTCTGGCCTGTCCATTTTAGTAGCGCCTACAGCATCGGCAGCCAAGCGAGTGTGGATCAATACTTCTGCTTGGTTAGTAAAACGGGCGTCTGCAGCCAATATGGCGTTAGCTGTTTTATCTAAGGCTATCCACTCACCTGTTCCTACATAGGCTTCACTGGTAGGCCCATCATTAAATTTTGCGACATACAAAGTGCCAGCATCCAGTAAGGCAGAGTTGTCACCGCCTTCCTGATAGATGCCTTCGGATACGAACTTGTAAATGTAATCGTCGCGCTGATCGTCACCCATATAAATAACGATACGTTGGTCGCTAGCTAAGGTATAAGCTGCATTTTCGTGCTTGATACGTCCTAGTGCAGTGCGTTTTTTTGGTGTGGATGTGGGATTAAAGGGATCAATCTCAACGATCCAGCCGAAACGGTTCGACTCGTTGGGTTCTTTAACATAGTCGAAACGGTCTATGAATTCTTCCCAACGGTAATTAGTACTGGCGGCGGCTAAGCCATAGCGTTTTTGTGCTGCATTTCGTGTATCTGTACCAGAGGTAGTGCCGAAATAGGTATTGAAATTTTCTTCACATGCCAAGTAGGTATTCCAAGGGGTCCAACCATTGCCGCAGTTGTTCAATGTGCCCAGCACACGAGTACCGCTAGAGTCTGCTCTGGTTTTCATCAGGTCGTTGCCAGCTGCTGGGCCTGTAAGCATCATTTCAGTGGACGCTGTAATACGGCGATTGTATTTAGAGTCCAGTTTGATTTCCCATGTGCCTGTTTGACTACGCACAATATGGATAACGGAAACCCCATGAGCGTTCATTGCCTTAGCGGTTTTGTCAGCAGTCCAAGGCAGGGTTCCATTGGCACCAAACAACCACGTATAGTCGCCGTCCTCAACCGTTGTGTATTCATGGTTGATGACCAGCAGGCCTTCATTGTTGCTATTGTTGATAGGGAAGAAGTGTATGCCATCATGATTATCACCAACCTGGCGGGCCTGAGCGGCAGCATCGTCGCTGGCATCGCTCTTCCATGATGTTGCGTCGGTAAACAGAGGGGTACCCCAGGGGGCGAAAACCGAAGCGCTGTAACCGGCAGCGACGCTAATGGTGTCGTCTGTAGAAATAGGGATGGCCTGGAAGCCTAGCAGTGATGGTGGCTGGGCTGTGTCGCCCTTGTCTTGAGTTTTGGCATATGCAGCTAAAGGACCCGCCAAAAACAGAGCGGCTGATAGCCCTACACCAGACTTCAGAAAGCCGCGACGGCTATGGGCGCGTTGAACAATACTTTGAAAATGTTCATTTTCCGAAGTGTTGGTCGCCAAGTCTTCGGAATCAAGGGGGTGAATTTTATGCATGAGCTAATAAGGTCGCAGTACAGGAAAGAAGCGCCTAGTATCCAGTAGGTTTGTTACAGCAACATGAAACTGCTGGGCTCTCAGGTATATTAAGGGGTGAATTTATATGGAAAACGAATGCGCTTAGACAAGTACCTTTCTGAAAGCACTGATTTATCACGCTCTGAAGCCCGTAAGGTGCTAAGTAGTGGTGAAATTACGATTAATGGCGAAGTCGTCAAACGTGGTACTCACGTCGTACAAGAGGGGGATGATGTACGTTGGGACGATGACAAGCTTGAGCTAATTGGTTTGCGTTACATCATGCTGAATAAACCGGCAGGCTATGAGTGCAGTCTACGCAATAGTCAGCACTTGCCCGTTATGGACTTAATCGATGTTGATAAACGTGACCGTTTGCATACGGTAGGTCGTTTGGATGTGGAAACCACAGGGTTAATCTTGATTACCGATGATGGCAAATGGACTCATCGTATTATTTCGCCACGCCACCGTTGTGACAAGGTCTACTTAGCCACATTGGCCGAACCGCTACCTGACAATGCCGAGGAATTATTCGCTGCAGGTGTCTTACTGGATGGTGAAGACAAGCCTACGCTACCTGCGGTACTAGAGCGGGTTGACGAACTAAGTGCGCGCTTGACCATACAAGAAGGTAAGTACCATCAGGTCAGACGCATGTTTGCGTCGCTGGGTAACCACGTGCTGGCCCTGCACCGTGAGCGTATAGGGTCGTTGGCCTTGAATGATGACTTATTGCCTGGTGAGTCGCGCTACTTAACAGATGCCGAAGTTGCCGAGCTGGCACAAGCGGAGTCCAACGAACTGGACTGAATGATAAAATTAATTGCTTAAAAACTAACGTGATGCTATCCAATGACAGCATCACGTTGTTATCGGTGTTTAGCGGCTTACTTAGCTTCTAGTAATTGCTTAACGTTCAGCAGCACCAGTTCATTATCGTCCTGTTGGTTAGGATGGCGGCTGCTGGAGAATGGAAAGTTATTATCGTTACCAACAACGATACGTTCACCATCAATCACATCCACGTTTTCTATGGTGAAAAATGGGAATTGCAGAACGCCATTAGTTAATGGTTTGCGAGCCACACCATTCGGGTCTTGGATATTTAGTAAGTCAATGTAGGCGATTTTTCGCATCGGTTGACCAGAGGTTTCCGGTGAGAACTCTACCTTGTATACCCGTTTGAATTTAGGTAAATCTGAAAAGCATGTGCTGGTATCAGCTCCGACTTTGCATGCCAGATCCGGAGTGCCTTCACCGTTGTCACGCTCTATAACCAAGGCAGTCGTGGCATCTAACATGTTGAAGTCACCAATTGCATTACCTTTGTCTTCCAGGGGGTAGAACCAGGAGCGATCTGTCCATTTCTTATCCTCTACACTGAACTCCAGAACACGCAGCACAGTTTTTCCATCGACTTGTTCATTATCTTTGGTAGCTGAATCCCATACAGGACCTTCCAGCATAGGGTACAAAAATTTTCCGTCCTTAGAGGCGGCCATGCCTTCGTAGCCCTTGGAGCGTCTTAGGTTAACGTTCTGGTAGGTGTCGCCGGGGGCGCCAGGAGCAGCAACTTCATAGTGATCGGGCGACTGTATTTTTTTGCCATCGACTTCGGTTTCAAAGAAATCCAGAACCTTACCGCTTTGATCGACCTGTACCAAGTAAGGGCCAAACTCATCGCCTATCCAAAAAGTATCGCCTATGGGTTGAAAGCTTTCTGTGTCTAAGTCCGATCCTGTCAGATAACGCTCTTTGGACTCTTCATGCACAATACGAAATGGTATTTTTTTATCTGGATCACTTAAAAAGATAGTGGACATGTGTTTGAACTCACCGGACTTCCAGTCGATGCCATATTGATTCAGGTATAGCATAGAGTCCATAGAGTTGGCTTTGCTACCAAAGCCATTATCTGTAAGTATCCAAACACTGCCATCGGCCATCACTTTGATACCTGAGTGGCCTTGTAAGGGTTGGCCTTTAATGGGTAAAGCAATGCCTGTATTGCGGTCGGCTGACTTCCCTATAACGGTGCCTAGGTCTTGAACACGCTTTTTCGAAGTGTACTTGCCGGAAACTTTTAAATCGTCCGGTGCGTTATCGGGTGCTTGAACAAAACTTTGTGCTGGTAATACGGCATGCCCTTCAAGTAAGGCGGGTAGTTCTTGCTGTGCGACGGCGGCTACCGATACTGAACTCAATACTGCTGCTAGCACCGATAAACGAAAAAACTTCATGTTTACTTCCTTGTAAGACTAGGGGGAAAGCACACAGTCTAGGAAACTAAGATGACAAAGATATGAAAGTTGACGATATTTATTACGATAAAAGTGTTTTAGTCAGTAGATTTCGCACCTTGCTAGATAAGCGATGTATATTCTGTGGCGTTTACTTGGTAGTTTTGATCTGCTAGCTAAGGTTGGTATTTAGTTAATTCAGAAAAACATCAAAAATATTGCATAAGGATGCAACGTGAGTTCAGCTCAGAGCATAGTGGTGTTGGTCATACTGGTGTTGGCGGCCGGTTTTTTGTCGTTAACAGAAATTGCTTTTGCAGCAGCACGAAAAATTAAACTCAAACTCATGGCAGAGGCCGGCGACAAAAGGGCGTTGCAGGTGATAGCCATACAAGAGCAATCGGCCAGTTTCTTCGCCGCCTCTCAAATTGGGCTTAATGCCGTTGCTATTCTTGGGGGCATACTTGGTGAAGCTGTCTTTCGACCTTATTTTTTGAGTTTTCTTAGCTATGTCTATACAGGGTCTTGGGCCGAGCAAATTAGTTTCATGTTGTCGTTTGTCTTTGTCACCCTTATCTTTGTGTTGTTTTCTGACCTGATGCCCAAACGCTTGGCCATGATGGCTCCCGAGCGGTTTGCTGTTGCAGTTATTCGACCTGTTAATGGGTTTATACGGATATGTAAGCCGTTTTCACATGTGTTGAATATGGTGGCGAATTTGCTGTTCCGTCTGTTTAATGTGAATACAGCACGCGAAGACAACATAACATTTGATGATATTTCAGCGGTGGTTGAGGCCGGTGCACAGGCCGGGGTATTACAGCAGCAAGAACAACACTTTATTCAAAACGTATTTGAACTTGAATCCCGTTTGGTCTCGTCTTGCATGACCACCAGGGATAATGTGGTTTTTATCAATTTAAGCGAACCTGAAGAAAGCATACGTCAAAAGATAGCCTTGCATCCCTATTCAAAATTTCCGGTCTGTGATGGTGCTATAGATCACGTCATAGGTTATGTAGATACTAGAGATATACTAGTTTTATGGCTAAGCAAGCAATCGTCATTTCAAATCAATGAAGCTAGCCTGCGCAAGGTGCTCATCATTCCTGATACCTTGAAACTGTCCGAGCTATTGGATAAGTTTCGGGCAACTAAGGAAACTTTTGCGGTCGTTATTAATGAATACGCCTTGGTGATGGGTGTCATTACCCTAAGTGACATTATGGTGACTGTCATGGGTAGTTGGGGTAGCCCCCTGGATGAAAGCCATCAAATTTTGGAGCGTGAGGACGGTTCTTGGTTAATCGACGGCAGCACTGCCATTGAAGAACTTAAGCGCGCCACGGGGATAGAACAACTCCCTGACGAAGAAAACTACGAAACAGCGGCTGGCTTCATGATGTTTATGTTACGCAAGGTGCCCAAGCCAACCGACAGCGTGGAATATGCTGGGGTGAAATTTGAAGTGGTCGATGTGGATCATTATCGTATTGACCAGTTGCTGGTAAAGCGTATTTCGGTGATGTAATGGTCATGCAGGTGGGGCTAGGTAGAGGCCGGTGCGCTCCCGCTTAAGGACTCGTTTTTTAGCAATAGCGTCAAAATAATTGCCAGACTGGCGATGGCAGCAGCCAAAAAATACACGTTTTGAAATGATAGTAGGGCTATCTGCTGCAGTGTGGACGTGTCTGGGCTTGGGCTATTGCCAGCAGAACTATTGATCAGGGTATTGATAATATCGGCCCCGGTTAGCTTATAGGTCATAGTGTCAGCCCCTGTACGTAACCAGGTCAATAACAGTGCCATTAACAAGGCAATGCCTATAGCAGACCCCAAGGATCTGAAGAATGCCGAAACACCGGTTGCTATGCCGACATGGCGCTGAGGAACAGCATTTTGTACCGCTACAGTGGATGTCGGCAGTTGCAGTCCTATTCCACAACCCACTAGGCTTAAAAACATCACCATAAACCACGTTGTCGTGGGATCAGTTAGGGCAATGCCGACTATTGCCAAAGGCGTGATTAGCGCGCCGCTTAACTGAATATGCTTGAAGGTACCCCAGTGTGACATTAGCCTGCCCCCAATGTAAGCCCCTAAGGGGACGGATAGGGATAAGGGAATTAAACGCCAGGCCGCACCGTCGGGACCCACAGACGTCAGCATCTGCAGTTCTAAGGGGATCAGTACGGTCAAGGCAACTAATTCTACAAAGGCAATAAATAGAATTAAACAAGAAATACTGACCGTTCTGATGCGAAAGAGGCTTAGTGGAATAATAGGTTCAGCTACGCGTTGTGCATTCCATATGAATACTGACAAACAGATCACTGTAAGGGCCAGCATCCATTGATTAAAACCGTCCAGCCAGGGAGCACCTTGGCCTGAACGGGTGATGGCCAGCAACATTGCAGTTAGCCCAGCGGTTAGCAGTCCGGCACCCAGATAGTCGACTGAACGTTTTACCTGTGGCACGTGCAGTTTGATCATGGCTTTACGCGAGATTAACAAAGCGGCTATTCCTAGCGGCAGATTGATCCAGAATATCCAACGCCAGGAAAGATAAGTGGTTAATACACCGCCCAGTACGGGACCAGAGACACTGGCGACGGCAAAGGCACCACTGATATAGGCTTGGTAACGGCCTCGGTCACGTGGGCTGACGATATCGGCTACGGTCGCTTGAGCAACTGAAATCAGGCCGCCGCCGCCCAGGCCTTGCAATATACGTGCGCCTACCAGCACCGGCATACTTGGTGCCATCGCGCACGCTACAGAGGCGATTAAAAACAAAATAATGGCGCTGGATAATATGATTCGTCTGCCATAGATATCGCCTAGCTTGCCATAAATGGGTGTGGCCACGGCCATAGCGATTAGGTAGCCTGACACAACCCACGCCAATAAACTGACCCCTTGCAAGTCAGTCGCCATTTTTGGCAAAGATACTGAAATAATAGTTTGGTCTAACGCCCCCAGTAAAATTGCCAGCATTAGGCCAGTAAAAATAGAGCGAATATCCGCTTGGCTTAATGGTTGGGGTAATTGTGCAGAAGAGGGGGCAGACGACATGGATGCTTAATGTAAGGAATAGCGTATAAGAACTGGTCAGTATACGCGGCATCATTTCTATACTGTTACATTGACAGATACAATGACGTAACTTACTTTATTTGGAGACACTCATGAAGTTTCGCATGTTGTTTAGTGCATCGGCCTTGTTGACGGCTTTGATTACGCCTATAGCTGCCCAGGCTTTAGAAGTGAATATTACTGCGGATATGCCTCAGGTTGAAGTGACCCACAATGGTCAAAAGACTGTCATTATGCGCAATCAAGATCAAGGCAATACGATTAATCCGGAGTTCGCCAAGACATCGCGCCACTGCCCACCATACTGTGTACTACCCAGTGTGATTGCGCCTGGTGTTCAAACCATCGCTGAGCTAGAAGTTCTGGATTACTTAAAAAAAATCAATGATGGTGACACCAGCATAGTTGTGATTGACTCACGTACGCCAGACTGGGTGGCCAAAGGCACCATTCCGGGTTCTATCAACATTCCCTGGGACCAGCTAAATATTGGTCACTCCAATCCCTTCGATGTAGAAGACCTGCTTAAAAATCAGTTAGGTGTTGAAAACTCTGAAGGCTTTTTCATGTTCGACAAAGCTAAAACTGTCGTGATGTTTTGTAATGGCGCCTGGTGCGGTCAGTCACCGACCAATATCAAGGGGTTGTTAAAAATTGGCTATCCAGCTGACAAAATCAAATGGTATCGTGGCGGTATGCAAGACTGGGAAATGTTTGGTTTCAGCACCATTAAATCAGATTAATAATGCATTTTTGTTACGCTAATTCGGTGTGGCCTAGGAGTTCTAGGCCACACGATCTGTAGTGGGTTGATGATTAAGAATGTTTGCGTGCGGTAGGCAGTAGAAATGCAGTAATGCCCAGCAAGGGTAGGAAAGCACAGACTTGGTAGACAAGCTCTATGCTGGTGATATCAGCAAGCTTACCTAAGGCAGCGGCTCCTATGCCAGCCATACCAAATGCCAGTCCAAAAAACAGTCCTGAAATGGTGCCGGTTTTCCCTGGTATTAGTTCTTGGGCATACACCAGTATGGCCGAAAACGCTGACGCAATGATGATACCTATGATGAAAACTAATAGAATGGTCCAAGTCAGGTTAGCGTAGGGCAACAGTAGAGCGAACGGTGCTGTGCCTAGTATGGATCCCCAGATGACGCGTTTGCGTCCTATGCGATCACCAATTGGGCCGCCAGCCAAAGTGCCTAAAGCCACACCAAATAAGAACACAAACAAGCTGTATTGTGCATTTTGAATAGAGATGCCGAAGCGATATATTAAGTAAAACGTCAGGTAGCTGGTCAAGCTGGCTAGATAAAAGTATTTGGAAAATACCAGAACCAATAAAACACCAAGTGCCTTGTGAACTTGTTTTTGAGTCAAGCCGGTATCGACTTTTGCCAAGGTAGTACGCCCGCGGCTGGTGGTCAGGTTATATCCATACCAACGACCGACCCGGTACAGTATAAGGATAGCTAATAATGCTGCCAATGAAAACCATGCCACGCTGGCCTGGCCCATAGGTACTATGATTAACGCAGCTAATAACGGCCCCAACGACGAACCTAAATTTCCACCTACTTGAAAAATGGACTGCGCCAGGCCGTGTTGGCCAGCAGATGCCAGACGCGCCACCCGTGAAGATTCTGGATGAAATACAGACGACCCCATGCCTATTAGTAGTGCGGCCACAAGAATACTAGTGAAGTCCCAGGCTTGCGATAAAAGAATCAGACCAAAGAAAGTAAACCCCATGCCTATGGGCAGGGAATAGGGCTTAGGGTGTTTGTCGGTGTAGTGTCCTATTAACGGTTGTAGTAGCGACGCAGAGAACTGAAATGCCAGAGTGATAAAGCCAATTTGTGTAAAGCTTAAATCAAAATTACCTTTCAAGACCGGGTATAGCGCGATAAGCACCGATTGCATCATGTCGTTAAGTAAGTGCGAAACGCTGATGGCTCCCAGCACAGGATAGGCAACGCCTGATGTTGGGTCTTTAGCAGGGGGGCTTTGCGCTGCTGCCGTTGCAGGAATACTGGCTTGATTCATGGTGGCTTAACTGTCTTCAAAAATGGTTTGTAATTCACCTTTGTCAAAAGTTAGCGTAAAGTGCTTTAGCGAGCTTGCTTTTTTGCCTTGTATGCTAAGTTCCAGAGTGTCTCCACATAAGGTGGCGTTTTTTAGGGTCACCTTTTGGTCTGCCAGCCATGCGCTACCTGTGACTTCCTGATATTTTTGCTGTAGCTCGATGCGATAACGCTGGTCGTCTACGCTGTCCCATTCCCAAATGCCAGCGACCTGGGCTGGAACCACCCATTTATAAATGTTCACACCGCCTAATTCCAGTTGCTTATCGGCTTTCCAGTCACCCATATCGAAAGCGTGTGAAATAATTCGGGATCCTGGGCGTAGCTCGTTTAACAGGCGAGGCCGCAACTGAATATTAATGGACTCAAGCAGATAGAGAGTCATTACAGTAGCGTCTTTAATATCGACTGTGAATAGGTCTTCTTCGATGAAATCGAGCAGGTATTCAACACGAAAATGTGCTGCATCTTCCATGGCATCTGAAATACGCAGTGGGTCAATTTCGACGCCTATGCCGCGTGTGTTCCGGTCTCGTGCTGCGGTGATCAATATCCGGCCATCACCCGATCCCAGATCGTAAAGCAGATCGCTGGGACCAACCTCACCCAAATTCAGCATGGCTTCGATCACGGCTTCATCGGAAGGAACGAAAGGGACATCCAAGAGCATTTCTGGCTCTAGGGAAAAACCGTGAAGATCGTCAACTAGGTCTCTAAACAATGGTGCTACCTATTAAAAGTAGTTTAGGGGCCGTGTGACCGGAGGAAAGCCGGAAAACAACGGGTTTGCTACCTATAGTAGAACTGAATGCGTCACGAGTCCAACACCCAAGCATAGTTAACGTTAAGAAGCAGTTACTAATTTTCGTGGGTGCTGGGCACACTGTGTTTAGGCTTTGCGTTAGATGTTTAGAATTTCATCGCCATAAAACCTTCCAGCGAGTCATCTTTAATATTCAACCAAGGTTTGGGCATTTGTGCTGCCATAGTACCTGTGATGGTTGAGCGATAAGATTTATCCCGGAAACCCATGATATTTTCTTCTTTATCGATTAGCCATGACTTGAACAGTTCGGCTTGCTTCTCGATGGGGAAGTCTGGGTAGTCAGTGACGCTAATGAGGTCACGTATGTATTGAGCTTGGAAATCAATAGATTCATTGGGGCTGGTTAATGTATCTTGGCGCGTTAGCCAGTGCTGTATGTCCTGCTGACGTTGTTCAGCGTCAGGAAGTTGAATCTTACCTAGGATGACATCACGTACATACCATGCTTGCGCATCAAACATATTGAAGGTGAAGTACTGATCTTGCATACCCAAATAAATCAAATTGGGATTGTTCTGGAAGAATATCCCTTTGTACAGATTATCCGGATAAAGACAATTATGGGTTTGTAAACGTAGTTCATCAGGCAGGAATGGGAAATGAAACAAATACCCAGTGCACATAATAATGGCGTCAAATTTCTTGGTAGTACCATCTGCGAAGTGAGCGACATTGCCTTCAAAGTGCGTGGGCAGTGGTCTTTCTTCTATGCCCTCTGGCCAGTCAAACCCTAAAGGGGTGCTTCGGTAGCTGATGGTAACGGACTTAGATCCGTATTTATAGCACTGTGTACCGATATCTTCGGCAGAGTAACTACCGCCAATTAACAATAGGTCGGAACCTTCAAACTCAAGAGCATCGCGAAAATCGTGTGCGTGCAATACACGGCCAGGAAACTGCTCTAAGCCTTCGAAATAAGGCATGTTAGGGGTAGAGAAATGCCCTGTTGCAACAACCACGTAATCGAATTCTTCCGTTTCTTGTACGTCTTTTTTGTGATTCATAACGGTAACAGTAAATTTTTTACTGTCATCGTCATAGGTAATCCAGCGTGCTGGATTTTCAAACCGTATGTATTTAAAAATAGCCCGCTTATCAATGCGACCCATGATGTAGTCTTTTAGAACTTCACGTGGGGGATAAGAAGGAATAGGGCGATCAAAATGCTCGTCAAAAGAATAATCTGCAAACTCTAAGCATTCTTTGGGGCCGTTGGACCACAGGTAACGATACATGCTGCCATGCACAGGCTCGCCATTTCTATCTAAACCCGTTCGCCACGTGTAGTTCCACATACCACCTATATCGTTTTGCTTTTCATAACAAACGATTTCTGGCAGGTTTTTTACGCCAGCTGCTTCAGCTGCTTCGAATGCTCGTAGTTGTGCTAATCCACTAGGGCCAGCGCCTAATATTGCAATTCTTTTTTGAGTCAAAATGTATCCCTTAATCAATTGTCGAAGGTACAAAATAGCAGCTATTGAGCAAATAGGCTAATTTAACGCTTGACGAATAGCGATGGATACAGGTTTCTTTAGCCCCTATAGGGTGTGGTCAGTAAGGCTGCTGGGCTGATATCAGCCAGGGTAGGGCAGCCAGTTAATGCCATGCAGACTTCCAGTTCGCTGCGCAGTATCTGCAGGACATGGGCAACGCCGGGGGCGCCAGCGGCAGCTAAGCCGTATACGTAGGGCCTGCCTATCAGTAGGGCATTAGCGCCCAAGGCTAGTGCCTTGAAAGCATCTGTACCGCGTCGTATGCCGCCATCCAATAGTATGGGGAGTTCCCCGTTCAAGGCCTTAGCAATGGCAGGTAGGGCGTCTATGGTAGCAGGCAAAGTATCCAGGGTACGTCCCCCGTGATTAGACACAATAATGCCTGCTGCACCAGCGTCACGGGCTTTTAGGGCATCTTCTGCTGTTAGCAGGCCTTTAACCAGCACGGGTACACGGCTTAGGGATATCAGCCACTCAAGGTCTTTCCAGGTTGGAGCTGCATGCAATAGTCCGCTGCCAAATAAGGGGCTAGTACCCGCCTGGGTTGGTTTTTTAGTGCTGGGTTGCATACCTGTCAGGTTCACTGCACAAACAGAGTCTGGCAATACAAAACCTGCTCGTTGCTCCTGATTGCGCACCCCATTGACCGGGGCGTCTACTGTTACGACTAAGGCGCTATAGCCATAGTCTTCAGCGCGACGCATTAATTGCAGAGTGAATTCGCGGTCTGCTTGTATATATAACTGAAACCATAGTGGTGCGTGACGAGATTGGGCCAGTGTTTCCAGACTGACACTGGCTTGTGTGCTGACCACCAAGGGGGCGCCTACCGCAGCAGCACCTAAGGCAGTCGCTAGTTCGCCATCGGGATGTGCCAGTTTTTGGTAAGCCACGGGAGCCAGCAAGAAAGGGTGTGCCAAGGTATGGCCTAATAATTCCAGCTGAGTATGGGCTCCATCCAGATCAGCGAGTACCCGACTGCGTAGCTGTAGGCGGTGGTAGGCTTTGCTATTGTTCTGTAAGGTGTGTTCATCAGCGCTACCACCGTTGAAATAAGCCCACGCTTGAGGGCTAAGGCGATCACGGGCGTAGGCCTCGTAGTCGCTAACTGATGCAATGGTGTTGGGTATCTGTTGCAAGGGGGGTAAAGGAGGGTTCCCTTTCGGGGGCGATGCAGTGTGGTTCATCTTAGGTATCTGACCATTCGCGTAGCAGATTATGGTAGATACCGCTTAACCGGGGCAGGGCAGGGTTTTTTGTATCGGTACTGGCCAAACTTTGTATTGTGTTGTCGAGTTCCCACAGCATGGCACGCTGGTGATCCAGGCGCACCAGGCTTTGAGTCCAAAAAAATGATGCCAGTCGCCTGCCTCGGCTGACGGGTGTGACGCGATGCAAGCTAGTCCCCGGATATATCACGGCGTGCCCAGCAGGTAGCTTGATACTATGGCGACCATAGGTGTCTTCAATAATCAATTCGCCGCCATCATAGTCCTGCGGATCGCTGAAGAAAACAGTAGTAGAGATATCGCTGCGTATTCTTTCAGAACTTCCTGGAATACCAAAAATAGCGTTATCGATATGATTGCCATACTCGCCACCGCCTTCGTAGCGATTAAAGCG
This sequence comes from Alcaligenaceae bacterium, assembly GCA_013416485.1. Taxonomy (GTDB): domain Bacteria; phylum Pseudomonadota; class Gammaproteobacteria; order Burkholderiales; family Burkholderiaceae_B; genus JAGOAJ01. Next base: position 51,757 of record JACCEO010000007.1, read on the forward strand.
CGGTGGCAATATCCGTAAAGGTAGGGCGGCCGAAATAAATAAGGGGCTTTGGCTTAGGGCTTGTAGAATTAAATTCCCGATTTTGGCTGCCAGTGGATGATCCAATGGCAGTTGTCTGTTGTTTTTGGCATGTGCAGCAATGTGCCCGGCAGTGGCTATGCCATCAGTCCAGTCGGCTTGCTCTAGTGCCTTTCGGCACTGGAGCACCTGATCTGCCGGTAACAGGTCGGGAATAGTAATTAGCATACTGGTATTTTAGGCTAGAACCGCATATCAGCGTTCAGTATCACGGTGCGACCTGCACCTGGTACACCGAACAACTGGAAGCCATCTGAACTGGATGACGCTTGTTGCAGATAAAACTTGTCAAAAATATTGTTGACATTCAAACGCAGACTGAGATTTTTGTTCAGGTTGTAGCCCACTGAGGCGTTGGCAACCCAATAGCTATCTGCGTACTTGTCGGTAGTATGGCCTTTGTAAGGTCCTCTGGTAACGGTGTTACCCGATGCGTGGCGACGTTTGCCTACGTATTGCGCACCTACACTGGCATCCCACTGTGAGTTGAATGTGTAGGTAGTCCAGAAGTTGAAAGTGCTTTTTGGTACGTTTTTTAGCTTGCCGCCTTCTTGCAAGGGGTTCTCTGCATCTTCTAGAATACGACCACCATCCATTAGGCTTAAACCACCGTAGGCTGACCATTGTGGGGTAATGTTACCTGCTACGCCTAACTCGAAACCACGTACTCTGTCTTTACGCGCAGTTTGTATGTTTTCATTTGGGTTGTCGGGATTGATGTCCGTGGGGTTGCTGCGTTCTACTTGAAATAATGCTGCTGTTACTGACAAGCGTTCGTCGAGCAGATCCCACTTAGTACCCAGTTCCCAGCTTTTAGCGGTGCCAGGTGAATAGTGTTGAATATAGGTGCTGGAGCCATCGCCACTGCGCGAGGCGGCATCAGATGCGGATGGCTGTGTGGCTTGGCTATATGACAGGTAAATACTGCCGTACTCAACGGGTTTGTAGACTAGTCCCAGGCGACCACTCCAAACGCCTTCCTTTTGTTGTGCGGGTAGGGTGTAACCGCTCTGGTCGTACCATTTGACTTTAAAACGGTCGTAACGTAAGCCAGCAGCAATCTCCCAGTTAGGGTTCAGCGTAATCTGGTCATATACATACATACCAACGTTAGATACTTTTGCACCGCTTTCGTCTGTGTAATTAGCAGGCTTCCATGCGCCGGTGTAATGGGTGTCGGGATTGCGAACATCAATCACCCAGCGTTTGTTAGGTGCGGGAATCAGACGGTTGTGCGGGTCTTTTCTATAGGTTTCTTCATATAACTCTAGACCGGTTGATAACTGATGCCTTACCGTTCCAGTACTAAAGTCGAAATTTAGATCCGTTTGGTTGGCGATTACCGTTCCCTTATAGGAGTTGTGGTTTGGGCTTAAACGCGGAACGGCTAAGTATCCGGTCGGATAGGTTTCATTGCCTGCGTTATCGTAACCCCAATAGTCACTGCTTCCGACGGTGATGTTCTGATCGCCCAGACCAGTCGCTCCATTTGCATTTAGCAGCCTTCCACCTGTGTTTAGTAAAGTAAATCGTTTGGTTTCAGCCCAGCGAGTCTGGTTGCGTATAGAAGTTTTGTCATTGAAGTCGTGTTCTATTAGTAGGGTGGCGCTATTGTTTTCGGTTTCTTCGATATCGGCATTGCTAAAACCACCCCAGTAGTCGCGCTCTATGCCTTGCATGCGTCCACCATTACGGCTCATGGGTACACCAAAGTCAGGGGTGTTTTTGTCTTTCTGATGGAAGTAAGATGCGACTATACGGGTTGAGGTACCCAAGCCCCAAGCCAGTGATGGCGCTACACCCCAGCGTTCGAAGTCTGTGTGTTTGCGACCCGCGACCTCGTTCTCGTGGTACATCGCGTTCAAGCGAAAAGCGAAGGACTCGCCTAAGGGTTGATTTAGGTCGGCTGTGACGCGACGGTGCCTGTCTGTGCCTAAGGCAGTGCTGAAATCGTAAAACTGATCAAGCTTAGGGCTTTTACTGACCAAGTTGACTGAACCGCCAATAGCGGCAACCCCTGATTCCACCGAACCGGTGCCTTTGTAGACTTCGGCCTGCTCCAGGTTGAAAATATCGGTACGTGTGGACAGGGCACTTTCGCGTACGCCGTCGGTCGTGATGCTTTGTTCGGCCGAAAAGCCGCGTATGGTGAACATATCCCCCCAACCAGCACCACCTTCACCTGAAGAAAAGGTGATGCCAGGTACATTGCCCAAAACATCTTGCAAGCTTTGGGCACCTTGCTGTTTTAGTACTTCGGCAGGGACGATGGTGATGGATTGTGGCGTATCGAGTAATGGCGCCTGAAATTTCGTCGATTGCACAGCTTCGGGTTGAAAGCCCGGTCCCGATCCCTGTACTTTTACCGGACTTAATTCTGATATCGACTCTTGCTGAGCATTGACCAATGCAGGGGCGGCCAACGCGCTACAAATCGCGATATACAGAAAACTCAGTGTAAGTGCGCGTTCTTTGTGGACGCGTTTAGGGTGTGACATTAGGCTACTCCAGAAGTTAAGATTTGGTTTTACTATTAAGATTGGCAATAGTAATCATTATCATTACGAATCTCAATGCATCTTATATAACTCTAGTAAAAACCCTAGGCGATGTTGTAGGAAAACCACCTTGATGCAGGGGCTAAGCGCGCAAAGCATGGGGGGATATAATGCCTAAGTATCTGAACCCCATTTCCAAGGCATTTGATCTGACAATGACAACAAGCATTCTTGAAACAATTCCTGTCGGCCAGAAGGTCGGTATCGCGTTCTCCGGTGGGCTGGACACTAGTGCCGCCTTGTTGTGGATGCGAAATAAAGGTGCCATACCTTATTCGTACACGGCTAACCTGGGCCAACCCGACGAACCTGATTACGATGCTATCCCTCGCAAAGCGATGGAGTATGGCGCTGAAGCCGCGCGTCTGGTGGATTGCCGCAGTCAATTGGCTGCCGAAGGCATTGCCGCTTTGCAATGTGGCGCGTTTCATATTTCCACCGCAGGCGTTACCTACTTCAATACCACGCCTATAGGGCGTGCAGTTACCGGTACTATGCTGGTAGCAGCCATGAAAGAAGACGATGTCAATATCTGGGGCGATGGCAGCACCTACAAAGGCAACGATATAGAACGTTTTTATCGCTATGGCCTATTGACCAACCCTGATTTGAAAATCTACAAGCCTTGGCTGGATCAGACCTTTATTGATGAGCTGGGCGGCCGCTCGGAAATGTCCGAATACATGCAGCAAGCTGGTTTTGACTACAAAATGTCGTCTGAAAAGGCCTATTCCACTGACTCGAACATGCTGGGTGCAACTCACGAGGCCAAGGATCTGGAATACCTGAATGCGGGCATACGCATAGTGCAGCCTATTATGGGTGTGGCATTCTGGCGTGATGACGTCCAAGTCAAAGCCGAAGAAGTCACCGTGCGCTTCGAAGAAGGGCATCCTGTTGCTTTAAACGGTGTCGAGTACAGCGACAGTGTTGAGTTGTTCCTGGAAGCCAATCGCATAGGTGGACGTCATGGCTTAGGTATGAGCGATCAAATAGAAAACCGTATTATCGAGGCAAAAAGTCGCGGTATCTACGAAGCTCCTGGTTTGGCGTTGTTGCATATTGCTTATGAGCGCTTGGTCACTGGTATCCATAATGAAGATACTATCGAGCAATACCGCATGAATGGCTTGCGTTTGGGCCGTTTGTTGTATCAGGGCCGTTGGTTCGATCCACAAGCCATTATGTTGCGTGAAACCGCGCAGCGCTGGGTGGCGCGTGCAGTCACTGGTGAAGTTACATTGGAGCTGCGCCGTGGTAATGACTACTCTATTTTGAATACAGAGTCATTAAACTTGACCTATCACCCTGATCGCTTATCCATGGAAAAAGTGGATTCCAGCTTTTCACCACGTGACCGTATTGGTCAATTAACCATGCGCAATCTGGACATCGTAGATACGCGCAATAAACTGTTCACGTATGTGCAAGCAGGGTTGTTGTCACCTGCTGGTGCATCAGCTATACCGCAATTGAAAGATGACACCAAGAAATAAACGCTAGGCGATATCTTCAAAGCCCCGGATACTAGAATGATTATTTCTAGTATCCGGGGCTTTTTTGTGAATGCAAGGTGCTTTTAGTTGATTTGGCCTAGTAGCAAAAACTCCATCAATGCTTTTTGTACATGTAAACGATTTTCGGCTTCTTCCCAAACTACGCTTTGTGGTCCGTCGATCACGTCAGCGGTGACCTCTTCGCCCCTATGAGCCGGCAAACAGTGCATAAATATGGCTTTGGGGTCAGCAACAGCCATCATGTCGGCATTAACGCACCAATCGGCAAACGCTTTACGCCGCTGTTCGTTTTCATCTTCGTAGCCCATGCTGGTCCAAACGTCAGTGGTAACCAAATGCGCACCCTTACAGGCTTGTATGGGATCATCGAACGCTTGGAAGATGGTGGGGGATGGGGTGCCTATACGAGCAGGGTCTAGCTGATACGCTTTTGGTGTAGAAACGTGCAGGCGAAAGTTGAGTAGCTCGGCCGCTTGTAGCCAGGTATACGCCATATTGTTGCCATCACCTACCCAAGCGACCGTTTTTCCTGTAATAGGGCCGTGGTGCTCGATAAAGGTGAAGATATCGGCCAGGATCTGACACGGATGGAATTCATTGGTTAGGCCATTAATGACGGGTACGCGTGAGTGCGCTGCAAAACGCTCTATGCGGGTTTGTTCGAAGGTACGTATCATTACCAGGTCTACCATGCGTGAAATCACGCGGGCAGTGTCTTCTATGGGCTCGGAACGGCCTAGTTGTGAGTCGCCAGTGGTAAGATGTATGACTGCGCCACCCAATTGGTACATACCCGCCTCGAAGGATACACGCGTGCGTGTACTGGCTTTTTCAAAAACCATAGCCAGATTACGATCATGCAAGGTGTGATGCGGCTCGTAGCGTTTGAATTTGTTTTTTATTAGCCGCGCCCTATCTAGTACATACTGGATTTCTTGTTTCGACAAGTCGCGAAATTGCAGGAAGTGGCGCAGTGGGCCTGTAGTTGGGTGGGCGTCAGACATAAATAAGCCTTGTTTTAAAAGAGTCATCTTACCCCGTGGCATGGTAGTCGGTAAAACTTTACGACGTATGTCCATAGCTGCGGGTTTATAGTGAAGGTAGCTATCATATACAATTCGCGGCGTAGCGAAAGTTCCGCACGCGCCTATTACGTGCGATATGTCCGCAGGAGCCTATGACACATCGTGTTCAGCAGTTAGTTATTCATGGCGTTACACACGAAGGCCAGCGCTTTCGACCCAGTGACTGGGCCGAACGACTGGCTGGTGTGATGTCGCAGTTTCGTCCACCAGGATCGGCAGGTGGATACCTGACGTATTCACCTTATGTCTTTCCTAAAGTAATTGACAATGTCCGTTGTGTGGTTGTCGATCAGCGTCTACATGACCTGGATCCCTTGGCGTGGAATTTTGTTTGTGGCTTTGCCAAAGACAACCATCTGAAAACATCAGGTATAAATTTAGACGACGACTAGCGCCTGTTAAAACACATGCGTGTTTAAAACGGCGCCATAGGCGTTTATATTGAAAGCAACAGGTTGATGCCATAAAAAAAGGACGCTAATAGCGTCCTTTTTATCGAGCGACATAGCGCCTGATGTGTTTTGCCGTCTAAGCCGTGGCAGCTATCAGGCTAGTGCTTTGATTGCAGCTGCAAGACGGCTTTTGTGACGAGCGGCCTTGTTTTTGTGAATGATGTTTTTGTCGGCGATGCGATCAATGACGCTGGTGGTTTTTTGGAAAACATCAGCAGCGACTGCTTTGTCACCGGCTTCGATAGCCTGGCGAACGCGTTTGATCGAAGTACGCAGCATGGAGCGCAGGCTAGCGTTGTGTTTGTTGCGCTGCACCGATTGACGGGCGCGTTTACGAGCTTGGGCGGTATTGGCCATATTATTCGGTAAATCCTGTAACTGTTAACTGTTAGGCTAAGTTGGCAAAGACGACTATTCTAGCTCAGTTACGTCGTCGTGTAAAGTCACGTGGTCGAAAACCGCATAAGAACAAGGTGATGAAATAACTGCATGCGCTGGCGAATAGTACGCCCAGTAGCCACGCTACCCGGATCCAGGGGGTGCCACCTAAGGCAATCCAATCTAGATGCTGGTTAGCTATTAACAATACGGCAGCTAATGCGGCAATGGAAGGGGCAATGCGTAACAAGAATTTGATCCAACCTGGCCCTGGGGTATAAAGCTTGTGACGCAGCAATAAGGTGAATAACATCAAGGCATTGAGCACTGCCCCTAGGCCTATCGACAGGGCTAGGCCAGCGTGAGCATACATAGGCACAAAAATAACATTGAATAGCTGGGTCAGTACCAGCACTATCATGGCGATTTTTACTGGCGTACGTATATTTTGCTTGGCATAGAAGCCTGGTGCTAGTATTTTTACGGCAAGTAGCCCTAGTAAGCCGGCCGAATAGGCCATAACAGCGACTTGAGTTTGAGCGACATCGTCACCATTGAACGCGCCGTAGTTGAACAAGGTTGCCACTAAGCCGTCAGATAACAGTGCCAATCCTAAAGCAGCGGGCAGCCCCAATAGCACCACCAAACGCAAGCCCCAATCCAGTAGCTGGCTATAGTCCGAGGTGTTGTTCTTGGCGTGAGCCGCTGATAAGCGAGGCAGTAGTACGGTACCTAGTGCTACCCCTAGCAGGGCAGTAGGAAATTCCATTAGGCGGTCTGCAAACGATAGCCAGGTAACACTGCCAGGCGTTAGCCAAGTGGCAATGTTCGTATTGATCAAGAGTGAAATCTGAGCTACCGAGACACCCAGTATGGCGGGTAGCATTTGTTTCATTATGCGCTGCACCACTGGATCTTGCCAGGCTTGGCCGATACGGGCCGAGTAACGCGGTAGTAGTCCCAGACGCTGTAAGGCCATCCATTGCACCAGTAACTGTGCTACGCCACCTATCATGACCCCTACAGCCAATGCATAGATAGGGGTGCTGAAATAAGGCACCAAAAACAAGCTGGCGGCTATCATGGAAACGTTAAGTAATACCGGCGTAAGTGCTGGTATGGCGAAGCGGCTCCAGGTGTTTAGTACCCCAGAAGCAAAGGCCACTAAAGACATACAAACGATGTAGGGAAACATCAGTCGTGTCATCCAGATGGCGGCTTCGAATTCGGTATGGCGATCTGCGGCGCGCATGCCGCTTGCCATTGCACTGACTACCCAAGGCGCGGCAATAATGCCAGCCAAGGTAACCATCATTAATGCGACTGTTAATAGCAGTGCAACCCTATCTAATAAGATGCGGACCTCTTCAGACGGGCGGGTGCTGCGAATTTGTCCCAGTATGGGGACAAAAGCCTGCGAGAAAGCACCTTCGGCAAATAATCTGCGCAGCAGATTAGGAATCCGAAATGCAACCCAGAAGGCGTCTGTAAGTGGCCCAGCCCCGAACGAACTGGCTATCAGTATGTCGCGGACCAGGCCTGTGATGCGTGAAAGCAGCGTGATGCTGCTAACGGTCGCTGCTGACCGAAGCAGGCTCATGGTTAGCTTATTTTGGTGCCAAGCGGATGGCACCGTCCAGGCGTATGGTTTCGCCGTTCAGCAGTTCGTTGGTAATGATGCTATTAACCAGTTTGGCGTAATCTTCGGGACGACCCAAGCGCGAAGGGAAGGGGATGCTGGCAGCCAAGGAATCCTGTACTTCTTGGGGCATACCAAACATCATAGGTGTACCAAAGATTCCGGGAGCTATTGTCATGCAGCGTATGCCAACTTTCGACAAGTCGCGAGCAACCGGTAAGGTCATGCCCACCACACCGGCCTTGGATGCGGCATAAGCAGCTTGGCCGATTTGACCATCGTAGGCAGCTACCGATGCGGTATTGATAATAACGCCGCGCTCACCAGTGGATTCAGGGGCGTTTTCGCTCATGGCCGCTGCGGCCAGACGCGTCATGTTGAATGTACCCACCAGATTGATCATCACGACTTTCTGGAACATGTCCAGGGCGTGTGGACCATTGCGTCCTACTGTGCGTGAAGCTGGAGCCACACCGGCACAGTTAATCAGGCCGAATAAAGAACCCGCAGCAGTGGCAGCAGCGATAACTGCTTGACCATCACTTTCTTGGGTGACATCGCAGTGAACATATATTTGCCCAAGCTCTTCAGCGAGTTTTTTTCCTAGTTCGTCTTGTACGTCAGCAATTACGACTTTGGCGCCTTCGGCAACTAGCATACGGGCAGTACCCGCACCTAGACCCGAGGCTCCGCCAGTAATAATAAAAACCTTGTTTTTGATCTCCATGGTATTTCTCGTAGTTATTGACGGTATATGCCGTCGGCTAGGACATTAGGCGTGTAGCGCCTGGAAAATTCTGGTTTTGATTTCATCCAGTGAACCCAAGCCGGATAGTTTGCGGTAGCGAGGCGCTTCTGCTTGTCCGGATTCTGCCCATTGGGAATAATAATCAACCAGTGGACGGGTTTGGTCGCGATATACCGACAAACGGTGGCGCACTGTAGATTCTTTATCGTCTTCGCGCTGTACTAAGGGCTCACCACTGATATCGTCGATATCGGCAACTTTAGGTGGGTTGAAGGTGGTGTGGTAGGTGCGTCCACTGGAAAGGTGTACTCGGCGACCGCTCATGCGTTCTATGATGTTTTCTTCAGGAACATCGATTTCCAGTACGTAGTCCAATGGAATGTTAGCGTTTTTCAATGCATCAGCTTGGGGGATGGTGCGTGGAAAACCATCGAATAGGTAACCATTTTGGCAGTCAGGTTGCTGCAGGCGGTCACGCACTAGACCAATGATTAAATCGTCAGAGACCAGCGCACCAGCATCCATGACCTTCTTGGCTTCTAGGCCTAGGGGGGTTTGTGCTTTGACAGCAGCGCGCAGCATATCACCGGTGGAAATCTGGGGGATGCCAAATTTTTCGGTAATGAATGTCGCCTGCGTGCCTTTTCCCGCGCCGGGGGGGCCTAACAATATTAATCGCATTGTGTTTCTCCTGAGGTTTACTTAGCTGATTTTCTGATGTTCCGATTATGCCGCAACGCAGCAAGTTTTGCAGGACTAGACCTTAACGTTCGGGAATTAGAAGTCGATTTATAACCGATTTAGAAATAGATCGCGTACTCGGATCAAGTCTTCGGTAGTGTCTACCCCTGCTGCAGGGGGCGAAGTCATGGTTTGTACGGCGATTTGGTGGCCGTTTTCTAGTGCACGTAATTGTTCTAGGGATTCGAAATGTTCTAAAGGGCCGCTAGGTAATTTGGGAAATTGTGCCAGGAAGCTAGCGCGGTAAGCATACAAACCTATGTGGTGTAGAGCCGGCAGACCACCAGCCAGTACACGTTCGCCTTGGGCTAGAGCATCGCGAGCCCAGGGTATAGGAGCGCGTGAAAAATATAGGGCGTGTTGTTGCTGGTTGCAGACGACTTTAACGACATTAGGGTTAAACAAGGCTTGGGCGTCAGTTAAAGGGCAGGCGCAAGTAGCAATACTGGCCTGTGGGTGGGCAAGTAACAAGGCAGCAACGGCATTGATGTGCTCTGGATTGATCAGTGGTTCATCACCCTGGACGTTAACCACAATGGCGTCTGGCGCCAAACCTAATTGTGCAGCCGCTTCGGATAGCCTGTCAGTGCCAGTGGGGTGGTCAGCGCGGGTTAGCAAACTTGTAAAACCGTGCTCGCGGACTACATCGTGTATGCGGATATCGTCAGTGGCAATAACAACTTGTATCGCGTTGGAGCGTGCGGCTTGTTCTGCGGTTCTGATCACCATAGGCTTACCGCCTATATCTAGCAAGGGTTTATCGGGTAAGCGAGTGCTGGATGCCCGAGCCGGGATGATGGCAATGAAGCTCATGGCGCTGGGTGGTTTGAAGCATCAGTTGGTGAAAGCTTGCGTGCTTCGCTTTCTAGCATTACGGGTATGCCGTCACGTATAGGGAAAGCCAGTTTATCTGCTTTGCAGATTAGCTCTTGCTGTGCGCGGTCTACTTGTAGGCGGCTTTTGCATAGGGGGCATACCAGTATTTCCAGCAGGCGGTTTTCCATGTGGTGCTCCGTGGGAATGGAAAGAATAAAACTATCAGTTTAACGTTAGCGTATTGGCGATGCCATGCTTGCTTTTGTTGCCGCCACAGTCAGCAGTCGTTGATGCACACTTTCCAGCCAACAGGGAACGGAAAAAACCGGTTCTATATGTACCGCCCACAAGCGAGGATCGGAAAAATTCATGCATTTGACCGCATCTTTGGCAGTGATCAGTATTGTGCTTGATTGCAGGACAGTAAAGGGCGAGGACACATATGCATAGTGATCAGGTAATGCCACTGTGTCAGTTAACTGCAGGCCCTGGGCTTGCAGCATGGTGAAAAATCGCTGTGGCTGACCAATGGCTGCTACGGCGCTAATGCTGTCTTGGCGATGCTGTGCTAGCCAGTCGGCCCAGGCCATATCTTGACCACTGACCAAGTTAACGGCTCGTACCGCTTGCAAGCGCATGACAACATGCAGTGGCTTGGCAGTGGTGGGCAGACTTATGACATCATCGGCTTGCAGGTTATTGATCACCACATCGACGTGCTGTAGTTTTTCTACCGATTCGCGCAAAGGGCCAGCTGGTAATAAACGGCCATTGCCAGTACCACGGCCATCTTGAACCAGAATTTCCAGGTCCCGGCCTAAAGCCAAATGCTGCAAGCCATCGTCGGCGATTACAACATCAACCGTAGGGTGGGCTTGTAGTAGGGCTTGCAACGCTCGAGGACGATTTGGATGTACAGCGACGGGTGCTGACGTAGTCTTGGAAATCAGGGTGGGTTCGTCACCGAATACTTGTGGATTTAGTGCACCATTACCTACCAGAGCTTTCCCAGAGGCTGCTACTCCGTAACCACGGCTAATTACACCGGGATGCCAACCATATTTTTGCAACGCCTGCACCAGCGCCATAACTACAGGTGTTTTACCTGTGCCGCCTACATAAATATTGCCCACCACCACTACGGGTAAGTGACTGTGGAAAACGTCCTGAGGATGGGCCAAGTAACGGGCTGTTTTGCGACGTACAAAGACTGCGGTGAGCCACGCTAGCGGTAGTAGTAGGGTGCTGGCCCAGCCTTTGCGCTGCCAAATGTTATGGGCGACTTGAGCAAGTCGGGCGTTGAAGCTCAATGGACGTCCTGGGTGGCAAAACTGACACGTGTGATACCAGCCAGTCTGGCCGCTTCCATAACGCGTATGACGGATTCGTGGGCTGTGCGTGCGTCAGCGTTAATGATAAGGCTGACATCTTCGCGGCCCTGACTGGCCTGTTTTAGGGCTTGAGCGATGTCTTGGCTATTGTTGGCATTCAGCAAGTTGTTGTCCAGGGCATACAGGCCTTCTTGGCTGATGGCAATATTCATTGCTTGTAGATCAATCTGGTCGGCACTGGCCTGCGGCAGATTCAGTTTGATCTGATTAAAGCGTGTAAACGAGGTTGTCGCTGCCAGGAAAATAAGTATGACCAGCAGCACGTCAATTAAAGGGATTAGATTGATTTCTAAATCATCTTCTGAGCGCTTGCTTTGGAAATTCATTGGGAGGATCCGTGATTGAGCAAGCGATTCAAGGCACTGGCTTCGCGCTCCATTTGGTGCAGGTAATGATCTACCCGAGAACGAAAGTAGCGATGGAATATCAAGGCAGGAATAGCGATCAGTATGCCAAACCCGGTATTGTACAGGGCGATGGATATGCCGCGCGCCAATTGGCTAGGGTCACCGCCGGCAGGCGTGTAGGATGCAAAAATTTCTATCATGCCCACCACGGTGCCGAATAATCCCAGTAGTGGAGCAACGACAGCAATGGTGGCTAGGGCAGGCAAATATCGGTTTAAACGATGAGCGACGTCTTTTCCTATGTCTTCAACAGCGGCGACCCGTGATGCGTTGTCTTCATGGCGAGTGGACAGAACCTCTGCTAAGACTCGTCCTAAGGGCGAGCTACCGGCCAAACGCAAAATGGCTTCGGGGCTGTCGTTGTCTTTGCGGTACAGTTCAGCCACCTGACCGGGTAAGCGGTGCGGCATAATGTTTTTTTGGCGTAGCGTTAGCAGGCGTTCAATAATTATTGCCAATCCTAAAACGGATGTGGCGACTAAGAACCAAATTGGCCATCCTGCGGCCTGTAGAATATCTAGCAAGGTTGTGTCTCCGGCCCAAAAGATGGCTAGGTGTTTTGGCCCAGGCAGTCCAGGCAACAGTAACAATGTTAGCAAAAAAACTCTTGGATCGGCATGAATACTGGCTTTCCCGCGGGTATCCACAGAAACTGTGGATAATTCTGTGCATAACTACTCTGATAGTCAGGATTTAGAGCGCCTAGAGGTTCAATGGTTAATTTTCATCCAATTGTCATATTATATATAATTCGTTATTAATCAGCAGCTTACAGTGTTTATCTAAAGCTAATGCTACTGACTGTAGCGAATCGGCTTGATATTCCACCCATTTGACAAACTATTTTCTTCTGTGGACAGAAAGGCTTACAACAGGCTATCCATGAGTAAAAACGACATGCAATACCCGGAAAACGAGGTCTGGACGGTTGCGCAACTGAACCAGCAGGTAGCGCAATTGCTACAAACACAGTTTTCTCGTCTTTGGGTTAGGGGGGAAATTTCTAACTTCACTCAGGCGGCTTCTGGGCATTGGTATTTTTCGATTAAGGATCAAGCTGCTACTGTCAGAGCAGTCATGTTCCGAGGCAGGGCGCTGGCCACTGGTCTACAACCCAAAGCGGGTGATAAGTTTGAATTCCGTGTGACAGTCAGCCTATACGAGCCGCGTGGTGACTATCAAGTTCAGGTCGAGTCCATGCGCCGCACTGGCCGTGGTGATTTACACGAGGCTTTTCTAGCACTGAAAGAAAAGCTCGCAGCTCAGGGCTGGTTTGATCCCGAGCGTAAGCGTGACATTCCTCCTATGCCACGTGCTATTGGTGTCGTGACATCTTTGGGTGCGGCTGCACTGCACGATGTGGTATCCGCTTTGCAGCGTCGCGCTCCCCACGTGCCGGTGATTATCTATCCATCCCCTGTTCAGGGGGCTGACGCGGCAGCTCAACTGATCAAGGCGATGCAAACCGCTATCGCTAGGGCTGAAGTCGATACCTTATTATTAGTGCGCGGCGGGGGCAGTTTGGAAGACTTATGGAGCTTTAATGACGAAGCCTTGGCGCACACGATTGCAAGTAGTCCGATACCGGTGATCAGTGGCGTGGGGCATGAGACTGACTTTTCGATAGCAGATTTTGTGTCTGACTTGCGTGCTCCTACACCGACTGCGGCTGCTGAATTGGCTTGCAGGCCGCGTCAGGATTTATTAGATAAAGTACAAGCATTGTGCGCATTGTTAAGTAATCAACAACAACGCGTTTTTGAGCGCGCTTCACTTAGACTGGATAGGGCGGTTGGGCGTTTGGTGTCGCCCAAGCAACGTTTAGTACAGCAAGGTGAAAGCTTATTAAACTTACAGAACAGGTTAGGTCGGGCAGCATTGCAGGATTACGATAAAAAACGTGTCCGTTTCATAGCGGTTAAATCTCGGCTGGTCTATGTACAACCACAATTACAGCATTACCGGCAGGATGTGCAGCGCCAATTGCAGCAATTATCTGCTGCTGGGCAACGTGCGCTAGACAACCAACGACGTCGCTATTTGGCCGCTGTGCAAACTTTGCACGCCTTAAATCCCGAGAAAATTCTTGAGCGGGGTTATGCCATTGTCAGAAATGAGCAGCAGGACATTGTTAAAAATGCGTTAGACTTAAGTGTTGGCGAACGACTCAGCGTCGAGCTGGGTCGGGGTAGCGTGCTCGTTACCGTTACGCAAGCCCACGCCCTGCTATAAATTATCGTTGTAGTTCGATATTCCTAAGCGCTTATTGCGCTTGTTGGTTTTTTATAAGGATTTGATCATGGCATTTACATTACCCGCGCTTCCCTACGCTATCGATGCGCTCGCTCCTCACATTTCCCAAGAAACCCTGGAGTTTCATCATGGTAAGCACCATCAAACTTACGTAACCAACCTAAATAACCTGGTTGCTGGTACAGAGTTCGAATCGGCCAGCTTGGAAGATGTCGTCAAAAAATCCTCGGGTGGCGTATTTAACAACGCTGCTCAGGTCTGGAACCACACGTTTTACTGGAACAGCCTGTCCCCTAATGGTGGTGGTCAGCCTACCGGTGCTTTGCTAGATGCTATCAATGCCAAATGGGGCAGTGTTGACGCGTTTAAAGATGCCTTTAATAAATCGGCAGCTGGCAACTTTGGTTCAGGCTGGACATGGTTGGTTAAGAAAACTGACGGTTCGCTAGATATCGTCAATACCAGCAATGCCGCTACACCATTGACCACTTCCGATGTTGCACTGCTGACCTGTGACGTTTGGGAACATGCTTATTACATCGATTACCGTAACGCACGTCCCAAGTATCTGGAAAGCTTTTGGGCCTTGGCTAATTGGGATTTTGCTGCTGCTAATCTGGGCTAATCATGCCAGGGCAGGCTTACATTTGTGATGCAACTCGTACGGCCTTTGGTCGCTACGGCGGGGGGTTGGCACCAGTACGTGCCGATGACTTAGCTGCAATACCACTGAAAGCTCTGCTACAGCGTAATCCTGGCGTAGATTGGGCACGTGTCGATGACACGTTTCTAGGCTGTGCCAACCAGGCAGGCGAAGACAACCGTAACGTCGCTCATATGGCGACCTTGCTGGCTGGCCTGCCTGCCGACGTACCCGGTGCTACCATTAATCGTTTATGTGGTTCTGGGTTGGACGCGATAGGCTCAGCTGCTAGGGCAATACGCTCGGGTGATGCAGGCTTAATACTGGCAGGTGGCGTCGAGAGCATGAGTCGCGCGCCTTTTGTCATGGGTAAGGCCAGTAGCGCTTGGTCACGTCAGGCCGATATCTACGACACCACCATAGGTTGGCGTTTTGTTAACTCGCTAATAGAATCGCGCTATGGCATAGACTCCATGCCTGAGACAGCTCAAAATGTGGCTGATCAGTTCAAAGTTTCACGCCACGATCAGGATGTTTTTGCCTTGGCTAGCCAGGTGAAAGCGGCAGCAGCCCAAGCGGCGGGTATATTTAAAGAAGAAATTACCCCTGTGCATATTGCACAACGCCAGGGTGATCCTTTGGTCATAGACACAGATGAACACCCACGTCCAACCAGTCTGGAAGCGTTAACTCGTTTAAAGCCCATTGTTAGGGCAGACGGCTCGATCACTGCGGGTAATGCCTCTGGGGTAAATGATGGCGCATGCGCTTTGTTAATTGCTTCAGGGATCATGGCACGTGAACAAGGCTTGACACCTAGGGCCAGGGTAGTTGCTATGGCGTGTGCGGGTGTAGAGCCTCGCATCATGGGTATAGGCCCTGTACCTGCCACACGAAAAGTTTTAGGCTTGGCAGGTCTTACCTTGGGTCAAATAGACGTCATTGAACTAAATGAGGCATTTGCTGCACAAGGTCTGGCCGTATTGCGTTTGCTAGGATTGCAAGACGACGATCCCAGGGTCAACCCAAATGGTGGCGCTATTGCCTTGGGCCACCCACTAGGCGCCAGTGGCGCCAGGTTGGCGATTACCGCAGTGAATCAGTTGCATCGCATAGGTGGTCGCTACGCACTGTGTACTATGTGCATAGGCGTAGGCCAGGGTATTGCTGTTATCCTAGAGCGAGTTTAATTAAGGCGTTTGGGTAAGCCGGTAATCTGTTCACCCGCCTGGATTTTGCGATCACGAAACCACCCTTGTTGCATTTCCAAAGCGTATAGTGCGGCAGCAGTAGGGCAGTGGCTTTGCTCGCTATAGGGTTGCATATCGGCG
This sequence comes from Alcaligenaceae bacterium, assembly GCA_013416485.1. GTDB lineage: Bacteria > Pseudomonadota > Gammaproteobacteria > Burkholderiales > Burkholderiaceae_B > JAGOAJ01. The sequence continues at coordinate 67,794 of JACCEO010000007.1, forward strand.
ATGTTCAATATGCGGCCGTCTGGGGCAATAAAGGCAATAGACAGGGGCAGGGGCGTGTTTTTCATCCAAAAGCAATGGCCTGCAGGGCTGTCAAATACAAACAACATGCCATGATTAGGCAGTAAAGACTGGCGGTGCATTAGTCCAAAAGATCGGCTGGCGTCAGTGGCTGCAACCTCGGCTTGTACGGCATATTGGGAAATTTTAAGTTCAGTTACGGGCAACAGCATGGCTTGAGCTACGACTGAGCTAGGTAATAAGCTGGCGATACTTAAAAAAACAGGGGCTAAAAGCCCCTTCAAACGGTAAAATTTGTTCATTTATTGGTGAAATGCTGAATGGTAGGTTTGGTACTTATTAGGCCGCTGTGATATTTAACGCTTGTTGGCCTTTAGGGCCCTGGGCAATTTCAAATGCGACTTTTTGGCCTTCCTTGAGGGTTTTAAAACCATTCATTTGGATGGACGAAAAATGGGCGAACAGGTCTTCACCGCCATTGTCGGGAGTGATAAATCCGAAACCCTTGGCATCGTTAAACCATTTAACGGTTCCAGTAAGCTTTTCGGTATCCCCTGATACAGGGCTTGTGGTTGAATCTGACATGCGTGCTGCCTCGACTATAGTGTTACATAAGAACTTGACTACAAGGATAGACCTTTAGCCAATACCTTCTGCCATACCTTTATACCACTAGGCACTCAGAATATGATGATAATGCTCAATTTACCTTAAGGTAGTCAACTATGGAAATCACTAGTATCTGATATGGTTACTCAAATTGAAAAGACTCGGGAAACCGTTCTTGACCGACAGTCGGAACGCTTAGCACCACCACCCATGTACCAAGTGGTGCTGTTAAATGATGACTACACTCCTATGGAGTTCGTCATTATGGTCTTGCAGCGCATTTTTAGTAAAGATCCCGATAGCGCAACACAGATCATGCTTAAGGTCCATCACGAAGGTAGGGGGGTATGTGGTGTTTATCCCCGTGATATTGCTGCAACACGTGTCGAAATGGTACGCCAAGCGGCCAATCAGCAGCAGCATCCATTACAGTGTGTAATGGAACCAGCACCCGAAGCATAGCTTTCGAATTTCGTGGCCAGAAGCCCCGTTACGGCAAATTAGTCCGTAGATTGCTATTGTTGGTAAAAAAGTCCGGTATAGTAATCTTATCTGCTAGTCATAGGTTTGTTGCGTAATGCATGCATTATCCAAACCCATGCAGTGGCCTATTTATTGTTGATACACAAGGTCGATTTAGTCAGTAGAATAGGTTTTATCGAATTGTTTGTCCGCTCCGATATGTTATGGAGGAAGCGTGATTTCCGAAGAGCTTGAAGTCAGCCTGCATATGGCCTTTGTCGAGGCCCGCACTGCGCGGCACGAATTTATTACAGTAGAGCATTTGCTACTGTCTTTGCTGGATAATGCCGCAGCGGCCGAAGTGTTGCGCGCCTGTTCAGCCAATCTGGATGCCTTACGTATTGATTTACGTAAATTCATTGCTGAAAATACACCTGTATTTCCTGGTGAAGATGAGGTCGATACCCAGCCTACACTAGGTTTTCAGCGTGTTATACAGCGTGCGATCATGCATGTTTCTTCGGGTAACTCCAGCAAGAACCGGGTTACTGGTGCCAACGTGCTGGTAGCCATGTATGGGGAAAAAGATTCCCATGCTGTGTATTACTTACAGCGTCAAGGGGTAACCCGCCTGGATGTCGTGAATTACCTCTCACATGGTATTACTCGTGCTGGCGAAGCCGCTCCAACTGAACCAGCGAAAACGCCAGCGCCTGAAGCCGATCGTAAATCCGATCAGCAGAAATCACCGCTGGAACTGTACGCCACCGACTTGAATTCTGAAGCCCTGCAAGGTCGCATTGATCCCTTAATAGGTCGTCAGCACGAAGTAGAGCGTGTCATTCAAATATTGTGCCGACGTCGCAAGAATAATCCCTTGTTGGTGGGGGAAGCCGGTGTCGGTAAAACGGCCATAGCCGAAGGCCTGGCTTGGCGTATTACCCAAAAAGATGTGCCCGATATCTTGGCCGATGCCCAGGTGTATGCCCTGGATATGGGGTCATTGCTGGCAGGTACTAAATACCGCGGTGATTTCGAACAGCGCTTAAAAGGCGTGCTCAAGTGTTTGAAAGACAACAGCAATGCCATATTATTTATTGATGAAATCCATACTCTGATCGGGGCTGGTTCTGCTTCGGGGGGTACTTTGGACGCCTCAAACTTACTTAAGCCTGCATTGTCGTCTGGCCAGCTTAAGTGCATGGGAGCCACTACCTACAGCGAGTTTCGCGGTATTTTTGAAAAAGACCATGCTTTATCGCGTCGTTTTCAAAAGGTCGATGTGGCCGAGCCAACAGTACCAGAAACCATACAAATACTGCGTGGCTTAAAAACACACTTCGAGTCCCACCACGGTGTGCGTTATTCGGCTGCAGCACTGACTGCTGCTGCCGAATTGTCTGCACGCCATATCAATGATCGCTTTTTACCTGATAAAGCCATAGACGTTATCGACGAAGCGGGTGCAGCACAACGTCTGTTGCCACGTTCACGCCAGAAAAAAGTCATAGGTAAGGCTGAAATCCAGGCTACCGTTGCCAAAATCGCTCGTATTCCACCACAAACTGTCTCTAATGATGACAGGGGTAAGCTGGCTACCTTAGAGCGTGATCTGAAAACCGTGGTGTTTGGCCAAGATGATGCCATACATGCCCTAAGTGCCGCCATAAAAATGGCTAGATCTGGGCTGGGTCGTCCCGATCGGCCTATAGGTTCATTCCTGTTTTCTGGACCTACCGGGGTGGGTAAAACCGAGGTCGCGCGCCAGTTGGCGTTTGTCCTGGGCATAGAGCTACTGCGTTTCGATATGTCCGAATACATGGAACGTCATACGGTATCGCGTTTAATTGGTGCGCCTCCTGGCTATGTGGGGTTTGATCAAGGGGGGCTGTTAACTGAAGCCGTGACCAAGCAGCCGCATTGCGTGCTGTTGCTGGATGAAATTGAAAAAGCCCATCCGGATGTATTTAACATCTTGCTGCAGGTCATGGATCACGGGACGCTCACAGATAACAATGGCCGCAAAGCAGATTTTCGTAATGTGATACTGGTCATGACCACCAATGCTGGTGCGGAATCCTTAAACCGTGCAACGATAGGGTTTGCAGCGGGGTCGCGCACTGGCGACGAAATGGCCGATATCAAGCGTATGTTTACCCCGGAATTCCGCAATCGTCTGGATGCCATCATTGGCTTCACGCCGTTGTCGCGGGAAATCATACTGCGCGTCGTGGACAAATTCCTGATGCAACTGGAAGATCAACTCCATGAAAAACGAGTCGATGTCGTATTCACCCCAGAACTGCGTCAACATTTAGCCAAAGAAGGCTTTGATCCTACTATGGGCGCGCGGCCCATGCAGCGGTTAATCCAGGACACTATACGTCGTGCTCTGGCTGATGAATTGCTATTTGGGCGACTCACTGATGGCGGTCATGTGCAGGTAGGCTTGGTTGACGACAAGGTTGTACTGGAGTTTCCCGACGCCTCGGATACGTCTGATCAGGTAAGCCCATCACGACCGGAACCCGAGCTGGTTGACTAGCCTATGGCTGGTCAACCGTTGATTTGTTGCCCTCAGTGCGCCACTGTGCATCAGCGCGTGGCGATTACACCAGGTGCAATGGCAAGCTGTGAGCGTTGCTCGTACGTGCTGTACAGACAAAGCGCTGTACCTTTGGATGGTTGGATTGCACTGACCATAGCGGCACTGATTGTTTTTTGCATAGCCAATGCCTCTCCTATAGCGACACTATCCATACAAGGCAACACAGTGCAAGCTAGCTTGCCTGGTGCGTTGTGGCTAACTTGGCAACAAGGTAATTGGATTTTGGCCATCATGACTGGTTTAGTGGGGTTTTGGTTGCCATTAAGCCAGTTACTGTTTTTGCTATGGGGGTTATGGTCGATCAGGGCTGGGCGTTTGTCGGCCGATTTCGAGCTGGGTATGCGATTATTTCATCGCTTTGCGCCCTGGAGCATGGTGCCGGTACTTATGTTAGGTCTGTTGGTGGCCATCGTTAAGTTTTCTGGGTTTGCCCACTTAGAGCCCGAATTTGGCTTGTGGGGTTTTGCTGTATTAACTGTGTTGTTGACGATATTAAGTCGATTTTCAGCCCACAGGCTATGGCGTTATGCCGAGGATGCCTTGTTGGTGCCTATGTCTGGTGGTTTGGTTAATTTAGAACAATCCATAGCTTCGTGCGATGCGTGTGCATATGTGCAAAATGCACCATTGTCAGAACCATCGGCGTCATGTCAGCGTTGCGGCGAGCGGGTGCGTTTCCGAAAAGCAGACTCCACCTCTAGGGTGTGGGCCTTACTGCTTGCCGCCAGTATCGTATACATACCTGCCAACATCTTGCCGGTAATGCAGTTACGCACTGCAACAGGCGTTAGCATGCACACCATAGTGGGTGGCGTTATTGAGCTTTGGAATATGGGTTCCTGGGACTTGGCTATTATTGTTTTTCTTGCCAGTGTGGTTGTGCCCATGACGAAGCTGCTGGTTCTGGCTGCTTTACAAATTAATCATCGTTGGCGGGGTCCCGTGATCCAACGGCAACGTACACGCTTGTACGAAGCTGTCGAGTTTATTGGTCAGTGGTCTATGTTAGACGTGTTTGTGGTGTTGTTAATGACAGCACTCGCTAACTTTCCTGGAATCTCTGAAATAGTGGCTGGACCAGGCGCTGCCAGTTTTGGTATGGTTGTCGTGCTGACTATGTTGGCCGCACTCAGTTATGATCCTCGCCAAGGTTGGGATCAAGACCCGGCACTTCGCCCATAAAAGAAAGTAATGACAGAATCTAAGAAGCCAACTTCACCTGTAGTGCATCCCCCACGAACAACCCGAATATCCTGGATATGGTTCATTCCACTATTAGCTGCGCTAGTTGGGGTTTCCTTATTAGTACGCAACTGGGTGAATACTGGGCCTACTATCACCATCGCTTTTGAGTCGGCTGATGGCTTGGAAGTGGGCCAAACCAAGGTCCGCTATAAAGATGTTGTCGTGGGTGTTGTCAAAAGTATTGTGGTGGCACCTGATCGCAACAACGTATTGGTGAGTGTGGAAATTCGTCCTACCGAAGCAGAGTTCATCACGCAGGAAGGATCCCGGTTTTGGGTGGTCAGGCCACGTCTGGGGCTTAGTGGGGTGTCTGGCTTAGGCACTTTGTTATCAGGAGCATACATTAGCGTTGATGCCAGCGTTACGCGAAGTGGCGCAGCCGTTTATGACTTTACCGGTTTAGAAAAACCACCAGAAGTCGTCAGTGGTCGTCCAGGCAAGCGCTTTAGTTTATCTGCACCTGATCTGGGTTCTTTAGAAATTGGCTCTCCGGTGTATTTTCGTCGTATCCCGGTAGGGAGAGTTATAGGCTATGACCTGGATACCATAGGCAAAGCCGTAGATATACAAGTGTTTGTTGACGCCCCTGCAGATCAATTTGTTGGGGCTGATACCCGTTTTTGGAATGCCAGCGGTATTGATTTTTCATTTGATGGTGGGGGTATTAATGTACGAACCAACTCATTGGCTGCAGTGGTAGCGGGTGGCTTGGCGTTTGCCAACCCTGATGAGCGTGAGTTCAAATCAATGAATCCAGGGCAAGTATTTCAACTGCATAGCTCTGAGCCGCTGGCGATGGCTGACCCTGATGGCATGCCATTTCCTATTGAATTGCATTTTCAGCAATCAGTACGTGGTCTAACAGAGGGGGCTGTGATTGATTTTCGAGGCCTGGAATTGGGCAAGGTTGTGGATATTGATCTTGAGTACAACTCAGAGACCAAAAGGTTCTTTGCTTTGGTCAAGGCTCAGCTCTATCCTTTACGGTTCGGTGCGATCTATGAAAACTTAATCGATTTGAATACCAATATTGATTACCCTGGGCAGGCCTTGTTGGCACCCTTGGTCGAGCACGGGCTTAGGGCACAATTGCGTGCTTCTAACCTACTGACTGGTCAACAATACGTGGCCCTGGACTTTTTTCCTGATGCATCAGCGGTAAGTTTTAATCCTCATCAGATTCCCCTGGTATTGCCAACGATAGCAGGTAGCTTTGATCGCTTGCAGCAGCAGGTCAGTAGCATAGTGACTAAGCTGGACAACATACCCTACGATACCTTGGTCCAAGAGGTGAGAGGTAGTGTGGTTGGCTTAAGCCGTTTGTTGGCTAGTATAGAAACTCAGGTGGTACCCAGTACCAATCAGGCATTGAAGGCAGCTCAAGGTGCTTTAAGCAATGCCGAGGCCATGTTGGCGCAAGATGCGCCTATGACCGATAGGCTAGACAGTACTTTGCGAGAAATTACCAATGCGGCCAGGTCTTTGCGTAGTTTGGCGGACTATCTACAAACTAACCCTAGCTCGCTGATACGTGGGCCTGCCAGCAACTCCTTGTCTATCAGTCCCTAAGAGGTCATATGAATTTTTACCGTGTTGTGGGACTTATTACACTGTCGCTTACCTTGGCTGCTTGCGCTGCTCCTGCTGCAAAGTACTACACCTTGCAATCTGATTCGGTAGTACCCAGTGTGCAATCTGCGTCCGTTACCGTCATGGCGCCTTATGCGATTAATGTACAGGCGGTCGAGGTACCCCCCGAGGTCGACAGACCGCAAATTGTGTTTACCCAGCCAGATACCGCTCAAGTGATACCGTTGAATACAGCGCTTTGGGCCTCGCCTTTGGCTGACCAAATACGTCTTGCTGTTGTCGGTGAACTTAGCCGTAGTCTGCATACCTTGGATACGGCCTCTAGTGTGGCAGCATTGGATTTACCTGTATGGAAAATTCAACTTAGGGTGCATAGATTTGAATCCTTGTATCAACAACGTTCTGCGTTAGATGTGTCTTGGTTATTGACACCACTAAATATCGCTGACGCTAAGGTCAAGTTATGTGGAGCTCAAATACTGACGCCGGTCCAAAGTACGATAAGTGATATGGTAAAAGGCCACCAACTGGCCTTACATGAGGTATCGGCTTTAATTGCTGCGCAGTTGCAAGACCAACCCCTAATTTCAAAAAATAACCAAGTCCACGTCAAAGGTTGTACCTACAATTAGATCTCTTGTTTAGGGTTAACCTTTATGGGAGTTGAGGTGCAACCCGTCTACAATTTCAGTTGTGTCTGAGTACCCAGACAGGTTAAGCAACAGGAATTTAGGTCATGGCGACAACAACGTTAGGGGTTAAAGTCGACGAAGCGTTACGCGATCGTTTACGGGTAGCAGCCACCAGGCTGGGTTGTACCCCTCATTGGTTACACAAGCAGGCAGTGATTGCCTATATAGACGCGATAGAGCGTGGGCAGCTACCGGCTGAAATTGCCTACTTATCCGCACCAGACTCCGATACCCATGACGATGAATCCGTTAGTCCAGAAAATTATCTGCCGTTCTATGAGTTCGCCCAGGACGTGCAGCCGCAGTCGGTCTTACGTGCGGCCATTACAGCAGCATATAGACGCCCAGAGCCCGAGTGTTTACCTAGCCTGATCGAATTGGCGCAAACCACTCAGCCACAAGATGTTCATGCGCTGGCAAAAAAGTTGGTCCAGGGTTTACGCAGTAAAGGTAAAAGCGGCGGTGTCGAAGGCTTGGTACAGGAATTTTCACTGTCTAGCCAAGAAGGCGTGGCCTTAATGTGTTTGGCAGAAGCCTTATTGCGTATTCCTGACCGTGCTACTCGCGATGCCTTGATACGCGACAAAATCAGTCATGGTGATTGGCGTTCACATATGGGTGGATCCCCATCTTTATTTGTAAACGCAGCAACTTGGGGCTTGATGTTGACCGGTAAATTGGTCAGTGTAAATAGCGAGCAATCACTATCTACGGCCTTGACACGTCTTATTGGTAAGGGCGGTGAACCCTTAATACGCAAGGGCGTAAATATCGCCATGCGTATGATGGGTGAGCAGTTTGTGGCAGGTCAAACTATTTCCGCAGCGATTGCGAATGGTCGTAAACACGAAGAAAAAGGGTTTCGCTATTCTTACGATATGTTGGGTGAAGCTGCCACTACAGCCGCCGACGCGGCGCGCTACTACGCGTCATATGAACAAGCCATTCATGCGATAGGCAAAGCAACTCAAGGACGTGGCATCTACGAAGGTGCTGGTATATCAATCAAGCTGTCGGCGCTGCACCCACGTTATGCGCGTGCCAAACGTGAACGGGTCATGACAGAGCTATTGCCTCGTATTACTGCATTGGCACATATGGCACGCAGCTATGATATTGGTTTGAATATTGATGCCGAAGAGGCTGATCGACTGGAGCTGTCACTGGATTTACTTGAGTCACTATGCTTTGATCCTGGCCTTAAAGGGTGGAATGGTATCGGTTTTGTGATTCAAGCCTATCAGAAACGTGCTCCTTTTGTCATAGACTATGTTATTGATTTAGCTCAACGCAGTCGCCACCGTTTAATGGTGCGCTTGGTCAAGGGTGCATATTGGGACACTGAAATTAAACGGACTCAGGTCGATGGCTTGGAAGGCTATCCAGTCTATACACGCAAGGTTTACACAGACATTTCCTATTTAGCGTGCGCACGCAAATTATTGGCTGCACCGCAAGCCGTTTACCCGCAGTTTGCTACCCATAATGCCCATACCCTGTCTGCTATTTATCATATGGCCGGACAAAATTATTATCCAGGGCAATACGAGTTTCAATGCCTACACGGTATGGGTGAACCCCTATACGATCAGGTCACTGGCTCATTGGCTCAGGGTAAATTGAATCGTCCTTGCCGTATCTATGCTCCTGTGGGTACTCACGAAACGTTATTGGCTTATTTGGTAAGGCGTTTGCTGGAAAATGGTGCAAATACTTCTTTTGTGAATCAGATAGGCGATCCGTCTGTTGCTATAGACAGTCTAATTGCTGATCCCGTAGACACTGCTATGCGTTTGCAACCTTTGGGGTTACCACATGACAAAATTCCTTTACCACGGCATATTTACCAAGTAACAGGGCGTCTTAATTCAGCAGGCTTAGATCTAAACAACGAACATCGCTTGGGTTCTTTGTCGGCCGCTTTGCTTAGTGGTGCGTCTCATCCTTGGCGTGCACATCCTGTGGTGGGGGATACGGCTTACCTTTGGGATGAAAGCCTAGCTCAAGTAGTGCGTAACCCAGCCGATTACCGCGACATTGTCGGTTATGTCATTACGGCTACTGACAAGGACATCAAGCAGGCCTTATCCCAAGCTGTACATGTTGCACCTATTTGGCAGGCGACTCCAGTAGAAGAACGGGCTCAATGTTTGTTGCGCACCGCCCAATTGCTAGAAGACACAATGCAGACCTTGTTGGGCCTTATCGTACGTGAAGCAGGAAAGTCCTTGCCTAACGCGATTGCAGAAGTGCGTGAAGCTGTTGATTTTCTACGCTACTACGCCGGGCAAATACAACAAGATTTCTCTAACGATACCCATAGGCCTTTAGGTCCGGTGTTATGTATTAGTCCCTGGAACTTCCCTTTAGCTATCTTTATGGGTCAGGTCGCGGCAGCCTTGGCCGCAGGCAATCCCGTATTGGCCAAGCCTGCTGAACAAACTAATTTGATCGCAGCACAGGCCGTTGCTCTATTACATCAAGCAGGGGTCCCAAGTGCTGCAGTACAGCTCTTGCCAGGTCAGGGGGAAACGGTGGGCGCGGCATTGGTTGCCAGCCCCCATGTCCGCGGTGTGATGTTTACTGGCTCCACCGATGTGGCTCATTTAATTTCCCGGACCTTATCCCAACGTCTTGATGACGCTGGTCATCCTATCCCTTTGGTGGCTGAAACAGGAGGTCAGAATGCATTGATCGTTGATTCTTCTGCCTTGGCTGAGCAGGTGGTTTTTGATGTGTTGACCTCGGCGTTTGATTCTGCCGGTCAACGTTGCTCGGCGTTACGCTTGTTATGTGTACAAGAAGATTGTGCTGACTACGTATTGACCATGTTGCGTGGCGCCTTGCATGAACTGCAAGTGGCCAATCCTGATAGCTTGGCTACGGATGTAGGGCCGGTTATTGATACAGAAGCACAAGCCAATATCCTGGCGCATATCAAGGCCATGCGTGAGGCAGGGCATAATATCGAGCAGCTTCACTTGGATGCAGCCTGCGAACACGGTACTTTTGTTGCACCTACAGTCATAGAAATTGATGATATTCAATCCTTGAAACGCGAGGTCTTTGGCCCTGTGTTACATGTGTTGCGTTATCAGCGGGACAATTTGGATGCTTTAGTGGATGCAATCAATGCCACTGGCTATGGACTGACTTTTGGTGTGCATACACGGTTGGATGAAACGGTTGCCAGGGTCTCTGCGCGCGTGCATGCCGGTAATATTTACGTTAACCGCAATGTTGTGGGGGCAGTGGTTGGTGTTCAACCTTTTGGTGGCGAGGGTCTGTCAGGTACAGGTCCTAAGGCTGGTGGTCCTTTGTATCTATTGCGTATGTTGTCTCAGCGCCCTGATCATCTGCCCGTCAGTGCAGGAATGAATAGTATCAAGGGCCAAGCACAAGTGTTGGAAGGGCCTACTGGGGAAAGTAACGTGTATTACCTGAAACCCAGGGGAACCGTACTTTGCGTAGCTGCCAGCGTCATAGGGGCTCAGGTGCAATATGAAGCCTGTGTAAAAACCGCTAATCAAATGCTATTTTTAGATACTCCAATAGGTCGCGACTTTTATCAAGGTCTTCTGCCAGAACAGCAGCAAGCTATTCAGTTGCTGGCATTGGATGAACTGCTGGTTGGTGACTACCAAGCGGTCTTATTCGAGGGTGATGGCGATGCATTGCGTGAATTGAACAAGAAAATTTCCGAACGGCCAGGGCCTATCGTGTCGGTACAGGGGCAAAGCAGTGATGAATTGGCGTCTGGTCAGATTTATCGTATTGAAGGTTTGGTGCGTGAAGTGTCGGTTAGCACCAATACTGCGGCGGCTGGTGGTAATGCCAGTCTTATGATGGTGGGCTAGGGTATTTTGCCCACTGCATGTTTAGGGTTACATCCCATTAAAAAAAGGTTGTACTTTTGGTTTAATTCATAAGCCACTAGATTGAATGAAATCTTACCTATTTCTCGGAGACTACCATGCAGTCCAATAATAAATTTAAACTACTCGCGGCAGCGGCTGCTGTCGCAAGCAGTTTTGCCTTTGCGCCAGTTCACGCTGCCGATATCGTAGTAAAACTGGGTTTTGCTGCACCGCTTACCGGTCCTCAGTCGCATTACGGCGAAGACATGAAAAACGGCCTGGAACTCGCCCTAGAAGAAGCCAACCAAGCTGCTATCCAACTGGATGGAAAGACTGCTAAATTTGAATTGGTCTCGCGCGATGACCAAGCAGACCCTCGTACGGCAGTCCAAGTGGCTCAGCAAATTGTCGATGAAGGCGTGCAGGGGGTATTAGGTCACTTCAATTCGGGGACTACCATTCCGGCTTCGCGTGTATACAACGATGCGGACTTGCCTCAAATTGCGATGGCAACATCGCCGGAATACACCGAGCAGGGCTACGACACCACATTCCGCATGATGACTAGCGATACCCAACAGGGCGCAGCTAATGGAAAATTCATCGTTCAAGATCTAGGGGCTAAAAACATTGCCCTGATTGATGACCGTACCGCTTACGGTCAAGGCCTGACCGACCAGGTGGCTGCTGCAGTTGAAGCCGCAGGCGGTAAAATCATTGCCCGTGAATACACCACAGACAAGGCCAATGACTTCACTGCCATCCTGACCAACATCAAGGCCAAAAAACCTGATGCAATTTTCTTTGGCGGTCTAGATGCCCAGTCTGGCCCTATGCGCCGCCAAATGATGACTCTGGGCATCGAGGCGCCTTTGGTCTCAGGTGAAATGACGCGCAGTGATACCTTCTTGCAACTGGCAGGTGATGCGGCCAATGGGACCTATGCGTCCTTGGCTGGGGTGCCATTGCAAAGCATGGCCAAAGGTGAAAAATTTGAAGCCGATTACAAAGCACGTTTTAAAACCAACCCAGGGGTTTATGCACCTTATGCCTATGACGGTGCCTGGAATATGATAACTGCCATGAAAGAAGCTGGTTCGGCCAAACCTGCTGCTTACCTACCTAAGCTGGCAGCCTTACAGCGTTCAGGTGCGACCAGTGAACACATTGCCTACGATAAGAAAGGTGACTTGAAAGAAATTTCAGTCACCATGTACGAAGTTAAGAATGGTAAGTGGGAAATGATCAAGACTATGGTTAGTCAGGCTCAGTAAGTTGTAGTCTCAAGTAGACAGCGTTGCTGTCTGTACTCATAAAAAGCCAGGTGTCGGCATCCCGTCTAGGGGCCGACACACAGTGCTGGCGTCACTGGGCACTTACTAAGTCATCGTCATGGATATACTTACGCAGCAATTGATTAACGGTATTACTGTGGGTAGTGTGTATGCGCTAGTTGCACTGGGCTACACCATGGTCTACGGCATCATAGGCCTGATTAACTTCGCTCATGGCGATGTGGTTATGGTGGGCGCTATGGTCGCCACTACCTTGGTTGTAGCCTTAATTGGCGGTAGCACTGGTGGTTTACCTGTCTGGTTTGCTTTGGCAGCGGCTTTGGTGGTCGCAATACCTGTGTGCATGGCACTGGGCTGGACAGCCGAACGATTTGCATACCGCCCTTTGCGTCGTGCACCGCGCTTGGCCGCCTTGATTACCGCAATAGGGGTGTCCATTATTATTCAGAATCTAGCCATGATGATATGGGGACGTAATTACTTAAGCTTTCCACACATCATAGAACCATTGGTATTCGAGCTGGGTGGGGCACGCATTAGCATGCTGCAAATTATTATCATTCTGACAGCCACCTTAATCATGGGTGGCCTGTTGTTGGTGGTGCACCGTACCCGTCTAGGTACCGCGATGCGGGCGACTGCGCAAAATCGCGAGGTCGCCGGCTTAATGGGCGTGAATATCAATACCGTAATTTCAGTGGCTTTCTTGATAGGCTCTGGGTTAGCCGCTGTCGCTGGCGTCATGGTCACTACGTATTACGGTGTAGCCCAATACACTATGGGATTCTTGCTGGGGCTTAAGGCATTTACCGCAGCAGTGTTGGGTGGCATAGGGAATATGGGTGGGGCCATGTTAGGTGGCTTGCTATTGGGCATTATTGAATCTTTAGGGGCAGGGTATATCGGTGACCTGACCAATGGTGTGTTCGGCAGTAACTACCAAGACGTATTCTCTTTCATAGTATTGATCCTAGTACTTATTTTCCGACCTTCAGGCTTGATGGGTGAACGCGTAGGAGACCGGGCATGAGCTCCTTAACTCGTCGCTCATCTGCCGTGTCGCTAAAGGTTTGGTTGGGTTTAGCACTGTTAGGTCTTACCTTGGCCATATTGCCTTTTGTACTTGGCATGGTTGGTCAAAGCTGGATACGTACGGTGAATTTTGCCTTGCTCTATGTCATGCTGGCCTTAGGCTTGAATATTGTGGTGGGTTTTGCCGGCTTGCTGGACTTAGGGTATATCGCGTTTTATGCAGTAGGTGCTTATGCTTGGGCGCTATTGGCTTCACCACATTTTGGTCTGCATTTGCCGTTTTGGGTGGTTTTACCTATAGGTGTCAGCCTCGCCGCCTTGTTTGGGGTGTTGCTAGGTATACCTGTATTAAAGCTACGTGGAGACTACCTGGCTATTGTTACTTTGGGATTTGGTGAAATTATCCGGATATTTATGAATAATCTGGATGCCCCCATTAATATCACGAATGGCCCACAGGGCATTAATCGGGTCGATACATTTTCTTTTGGTGATTTTGCGTTTGGGCGCAGCCAGGAAATGTTTGGTTTTCGCATTACAGGTCCCGAAAAGTATTACTACCTGTTATTAGCCATTACGCTGCTTATCATATTGATCTGTGCTCGTTTGCAAAACTCTAGGATAGGTCGGGCCTGGGAAGCCGTGCGTGAAGACGAGGTTGCCGCCAAGGCTATGGGTATCAATACCCGTAATATCAAATTGCTGGCCTTTGCGATGGGGGCTACGTTTGGTGGGGTAGCAGGTGCGATGTTCGCCTCTATGCAAGGCTTTGTCAGCCCAGAAAGCTTTAGCCTGACAGAGTCCATTTCCATCTTGTGTATGGTCGTATTGGGGGGGATGGGCAATATTCCAGGGGTGATTTTAGGGGCAATACTCTTGTCAGTATTTCCCGAGTTTTTGCGCGCCATCGTAGTGCCTTTGCAGCAAACGGTATTCGGTGAAGTCATACTCGACCCAGAAGGCATACGCATGCTGTTATTTGGTTTTGCCATGGTACTGGTCATGATATTTCGCCCTGCGGGCTTATGGCCATCTGCAGTGCGGCGACGAGAACTTAGCAACAAGCAGGGGCCGGCATGAGCGCTATCATTACCCCTCACAACGTTGATCCGCGTGCTGCCAAGACAGAACTATTATTGGTTGCTAATAAGCTAAGCAAACGGTTTGGTGGCCTACAGGCTTTATCGGATGTTAGCTTTTCTATTTGTAAAGGTGATATCTACGGCCTGATCGGTCCTAATGGTGCTGGCAAGACCACGCTGTTTAATGTGCTAACCAGTTTGTACATTCCCGAATCCGGTAGCTGCAATTTCATGGGGCACCAATTAACCCGTTTGCAGCCCCACCAAATTGCGCAAGTCGGGTTGGCGCGTACTTTCCAGAATATTCGTTTGTTCGGTGCCCTTAGTGCAATAGAAAACGTCATGATAGGACGACATATACGCACGCATACAGGTCTGATTGGTGCCATAACCCGTAGTAAAAAAGCACGTGCTGAAGAAGCCGCTATAGAACGCCGTTCTCAGGAATTGTTGGATTACGTTGGCATAGGTGATAGGGCCAACGATATTGCCCGGTCGTTACCATATGGCGATCAACGTCGACTGGAAATTGCGCGTGCTTTGGCCACTGACCCCGTCCTATTGGCGCTAGACGAACCCGCTGCTGGCATGAACGCCTCTGAAACTCTGGTGTTGCGACGTCTTATTGAGAAAATCCGTAATGATGGGGTAACAGTATTGCTGATAGAACACGATATGAAGCTGGTCATGGGACTGTGTAATCGTGTTCTGGTGCTGGAATATGGCAAGGTTCTGGCAGAGGGTGAACCCATGCAGGTGCAACGCGACCCACGCGTGATTGAAGCCTATCTGGGGGCAGGGGCGGCTCAGCCTGATACTACGTCTAAACCCGATGCTGTGGCCGTTCCCAAGGACGTTTCATGAACTCACCTAGCAATACACCTTTATTAGACATACGCCAACTACAGGTATCTTACGGTGGTATTCGGGCTGTACGCGGTATAGATATACAGGTTAAGCAAGGTGAACTGGTCAGCCTTATCGGTGCTAATGGCGCTGGTAAAAGCACCACCTTGCGCGCCATCTGCGGTCTAGAGCCTGTAGCGGGTGGCGATATTCTTTACGATGGTCACAGCATCGCGGGCCAGCAGTCTTATATGCTAGTGCGCCAGGGACTGGTTATGGTGCCTGAAGGTCGGGGAATTTTCGGGCAGTTAACTATCGCCGAAAACTTGGCTATGGGTGCTTATATACGTACAGATAAGGTCCAAATCGAACGTGATATCGAACATGTGTTCGAGCTCTTTCCTCGTATGGCTGAACGTCGCAAGCAATCTGCTGGTACTTTGTCGGGTGGCGAGCAGCAAATGTTGGCGATGGGTAGGGCTATGGTTTCTAAGCCACGCCTGCTGTTGCTGGATGAACCCTCTATGGGCTTAGCACCACTGCTAATCGACAGAATCTTTGAAGTAGTACGTACCATCGCTTCTGAAGGCGTAACTATACTTTTAATCGAGCAAAACGCCAGGCTGGCTTTGGAAACCAGCAGCCGTGGTTACGTCATGGAGTCCGGCACTATTATTTTAGATGGCCCTTCAGAACAGCTGCTGGACAATCCCAAGGTTAGGGCGGCGTATTTGGGCGAAGAAGACGCAGAATTGGCCCAGTAGCAAAGTACAACAGAGACAGTTTCTACACCGTATATAAGATAAATTTTAATTGCCGCCAACGTAAATGACATGTGTCTGACCACTGCGGCTAAGGAACGTTGAATGAATCAAACTAGCCATCAGCGGTTTGTCGCAGCACGTGATTTTTTACAATTACATCGTACCGATTACGATACCGCTGTTCAAGAATTTCGCTGGCCTAAATTAGATGAATTTAACTGGGCTCTGGATTACTTCGATGTCATTGCACAAGACAATAATGATCCAGCCTTATGGATAGTTGGTGAAGATGGCTCTAACGAGAAATGGTCTTACGCCCAGTTATCAGAACGTTCTGCACGCGTTGCCAATTGGCTAAACCGCCTTGGTGTCTGTCGCGGTGATTGTATTTTATTGATGTTGGGCAACGAACGTCCGCTTTGGGAGGTCATGCTTGCAGCCCTGAAGCTAGGGGCTGTCGTCATTCCCGCCTCTACATTACTGTCGCGTGAAGATCTGCTTGATCGTTTTGAGCGAGGTCGGGTGCGCCACGTTATTGTTGGCGAGGACCAGGTGGACAAATTTGCTAGCCTGCCAGGTGATTACACCCGTATCAAAGTAGGAGCAAAGCAAGACGGTTGGCATACTTACGATCAGGCCTACGAGGCATCTGCAAATTTTTTGCCCTTGGACAAGACCTTGGCTACGGATCCGTTATTGTTGTATTTCACATCGGGCACAACGTCTAAACCTAAGTTAGTCCTGCATAGTCATCAAAGCTACCCAGTTGGGCATTTGTCCACCATGTACTGGTTAGGACTACAACGAGATGACGTACACCTAAATGTTTCATCGCCAGGTTGGGCTAAACATGCGTGGAGCTGTTTGTTTGCCCCGTGGAATGCAGGTAGCTGTGTTTTTATTTACAACAGTGAACGTTTCTCTGCTAAAGCATTGCTAGATGTGCTGCAAGAGCACGGTGTTACTACCATGTGCGCACCGCCCACTGTGTATCGCATGCTAATGCAGGAAGATTTGAAAAATAGAAAGCTGAGTTTGCGTGAACTTATTGGGGCAGGCGAACCCCTGAACCCAGAAATTATTTCACGTTTTCAAGACGCTTGGGGGCTAACTTTGCGTGATGGCTTTGGCCAAACCGAGACCACCTGCCAGATTGGAAATACGCCAGGCCAAGCAGTAAAGCCGGGTAGCATGGGGCGTCCTTTGCCTGGTTATGACATTACTTTTGTCCAGGCTGACCAAGAGACCGATGACGAGGGCGAAATCTGCATCAAGCTTGGTGTTGGTGTCCATGCCCCAGTAGGTCTGATGCTTGGTTATTCTGATGACGACGCTAAAACGTCTGAAGTCATGCGTAATGGTCGTTACCACACAGGTGATATCGCTCAGCGAGACGCCGATGGCTATATTACCTATGTAGGACGCGCAGATGACGTATTCAAAGCATCGGATTACCGTATCAGTCCGTTCGAACTGGAATCTGTTCTGATTGAACATGAGGCCGTCGCAGAAGCAGCGGTTATTCCTAGCCCTGATCCATTACGCCATGCAATACCTAAAGCTATCGTAATGCTGTCGCCAGGCCAGACGCCTTCAGATGCGTTGGCACGCGATATTCTGGCATTTTGCCGCGATAGGCTTGCACCGTATAAACGTATACGCTGTATCGAGTTCGCCGAACTACCTAAGACGATATCAGGGAAAATTCGCAGGGCTCAATTGCGTCAGCATGAAGCAGAGCGTCGCGCCAAAGACGAGCGCCATCCTTTGGAGTTCTTTGAGGGTGATTGATAAGTCGATTGATACTTTGGGTGTTGTGGGAAGGTCACGCAGCTTATGCTGTTAGATCACCCCAACCCAGTGCTGCCAAAGCCACCCGTCCCACGTTCAGTTTCAGTGGAAAACTGTTGTACAAAGCCCAAGGTCACCTGTACTACAGGCATAAACATTAGCTGTGCTATGCGCTCGCCTGGATTCACTATATAAGGCTGGGATCCTGAGTTCGCCAAAATCACCGCAATTTCACCGTGATAATCAGCATCGATTACCCCTATACCTTGTGCTACATGCAGTTGGTGCTTCATGGCGAGTCCAGACCGTGATGCCACGATAGCCACTAGGCTGGGGTCCATCATGTTTACTGCAAGACCGGTTTTGATCAGTTCCTGTTTGCCAGGAAGTATGGTCACAGGCCCATCAATACAGGCCCTTAAGTCCATAGCGGCAGAGCCTTCTGTGGCGTAGGTGGGGGCTGGGAAATCCCGTCCTAACATATCGTTAACGATACGCGCTTCAATTCTTCTATGCATAGTACTGATTTAATGTTTAAGGTAAGTGCAATCGCCAGTATGTCCCAGCTTATTGCAGGTTGCGTGCTATCGCTAGTATCAGTTTCCTGGCTGCTTGTATCTTAGGCAACATGGGTAGCGTTTCATGGCCCTTGTCATTGAATAAGACTAACTCTGTATCGTCGGCATTCATGGCATTTTGCGCCAGATTACCCACCAATAGGGGAACGCCTTTACGCTGGCGTTTGGCTTCCGCGTATTCGATCAGGTTTTCAGTTTCAGCAGCAAATCCTACGCACCAAGGACCCTTATCTAGTTGAGCAACCTCAGCCAGGATATCGGGGTTGGGGGTAAATTGCAGTTCGGGGGGGTGGCCAGTAGCGGTTTTCTTCAGTTTGTTGTCACTGGCATTAACGACCCGCCAGTCGGCGACGGCGGCGACCGAAATAAAGATATCAGCGTGCGTGACATTGGCCATGACGGCGGCGTGCATATCCAGTGCGCTTTCTACAGCGATACGCTGTACGTTGTAGGGGGCAGCTAAGGCAGTAGGCCCAGAGATCAAGGTGACGTGTGCACCTGCTTCGCGAGCTGCCTGGGCGATGGCATAGCCCATTTTTCCAGATGATCTGTTCGTAATAACACGCACAGGATCAATTTTTTCTGAGGTTGGGCCAGCCGTAATGACCACATGCTTGCCAGCTAGGGCTTTGGGCTGGAAAAAACCTATGACTTCAGCCAATAGGTCGTGAGGTTCCAGCATACGACCGCTGCCTGTTTCACCACAGGCCTGGTCGCCTTCGTCGGGGCCGAATATAACAACGCCATCTTGCTTGAGCTGTTGAACATTTCGTTGGGTAGCGGGTGCCAACCACATTTCGCGATTCATGGCGGGTGCTACTAATAAAGGACAAGGGCCTTTCGCGATGCACAAGGTGGATAGCAAGTCATCGGCCATCCCATGAGCTAATTTGGCAATAAAATCCGTACTTGCTGGCGCAATGATGATGGCATCGGCGCCACGCGTTAAGTTGATGTGTGCCATGTTGTTGGGTACACGACTATCCCAGGCATCCACAAATACAGGGCGGCCAGATAAGGCTTGCATGGTTACTGGCGTAATGAACTGGGTGGCGGCTTGCGTCATGACGACGTCGATGACCGCGCCTTGATCTTGCATGCGGCGCAGGAATTCGGCGACTTTGTAGCAGGCAATACCGCCTGTTAGCCCCAGGACGATACGTTTATTGGCAAGGTCAGGCATGAGTATGCTTAGTATCCCGTTTTTTTTGACGCTCACGGCGTATACGTTGTATTTCATCTAGTACCAGTAGCATTGCACCGCAGCTAATGGCGATATCTGCAATGTTAAAGGCGGGGAAGTACCAGGGGTGTTGATAAAAAAGCAAAAAGTCTATGACATGACCATGTTGCACACGGTCGATAACATTGCCTACTGCACCACCCAAAATGCAGGTTAATGAAGCACAAAATAGGGTTTGTGCTGGGTTGCGGCGTAATAGATACAGTATGAGGCCTATCGCGGCCAAAGCAATGGCAGTGAAAAACCAGCGCTGCCAACCCGCGCCATCAGCTAGAAAACTGAAGGCGGCTCCGGGGTTGTATAGCAGAGTAAAGTCAAAAAAAGGCAGTACGCTAATACGTTGGCCGTACTGCAGGTTGGCATCAAACCATACTTTACTAAGTTGGTCAGCCAGAATAATTAAACTGGCTGCCAACAGCCATCCCCAGAAGCGCAGGGGCTTTTTGACTGGGGGAGCTAGGGTTTTAGGCATGTTGACGCTGTTCGCCTTCGCCATACAGGTTGCTTACGCAACGACCACATAAACTGGGATGCTCAGGTTCGCTGCCTACGTCGCTGCGATGGTGCCAACAACGTTCGCATTTGGCCTGGGTGGTGGGTTTTACTACGATGTTGAGTTCGGCTTGCTCGCTGCTGTGCAGTTCGGCACGAGAAACAATCAAGACGAATTTCAGGTCGTCGTCCAGGCTGGCCAGCAAGGCGTGATCGCTGCCGCTGGCATAAATATCCAGTTCAGCGGCTAGTGACGAGCCGATTTCACCCGTAGTCCGAACTTCTTCGATTTTACGCATGACCTCGGCACGTATGCTGCGCAGACGTGACCATTTTGTGGCTAGCTCGTTGCTGTCGGTTTGTGCAGGCAACTGATGAAATAGTTCGGTGAAAATACTGTTGACGGTTTGGCCAGTATGCAAGTCTTTCCAGGCTTCTTCGGCAGTGAAAGACAGTATGGGGGCCATCAACTTAAGCAGAGCATGAGTGATGTGGTAAATAGCGGTTTGGGCTGAACGCCTGGCTACGCTGGTTTTACCAGCCGTATATAACCTGTCTTTCAGAATATCCAGGTAGAAAGCACCTAAGTCTTCTGAGCAGAATATTTGCAGGCGTGAAACGGCAGGGTGGAACTCATAGCGTTCGAAGCCAGCGGTGACTTCGGCTTGCATAGCTGCTGTCATAGCCAAAGCGTAGCGGTCTATTTCCAACATGTCCGCCAGAGCAACGGCGTCGGTATCCAGATTGAAGTCTTCCAGGTTGCCCAGCAAAAATTTCAGTGTGTTGCGGATACGACGATAGCTTTCCACTACGCGTTTCAGAATTTCATCGGAAATGGAGAGCTCGCCGGAGTAATCTGTTGATGCCGTCCACAGACGTAGAATTTCCGCACCTAGAGAATCTGATACTTTCTGTGGAGCAATGACGTTGCCCACAGATTTACTCATTTTTCGACCCTTGCCATCTACGACGAAGCCATGTGTTAACAGAGCTTTGTAAGGAGGGCGGCCATATAGCATGCAGCCAGTCAACAAGGAAGAGTGGAACCAGCCTCGGTGCTGATCAGAACCTTCCAGATAGAGGTCGGCAGGCCATTGCAGTGCGTCGGCGTGTGAGCCTTTGATGGAATGATCTTGGCCGCCTAGCACCGTTGCATGGGTACTACCGGAGTCAAACCAGACATCCAGGGTATCGCGATTTTTTTCGTACTGATCAGCTTCATCCCCTAGAAGTTCAGCTGGGTCCAGTAGCTGCCAGGCTTCTATGCCGTGTTGCTCTATGCGCTGGGCAACTTGCTCTATTAGTTCGGGTGTGCGGGGATGTAGTTCACCGGTTTCTTTATGGACAAAAAAGGCCATAGGCACACCCCACTGGCGCTGGCGTGACAAGGTCCAGTCAGGACGGTTGGCGATCATGGCGTGCAGTCGGGCCCGTCCCCAAGCGGGATAAAATTGGGTGTTTTCCACACCGGCCAAGGCCGACTCACGCAAGGTGGGGCCAGAGTCAGGTTGGCGATCCATACCGGCAAACCATTGGCTGGTGGCACGGTAAATAACGGGAGTTTTATGGCGCCAGCAGTGCATATAGCTGTGTGATACCTGTTCGACTTGTAACAGGCTGCCTGCATCTTGCAATGCTTGCACAATCACAGGGTTGGCTTTCCATATCATCAGGCCACCAAATAACGGCAGGGTGCTGGCATAGTGGCCACTGCCCATAACGGGGTTGATGATGTTGTCGTCTTTTAGACCGTGTGCCTTACAGGAGATAAAGTCTTCAATACCATAGGCAGGAGCCGAGTGCACCACGCCAGTACCGGAGTCCAAGGTGACGTAATCAGCCAAATACAATGGAGCCACACGCTGGTAACCGGGGTCGGCATTGTATAAAGGATGCTGGAATTCCAGGTCTTTCAGGGCTTCACCAGTGGTAGTGGCAATAATACTTCCACTTAGTCCCCACTGCTCTAGGCAAGGTTCGACCAGGTCTTTAGCTAACAATAGCAATGACCCAGTAGCGCGTGCTTCATCCAGTTTGACCAGGGCATAGTCAAATTCAGGATGAGCATTTAGTGCCTGGTTAGCAGGTAATGTCCAAGGCGTGGTGGTCCAGATGACGATAGCGCCATCATCGACTTCGGGCAGACCAAAAGCCGCTGCGACTTTGGCTTTATCGTTGAAGCGAAAGGCAACATGGACTGAGGGGTCGCTGCGATCAGCGTATTCAACCTCGGCCTCGGCCAGTGCTGAACCACAATCAAAGCACCAGTTCACGGGTTTTAGCCCGCGAAATACGTAGCCTTTTTCCAGGATGCGTCCCAGTACACGCAGCTCGTCGGCTTCGTTGCTGTAGTTCATGGTCAGATAAGGGCGGTCCCAATCGGCCAGTACACCTAAGCGTTTAAAGTCTTCGCGTTGGCGATCGATTTGTTCCAGGGCATAGGCACGTGCCTTGGACTGAACTTCAGCCACTGGCAGGTTTTTGCCGTATTTTTTTTCTATCTGGATTTCAATCGGCATGCCGTGGCAATCCCAACCAGGAACATAAACCGCATCAAAGCCCGCCATGTTACGACTTTTGACTATGATGTCTTTCAGGACTTTGTTAACGGCGTGACCTATGTGGATATCGCCATTAGCATAGGGTGGGCCATCGTGCAGTATGAATTTTGGTCTGCCTTGACTTGCTTGCCGTATAGCGGCATAAATTTTATTTTGTTCCCACTCGGCAACCCAACCGGGTTCGCGATTGGCCAAGTTGCCCCGCATGGGGAAAGGAGTTTCTGGCAGGTTTAAAGTGTTTCTATAGTCCATGGAGGGCGAGGTAGTCTTTAGCGTTTTGCACATCAGTGTCGATGGCAGAGATCAGGGTGGGAAGGTCGGGGAATTTTTCTTCGTCCCGCAGATACTTCAGGAATTCGATACGCACAAGTTTACCGTATGCGCTGACGTCGCTGTTAAGCAGGTGTACTTCTAACATTAGCCGACCGCTTTCAGTAACGGTAGGGCGCACACCCAGGCTGGCTACGCCGTAAATCGGATGCTGGGCCAATCCGTGTGCGCGGACAACATAAATACCTGAACGTGCAGCGCAATGGCTAGGAACATGTAGGTTCATGGTGGGGTAGCCTATAGTGCGACCCAG
This sequence comes from Alcaligenaceae bacterium, assembly GCA_013416485.1. Lineage (GTDB taxonomy): Bacteria > Pseudomonadota > Gammaproteobacteria > Burkholderiales > Burkholderiaceae_B > JAGOAJ01. Next base: position 91,142 of record JACCEO010000007.1, read on the forward strand.
CTTGGCACCATGTACTACATGACCACTAATATGATAGTCCTGCCCCAACAGGCTGCGAGTAAGCGTTAGACTACCCACAGCCAGTGCCTTGCGTACTTCAGAGCTGGAAATACGATGGCCTTGTGGATCAACTACATCCGCTATGGTTTCCACATCAAAACCATGTTTGATGCCTGCGCGGCGTAATAGGTCGATATCGCCACTGCGTTTATGACCATAACGGAAGTCCTGGCCTACCAGCAACCAGCGGGTGTTTAAGCCCTTAACCAGCAGATGTTCGATAAAGTCAGTAGCCGACATATCGGCCAACGCTTGATGAAATCGCAGTAAAGCCACCTGACGTATGCCGTGTTGCGTTAACGCTTGTAATTTGTCACGTAGGCTAGAAATTTGGGTAGGTATTAATTCTGGGCGTTGCCCACGTTGTGCAAACCATGCCCGCGGATGCGGGTTGAAGGTCATCACAGTAGGTGCCAAATCACGCTCTGTCGCTAAATGCTGGACGCGCGCAAGTATGGCCTGATGCCCTAAATGGACGCCATCAAAGTTGCCTATAGTGACCGCGCTAGGGCGCTGGGTATCATGGCGGGGCAGGGTACGATAAATAGTAGCAGCAGAGTTCACACGTAAGAGTTTACAATTTTGCATTGAAACTTATTTAAGGTTGTTGGTTTTGGGTGATACTTTTACCACTAGATGCCGCTTTGTTGTACTGATATCTGGGCGCGGCTCGAATATGCAGGCCATAGTCAATGCGATCGAGCAACAAGGCTTGCCCGCCGATGTCGTGGCCGTGATTGCTAATAAACCAGATGCTACTGGATTGCAATGGGCCCAGGACCGTGGCTTGACTATACATGGCCTAGATCATCGCAACTACGCTAGTCGTCAGGATTTCGATAATATGCTGGCCGAGCTGATCGATAGCTATCACCCTGACTATATCCTGTTGGCTGGGTATATGCGTGTATTGACTCCAGAGTTTGTCAGCCACTTTCCAAATAGTATTGTTAATATACACCCATCGTTGTTGCCCGCTTTTCCGGGGTTAAAGACACACCAGCAAGCATTAAATGCAGGCGTGCAGTGGCATGGTTGCACTGTACATTTTGTGACACCAGTGTTGGATCATGGCCCCATAATTGCTCAAGGTGTTGTCGCTGTGCAGGCAGACGACAATCCCGATACACTTGCGGCCCGTGTGCTGCGTGTCGAACATCGCATGTACGCTGATGTCACCGCATGGTTAGCACATGGGCGTGTCTCTTTGGACACCGATCAACGCGTGCATGTCAGCGGCGCAGCTAACCGCTCTTTTCTACTAACGCCACAGGGCGTTGAAACTACTGAATCTATATTATGACCACTCGCGATAAGCCACGCCGACCAGCTGGGCGCCGTACTGATACCCGCAAGCCAGCAGCAGCTCCACGGCCAGTCTATGACCGTACTGACGCCCGGCGTCCTGCATCCACGCGTGTGAACACTACCGATGCTGCGTCACGTCCTTATGTGATGGCAGCTGCTCGTATTGAACAAGTACGCAGTGTGCTGGGCGAAATCTTGCAGTGGGAATACCCTGCTGATGCGACATTATCACGCTGGTTTCGCGCTCATCCGAAACTGGGTGCGCGTGACCGAGGTGAAGTTGCCGAAGGTGTGTTTGACGTTTTGCGTCACTTGCGGCGCTATCGCCAGTTTGCCGAAAGTGGTTCTGGCCCCGCAGCGCGGCGCTTGGCTATTTTGGGTTTGGCCTCGGTGTTTAATCGTGCACAGTTAAATCCTGGCCTATCAGATGATGAAATCGCCTGGTTAGATAGGGTACAAAGCATTAGTACTGACAGTTTGTCGCGTGCTGTACGGGATAGCCTGCCTGACTGGTTAGACGAAAAACTAGCGGGTTTACAAGATGCTGATGCCCTGATCGCTGCACTGAATCAGTCAGCCCCTTTAGATTTGCGGGTTAATAGTATGAAGGCCGAGCGTGACGCCATGTTAGCGTTGCTGCGTGATGGCCCGGCTGCACGCTTTGATCCGCAGGCGACGCCGTACTCACCTTGGGGCATACGCATGCAAGGCAGGCCGCCTGTAAATCGCTGGCCTATGTTCGAGAAAGGCGAAATCGAAGTTCAAGACGAAGGCAGCCAGATTCTGGCCGCCTTGGTTGCGCCTAAACGGGGTGAAATGGTCATAGATTATTGTGCCGGTGCTGGTGGTAAAACCTTGCTGTTGGGCGCCATGATGCGTTCTACTGGACGTCTATATGCGTTTGATATCTCGGCAGCACGCTTAGCACGTGCGAAACCACGTTTTGCTCGCAGTGGTCTATCAAATATAGTTCCGGTAGTCATCGATGCCGATAACGACCAGCGTGTTAAACGTTTACGCGGCAAAGCCCATAAAGTCTTTATCGATGCACCATGCAGTGGTTTGGGTACCTTACGGCGTAATCCCGACCTGAAATGGCGCCAACACCCAGAGTCATTACAAAGCTTAATAACGACACAAGCGCGTATTTTGCAGCAAGCATCACGTTGCGTAGCGCCGGGTGGGCGGTTAATATATGCTACCTGCAGCGTATTACCTGAAGAAAATGAAGATCAGGTACAGGCTTTTTTAGCCGCTAACCCGCAGTTTTCCTTGTTGGATGCCAGTAGAATCATACAGGATCGTTGTAAGAATCTAACACAACAGGGGCCGTATTTAAGTATGCGCCCCGATACCCACGGCACCGATGGTTTTTTCGCTGCGGTTATGGAACGCAGTAAGGATACTGTTCCGCAGCCCCTGGAACAGCACTCTGACAAGGCTGATAATCAAATCTCACAACAGGCTGACCTTGATTCTGATATGCCAATATCTTGATCATTGTTAAAACTAAGTCGGAATAGTGCTGTCTTATACCTGACAAACGCGCTACACTTTTCTATGTTCTAACATGAGGCCTTATCTAGGTTTATGGACTACATACTTAATTTTTTGAAGGGCGGTATTTTACATTTGGCATGGTGGCAGGTTGCTATCGTTGCCTTGGTACTTACCCACATCACTATTATTGGCGTAACGGTATTTTTGCACCGTAGCCAGGCGCATCGCGGGTTAGATTTGCATCCTGCCGTTATGCACTTTTTCCGCTTTTGGTTGTGGTTAACCACAGGTATGGTCACTAAAGAATGGGTTGCCATACACCGTAAACACCATGCTAAGTGCGAACGTGAAGGGGATCCGCACTCGCCCGTAGTGTTTGGTTTAGGGATGGTGTTTTTTCGTGGTGCAGAACTGTACCGTGAAGAAGCCACCAACGCTGAAACCTTGAAGCGTTTTGGTCACGGCACTCCCGATGACTGGGTAGAGCGTACGTTGTACACACCTTACAGTTTGTACGGGATCCTTCTGATGCTGGTGCTGGACGTTGCTTTGTTTGGCGTACTGGGCGTTACCGTCTGGGCTGTGCAAATGGCATGGATACCTTTCTGGGCTGCCGGGGTTGTCAACGGCCTAGGCCACGCTATTGGTTACCGTAACTTTGCATCACCTGACACCAGTACTAACGTATCGCCTTGGGGCATTATTATTGGTGGCGAAGAACTTCATAATAATCACCATGCTTATGGCACGTCGGCCAAATTCTCAGCCAAATGGTATGAATTTGACCTAGGTTGGATGTACATATCCATCTTGCGTTTCTTTGGTTTGGCCAAAGTTAAAAAATTGGCGCCTAAGCTGAAGCTGGAGCCTGTTTCATCGCACCCCACAGTGGATCTGAAAACTTTGCAGGGTGTTATTACCCACCGCTATGAGATTTTGGCTCGTTACACTGACATGGTCAAAAAAGCCGCCACTGAAGAACTGGCACGCTTGAAGCCTACTCAGAAGCAAGGCAATCCAGATTGCAGCTGGGATCAACTGCGTCGCAATAAAGACCTGATCAATACCAACGATCAAGATCTGGAACCTGGTCAGCGCGAACAGCTTGATAGCTTGTTAGCTAACACCCAGTCTTTGTCCACCTTGGTACAAATGCGCCGTGAACTTACCCGTTTGTGGGAAAGTTCCAGTGCTAGTAGTGAACAGTTATTGCTTGACCTGCAGGCTTGGTGCCAGCGTGCTCAGCAAAGCGGTATTGTCGGCCTAGAGCAATTCGCTAACCGGTTGCGCCGCTACGCGGCATGATGTCCGGCCTTAACCCAGAACAGCAAGCTGCGGTTACCTTACCCCCCACGCATGTCTTAGTACTTGCGGGGGCGGGTAGTGGTAAAACTAGGGTACTCACAACACGTATGGCCTGGCTGATGCAAACCAGTCAGGCCAGTCCGTTTGAGTTGCTGGCAGTTACCTTTACGAACAAGTCGGCGCGTGAAATGCTTACGCGCCTGTCTGCGTTGTTGCCTATCAATACACGCGGTATGTGGGTAGGTACATTTCATGGCTTGTGCAATCGTTTATTACGTACGCATTTTCGTGATGCAGGCTTAATACAGACTTTTCAGATCCTGGACAGTGCAGATCAATTAGCTTCTATCAAACGTCTGCTTAAAGGTGCAGGCATAGACGACGAAAAATTTCCTCCTCGTGATGTGCAACGTTTTATTAACGGTGCTAAGGAAAATGGCGAGCGTCCAGCCGATGTAGATGCTTATGACCCATTTCGCCGTCGCATGGTGGAAATTTATCAGCTATATCAGGACCAGTGCGAGCGTGAAGGCGTAGTCGATTTTGCCGAGCTATTGTTGCGCGCTTATGAACTGCTGCAACGTAATGCTCCTATACGCGAACATTACCAGCGGCGTTTCAAGCATATATTGGTAGACGAGTTTCAAGATACAAACACCTTGCAGTACCGTTGGCTGCAGCTGTTGGCAGGTGGTGGTGCAGCCATGTTTGCTGTCGGTGATGATGACCAGTCCATCTATGCATTTCGTGGTGCGAATGTGGGTAATATGTCGGATTTTGAACGGGACTATGCGCACAACAACATCATACGTCTGGAACAAAATTACCGCTCATATGGGCATATTTTGGATTCGGCTAACGCGTTAATCTCGCATAACTCGGCGCGCTTAGGTAAAAACCTATGGACGGCGCAGGGCGAAGGTGAGCCTGTGCGAGTTATAGAGCTGCCCTCTGACCTTTTGGAAGCCCAGTGGATAGTTGATGAAATCAAAGCACTGATCAACGACGGCCGCTTGCGTAGTGAAATCGCTATTTTGTATCGTAGTAATGCTCAATCCAGGGTCATAGAGCATGCCTTGTTTTCCTCTGCTATTCCTTATAAGGTCTATGGCGGTTTGCGCTTTTTCGAGCGTCAGGAAGTCAAGCACGCACTAGCCTACCTGCGCTTAATGGATAATCCGCATGACGATACTGCCTGGCTTAGGGTAGTTAACTTTCCTACCCGTGGCATAGGGGCGCGCACACTGGAACAACTTGGCGATTTAGCGCGTGAAAATAACACCAGCCTATTTCGCGCTGTACCGTATATGTCGGGCAAGGGTGGAACGAATTTGGTTCGTTTTGCTCAAATGGTAGAGCAAATGGCTCACGAAGCGCAGGTATTGTCTTTGCCAGAGCTAATAGAGCATGTAGTGCAACATAGCGGCTTGGCAGAGCATTACCAAAACGACCGTGAAGGCGCTGATCGTTTGGAAAACTTACAGGAATTGGTGAACGCGGCAGCCGTTTTCGTCACTGAAGAGAGCGCCACCGAATTGCCTGCGGGTCGCGTCAACGAGGACGCAGATGATGCGATGTCACCCTTGGCTGCATTTCTGACTCATGCCTCGCTGGAAGCTGGTGATAACCAGGCCCAGGCTGGGCAAGATGCGGTTCAATTGATGACAGTGCATGCGGCTAAAGGTTTGGAGTTTGATTCGGTTTTTATCACTGGTGTTGAAGAAGGTCTGTTTCCACATGAAAATAGCCTATTGGAAGCCGCGGGTGTTGAAGAAGAACGTCGTTTGATGTATGTGGCAATTACCCGTGCCAGAGAGCGTCTGTATTTAACCTTGGCACAAAGTCGTATGCTGCACGGGCAAACCCGCTATGCCATGCGTTCGCGTTTTCTGGATGAAATTCCTGAACACCATCTGAAGTGGCTGTCACCACGTGAGCGTGTTCAGCCGGCATCAGAAGCCAGCTGGAGTGGTGCGTTTCGACGAGGTGGAAACACGTATCGTAACCAGGGCAGTAGTATGACGCCTATGGCGCCGCGTGGAACGACATCAGCGGTTGTGGTTGGCGATAAAAGCTTTCGTATAGGGCAGGGCGTTAGCCATGCCAAGTTCGGAGAGGGCACCATTACCGGGTTGTCAGGTATGGGGCAAGATGCTCAGGCGCAAATTCAGTTCCGCGACGTTGGTAATAAGACACTTGCACTGGGCATTGCCAAGCTGGATATTTTGGTTGGTTAAATCCCGATAGCATTTGCTATCGGGTGGTTTTTTTAATTAGCCAGTACCGTTTCCAGTTCCTCGTGTAATTCCAGCCATTGCATTTCAAGGTCGCTATGCTTTTTGCTTAGCTCGCCATGCTCAGCTAACAGCTTGACCCGCTCATTGCGGGTTTCATCATTATAGAAATCAGGGTCGGCCATTAGGGCGTCCAATGCAGATAGGCGTTGGTCGGCCTTTTCCATATCGACTTCTATCTTTTTGATTTTGCTATCCAGAGGTTTGCGCAAGACTGCCAGGCGTTGACGTTCTTCTGCCTCGTGACGGCGCTGGGCTTTACGGTCTATGGCAGTTGCTTCACTATTTCCGTTAGAGGCACTGTCATTGCGAGCCTGGGTACGTAAGTTGGCACTGCGGTTATTGAGCCATTCCCGGTAGTCTTCCAGATCGCCATCAAACTCGGTGACTTGGCCATCGGCGACTATCCAGAAGTTATCTACAGTGGTTCGTAATAGATGCCTATCGTGTGACACGATTAGTACACTGCCCGAAAATTCGGCTAAAGCGGCTGCCAAGGCCTCGCGTGTATCAACATCCAGGTGGTTGCTGGGCTCATCCAGCAGCAGTAAATTAGGTTTTTGCCATACGATAAGCGACAAGGCTAAACGGGCTTTCTCGCCGCCTGACATAGGGGCCACTAGGTTGTTGACGGTGTCACCACTAAAACCAAAGCCACCCAGGTAATTTCGTAGCTCTTGTTCTCGTGCTTGCGGCGCTATCCTGACCAAATGTTGTAGAGGGGTCGATTCCAGGTCCAGCATATCAAGCTGATGCTGAGCAAAATACCCAATTTCAAGGCCTTTTGATGCGCGTCGTTCGCCAGCTAAGACAGGCAGTTGGTCGGCTAGGGTTTTAATTAAAGTACTTTTACCAGCACCGTTTACACCTAATACACCGATACGGCTACCGCCACGTACGAGTAGCTGCACGTCTTTTAGTATTAATCGCGGTTCACTTACACCATCGATATAGCCAGTAGATACATGGTCCAAGACCAATAACGGATCTGGCATGCTGACCGGCGAGGGGATGCGTATATCGATGCCGGATTCGGCCTGTAAAGGCGCCAGTTTTTCCATGCGTGCCAAAGCCTTGACACGGCTTTGTGCTTGCTTGGCTTTGGTTGCCTTGGCTTTAAATCGGTCAATGAAACCTTGTAAACGTTCCGTTTCTTTGGACTGCCTATCGTGGGCTAAGCGTGTTTGGCGCAGGCGTTCTGCACGTTGCTCTAGGAAGTCTTCATAGCCTCCGCGGTAGCGTATTAGTTTTGCGTGGTCAAAATGTAATATTATTTTGGCGACAGCATCCAAAAACTCTGTATCGTGCGATATTAAAAGTACTGTGCCTTCGTAGGCGGCTAACCAACGTTCTAGCCACAGCATGGCGTCTAGATCCAGGTGGTTGGTGGGCTCATCCAGTAGCAGTAGATCAGAGGGCGCCATTAGCGCTCTGGCAAGTGCCAATCGCATCTGCCAGCCGCCAGAGAAACTATTTACAGGCTGCATCCACTGCTGGGGGGTAAAACCTAGGCCGGCCAATAACTGTTCGGCTCGTGAGGGGGCGCTCCAAGCGTCAGCCTCGACCAAGGCGGACTCTAATTCCGCGATTCTGTGACCATCGCTGTCTAAGGTCTGGGCACGTTCGGTCTGTAGTTGACGTAAATGAGTGTCGCCATCGATAACAAATTCACGTGCTGGATTACTGTTGTCGCTAATTTCTTGGTCGACACTGGCAATACGCCAACCGCCTGGCATGGATAATGTACCTGCGTCGGCATCCAGACGACCTTGCAGCAGGGCAAATAGCGTGGATTTTCCTGCTCCATTCTTGCCGACTATACCTACACGCTCACCGGGGTTGATGACAAAATCCGTATCGTCCAGCAGGACTTTAGGACCGCGGCGTAAAGTAAGACTAGTAGCGCGTATCACGAGGCCAATTGCTCCCGTGTCAGCATTAAAATTTGATCTTCTGTATTTTCAGTGCTTAGCCATACAGGGTCTAGATCGGGGAAAGCAGCAGTAAAATGATCGTACTCATGACCAATTTCTAGAACCAGCATACCGTTGGGAGCCATGAAGTTGGGTGCCACCTGCAGTAGTTCGCGTATTAAGTCCATACCGTCGTCGCCGCCTGCTAATGCCAGTGTGGGTTCATGCAAGTATTCTGCCGGTAAGGTTTGCATAGAACGACTGTTGACATAGGGTGGGTTACAGATAATTAGGTTGTATTCGCAAGGTGGCAGCTGTTTGAATAAATCACTGCGATGCGCGGTGACTCGGCCATCCAATAGGTAGGCATCTATATTTAATTTGGCAACCTCCAGTGCATCTTCAGAGATATCAACAGCATCTACCTGGGCATTAGGAAAAGCCAGGGCTGCCAGTATGGCTAAACATCCTGAGCCCGTGCACAAGTCCAGTACGTTTTCGATGGCTTCAGGTTCACCAATCCAGGGGCTTAAACCGTGATCCAGTAGCTCTGAAATGGGTGAGCGGGGCACAATAACCCGAGAGTCCACAATAAACCTATGGCCTTGCAACCAGGCCTCACCAGTTAAATAGGCGGCTGGGGCGCGTTCTTTTTGGCGTCGCGCTACCAGTTGCAGAAAGCGCTGGGCTTCCTCGGGCAACACGCGGGCATCTAGAAAGGGCTCTAAAGTGTCTAGAGGTAGATTCAGGCTATGTAAAAGCAAATACACCGCTTCGTCCCAGGCATTGTCGCTGCCATGACCAAAGGAGAGTTCTGATGCGTTGAACTGGCTTACCGCATAACGCAAAAGGTCGCGTAGCGTAAATAGATGAAGGTGTGCTGTTTGGTGCATGGCCAGAAGATCTAAGGGAGTTATACGCCACGAGCGGGCTAAAGAGAGCAGTGCTTTTTTTACGTATGGAGTCGCCCAATTATAATGGGCTAGCAGCATAAAAGCAGCAGCAGGGCCGAAGCCCGACTACTTGAATCACACTAATGACTGTGCATTAATGTGCTGTCTTTTTGGTGCGAACGGAGAGACTCGAACTCTCACACCTCTCGGCGCCAGAACCTAAATCTGGTGCGTCTACCAATTCCGCCACGTTCGCTAAGACAAGCCCAGAAGTATAGCACAGTATTTAATAAATGGGTGGACAACCTTCGGGGCGACGTTTAAAACGTCTATGTACCCAGTAATATTGTTCGGGAATCTTCAAGATTTCAGCTTCTAACAGCTGGTTCATACGCAGAGCGTCTGCCTGCAGGTCGCCGCTGGGGTAGTTCTCTAGGGGCTTAAGTATAGTGAGCTTATACCCTTGGTAGTCGGGTAATACCGTCGTGACAAAGGGCACGACACGGGCACGGCCTAATTGAGCAAGACGCGACACAGCGGTTAACGTACATGCAGGTACCCCAAAAAAGGGTACGAATACAGAGTCGCGCAAGCCAAAGTCCATATCGGCTGCCAGCATAATAGGCTTGCCAGATTTAAGGGTTTTAAGTATTTGGCGTGCGCTGCTATGGCGGGGAATCATTTCTGTGCCAAAACGTGAGCGCTGTTCTAGTGCGATGCTATTCGTCGCTACATCTGACATCGGGGTGTATAGCGATGCGACTGGATGCTTAATTGAATAATACATACAGCCGGCTTCTATGGCGGCAAAGTGAAAACCCATAAATATAGTAGGCTGCTCATAACTATCTAGTAGGGGTATGGCACTTTCCAGTTCTACCAAGGCAGACAGCCGGGCGGCGCTGCCATACCACTGTATGCCGCGTTCTAAGTAGCTACGTATGACATGCTGGAAAGTTTCCCGTCCCATGATGTCTCGCTGATCTGCAGGCATGTCAGGAAAACACAACCGCAGATTCGTTAGTAGGATGTGTTTACGTCGACTGGGTAGGCGATATAGCGCAGAGCCTAACATAGCGCCTAATCGGGCGACTACACCATAGGGTAGCCACGACAGCATGCGTAATAGGCCTGCAATTAGCGCTTTCTGGATAGTAGGGTTCACGTTATAGTTATCAGTGTAGGCTGTTGCTAGCCACGGTGAGTGGCAGTCAGTTGGCTACCAAGAATTTGCAGTGTAACAGCGCGGCTAGCTTGACTCGGGCTATAGTGCAATTTTTGCCATCAAGATCACTTTCCTGAGTTTCCGGTAAAATGTTCCGTTAACTTGTCCAATTACTCATTTAAATAGGTTCCTAATGCAACCCGTGGTTGAAATTGTGTCCGGCCTGGAGCGCCGTGTCGATCTGGTAGTTTCGGTCGCCGATATTGAAAAAGAAGTCCAGGCCCAGCTGAAGCAAGTAGCGCGTACAGCAAAAGTACAAGGCTTTCGTCCCGGCAAGGCGCCTTTGTCGCTTATCGAGCGTAGCCATGGCCCAGGTATACGCTATGACGTCATCAATTCTGAAATTGGACGTGCACTGGACAAAATTCTTCAAGCAGCCAACGTTCGCGTGGCCGGCAGCCCTACACTAGAGCCAAAGACTGAAGGCGTAGACGAAGGTTCTATGGCGTTTTCCGCTACCTTCGAGGTCTATCCTGAAGTTGCCTTGCCAGACATGGCTTCCTTGGAAGTTAAACGTGTTCAGGCTCAGGTCGGCGACGATGAAGTGCAACGCACTATCGACATCCTGCGCAAGCAGCGTGCTACTTATGAAGTTGCCGAAGGTCGCGAAGCCCAAGACAGCGATCGCGTTACTCTGGACTTTGTCGGCACCATAGATGGCGTCGCTTTTGAAGGTGGTTCGGCTGAAAACTTCCCCTTTGTTTTGGGCGAAGGCCGTATGTTGCCCGAATTTGAAACCGCTGTTCGTGGCCTGAAAGCCGGCGAAAGCAAAACCTTCCCCTTGGCCTTCCCTGAAGACTACGGCAGCGAAGAAGTGGCTGGTAAAACTGCTGAATTCAAAATCACAGTCAAAGACGTGGCAATTGCCGTGTTGCCTGAACTGAACGACGAATTCGCCAAATCGCTGGGTCAACCCGAAGGCGATATGACAAAACTGCTGGCCGAGGTACGCAGCAACATAGAACGCGAGACTAAGGCTCGTGCTCAGGCTCGCACTAAAAGCAGCGTTATGGACGCCTTGGCTGTTGCATCCACCTTTGACGTACCTAAAGCCTTAGTTGCTACCGACAGCGAAAGTCGTGTTGCTCAGGCTCGCGAAGAACTCAAGCAACGTGGTGTGCCTAATGCTGACACCATGCCTATACCTGCAGAAGCGTTTGCCGCAGAGTCCGAGCGTCGTGTGCGTTTAGGTCTGTTGGTGTCGGAATTGGTTAAAACCGCAGACCTGCAAGCCAAACCTGAACAGGTTCGTGCTCGCATCGAAGAGTTTGCTCAAAACTACGAGCAACCTGCTGATGTTGTTGCTTACTACTTGGCAGACCGTCAGCGTCGCGCTGAAATTGAAGCCATTGTATTGGAAGATAACGTTGTTGAATACGTACTGGCCAATGCCAAGGTTACTGACGAAGACGTCGCTTTTGACGAACTCATGGGAACAAACTAATGTCGCGTTTTACCGATTTTTACGCATCAATGAATGGTGGCAACTCCGTAACTCCTACAGGGTTGGGATATGTGCCTATCGTGATCGAACAGTCGGGTCGTGGCGAGCGTTCTTACGATATCTACTCCCGCTTGCTGCGCGAACGCATCATTTTTTTTGTTGGTCCGGTCAATGACCATACGGCCAACCTGGTGGTGGCGCAGCTGCTGTTTCTAGAATCAGAGAATCCTGACAAGGATATTTCCCTGTATATCAACTCGCCTGGCGGCTCGGTGTATGCAGGGATGGCTATCTACGACACCATGCAGTTCGTTAAACCAGATATATCTACTTTGTGTACAGGGATTGCGGCCAGCATGGGCGCTTTCCTGTTATCCGCAGGTACCAAGGGTAAGCGTTACAGCTTGCCTAACTCACGGATCATGATCCATCAGCCCTCTGGGGGTACTCAGGGCCAAGCCACCGACATACAGATACAGGCACGTGAAATCCTAAATCTGCGTGATCAGCTCAATGGCATATTGGCTGCTAACACCGGTCAAACCATAGAGCGTATTGCTGAAGACACCGAACGTGATAACTTCATGTCGGCAGAAGATGCGGTAGCGTATGGTCTGGTGGACAAAGTACTGGTTTCTCGTAGCGACGAAGCCTAGGGTTATCCTAATGGCGGGGCGCTTTTATGCGCGCCGCCCAGCCACCCCGCAGATAAACATAGGTTTATCTGTTTATTGAATTGATCAAAGAGCTCTATGTCCGAAAAAAAAGGATCGGCCGACGATAAAGTGTTGCAGTGTTCTTTTTGCAACAAAAGCCAGCATGAGGTGCGCAAGCTCATTGCCGGGCCGTCGTCTGTCTTTATATGCGACGAATGCATTGACCTTTGCAACGATATCATTCTCGAGGAATCGCAGGATGCTGCAAGGGATGCCGTTCGTAACGAATTGCCTACGCCGCATGAAATTAAAGGTTTCCTTGACGGCTATGTCATTGGCCAGGACACGCCTAAGCGTAATCTTGCTGTGGCTGTTTATAACCATTACAAACGCATACGTTATGGTGAAGTCAAAGGTGATGATGTCGAGCTGTCCAAAAGCAATATTTTGCTGATAGGGCCTACCGGCTCGGGTAAAACCTTGCTGGCACAAACATTAGCGCGTATGCTGGATGTACCTTTTGTGATGGCCGACGCCACCACATTGACCGAAGCCGGTTATGTGGGTGAAGACGTCGAAAACATCGTACAAAAGCTATTGCAAGCATGCAATTACGATGTTGAAAAAGCCCAGCGTGCCATCATTTATATTGATGAGATCGACAAGATTTCACGCAAATCTGATAACCCATCGATTACCCGCGACGTATCCGGCGAGGGTGTACAGCAAGCCTTACTAAAGCTAATAGAAGGCACAGTGGCTTCAGTGCCTCCCCAAGGGGGGCGCAAACATCCTAACCAGGACTTCGTCCAAATAGACACTACCAATATCTTGTTCATTGTTGGTGGCGCATTTGACGGCCTGGAAAAAGTCATACGGGACCGCACCGAGAAATCCGGTATAGGATTTTCGGCGTCTGTACGTGCCAAGACCGAACGTGGTGTGGGAGAGTTGTTTGCCGAAGTCGAGCCTGAAGACCTAATAAAGTTCGGTTTGATTCCTGAACTGGTAGGGCGCTTGCCCGTGGTAGCCACTCTGGAAGAGCTCCAGGAAGATACCTTGGTGCGCATACTCACAGAGCCTAAAAATGCTTTGGTGAAACAATTCCAGAAGTTATTCCATATGGAAGACGTTGAACTGGAAATTCAAACAGATGCATTGAACGCGATTGCAAAACGGGCCATCAAGCGCCGTACTGGGGCTCGGGGTTTGCGCTCCATTCTTGAGCAAGCGTTGTTAGGCACCATGTACGAACTGCCATCTAACAAGGATGTCGTCAAGGTGGTGCTGGATGAAAATGCCATAGAAGGCAAAAGTCAGCCTATACTAATCTATGCGGACAAAGACGAGACCGATCCTGAAGGATCTCCACCACAGGATGGCAAGAAACTCAAAGGTGCTGCTGCATAATAGGGAGCACAGGGTGCTATTCCTTAGTAAATAGCAGTTGCTACCCTTGAAATTCTGGTTATCGTCACTACATATAGCTACAGGTAGTACTTAAAAGGGAGGCCCTGGCTTCCCTTTTGCATCTCAAGCAAATCTTAAGGAAATTACTATGTCTGCGAGCCAGATTCTTACTTCAGAACCAACGGACTTGCCACTATTGCCTTTGCGCGATGTCGTCGTGTTTCCGCACATGGTGATTCCCCTGTTCGTTGGCCGTCCTCGCTCTATTAAGGCGCTGGAACTTGCCATGGAGGCAGGTAATAATATTATGTTGGTGGCTCAAAAGTCCGCCGGCAAAGACGATCCTACACCCGAAGATCTCTATGAAATCGGCTGTGCGGCCAGCATATTGCAAATGCTTAAACTGCCCGACGGTACCGTCAAAGTGTTGGTCGAGGGCGTGCAGCGTGCTCGCATACAATCTGTCAGCGATGCCGATAGCCACTTTATGGCTGTAGTGGTTCCCGTGGAAGCTGACGATGGCGAAGAGTCCGAGGCAGAAGCCTTGCGTCGTGCTGTGGTTGCCCAATTCGAGCAATACGTCAAACTAAATAAAAAAATACCCCAAGAAATTCTGGCATCCCTTAGTGGTCTGGATGACGCAGGTCGCTTGGCAGATACTATTTCCGCTCATTTGCCACTTAAGCTCGAGCAGAAACAACGCATGCTGGAAATTCTAGGCACTGCTGAGCGTCTGGAAAGCTTGCTGACTCAGCTGGAATCTGAAATCGATATACTTCAGGTTGAAAAGCGTATACGTGGCCGTGTCAAAAAACAGATGGAAAAAAGCCAGCGTGATTACTATCTGAACGAGCAAGTCAAAGCCATACAAAAAGAATTAGGTGAAGGCGAAGAAGGTGCCGACATCGAAGAGCTAGAAAAGAAAATTGCCGATGCGCAATTGCCTAAAGACGCTCAGAAAAAGGCTGATGCTGAATTAAAAAAACTTAAGCTTATGTCACCTATGTCGGCCGAAGCCACTGTGGTGCGCAATTACATTGACACCTTGATTGGTTTGCCTTGGCGCAAGAAAAGTCGTATCAACACGTCTATCATCAATGCTGAAGAAGTCTTGGATGCCGATCACTATGGCCTAGAAAAGGTCAAAGAACGCATCGTTGAATACTTAGCAGTACAACAGCGTGTCGACAAACTAAAAGCGCCTATATTGTGTCTGGTAGGCCCTCCTGGTGTGGGTAAAACCTCGCTGGGGCAGTCCATTGCTCGTGCCACCAATCGTAAGTTTGTGCGCATGGCCTTAGGTGGCGTACGTGACGAAGCCGAGATCCGCGGCCACAGGCGTACGTATATAGGCTCTATGCCAGGAAAAATCCTGCAGAACATGTCCAAAGTGGCTGTGCGTAATCCTTTGTTCCTGCTCGACGAGATCGATAAAATGGGTGCCGATTTCCGTGGCGACCCGTCGTCAGCCTTGCTTGAGGTCCTGGATCCCGAACAAAACCATACTTTTCAAGATCACTACATTGAAGTTGATTTTGACTTGTCCGACGTAATGTTTGTAGCAACCAGCAATACGCTGAATATTCCACCCGCATTATTAGACCGTATGGAAGTTATTCGTTTGTCGGGTTACACCGAAGATGAAAAGCTGAATATTGCGACCCAGCATTTGTTGCCTAAGCTCATGAAGAATAATGGTGTGCGCGAAGGTGAAATGTTGATTGAGGAATCAGCCATACGCGATATTGTGCGTTATTACACACGTGAAGCTGGTGTACGTGCTCTGGAACGTGAAATCAGCAAAATCTGCCGAAAAGTAATTAAAAAGCTATTGCTTACCAATCCTGTAGCGGTTAAGTCACGTAGTCGAAAAGCTGCTGCAATAGACCCTGCAAATCAAGTGGTGGTTAATGCCGATAACTTGAATGATTATCTGGGCGTCAGACGCTATTCCTTTGGTTTAGCAGAAACTGAAAACAAGGTGGGCCAGGTAACGGGTCTGGCTTGGACAGAAGTGGGTGGCGACTTGCTAACGATTGAAGTTGCCGACATGCCAGGTAAGGGCGCAGTATTGCGCACAGGCTTGTTGGGTGATGTCATGAAAGAGTCAGTAGAGGCCGCCCGCACGGTGGTACGAGCTCGTTCTCAGCAGTGGGGTATTGCAAATACTGCCTTTGAAAAACGCGACATTCACGTACATTTTCCTGAAGGTGCTACGCCAAAAGATGGGCCATCGGCCGGTATAGCCATTACTACGGCTATGGTATCTGCCTTAACCGGTATACCGGTAAGGGCTGATGTCGCCATGACAGGTGAAATTACCTTGCGTGGTGAAGTGTTGGCCATAGGTGGGCTTAAGGAAAAGCTCTTGGCGGCTCAGCGCGGTGGGATAAAAACCGTGATGATCCCCGAAGAAAACGTGAAGGACTTGGCCGAGATTCCTGATAACGTCAAAAATCATCTGGAAATTATTCCAGTACGTTGGATAGATAGGGTGCTGGAAGTAGCATTGCAAAACATGCCTACACCCCTGTCTGACGAAGAAGTCGCGCGTTTGGCAGCCGAGGCCGTTGCTGCAGCTAAAACATCAGACACTAGTGCTGGTGGTTTAATGAAGCATTAATTGCTTGTAGTATGCTGTTAAAAGCGGCATGAAAAAGCCCCTGTAAGCAAACTGCTTGTCAGGGGCTTTTTACATAATTGGCTAGTGTAATGGCGAATTGCGTATTAAGCCCACAGCAATGCCCTCGATGTAGAAATCGTCATCGGGACTGATAACTATTGCTTGGTAGTCGGGATTTTCTGGTAATAGTTCTAGGCGCTTACCGGATCGGTACAAGCGTTTAACGGTAACTTCGTCACCTAAGCGAGCCACAACAATTTGCCCGTGTAATGCTTCAGGGGCTTTTTTGACGGCTAAGAGATCTCCATCGAGTATGCCGGCGTCGCGCATACTAAGGCCTTGCACGCGTAGTAAATAGTCTGGGGTTTTCACAAATAGCGAGGCTTCTATACCGATTTCACGTTCTATGTGTTCTGCGGCCAGTATAGGGTTGCCTGCAGCGACACGGCCCACTACGGGCACCAGCAGTTGATTTAACGCCTGACTGGCATGCGAGACGTAGTCTTGGATAGCTGAGCGTGCTGTATTGGCGGTAGGTGGAGCTATAGGGGTGTCGGTAAGACGTATGCCGCGTGAAGCCCCTGGTGTGAGTTCTATGGCACCCTTTTTGGCTAGGGCGCGCAAATGATCTTCGGCAGCATTGGCTGATTTAAAACCCAAGGCCCGTGCGATTTCCGCACGAGTTGGGGGAAAACCGGTACGTATAATTTCGCTACGTATAAGTTCTAGGACTTCTTTTTGACGAGCTGTAAGTTTAATAGCCATGCCTAATCCAGACTGTATTTATATACAGTCTGGATTGTGCGGCATTTTGACTAAAAAATCAAGGTGATAGCTTAGGCGAGAACCTGGGCGATGGACTGGGTAACGTAATCTATGTTGCGGCTGTTTAGGGCGGCTACGCAAATACGGCCACTGCTGACGGCGTAAATGCCGAACTCTTCGCGTAAACGGTCGACCTGAGTGGCGGTTAAACCAGAGTAGGAAAACATACCACGTTGCTGTAAAACGAAATCGAAGTTTTGTGTGACGCCATGTTCTTTGAGCTTGGCGACAAACTGGGCGCGCATTTCGCGGATACGGTCACGCATGTGGCTAAGTTCGTCTACCCATAATTGGTACAGTTCGGGGGTATTTAATATGGTGGACACGATAGTGCCGCCATGCGTAGGTGGGTTGGAGTAGTTAGTACGTATTACCCGTTTCAATTGGCTAAGAACGCGGTTGCTTTCGTCTTTGCTGGATGAAATTAGTGTCAATGCACCGACTCGCTCACCGTACAGTGAGAACGATTTGGAAAAAGACGAGCTAACCAGCATGGTCATGTCCAAATCGGCAAATAGACGCACTACAGACGCATCTTCTTCTAGGCCGTCGCCAAAACCTTGGTAAGCAATATCCAAGAAAGGTACCAGGTCTTGGTTTTTAACTACCTGGGCGATTTCTTTCCATTGTTCGAAGGTGGGATCTACGCCAGTGGGGTTGTGGCAGCAAGCATGCAAGACCACTATAGTTTTAGCAGGTAAGGCCTTTAGGGCAGCCAGCATGCCAGTAAAGTTCAAGCCGTGTGTCGCCGCGTCGTAGTAGGGGTAGGTATCCACAGTAAAACCAGCACGTTCGAATAGGGCGCGGTGGTTTTCCCAGCTGGGGTCGCTAATCACGACGTGGGCTTGGGGTACTAGCTGCTTTAGAAAGTCAGCACCAATTTTAAGCGCACCAGTGCCACCTAGGGCTTGTGCAGTTAAGACTCGGCCAGATGCCATCAGGGCTGAACTAGCGCCTAACAGCAAGGTTTGGGCGCCGTTGTTATAGCCAGGTATACCTTCTATGGGCAGATAGCCACGTGGTGCACCGGATTCCGCGCGGGCGATTTCGGCTTTACGTACAGCAGCCAGTAAGGGCAGGCGGCCTTCGTCGTCGTAGTACACCCCGACGCCAAGATTTACCTTGCCGCTACGTGTGTCTGCGTTGTATTGCTCGTTAAGGCCAAGTATAGGGTCGCGAGGGGCAAGCTCGACGGATTCGAAGAGTGATGTCATTGGGCAAGTCTGGATGGTTGGTAGAGGGAAATAGGTAATAGACTGATAATAATGTGATAATAAGGGGTTTACCCTGAATGTGTCTAGCGAATGAATAGCTCTGTGCCCGGTTTCATCAGTTACCCCGACAGTCCGTTTCAGTTGTGCCAGCCGTTTCTACCGGCGGGCGATCAGCCTGCGGCTATAGCAGCACTGGTGGAAGGCATCAACGATGGCCTGATGTTTCAAACTCTGCTGGGGGTAACGGGGTCTGGTAAAACCTACACTATGGCCAACGTCATCGCACGCACGGGGCGCCCAGCCATTGTGTTGGCTCCTAATAAAACACTGGCAGCCCAGCTTTATGCTGAAATGCGTGATTTTTTCCCAAACAATGCGGTTGAGTACTTCGTTTCTTATTACGATTACTACCAACCTGAAGCGTATGTCGCTGCCCGTGACCTGTTTATTGAAAAGGACTCGTCCATCAATGAACACATTGAACAAATGCGTTTGTCGGCCACGAAAAGTCTATTAGAACGACGCGATACCATTATTGTGGGCACAGTATCGTGTATCTACGGGATAGGTAACCCTGGTGACTACCACTCAATGGTGTTGTTGCTGCGCACTGGCGACCGTATTGCTCGCCAAGAACTATTGGGACGTCTGGTGGCTATGCAATACGAGCGTAACGATACTGAATTCGTACGCGGTGTGTTTCGAGCCAGGGGAGAAATCATTGATGTATTCCCAGCTGAACACGCAGAACTCGCTGTGCGCATCACCTTATTTGATGATGAGATCGAGTCCCTGGAAATGTTTGATCCCTTAACGGGCAAGATTCGACAAAAAATACCGCGTTTTACAGTGTTCCCTAGTTCGCACTACGTGACACCTCGCGAAACCGTTATGCGGGCTATAGAAACGATTAAAGTCGAACTACGCGAACGAGTCGCTTTTCTGGTGGCCGATGGCAAGCTGGTCGAAGCACAGCGCTTAGAGCAGCGTACCCGCTTTGACTTGGAAATGTTGCAAGAGTTGGGGTTTTGCAAAGGTATTGAAAACTACTCTCGACACTTGTCAGGGGCGCAACCCGGTGAGCCACCGCCCACACTGATCGACTACCTGCCCGCCGATGCCTTAATGTTCATCGACGAGAGTCACGTTACTATGGGGCAACTAAGCGCCATGTATCGTGGCGACCGCTCACGCAAAGAAACATTAGTACAGTTTGGTTTTCGCCTGCCTTCCGCAGTAGATAACCGGCCTTTGAAAATTGAAGAGTTCGAACAACGCATGCGCCAGACCGTATTTGTGTCTGCGACCCCGGCGAATTATGAAAATGAGCATACTGACAATGTCGTAGAGCAAGTCGTGCGTCCAACAGGGCTGGTGGATCCGGTAATTGAAGTCAGACCTGCCACGACTCAGGTTGACGATCTTATTGGTGAGATCAAGCTTAGGGTGCAGGTTCAGGAGCGTGTCCTGGTGACTACTCTAACCAAGCGCATGTCTGAGGACCTAACGGATTACCTGATCGAAAACGGCTTGAAAGTACGTTATTTGCATTCAGATATTGATACTGTCGAACGGGTGGAAATCATACGGGACCTGCGTCTGGGCGTGTTTGATGTGTTGGTGGGGATTAACTTGTTGCGTGAAGGCTTGGATATCCCTGAGGTCTCTTTGGTGGCCATATTGGATGCCGATAAAGAAGGTTTTTTACGTTCTGAGCGCAGCCTGATACAAACCATAGGGCGGGCGGCGCGTAATTTGCATGGCAGGGCGATACTGTATGCAGATCGTATTACGGACTCTATGCGTCGGGCTATGGATGAAACCGAAAGGCGCAGGCAAAAACAACTGGCGTTTAATGAAGAACACGGTATTACCGCACGCAGTATTACTAAGGCTGTGCGGGAAATGATTGATGGCGTCATGGTAACGCCATCCGCTGATTCTGCTTACGGCGAAATATCTGCTGATATCTTACGTGACGATAAATTACTCGCCAAAGAATTACGGCGTCTTGAAAAGGCTATGATGGACCATGCACGTAATCTTGAATTTGAACAAGCCGCTGCTGCTCGTGATGCATTGAATCATTTGAAACAACAGGCCTTGCTGTCGTAGTTATGTTGGGAAATTCCAACAGATCAAATAGATGCCTACGTGTTCGCCAGTGTTTCAAATATGTTGCACTGCAAAAGCAATAAAACCTCTTGCCTTATTCCGGGTTTTCCCTCAGACTCTTGCCTCATGAATAAGGTACTTTTCGTTTGCACGGGTAATATCTGTCGCTCACCCAGCGCAGAGGGTGTCTTTCGTAGTTTAGTCGACGAAGCAGGGCTCTCTGGGCAGGTAGGCGTCGGTTCGGCTGGCACCCACAGCTATCACATAGGCGAAGCGCCCGACGCTCGCGCCCAGGTCGCTGCGCGTAAGCGCGGCTACGAGTTGGGTCATATCGTTGCACGGCAAATCACTCAAGATGATTTCCGTGAGGCAGATTTGATTCTAGCTATGGACTGGGAAAATCTTTCTGCATTGCAGCAACAGTGTCCCAAAGTGTATCATCACAAATTGATGCTACTAATGCGCTTTGCCAATGAATTCGAAGAAGCGA
Organism: Alcaligenaceae bacterium; assembly: GCA_013416485.1. Lineage (GTDB taxonomy): Bacteria > Pseudomonadota > Gammaproteobacteria > Burkholderiales > Burkholderiaceae_B > JAGOAJ01. The sequence continues at coordinate 112,417 of JACCEO010000007.1, forward strand.
CGGTTCCTGATCCTTATTATGGCGGTCCCGAAGGCTTTGGCAAGGTTCTAGATTATCTGGAAGACGCCTGTCAGGGCGTGCTGGAGCTGGTACGTAAACGTGCCACACAGTACCAGGCCGCATAAAAGTAGTTCGATAGCACTCTAAGGCGACGCATGCGTCGCCTTTTCTTTTGGGGCTGTACGTTTTATTGGTGTTTCTGTAGCACAGCTATAGTGTATTTGTTATACTTGACTTAATTAGTCGGGTATAAAGTCGTCGGCTAATACTACCTGCGAACTGACTTAGTTAAGGACTCCTTTATGCGTTTAACGACCAAAGGACGTTTCGCGGTTACCGCGATGATAGATCTGGGCTTGCGCCAACAAAGCGGCCCCATCACTCTGGCCGCTATCAGCGAACGTCAGAATATCTCATTGTCTTATTTGGAACAGTTGTTTGGGAAATTACGCCGCCATGAATTAGTTGATAGCGTACGTGGGCCAGGCGGTGGTTATTCGTTGGCACGACTAGCACGCAATATTACAGTAGCTGATATTGTTTTTGCTGTCGATGAACCCATAGATGCCACTAGTTGTGGAGGCAAAGAAAACTGCACAGTGGGTTTAAATGGTAATTCGGGTAAATGTATGACTCATGAGCTTTGGTCTACACTTAATCGTAAAATGGTTGATTACTTAGATTCCGTATCTTTGCAGGATCTGGTCGATCAGCAGCGCATGCGCCAATTGCACGAAGCAACTCAAGCCCAAGTGGCTGCTAAACTGAATCGTATTGATATGCCAAAATCCAAAGTCATGGATGCGGTCTCGGCATAAGTTTGGTTTGCTGGCCTAACGGCATGCCGACTTTTTAAAATAGTACCGTTTTCATAAGGCTGCTACATGGTGTCGCCCCCTATTTATTTAGACTACTCATCCACTACGCCTGTCGATACTCGAGTGGTGGATGCTATGGTGCCTTGGTTGTACGAAAAATTCGGCAATCCAGCATCTAACAGCCACGCTTATGGTTGGGCCGCTGAAGAGGCCGTCGAGCAGGCGCGTACCCAGGTGGCTGATTTAGTCGGTGCTGATGCGCGTGAAATTGTTTTTACCTCTGGTGCCACGGAATCCAATAATTTGGCCATTAAAGGTGCGGCAGCCACGCATGGCCCACGCGGTAAACATATTATTACCGTGATCACGGAACACAAAGCCGTGCTGGACCCTTGTCGCGAACTTGAGCACCAAGGTTATGAAGTCAGCTACCTGAATGTGCAGGAAAACGGCTTGCTGGATTTGGAGGTGTTTCGTGCGGCCATACGACCAGACACCATCCTGGCGTCGGTTATGTTGGTTAACAACGAAATAGGTGTTATCCAAGATATTGCGGCTATAGGCACTATTTGTCGGGAAAATAAAATCATTTTCCATGTGGATGCTGCCCAAGCCACTGGCAAGGTCGATATTAATCTACATCAGTTACCCGTAGATTTAATGTCATTCTCAGCCCATAAAACCTATGGCCCCAAAGGTATAGGGGCTTTGTATATCGCGCGCACTCCGCGTGTACGCATTGCTGCGCAAATGCATGGTGGTGGCCACGAAAAGGGTTTTCGTTCGGGCACCTTGGCTACTCATCAGATTGTGGGCATGGGCCAGGCTTTTTACTTGGCGAGTCAAGAAATGACTGCTGAAAATCAACGCATTAAAGGGTTGCAACAACGCCTGTGGGCTGGTCTTAAGCAACTGAATTCCGTCTATCTGAATGGTGATTTACAGCAGCGCGTAGCCCACAATTTGAATGTCAGCTTTGATTATGTCGAAGGCGAAGCCTTAATGATGGCACTAGATCAATTGGCAGTGTCTAGCGGGTCGGCTTGCACATCGGCTAGCTTAGAGCCTTCGTATGTATTGCGTGCCTTAGGGCGTAGTGACGAACTGGCACATAGTTCGATACGTTTTTCGTTTGGTCGCTACACCACAGAACAGGACATAGACTTTGCAATTGAACAGCTCACCGTGCAGTTGGCGCGCTTGCGTGAGTTATCCCCACTGTGGGAAATGGCACAACAAGGGATAGACATAAGCAAAGTCGCATGGTCAGATGCTGCCGGAGTTCGTGCATAATGGCTTACAGTATTGTGGTGTTGGATCACTATCGTTATCCGCGTAATGTGGGGGCTTTTGATGGTAAATGTGCTACTGTAGGTACAGGTATTATTGGGGCGCCCACAGAAGGCTTGGTGGTTAAATTACAGATAGCCGTGAATGCTACCGGCCAAATAGAATCTGCATGTTTTAAAACGTATGGCTGCGTTGCCGCTATTGCAGCCGGCTCATTAGCTACTGAACTCATAACCGGCAAAACACTGGACCAGGCTTTGGCGGTACAACATACCGACATCGCGCAAGCACTGGAATTGCCACCAATTAAAATTCATTGTTCCATATTGACTGCAGATGCCATTAAAGCGGCAGTTAATGACTACAAGGAAAAACAGGAGTAATCATGGGAATCACCGTCACACAACAAGCGGCCGATCACATCAATCGTCATATTCAGAAGCGTGGTAAAGGCTTAGGCTTGCGTCTGGGAGTGAGAACCACCGGGTGTTCGGGCATGGCCTACAAGGTAGAGTACGTTGACGAACCTATGGTCGAAGACAACATCTTTGAACAACTTGGTGTCAAAGTGTATATAGACCGAAAAAGTCTACCTTTTCTTGAGGGTATACAGCTCGACTATGCCCGCGATGGCCTTAACGAAGGGTTTCGGTTTGTGAATCCCAACGAAAAGGCATCGTGCGGCTGTGGCGAGTCGTTTACCGTTTAATCTTCTTTGCGCAGGTGTGGGAACAGTATGACATCGCGAATGCTGGGGCTGTCAGTCACCAGCATTACTAAGCGGTCTATACCTATGCCGCAACCGCCAGTAGGGGGCATACCGTACTCCAGGGCGCGTATGTAGTCAGCATCGTAATACATGGCTTCTTCGTCACCTGCGTCTTTTGCTTCCACTTGCGCTAAAAATCTGGCGGCTTGGTCTTCTGGGTCGTTCAACTCAGAAAAACCGTTGGCTATTTCACGACCTGTAATAAATAGCTCGAATCGTTCGGTGATGCCTTCCTGGGTATCTGATGCCCTGGCCAATGGCGACACCTCTACTGGGTAATCAATAATAAAGGTAGGATTCCAAAGCTTGGCCTCGGCAGTTTCTTCAAATAAGGCCAGTTGGAGTGCACCTACACCAGCACGCCCCAGTACCGGGCCATCGATATCTGCGCCCAGGCGTTTCAGTTCAGTACGTAAAAAAACCACGTCGTGTAATTGTGCCGTGGTGTAGCCGGGCGCATATTTTTCTATCGCCTGAACGATGGTTAAACGATCAAAGGGCTGGCTTAAATCCAGTGCTTGCTCTTGGTAAGTGAGATTAGCGGTACCGCAGGCGGCTATTGCTGCTGCGCGTATTACCGCTTCAGTGAAGTCCATCAGCCAGCGGTAATCGGTGTAGGCGGCATAAAACTCCATCATGGTGAATTCTGGATTGTGCCGTGGACTAACCCCTTCGTTGCGGAAGTTGCGGTTGATTTCAAACACACGTTCGAAACCACCCACAATGAGTCGTTTTAAATACAGTTCTGGTGCGATGCGCAGGAACATTTCCATATCCAGCGCATTGTGGTGGGTAACAAAGGGCTTTGCAGCGGCGCCACCAGGGATGGGGTGCAGCATAGGGGTTTCAACTTCTAGGAAGTCGGCATCCAGCATAAACTGGCGCACACCTGCTATGGCTTTGCTGCGTGCCTTGAAGGTCCTGCGTGTGGCCTCGTTCATGACCAGATCCACATAGCGCTGGCGGTAACGAATTTCTTGATCAGCCAAGCCGTGGAACTTGTCGGGTAGTGGGCGTAAGGACTTCGACAGTAAGCGTACCGTAGTGGCGCGTATCGACAGTTCACCTTTATTGGTTTTGAACATTGTGCCTTCAACGGCCAGAATGTCGCCTATATCCCAAGTTTTGAATTGCTCGTATAACGCTTCATCGAGTACAGATTTATCTAGATAAATTTGTATGCGTCCAGAGCTGTCTTGCAAGGTGGCAAAACTGGCTTTTCCCATGACACGTTTTAGCATCATCCGTCCAGCGACTTTTACCGGTACTGGGGATTGAGCCAGGACTTCTTTATCCAGAGCATCGTAAGTGGCATGCAGCAGGGCTGCTTGGTGTTCAGGTTGGAAGTCGTTTGGGTAGACGGGGCCTACACTGCGCAAGCGTTCCAGCTTACCCCGGCGCTCGGCGATTAAGTGGTTTTCGTCAGCAGAGGTTGGGGCAGGAGTTGATTGAGTCATTGTATTTTTTAAAGGTGATGGCGTATGTCATCCAGCACGGTAGTGCCGAAGTCTGCGCTATTCATATAAGTAAGTATGGCGTTTGCGATAGTGCTTGCTTGTGCGAGTTGGCCGTGTTGGTGCAATTGCACAAACCTATCCACATTGGGGAAATCGCTGCTTGAGGTATCACGTATGGTGGATTGCATGTCGGTGTCTATGACACCTGGTGCTAACGAGACTATGCGTAGATCGTGATTTTCGGCTTGGACTACCTGAGTATACATATCCAGTGCGGCTTTGGTGGCGCAATATACCCCCCAGCCTGAGGTGGGACCGCGTCCGGCACCTGATGATATGTTCAATACACGGCGGTCGGCATTCAGACCTTGGGTTGCTTGTAGGAACAAAGCGGTCAGGGCGATGACACTGCTTACATTAAGCGAGAAAGCCTGATTAATGGCAAGCAGCTTATCCAGCGAAGGGGCTAGGCCTATAGGAGCGACCACGCCTGCATTATTAATTAGTAGATAACGGCTGGCAGCACGGGGCAATGCGGCGATAACTGGTTGTATGACGGTATTGAAGCTGGCTGGGTCAGATAAGTCAGCTTGTACATGTTTTAGCGTACATGATGCCAGCGTAGCTTGTTCAGCCAGTGGCGAGTTTTGGCCGCGCGCAATAGTGATTAAATGTACATTCGGGCCCAGCAAACCTTGGGCCAAAGCTAGACCTAGGCCTTTTGAAGCACCTGTAACAATAGCAACCGTAGTAATCGACATCGCTTATACCCCTTGTTTTAGACTGGCCTGTATAAATGGATCCAAGTCACCATCCAGCACTTTTTGGGTGTTGGATATTTCGACGTTGGTACGCAGGTCTTTGATACGACTTTGGTCCAGTACATAGGATCGTATCTGATGTCCCCAACCTACATCGCTTTTTGCATCTTCGAGCTTGTTTTGCTCGGCCATACGTTCGCGCATTTCGCGTTCGTAAAGGCGAGACTTCAGCATTTGCATAGCTTCAGCACGGTTACGGTGTTGGGACCTGTCGTTTTGACACTGTACGACAATACCAGTGGGTTCGTGAGTAATACGTACCGCTGAGTCCGTTTTGTTTACGTGTTGACCGCCGGCACCACTGGCACGGTAGGTATCTATACGTAAATCGGCAGGATTAACTTCGACTTCAAACGAGTCATCAATTTCTGGATACACAAACACACTAGCAAAAGACGTGTGTCGGCCATTGGCTGAGTCAAAGGGGCTTTTCCTAACCAGACGATGTACACCGATTTCAGTGCGCAGAAAACCAAAGGCGTAATCCCCTTCGATTTTAATGGTGGCGGATTTGATGCCGGCCACTTCACCGTGTGATTCTTCCATGACTTCTGCTTTGAAGTCTTTGCGTTCGCAATAGCGTAGGTATTGACGTAACAAGATTGAGGCCCAGTCTTGGGCTTCGGTGCCACCAGCACCGGCTTGTATGTCCATGAAGCAATTGAGTGGATCGGCTGGGTTGGAAAACATGCGGCGGAACTCAAGGTCTTCCAGCATATTAGCTAATACGGCGATGTCTTCCTCAATAGCGATCAGTGTTGCTTCATCGTCGTCAGCGCTGGCTAGCTCGAACAGGTCATTAGCATCTTGCAAACCGGTAGCCAAGGTGTCTAGCGTATCAACAATTTTTTCTAAGCTTCGTTTTTCTCGACCTAGTGATTGCGCATTGGCAGGGTCATTCCAGACTTCGGCGCTTTCAAGTTCGGCGTTGACTACATGCAGGCGTTCCGCTTTTGCATCGTAGTCAAAGATACCTCCGCAGGGCCAATTGACGGTCGGCGTAGTCCTCTAGGTGAGCGGCAATTTGATTTTGGCGTTCGGCTTCCATGATAGTTCCTTAATGATTCGTGGTGCTAACCCATCATTTTAACTGATCAAAAAAAGGGCGACATAATGTCGCCCTTTTGTGCTATTGGGACCTACATTGGATTTAGAATGCCCCCAAGTTTGGTAGCCACAGTGATATTTGTGGTACGTAGGTAATCAGTACCAAGTAACTTAGTAATACGATCAGCCAGGGTGAGGCAGCACGCATTACCTGACCTATGGACATCTTGGTAATACCGGCTGTAACGAATAGGTTAAGTCCTATAGGGGGCGTTACCATACCGATTTCCAAGTTGACCACCATAATAATGCCCAGGTGTACCGGATCAATTCCCAACTGCGTAGCAATAGGGAACAGTATGGGTGCCATGATCAGGATAATGCCTGTAGGCTCCATGAACATACCGGCAATTAACAGCAGAATATTCACAACAATCAGGAACTGCCAGATTTCCATATCCCAGGCCAGAATTTGTTCTGCGATCATTTGCGGAATGCGTTCTGTAGTTAGAACATGAGCAAACAACAAGGCGTTGGCGATGATGAACATCAGCATGATAGTGACTTTCCCTGCATCGATTAAGACTTTAGGTACATCACGCAGATTGATATCGCGGTAGACAAATACAGCAACAAAAAAGGCATAAACTGCGGCAACTGCTGCCGCTTCGGTGGGGGTGAATATACCACCGTAGATGCCACCCAAGATAATGACAATAAGCAGTAAACCCCAGATGGAGTCACGACCAGCGATCATTACTTCACGCATGCTGGCACGAGGTTGGCGAGGCATGTCTTTGATACGGGCGACAACATAGATCACTATCATGATGATAAGACCTAGCAGTAGTCCAGGCACGACACCAGCCATAAACAGACGGCCTACCGATGTTTCGGTGGCTGCGCCGTATACGACCATAACAATGGATGGTGGTATTAATATGCCTAGTGTGCCTGCGTTACAAATAACACCAGCAGCAAAACCCTGGCTATAACCAGCGCGTACCATGCCTGCAATCACAATGGAACCTACTGCGACTACGGTGGCAGGCGAGGACCCAGACACGGCGGCGAACATCACACATGCCAATACCGACGCAATCGCTAAACCACCATGCAGGTGACCTACCGTGGCCATGGCAAAACGTATCATGCGTCGTGCCACACCACCGGTGGTCATGAAGGTACCAGCCAGGATAAAGAAGGGTATGGCCATTAAGGTGAAGTGTTCAGAGGTTTCGAACATTTTCAGGCTTAATGATGCTAGCGAGTCGGTTCCCAATAGCAAAATGGTCAAAATGGAGGAAAGTCCAAGTGCCACTGCCACGGGCATGCCCATGAACATAAAAAGGAACAGTAAAACAAATAAGGCTACCGTAGTCATGACTAATTCCCGTTGTTATTGTTGTTATCGTAGGTGTCGGTTGAGCTATATTTCAATGCGTCAGCAACTTCATCGCCAAGCAAACTGGCATCGCTGCCATGCAACTGACGGATAAACACTTGAGTGAAGCGGAATAGCAATAACGCGAAACCTAGGGGCAAGACCATACGCGGTACCCATTGTGGGATGGGAATGTCTTGAGCCAGAATACCGATTTCATACATTTTTGCGGTGTATATCCAGCCACCGATAAAAATGATGACGGCATAGACCATGCATAGAAACGTGGCTGCTAGGGCAACTTTGTGGGCTGCGCCTTTGGGTAGTAGCTTGACTACGGCATCAACACCAATATGTGCGCCTACGCGCACACCATACGATATGCCGATAAAAATTAGGCCAGCAAAGAACCAGGTTGATAATTCTAGGGCCCAGACAAAGCTATAGTTGAAAAAATATCGAGCTACGACTTGTGCAAAGGTAACCACCGTCATTGCTGCAAGTAAAAAGGCGATTAGTCCTTCTTCAAGGCGCTCGAGCCAAAGAAATTTCATGGTAGATATCCGAAGCGGAGTGATAAGAAAACGGCCGCTGTCAGGCGGCCGAAAACAGTAATTTTACAATAGTCTGAAATTACTGGTTAGAGCTGACAGCAGCCTGGATCAGGTTGGCGCCTATATCTTTTTCGAATTTTTTCCAGACCGGGTGCATGGTTTCACGCCATACTGCCACGTCTTCTTTGGTTAGGGTGTGAACTTGAGCAGCATTCTCGTCAATGATGCGTTTACGGTCACGTTCGTTCAGTTCAGCGGCCAGGGCATTGGCATGTTCGGTAGCTTCTACCATTGCTGTAGATAGAGCTGTACGTACATCTTCAGGCAAACTATTCCACCATTTGGCATTGGTAACCACCATGTAGTCAATAACGCCGTGGTTGGTCATGGCAATAGTTTTTTGTACTTCGTGGAATTTTTGCGAATAAATGTTGGACCAGGTGTTTTCCTGACCGTCAACTACGCCAGTTTGCAATGCTTGATAGACTTCACTGAAAGCCAGCTTCTGGGGGTTAGCACCCATTTGGCGGAATTGAGCTTCTAGGACATCGGACGCTTGGATCCGGAACTTCAAGCCTTTGACGTCTTCGGGGCGTGCAAGTTTGTCTTTATTGGTTGACAATTGTTTCATGCCGTTATGCCAGTAGGCCAAACCCTGTAGGCCACGATTGGTCATGGAGTTCAGTAATTCTTTACCGGCTTCGCTGTGTTGGAAGCGGTCAACGGCATCCATGTCGTCAAACAAGAAGGGTAGGTCAAATAACTGTACTTTTTTGGTGTAACGGTCAAATTTTGACAGCGATGGTGCAATGAACTGCACGTCACCCAGTAGCAGAGCCTCTAGTTCTTTGGCGTCACCAAAAAGCTGAGAGTTGGGGAATACTTGTACATCGACTTTGCCAGGTAGCAGCTTTTCGGCAACTTCTTTGAATTTAATTGCACCCTGACCTTTTGGGGTGGAGTCAGCAACGACGTGACTGAATTTGATCACCATAGGGCTTTGCGCTAAAGCCGATGCTGAAAATGATAGTGCAATGGCGGTGCCAAGGACAGCGAATAGTTTACTGACAGGTGCTTTCATTTAGGCTCCAGATAAAAAAATGATACAGTTTGCTTAGAATACGAGGTAATGTAGCATGCCATGATTGACTAATCCATGCTGCTGATATAAGGGTTATCATGGGTAGGATCGCCGTTTAATCATGAAATCTGCCAGAGAAAACACTAGTGAATAAAAATTTTAACCTATGGCGATATCTAGGAATCCTAGGGTTGATTCTAGGCACTAGTGTCGTTGTGGCGACTACCTTAAAGCCCCTTAACGATACCCGTACCATATTGACTTTGCAGGGAAATATCCAATCGGCAGATCCTATAAGCTTAAGTTTGTCTGATCTGCAGGCATTGCCGCAGCATCAACTTGTTACTTCGACTGCAGTTACAGACGGGACGTTAACGTTTGATGGCGTATTGATGCGTGATTTACTAGCTAGCGTGTCAGCCCAAGGCAGCACCGTGGTTGCTGAAGCCAGTAATGGTTACAGTATAGACATTCCTTGGGCTGATACCCAGAATTACAATGTGTTGGTGGCTTGGGCTGTAGATGGGGTTCTACTGGAACCTAGCGGTAAAGGCCCATTATGGATAGTTTATCCTCGGGATCAATTCCGACAATTACGGGATATACGCTACGACTATCGTTGGGTATGGCAGTTGAATCGATTAATCATCAAATAATCATGTTAGCAACGTTTGCTGTGGTCACCCTGTGGGGCCAAGGGTGTTGAAACTACGACTTGCGCAATCATTAGGGTATGTGTTGCCCCTTGCCGCGGTGGTGACCTTGACGTTGCTGTTTATTATGGCCTTGGTACGCTTAGCTGAAATACAGCAAGATATGCGTCATAACGTTAGCGCCAATATGTTGTGGGTAGTTACACAGACACAAGCTGAAAGCTTGACTCTTAGTGCCGCTTTGCATGCCGTAGAATCGAATCAGCCACAATCCCAAGATCTAACCCAACAGTTTAATTTGTTGCATAGCCGTTTGCGCTTGTTGCTGGAAGGGCCACAACGTCGTTATTTAGATCAATATCATTTATGGCCATTATTGGCCCAACCCAGCGAACAGGCTTTGCAGTTAGGACCATTGATCAAGCAGATTTCTGCTGGTCAGCTACCACCGTCAGTTGCCTTGGATGTGCTGGAACCACTGAACGCAATATTACGTCAGGTGGCCAGTAAGACTATGGTTGTTCAGTGGGAAGAAATGGGTGGACGTATGGATAAATACCGCGATGCGGTATTGGTCATTATCTTCCTAATGATAGGCATAGTAATTTGCAGCCTGATTATTTCAGTGCGTATGTTCTTGGCTTTAAGGCGTAATAGACAAACCAGAGAAATGGAGCGCCATGCTGCTGTGCTGGAATCTGAACTGGTTAGTGAACGCAAAGTCAGCGAACTTTACCGTAGCTTTGGAGCGATGGTGTCGCATCAGTTTCGTACTCCCTTGGCGATTATTGATGCCAGCATGCAACGTTTGCTACGTATGGGTAATAAGATCGAACCTGATGAAATTGCTCGTCGTGTAGGGAAAGTTAGAAAAGCTACCCAACGGCTTACTCGCCTGATAGACAATACTCTGATCGCTGATCAATACGTTGATATGGTCAGTGTCAGACTGGAGGACTGTGATTTGGGCTTGTTGGTGCGCGAGGTGTGTCAGTCGCAACGTATTATTGCTCCGGCTAGCCCTTTGAATATCGATATACAGTCAACGTTGCGGGTGACGTGTGACCCGTCATTGGTGGAACATATCTTGTTTAACTTTTTGTCCAATGCAGTGAAGTATTCTGAGCCAGAAGCCAATATCCATATCAAGGTATTTCAAGAGGGCGAGCATTTGTGCTGTTCTGTCTCTGACCAAGGGATAGGGGTGAGCCAAGAACAATTAGAGCAGGTCTTTGATCGGTATTTTCGTAGCGATGCGGTTGCCGCCATACAAGGCACTGGCATAGGTCTGTATGTAGCCCGTAAGCTGGCTTTGATTCAGGGGGGGCAGATCAGGGCCAGTTCTGTAGAAGGGCATGGCTCTATATTTACCTTGTGCTTGCCTGCAGCCAGTACGTACTTAGCAGAAAAATCATCATGAGTATTATGGCTGTTGATGGCAGCAAGTCGTTGATTTTGTGTATAGAAGACGAGGCTGATTTACGTGAGGACCTTGTCGATGAGCTGCTGGAAGCAGGTTATAAGGTCATTGCAGCTTCCACGGCGCTACAGGCTTTAGAATATCTGCAAACCCAACATCCCAACCTCATCCTGTGCGACATTACCATGCCTGGAATGGATGGGTATACGCTGCTGGATATCGTCAGGGAAACACGCCCGGATTTAGCCGATACGCCGTTTGTATTCTTGACGGCACAAGCCTCACCAGAACAAGTCGTGCGTGGTAAGTTGGCGGGGGCAGATGACTATTTGGTAAAGCCCGTTGATTTTGATCTAATGTTGGCGACTATTGCCTCACGGCTACAGCAAGTGGCCCGTATACAACAACGTTTTACTCAGCAGACTTTGCAACTGCAACGCACACTGGCAGGCGTGCATGAACAACAAATTCTTGACCGGTTTCAACAGATTGCCCAGGCCTTTGATTATGTGTCTACTGGAATCGTGCTGCTAGATAGCCAAAGCAGGGTGCAGTTTGCCAATCGGGCTGCAGGTGACATCCTAGCGACTCAGGGGGGGGTACAGCTTGGGGACAGTTTTTCATTAGAGCATGGGCGCGTAGCAGCCGAGTTTCGCCAAGCCTTTGATACTGTGCTGGTTGCAGGCGTGAAAACCGACGACGTGGTGGAGTGTGTCACCTTGCCTAGTCATGAGGGCAGAGAGTACGTGCTGTTAATGGTGTGTCCATTGGCTTGCACTCATAGCCTGAATCCTAGTGATCCAGCAGTGATGGTCATGATTTGTGATCCAGCACGTCGTTCCTTGTTACCAGCCCACGTGTTGGCAGGCTTGTTTCAGCTAACACCCACAGAGGCACAAGTGGCTTGTGCGTTTGCAGAGGGTAAACGCAGTGAACAAATTGCCGAGCAATTTGGGATATCGGTGACTACGGTGGCATTCCATAAGCGCAATTTATTTCAAAAAACCAGAACCAATCGCCAAGCTGATTTGATAGCGCTTTTGTTGACGCTATCCGTTTTTGACGTATAGCCCAAGGTTAAAGGCGATTGCTCTTGTCGAGTCCCGTTCGTTTAGACGGCGCTGCTCTGGGAGGCTTACTCTATTATCGTGTCAGTAAGCGCCGGTTGTTGTTCTACCGGCCCAGATCTTAAGCCTACAGGAGACTAAACATGTGGGATTTTAGTATGAGGCGCGCTTTGCGCCTACTGCTGGCGACCATGCCCTTTATTATTTTGCGTTGCGCAGTGTATTTTGGCATAAGCGTTGCTTATGTATTAATTACTGGCGTGGGTGCTGGAGTAGGGTGGGGCATAGGGGGCTTGGGCGATTCAAGCTTTCAAGCCTCGGCCACGTTGTGGGGCGGTGTTGCTGGGTTTGGCTTAACGGCAGGGGTAATGTATTTTTTGCGTGAATACATACTTTATGTGGTCAAAGCGGGACATATCGCGGTATTGGTACGCTTAATCGATCAGCAGCCTATGCCTGAAGGAAAGTCACAAATATCCTATGCCAGTAGCATCGTTAAACAGCGTTTTGCTCAAACAAGTGTGTTATTTACTTTGGACCAGTTAAGCAAAGGGGTAATACGAGCTGTTACTGGTTTGGTACAGGGACTGACATCGTTATTACCTATACCTGGCCTGTCACAAATTATGGGTATCGTCAGGGCGTTTCTGCGTATAGCAGTAGGGCTGGTTGACGAAGTCATCTTAGCCTATGCCATACGTACCAATAGTAATAACCCTTGGGCATCCGCACAAACTGCCTTAGTGCTGTACGGCCAGAACGCAAAAAACATGCTTAAGAATGCTGCTTGGCTGACGTTGATTACTTATGGCTTAGCTGCGCTGGTTTTTCTTGTGATGTTGACCCCTGCTGCCGCTTTAGTCTATGTAATACCTGGCGCTTGGTCGGCGGGAGGCGTAATTTTTGCTTTGATATTTGCCTGGGCGGTAAAAGCGGCAGTGATAGAACCTTTTGCTATTGCCTGTTTGTTGCAAGCTTATTTCAAGGTGATTGAAGGCCAAACCCCAGACCCAGCTTGGGATGAACGCCTTAGTGGCGTCTCTAAGAAATTTATTACACTCAAAGAAAAAGCAACAGGTTGGGCCAGCGGTAGTACCACTGTGGACCCAGCCTCTTCTAATAAGGAGCAGTTATGAGCAAATGGTTGTCGGCTGTCATGGTGATGACAGGAGTACTAGGGGGGGTAACAGCACAGGCCAAACCACCAGCAGCGATATCCCAGTATTTAGATCGTCACGCTTCGGCCTTTGTCCAAGACCCAGGTCGAAAAATTATAGATACCTCTGAATTAGAAGGTGATAAATATTACTCGCGTCAGCGCTTTCCAGACCAAAGTGGGATGTTTATGCCTGACTCTACTCTGGATGCCATAACAAAAAGTATATTGGTGGTGGAAAGTGTGGAAGTGCCATTGCCACGAGTACGTTATTTGGTCAGTTACAACTTCCTTTCATCGCCTGACGATCCTGATTTCTCACAACAGCTAGTAGAGGTTACGCGTTTCAACTTAGGACCTGTTGTACGTCAGGATCTGGCGGCTTACGTGCCAGCAGACCGTCTTGCCCCAGCCAAGACCTTCGGTGTAGGCCCACACGTTAGTTGGCGTTTTGCTTTAGGCGATGTAATGGGGGGACTTGCGGTACTGCAGGCCAGTCGTGGGGAAATAACCGATGCCCAGGCATCTAAAATTAAGTGCTTAGGTCAGAAGTGTTTGTCGCTGGAAGACTCTCAGGGTCCCTCAGGTGCATGGAAGAAACCTACCTTATATGGTTCTATACCTGACGCGGTATACACCAGCAAGAATAAAGATGGCTTACCGATACCAGCGCGGGTAGCAGAGGTACTGTTTGCTTATGCTACCCCTGAAGGGGTGCAGGCTATACCTTTCAATCCTAATAAGCCACGGTTTATCGTCGTGTTGTCACAGAATGTACAAGGGCAAGAGGCATCATCGGCCGGGTTGCTCTACGAGAGCAACGTGATGGACGATGAAATAGGAACGGCCTGGATACGTTTTAATCAAGCGGCTGGTATGAAAAGCCCCGACCTTCAGCAGCTATTTGTTAAGCGTAAACGCTAGTCTTGATGTAACGCTATACCTCCGTAATACCTCGACGTTCGCGCATGGCACGGCCTATGGCATCCAGTTCTGTAATACCAAGCAGTCTGGCAGCCATAGGCAGTAACTCGTCTTCTTCGCGTTGTATATGTTCAGAATACAGTGTAGTAAACGAATTGATGGCGTCGGTATGCAGCAGTATATTTTCACCTGCCGCAACTTTTTCCAGCGTAATTCGTATCCTACGCCAGGATCTTTCCAGTTTACGGTGGTCTTCGATCAGGCTGTCGGTAATTTCACGTAAACAAACCGCATCCGAGCCTGCCATAGACTCTAACAATGCTGGAAATAAGTCGTTTTCCTCATCGGCATGGTGATCTATGGCAGCAGTGTCAAAGTATTTCATAATAGCTATTGCCGCCTTACGGGCTTGCGAATCACTGCCGTGTTTTGGCAAATGATCCGTCAAACGCCGTAGCGTTGTGCATTGCTTTTCTATACGTATATGGCAGGCCGCCAACATTTCCAAAGGGGCTTCAGTGCCGGCGACTGGACCAGAGTATCCGGGAAAAGGTGTTGCCATGTTGGAGCTCCTACTTAGATTCACAGTTTAAGATACAGTATCACTATTAATTCTAATGACCAAAAAAGGAGACGATTAATGAGTACACCTAACCCCATTTCAGCCCTAGGAGTCCCTGATCCCAGCGACTTGGATCAAGACCTTCAAGACGTCTTTCAGGCCTGCCGGGAAAAGCTAGGACTGGTTCCTAATGTCTTGTCCACTTATAGCTTGCGTCCTAACAAGCTACGCAATTTTATGGCGACCTACAACGAGCTTATGTTAGCGCCATCTGGCCTAAGCAAACTGGAACGTGAAATGGTGGCCGTTGTCGTGTCAAGCGCCAACCGCTGTTACTACTGTCTGGTTTCTCATGGTCAGGCGGTACGTAAACTATCAGGTGATCCTGAATTGGGTGAAATGCTGGTTATGAATTACCGGGTAGCTAAACTAGATGTACGCCAGCGCACTATGCTGGATTTCGCTTGGAAACTAACTCTTACACCGTATTTGGTTGAAAAAGAAGACCGCGATCAGCTACGTACCGTGGGTTTAAGTTCCGAGGACATCTTTGATTTGTCCGAGACGATTGCTTTTTATAACCTGTCGAATCGCATGGCGATTGCCACTGACATGATGCCGAATGAGGAATATCACGGCATGGATAGACCCAAGCCATTTATACCTCCAGTAAAAAAATAAACCGTCGCTTTTGATATATCTATAGAAAAAAATAATCGTTGTAGGCTGGTTACTGGCTGAGTAAAGTTCGTTATAGCATTTTGCTTTAACGAGCTTATATGAATCTAACTTTTAGTAATATAGAAAAGCACTTTGGCCAGTTGCCAGTCATACACGATTTTAATTGTGTCGTTGAAACCGGCGAATTCGTGGCCTTGGTTGGTCCCTCGGGCTGCGGGAAATCTACTCTGCTGCATTTGGCCGCTGGGCTAGAGCTGCCTAATCGCGGCAAACTGTGTGCCGACGGTACACTAATTACTGGCCCAAGTCCTGAACGCATGTTGATGTTTCAGGAAAATGCCTTATATCCTTGGTTGACTCTGGAACAAAATGTTGGGCTAGCTCTGGAGTTTCAGGGCGTGGCCAAACAACGAGTCAAACAGCAGGCTGCTACCTGGCTGGACAAGGTCAAGCTGGCCGGCTTCCAACACTATTATCCGCATCAAGTGTCGGGCGGCATGCGCCAACGTGCGGCTTTAGCACGAGCTTTTATTGCTCATCCCAATGCTTTATTACTGGACGAACCCTTTGGTGCGCTGGACGCGTTGACTCGTCTGACTTTGCAAGACGTATTGCGTCAACTGATCCAGGAAATCAAACCCACCGTATTGCTGGTCACCCATGATGTCGACGAGGCACTGTTCCTGGCCGATAGGGTGCTGGTGTTTAGCGCCAGACCGGCTGTAGTGCTACACGAGTTCACCTTGGGACAGGGTGAACGTAGCCATGATCTGGTTGAATTTAGCGCTATGCGTCGTGAAATTTTGCAATTGCTGGGCATACAGGCTCAGCCACATCTTATCGACACCCCTACTCAGGAAGCACACGTATGAAAATCACCCGTTTTGTTATACCCGCGCTGGCTGCTTTAGCGATGGCTAGTCAGGTTTATGCTGCTGATACCTTTAAAGTTGGTTATTTGCGTGTCATGGATGATGCCCAGGCAATTGCTGCCTACGAGGGTGGATACTATAAAAAGCATGGTCTGGATGTAGAACTGATAGAGTTCAAATCCGGTACGGATTTAATCAAGGCTATCGTTGGTGGACAGCTGGATAGCGGCGTGTTGGGGTTTACCAATGCCGCGTCATGGTCGTCCAAAGGTGCTGACCTTAAAGTGGTAAGTGGAGCTCAGCATGGATTTCATGCCATTGTGGTGCGTGAAGATACGGGTATTACTAATGTAGCTGGTTTGAAAGGCCATACGCTGGCCTCGCAAAAAGAAGGCAGTACCGCCGACACTGTACTGAAGGGCGTAGTGCTGAAAAATGCAGGACTGACACCAGAAGACCTGACCATTATGGGGGTTAGCCCCCAGGTGGCTGTGCAGTCCTTGGTGGGCAAGCGTGTAGATGCTGCTTTTTTGTTTGAGCCCCAAGCCCGTATAGCCCAGTTGATAGCACCGGTTAAGCAAATCTATGAAATAGGTGCTGTCTGGCCTTTTCCTTGCATGGTGGTAATTACCTCGGGTGACACCCTGAAAAACCGTAAGGAGGATGTCTGGAAGTCATTAGATGCTCAGCGTGAAGCCATAGAGCTATTGCAGAATAAGCCTGACGAGGCTGCTAAATTAATTGCTAGCTATTTTATTTCTGAACCCACATTGAAAACGTTGAAATACGGTGAAATACCACGTGAACAAGTGATTAGTGATGCCATTAAAAGCCAAACATTTAGCGCTATTCTGACCACGCAAGAGCAAGAACGTATGCAAGAAATTGCCGATATCATGCAAGAACAAGGTGCCTTGAAAACCCGCGATGGTACCACCTTCAATGTCAGCTCTATTGTGGATCTTAGCTGGCAGCAAGAACGTAAATTGTATTGATGTTGTAGCGAGTAAAAAATGCTTCTTTCAGGGTATGAAAAGAAGACCGCTATGGTAGTTGCTGTAGCGGCAATTTTATTGTTGTGGCAGATAGCTTCTTGGTTTTTGCCTGATTTTTTAATGCCTGGTGTACCGACTGTTTTACAGCGCTTGGGTCATGACATACAGTCAGCAGAATTTCGTGCGGTATTACTGGGTAGTTTAGGGCGGTTGGGGATAGGCTATGGTGCTGCATTAGTGTTTGGGGTGGGTTTTGGTCTGATAGGCGCGGTGCTGTTCTTCTTCCGTGAGGTTCTGAAGTCTGCCATTATTATTTTGCAATCCATACCTTCCATCGCCTGGGTACCCTTGTTCCTGATTTTGATGGGCTTTGGCAATATACCGATTATTGTGGTGATCGCTTTAGCCGCATTTTTCCCGGCAGCGCTATCGGTAATGAATGCCACAGAAAGTGTACTTAAGGTGCATGTGGCTGTTGCCAGAGTCATGGGGGCCAGTCGTTGGGCCATGATACGCCGAGTTTACTTACCGGCAGTCATGCCCGAGTTAATTACCGGAGCACAACTGGCTTTTGGTAATGCCTGGCGGGCCTTGATCTCGGCAGAAATGTTGATAGGTTTTGGGCAGGGGTTGGGGCGTTCATTGGCGTATGCGGGAGAAACTGCCGATATGGTGGGTGTTATGGCTAATATCTTGACGATAGCCATTTTGGCCACCTTGATCGATCAGGTCATCCTGGAGAATTTAAAACGTTATTTATTGCGCTATCAATATGTCTAAGATCAGGATGGTTATCGTGTTTGCCGCGTTGGCGCTGGGTGGCCATAGTTTTTATTCCTGGGCCTTAGGTCAACCAGAAGTTTTACCCGCCAAACTGGTGGTTGGCATGGATAATATGACGCCAGTTTTGGTGGCTGGGGCTAAAGTCAGAACTGCCGATGCTATCGATACCCAGGTTGTAGAAGTATTGGCTAGTACCTTGGGCATATCTGTTGAGCTGACTCAGAATAATGAAGTAGCCCAAGACGACGAGTTAACCAAGAACAAGGTAGATCTGTGGCTAGGTATGGCAGACCTGGAGGCTGCAGTGATGCCAAACAGGATTAGTATTCCTTTGGGGTATGTTGTCAAACCTATGGCCATTATGCGTAATGATACGGATATTTCGCAGTGGCCACAGTTGCTAGGACGTACCGTGTGTGTGTCCCAGAATAGTCATTATGTCGGCTGGACTAACAGCCGTTATGGGGCGATTGAACGGGTTTACCCTACGCCTGCCGATGCCTTGTTGGCGCTGCGTACCGGTGAATGTGATGCCCTCGTTCATGATGATGTCCTGCTGAATGAGTTACTGCGTTTGCCAGAATGGAAGAAATTTTCTGCGCATATGCTTGCTGATTTTTCAAGGCAATTACGCTGGCAGGTCGCTGTGGATCAGCCAGAATTAGCGCAACGCTTGCAGCAGTTGGTGCATGTATGGAAAAAACAGGCCTTATGGCCTGCTTTGAATCAACGCAGAGCGCGTGATATTGCGTTTGAAGTGTATCTGGATCAGGTAGTCACTGATTGCCACTGACCACGGCGGGATCGCAGGTTTGCATACCCTGCGAGTCGGCTTGGGTAACATGGGCTCCTGCAGGTACGTTGTCTATCAACCAAACATTACCGCCTATGGTGCAGCCCTGGCCCAGGGTGACCCTGCCCAATATGGTGGCACCAGCATATATGACCACATCGTTTTCTACTATGGGGTGACGTGGCAGGTCTTTTTTAATCTGACCATTTTCATCAGTGGGGAACCGCTTAGCGCCCAAGGTGACTGCTTGGTAGATACGCACCCGTTCACCGATGATGGCGGTTTCGCCTATGACTACACCTGTACCGTGATCAATAAAAAAGCTAGCACCAATTTGGGCTCCTGGGTGTATGTCTATACCCGTATAGGAGTGAGCCAGTTCAGAGGACATGCGTGCTAACAGCAATAGATTGTTTCGATAGAAATGATGGGCAATGCGGTGATGTATCATGGCCAACACGCCGGGATAACACAACAGGACTTCATCTACGCTGCGTGCCGCAGGGTCGCCGTGATAGGCGGCCAAGACATCGGTATCCAGTAAGCGGCGTATTTCGGGCAGGGCGTTAGCGAAAGCTTGTACAGCAGCTATGGAATTGTTTTCAATTTCTTGCTCGGTCAGTTCTAATGGACGAGATTGGCAATGCATTTCAAGCCGCACTTGGTGTAATAAGGCGTGCAGGGTAGAGTCCAGCGTATGGCCTATATAGAAGTCTTCACTTTCTTGGCGCAAGTCCAGTGGACCTAAGCGCATAGGAAATAATATCCCTTTAAGGTTGTCTAGAATTTCCGCCAAAGCCCCCGGCGACGGGAACCGGCGCCCACCTGTATCCAAACTGCGTTGTTGCGCGTGACGCCACTTTAGGCGTTCGGCATGCAGGGACTGGACTATGGGTTGGATATCAAACACGGCCATACGTTGAATTCTCACTAATCAAGATGATAATGATACCAAGCTATTTTTCCAGCGTCAGTAACGCGAATACTTAGGACGCGTTACCATACTTGCTTACTGTTTTGCTTTCGGTGTCATGAATCAAAAACTCACTCCTTCTACGATCTTATTGCTTATTGTTCCACCATTGCTGTGGGCGGGTAATGCCGTGGTAGGGCGTTTGATTAGCGACATGATTCCACCTATCACCCTGAATTTTATTCGCTGGACGATTGCTTTACTGATACTGCTGCCCTTGGGGCGGTCTATATTTCGTCCTGGTAGCGGCTTAGCAAAACATTGGCGGCGCTATGCACTATTGGGTTTGTTGGGCATAGGTTTGTATAACACCTTGCAATATATGGCTTTGCACACGTCTACGGCCCTGAATGTGACCCTGGTCGCAGCCAGCCTGCCGGTGTGGATACTGATTACCGGTCGAATATTTTTCAATACTCCGATTCGGGGATATCAACTACTGGGTGGCATCGTATCCATAAGTGGTGTCTTGATCGTACTTAGTCATGGTGACTGGCGCCAATTGATGGAATTACGCTTGGTGATAGGCGATGTATTTATGATCATAGCCACCATAGTCTGGGCGTTTTATAGCTGGATGCTGACTAAGGCTAATGATGATCCTGAAATACGTAATAACTGGGCTACGTTTCTGTTGGCGCAAGTAGTCTACGGTTTAGTATGGTCAGGGATGTTCACTGCCAGTGAGTGGGTACTGACTGATGCAGAAATCCTGTGGAGTTGGCCTTTGGCGTTGGCGTTGTTATATGTGGCAGTCGGGCCAGCAATTGTGGCATTTCGCTGCTGGGGGGCGGGGGTGCAGCGAGTAGGGCCAGCAATCGCTGGCTTTTTCAATAACTTGACGCCACTGATTGCTGCCCTGATGTCACTGGCCTTTTTGGGTGAACTACCACAGCTGTATCATGCGGCAGCGTTTGTTTGCATAGTGGGCGGCATCATATTGTCGACGCAACAAACGAAAACATAAATCACACGGGACTAGTCCAGTGCACAATCCGTGTCTAGGTTAGTCTTATTGTGGCTATCAGTCTTGGGCCGCACAGGCGTATTCCACTATTAATTGGGCTGATACCGTGCCGTTCCAAATGTTCTGATCCAGTCTGTACGCCATATCTACGAATTCAGGTAGTAAGTCGGCATGGTTAAACCAGATGGCGTCAAACCGTTGGTGGTCGCGTTGTACGTTTAGCTTCAGGTGCTTTCCCTTCAATAGACGTTGTTGCATAACATGGAAACGATCACGGAATATTGGGGCAGGAAAGCCTGCACCCCATACTTGTTGTTGCAATAGCCCAGCCACATCGGCATTGGCGTAGCCTGTTTCTAAAGAGCCATCGGTTTCTATGATGGGTTCAAAGCTGGCTTGGCCGCTAAGTTCCTGAACGGCTTCCTCGAAGCTTTGGACAAACACATCGTAGGCATCTTCACGCAAGGTTAGCCCTGCAGCCATAGCATGACCACCAAATTTTAGAATAATACCGGGATAGCGTTTGGAAATAAGATCCAATACATCACGTAGGTGAACGTCAGGTATAGAGCGACCCGACCCACGTAACTCGCCAGGATCGGCTGGGGCAAAAGCCAGAGTAGGGCGCCAGTATGTGTCTTTTAACCGTGAGGCCACCAAGCCGACCACGCCCTGATGCCATTCGGGTTGATAAACGCAGACGCTAGCCTCGCCGACGGGCTGGCAAGTCGCTACTGCTGTCAATGCCTCTTCGCGCATGGTGTTTTCTATTACACGTCTGTCTTGGTTGATCTCGTCTAGTTGTCTAGCCAGTGTCAAGGCCATACTGTCATCATCTGTTATTAGACAGTTAATGCCTATGCTCATGTCAGACAGACGACCAGCTGCGTTGATACGAGGGCCTAGGGTAAAGCCCAGATCCATAGCGCTGGCGTTACGCGGCTCACGTCCAGCCACAGCAAACAATGCACGTAAACCCGGCTGCATCTGCCCTGTACGCATCCTTTTTAAGCCTTGAGTTACCAGTAAGCGGTTATTGGCATCCAGTTTGACCACATCGGCTACCGTACCTAAGGCGACTAGATCGGCTAAATGGTCCAGACGCGGCCCACCGTTTTTAGGGTAGACACCACGCAGACGTAGTTCGGCACGTAGTGCCAGCATCAGATAGAAAATAACCCCTACACCCGCCAAATTTTTGGAAGGAAAGTCGCAGCCCGTTTGATTGGGATTAACGATAGCTAACGCATCAGGTAGTGTGTCTCCAGGCAGGTGGTGGTCAGTAATAATGACCTGTATACCTAACTGACTGGCTGTCGCGACGCCATCGACGCTGGCGATGCCGTTATCTACGGTAATCAAGATGTCGGGCTTACCTGCTGGGTGGACAGCGGCTAAATGCACTACGGCGGGTGACAGGCCATAGCCGGTTTCCAGCCGGTCGGGAACAATAAAGTCTACGTTGGCCCCCATGCTACGTAGAGCGCGTAGGCCTACAGCGCAGGCAGTGGCACCATCACAGTCGTAGTCTGCCACAATGAGTAAACGTTGATTCGCCGCGATGGCTTCGGCCAGCAAGCTAGCCGCTTGTTGTACTTGGCTTAGTTGGGCTGGCGGTATCATGGCTGTCCAGTCCAGCAAGGTTTCATTTACGTGGCTTACACCGCGTGCCGCCCACAAGCGTGATAACAATGGATGTATACCAGCGGCTTCTAGAGTTTTTGTGGTGCTGAAATTGTTTTGTCGGTTACTTAGTTTTGGGGTGACCACCAGGTCCTCCAGGTAGAGCGAAAACCAGGCAAATGATGTGTCCATCGTGCCCAGGGGTTAGCTGTGATCGTGACGTAACGGTCTGTGCCTGTCAACACCAAGGTAGGGGAAGTATCTGCCAAAGGCAAGAAAACACGGGCTTCCAATTCGGCCAAAGCCGCTAGCCAGCCACCCCAGTCGCGGCTGGTATGCCAGCTAAGCAAGTCTTCATGGACTTGGGCGTTAGCGATGTGGTTTTTATCGCCTAGCTGGTTGGTGCTGGCGCCGCCAAACAGCCACAAGCCATTAATAGGCATTTGCCCTAGTTTGGCGCGTTCCTGGTTGACTGGGTCTTGAAACCAGTGCATTTGTAATTCATTGCCTAGTTTACGCCAAGGTCTGCCAGCCATGTCTTGACGCCACCAATCATTAACAGAGGTGATGCTAACCAATGCCGGGCTTGCGCAGGACGGATACCAGTCTGGTGGTAGTTCCACACGCCAATGGCCAGTGTCTGCAGGATGTAGCGTAAAGCCAGTACCTTCAAATAGACTGGATGCCGATTCAAATAACGCTACACTCTGTGCTGGCGTGATATTAAGCGTGCGGCCAGGTAACAATACTGCGCCATCGCGCGAGGGGGCAATATGCACCAGTTCAGCTAGCCATATAGGCTGTTCTGGGCTGATCTTGCCAGAATAACGTAAAGGTCCCAGGCCTGCGCTTAGGGTTTGGCCTGTGCTAGGTAGGTAACCGCTGGCATCTAATTGCCAATGTTCATATGGCGTGCAGGCGCTAATGGCTGGGTCGGCAGATACACTGCGGGCACGGCCACGTTCCATCCAGCGCAGCAAGGTAGGTGCGCTGGTTTGTAGGTAAGAAGTTAGTTCACGTGCCTCGCGAGGATCGGGTAGGGCACCAGGTAGTACGATTTGCATACTAGGATTGTAGTGTTAATGAAATACGGTGACGTCAATAATGTCTTATGAGTTCTGGATAGGGGCGCGTTATGCAGGTTTGGCACGCGCTAAACGGGGCAGCAGCAGAGGGGATCGCTTCGTTTCCTTTATTGCTGCCAGCTCTATGGCTGGGATTGCGTTGGGGGTGGCTGCCTTAATTGTGGTGCTGTCCGTGATGAACGGTTTTCAGACCCAAGTGCGTGATCGCATGTTGTCTGTGCTGCCTCATATCGAGCTGTATATGCCGCGTATGGCACCCGATCAGGTTCTAGAGCAATGGCAGCCAGTTGCCCAAGCTGCTCAGACGAACCCCGAAGTCCGTGGCGCTGCTCCTTTTGTAGCAGCCCAGGGCATGTTGGTGCGTGGTCAGGCCTTAAGCGGGGTACAAATTCGAGGTATAGACCCCGAGCTTGAAAGTCATGTTTCCGATATTGCCGGGCAAATGCTGGAAGGTAGTCTGGATGCTTTGCAACCTGGCACGTTTTCTATTGTATTGGGTAACCAGATTGCTATGGCTTTAGGTGTGGCGCCTGGTGATACGGTGCTGGTGTTGGCGCCACAGGGGTCGGTATCGCCCGCTGGATTTACCCCTCGTATGCGACAGTTCACCGTTACTGGTCTGTTCTCTTCTGGTTACTATGAGTATGACGCCAGCCTGGCGTTTATGAATTATCAGGATGCCGCGAGGGTATTCAGGGACAGCGGTGTTAGCGGTGTCAGGCTACGAATCGCTGATATGCAACGTGCGCCCCAAGTGGCAGATGCCTTGCACGCGTCTTTGCCATCCTTTGTGCGTGCCCAAGATTGGACACAAAACAACCGTACTTGGTTTGCTGCCGTCCAAACTGAAAAACGCATGATGTTTTTAATATTGGCTTTAATTGTGGCGGTGGCGGCATTTAACCTCTTGTCGTCCCTGGTTATGGCGGTGAAAGATAAACGTTCTGATATTGCTATTTTGCGTACCTTGGGGGCTAGCCCTGGCGAAATTGCTCGTATATTTTTGGTGCAAGGTTCGCTAATTGGTGTGATTGGAACCTTGTTGGGTTTAGGGTTTGGCATGCTGATTGCCTATAACATTGATGTCATCGTACCGTTTATTGAAGGCCTATTTGGAGTGCAGTTTTTACCTCAGCAAATTTACTTTATCAGTACCATGCCATCAAATCCGCAACTGTCTGATATAACGATAGTCGCAGCCACATCCTTGGTGTTGTCTTTGTTGGCCACCTTATACCCCAGCTGGCGTGCGTCTAGCTTGCAACCCGCACAGGTATTGCGTCATGACTAATGTTACATACACCACACCGGCCCTAAGGGCCAGCCACTTAGTCAAAACTTACCAAGAGGGTGGCAATGTTATCGAGGTGTTACGTGACGTCAGCTTGGAAGTACAACAAGGCGAAATGGTCGCTATTGTTGGTGCTTCCGGGTCGGGGAAAAGCACCTTGCTGCATTCTTTGGGTTTATTAGATAGGCCTTTATCAGGCTCAGTCTATGTCAATGGCGTATGTGCCGATACCTTATCCGAGGCGCAACGTAGCCAGTTGCGTAATCGATCATTGGGTTTTGTTTACCAATTTCACCATTTGCTGTCAGAGTTTTCTGCGTTGGAAAATGTTGCCATGCCTTTGATAGTGCGGCGTGAGAAACGTAGTCATGCCCTTGCACAAGCCCAAGTTGTGTTAGAACAAGTGGGACTGGGTAAGCGCATAGATCATTTCCCAGGGCAGCTTTCAGGTGGTGAACGCCAACGGGTGGCTTTAGCGCGTGCCCTAGTGACACGACCCGCCTGCGTACTCGCCGATGAACCCACGGGAAATTTGGACAGACATACGGCAAGCAGTATGTTTGAACTGTTGGTACGCATGAACGAGGATTTTGGCACGGCTTTTGCAATTGTTACCCACGATAATGCCTTGGCGGCATTGGCGCATCGTCAGCTAGCCATGCACGAAGGGCAATTGGTGGCCTCGGACCACGCCAGTCAAGTCTGACGATGCGTGGGGGTACTT
This sequence comes from Alcaligenaceae bacterium, assembly GCA_013416485.1. Lineage (GTDB taxonomy): Bacteria > Pseudomonadota > Gammaproteobacteria > Burkholderiales > Burkholderiaceae_B > JAGOAJ01. The sequence continues at coordinate 138,207 of JACCEO010000007.1, forward strand.
AGCTTAAGGGAACCAACCATGCTGATAGATACACACTGCCATCTGGATGCGCTGGAGTTTGACGCAGATCGGGATGACGTCATACAGCGGGCCCAAAAGCAAGGTGTACACACCATTATTATTCCAGCAGTCAATGTGGGAAATTTCGAAGTTGTGCGTCAATTGGCACATAGCTTTCCCGGTGGCTACTACGCTTTGGGTATACATCCCATATGTGTTCCTAGCGCGCAGGAGTCGCACTTGGCTGATTTGGAGTCAGCCATACAGCTTGCCTTGACCGATCCCAAATTACTTGCCATTGGCGAAATTGGCCTGGATTATTTCCTTCCTGAGCTAACACAGCCCGATATGCGCCAAAAGCAAGAAATGTTCTATACCGCGCAATTGGATTTGGCACAGCGATACAAACTCCCCGTTATTATTCATGTGCGGCGCTCTCATGATATTTTGCTTAAGCACTTACGTCGACGGCCGTGCATAGGTGGAATAGCCCACGCATTTAACGGCAGCCTTCAACAGGCGCAACAATTCATAGACTTGGGCTTTGCTTTAGGTTTTGGGGGGGCTATGACTTTCAAACGAGCCTTGCAAATACGGCGTTTGGCACAGGATCTACATCTGAATGACTTAGTGTTAGAAACCGATGCCCCCGACATACCTCCTGCTTGGTTAGGTTTGAATGAGCATGGAGAAAGGGACTGGTCTATTGCTAAACCACGCAATGAACCTGCCCATATTGCCCGTATGGCTGCCGTCTTGGCAGATTTGCGTGGCGTGACCCAAGAACAGGTATTAACGACCACTTGGCATAACGCAAGGCGGGTATTGCCGAAACTACGGGGTATATAGGAGCATGAAAGCGTCTTTGTATTTTTACTTTCAGATATACATTAACTATCTATCTGGTGCTTCTGCTGAACAGGAAGCAAGCAGATCATTTATCTACTTTTAGTTGGACAACGTTATGGGTGTTAAAACCTGGCACACAATTAGTGTAATTGTACTGATCACCGCAGTCACTGTATTGATGCAAATTCCCTCTCAAACTTGGGCTAGCAGCGCAAGCATCAGTTTGATATTGGGTGCTGCTGCCTTGGCCTGTATGGCGGTTGCTTGCATACTGGCGAGTCGCTGGCGGATCGTCGAGGCTATATTTGGTGGTTTGGATAGGATCTACGAGCTGCATAAGTGGTTAGGGATATGGGCACTTATTTTTGTGGCCTACCATTTTGTGTTTAAAGCCAAACTTGGGATTTGGGACTCAGCACCCATAATAGAAATGTCCAAGTACTGGACTCGTATGGTGCGACAGCTAAGCTTGGTTGCTTTAGGGCTAATCGTGGTTCTGGCACTGAATCGCAATATTCCCTATCGTATTTGGCGCTGGTGGCATAAGCTTTCTGGCCCGTTATTTGTAATTGTTATTTTGCATTGGCTAAGTTTCGAATCACCCATTACTTTGGCCAGTCCTGCAGGTATATGGTTAGCTCTGTTGTGTGCCGTAGGCGTATTGGCGGCATTTTATAAATTACTGCTATATCCCTTTTTAGCCCCCGGTGGGGAATATACAGTGGTTGCTGTATCGTATGGCACAGATGCGGTACATCTTGAACTAGCGCCAGTTCGTCATACTTTTTCCTTCCAATCAGGTCAGTTTGCTTTCCTGTCACTACAAGAAAAGGGCTTACGGGAACCTCATCCTTTCACCATTGCCAGTGCGCCAACAGAAACGGGAAATATTCATTTTGTGATCCGAGCGTTAGGGGATTACACACAACAATTACGTGAGCAGATAAAAGTAGGCATGATGGCTAATGTATATGCGCCACATGGCCGTTTTAAGCGTGCAGAGCAAGCTCAACGCGAAATTTGGATAGGCGCAGGGGTAGGAATATCGCCTTTTCTTTCTTGGTTAAATGACAAAACTCAGAAAGATCTTGGCCGTGCTTGTTTAGTCTATTGTTTTGATCCTGCGCGAGCCTTCCCTAGTGTGGAGCGCGTTCAAGAAATGGCCAGCGATGCTGGGGTATGGTTTATGCCTAACCCAACGGGTGGTGACGCTTTGGCAGTCACCATTAAGCAGGCTGTTACCGAGGTCGACCCAACCCATGTCCAAATCAGTTTCTGTGGCCCTAAAGGTTTGTTAAAGCGTGTGCAACAGCTAATGAAGGAAAGCAATATTCCTGAAAATAACATTCACTATGAGTTTTTTGATTTTCGTTAAAGAACAGCGCTAAAGCGAACTGCCGTACAAAGGCTAAATATGCCCTCCAATTTTTCATAAGGATATATGTTTGTGAGTCAACTTTTTACTCCTCTTACTATTGGGCAGCAAACCTTTAGTAATCGTATTTCCGTTTCTCCTATGTGCCAATACTCTGCCACTGATGGCTGCGCTACTGCGTGGCACCAAATGCATTTAGGTATGTTGGCAGGTTCAGGAGCCGGCTTGGTTGTTTTGGAAGCAACCGCTGTCGAACGCGCTGGACGGATTGCTCACGGATGTTTAGGTTTGTATTCAGATGCCAATGAATTTGCGCTTGCAAATACTTTGGCCTTTTGTCGTACGGCAGGATCTGCAAAGTTTGGGATACAAATTGGCCACTCAGGACGTAAAGGCTCATCCAATGCGCCGTGGGATGGTGGTAAACCATTAGATGACGGTCAGGATCCGTGGCGTACATTTGCACCGTCCACCACAGATGATGCCTCAGTTATTGCTTGTGTGCAGTCTGATTTGGACCGTATTAAGCAAGCCTTTGTTGATGCCGCGGTACGTGCTGTTCGTATAGGCTTTGATCTTATTGAGGTGCATGCTGCGCACGGTTATTTGTTGCATCAATTCTTGTCACCCTTGTCAAATCACCGTACTGATCAGTATGGCGGTAGTCAGCAGAATCGTTTTCGATTTCCATTGGAAGTGTTCGAGGCGATACGTGCCGTAGTACCCGAAAATGTTGCCTTAGGCGCACGCATTACTGGTTCAGATTGGCTGGAAGGTGGTATTACCGTAGAAGAAGCCGTTACTTTTGCGCAGGCTTTGGAAGCCAAAGGCTGTGAGTATGTTGACGTAACAAGTGGCGGTGTAGCCATAGCACCTATTCCGGTAGGTCCTGGTTACCAAGTCGCTTTTGCTAGTGCTGTTAAACAAGCTGTCACTATGCCGGTACGTACTGTAGGCATGATAGTCACCGCTCAGCAAGCTGAAGAAATCATTGTTTCTGGCGCTGCCGATGCCGTTGCTATAGGTCGAGGGTTTATTGATAATCCACACTGGGCTTACGAAGCGGCTCAAGTGTTGGGTGCGCAGGTGTCGTACCCACGTCAGTATGCCCGAGCAGCACCTAATCTATGGCCAGGCAGTAGCTTAAAACCTAGGTAGTTCTCCGAACGACAAAAACCACTCACTTTCGCCCCGCCAAACCTTCATCCAATTTACGCTAGTTATTTTGGAGTGTGGGTGTGACGGGGCGTCTTAGTCTGCTGGCTTTTGTCGCGGCAACTGCCGTAGTGCATCGCTTTCCTACGATGCCAGGATCTCAAGCTTGGGTGCTGGGTGGTTTGTTGCTGATCATGCTCAGTGGTTTGGTCTGCTTGCTTACTCGGCGCTATCGTTGGCCTATTTTGCTGCCTTTGTTAGCGGTTGCCCTAGGCTTAGCACTAACGATAGTCAGGGTAGAACATAGGTTAGCCGATGCCTTGACGCCAGATAATGAAAACAAGGTGAGTCGGGTAGTATTGCGTATTGCCGAATTACCCCGGCTGGGGCCTGATAGCCGTCATTTTCAGGCCGAAGTCATTTCGTCCAAACCCGCGGGTGTACCCACACGGATACAGGTGTCTTGGGCGGCTGGAACGTGGACTGGTCCTTACGGTAATCCAAATAAACCACCAGCAAATTTCCCGGAATTAATACCAGGCCAAGTCTGGCGTATGTCTTTGACCTTGAAGCCTCCACATGGCTTGCGCAATCCCCATGCATTTGATTATGAAGCTTATGCATTTGCGCAAGGTATCAGGGCTACTGGCACCGTTAGAGGCACGCCGGTGTATTTGTATGATGAGCCCTGGGCTAACCTGGGGGTCATAGCCCAAAGGGCCAGATATTATGTGCGACAGGCCATGCTCCCTCATCTACAAGACAAGCGTTATGGGGCAGTCATGCTGGCCTTGGCATTGGGTGATCAAGCCAGTATGGATGCTGATGATTGGGTAGTATTTAATCGCACTGGCTTGACGCATTTGGTTTCAATTAGTGGTACCCACATTACCTTGATTGCCGCTTTGTTAGGCAGCCTGATGGCATGGCTGTGGCGTCGTTTGCGTTTTCGCGGGCGTTTATTAGCAGAGTACTTACCGGCTCAAATCGTGGGGGCTGGTTCGGCTTTGATGGTCGCCTGGCTATATTGTTTATTAGCTGGGTGGGGCGTGCCGGCGCGACGTACGTTTTTAATGTTGGCAGTTATTGCCATAGCGTATGTAGCACGATTACCAATAACATCTATGCGTTTGTTGTTGCTGGCGGCATTTGCTGTAGTGATCTTGGACCCTTGGGCAATGATCAGTGCGGGGTTTTGGTTATCGTTTGGTGCGGTAAGCATACTGATGGCAATTGCAGGATGGCAGGGGTATGTCGTGACGCAACCTCTAGTAAGTAGTCGTTATAAACGCTGGGGGCAGTCTGCTGTGGTAGCCACGCGTTTCCAATTGCTTATCTCAGTGGGCTTGATGCCCTTATTGGCGCTGCTGTTTTATGAAGTGTCCTTGATATCTCCTGTGGCGAATGCGTATGCCATCCCTTTGATTAGTTTGGTTGTGACTCCGGCGTCATTGCTGTTTGCTGGCTTGGCTTTGGTACCAGGCGTGGAAGTATTCGCTGCCGTTGCAGCGTGGGTAGGGCATAGCGCGCTGGAATTTATGATGGTTCCTACTTTATGGCTAAGCCAATTAGGGGTTGCCAGTGTTAATGTCGCAGCGGCACCAGTAGGCGCTACTGTCTTGGGTTTAACTGGTTTAGCTTGGGCCTTGATGCCATATGGCTTGCCAGGCCGCCAGTTGGCTTGGTTGTTGGTGGCACCTGCTTTGCTATGGCAACCCAAGCGGCCTGCTCAGGGTGACTGGGACCTTTATGCGTTGGATGTGGGGCAGGCCAGCGCCATTGTGCTGCGTACTGCTAAACATACGGTATTGTTTGATACCGGCATACGCAGTAGCCCCAGTTCGGATAGTGGTATCCAGGTTATCTGGCCGTTTTTGCGTAGCCTTGGTGTGAGTTCATTGGATATCCTAGTGGTATCTCACCCTGATATTGATCATGTTGGCGGTATGCGTAGTGTGGTAAATACCTTGCCAGTACAACAGGCGTACGCGTCTTTTGATATAGCTGCTTACCTAGCTCGCGAGGCTCATTTGCTGAAGCAGCCAGATCTACCCGTTAGCTTGCCCTTAGTGCTTCATGCTTGTCACCAAGGTCAGAAGTTTACTCTCGATGAAGTGGATTTTGAGTTCTTATGGCCAGCGGAAAATCCACCGTCGAAAACCACTAGAAAAGCCAGTAAAAATGATCAAAGTTGTGTGCTTAAAATAAGCGGTAAGCATCATTCGGCCTTATTACCTGGTGACATAGGGGCTAAGCCGGAACATGTCTTGGTACAAGGGGGCTTATCGTCTGTGGATGTAGTGGTGGCTAGCCATCATGGTTCTAAAACTTCGTCGTCTGCGGCTTTTGTCGATGCCGTGAAAGCTCAGCATGTTATTGCCCAAGCTGGAGCCTGGAGTCGTTATGGCCACCCGCATACCAACATAGCCCGGCGTTGGCGTCATTCAGGTGCGCAGTTTTGGCGTTCTGATCAACACGGTGCTGTGCATATTGCTTCCAGAAAAAATGGTTTAACGGTGCAGGCTGAACGGCAAGTCAACAGACGATATTGGCAACATTTCTAAAGGCAATTTATCCTAGTGTAAACCCGTATCTGTGCTAGGTAGATATTGCCTAATTACGTGGAATAGGTGATGATGAAGTATCCGTTCACAAGACGGTAATACATCATTTTGAACGCGAAAAATCCACAAGATATTTTCTGGAACACCATGACACAGACACCTCCTTTACAGTTGCATGTGCCCGAACCAACTGGGCGCCCTGGTCACGCAACTGACTTTTCTTATTTACGGCTTGCCCCAGCGGGTCAAGTGCGCAAACCTCCTGTAACTGTTTCCGCAGCCGACACCTCAGATCTAGCCCACACGCTGATACGGGTGCTTGACGATGATGGGAAAGCCGTAGGCCCTTGGGCCCCTGATATTTCTGTCGAGCTGCTGCGCAAGGGCTTACAGGCCATGATAAAAACCCGCATTTTTGATGCCCGCATGGTGATTGCGCAACGGCAACGAAAAATGTCTTTTTATATGCAAAGTTTAGGCGAAGAAGCGATAGGCGTTGCGCAAGTTTTTGCGCTACAAAAAGGGGACATGTGTTTTCCATCGTATCGACAGCAAAATCTGTTAATCGCACAAGACATACCCTTAACGGATTTAATGTGTCAGTTATTTTCGAATAATTGCGATCGTCTTAAAGGTCGGCAAATGCCGGTTATGTACTCGGCACGTGATTATGGATTCTTTTCAATTTCTGGCAACTTAGCTACGCAGTTTGTACAAGCCGTAGGTTGGGCTATGGCGTCGGCCATCAAAGGGGACACGAAAATTGCATCTGCCTGGATAGGTGATGGTGCCACTGCCGCCGCTGACTTTCAAACTGCGTTAACGTTTGCTCATGTATATCAGGCACCGGTTATTTTGAATGTCATCAATAACCAATGGGCTATTTCCAGTTTCCAAGGTATAGCAGGCGGTGAAAGCAATACTTTTGCTGCGCGTGGAATAGGCAGTGGCATCGCTTCGCTTAGGGTAGATGGCAATGATTTCTTAGCTGCTTATGCGGCATCACAGTGGGCGGTTGAGCGGGCTCGTAATAACTTGGGGCCCACCCTAATTGAATGGGTTTCCTATCGTGCAGGTCCACACTCTACCTCCGACGACCCATCCAAATACCGGCCTGCCGATGACTGGATGCATTTCCCCCTGGGTGACCCCATTGCGCGCCTTAAGCAACACTTAATTACGCTGGGAGCCTGGTCTGTCGAAGAGCACCAAGAAACCCAAAAGGAATACGAAGCTCTGGTCATTGCCGCTCAGAAACAGTCTGAAGGCTATGGCACTCTTGCCACGGGTAAAACATCACCGGTTGAAACCATGTTTGAAGATGTTTATGAGGTAACGCCTTGGCATTTACGTGCACAGCTAGAAAAACTGGAGGCGCTAGTATGAGCACGCAAGATAACACCCAGCAAACCCGTTCTATGACCATGATACAAGCCTTGCGCTCGGCAATGGATGTCATGCTGGAACGCGATGAAAACGTAGTGGTTTTTGGCCAGGACGTTGGTTATTTTGGTGGCGTTTTTCGCTGTACAGAAGGCTTACAAACAAAGTACGGAAAAACCAGGGTATTTGACGCCCCTATTTCTGAAGGCGGTATCGTGGGTGCGGCTGTGGGCATGGGTGCCTATGGTTTGCGTCCCGTCGTCGAAATCCAATTTGCAGATTACTTCTATCCGGCGACTGACCAAATCGTTTCTGAAGCTGCACGCCTGCGTTACCGTTCAGCCGGGGAATTCATTGCGCCCTTAACTATACGCATGCCTTGCGGGGGTGGTATTTATGGTGGACAAACCCATAGCCAAAGCCCCGAAGCCATGTTTACTCATGTTAGTGGTTTGCGTACGGTCATGCCGTCCAATCCTTACGACGCTAAAGGCTTGCTGATCTCAGCCATAGAAAGCAATGACCCCGTCATTTTCTTAGAGCCTAAACGCCTATATAACGGCCCGTTTGACGGCCATCATGATCAGCCCGTAGTGCCTTGGTCAAAGCATCCTATGGGGAATGTTCCCGAGGGCTATTACAGTATTCCGCTAGAGTCTGCCCGCATAGTCAGGCCAGGCAACAGCCTAACAGTGATTACTTATGGCACTATGGTGTATGTATCAGAAGTTGCGGCGCAAGAATCTGGCGTAGATGCTGAAATTATTGATTTACGCAGCTTGTGGCCTTTGGATCTGGACACCATAGTCAATTCCGTTAAAAAAACTGGCCGCTGCGTTATTGTGCACGAGGCTACTCAAACCAGTGGTTTTGGTGCCGAACTATTGTCCTTAATCCAAGAACACTGTTTTTATCACCTGGAAACCCCCATAGAGCGGGTGGTCGGTTGGGATACTCCTTATCCACATGCCCATGAGTGGGCTTATTTCCCCGGACCCAAGCGGGTAGGGCAGGCTTTCAAGCGCGCTATGGAGGCAGCATGACCAAGCACGTGATTAAAATGCCAGACATCGGCGAAGGTATCGCTGAAGTCGAAATTGTTGAATGGCATGTAGCAGTAGGTGATAGTGTCATCGAAGATCAAATACTGGCTGACGTCATGACGGATAAAGCCAGTGTGCAAATTCCTTCACCGGTTTTCGGTAAAGTCACCGATTTGGGTGGCCAACCTGGTGACATCATGGCTGTAGGTAGCGCTTTGATCACGATAGACGTCGATCAACAATCATCGAATCAAGCCCCTAAGGTTGCTGATGAATTGACCTCTACACCTACACATGCGGATTCCAAGCCAATCACTGTATCCGTGGCCGCTTCAGAACAAGCACCTGTAAGTGCTGTGACAGCAGCGCTGCCATCTGCATCTGTTCCGGTAGCCCCACCCGTGGTGCTTCACCTGGATCAGCCCCATCTTAAACCCCTGGCCTCGCCCTCGGTGCGGCGTCAGGCTCGTGAGTTGGGCATAGATCTGAATCAGGTTCAAACCAGGGATGAACATGGCCGGATTACCCACGCAATCTTAGCTGCGCATCAATCAGGCGCTGTTCAGGGGGTAGTGCCAGAAACTAGCTCTTGCAGGACGGTGGCTGCCACATCAACCAATACGGCTGATGGCCAACGCCAAATTCCTGTCATTGGTCTACGGCGCAAAATTGCTCAAAAAATGCAGGAATCCAAACGGCATATCCCGCATTTCACTTATGTTGAGGAAGTCGATGTCACTGAACTGGAAAACCTACGCGTACAGTTGAACCATCGTTGGGGCAATACGCGTGGCAAACTCACTGTGTTGCCTTTCTTGGCACGCGCCATAGTTCTGGCCCTGAAAGAATTCCCGCAAATTAACGCTCGTTATGACGATACGGCCAATATCATTACCCAATTTGACGCGGTACATCTGGGGGTGGCAGCGCAAACCGATGCAGGCCTGATGGTGCCGGTATTACGTCATACCCAAGCTTTGGATTTATGGCAATGCGCCTCAGGTATTACACTTTTGGCGGAAGCCGCACGTTCAGGCAAAGCCACTTTGCAGGAACTGACCGGGTCAACCATTACCTTGACCAGCTTGGGTGCCTTGGGCGGCATCGTGTCTACACCCGTCATTAATTATCCGGAAGTAGGCATAGTTGGGGTTAACCGTATTGTAGAACGTCCTATGGTGGTAGCTGGGGCTGTCGTTGTGCGCAAAATGATGAACCTATCCTCATCGTTTGACCATAGAGTGGTAGATGGTATGCATGCTGCTCAGTTTATTCAGGCGATACGTTCCTATCTAGAGTGTCCAGCAACCTTGTTTATTGACTAAGACATACGCCCCAAGGTAGCGTAGCGTTAATTTATCGCTACGCTACAATCAAAGCTCCTTTTCTACGGAGCCCTTATGTCAGATACCACCCTTGCTACAGCTGGTTCAGAACCCCGTTTGGATTATGTGATGTGTGCGAGTCCCGCAGGTACGCATCGTATGGCCTACTGGGAATGGGGCAACCCTGACAACGACAAAGTCTTGTTATGTGTGCATGGTTTAACTCGCACAGGCAGGGACTTTGATCTACTGGCACGTAGCCTGTGTAATGAGTACCGGGTGGTATGCCCCGATGTTGTAGGACGAGGAAAGTCTGACTGGTTAATACAGTCTTCGGGATACGCAGTCCCTCAGTATGTGGCTGATATGCTCACCCTGATTGCTAGACTCAAGCCTGCTACCTTGGATTGGGTAGGCACGTCTATGGGGGGCTTAATTGGTTTAGGGCTAGCAGGTGCATTGGCTATGTCAACAGCAATGCGTCCAAATCGAAGAGGTCAAGGCCTGGCGGTTGATCAAACTTTAACTCTAGGGAAAATGGTGTTAAATGATATAGGCCCAACCCTGAACGTTAGTGGTTTAAGCCGTATTGCTGACTATGTGGGTGATCACATGCAGTTTGATACCTTTGAAGCGGCAGTGGATTATGTGCGTTCGGTATCCTTAGGGTTTGGCCCACACGACAGGGCTGCTTGGGAAGACTTGACCCGATATGTGTTTTTGCCTCAGGGCAAACACTGGGTCAAGCACTATGATTTACGCATCGCTGAACCTATGGCAACACAGACTGCAGAGTTCATTCACGCTTCCGAAGCGATTTTATGGGCTGCCTACGAAGGCCTGCAAGCGCCTGTGTTAATTGTTCATGGCCAATTATCTGACCTGCTCACTGAAAGCACAGCGCAAGAAATGTTGCAGCGTAATCCTTTGGCAAATTTGTATCAAGTGACTGGTGTAGGGCATGCACCTACCTTGCGTACCCCTGAACAAATCGCTGCGATACAGCAGTTTTTACGGAGCTAATATTATCAACGTCGACCTACATAGCCACTCAACCGTATCTGATGGAGTTTTGTTGCCCGCCAAAGTGGCGCAGCGCGCACATGCCAATGGTGTGCAACTATGGGCACTAACGGACCATGATGAATTGAACGGTCTGGATCAAGCTGAAGCAGCTGCACAAGAGCTGGGCATGGGATTTATCCCCGGCATAGAAATCTCTGTGACCTGGTCAGGCCAAACTGTACATGTGGTTGGTTTGAATATTGATCGTCATTATCCGGCGCTAGCAGCAGGTTTGGCTGATGTAAGGCAAGGTCGAGAAGGGCGGGCACGGCAAATGGCCGACAAGCTGGCTAGCCTAGGTATTGAAGGCGCCTACGAAGGGGCGTTAGCGTATGCAGCTAATTCAGCAATGGTAAGTCGTACACACTTTGCCCGTTATATTGTGGCTCATGGCTATTGCAACTCTTTGCAAGAAGTCTTTGATCGGTATCTGGGTGATGGCAAACCGGGTAATGTCAGGGTGCAATGGTCTAGCTTAGAACACGCTGTAGGGTGGATACTAGGTGCGGGTGGTAGGGCGGTCATTGCCCACCCAGGACGTTATAAATACACGGCGATGCAGTTTGATGCCTTATTTGAAAACTTTAAAGACTTAGGTGGCCAAGCCATAGAGGTTGTCACTGGCAGCCATACCGTTAGCCAATATGAAGAGTACGCCAAGGTAGCAAAGCGTTATGGTTTTATGGCATCTTGTGGGTCTGATTTTCACAGCCCCACCGAAGCCAGGTTGGACTTAGGGAAATTGCCGCCTTTACCCAGCGGCCTAACCCCTGTTTGGCATGATTGGGTGTAGGTTATTACTATGAGCAAAGCATTTGTAAAAGAAACCGACCATGACGATGACGAGGATTTGGTCCCGGCTGCCTTGGCCTTACCGCCTGGCACTAAAAACTACATTACCACTAACGGTTATCAACAGTTGCGTGCCGAGCTCGCTCATTTACTAACTAAAGAGCGTCCTGAAGTCGTTCAAATCGTATCCTGGGCGGCGTCCAATGGTGATCGCTCTGAAAATGGCGACTACATCTATGGCAAGAAACGTTTGCGGGAAATTGATCGCCGTATGCGTTTTTTAACTAAACGTTTGGAAATTGCTGAAGTCGTGGATCCGGCAACTCAGCCAAATCGCGACCAGGTGTTTTTCGGCGCTACGGTAGTCTATTCAAATAAGGTCGGCGAAGAGTTCCGCGTCACCATTGTTGGCGTTGACGAAGCCGAACCTTTAGAAGGGAAAATCAGTTGGGTTTCGCCAGTTGCTAGGGCATTGATCAAGGCTAGGGAAGGCGATACCATCACCTTACGCACCCCCGCTGGCATAGACGAATTAGACGTTCTGGAAGTCATTTATCCTTAAGGGCATTCCTTAATACAGGTATGCGGCTAAAATAGGGGTATTCCCTTCATTTTGCCTGCATCGTATCGTGAACTCCATATTGTATTTTTCCGGCTCGCCGGTACTTTCATCTTTTCGCCGTGAACGCTTATTGCAGCGTTTTTCTGAGCTTGATCTACCAGTGGCCGATATCACGGCACATTACGAACATTATGTCTGGTTAAGCGCGGAACTTGTTCCCGCTGATCACCAAAAGCTATCCCAGCTACTGACCTATGGCGATTCCATTCAGGCAATACCTGACGCGCAAAAAGCCTTGGTGTTACGTATATTTCCACGCTTTGGCACTGTATCCCCGTGGGCCAGTAAGGCCACTGACATCGCGCATAACTGTGGTCTGCAAAGTGTGCGCCGCATAGAGCGCGGCATACATTACGCTATTACGCCCACGCGTGGGTTGCTGGGTGCTAAGTCATTTACACCCGAGCAGTTGTCTGCCATTGCCAACTGCTTGCATGATCGCATGACTGACACGGTTGTGGATACCAGCTTTGACGGCGCAGCCTTGTTTGCTTCTTTACCTGGCAAGCCCATAGAAACCATAGATATTCTGGCTCAAGGACAGTTAGCTCTGGAAATTGCTAACCGGCAATTGGGTTTGGCGTTGTCGGAAGACGAAATCGAATACTTGGATGTGGCGTTCCGTCAGTTGGGGCGCAACCCCACAGATGTCGAACTGATGATGTTTGCACAGGCCAATAGTGAACACTGTCGCCATAAAATCTTTAATGCTCAGTGGGTCATTGATGGTGTCGCCCAAGACAACACTCTATTTGGCATGATACGGGCTACGCACGCTGCGCAGCCTGAAGGCACAATTGTGGCGTACTCAGACAATGCTGCTGTTATGGCCGGTGGCCCAGCAATCTTGTTCCATGCTGGCGAAGACCCTGATGTCTCGGAATATCAGCATTACGACACCGTAGTCCATACCTTGATGAAGGTCGAGACACATAACCACCCAACCGCGATAGCGCCATACCCTGGTGCAGGCACTGGTGCCGGCGGTGAAATCCGCGATGAAGGCGCCACTGGGCGTGGTTCCAAGCCTAAAGCCGGCCTGACCGGGTTTACAGTGTCTAATTTACGTTTTAAAGACGCAATCGAACCCTGGGAAACTCAGGACTATGGGGCACCAGATCGTATCGCTAGTCCTTTGGATATCATGCTGGAAGGCCCCATAGGTGGTGCCGCTTTTAATAATGAATTTGGTCGCCCTAACTTATTGGGCTATTTCCGTACCTACGAACAATCGGTAGACAGTACCCGTTGGGGCTATCACAAGCCCATCATGATTGCCGGCGGTTTGGGCTCTATCGATGCTCGCTTAACCCATAAAGATCCGATTCCCCCCGGAGCCCTGTTAATACAGTTAGGTGGTCCGGGCATGCGTATCGGCATGGGTGGCGGTGCGGCATCCAGCATGAGCGTGGGTGCCAACACTGCTGAATTGGACTTCGATTCCGTACAACGCGGCAACCCCGAACTGGAACGTCGTGCTCAGGAAGTCATAGACCGTTGTTGGCAGCAGGGCGACAACAACCCCATTATTGCTATCCATGATGTGGGTGCAGGGGGGTTGTCCAATGCATTTCCTGAACTGGTCAACGATGCTGGCCGTGGGGCTATCTTCGAATTACAGCAGGTGCACCTGGAAGAGTCTGGCTTGTCGCCTGCAGAAATCTGGAGTAATGAATCCCAGGAACGCTATGTATTGGCCATATTGCCTAGCAACTTGGATCATTTTGATCGTATCGCCAAACGCGAACGCTGCCCTTATGCTGTAGTGGGTGTTGCTACTGAAGAGCGCCAATTGCGTGTTACTTACGGTGAGGGTTTGCCAGGTGTATCTGACACCATTACTCCCTTGGCCGATGGCACGATACGGCCCGTCGATGTGCCTATCGAAGTCATACTGGATAAACCGCCGCGGATGCTGCGTGACGTACAGCGTCAAGCTAGCCAGGGTACAGACCTGGATCTGACCGTTATTCCTTTGGCTGAAGCCATTAATCGTGTGTTGCGCCATCCTACCGTGGCGAACAAAACCTTTTTGATCACCATAGGTGACCGCAGCGTCGGTGGTTTGAATAGCCGCGACCAAATGGTGGGACCTTGGCAAGTACCTGTTGCCGATTGCGCTGTTACCTTGGCGGATCGTGAAGGTGTACGTGGCGAAGCGATGGCTATGGGCGAACGTACCCCCTTGGCCATCCTGGATGCACCCGCATCAGGCCGTATGGCTGTGGCTGAAGCCCTGACCAACTTGGTGGCTGCCGACGTAGCCAGCCTGAAAGACATCAAACTGTCAGCCAACTGGATGGCGGCTTGTGGTGTAAATGGTCAAGATGCGGCGTTGTATGACACGGTATCGGCAGTCAGTGATTGGTGTCAGCAGCTCGACCTTTCTATACCCGTAGGTAAAGATTCGCTATCTATGCGTACGGTATGGGATAGCAACGGCCAGGACCGCGAGGTACGTTCCCCTGTATCGTTGGTGGTGACGGCCTTTGCGCCGGTTACCGATGTCAGAGCAACCCTGACCCCGCAATTGCGCACTGACGTAGGCGAAACCTGCTTAATTCTTATCGACTTGGGCCTTGGCCAACAAAGGTTGGGCGGTTCTGTGCTGGCACAAACCTTTAACCATGTAGGGCAACAGGCCCCCGACATCACCGATGCAGCCGCTTTGCGCAGCTACTTCCGTGTAATACGCGAACTGGCTGCCACTGGCCAGGTCCTGGCTTACCATGATCGTTCTGACGGCGGCTTATTGGCAACTGTGTGCGAAATGGCTTTCGCCGGGCACGTTGGTGTTTCCATGAATTTGGATATGCTGACTATAGATGCCCAGACATCTGACTGGGGCGACTATAAAATACGCGCCGATCAAGTGGCTGTACAGCGCGACGAAGCTACCTTGAAAGCACTCTTCACCGAAGAGGTTGGTGGCGTCATACAAGTGCGTCGTGATCAACGCGATGCTGTATTGCAACATTTGCGTGCAGCAGGCTTGTCGGCACACGCACATGTCATAGGTAGCTTGAATACCAAAGATGAAATCCAAGTATTCCGTGATGGTTTATGCATTTATCAACAGCCTAGGGCCGAGTTAGGGCAGCAATGGAGCGAAGTTAGCCGTCGCATTATGGCGCTACGTGATAACCCCGCTTGTGCCCAGGCAGAATTCGATCTTTGGCAAGATACCAGCGATCCAGGCTTCCAGCCTAAGGTTGCCTTTAATCCTCAGGAAGACATTGCTGCACCCTACATTGCTAAAGGTGCGCGTCCTGCAGTAGCAATTTTGCGTGAGCAGGGCT
Source organism: Alcaligenaceae bacterium (assembly GCA_013416485.1). Classification (GTDB taxonomy): domain Bacteria; phylum Pseudomonadota; class Gammaproteobacteria; order Burkholderiales; family Burkholderiaceae_B; genus JAGOAJ01. The sequence continues at coordinate 153,679 of JACCEO010000007.1, forward strand.
GTAACAGTCATGTGGAAATGGCTTGGGCTTTTGATAAAGCAGGCTTCCAGACCCTAGATGTTCATATGACCGATCTGTTGTCTGGTCGTACCAAGCTGGACGATGTACACGGTTTGGTAATGGTAGGTGGCTTTAGTTATGGCGATGTACTGGGCGCTGGTGAAGGCTGGGCTCGTAGCATACGTTATAACGCCATGCTAGCTGACCAGTTTGCTGACTACTTTGCCCGTTCCGATAGCTTTGCTTTAGGCGTATGCAATGGCTGTCAAATGATGGCGGCATTGGCCAGCATGATACCGGGGGCCCAACATTGGCCACGCTTCACACGTAATCAATCGGAAAAATACGAAGCGCGCCTGTCTATGGTGGAAATTACCGATTCCCCATCATTGTTCTTGCAGGGTATGGCTGGTACACATTTACCTGTGGCTGTGGCTCACGGTGAAGGCTATGCTAATTTCAGCCAGCAAGGTGATAAGGCTCGGGTACTAAGCAGCTTGCGCTACATCGATAACCAAGGTCAGGCGACCCAGCAGTACCCGTACAACCCTAATGGTAGTCCTGAAGGCATAGCGGGCGTTACCACCTCTGATGGACGTTTCACTATCATGATGCCGCACCCAGAGCGGGTAACGCGTAATGTCATGATGTCTTGGGCACCCGAACAATGGGGGCCTGCAGACCAAGGTGGTGCTAACAGCGAAAACGGTGGCTATAGCCCCTGGATGCGTATGTTCCGTAATGCACGAGTGCAAATGGGTTAAGCAGCCTATATAACAGCCACTTGTGGCAAAAAAACAAGGGTGAATTTGCGTTTAACGTAAGTTCGCCCTTTTTTACAAGAAAAAACCGACAGATAGGCGTATAATTTTGCTTTGCACGGAGTTAGTTTATGCGTCTTATCAAAAAAGGCCTTACTTTCGACGATGTGTTGTTGGTACCTGCCTATTCAGAAGTACTGCCTCGCGACACATCCCTGTCCACCCGCTTCACGCGCGACATTACCCTGAATATTCCCTTAGTGTCTGCCGCTATGGATACGGTGACTGAATCGCGCTTGGCCATTGCTATGGCTCAGGAAGGCGGTATAGGCATCATTCATAAAAACCTAAGTGCCGACGCTCAAGCACGCGAGGTCGCTAGGGTTAAGCGCCACGAATTTGGTATTGTTATCGATCCCATCACGGTTACTCCCGTTATGAAAGTACGTGATGCCATCAATTTGCAGCGTCAGCATGGTATTTCGGGTTTGCCAGTGGTCGAGGCCGGTAAGCTGGTAGGCATAGTCACCAACCGCGACTTGCGCTTTGAAGACCGTCTGGACTTACCATTGCGCGACATCATGACGCCACAGGAAAAACTGGTCACCATGAAGGAAGGTGCAACGCTGGAAGAAGCACAATCCTTAATGCACAAGCACAGGCTGGAACGCGTGCTTATTGTTAACGATAAGTTTCAACTACGTGGTCTGGCCACCGTCAAAGACATCGTTAAAAACACCGAACACCCTTACGCATGTAAAGACAGCCACGGGCAATTGCGCGTAGGTGCAGCTGTAGGTGTTGGCGATGGCACAGAAGAGCGTGTTGAAAAACTGGCAAATGCGGGTGTCGACGTTATCGTCGTAGATACCGCACACGGCCATTCAGCTGGTGTTATTGAACGTGTGCGCTGGGTCAAGAAAAACTATCCCAAAGTACAAGTCATAGGTGGCAACATTGCTACGGCTGCTGCAGCACGTGCCTTAGTTGATGCTGGTGCTGATTGCGTCAAAGTGGGTATAGGTCCAGGTTCTATTTGCACCACTCGCATAGTCGCTGGCGTGGGTGTGCCTCAAATCACAGCCATTGCTGATGTTGCCAAGGAATTAGCCGGTACTGGTGTTCCTTTAATCGCCGATGGCGGTATACGTTTTTCTGGTGATATATCCAAAGCTTTGGCTGCAGGTGCAGCGGCTTGCATGATGGGCGGTATGTTTGCAGGTACTGAAGAAGCTCCTGGTGAAGTTGTGTTGTTCCAAGGCCGTTCGTACAAGTCCTACCGGGGTATGGGTAGTCTGGGCGCTATGGCTGATGGCTCTGCCGACCGCTATTTCCAAGATCCTAGCAATAACGAAGAAAAACTCGTCCCCGAGGGTATAGAAGGGCGCGTGCCTTACAAAGGTAGCGTACTAGCTATTATTTATCAGTTGGTGGGCGGTATACGTGCTTCTATGGGCTATTGTGGCTGCGCGTCTATTGAAGACCTGCACAACAAGTCAGAATTTGTGGAAATTACTTCTGCTGGTGTACGTGAGTCACATGTACATGATGTACAAATCACTAAAGAAGCACCTAACTACCGGGCCGACTAAATACACTTTAGTTTGAACCGGTAGCATATGCGCTGCTTAGAACCCGCAAAGACTAAACGTTTTTGCGGGTTCGATTTTTTATGTATGGCTTAACGCACTAAACGGTGTAGCAACGCACTGACCTTGTCTGGGTTGGTCATGATGGCGACGTGGCTATCTGCTAGCTCTTCCCAGGTCCATGAGGCTTGTTTTTTGGCCCAGTTAGCAGACCCTTGTACCGCTTTGAAGACCGGTTCTACACAATGCACATAGGTGCAAGGCAAACCGTTGCCTATGGGATACTGTAATTGCAAGCTGCTTTCATAAACGCCCAAGGGTTGTGGGGTTAGTCTGGTTTCCACAAAGGCGATATCATTAGCCTCAGTAAAGCCTAAGTTTTGGGGCTTGGGCGGCATTAAAGCAGGTATAGGCAATGCTTTGGCGGCTTCCTTTAGGTTGGCTGCGATCTGGTCGGGTAGGGTATCCAAGACGGTAACTCCGCTTTCCAACAGGAATGCATCCAGATACACTAATTGCTGTATACGTTCGGGCATAAGGTCGGCTACACCAGTAATGGCCAGTCCCCCAAAACTATGACCTACTAGTATGACTTGTTGTAGGTCTTCGTAAAGCAGCACATTGGCAATATCCTGAACAAAGGTGTTCAAGGTGATGTCAGTATTTAGCAAGTGCTTGCGTTCACCCACACCAGTTTGTGTGGGCGTATAAACCTGATGGCCTAAAGCACGTAAGCGCTGTGCAACACGTGCCCAGCACCAACCGCCGTGCCAAGCACCATGTACCAATACAAAAACTGCCGGAGTAGAAGTTGTCGTTGACATAGAGTTAAACCCGTAAAAACACACCGATGTTGTAAATGATGCAGTTTAACTGCCCCTATTGCCTGCGTAAATGCAGGCAATACGTTACATTACTACCTTGAATTTCTTTTTTCTTTTAAGCCATGCACCAGCGTATCCTTATTCTTGATTACGGTTCACAAGTCACTCAACTAATTGCCCGCCGCGTACGCGAAGCTGGTGTGTTTTGTGAGATTCATCCCGGTGATGTCAGTGATGACTTCATTCGTGAACAGCAAGGCTTAAAAGGCATTATATTGTCTGGTAGCCATGCTTCGGCCTACGCAGAGGACTCCCTGAAGGTCCCACCTCAGGTATTTGCAGCGGGCGTGCCTGTATTGGGTATATGTTATGGCATGCAGGCTATGGCCATGCAGCTAGGTGGTAAGGTGGCGTGGTCAGATCAACGTGAATTCGGCTACGCCGAAGTGCGTGCACGTGGCCACACCCGTTTACTGGACGGCGTGCAGGACTTCAGCACTGACGAAGGTCATGGCATGCTTAAAGTCTGGATGAGCCACGGAGATAACGTCACCGAAATGCCGCCTGGCTTTAAATTAATGGCTTCTACAGCATCCTGCCCTATTGCAGGTATGGCGGACGAAGAACGTGGTTTTTACGCAGTGCAGTTCCACCCCGAGGTTACCCACACCACCCAAGGGCTGGCGATACTGACCCGTTTCGTTAAAGACATCTGTCAGTGTGACGCCGACTGGAATATGCCTGATTACGTCGCTGAAGCCGTTGCTAGCATACGCCAGCAGGTAGGTAGCGACGATGTCATTCTAGGTCTGTCAGGCGGGGTGGACTCATCGGTTGCCGCTGCATTAATCCATAAAGCAATAGGTAAGCAATTAACTTGCGTGTTTGTCGATCACGGCTTATTGCGGCTAGACGAAGGCAAGCAGGTCATGGAAACGATGGGCAGCCACTTTGGCATGAACATTATTCATGTGGATGCCAGTGCGCAGTTTATGGGCAAGCTAGCCGGTGTCACCGATCCTGAAGCCAAGCGGAAAATTATTGGTAAGGAATTCGTTGAAGTCTTTCAAGCCGAAGCCGCTAAACTGCCCAACGCCCGTTGGTTGGCACAAGGCACTATTTACCCTGATGTTATAGAGTCAGCCAACGCGAAATCGGGTAAAGCCGTTGCCATTAAATCCCATCATAATGTGGGCGGTTTGCCAGAAACGCTTAATTTAAAATTGCTGGAACCCCTGCGCGAACTTTTCAAAGATGAAGTTCGTAAACTGGGCGTTGCTTTGGGCTTGCCAGCACCTATGGTGTATCGTCATCCCTTTCCTGGCCCTGGCCTAGGTGTACGTATTTTGGGTGAAGTGAAACACGAATACGCTGATCTACTACGCCGCGCCGACGCTATCTTCATCGAAGAACTGCGAAATACCCAAGATGCTGTTACTGGTCAAAGCTGGTATGACCTGACATCGCAAGCTTTTGCCGTTTTCTTACCGGTAAAGTCAGTAGGCGTTATGGGCGATGGTCGCACGTACGAATATGTCGTGGCTTTGCGTGCGGTACAAACATCTGACTTCATGACTGCCGACTGGGCACCTTTGCCTTATCCTTTGTTGGCTAAGGTGTCAGGGCGCATTATTAATGAAGTTCGCGGTATCAACCGCGTGGTTTATGATGTTTCCAGCAAGCCGCCTGCAACTATAGAGTGGGAATGATTTGCTGCCTGGCAGCATAGGGCGGTAACAGGCATTAAAACGACGGAGAGCCAGCATTTATGCGGTTCTCCGTTTTTTCGTGTGGCGTTGTCGGGCAGTACTAAGCAGCGCCAAGCAGGTATTCGGGATGGTATTAATGAGGGCATTGGCTGTGCGCTATGATGGCGGCGAGCCCAATACCATCCATTGATAATCTTGTTCGGGATGGTATTGGAATACCCTATCTTATTGATATTAATAAGGTATTTGAAAATAAATAGCTTAGTGGAAAGATGGTATTGAGGTCGTAATGCAATACCATCCTCGCGGTTTTTATAACCGGTAAGTTATTGATTTTACAAAGGAATGCTGTATTAACCGATACCATGCTTCGCAATACTAAGCCGCGCGATAAACAGTACAAGCTTGCCGACCGTGACGGTTTGTACGTTGCGGTCAGCGTAACGGGCACGATTTCATTTCGCTATAACTACCGATTAAATAGCCGCAGCGAAACACTGACCTTCGGGCGGTATGGAGCTGATGGTATTACGCTTGCCGAAGCGCGAAGCATGCTCCAAGAAGCTAAGAAAAAGATAGCAGCAGGCCAATCACCCGCACAGGATAAAGCCCGTAGCAAAGGTAAGTTACGGGCTGAAAAAAGATTTGGTGTCTGGGCGCAAGAGTACTTACGTGGCCACGAGATGGCCGAGTCTACCCGGGATATGCGCCGATCCGTGTATGTGCGCGACCTCAAACCTTTTTTTGCCAATCGACTTCTGCACGAGATTACCGAAGAGGATGTGCGTGGTCGTGCAAATATCATCGTCGAACGTGGTGCTCCAGCTACCGCTGTGATGGCCAGAGAGATCGTCATGATGATCTATCGGTGGGCAGGGGCGCGTGGCTACAAAGGTGAAAATCCGGCAGCGGGTATACCGCCCACTTCAATTGCTCGATTCAAAGCTCGCGATCGGTCACTTGGCCCAGATGAGATCGGCTTGCTTTACAGCTATTTGGATCGTGTCGGCACCAGCCCGGTGATTCGCTTGGGCCTGCGGTTGTTGCTGCTTACGATGGTGCGCAAGTCCGAGCTAATCGAAGCGACCTGGGATGAAGTGAATTTCACGGATGCGGTGTGGAGCATTCCTGCAGCAAGAATGAAACGGCGCAATCCGCATAACGTGTATTTAAGTACCCAGGTTCTGGATATTTTCACCGCATTACAGGTATGTGCCGGGGGATCGCGGTGGGTTCTACCAGGGCGTTACGACACGGAGATCTGCATGAGCAAGGCTACGTTCAATCAAGTGACCAAGCTTATATGGACTGCAGCGCAGACTGATAAAAAACATCTGCCGCAATTTTCGCCACATGATTTCCGGCGAACGGCCAGTACTTTACTGCACGAGGCAGGCTACAACTCGGATTGGGTTGAAAAATGTCTTGCCCATGAGCAAAAGGGCGTGCGTGGCATCTACAACCGAGCTGAGTATGCAGAAGGGCGGCGGACCATGTTGCAGGACTGGGCAAACATGATAGACGGGTGGACAAAGGAAAGGCCAAGCGCCTAAGCGGTTGGCTTTCATACCTTCGCGCTGCGGCTATTGTCCGGCGTAGCGACGCTGCCCTATCTGAGGGGCGGGCATTTGCATATCTTCGCGGGCGCTTTTCCGCGCTTCGATCCAGGCGTCCACTTCGGCTAGGTCCCACGCGACGACGCGATTGGACAAGCAAAATCGCTGCGGGAATTCCCCGCGCTTTTCCATATCAAAAATGGTGCGATCGGACAGAGGGATCTTGCTGAGTAGCTCTTTCCGGTTGATGGCTACAACATTAGCCGTGGGGAGTTGGTTCATTACAAGGTCGCCGCTAAACCGGCTTTGCTCATTCATACAATCACCTTTTTTGGGGCATGCTGATGCCTAGCCATAATTCATGGAAGGCTAAGCATTTAGGCTTTCGGCTTGATAGGGTGGGGTGCTCTGTCGTCCCCGAAACGACTAGTACGCACGGATAAAACGTGGCAAAATTTACCTGTTTCGGGGATGTCAGAGGCGGGATGTTAGTGTTGCGAAGAGGCAGGCGTGAACATACTACGCATGCTCGGAACCGACTCACCAGCAAGTTACGCAGGTTTGTCGGTTTTTTTGATGAAGCCCGCTTTGGAAATCACTACTTCCGGTGTGTAAACACGGTGGTGTGCGGGCTTGGTTGCGGTCTTTCCCGCTTGTCGTCTTGGATTACGTCGCCATCCTAGATGTTGGGCACCTTCGCAGGTGAGCCTGGCGCTTCCGCAGGGGGAAGTCCCCGTGGTGTGCTATCATCCTGCGCCCCACTCAGGGGGCTGACGGCACACAACGGTTTTCATTGGTTTTACTCCAACCCCAATGCATTGCAGGTTGCTGCGCAATCGCGTGATCCATATAAGGGTCAGGGCGCAGTGTTTATCGATCGTGGTTTGTTAAAGAGCCTTACTGTCTTGACAGTGTTTGAATTTATTATCACCAGATTGGTGATGGTTGTCAATAGCGGCTATTCGGCTCATAGAGTTTTTTGATGTTTTAAGTTGTTATACAGGCTAACCCATAAGCTTTTGCTGCCGAGATTGCGGGCAGGCAAATTTGTATTCTGTTATGTCAGGTATTGGGTTTGCTTCTAGTCGTATGCCGAATGATAGCTATATGACAAGACGCGGTTTACAGAGTAAATTGAGTCTGTAAAAATTTACGTGTTGGAACTACTTTTACGCTTTAGATACTATTTTTCTTGTTTAGCGATTGCTGGAAAAGACTGGCATCCACCAAAGCTTGCCAGTAATGTTGATGGTATTGAATGTCCTTATAATATTTTAATATAAACAGGTGTTCGATTTTATGTCAGATTTTCAACCAGTGCGTGATGCCTGTGAGTTTGCGGGAGGGGTCACCGCGCTTGCCAAATGTTTGGGCCTTCCGCCTCAAGTTATCCATAATTGGGCTGCCGGTAAACGCCCGGTGCCGGTGATTCGATGCGTGGAAATCGAGGAATTGACGGGTGGGGCGGTCACCCGAAAGCAGCTGCGGCCCGATGACTGGTATCAGATATGGCCGGAGCTGCGGGGCAGTGATTGAAGATTTTTCGCCGTTAAACTCTGACAAACGTCACATTAAACTCTTTGCACGGTCGCAGCTGCTGCATGCGATTTGAAAAGCTGAATGCATCGTTCATTTCAAATCTCTGGAACACATCCAGCCCGCGACTGAGCAGAATTTTCCAGCCTGTGTCTGTAGTGATGTCACGGTCATGGCGAGTGCCGGTGGTGTCATATTCCCAAGTGAACTGTATGCCAACACCTGCACATGACTCTGCAATTTTCTGTAAATTTTCGGTTTGCTGTTCTACCCGGAACTCATCTTCGACGGTGATTAGGTGAACGTTGACTTCGTCTTCGCCGGCTTTGTTGCGGGCCACCGTTTCCATCAGCTCCATCAAGTTTCTGAGCTGATGGAAGACACGAACGTATGGATCGGTGATGGTGATCTGGCTTGCCTCCTTTAGGTAGGGGCCAAACAGCTTGTCAAAATTAACACCCCGCTGGTTTTCAACAAAGACGATGTGGGCCTCTCTTAGTGGGGCCAGGGCGTCCGTAGCGGCCCCTACAGCTGACGTTGCTGCCGTTAGGGGTGTAGTAGGGCTGTCATGGCTGCTCTGCGCCGCTGTGGGCGGCTCTGGTGCGTCAGCATTGGCCGATGCTACAGTCATAACCGCGAAATCATCAGTGTCGCTTGCGACTGTGCGATGGTAGTAATGCGGGAACTCAAGTTCCTCAAGGGTTTTAACTTCTTTTACCGTACCGTCGGCTGTCGTGTAGGCAAAATGCACGGCGGGGTAGGTGGCGTCGATACGTAGCAACTGGTCTTTCACCCGCTTTCGGCCTTCTATCGCCTGGCGCAATACGTCTTCCACCTCGGCATCGCTTGCGTCGTTGGCGGGGAACAGTATTTTCATCAGGCCTGAAAAGGTCTTGTTGATGCCGTCGCGGTCGCGTGTGGAGATCTCGGATGACAGGGTGAACAGGTGTTGATAGCGGTCAGAATAGTCGTGGTTGCGCAGCGAACGTAGGATCTCAGCTAAGTAGTCGACCACAAAGCCGTAGCCGTCGGAAAACATTTCACCCCGGATCACATCCACTTCCCAGCCCGGAATGTAATTGTGAATGCGGTCCAGAAAGGCCGAGTCATGAAACTTTTCAGGCAGCGGATCGAATAGATCAGAGTGCTTCAGCATGTAAGGCACGGTATGGTCAGTATTACCCACAAACACCATAGAGGCCTCGGCACCCAGCGTTTCCACACCACGTGAAAATGACTTGTTGGCCATGTAGTTTTTCATGATGTCGACCAGGGCTTTGTCCACACGCTTTTGTTTGCCAGCGAACTCATCAAAGGCGACCACATCCCAGTAACCCACCAAACCTAACTTGCCGGTGCTGTTATGGACGAACAGCTTAGGCACCGTCACTTCGCCGCCGGAAATTAACATGCCGTGAGGGGAAAACTCGGAATAAATATGCGACTTACCCGTACCTTTGGGGCCAAGTTCGATCAGGTTGTAGTTGCGTTCGCAAAACGGGATCAGGCGTACCAGTTGGCTTAGTTTGTTGCGTTTGCCAAACAACTGGGGATTGAACCCTATGCTTTGTATCAGCAGATCTATCCATTCATCCGTAGTGAACTGTTTGCGTGCTTCTACGTAGCTGTCAAAATCAAAGTGCGACAGCTGTATGGGTTTAAGCGAGGCGAGTATCCAGGGCGATACATTCTTGTCTTCGTTAAATTCGTATTCGATGTCAGCCAGGCACCACACGCCGCCTACCAGCAGCTTGGGGTGCGTTTTAACGGTGGCCGAGTCGATAAGCACCTTCTTGATGCCTAGGTTGGCGAACTCGGCCTCATAGGCGTCCGCTTTGTCGTTCAAGGACACGCTGATGCGGTCAATTACCTTGTGACGACCTTTTTCACGGATGGTCGAGCGCACTAAACCCGCCTCGTTGCGATGCACATAGTGCATACGTAAGATTTCCTTGACGGTATCTATGCCGCTTTGGATGGTGGCCTCGTCATCGGTCGCACAGTATTGGCCCAGTAGATATTCCAGCACGTAAGACGGCACAATGGCATTGCCTTTGACCGTCTTGACCAGATCCTTGCGAACCACCAAGCCGGCAAAGTGTTGATTGATCTTGTCATCGAGCTGACTCATGCGGTGTCCTTAGTTGCCTGTAATTAGATGTCGAAGTCGCTGGTGAATGACCGGCGTATCGTATAGCGCTGCGATTTGTATTCCCGATAGTGGGTGGTGTCGTCCACCTGCTCTTCCAGCTTCAGCAGCACTTGTTGGTTATTGGCTGCCTCAGCCTTGCGGCTAAGCATCAAGCGCACGTGTAATTCGCGTTCGCGCGGGTTTTCGGAGGCGTAGTCGAAGCTTAGCTCGTGCTGATCCGAAATCAGGGTGCCGTCCAGGGTAAACAAGCCTATGCGCAACTTCCGGGGCTGTAGCTTATCGGTTGTGGCTTGTGTCTGGTACAGCGCCACGGCCAATTGACCCGTGGTGATGGTTTTGTTACCGCCACCAATAAAATCGACCTGAACGCGGGATACGTCGCTAAGCCGCTTTTTATTCACGTGGATCACCGGAATCACGACTTCCTGCAAGGTCGCGCCACCATGCACGAAACGGCTACCCGAGCCCTTAAGGCGTAGCCGCTTAATGGATTTGGGGATCTGAACCTCGATGCTTCCTTCCAGGCCAAGTTGCGCCGACGAGAAGTGTTTGAAACCATCGTTGTCCCGCAGGCCCTTACCCAGTACAAAGCGGCGGTCGCGATACAAAATGGAATCGCCTTCGGGCTCGCTCGTCAGAAATTCACTTTCTTCCAGCGTACGGTTTTGGTAGATGAAACCGTGGTCAGCGGTAACCAACAGGTTGCTGGCATTGGCATTGGTCAGTTTTTTGATCAGGCGTATCAGTTCCTGCAGCGTTTCTTCGGCGGCAGCGAAAACGCGTTCTTCGGTGTCACGCGTGTCGCCGGTCTTATCAATCAGGTTGTGATACACATACACGACTTCATTGTCCCGAATCAGGGCGCGCGAGTCTTCCTTGTTCATGCTCATCAGGTCTTTGGCCTGAACGACGGCTGAGGCAGGCACGGCCAACGCCAGAATTTTGGCGCGATTATCTGAGCCTTGAGTGCTTAGGCCATTGACGAGTGCCGCACCCGTGTCATTATCTGCCAGCGCCAAGGACTGATTGGGCAGCAGGGCGGCCATGCCCAGTTGCGTGTAGCTGGGCAACATGGACAGGGCTGGCTTTAACTCGGCGTCGAACTTGTCTTCCTGGCGGATCAGGCTTTGCAGCTCTTCGCCGATTTCATAGCGAAAGGCGTCCGATATAAGCACACATACCTTGGTCTTGCGATCTAAAAAGGGCTGCACAAATTGGCTGAAAAAATCACGCTGCAATGGAATCGTTAACGCACTCCATTGCTTGGCATTATCCACAAAGTGCTGCCAGCGGTCGTTTAGCTTGACCAGATAATTGTTGGTGTACAGATTTTCAATCAGCGTGTTTAGTTCGCCCAGCAGAGATGCCTGACCCGACTCGCGCAAATGGTAAATGAACTTGCGGTACAGCTGATCCAGCACGTACCAGTGCGAGGCATACTTTTCCACCCCATCGGCCAGGGAACTCATATCCAGCTGCGTCGCCTCAAGCGTCTGGATGAATTCGGCGGCGACCTCGACGGCGCCATACTCGTGCTGGTAGCGATCAAACCAATGGCTTAGTCTTCGCTGTCTGACCCATTGGATAATATCGGCAGCCGAGACCGTGCGACCCGCCACCGTGTGTACCAAGTCATTAAGAATCTTCCTATCGATGAGCTCGAAGTAGTCCAGCTCCAGCAACTGACGAAAGTCATACTTATGGAGGCGCTCTTCCATTTGCAGCACGTCGGCGCACTGCTCCGACAGCGCTTCAAATGATACCTGGTGCGAGCGGCTGTCTTTCCATCGCTTCAGGAAAACCAGGGCTTCAGATGACAAGTCGGGCGATTGTTCTGGATCCGTTTCCATCAGGAAGCAGGATTTGAACAGTTCAATAACAAAGTCGCGGACGCTGGGCGAGCTGGACTGGTAGCCATAAATGCGGCCAGTCTGCTCCCACAGAAAAGCATCCAGTCCGCTACGACTAATTAGTTTGATCTTGTCATCACGGCCAGCGGCCATTTCGGCCAGTAATTGCTCCAGAATGACGTCCAGGCGTGGCTCGGCCCCCGTGCATACGGCCAGCATTTTCAGCCGCAGCATGCGGTCATTTTCCTTCCTGTCCAACATGCCTAGCAAAGTCTGGCGGCGCTTGGTGGCCTCGAAAAATCCATTGTGAGCTTGCAATACGGGGTGCAGGTTGGGGCCCAGTTCCAGTTCTGCCAGCCACAATGCCACTTGATCCGTACGAAAGTCGCTGCCGCTGGCTAGCTGCACATCCAGCAGCCAGTTGTCTAGGTCAGGGGGCTGAGCGCCGTCGCGATATAACAGAAACTTTTGTTCTGGATGCTCACGCAGTACTCGGTATTTAACCGTGAATTCGTTGTTGGCCAGCTCGATTTTTTCAACGTCAGGCAGTTCCAGGACGTCGAAGTCGTTGCGGAACTCGTGGTTCACGTCGTACCAGAAGACGATACGTTGCTTGCCAAACAGGTTGTTCAGGGCTAGTGTGATTTTTGGGTTGGTCACTGTGACGCTTCCTTGGCTTCGGCCACGATGGCTTGTCCTTGTTCTGTTAGCCTCGACTCTAGCCGTGACTCTAGCCTCGACTCTAGCCGTGACTCTAGCCGTGACTCTAGCCTCGACTCTAGCAGTTGCGTGGTCGCTGGGTTCATGTCAATCCTCGTCCTTGGCGTCCAGCCCCGCAATTTTCTTTAATGCTTGCCCAAACTTCGGGTAGTTGACCTTGACGCCATCATCCAGGTCTATGGCTATCTGCTGGGTCGCCAGCGGGTACAGGGTGTCACGCTCGTAGTCGTCCAGCTCTAGCAGCTGCTTTTTCAGATTATCGATTTCTTTCAAGGCACGGGTTTTTTCGGCTTGGCTTGCGTCGGTGCTGATGCTGACCTGTTCAAGATGCTTTAAGTGTGCATCGAGTTTATTACGGAAGTCGCGCAGATAGCCAAGCACTACGCTGACCGTATCAGGGCGGTAGCGGTGCAGGTAGATTAGTGTATTGAAGGTGCCCTTGGGGCTGGAAAATAACCAGTAGATCGGGCGCTTCTTGTAGCGTTTGACGTGGTCGTTGTAGAAGTCACGCAGGAAGAACTTGCGGATGTCCTTGCCGATGGCGTCTTCGATGAAAGTTAGGTTCTCGTCGTAATGCTCGTCGCCAAAGGTTATGCGTAGGAATTGGCGGAAACGCTCGGTGATGTCGTCTGCAAACCACTCCCCGCCCAGCATGGGAATGACATTGTCTTGGTCTGGCGTAAAGGTGGGATGAGGGACTTGTGCAAGGTAGTCAGCTAGAGTTTCGCCTTGGTTGGCTAGCACCAGGCCGGGTTTGTCCAGGCTGTAGCGACCGAACATGCAACCGATTGCGTATGACAGAAACTCTCGCATCGTATCGGCCAGCAGCAGGGCTTCTAATTCTTCTTCCGTTTGGTCGCCACGATAGCGGTAGTGCGGGTTGCAGGTTAGGGTAATTTCTTTTAGCGGGACATCAGGGGTAAGTTCGTCTTGCAGGCCGTAGGCTTCGATGAAGATGCGGTTGTTTTCTTCTTCGAGACATTGAATTTCTGTTGTTATTTCCTGCCAGTTGGCGCGGAGAACCTGGTAGGTGGCGTTAAGGGTTGGCCGACTATAGTTACGATTCAGCAGCGGTAAGGTAGAGAATTCCCAAGAGGTTTCAAAGCGATTCCAGTCTGATCTTGAAATTTCGATGCACGCGTCTGTGGGTGTCTTAACGTTCAATAATTTTCTTGGAAATGGTGCGCGGGATATGTCACCTGGCTGAAAATTAAGTGTTGGAGACAAATATTCCAGAGCGCGCCCCATGATCTTACTGTTGGCATAGCTACCTATAACCGCTAAGAAAGAATCGGTGAAAATGGTACAACCACCGTTATCAAATAAAGCTCCTGGTGGGGAGTACCGTGCTGAAAAGCCTCCCGAAGAAACAGTAGACCAGGAAAAACCTTCTCTAAAATAGTATTTGGCGTTGCGTATTGTGGGGCTCTTAGACTTCCAGTTTAATCGTTGCTTGATCTCAGACCCATCACCTTTCCAGTTGACCAAGTATTCACGATTTCCATACCAACGCCTAAAGGATCCGCCTTTATTGTACGGAAACCACGTTTTTGAATGATCGACATTATCCAAGCATGAGTCTTGTAAATTAACTTCCTGCCAAAGTCGCAGAAACTTATCATTTTCGCCAGTATCGAGGCCTTTCCTTGGGTAGCAAACATTACCGAAAAGCTGATTGTTCGCATATATACTGACCTCGATATTACTTATCCAATATGCAACAGGACTCCCAGGGATTTTTTTAAAATCCTTCGCCGATGTACGAAAAAAATACTTTCCCATGTTTTGCCCTGCGTCTACCGCTTGTTTGTTTTCGTTATCCATTATTTCCACTCACACGTATTCCCTTCTCTGTCACTCGATACTTCTGTAAACGACTTTGAAAACTATCGGGCAATGTGTATTCACTCAGTCCAATTTCCAGCGTTTTTTTAATCGTGCGCTTGAAGACACCGGTTTCAGATTTCAAGCCAAGTAGGGCGACGAGTTCATTAGCAGATAGTGGGGTGGCTAATATCTGATCAGACTGGGCCCTTGACTGGGCCTCTGAGTGGGCCCTTTGTTCCTTTGGTGCTTTTCCAGATCCCTCAGTGGCCACTGGCTCACGCAGGCAAATCATAGAACTCATACCGGTGACGATTCCGGTGATCAGGGGTTCGGGTAGTCTGGTTGTGGGGTTATTAATCATCCGACGCACTTGAGTTGCGTAAATTGTGAAGAAAAAAAGGCAATATCTTCAGTAATGATCTGATCGTAGAATTGGCCTTGTTCTTTGTTAATATCGTCCAAGCCGAAGCGTACAGAACTTTTTTCAATATGATTGAAATTAAAATATCGGTAATTTTTGTCTTTGCGGAAGACAACGCAGAAATGATAGCGACAGTCCTTCGGGGTGAAATCCTTGAGCATATTTCTTAATATTTCGGTGCCTTTTTTGAATTTTCTTTTTATTTGAGCTGATTCAATATCTTTGACGTACTGATTTTTGAACTCAACAAAGTAAAGATCCTTTTTTCCTATGAATATCGCATCAGGCGAGGCTGGTAAATTAATACCGTCATGTTTTTCAGCAATATACCGGTCAAAGTCATACACGTTTTCTGTTGTTTGATCGCTACATAGATACTTTTTATTTTCCTTGTCGAAGCTCGTATCATAAAAATTAGACTGGTACGGTTGTAGTTCCTGCTGCAGATACTTTTGTAAGTCGAATCTATTCATCACGCAGTTCCTCCGCATCCATTTTTTGAAAGGCTTTGAAGGGTTCTGCCAGAATGGTAAAAATTTCACTTAGACTGTCTTTGTCTTCTATGCTGCGATCTTTCGCTAGAAAAAAGCCAGATGCGATTTCATTGCCTGGCTGTTCTGAGTAGCGTTTCAAGGCTTCTATTATGTAGGGGCTATGAGACGATACAAGCACATAAATTCCCATTCCTGCTAAAGCTACCAATAGCTCTGCTAGCTTGAGTTGCCACTTTGGATGTAGGTGATTTTCTGGCTCATCAAAAATTAGCATGGTGTTTTTCGTTACCAGCTCATTGCCCAACAGAATTTGTAACAAGCCAAAAACTTTGATGCCGCTGGCTGTATTCTTTATTGAAATGTCTTCTTGGTCACGTCTAAAGACAAAGTCACGTACGCTTTTGTCGTAGGCTATCTCCCCATCAATAATGCTTTGAAACTGCATCAATGGCTTGGGTTTTTCGATACTAAAAAGATCGTTAGGTAGTATTGGCTCGCGCAACTTGTCAAATAGGTCTTTCGTGTGCAGAGTTGTATAAGCCAAGCCTAAGCTTCTTGAATGTCTCCGGTCGATATCCAACATGGACTGGCTTCGGATCAGCACATCGTGGTAGTTCAAGATTAACGGTGAATCAATGAAGGTGGCATCTTTCAGCTCTAGTGGCTCTACATCGTTTTGCAAGGAAACCCCGTTGTGCTTATCTATTTTCAAATGAATCAGTTCAATTTCATTTTCAAGTAAGCGGATGGTGCCTTGGTTAGCTCCTTGAAGTAGCAAGGACGAGTCGAACTCAGATGCAAACACCTTGTTAAAAGCATTTTCAATTGATTTTCTTACATCCTCTGGTTCAAATGCAATCTCTTGTATTTCTGCATAATGCTTAAGAATATTTTCTTTTGACTCTGAGTCAAGATCAATATTTTTCTTGATGTTATCTACGATCTCTTTAATTGCTTCTACCCGTGTTTGCCAGGGCATGTCATTATTGGCAGAAGATCTTCGTAATTCAAATAGTAGATCCTTAGCAGATCCTGTTTCGCTTCCAATTAGTCGTCGCAAAGTAAAATAAAGCTCGCCTAGTTTTTCTTGAGCTCGATGCTCTTTCGATTCTTGTAAGTCTTCTTTATATCGGTTAATGGCTTTTATTAAGCAAAAAACGATTTTCCCAACCGTGCTTTTACCATTGTCATTTTCCCCGGCAATTACACATAACGGATGCAGTGTTATTTCGGCGTGTCGAAGCATCCCGATATTTTCTAGAATTAGTTTCATGATTTGTATCCGTATCAAATAGGGACTGACGTTGTCAGGATGCTCGCGCTTAGGGCATTAGGTTTTTGGCAGTCTAATCATAACGCAGGGTCCGGGCTTGACTTGCTCACTAACTTGCTCATTGACTTACTCACAGATGTGTTTCGTGCTGCGATATGGCTGTGGCGATGAGAGGTCGCGCTTGAACTTCAGCGTTTTGCTTTCTGGTTGCTGTAGCAGGGTGAGCGCGGGGGAAGTCATTGAATAGCCCTTAGGAACATCGCGGATTTCTCTTCTTCCGAGTTGCCATCCACAAGGCGTAGATAAGCGCCTTTGTATTCGGGCTTATGTTTGTTTTCCAGCACAAAGGCGGTTGTAGAGACGACCTCGCCACCGATGCTGTCAAATGCTCGTGCTCCCAAGTGCGCCATTGATAAGATGGTGTGCTGGTCGAGGATGAAAGTACGTAGTTTTTCGTATGATGACAAAAACATCCAGCTTTGCATTGTGATCATGCCAACCTTACCTTGTGGTATCGCCAGGTGCAGATTACGTTCGATAAACATGGCGAATAGATCGGATTTACTGTCGGGGTACTGGCTTTTAGCCCAAGCCCCTAGCCGACCGTTCATTCCTTTGCCCCCCATATACGGCGGATTAGCAACCACCACGTGATACTTGGAGCTCAGGTAGTCTGCTTGTTGCAGCACTTTTAGCACCTTGTCATGGGTGTCTGTCAGGAACAGGTTTCCAGCCATGTCCTTGGCATCTAGTACTGACAGTACGCCCTGAACAGTGTCCAGCTTAGGACGGATCAGCGAACCGAAGTTATCGGCTTCTTCAAACTCGGTCAGCGTTTCGCGTAGGTCTAGTGTGAACAGATCGCGACCGACAGCAGCCATGTAGTCGTCCAGCTCATCAGCGTCGAATGTGACATTCTCTAGTACGCAGATATTGGGCTCTATGCCTTTGTCGAAGAAGCGCCGCTGTTTGGCGCGAGCCTTCATGGTCAGGGCAAAGGCGGCCAAATCACCGGCGCGCTCATCCAGCTCTATGCCATACAGGTTGTGGGTCAGGATCTTTTCAGGGATGTCGCTGGGGTCGGTGCCGACTTCTTCGTAAATGGCGTATAACAGGTCAAAGGCGTAGGTCAGCATGTGGCCAGACCCGCAGGCCGGGTCGCAGACTTTGATGTCTTCAGGCTTTGTTATCTTCAGGAAATCGGTTTCAGGTGCTTCGGGCTGGATGTAATACGCCATTTGCTCAGCCAGGGGTGAACTGGGATGGTTAAGCATCCATAAGCGACCCAGCGAGTTTTCCACTAAATAGCGCACGATCCAGTGTGGGGTGAATAGCTGTGTGGCGGCAGGAATGTTTTCCGGCGTGACCTTTTGGTTTTTCTTCAAACCGGCGAAAACCTCGTCCTTCTTTTCCGAGATGTAGAACTGATACAGCCAGCCTATGACTTCCACATCTTGGCAGTTATCCGGCGTCATGGCCTCGCGGGTAGCGGCAAGGATGGAATTGGCTGACAGCAGGTCATCCGGAATTAACAGTTCGGTGTAGTCTGCAATGCGCTCAAACAAATAGGGCATGACACGGTTAAAGCTATTGCACTCGGCAACCAGCAGCTCGCGGTAGGCTTCTTGTTCCGGGTTTTGGCTGGGTGCCTTGCCACTTAACAATGCATGTACCTGACCACGAGTTCGTTCTGGGATACGGTCGGCATCCATATGGCCCATTTTTGCATCAGCCAGTATTTCGGGTTGGATCTGGGATTCGTCGGCGGGGGAAACCACGCGGATGCGGGTGTAGCCGTTGGCATCCATAAAACGCAGGGCGCAGAAGCGATTGAACCAGGTGTAGGCCACCCGCTCAATGACCTGGGCGCGGCTGGTATCAGCGATCTGCTTTTCCAGCTGCATGACAGCTGACGCGTTTTCCCGACGGGCGGCACTAGCCGCAGACAGAACCAGTTCCAGCTTGGCGGCGACTTGTTCGATCAGGTTGCGGCGTGCCTGCTGGGCAAACTGTCTTAGTATTCTTGTGTCCATTACGCTGCAATCCAAAGGCTAAAAAGGATCATTTTCGTGGCGTCACGAAAATGGTCTGATGTTGTACCGCAGTCAATATGAATTTTCATGGTTTTAAATTTGAACTCGGTGACCGGCGTGGATTTCCTTCAGCCACGCGTCGCGCAGTTTTTCCAGGTAGTCGTTCAGCTCGGACTCGCTGGTTAGCCAGGGTTTGCTATAGGGGATGCTGATAGAGCGTGCTTGGACCACACGCGTTGGCGTAGCGCTGACTGGGCTAGGAGTTGCGGTGGACGTGCTGGCAGTATTTGTCCCTGGCGCTGTTACAGCTGGGACGGGCGCGTCATGGACTACATTTGGTGGAGCTGTTGGTGCTACGGCTGCTTGTGCCCACGTCTCTAGCGTTATTAACAGTTGCGGGTAGTGTGTATCTTCAAAATTACGCACTTGGTCACGGATCATGGCAATGCGCTGCTGGCTTTGCAGTGAACGCTTGACGTCAGCAAAGGGTGTAGTCAGCGTGCTTTGCTGTTCGGTGCTTATGGTGTTGAATTCTGGCGCACCACGCAGGCGGCTTTCCAAGTCTTCCAATTTGACGATAGCCGTGCTTTTTTCTATGGCAAGCTGCGCTGTAATGCCTAGCTGTAAATTATCCAATAAGGGTTTAACTTGCTGCAGTACATTGCCTTTGTAGGGCGCAGGGTTGGTTAACAGCGCTTTGATGGGTTCAACTTCTGCATGAGGAAGGTAGGCAAAGTTATCTTCCTGTTCGCTGACCAGTTTACGAGCGGCGTCATAAATAGCCTTTTGTGGGCTGCGGTCATCCATGAATTTGGTGATTGGATTAATGACTTGTTCTTTTAGGTCCAGCAGGGCGTCGCTTTCGCGTGACAGTTCTGTCAAAAACCAACTGACATTCTTGCTGGCCGTGTCTTTCAAGGTGGCCAGTATCTTATCTAGCGCAAACAGGAACGGGTACTGTGTTTTCTGGCCATGTAATTTGGTGAGCTCGAGTTCTTTGTCCTTGAGGGCGGCGATGGTTTCATTGGCCAACGCCTTCGCATCGTTTGCCCTGGCGGGGGTATTGAAAAATTCCGAGTGGAAATCCTTCAGGTGGCGGACTTGCGAGGCGGTGAACTCCACCTGTGGCTCTAGTATCAGGGTGGGGTGGGTGGCAGTATTGGTAAGGGACCGCTCTAGCGTATCGCCTTCCAAGGTGTTGCTGTTTTGGCGGACTTCCACTTTGCCACGGGCGCACAGCAAGGCCAGGTTGCACAAAATGGCAGCGTAGTACCAGCCGTAGGGCTTCCGCTCGAACTTTTCCAACAAACCTTTGACGCTTGTGCGTATACCGCCTTTAGCATTGCTTTGGATGAAGGCCAGCAGTTCCTGCTCGGCTTCGGTCAGGCTGGTAGCGTCGTTGCCGATAAGCGCATCTTGGGATTGCCGCAGGTATTTACCGATATCGGCTTCGGTGTAGACGGTATCACGCAGCATACGCAGGTTGGTATAGCTGGTTTCGATCAACTGGTGGAAACCTTTGGTAATGCGGTTTTGACCATCGGTGCCGCTAACGTCCACATCGGCCGCATTAATAATCAATTGGGCCTGGCCTAGCAAAAGCTTGATCCGTTCTTCTAGTTCACCCAGGCGCACGCGGTTCTGAAACCCTTTGCTTTCCAGTATGCGTTTGACGGTATCTTGTTGGGTGGAAATATTCTGCTTGATGTATTTTTCGGTACGCCTGTGCATGGTCAGATCTTGCATAAAGCGTGCGTCGGCGGGCAAGACCACCCGTAGCTCATCGCGCCCCATGCTTTGCATGCGTTGGGTGGTGATGTTTTCAAAACCATCGCTTAACGACGTAATTACATGAATAGCCAGTTCGTGTTCGCGACCCAGCAGACGGTCGTCCATTTTGCGGGCGTAGGTGTAATCCTGACCGTTGTCATAGCGTATTTTTCGTTGGCGTATGACACCGTCAAAAATGAGCTTTTCCAGCTCAGCGATAACATCAGAGGACTCCACGTCGGTGTTTTTAATTTCCTCCTCAATGTCTTTTTCTTCGTTGGTCAGGTATTCGTAGACATCGCCGTTGCGTTGTATATAGGTTTGCTGTTCCAGCAAATTCAATGCGGCTTCGACACGCTTGTGGTGTGCTGGCATGTCGTCGTTAAACCGTTCCAACATCAGCACAGTTAGATTCCGCAAGGAAGCCTTAAATTCTTTTACATATTTGACCAAAAACAGGGCTTTCAGCACACGTACAGCGTAGGGGTCGCCCAGATGCCTTTCTGCATTGTTGATGGCGCTTTGAACAGCGCTTTTCAAAGCGCCGCGTATGCCTTCAAACATGCGGTCAAAGGTAGCCAGCTGTCCTATGGGTTCGTTGTCGATAGCCATGGCTACCTCACGAAATACGCCCAGCATCGAGCGTTCGCCTACCGAATTGGCCTTGCCTTCGAAACCATTATGCTCAGAAAGGCCGCGTATGGCTGACTGAAATAATGGAAACTGGTAGGGTATAAACGGGTAGCTGTAGATAAAGTGGTCAACGTCTTTGAAGTTCTTGTAGTGGTGCCCACCGTCTGAAAAGTTGAACAGCGTTTTGAAGTTGTTGACCTGCTGCTGGTAAACCGTTGTCAACATTTCGACCCCAACATCATTCTTGGTCAGCAGGCGTTTTTGAATAACTTCTGCAACATCGGCGCTAGTCAGTTTCAGCCGATTGGCAAAGCGGGCCTGGATCTTAGAGAAGTCATTGCTTTCCCGTCGGGTCATCTCGCCCAGCACCGATGCCATGTCCTCTTGGGCTGTCACGATAATCCATGCCCGACCCTGGCATTTGGTGGCCAGGCTCTCGGCCACGGTTTGCAGATTGGTCATTAACTTGGTGTTTTCGGCAATGTACTGACCGACTTCGTCCACGAAGAAGTTCAGCCTAAAGTTGGCGGGCTGTTGGTCTAGCCAGGCTTTGACTTGATTGCCGAAGTCCTCAATAGATACGCTGTACTGGCTGCGGTATTTGTCCAATATACCTTTGGCCAAGGCCGGATCTTCGCCGGTAATTTGTGCGTAGGCTTTGGCAATATTGCCCGCTTCCAGCAAGGCTTGTTCGCGGCCACGTTCCCACGTTTTATTCGCCAGTTGCTGGTAGGCTTCTTTAAACAGGGTGAGTTGCTTGCGGCTGTCCAGGTGGCGCTCGAACTGGGCAATGTAGCCTTGTTTGCCAAAGTAGCCGCACATTTCGTTAAATACTTTAACGAACACCGAAAGCAGCGCGTCCATCTGGTTCTTGCTGATGATGTCAGCTTTCTGATCGATATTGAACAGTATGCTTTTTGATGGGATACCTGCAGCTTTCTTTAGCTTGGCCTGTAGCAGTGCATCGTCCTTGGGAATTTTAGGCAGGAATAGATCCAGGGCTGTAGTGCCATCCACGTGGCGATTTTCTAGCAGCAATGCCAGCATTTTCAGCAGATGCGACTTACCTGACCCGAAAAAGCCCGATATCCATACGCCATTTGCGCCGTGGTATTCGTTATAAGCACTGAGGAAGGCCTCAAGTCGCTTGGCTACCTCGTCAGTTAGCACGTACTCAGCTAGTTCGTTATACAGGCTGCTTTCATCGTCGGCCTTGATGACGCCTTCGATAGGGCGGCTAACGGGATTCAGAAAAATGTTATTGAGTTTCATTTGCTGCGTCCTTAGGCCTGGGTCTCGAAAATATTGAATGCGCGGTAGTACTTGTCATCATGCAGGCGGCCGAATAGCTCTAGCGACGCTCCATGAACCAGCGAATAGCGGTATTCGCCAGGAAAGAACATAACAGTGGGTTTACTTTTGGCTGTGCTTTGCAAGTTATTCAGCACATTATGCGAACGAATGTAGGGGAACACTTCACCAATACCTGATAGAAACAGCACATCAAAGTCGTCTGGCGCAAGGCGCTCGGCTATGGCGGGAATTAAATGTTCATGCGGGTCCAGTACGTTTTGCAGCAGCTCTAGCAAGCCGTCTTTGTCGTAGTCCGATTCGTTATGGATGATCTGGTCCCACAAGCTGACGCCTTCGTCGCTGCCTTCACGATTTTTTAATAGATCAATGCTGAGGTCATAAAGATTGACTTCCAGCACATTAACGCCGCGCCCGCCCAGATAAGGCAGGCTAAGGCTAGCCAGCTTATTGGCCAGCTGATGTTGCAACCGGTGCATGTCAACCGCTTCCGAGGCCGGATAATCGCAAATATAAAAGGGTAGGTCGTTATTTAACCCCTTCATATGCAGAAAGCGTTCACCGCTAATGACGTTCAGCAGGTGATCGAAGCGTTCGGCAAGCGGGCGTTGACGCAATTTTTGGCTCATTGCAGCCACCTTTTAATATCCATATCTGTGGCGGGAAATACCAGCAGAGCCTGTGAATCCGCATGAGCCAGTATCTTTGCTAGCGAGGGTGTGAGCATGGCGGGCTGAATGAGGCCAGCGTCTGATAGCAAATCGGCATCGCGTAGCATCCGAAACAGATTGGATCGCAACTTTTGCAAGGTAGAAGGCGCAAGTTGGTCCAGTTCGGCGTGCCACACGGCTTTGCTATTGATGAAAGCGTCAAAATCGTTGTGGGTGATTTGATAGCGTAGCGTGATGAAGTGCTCACGCAGGACATCGACTGCAAAATCACGAATGAACGCGTAGCGGCGGCAAGCGGCGGCCCAGAGCAGGTAAGCTTTTTCGCGCCGGGACGCGGTGATCAGGCACTGCAATTCATCGGTGCTTAGTAATTCCAGCCTGGAAATAAGTTCTTTGCTGATGCGGGTGGCAGCGGTACTGGTGCGCACCTGCAGCAGGTTTTCGCTACGTACCTGGTCGCGAGTTGTTTTCCAGTCGCCCAGCACCAAATAGCGCTCGGCTACCACTGGGGCCTCTTGTAAGAACAGGCCACCCGTCGTGAAGGAGAGGCGGTAACGCGCGGCGCTCATGCTTTTCCGTGCTTTTGTGTGGTTTCGGCTGCACCACCGGCTTTGACCCAGGTGTCTACCTCTAGGATTTGGAATTTCCATAAGCGCCCAACCTTATGGGCAGGCATCTCGCGTGTGGAAATCCAGGTGTAGACAGTGTCTTTGCTGACACCAAGGTGTTGGGCGATCTGTTCAACGCTAAGCCAGCGGTTGGGCATATATGTAACCTAAAGAAAGGGTGGCCAGTCGATTCTATCAGGTTATGTTGGGTTTATCTGGGTTTTATGGGTCGTCAATTACCTTCTTCGCCTTTTCTTTCTTTTATCGCCTGAATGGGCCAAATACACGATAACGACAAAAGGGGCTGCAAAAGGCAGGATGGTGAGGCTTAAGAATATAGCCACAAGAAAACCAATGAATCCAATCATGTCAGTGCCCTTGTTATCGTTTGTTACTGATCATTCTAACGATAAACACTGCTTCTAGTTAGACCACCCATCGGCCGGTAGTGGCGCTCGCCGCGCGGCCAGCATTCGCAATCAGTGCATATCGGGCCGTCGTTCCCGTTGCCATGAGCGCGTCGCCCAAAACGCCGACTGTACCGCCATCCGTTGCTGCTGCCCTGGCTTTCGCGGCATAAACGGCGTCCTCCCCGCAAGGCGGGGCCCCTCCATATATTCCACGGTCCTGTTCATCAGCCCCGGCCAGCAGTTCAGCACGGCAAGGCGACGAACTCACGGCAACGGCGGCAACACCGCAGGAACCGTATTACTGCGAACGCCGAAAACCTACGACCAGGCTCGGAATCTTCGGCCCCGGTCAGCAGGAAAACCAACCGGCTTTTGAAGGACAGGACAATGGAAAACATTAACCACAATGCAGCTTTGGGCTATGACAACATGAACGCGGGCCAGACGCTATACGTGCGCAGCCCATCGGGGCGATACCGTGCCGCGACGGATTCGCACGTACTGGCCGCTGCGCGGATTGCCGCCGAAAGCTTGATTAGTGATCGGGCCGCAATGGGGAGCCCGGATACGGTCAAACGGTATTTTCAGTCGAAACTTTCGGGAATGGGGCACGAAGTCGCTGCTGTGCTGTACCTGAACAGTCAGTTTAAGGTGATCCGTTATATGGAAATGAGCCATGGAACGCTGACGCAGGCCAGCGTATACTCACGCGAAATCGTAAAAACTGCTCTACGCCTTGATGCGGCTGCACTCATCATGTCGCACAATCACCCCAGCGGCGTACCCGAAGCTAGCGAAGCCGATCTTGCTTTGACACGGCACCTGAAACAAGCCTTGGCGCTGATCGACGTTCGCTTGCTGGATCACATTATTGTTACAGGGCAAAACACCACTTCGTTAGCGGAAAGAGGCCAACTGTAAGACGGATTCGGGCGGGCTGCGGCCCGCCTGGGCTTCTATGCGTCGCCCTGCGTGGCCGCAGATTGGACTTGTGCTGTCGCACAAGTGGTCATTCGCTTTTTTCTTTTTCAACATAAGCCCCGCCCTGGTGTGCCAGGCCGGGTAAATGGCGGCTTGCCTGAGCAAGCCGATGGCAAGGCCATAACCCATTTAAGTTAGATCACCGGTTTGGTGATGGTGGCGCTCGCCGCGCGGGCTGTTGCCGGGTTGTGCTCTGTGGCACCGCAAGCCTGATCCTAAGGGTTCCATCGCCCCAAAACGCCGACTGTATTGAATCACCCCGGATTTTGAGGAGGGTGTTTGGTCAACGTAAAACGGGTTTGGCAGCGTGTGCTGCGAGTTGGTCATAGTAACGCTGTTCTGCCTCGGCAGGGGGGATGTCGCCTATGGATTTAAGCAGGCGCTGGTGATTGAACCAAGACACCCATTCCAAGGTGGCCAGCTCTACCGCCGCCTTGGTCTTCCAGGGACCACGCCGGTGAATCACCTCCGTTTTGTAAAGCCCATTAATGGTTT
>JACCEO010000008.1 GCA_013416485.1 Alcaligenaceae bacterium
ACAGTGGCATTAAGTTCGTCACGCCTTGGCAGCGCCACGTCGGCCAAGACGTCGAGATTCTTAAGCAGCGTAACGCCGTTTATGAAGCCGCTAAACGGACCCAGCCACAGCGCTGGAAGGGGCGCAAAACCCGAAACTGGAACCCTATCAATGAAGTGAAGCTTAACCCGTGTAATGACCAGACCAAACAGGTTGAAAACCTAAGACTGGCCGCCTAGTAAACCGGACAACTCGTTTGACAAATACCGCATGCAACATGGATCTTCGACTCAGCGCCCTCGCAGTAATCGCTCGCGAGCCAGCTCAGCATATTCTGGATTCAATTCAACACCAACACATTCTCTTCCAGAATCATTACAGACAACCCCGGTAGTGCCTGAACCAAAAAAAGGGTCTAGGACTCGACCATCCACACGTGAGCCTGCTGCTATACAAAGCTGAACAAGGGTTCTTGGATAGACAGCGAAATGGCTACCAGCGTAAGGCTCAGTATTAATGTTCCACACAGTACGCCGATTTTTCGATTTTTGTTTTGGGCTCGATGCCGGCTCCATAATAGCTTGCCAGTCGTAGTAGTATTTTTCCGATTTGGAAAATAAGAACACATACTCATGAGCGCGTGTTGGACGGTCTTTTACGCTTTCAGGCTGACAATTAGGCTTGTTCCAGATAATATCCGTACGCAGATACCACCCATCAGCCTGAAGGGCAAATGCCAGCCTCCACGGAACTCCTATCAAATCCTTTGGCTTCAAGCCTTCGGGAGTCGGGGCGCGATAATCCATTGCCCTCCCCTTATTCTTAGCATCAGCATCCCGCCAAGTTCTACCACCAGACGTATAACTATCGCCAATATTCAACCACAATGTTCCATCATCAGCTAAAGTACGCCGAACCTCACGGAACAAGCTCACTAAACCTGTTATGTAGTCATCGACCGTAGCTTCCGCTCCAATTTGTCCATCAATGCCGTAATCCCTCAAACCCCAGTAAGGAGGAGAGGTTACAACGCAATCAAAGTACCCCTCAGGCATCTCTTTCAAAACTCGACGAGCATCGCCCACAATAATCTCGCAACGGTTTGTCGCATTTTCAGCCAGTTGGGTAACTAACGCTCTATGATCGGTATCAAACAAGTCGAGGACTTGAGTGGTTTCACTCATGCTTGAGACTCCGAAGTGGCATGATACATAGTAAGTATCGCATCCTTCAATAAATGCTACTTATAGTATTCATTTTTAATCTTTTTGTCAAGACTAAAAATAAACGAAACATTCATGAAAGCATTCAATAAAATGATTTAACTAACATCAAGACTCATTGCTATGACAAAACCCCCACTTCATTACCGTATCGCCCAACGACTCGGCCTAGTCGGGCATATCGGCTACTCTGGCCTTGTGAATGGTCCACTAGGCCAAAATACGCCCTCGCCTTTATATACGTTTATGTTGTGGTTGTTAAAACGTGGTGAACGACGCAAACTGCGCCAGGCAGATGACTCATACAAAAACAAACTTGATGCTGCCATTAATAAAGTCGCCAATGAAATCTCTTCGCACTCTGCCCTCCCTTTACCTACCAATGGCACTTGGGTCGACTCAAATATCGTGCTTGAACCTGGTGACTCAATAACCGCTTTCGCTGTCGGTAGGTTGTTTTTTTCTAAGTCCATGGAAATCAGCCTTGGAACACAAACCTGTATTTGGTACCGTATTGGCACTGGCAATATCAACCGTTTTTCGAATAATTTTGAGTTAATAAGCTCTGATCACAGCGGCCCACTTTATTTCTGTGTGGCTGAACCCGGCGCGTTCAAATCGCAAGCTGGAGACCCTAATGAAAACCGTCTTCCTTATAAGAAAACAGGGGATATCGAGTTACGGTTGATTCGTTGGAAACAGGCTCCCAAACTTTCAATTAAAGCGGCAGCAGAAATCGAGCCCTCTGTTTTTGGGGACGTATATCAGTCATTAAGTACGTGCCAGGAACTACACCATTGGCGCCATCTGTGGCGTACTGGAAAATCCGATATCTTCAGTGTCGATGAAAGCGATGGTTCCATTTCATGCAGGACGCATGGGGATATCGGCATCATTCAATACCCTGTTGACCTGCCCCTCGATAAAGATTTGTCGCTGTCGTGGTCTTGGTTGGTAACGGAATTACCATCAGACATATCAGAAACCATACGTCATACTCATGATTATTTATCCATCGCCGTCGAGTTTGATGATGGGCTGGATCTAACCTACATGTGGAGTTCTACCCTAGAAAAGGACACGGTTTTTCAGTGTCCTTTACCGTGGTGGGATCAGCGCGAAACCCATTGGGTGCTACGCAACCCACAAGACGGAACAGGACGCTGGTTTGATGAACAGCGTAATCTACTGGAAGACTATACGCAGGCCATAGGCCCGTCAGTGCCGGCCCGCGTGGTCAGTGTGTGGCTAATCGCCGGATCCAGGTGGCAGAATATACGTGGCAGTTGCCAGTATCGGGCAATTAAGTTGGCTAATGCTGAAGAAACGGTGGTTGTTCATCCATAAAAAAATTCCCCCGTCTGCGGATCTACAATCCGCCTACCTGAAACCCTGTCTATCGGCCGCCCATACAGGTGTAATTGCAGCGCCGTCTGGCTGCTATCTGTATGTATGCTGTGGAAGTCATTTTCCTGAAGTAGTAACGATTGCCCCGCACACAGGGTAACGTCGCGTACGAACTCTAACCTTGCAACAAGCAGATCATTGGGTGCTGCATCATCAACACAGCGGTAAATCCGATGACGCTCTGCCCCAGCTATCCCCACAATAACTGCCCAAGTACCATGATTATGTACGACGCTATTTACCTCTTCCCGAACCGCATTCACCAATAGCGCTGGTGCATGGTCACCATTGTCGCTAAGCGCATACGATGCCATTACCTCTTCAGCCCCCAAGGGCAAGGGGAAGTTTTCAAATGAAAATACCGCACCATGACGAGCAAGGAATGCAGTAAGGCATTGCAACACTTGGGTTAACACGTCATTTCCTGGCGTACCGCTGTCTGTCATCTCGGCGATATTAGCCAGCATCTTTTGCAGATCATCTTCAACACTACGGTTTGTCATGGTCACGGCTCCAACAAGAAAGGAGCCCTGAGGCTCCTTCGTGGCATTCCTGATGTTAGGATTTGCTATTTACAGCGTCTTTAGACTGACACTAGGATAGCCCATCAGTTTCAGGATGGTGTAATTTACAGCAGCTTCACCGGTATCCTCTGATACAGTAATCAGTTCAGCAAAGCGCGGCACACCGGCTTTTTCTAAGGTCTTCCAAATGTCCTGTGCAGCTTTAGGGATACCGTTTTCATCGACCAGGCTGTGGTAAGGCACATGCACCAGGGTACTACCCAACGCCTTGGCATTGCTGGGCAAGCTATCGCCAGAAGCAATATACACACGCGGGAAGTCAGATGGGGTCGTGCTTTCTGAATCAAAAAGCACATGTTTACGGGCTTGGGCTTGATAATCAACCACAGGGATCACTAAATCATGACGCACTGTTGGTTTGCCAACAACGGTAGGTTCTTCCTTTAGTACAAACCCCAGATTCGCCCAAGTGTTTAAGTCATCCGTCAAGATCGACACTTTACGCTGCCCTTGTGCTTCTAAAGCAACAAAGGCAAGTGCTGCGTTCTTATCCAGTCCCTTGTCAGAAACAATAACAGCTTCATGCGCTGGGTTAACACCTGCTTGACCCAACAAGGTGGCCAGCTTGGTGGGTTGACCCAAATGGGTACCAAATGTTTGGGCAGGAATATTCAATGCAAAGGGAATATGCCCTTCTAGGTAATCCTGTTCGCTACGCACATCGACAATGCTGGTATGTATGCTACCCAGCGTGCGTGTGCGCTGGCCGCCCCACCAGTTCAGCCATTGACTATCGCGCAATAAGTAAGGTGCGTCATAGGTCCAGAACGGCAATTGACGATCATCGCGCAGCCAGCCCAATTGTGACTCTGGGAAATGCTTTACGTTGTCGTAACCCGCCATAAACTTGATCGCAAAGAACGGTACGCTACCCGCAATACCCCCACCGCAATGGGTGTAAATGGTTTGCTCATCACTGATATCCAGCAGACCCAATAGTTTGCGCAGTTCTTCCGGCGATTTAAAGGTCTTATCGTCGTTGTAGAAAGTACCGTAGGGCATCATTTTGGCATGGGGAATATGGCCATTACGGTCATAATTCAAGGCTTCGCCAAAATGCCAGTCTGGGCCCAGGCCTTCAACCAACGCGTTGCGCTTGGGGTCTCCCGATGCGGCAAGCACTTCCGATACACTGGCTTTTGCATCGGTTTTAACGGCGTCCACTTTAAACGTGCCTGGTTTAGGCTCTGGCGGAACATCTTGGGTTACAGGCAAGCCTAGCGCTTTCCACTTTGATAATCCGCCATCCAGAATAAACAGTTTATCTGTGGGATAGCCGTGATAATAAAAAGAATAAAACAAGCGGGTGGCAAACATACTGGCGCCTTGATCATAGACCACGACAGTACGATCCGGGCTAACGCCCCAGCGCTGGAATAACGCTTCTATCTGTTCGGGCGGCAGTTCCTGAAACGGTACCTCGGCATTGGTATCTGTGAAGTAATCTACCCCGCCTCCGTAAGATAGGTTAACGCCCAGAGACGTATTTTCATCTGGACGGAACGATACGCTTTGAGCACCCGGAATGTGATCGGCTACGTACAACGTAGTGGGCGATGCATCCAATAACAAGACATCAGGATTGCCCAGGTTATCGCTTAACCACTGTGCGCTAACGACATTACCGGATTTCGCCAAGGCGACACCAGATACCGAAGCCACACTGACTGTGGCAATGGCTACAACCCAAGTTTTTAAATTTTTCAACATGACGGCTCTTTATAAATACTGAAGGAAAATTCTTAGCGTTAAAACAGGTTTTGGCCTAACAACCGAATCGTTGGTGTTTGCTTATTTCGCGTACGACCACATCACTATTCACACTTGCTCGGGACGCTTTGGCTTTAGACATTTCCACAATAAAGGTGGATCCGTCGATACCCACCACATTGCTTTGCCAACCCAGTGCATGTACTTTTGTTCCCTCTGTTATCCACTTGGGCACTGCACCCTGGACTTGCAAAGCCACTTTGGTTCCATCCACCGAAACGATTTTCGCATCCAGCTTCTCTGCAGCAAATGCCGTTGTGCACGACATGGCAAGCGCCGAAATGACGGTAACTTTTTTAATTAAATGATTCATTGATGTGCTTCCGATGTAACGACAAGCAGCAATTCTATATGAATAAATTTGATTAGAAATAATTACTTTATTACTTTTAGATATATTAAAAGGCGTAAGTTCAGGCAGCTATGCCGCCTTGATTAAGGCGGCATCTACTGATCTATGGCTGTTCCAGAATAATTTCCACCCGCCGGTTGCTCATGCGACCTTGCTCGGTGTTGTTGCTAGCTAAAGCGCGGGTGTCGGCATAGCCTATGGCTCGCAAACGCGAATTTTTTACACCATTGGTTGCCAAATACCTAACTACCCTGCCAGCTCGAGCGCTGGAAAGTTCCCAGTTTGAAGGGTATTGCCCCCCTCGTATGGGCAAGGCATCGGTATGGCCTTCCACAGTAATGGTGTAGTCGCTGCTTTTCAACACTGGCAGTAGTTTGCGTAAAGCGGCTAAGCCTTCCAGGCTTAGGTCTGCTTTGGCCGAACCATACAAAATTTCACTATTAATGCGAAAGCTGATGGATTCTTTATTACGTATGATTTCAATATCATCGCCCAGCTCAGGCAGGTCCATCAATGCCAACAGGCTGGTTTCCTCGGCTTCGGATTCAAGCGTGGACTTCGGTTCAGGTTCGACAGCGGGTGCTGCCATCAGAACCGCGACCGGCTCCGTGGCGGGTAAGCCCATAACATGCTGCAATACGGCATCAGGGTCCGATTCGGCTTGAAAATAGCTGGGTGGATCTACCATGCTTTTATTTCGCCGCAGACCTAGATTTTTCAGATCCGGGGCATACGACGGCAGCTCCCATTCGGTATCGGGCAGCATGGCGATTAAAAAATCTGGAGGCGCTGGAATGGGTGTAATCACATCGGGTGCAGAGCCACCCGGCAATAGACCACTATGCGCTGGCAGCAAGCCAGACGTTATCGGTGCCGAAGGCAATTTGGCCGCCTGTCCCGATAAGGCCAGCATAACCACCAGTAGCACTAGCAACAGGGTGATTAGGTCTAGATAAGTCAACAACCAAGCTTCGGTTTCTTCGTCAGGGACCGGCTCGACATACCATTTATTCTGGCCAACCACGCTCATGACGATCGGGTCTGCAACTTGGTCTTAAGTTTCGACCAAAGCTGAAAACCCGTTGCCTTGTCCGGTTCGGTCAATTCTTGATAGGCCTGTCTGCCTTGATGGTCGTTGATTTCATCGTCGTGCTCTTCCATAAAGGAATTCAAGGTTGCACGCATTAGCGAGGGGCTACGCTTCTGGCACATCATGGAAATGCCTTGCATGATCATGCTCATGACAATGACACGTTGCTCGGTACGGCGTTCCAGTTTGACGGCCACTGGTTTAAGCAACAAATTGGCCAACAAAATGCCGTAAAAAGTCGTCATTAACGCCAACGCCATTTGCTGACCAATTGCAGCCATGTCGCCATCGCCCAATAGAAAAAGCAAATTCACCAAGCCTACCAGTGTGCCCAACATACCAAACGCCGGAGCAAAACCAGCCATAGTCCGGAACAGCTGTGCTTCGGCACGTTCACGCGCACGCAGACGGGATACACGCCATTGCATTAGATCAACAATTTCCTGTTCGGGTGCACGGTCAATAACCAATTGCACGCCCGTTTTAAGAAAGGGGTTAGAGACGTTTTCCAGCGCTTCTTCGACTTTGCGGATGTCTGACTTCATCCATAGTCGGGAAATGGAGATTAGATCGTCAATGTCTTGTTCAGTATGCAAACGTTCGTTACGTAACACGGTTCCTAGCAGACGAAAGACGCGCAGCACTTCACTAAGTGGGTAGCTAATGAAGGTTGCTGCCATAGTGCCTATGACCACGATGCCCAAGCTGGGCAGGTCGACAAACGCAGCGGCGTCCTTTGCGGAAAAGAACAACACGACACCTAGCAAGAGCACGCTTGCAACGATACCAATTAGGGTAGACGGATTCATACCTTGGTATTATACGTGAGCATGCTGTAATGCCTCCCATGTTATTGCGCCTGGCAACGTCCATGAAAAAATCAACCACCCTACTCGCCTGCCCTTGCGCAAGCCATGCTAACTATGAAGCCTGTTGCGGCCGCTGGCATCATGGTGCCCAACGCCTAATGGCCCCAGATGCAGAAACCCTGATGCGGTCACGCTACACGGCATTCGTTTTAGACGAGCTGGATTACCTATTAGACACATGGCATAGCAGCACACGTCCAACAGAACTACAAGGCAATGAGCCGGGTGTTAAATGGGTGGGTTTGCAAGTACGTCAGCATACTCAGCAAGACGACGGTCACGCTACGGTAGAGTTCATAGCACGTTCTCGCCATAACGGTAAGGCCACTAGACTGCATGAAACCAGCCGATTCATCCGTGAAGATGGGCGCTGGTTTTACATTGACGGGGACTTTGCTTAATTTGCTGACTCGCTAAAAGCATTTCTAAGCGCTTGAGCAGGCCGTCCGTCTATGGCGGCAAGACCCACGCCTATCAACGCCATGCCGGAAAAATGCCTAGCATACAAGACTTCCCCAAGTATCAAGGTACCCAGAAAAATAGCACTTACCGGAACCAAAAAAGTGACCAATGACACGTTAGTCACGCCAGCGCTCGCCAAAATGCGAAAAAAAAGCACATACGCTAATGCGGTGGAAAGAGCCGCCGCACCTAGCAAAGCTCCAATAACCGCCCAGCTAGGTGTTGGCAGCAACCAAGGCCGGTCAACGATTACGGCAAGTGGCAAAAGGATAATACTGGATGCAATGACTTGACCAGTAGCTGTGCTCATGGGAGTGATACCCAATGCACGGAACCTGCGGCCATAAATACCTGCAAAAGCATAAGACACGGCACCGGCAAGGCATAAAAACTGCGCCACTACATTCACACCCAAATCGCGTAAAGCTTCGGTTCCTATCATGACGGCAACACCAATAAAGCCAATTAGTACGCCTAGCAACTTACCCTTGGTGATGCGCTCGTCACTGGTTAAGAAATGAGCAAAGATAACGGTAAACAATGGGGTCGCGGCATTAAGAATCGCAGCAACACCGGAAGCAATATGCTGCTGTCCCCAAACAATTAAGGAAAATGGGATGACATTGTTTAGTAAGCCTAACCCAAAAAACGCTGCCCAGACCTTTGGATTATGCCGTAACACATCACCCCTCAGCCGCGCAATAACCATCAGTATGATGGCCGCCAAGGCAACACGACTTGCCACAATGGTAAGTACAGGGAGTTCCTGAACAGCAACACCATTGAAGAAAAACGACCCACCCCAAAGGCATGCCAGGGCAAATAGCATCCCCCATTCCAGCAGGGTCATGGGTCGGTTCTTCGTAGGCAAGCTTGACACTATGGTTTCTCCACTTCAGCCGATTAGGCGAATCTGGAGAGCAAGATATCATTAAACATGCTGTTGCATAAAGGCCACTGACCTTGCTTCAGCTAATGTGGCGGCTTGTTCATCTCTATGCTGGCCACCAGGTCGGGCAAACGCATGATCACATCCCTCATAGACGTGTGTTTCCCATCCCTTACGCGATGTTGCATCAGCCTGGATAGTGTGACGCGCAGGCTCAGGAACATAGCTATCCAATTCCGCAATGTGCAGCAAGGTGGGTGCGGCCGACGCTGGGGTAGCAGGAACCAGTTGCTCCAGGCCAACACCGTAATAGCTAACAGCACATTTGACGCCAGTATCTGCAGCGGCGCGTACCACCAAACGACCACCCCAGCAGTAACCTAGGCTGGCAATGTTGTTATTTCCGGTTTTGTCGGCTAACCAGGCACGGGCAGCCTCTAAATCACCAACCACCAAGTCTTCGTCTAGGATTTGCATCAGTTCTACACCACGTGCAAACTCTTCAGGATTGGTGGGATCCAGTTCCAGACCGGCTTCTTTGCGCCAAAACAAATCAGGGCAAACGACGTTATAGCCCAAGCTGGCCCAGCGGTCGGCTGCAGCACGCATGGCAGCATTCACCCCAAAAATCTCCTGCACTAAAACGATGCCCGGAGCGTTCGCAGTGGGTGCCTGAACAAAGTAAGCACTAAACGACTGACCTTCGTTACTGGTAAGCGTGACATTACTCATGTGTTTGATCTCCTTAAGTTAATTACTATTTCATCATGTGGTGCATATTAACCACATCCGTTACTATTATTTTATAGACACGCGACCAGCACGACGCGCATCACTCATTAAGTACAGGGGAACATCATCAGTAAACCAACCAAGTCTATCAGTCTGGCTTTACAGGGCGGCGGCTCTCATGGTGCGTTTACCTGGGGGGTGCTAGACAGAATCCTGGAAGACGAACGCCTGACAATTGAAGCAATCAGCGGGACTAGCGCAGGCGCCATGAATGCCGTGGCACTAGCCAATGGCCTACACCGGGGCGGACGCGAAGGGGCCCGCCAGGCTTTACAAGACTTTTGGAAAGCAGCCAGTGAAGGGGCTTGGCTTAGCCTGATCCAACGCACTCCGTGGGACAAACTAACAGGAAACTGGAGCCTGAATAACTCTCCGGGGTATTTGATGTTGGACCTGCTTAGCCGACTGGCATCGCCCTATGAACTAAATCCGTTCAACATTAATCCACTAAAAGACTTTTTAACCGAACACATAGATTTCGAAGCCGTACAGAACAATGCCGCTCTTAAGCTGTTCATTCCAGCCACCAATGTACGTACTGGACGAGTACGCGTCTTTACCAACGAAGACCTGTCGCCCGATGTGGTCATGGCATCAGCGTGCCTGCCTAACTTATTTCCTGCGGTAGAAATCGACGGCGACAGTTATTGGGATGGAGGGTACTCGGGCAACCCCGCTTTACACCCGCTTATTTACCGCTGTGCCGGACGCGATATTGTCATCGTACAAATCAACCCTATCTGTGTTCCAGAAATTCCCAGAACAGCTCAGGAAATCCAGGATCGTATCAACGAAATCACGTTTAATAGCAGCCTGCTGGCCGAACTACGTGCCATACGGTTTGTTACCAGGCAATTGGTCGAAGGCCATTTACACCCTGAACACTACAAACAAATGTTAATGCACCGCATAGATGGTGATGTCGAGCTAAAAGGCATGGGGGCATCCAGCAAAATGAATGCGGAATGGGAATTCCTGAAAATGCTGCACGCCAAAGGCCGTGACGCGGCAAGCCTATGGCTGGACCGCAATTTTGATGACATAGGCGTACGTTCCAGCCTGGACTTAGACAGCATACTTGCCTAAGCTATTCCCGATAAATAGCCACCAGGGCAGCCTGGCCTACCACCACGCTGCCCCGGTACATGCCTTCAGTATTAAACGGCATGGTAATGTTTCCGTGCTTATCAACAGCAATTAGGCCACCAGCGCCATCCAAAGGGGGAAGCTTTTCATAGACCACCTTGTGTGCTGCGTGTTCCAGACTGACACCGGTGTACTCCATCATGGCTGCAACGTCATACGCTGCCACCGCGCGTATAAAGGCTTCACCTTTGCCTGTAGTAGACACAGCACAACTGGCATTATTTGCGTAGCAACCTGCACCTATGATGGGGCTGTCCCCTACCCGACCTGGCCATTTATTTGTCATTCCACCCGTCGATGTCGCTGCCGCTAAATTCCCATGCGCGTCCAAGGCCACAGCACCGACAGTACCCATCTTCTTACTTTCATCCAATGGGGGCTGGTCAACCACGCCGTCATGATCTAAAACGATGGAATCAACACCTGTTTCCTGGGCCTTGATCAGCTGAGCATGGCGATCGGGAGTGGAAAAGAAGCTAGAATCTACGATCTCTAGACCTTGCTCACGGGCAAACGCATCAGCGTTATCACCAGCAAAAAACACATGGGGACTGTGCTCCATGACGGCGCGAGCGGCCCGCACTGGATTACGTATAGTGCGCACATTGGCTACCGCACCACAGGCCAAAGTACTACCGTCCATAATGGACGCATCCAGCTCATGCGTGGCATCGCGGGTAAACACGGCACCGTGGCCAGCATTAAACAAGGGACATTCTTCAAGTAAACGTACGGCTTCGGTAACCGCATCCAGTGCCGATCCACCATTGGCCAGTATACGTTCACCGCCAGCCAATATGCTGCGCAAGGCGTCTTCGTACGCCAATTTTACGGCAGGGATAATTTGTGCACGGGTAATGGCGCCAGCGCCGCCATGTATGGCCAGTACAGGTTTAATCATGGTGTGGGTTTCCAATTTCAAGGGAATCACTACTATAAGTTCAGTTCTATAAGCAGGGAGTGCCTGAACTTTACCAAAAGACTGATAAATACTTGCGCTAAGATATCGAATCCAGTGAACGATATGCTTACTGTCGTGTCAGATATCCTTATCTCTTCTTACTCGTAAGGTCGCCCCATGTCTATACAGCAACTGCTGCAGCAAGTATTACAGTCAGGTCAAAGCTTAATCAAAGATGCCGGCTCCCAAGCCAATCAAGCCACACCAGGTGTGTCTAGCAAGCTAGGTGGGTTCGGCGGCGGCGCATTGGCTGGTGGGGCCTTGGGCCTATTACTAGGCAATAAAAAATTCCGCAAAATGGGTGGGAAATTTGCCACGTATGGCGGTGCAGCCGCCCTTGGGGCCCTAGCCCTGAAGACATACCAGGACTGGCAACAAAACTCTGCCCAAACAGCAAGCACTGCAGCCCCCGCACCGACACCCGCCTTTACGACAACACCTGCGCCTGCCCTGACGGATAGCACACTGGAAGCGCATAGTCGGGTCATACTGTCAGCCATGATCTCGGCGGCCAAAGCCGATGGCCACATCGGTCAAGAAGAACAACAGTTATTGGATACGGAAATAGCCAAACTGACTAGCCATCTCGCTGATCAACAATGGTTCGAAGCCGAGTTAGCCAAACCAGCCGACCCTGCGGTTACTGCGGCACTGGCTAACACCCCCGAGCAAGCGGCCGAAGTGTATCTGGCCAGCCTGCTGGTTATTGATGAGCAAAGCTATATGGAGCGCGCCTATCTAGACGAACTGGCTCGCCGCCTGCCGCTGCCAGAAGGTTTAAAAGCCGAACTGGAAGCCAAAGTACGCAGTTTGGCCTGACTAAGCGCCCTTGGCGGCACTGGATGGCAAGTTCGCCCTAACCAGGCGACCGGCGATGGACTCTACCATAGGAATTTCTGGTAGTACGTCGCCGGGTCCAAACCAGCCCGCATCGGCAATTTCGTCTTCTTGTATACGAAGTTCGCCACCTGCATATTCCGCCGTATAAGCAATCATCAACGAATGTGGAAAAGGCCAAGACTGGCTACCAAAATAACGTAGGTCTTGGACTTGCAGTCCCACTTCTTCAAGCACCTCGCGGTGTATCGCTTCCTCGATGCTTTCACCCGCCTCAACAAAACCCGCCAAGGCAGTGTAACGGGCAGTAGCGTAGTTCGAATGACGCGCTAGCAGAATGTGATCACCCCGCTTAATTAGCACCATCATGGCAGGTGATATACGCGGATAAGCGGAAAAACCGCAACTCGGGCAGTGGAAACACAGTTCTGTGTCTGACTTACGCATGGGCGTTGCACACACACCGCAATAACGGTGAGTACGCACCCATTCAGACACTTGAAATGCCCGACTGGCTAAGGCGCCGTCTTCACCCAGCTCAGCTAAAACAGCCCGTAGTTTCTGGAAAGCATAGCCAACTGGTGCCTCAGTGTTGCGAGCGACATGGCTGGCATAATGATCGCTGCCCGTAAATGGGAAGACAGGCTGCAGTGTCTGAGCATCTAAACCTATGTCAGCGCAAACGGCGGCATCAGGAAAGCTCAAGTTGGATTCGGATAAAAGAAGCTCGTCGCCTCGGAAAATAAAATTCACGTTGTCTCCCTGTTGATCTATGTGAAGCAACATACTCCCGTCAACACCTTGAGTTACTTGTCGTGTAACGGGTGCAAGCGACTGGCTAAGCTGCGTTTATTGACTTCGATTTCATCCACAACATCAGGGCCTTGGTAAGCCATAGAACGTTCGTCACGCACATAGTTACCAGCCCGGCTCGCACTGAACCAATTAAACGAGCCTATACATAACAAACTACTGTCTGCCATCACAATTTTGCTATGCACTTTGTTGACCAGTTTGGTACTTACCCCCACTTCGCTTAAGGCCTGGACTACGGTTTTAAGCTCATTAAGACGGGTGCTAAACGCATCGGGGTGTGTATGATTACCTGAGGTATTCAGTTCTTTATCGGTATACACATTGACAGAGACACCACGCTGCACAGCCTCTATCATGGCACCCCAAGCACCAATGTCTTTAATACGATCAAGAAGTATCCAAGGAGTCACTATGTGAACTTCCCGGCGCGCTTGCGACAAAACATCCAGCAAAAAGGCGTCGTGCTGGGCGTATCCATGCAAATGGGACAAACCTGTGCGTGCCGTCTGTAAATCGGCACGCGGCGGCAGTTCAAACTGAAGCTCATTACTAGGATCTTGCATCAGGTAATTCGCCAGCAAACCTCGTGGCTGGGTTACGGCCACAGTGGCAAAAACATCCATATCGGCAAACACCAGGAAACTGTCTTTGGCACGTGAAACCGCCACGTTCAACATACTGCTGCGACTATCAATAAAACCACCATCAGCGTGTTTGGAGTAGACGGCTGAAAAAATCACCATAGGTCGTTCTGCACCTTGCAAGGAATGCACTGTACCAACCGTAATTTGCTTATCTCCTTTGCCTGCCGCCACGCCATGCTCAGCACATGCTTGAATAATTTCTCGGGTTTGGGCACTGAATGGGGTCACAACACCGATAATTTCCGAGATATCCATGTTGCCGTAGCGTGACTCCAGCTCTGTTCTATGGGCCACTATCCACTGGGCAATCACCTGAGCTTCAAGGGGATTATGACGGCTGCCGCCACTAGGTTGCTGGCAGATGCCATCAATATGCAAATAGCCCAAGGCAGGCAGCCCACCGTCCGGTTTGCTTCCCCGTTTGGGCTGCAATTTACCGTGATAACACAAGTCGTTGCAGTACTCTATGATGGCATCGTAGCAACGGCGATGTTCGTAAAGATACATGCCACGTTCAAGGTCAGAGTCGTAGTGATAACGACTGGCTTGTTGGGCAATACGCATCACGCTGCCAGATGCGGCACTTTTCCCGCCAGCACATATCGCCTCGTAAACCGCGTCGGGCCTATCACCTTGCAATAATCCAGCACTGGCCATATTCCCAATATCCACAGTCATTGGTATGGACCAAATCGGCTCAATTTGTAAGGTATCACCGATGACCAGTGCCTGTTTGGCCAGCGCAAAAGCCGCTCCTGCCACCTCGGGTAACACTTGCCCTGCTTCATCAACTATCAGCAAGTCGATCAAGCCATACATGTAGTCGTCCTGAAAGCCTGTGCCATTGTGCCGACTTCCTTTCAAAGCGCTGGGCAACATATAGAACGTAGACACTATGCAAGGGGTCAGTTTCATCCAGCGAAACCACCTGGACTCATGGGCCTTACGCCCGTTTCGACCTCGACTTTTTTGAATCTCCGCCAAGCTTTCTTGTAATTCCAGCAACCAGCGTCCTTCCCAGTAATGCGTAGTCAACAAGAAAATCGGGAAACGTATCTGTGTATCGGCCAGGACATCACAATCCGTTAAGCCCATGTCCTGAGCCCGCATACCGTCAGGCAATTCCAGTACAGACTGAGCCTCTACCCAATCGGCCATGCTGCGCTGTACCTGAGCGATCAGTTGTTCTGCCTGTACCACATTGTTCTGCTGAACCTGCACGGCTTGTTTCGCATTCGCTAACAGCTGCGTTAATGCCGCTTCAATTTCACCCACAGACCCTGCGCTATTAATAATGCTGTGCTCTTGTTCATTCAGCGACACCCCTTGCCCAAGCACATGCAAACGTGCCAGACGCAAACGCTTAGCTGCCACAGGAGGCAACCAGGAAAACAAACCGTAAAGAATGGACTCCTGGGCCAAATACGTTTCAAAAGACAGCATGCTGTGCTGACGGCGCTCCAGTTCCAGGGTCATACGCTTAGCTGCAGTGCGGTATGTCATCAATACCGCTTGCGGGTCTTGTCCCAGCACCTTGCTGGCTGCTGTTTTTACGCGACTCAGCGCTTGCCAACATGACGCCATCAGCTCAAGCGCCTTCGCCTTACTGATGATTAAATCCTGCAACTGCTTTACCACCAACTCCAAGGTCAAGTTGGCCTGATCTGGAAACGCTAATTTTGCTTTTGACAAAAACGTCGTCGTAGCCAAATCCATATAGTCTGTGGACTCTTTACCTTCCAAGAAACTGCGAGTCTGATAGATTAGACCCAGTTCTTTTTCCTTACCTTTCGAAGGAAAGTACGCCCCGAAGCTGCTAATGTCAGGTAACCAACGACCAGAAAATACGCCTGCCCCTGCTGAAAAATCCTTACCGAAGGCATCAATAATATTCGTCACTGCCTGATTGTTCGTAGAACTCGCAACAATCACCGGTGGTTCACCCCCTGCTATCGCCGCTTTAGCCCACAAAGTGGCGACCACAGACAACAGCAAGGTCGTTTTACCCGTACCTGGTGGTCCATTCACCCCCAGAATATCCCCATCCACACCGCATAACAAATGACTTAAAGCATCACGTTGGGCAGGTGCCAAGGCATGTTTTTCGTTCGAATGCCCCAAACGTTCGGAAAAACCCGCATTGTGGCTTAAGTTGGGTTCAAGTGCTGGTGATTCCAATGCAGAGAAACGTTCAAATAAAGGCACATCAGGACGATTACGACGCATATGGTCATAAAGCGGCACAATATGACGGCTAGCACCTTGAACTATCTGCTCTTTATACAGATACCAATGCTCGGTAAGCACATACTGATCTTGCTGCACAGGCCAGCCCTGGCCTACTGCCTGGAACACCTTGCTGCAGTAATCCAGATACTCATCCCATTGTTTAGCGTAGTCCGCCTCACTCACAGGGGCATCATCGGTGGGTGGGGTATTTTGCGGGTGAGTATTGGCAGTTAGAAAGGTATCCAGGTCTTCGACGCTACCTATGGCAAACGCACCATCCGTTAGCGGATCCAGGATATCTCTGGGGACCATTGTTTTTGAACATGAGAAAAGCTGACCATGCCGATTCAATAGAGCCAAACTTACCACTGGGGTAACAAATTCTGGCTTATCCTTGTCTGGTGCTTGACCATGCTCTAAGGTCGCTTGATATACCCAAGGCCTAAGTGTGACTTCAACAGTCTGAACATCATCTGATTCACCCAGGAAAAATGTATCTACATCGCTTTTCTCCAGGACGCCCTGTTTAAGGGAGCTGGCTGGTAATGCAATCAGTTTGTCAATATCAGTTCGCCTTAAGCCCCCTTTGCCACTTTCGGCATCCGCCAAGGAGTTTCGCCAATACGACGCCAACCTCAATGCATTCTCGTTCATTTCTTGCTTCTTTTACTTGATTCTCTAACTACCAAGACAGGACAAATAGCCATGCCACACGCTTCGTCAATAACAAAGACAGACCGAGATGATAACGAATGCTTAACTTACACTTTGATAAACATCCTAAATATATGAATCTAACCAGTTTTATGTTTTACATTATTGATATGCGCTGTATAGCTAGCGCACACAACGATATGTAGACGGTGATGTATAGTGAAGTGATAAAACTTGAAACAAATTAGCAGTTAATCTAAAGGAACTCACCAAATGACAGATCCAGCAAATGGTTTCCAACCACCCAACAAAAAAATGATTAATGCACTACGGGCACACTGGGGATGGTTCGTCGCGATCGGTATCGTACTCGTAGCACTAGGCCTAGTTGCCCTGGTCCATGTACTGGCCGCCACTCTGGTCAGCGTCATTTTTATCGGCACCCTAATGCTAATCGGAGCCCTAGGCCAGCTTATCCAGGCCTGGCGGGTTAAGAACTGGAGCGGCTTTCTTATTTGGTCCATTAGCGGGCTGCTATATGCCGCAGCAGGTGTTGTGGCCATAGTCAACCCCCTGGCGGGCGCAGCCCTGTTAACCCTGTTACTAGGTGCCACACTAATAGGCTCGGGTGCTTTCCGGTTATGGGTCTGGTTCAACAACCGCAGCCAGCAAGGCTGGCGGTGGTTAGCCTTCTCGGGCCTGGTTACCTTTGCCACCGGCATCGTAATCGCCATCGGCTGGCCCGCCAATAGCTTATGGATACTAGGCCTGCTGTTGGGCTTTGATTTACTGTTCCAAGGCTGGTCACTGGTGTTTGCAGGACTCGCATTACGTAAGCACAATTAATTTGGCATTAAGACAGGCAAGCAGACGGTAAAATACGGGTTTACCCGCATACCACCGTCTGCTTCATGCCAACATCCAACAACTCGTCCAAAACCTCCTCGTATTCCGCAGGCCTAGTCATATTCGCATTGGCAATGGGTGCATTCGCCATCGGCACTACCGAATTTGCCACCATGAGCCTACTGCCCTATTTTGCCCATGACTTGAATATAGATGCGCCCACCGCAGGTCATGTCATCAGCGCCTATGCCCTGGGTGTCGTCGTAGGTGCTCCTGTACTGACCGTCATGGCAGCACGCGTGCCACGCCGCCGTTTATTACTTGCCCTGATGGCCATGTTTGCCCTATTCAACGGCTTAAGCGCTTTTGCCCCAAATTACGAATCCATGCTGGTACTACGGTTCTTAAGTGGCTTGCCTCACGGCGCCTACTTCGGTGTTGCATCACTAGTTGCCGTATCACTGGTACCGCTGAACAAGCGCAATCAGGCTGTGGGTCGTATGTTTTTGGGCCTGACCATTGCCACCATTATTGGCGTCCCCTTTGCTAACTGGCTGGGACACGCCATAGGCTGGCGTTGGGGCTTCGGGCTAGTAGCACTGGTAGGTTTGCTTACCGTGGCGTTAATCGCCAAACTGGCGCCCAACACACCGGTTGCCCCAGGCGCCAGCCCCTTGCGTGAACTGGGTGCACTAAAACACGCACAAGTATGGTTGACGCTAGCTGTGGGTGCTATAGGTTTTGGTGGTCTGTTCGCCGTCTATAC
This sequence comes from Alcaligenaceae bacterium, assembly GCA_013416485.1. Taxonomy (GTDB): domain Bacteria; phylum Pseudomonadota; class Gammaproteobacteria; order Burkholderiales; family Burkholderiaceae_B; genus JAGOAJ01. Next base: position 18,317 of record JACCEO010000008.1, read on the forward strand.
CTATCTAGCGGATACATTGATACTACTAACCAAAGTGTCTCCTGCAATGGTGCCGTTTGTTCTGGCTATTTTTGGTCTGGGTATGACACTAGGTAATATCGTAGTGCCCTGGTTCGCTGACCGCGCGCTACTGCCCACCGCAGCTGGCCTGCTGCTTTGGAGCGCAGCCGCCTCGGCGCTGTTCACGATTACCGCTCAAAATATCTGGGGTGTTTCCATCACGGTATTTTTTATCGGCATAGGCGGCGCGCTAGGTACAGTACTGCAAACTCGCCTAATGGATGTCGCCAAAAACGCCCAAAGCCTAGCTGCGGCTTTAAACCATTCGGCGTTCAACTTTGCCAACGCACTGGGCCCCTTGCTAGGCGGTATGGCCATTGCTCGAGGCTATGGCTGGACGTCAACCGGCTGGGTAGGCGCCCTGCTTGCTTTAGGTGGTTTGGTTTTGCTGCTGATGTCGATTGGCTTGGATAGGATGCGCAAAACACCATAGGTTAGCCCCTACTACATAAACAACACGTGTTTTGTGCAACAGGGGCAAACGTTTAGGCTTGATTAGGTGCGTGAAGCAACAGGTGTGGCGTCGCGCTGAAAAGCCTGCGCTAGCAAAAGAAAGGCTGTACCTATGGATAAAGGCAGCCACGAAGGGCTAACAATCGTCACTATGCCCAATACGATGGCGACCAAATAAGCAATGACCAAGATGGTGCTACGTGGACTAAACAAGGCGCCGACACCGGTTCCAATTAGCATAGCAGCAAGAATACCAAGAACGTAATGCATATAAGCCCCCTTTTGTTTTAATTTAAGGCGCGGGCGGCACGGAATAGAACCCGCGTCATTGTCGTTATTGACTGCAACGAGTGTAGCATTTATGCGCTGTTATCCAAGCTTTCTATTTTCCAAACCCTAGCAGGTGGCACATTCAATAACACGGTATCTTGGAGTTCCGCCTGCAGACCCAACCTAGCCAACAAATCTGAGGAAACTGGACAGCGCCAGCCGTATGAAAAAAGATACAAGGCACTGCTTTTACGCAAGACGCGGAACACCCCTTGCAATAGGCGATATTGCTGTTTTACCGACATATTCCGTAGTGGCAGGCCACAGACAGCGGCACCCGGAGCATGCTCCGCCCCTGTATGAACCAGGTTCAGTCGACACGCATCCACACATAGTATCTGCGCCTGGGGAAACTTGGTTTGCAAGTTACTAACAAAAAACGGATCCAGTTCAACCAGGACCAGCTCTTGGCTGGCAACACCGCGTTCAATGATTTTTTGCGTAAAAACACCGGTACCACAGCCCAGTTCAAGTATGGGGGCATGCACCGAACTAATTTCACGCGTGATCGCTGCGGCAAGGGCTGGTCCAGACGGTAGTATGGCACCTACCTTGGCAGGATTTTCGCGCCAGCTTTTTAAAAACAATAGGCTATCCGACACGGTATTGCTACGGATGGCGTGATGGATACCAACGCTGGCAGCTTTTGCCCATAAGGCAAACGGAGAGCGGGATGGCATTTTTATAAAAGGCATCGTGTGTTCCGTAAAGTTTTTTGATCCCGGCTTACTTAGCAATACCTAAGCCCATATCATCTAACCGCAATAATACGTGATCTTCCTGTGTCTGTATCATCTAAACCGCTATTTTTCCAGAACAGGCTTAGCTAACATGCCATGCATGACTAAATCCAAATACTCCTGGACAAAGGCATCAGATAATGGCTGATGCCCCAGCAGTAAACGGTAATACAAGGGTGCATAAATCACATCCAATATGGTGTGTGGATCTGCTTTCCTAATACGACCGCTATCAATGGCATCATTTATTGCGTTGACCCCCTCTTCGCGACGGGCATTGATATAGCCTGCACCAAACGCCTCGGAAAATACGGGGTCGGACTGCCCTTCCGCAATTAACGCCGCCATCATTTTCCCTATGGGCCCCAAAAACTCTTTACCCATACTGGCTAAGCGATTTTGCATGCTCTCTTCGGTAAAGCCTTCAGGGTAGGGAAGCAAATTACGCGAGGCTCTTAAAAAGGCCGACATAATAACGGCCGCCCGATTAGGCCACCAACGATAAATAGTCGCCTTACTGACTTTAGACTCTGCCGCAATGGACTCTATGGTTGTTAATTTCAAGCCTTTTTCTGACATCAGACGGTAAGTTGCATCCAACACAGCATCTTCAGCGCCTTTGCTTCGCGGACGGCCTCGAGGCCTTTTAGTAACAGGCTTAGGAATTGACATGAGATTCTCTTGACTTAGATCAAATAATTTATATACTAAACGTTTCGTATATAAATAAAAATGGAGGAGCAATGTTAACTCAGCATACACGGCTTTCTGGCAGCGATACAAAAACCACACAATACGATGGCTTTGAACTTAGGTCTGAAAACAAGCCCGATACCGTCGGCATTACCCCTGAAGAACAGGCTATACGTGTGGACCTAGCTGCCGCTTACAGGCTGTGTGCCCTACATGGCTGGGATGACCTGATCTACACCCATATATCCGCACGAGTACCTGGCCCAGAACACCATTTTCTGGTGAATCCACTAGGCTTGGGCTTTGATGAAATTACCGCGTCGTCCTTGGTGAAAATTGACCTGGATGGCAACGTCATAGGCGAAAGCCAATACCGTCCAAATGCGGCGGGTTTTGTCATACACGGTGGCATACACCAAGGTCGTGATGACGCCATCAGCATTATGCATTTGCACACCGAACACGGCATGGCGCTGTCCATACTGGAAGAAGGTTTGCTGCCATTGACTCAACACGCTTTGCGATTCTATGAGCGGATCGGTTACCACGACTACGAAGGCATTGCCCTGTCTACCGACGAACGCAAACGCTTGATTAATGCCCTAGGAAACCACAACGCTCTGGTCTTGCGCAATCACGGCACCTTGACCGTGGGCCCATCAGTAGGCGCCGCCTTTGTGGAAATGTTTTATCTGGAAAAGGCCGCTAAAGCACAAATTCTGGCACTGTCTTGTAATCGTCCGATCACAGTGCCCGACCCCGCCGTGTGTGCACTGACCGCCAAACAATGGACAGATGATTTTTCCAGCGCTCGTAATCGTGAATGGCCAGCCTTACTTCGTAAACTGCAGCGCCTGTCACCCGGTTACGACAAATAAAACACACACACACACACACACACTGCCAAACAGGCATGTTAAACGCTGTAAAAACCGCTAAATAAAGCGGATTACTACCCCCAGGAGACTACATCATGAAACCTATCAAACACATCCTTTTTGCTGCCCTAACACTAGGCATCGCAGCTACGGCAGCTCAAGCCCAAACTTCAGTAAAAATAGGCTACGCGGTATCCAATAACAGCCACTACGGCGCCGGCGCTGACGCTTTCTGTGCTACCTTGGAAAGTGCTTCAGACAATCGTTACAAATGCCACCAATTTCCTAACGCCACACTAGGCAATGAACGGGAAATGGTTGAATCCGCTCAAATTGGTGCGTTGGACATCGCCTTTGTGTCTAGTGGCACCGTAGGCAATTTTGTACCCGACATCCGCATCCTGGATATCCCCTTCTTGTTTCGTGACAACGCCCACGCTCACAACACGCTAGACGGCAAGATAGGTCAGGATCTATTGGCCAAATTCCCATCCAAAGGCCTGATTGCTATGGCATGGGGCGAAAACGGCTTCCGCCACGTTACGACTAATAATAAAGCCATCAATCAACCTAGCGACCTGGCCAACGTCAAGTTGCGCACCATGGAAAACCGCGTTCACATTGAAAGCTTCAAAGCATTAGGTGCCTTACCCACCCCTATGGCTTGGCCCGAGGTCTACACCGCTTTGCAACAAGGCACCATAGACGGTCAAGAAAACCCCTTGTCTATCTTGGTTAGCTCCAAACTGTGGCAAGTACAAACTCACTTGGCACTGACTGGACATATTTACTCACCCACATTAATGCTTGCCAGCCCAGCCACGTGGGGCAAACTCAGCAAAGAAGATCAGGCCATCTTCATGCAAGCTGCAAAAGACGGCGTTGCCGCCCAACGCCAGCGTGTTAATGACGAAGCCAAAACGGCCGTTGCCATCTTGGAGCAAGAAGGCATGACGGTTACCCAGCCCAACACGTCCGACTTCCAGGCCGCATTGGCACCCACGTTTGAAAAGTTCGCATCCACCTATGGCAAAGCACTGACTGACATCCAGGCTATCCAGTAATTCATCCACCAAGGGACTGAAATGCGCAAAGGTTTTATACGATTCGCCGACATACTGGCGAAATGTACTGGTTACCTATTAACTGTCGTCATGCTGATCATGGTGGTCCTGGCGTTTTACCAGGTGCTTACCCGCTTCATCTTTCATGATGCTTCGCCTTGGACCGAGGAAATACTACGCCGTGCCATGATTTGGATGGTAACCCTGGGCCTAGCCCTAGGATTCCGTCATGGAGCACACATTAGTGTGGATATCATTACTCGCGTGCAAAACCACGTGGTAAAGCGACTGATTCCACCTACCGTGTTTATTATTTCCCTGGTATTTTTGCTGACCGTGGTCTGGTTGGGCAGCGACATGGCTTACAGGGTTAGGTTCCAAACCTTTGGCAGTCTGGATATTTCTATGTTCTGGGCCTACTTAGCGATACCCGTAGGCGCAGCAATATCGGTAATTACGCTCATCGCGCATTTCCTATCTGGCACCGGCCAACCGGCTAGCGACGAAGAACTAGGAGGCTTGCAATGCCAGGTATGATGTTAGGCACTATGCTGCTGTGCTTCGCGCTTAGCGTCAGCGTCGCAGTTTCTATTGGCGTAGCCAGTATTATTGGACTAATGACCTTAGGCAGTGTGCCTATGGTTGTCATTCCCAAAGAAATGTTTAGCAGTCTGGATAAATTTCCACTACTGGCTGTTCCTTTCTTTATCCTGGCCGGCAAACTCATGGAAGAAGGCGGCATTTCCACCCGGCTGGTGGAATTTGCCAAGTCCTTGGTGGGCGGCGTACAAGGCGGTTTGGCTGCAAGCTGCGTGATCACCTGCTTGATCTTTGCTGCGGTGTCAGGTTCATCCGTAGCTACTACCTTTGCAGTGGGTTCCATACTAATACCTGCCTTGGTACGCATGGGGTACCCGTCAAATTTTTCGGCTGCCTTGCAAGCCACGTCTGCGGAATTAGGGGTTATTATTCCGCCATCCATTCCCATGATTCTGTATGGCGTAACCGCCGAAGTTTCTATTGGCGAACTATTTGTCGCTGGCATAGGACCTGGGATATTAATCGCCGGTGCCCTGATTGCGTATGTACTAATCTGGGCCAGGCGCAATGGCATGGGTAAACAAGACGGTGTGGGTCGCTTGCCATTAGGGCAATCCCTGTTGAAAGCCTTCTGGGCACTGCTTATGCCAATCATTATTTTGGGTGGCATCTACGGTGGCATCTTTACACCAACAGAAGCATCAGCGGTGGCAGTGGTCTACGCCTTCTTTGTAGGTATTTTCATCTATAAAGGCCTACCCATACGACGCATCCCCCAGGTGCTGCGTCAGTCTGCGGTAACGTCAGCACTCATCATGTTTATTATCATGTGTGCTGGTCTGTTTTCGTATTTAGTGAACTACGCTGGCATACCCGAAACGCTGGGTCATTTCCTGAAAGATACCCTGCACTCGCCGCTGTACTTTCTTATTGGTGTCAACATTTCCTTATTCTTGGTGGGTATGTTTGTCGAAACATCGGCAGCCATCATTGTGCTAGCTCCAATACTGGCTCCTGTTGCCTTGTACTTTGGCATTGACCCTGTGCATTTTGGTCTGATCATGATAGTGAACTTAGCCTTGGGCATGATTACTCCACCCGTGGGCGTTAACTTGTTTGCCGCATGTACAGTCGCCAATATTTCCGTAGACCGCATCGTCAAACCTTTGTTGCCATTCGTGGCCGTGATCATTGCCTGTCTAGCACTAATTTCCGCCTTCCCTGCAATTTCACTGACCTTACGTGACTGGGTGTTCTAATGACTACACTACACAATACCCCCAGTGCTAATTCAGGGTTGGCCGCTCTGGGCACTGACCTGCAGCGACATAAAATCGCCATCGTTGGCGTGGGTGGCATAGGCATGGAAACAGCCAAAATCTGTGCCGCCCTGGGTGCATCTCTGCAGTTATTTGATCGTACACCAGCACCAGGCTCACTCGCCTTAAGCCACCCCGACAAGCACACCTGGCACACCGTCGATATCACCCAAGATGAGGGGCAACGTCAGGTTATAGCGTCGTGTGCAGATATTGACGCCCTAATCATTACCAGTGCTATTTACCCTGCAGAACAACAGCCTGCCACTGGTGATAACACGGGCTGGCAAGACTGGAACCAACACCTACACGCCACCCTGGAAGCCAACCTAGCAGCACCCATGCGCCTTTGTCTAGAACTATTACCACAAATGCAGACCCGCCAACAAGGTCGTATCGTGTTAACCGGCTCATTGGCAGGCCGTAATGGTGGACTGCTGTCTGGCCCACAATACGCAGCCAGCAAAGGGGCTTTACATACCTTTGTGCGCTGGCTGTCTTTAAGGGCAGCGCCTCATGGGATCAGCGTGAACGGGGTAGCACCCGGAGTCACCCAAACGACCATGATAGAAAACCGCAGTGTGGATACCAGTCGTATACCCATAGGCCGGGCAGCGGCACCCATAGAGGTAGCCCGTGTCATCAGTTTTCTGGCCAGCCCAGCTGCTAGTTATATACATGGTCAGATTCTTGACGTCAACGGAGGTGCCTGGATTGGCTAAGAACACACACTCTGAATTTTCAGGTCGCTGGACATTGATCACAGGCGGCGCCAGCGGTATTGGTTACGCATGTGCCCAGCACCTGGCAGACTTGGGCAGCCATCTCGTGCTGCTGGATATGGATAGCACCAAGCTGGACCAAGCCGTGCACAGCCTAGCGGCCAAAGGCATACAAGCCATAGGTTATAGCGTCGATATTACCAACACCCAGGCCTTGGAAAATGTGCAAGTCGCCTTGCAAGAACAAGGCATTCCTATACGCCATTTAATTACCGCAGCAGGGGTACTACAACCCATGCATGACATCAACACCCTGGACCAAGCTGTACATGACCGTGTGTGGGATGTGAATTATCATGGTACATACCACAGCTGCCGTATTTGGGGACAGGCTATCGCCCAGGCCAATGGGGGGTCTATGGTTACAGTATCGTCCATTACAGCAATGCGACCTACCCCATTATTGGCCTACGGTCCGGCTAAAGCTGCGCTAGGTGCCCTGACTTCATCATTAGCAGTCAACTATGCGCCTAAAAACATACGCATCAACGCCGTAGCGCCTGGTTTCACTCTGACCGAAGCCTTACAAGAAAAGTTCGATAGTGGCCAACGCGACCCTAGCAGCATAGTCGACACGATCCCTATGCGTCGCCTAGCCGAACCGCTAGAAATTGCTCAGGCAGTAGCTTTCTTACTATCAGATCAAGCCAGCGCCATTACCGGCATCACTTTGCCTGTAGATTGCGGCTGGCTGGCAGGCGCTTCATGGGCCACCTACCAACCTCTACCCTGACTTATCTAGGACGATCTATGTTATTTGAATATGGACTAGCGGGCCTGCTGATGCGTACTGCGCTTAGGGTCCCTCAAAACCCAGCTGTCGCTTACGGCACAGAGGTAGTCGCTAACTACGAACAATTACTTGCCCGTGCCACCAGCCTATCCGCCCGATTCCAAGCCTTGGGCGTCAAGCCCGGCAGCCGGGTAGCCATACTGATGAAAAATCATCCTGCCTGGCTGGAAATCATGTTCGGTTGCTGGCATGCTGGCCTGGCAGTAGTGCCCATCAACGTCAAGCTACATGCCAAAGAAGTCGCCCATATCTTGCAGGACTGCAGTCCGGAATTCATGTTCTATGATGCCGACAATCCAGCGGCCACTGAAGCCTTGGCCAGCGTCCCTGGTACCCAAGGCATCACCATAGATACGCCCAGCTATCAGGCATGGTTCACGCAGCCCGCCGCACCAGCGGTGGCTGTGCAGTCATCGTCACTGGCTTGGCTGTTCTATACCAGCGGCACTACAGGACGACCCAAAGGGGCCATGCTAAGCCATGCCAATCTGTTGGCAATGGCACTGAACTACAGCGCCGATGTTGAACCCGAAGGCGTAGGCCGCCAATTGTTGCATATCGCCCCCATGTCGCATGGTTCAGGGCTGTATATGGTGCCCCATGTGTTGCATGGTTCATTGCAAATATGCCCAGTATCCCGTAGTTTTGATCCCCACGAAACGGAACAACTGCTAACGGCTTACGACAAGGTCAGCGTGTTCGCGGCACCCACCATGATTACTCGTCTACAAGCCAGTGCCAAGGGTAAGTTGCCTGGCCTGCATACCTTGGTCAACGGCGGTGCCGCCATGTATGTGGCCGATACCTTACGCTTCATCGAGCAGTTTGGCCCTCGTTTGGCACAAATTTATGGCCAAGGAGAAACCCCCATGACCATAAGTGCCATGCCGAAAACCATGCACTCTGTAACCCACCCCCAAGCCATGACGCGGCTAGCATCTTGCGGTGTTGCTCAAACCGGTATGCAGGTCAAGGTCGTCGATGCCCAAGGCCATACCCTACCTCCCAACGAGATCGGTGAAATCATCGTACATGGCCCCACTGTCATGAACGGCTACTGGAATCTACCCGAAGCCACTGCAGCTGCACTACAAAACGGTTGGTTGCAAACGGGTGACCTAGGATCCTTTGATGCCGACGGCTTTCTGACTCTTAAAGCACGCAGTAAAGAAGTCATTATTAGTGGTGGATCCAATATTTACCCGCGCGAGGTCGAAGAGATCCTACTACTACACCCGGCAGTCACTGAAGTATCGGTGGTAGGACACGCAGACGCCGACTGGGGAGAAGTCGTGGTCGCCTGCATAGTGGCTAACGGTGACCACGAACAACTACGCGCCGAACTAGAGCAGCTATGCTTAGAAAACATTGCCCGCTTCAAACGCCCTAAAAAGTACGTGTTTTTAGACCAACTGCCTAAAAATGCCACTGGCAAAGTGCTGAAAGGGCAACTACAAGCTGTCTGACTTCGCCTCCTAAACTGGCCATACTCAAAAAACCAGCCTTTACATAACGAAAAGACAAACACACAGTTACTATAGAGATTGAAGGCCTTGCCTTCGATCTCTATATTACTTTAAGGTTTAATCATCATGGCATTGAAGTTACACGTGATTATCTGCAGCACCCGTCCTGGCCGCGTAGGCCCAGCAGTTGGCCATTGGTTTAACGAATACGCCAGCCAACACTCTGAATTTGATGTCACCTTAATTGACCTGGCAGACTACAATCTGCCTTTATACGACGAAGCCCATCACCCGGTAACCACCATCTATGAAAAGGCACACACTAAGGCCTGGAGCGCTAGCGTAGCTACCGCCGATGCCTATGTGTTTGTAACTCCTGAATATAACTTTGGCCCACCCCCATCGTTTGTAAACGCGTTGAATTTTGTCTACAAAGAATGGAATTACAAACCTTGCGGCTTCGTCAGTTATGGCGGTGTGTCCGGTGGTTTGCGTGCCGTACAAATGGAAAAGCAGTTGGTAACCACACTAAAAATGATGCCTATGGTCGAAGGTGTCGCTATGCCTATGGTCGCCACACTGTTTGACGAACACAAACAACTGCAGCCTACCGAACCTATTATTCATTCAGCCGGCGTCATGCTAAAAGAATTGCACCGCTGGACGGTAGCGTTGAAAACCATGCGTGACTAAACTCTGGTTTCTACACTATTGCTCTAATGCCACGCTGCCTGGTCAGCATGGCATTACACACCGTAATTACGCTGGTACACGTCTGCGCCCATAGCCTGTATTTGCTGCTCTACCATCACATCAAAGGGCTGCAATACAGGTGAAAAATCCTGGTCTGGCTCCAGTGCACTTAACGTCCGCACTATGGCTTCTATGGTGGACACTGCCGCCACCTGATGGGTATTACGTACCCGATACCTGGATGGCTCCCCAAGGGGCAAGCATAAACGTGGCAAGCTATCTAGCACTGGATTAGCCTTAACCACCTGACCTGCTTTACGCCACGTGCCATCAGGCACTATCAGCAACTGACTACCATTGCTTGGTTGGGATGCAAGCGTTTCAGGGGCTTGCGCCGTATCCCCAGGAAACAACAAAAAAACCGACGTATATGTTTGCAAATATGCCTTGAGCTGTGGGAAATTCAAACCCACTAGCAACTGAGCGTGCTGCAAACCCAATACTGCCAATCGTCCCGTGTTTAATGGATGCTTATGCTCATCAGGGTGCTGCAAAATCAAGACCTGTGTCCGGTTACACACCGGACTAACATGGACACACAGGCAATGTGACAGTGGCCGTAGGCAACGCTGGCAACGTGGTCTGGAGTTAACCAACAATTCAGACATTTAAGACGACCTGAGGTCGGTAGGCGACAAGCGATTCCAACATAACCACGCTGCTATGGCGACAGTTGCCATACTAGGGATCACCACCATCAGCGCCAATACGGGATCCGCAAACAAGGCCACCAGCGCACTGCCCAATAAACCAGCGCCCATTTGCATGAAACCTGTCATGGCCGATGCCGCCCCTGCAATATGTGGGAAGGGCTCCATTGAGGCGGTCAGCATAGCGGGCATAACAAAGGCAACACCAAACGCATACAGCCCTATAGGACCCATTACATTCAGAAAAGAAGCTTGCGAAAAACCTAAAAACCCTAGCAACAAAATGCACGCCACCCCGATAAAGATTAAGCCTACTGGTGCCAGCTTGTGGCCACTGACACGGCGCAGCAAAGCTTGAACAGCGACAGCACCCAAAATGTACATACCTGTTTGCAGCACCATACCCACGCCAAATGCAATCGGCGACAAACCTACCACGTCCATCAAGATAAAGGGTAATACAGTTGCCATCGTATAGATAGCACCTACTGACCCAGCAATCACCAAACTAATCAACATGAAATGGGGATTGGTCAACAAGGTACGATAAGACCCCAACAAAGCCAGTGGTTTCAGCCGTGAAAAGTCAGGTGTAATCGTTTCCCGTTGGTAAAAAACGGCGACCCAAACTGCGGCACCACCCATAATCATCATTATCACAAACAAAGTTCGCCAATGTGAAATAGCCAAGGTCAGACCACCTACTGTAGGGGCAATCGCAGGGGCTACTGCCAACAACATACCCATCAAATTCATGATGCGTAACGACCTATCTCCAGAAAAGCTGTCGCGCACCATAGCCCGTGATATCGCCACACCCACAGATGCCCCTACCCCTTGCAAAAATCGTGCTCCCAGCAAAACTTCTATGGTTGGGGCAAAAACGGCAATAATGCACGCTAGCAGGTAGATCCCCATGAAGGCGATGGTCACGGGCCGTCTGCCTATCCCATCCGATAGCGGTCCGCAAATCAATTGAGTAAAGGCAAAACCCGCAAAATACAAGGTCAAGGTCATTTTGACCATTGCTTCAGTTGTGCCAAAAGCCAGCACAATGTCAGGCATTGCGGGTGTGTACAAGGACATGGAAATTGGCCCTACAGCCACCAACAATGCCCCTATCAAGGTCGTTTTCAGGGCGCTCATGACAGGCGTACGCGATGTATGGTGACTATTCATAAAGCCCTAAGTGGTGTGTTGTACGTATTTTTGCATGTATCATTTTTCTACGTAGTTACACTATATAGACATTTGCCTGTTCACGGCGGACACTACACCCTGTCTATTAATAGATGGCCCAAGCTTATACTATTGGCGGTCGGCTCAAAATTTGTAATGATGCGCCAAAAATCCCAAGCCATTCCTTATACGGACCAGCACCCTCTCGGTGTCAATCCATAAAAATCAACGGAGATACACAATGAAAAAAACATTACCCTACATGTTGGTAGCTGCTGCACTAAGCACAGCAGCCGCTAGCGCTCATGCTGAAAAATGGGATATGCCACTGGCTTACCCTGCCAATAACTTCCACACAGAAAACGCCGTTGACTTCGCGGCCTGTGTTAAAGAAAAAACCGGCGGCAAACTGGATATCGTTACCCACCCCAACGGTTCGCTGTTTGCGGGTAACGACATCAAACGCGCCGTACAAACCGGTCAGGCTGCTATCGGCGAACGTGTTACCTCGGCACACGAAAACGAAAACGCCATTTATGGCGTAGAGGCCATCCCCTTCGTGGCCACTTCCTTCGAAGCCTCGGACAAGCTTTGGAAAACGGCACTGCCCCAGATGAAAAAAGTCCTGGACTCGCAGAACCTGGTCTATATCTACTCGGTGCCATGGCCAGCTAGCGGTTTCTATACCAAAAAAGAAATCAACACCGTTGATGACTTGAAAGGCATCAAGTTCCGCGCTTATAACGCCGCCACGGCTCGTATTGCTGAACTGGCTGGCATGATCCCCATGCAAATTGAAGCCGCTGAACTTAGTCAAGCCCTGGCTACAGGCGTCGTTGATAGCATCATGACCTCTAGCACCACCGGCGTAGACAGCAAAGTCTGGGAACAAGGCATTAGTCACTTCTATAACGTACAAGCCTGGCTGCCACGCAACACCGTATTCGTAAACAAACGCGCTTGGAACGCTCTGGACGATGCCACACGCGAAGCCGTTACCGTATGCGGCGACAAAACTTACAACGACGGTTTAGCGAAAGTCAAAACCTTGTCAGAACAGTACTTGAAAACCCTGACTGATAACGGTGTCGCTGTTAGTGCACCTAGCCCTGAGCTGGAAGCTGGCTTGGCTAAACTGGGTGAAACCATGACTGCTGAATGGCTGCAAAAATCTGGCGCCGATGGCCAGGCCATTATTGACGCCTACAAAGCGCAATAAGTCTATGATGGGCTCGGTTACAATCCGGGCCCATTTTCAACGCTGTCTTTAGGAATTGTCATCGTGACTTCCCTACTCTGCAAACTACGCAGGCCACTCGATGTGCTGTATCTGACATCTGGCGTGTTATCTGCTGTATTTCTGTTTCTAATCCTGGCGATTATTGTGCTGCAAATGCTTGCGCGAGCGCTAGGCATACATTTCCCTGGATCCAGCGATTACGCTGGCTATACGATGGCAGCCGCCTCTTTTTTGGCGTTTTCTTATACGCTGAACAAAGGTGGGCATGTGCGCGTCAGCCTGTTATTAGGTAGCTTAGAAGAAAAAAAACGCTACTACGTTAACGTTGCTTGCCACTTGGTGGCCACCCTGATGTCATGGATACTGGCTTGGTATGCGAGCACTATGGTGTACTGGTCCTATGTGCTGGGCGATGTCAGCCAAGGGCAAGACGCCACACCACTATGGATAGTTCAGACTCCAGTTGCTGTGGGGTCCATAATTTTGGCGATCTGTTTTACCGACAACTTGGTTTCCTTATTGATACGCAAACACGACAACATCATCGCCGACATCGTCGAATAGTAAACACAGAATAAGAATCAGATCATGGATCAATTTTACGTTATCGGCATTTTTTTACTTATCCTGCTACTGCTATTGGGTAGTGGCTTATGGGTAGGCTTGGCCTTGTTGGGCACAGCTTACATTGGCATGGAGCTGTTCACCGCCCGCCCCACCGGCGACGCCATGATGACCATACTGTGGCGTACATCATCGTCCTGGTCATTAACTGCCCTGCCACTATTTATCTGGATGGGTGAAATTCTTTATAGAACCCGACTATCTGAAGACATGTTCAAAGGCCTAGCACCCTGGCTATCTCGTCTACCAGGTGGGTTACTCCATACCAATACTGTAGGCTGCACCATTTTTGCAGCGGTGTCAGGTTCCTCAGCGGCCACTTGCTCTACGGTAGGTCGCATGTCCATACCGGAACTACGCAAGCGCAATTATCCAGAAAAACTCATACTGGGAACGCTGGCAGGTGCAGCCACCTTGGGCTTATTAATACCACCATCTTTGATACTGATAGTGTACGGAGTCACTATCAATGAGTCCATCAGCAAGCTATTTATTGCCGGCATCATTCCCGGCCTGGTACTGGCGTTGCTGTTCATGGTTTATACCGGTATTGCCGCCAAACTATCACCTAACTGGAACCCTGACAAAGAACCTCGCATGAGCTTCAAGGCCAAGCTGTGGCAGTCACGTGCGCTCATTCCTGTGGTTGCTTTGATCATACTGGTCATAGGTTCTATGTACATGGGCATTGCTACCGCAACCGAAGCGGCCGCCGTAGGCGTGGTTGGTGCCATGATCATTGCCCTGGTGCAAGGCTCTTTGAACTGGCACACCTTTGCCGATAGCCTTATGGGTGCCACTCGCACCTCGGCCATGATTGCCCTGCTTTTGGCCGGTGCCGCCTTCCTGACTCTGGCTATGGGGTTCACGGGACTGCCACGCATGTTGGCCACCTGGATAGGTACTCTGGGCTTATCCAAGGTAGAACTGTTAATTGCTTTGATGTTGTTCTATATTGTGATTGGTATGTTCTTGGATGGCATATCGGCAGTCGTGCTGACCATATCTGTGGTTGAACCCATAATTCGCCAAGCCGGCATCGACCCCATATGGTTCGGAATATTTGTTGTTGTGACTGTAGAAATGGCACAAATCACACCGCCAGTCGGCTTTAATCTGTTTATTTTACAAGGCATGACCGGCCGCGATCTGGGCTATCTGGCAAAAGCCGCCCTACCCATGTTCTTCATCATGATTTTTATGGTCACTCTACTAATTACCTTCCCTGAACTAGCCACTTGGTTGCCACAAAACATCAAATAATCTGCTCTGTCCGGCCTTCATTAACATTTTTTATTTTTGCATAGCACTACGATCATTATGAAACTCCAAACCAGTCCGTGGCTACATGAATTAAGTTGGGATGCCATTGCCGACTACCTGACTCACGACGATGTCGTCATTATTCCCGTAGGGGCAACAGAACAACACGGCCGCCATACGTCCATGTCGGTAGACACCGAATGGTCTGTTGCCGTGGCTGAAGGCGCTGCCATTGGTGCCAAAGTCCTGGCCGTACCTCCCATACATTTTGGCTGGTCACCACACCACTTGGCCTACCCTGGCGCAATTACCCTACGCCCTGAAACCCTAATCGATGTACTGGTAGACGTAGGCCAAAGCCTGGCTTACCACGGTTTCAAAAAGCTCATCTTCATCAACGGCAACCGTCTGGCCAACCATGCGCCTATGGAAATTGCCGCGACCAAACTGCGTTTCCAGACCGGAGTATTTGCATCCGTCGTCGATGTAGGCTTAGTTGCCCGTCGTGAAATTGCTGAAATTTGCCCCGCCGGTGAAACCGGTCACGCTGGCGATGTCGAAACCTCGTTCATGCTGCACTGGAAGCCAGAACAGGTCGATATGAGCAAAGCCGTTGCTGGTAACCCACATAAGCGGGGCCCCATCGCTGGTCACCCCATGATGCTGGAACCGCCTTTCGATCTGAACGCGGTCACCATACGCTCTACCGACACGGAACTACGCGAATCCACAGCGCCCAGCGGCATTGATGGTGACGCGCGTATTGCTACCGCAGAAAAAGGGAAAGCAGCACTAGAAGCCATAATACGCAACACCATTGTGCACATTGAACAAGTACGTCACAAAACCGTTACCCTGAAACCAGTCAACATTCCTATCTAAATAGCGTGCCATACGGCCCCGGCCAGCCTACGCCGGGGCACTTAAGGCCACAGGGCACACCAGTATCGCCCATCCGTATGCAGGAGCCATACTCATGAATCCGCGCAAACCTCTATTAATTCTGCAAATGGGCTATCCCCCAGAAGATGACATACGTCGCTACGGCTCACAAGCCGACTGGTTCAAAGCAGCACTGATCAACCCTGGACTACCATCAGTTCCTGTCGACATCCCCTACCTCGTGGTAAAGCCTTTTCTAGGTGAAGTAATACCTGCGCCAGAAACCATCCAAGCCGCCGTCATTAGCGGGTCTTGGGCAATGGTGACTGATAAGGCCGACTGGAGCGAGCGTTGTGCGGCATGGGTCAAAGACGCGATAACCGCCAATACACCACTGCTAGGCGTGTGTTATGGGCATCAACTGATGGCATATGCGTTAGGTGGTGTCGTGGATTACAATCCCAAAGGCAAGGAACTGGGCACCCAAGATATTACCCTGCTACCTACCGCCCAGGACGACCCCCTATTTGCTAACCTACCCGCCCACTTTCCTGCTCATCTGACGCATGAACAGTCTGTGTTGGTTCCTCCCAAAGGCACCACCGTATTGGCCAGCACCCACCATGATGCCCACCAAATTCTGCGTTATAGCCCGACGGCGGTTTCGGTACAATTTCACCCGGAATTTACGCCGGCTATCATGGCATCCAGCATAGAACGTAACCGCACACGATTGCAGGCCCAAGGGCTAAACACCGACAGCCTGATTGGTGATGTCAGGGCTACCCCCGACGCCACGAACATACTGCGTCGTTTTGTGGCCCATGCCTACACCCAAGGATAATGCCCCATGAGCCTTGCCTCTGTACAACAGTTTTTTGCCGAACACGCACCTGAACTTAGCATCATAGAAACCAACGCCCCCACCCCTACAGTAAGTTCAGCCGCCGAAACGCATGGCGTAGCGCCTGGGCAAATTGCCAAGACCTTATCCATGCGTTGTGGTGACTTGACCTTTTTAGTGGTTACACGCGGTGACTCACGCCTAGATAACAAAAAACTCAAACAGGTCTTTGGCGGCAAAGTCAAAATGCTGGATGCCGATTCCGTCTTGAGCTTGACGGGTCACCCAGTGGGGGGTGTTTGCCCATTTGGACTAGCTACACCCCTACCGGTGTATTGCGATCTTTCATTACAAGACTTTGATACCGTACTACCCGCTGCCGGGTCAGTGAATTCAGCCGTACGGATTACCCCCAAGCACTTGGCACAATTGGTAGACGCCCAATGGATAGACGTCACCGAAACAGCGAATGAACCGGCCTAGCTAGGTAGTATTTGTGCTGCCAAGCTATACAAAATGGGCCGACACATGGCCTAACTGTTCAACCTCAACACGGGCATACACCCCAGGTTGCAAGGCATGGGGTGCTGTAGCTGCCCCTGTCATAATAATAGAACCAGCCTCGATGTAGCCTTCGTAGGCTGCTAGTTGATTCACCGCGGCCACCAAAGCATAGCCAGGATGCCCCATGACGGCTGCGGTAGAGCCTATTTGTACCGGCCTACCGTTGAATTCCATAATGACGCCTAAATTAGACAAATCAGCAGGCATTTCCCGCCAAGCACCAATAACAACCCCGACCGATGAACAGTTATCGGCGATGATGTCAGGCAAAGAAAACGTGTCGTCGTTGTAACGTGGGGCTACGATTTCTATTGCAGGGGCGACAGCCTCTATGGCGCGTAACGCTTGCAAAGGCGTTATTTTGCCTTCCAGCGGTGAACCTATCAAAAAGGCCAGTTCGGGTTCTATACGCGGGTGATTCAAACCTGCCAAAGACACTGTGCTGTTGTTGTCTAACAGCATGCTTTCCGTTAATACACCAAGCGCAGGTCCAGTTAAGCCCAGCTCTTTGATACGGGTGCTGCTGGTAAAGGCCAACTTATACCCTACTCGTTGATCTCCGCGGCTTTCACGCAGCAACATCCAGGCTTCCTGGATAGCCTGAGCGTCATCTAGGCTTAGTTCGCCATGCGTGGAAATACGTGCCATAGATAGGCCCTGGATAGCAGCATCATCCAATTGACGGGCAAAGGACTCAATGTGGTTCATGTGGATTCCAACAAATTATTTAAGAACTCAGTGCTATGGTGAAGTTACGCCGAGAACACAGCACGTACCGAACCTAGGCCATTGATACGAGTTTCAAATACATCACCGGCTTGTGCAGCCACCATAGGACCTAAAGCGCCAGTCATAAGGACCTGGCCTGCTTGCAACGGTGTCCCAGTACGCGCCAAGGTACGTGCCAGCCAGACAACAGCATTCAAAGGGTGGCCCATGCAAGCCGCTCCTGCACCTACGCCACATTGTTCACCTTGTTTTTCCATGACCATACCGCACTGACGCAGGTCCAGGCCGTGTAGCTTGATCGGTGTTCCGCCCAATACAAACGCACCAGCCGCCGCGTTATCGGCCACCATATCGAACAAGCCAATATCCCAATTAGCAATACGACTACTGGCAACTTCTATTGCTGGCAAAGCGTAAGCCACCGCGTTAATGACATCGGCAAAAGTGGCGTCGTGCATGTTCAGATCACGCTCCAGCACCAAAGCCACTTCCGCCTCGACTTTGGGCTGTACAAGGCTACTTGTAGAAATTTCCTCAGAGTCGCCATACGCCATGTCAGCAAACAACACACCATAAGCAGGATTACTGACGCCGAGTTGAGCCTGTATGGCGAGCGAGGTTAAACCTGCCTTGTAGCCCACAATACGCCTGCCTTGGTTCAAACTGTGCTGGGTATTGATATGCTGTATAGCATAGGCGTTCTGTTCAGAAGCATTAGCTACCCTGTCGCGTAACCGTGGTACTACTGTGCCGTTTTCGTAGGCCGTACGCAACTCCAGCGCATAAGCCGCCAACTCTTGATTATTCATGCTGTTTCCTGGTTAAGATAAAAATTTAAACGTCTGCCACTAAGATATCGACCAGTTCCTGAGCAAAAGAAGGCAGAAAGCGCAAATTACGCACACAGATTTGCAACTGCCTGACGGCCCAGCCGTCGTTGATAGGAACTATGCTTATGCCCATGACTCGGGCATACCGCTGTGCAGCAGATTCTGGTAATAACCCGATACCAATATTGGCCTCTACCATGCGGCAGACCGCCTCGAAGTTACCCACTTGTATACGCATTTTCAGCGCTTTCCCTAAGTGGTCAGCGGCCTGATTTAGAAACGCATATATTGCACTGTTTTCGTGCAAACCGATAAAGTCTTCATCCAGTACATCGGTGAAATTAACGGCGCTAGATTGCGCCAGTTTGTGGCTGCGGCTAACCGCCAATACCAAGTGATCGGCACGATAAGGCAACACTTCCAACCCGTCAGTACGCACACTACCTGCCACAATGCCGATATCTGTTGTGCCATCACTGACCGCACGAACTATCTCGGGGCTGGACCGCTCTCGCAAATCAATGTTGACGTCAGGGTGGCTGGCCAGATAGCGACACAGCACCGTGGGTATGAATTCGGTCATGGCCGTTGTGTTGGCAAAAATACGCACATGGCCTTTGACCCCGCGTGCATATTCGTGCAGATCACTGCGCAAATGTTCCAACTGCTGCAATACTGCTTTGGCATGGACCAAAAACGCTTGTCCAGGTGGTGTCAGTGTCATACCCTGGCTACTACGGTACAGCAGCGCCGTACCTATGTTGTCCTCTAGACTTTTAATACGCATACTGGCCGCAGGTGGCGAAATATGCGAACGTTCAGCGCCGCGCGTCAGGCTGTTCACCTCGGCGATATTTACAAAAAGTTGTAGGTCTATCAGGTCGAATTGCATAGTCAGGGCAGCTGGTTTTCAGGAAAATCAAAGAATAGGATGCGGGCTTAGTCGTAGGCTAACAGGTAGTTCAAAAGATCTGAATTGCGATAATTGCACAAATCCATCATGCTATCTAGTCTATTAACTGCTGGTGCCACGCCCTATGAATACAGATTTTTTACGGCAATGGATAGGTAAAACCGAAACCGTTGATGACCATATTACCGCGACGCCGGTAACTGCTCTATCGGCCACCCTGGACCGGGGCGTTCCGCCAGCCCTGCAGGGAACCATATTACCGCCACTATGGCACTGGCTATATTTCCTACCGCTGCATCAGCAATCGGAAATCGGCGAAGACGGCCACGCAAAACGCGGTGGTTTCCTACCTCCGGTACCACTACCACGACGCATGTGGGCTGGCAGCCGCATACAGTTTCATCACCCCTTACACGTGGGCGACGCCATCAGCCGCCGTTCTACCATCTTGGATGTAACCACAAAAGAAGGCCGTACAGGCCCCTTGGTCTTCGTGATGGTACGCCATGAAATCAGTAATGCACAAGGCATCGCCATTACGGAAGAACACGACATTGTTTACCGTGACAACCCCAGTCCCGACGAAGCCGCACCCACACCGCGCATGGCACCTGAAAACCATCAGTGGCTAGACCCAATAAACCCGGATCCTGTCTTGCTATTCCGTTATTCAGCCCTGACATTTAACGGTCACCGTATTCACTATGACCGCAGCTATGTCACTGAAGTCGAAGGCTACCCCGGCTTGGTCGTGCACGGTCCTCTGATCGCCACTTTGCTGCTGGAGTCCCTGACTCGCGCCAAACCTGAGGCCACCGTCAAAGAATTCCGTTTCCGCGCGCTTAGCCCCACTTTTGATACCCAGCAGTTTGCCGTGGGCGGCACCATGCAGGACGACTCCACCAATATTGCCAAACTTTGGGCCAAAAACGATGCAGGCTGGCTCACTATGGACGCCACCGCCACTTTGGCCTGAACTAACGTACCCAATCATAGGAAAATATTATGCTGAACCCAAATCACCATTTCCAAGATATACGCGACGCCGTACGCGACCTTTGCTCCCAGTTCCCTGCCGAATACTTCCGTGCAATTGACGAAAAGCGCGGATACCCTGCCGAATTCGTTGACGCCCTGACCGAAGCTGGTTGGCTAGCTGCACTGATCCCCCAAGAATACGGTGGTTCGGGCTTAAGCCTGACGGAAGCTTCGGTCATCATGGAAGAAATCAACCGTGCTGGCGGTAACTCGGGTGCCTGTCATGGCCAGATGTACAACATGGGCACAGTGCTGCGTCACGGTTCAGAAGAACAAAAACAAAAATGGCTGCCAAAAATCGCTACTGGCGAATTACGTCTGCAATCCATGGCGGTTACCGAACCTACCACAGGCACAGATACCACCAAAATCCAGACCACTGCAGTCAAAAAAGACGGTCGCTACATTGTTAACGGCCAAAAGGTATGGATTTCACGCATACAGCACTCTGACCTTATGGTCTTGCTGGCACGCACTACGCCTTTGGATCAAGTCACTAAAAAAACCGAAGGTATGTCCATCTTCATGGTGGATCTGCGCACCGCCATCGGTAACGGCCTAACTGTTCAGCCCATACTGAATATGGTCAACCACGAAACTAACGAACTGTTCTTTGAAAATCTGGAAATCCCCGAAGAAAACCTGATTGGTGAAGAAGGCAAAGGTTTCCGCTACATCCTGGATGGCTTGAACGCTGAACGCGCCCTGATTGCTGCCGAATGCATAGGCGACGGCTACTGGTTTATTGATAAAGTTAGCGAATACGTGAAAGATCGTGTGGTGTTTGGCCGTCCCATAGGACAAAACCAAGGCGTACAGTTCCCCATTGCTCGTGCCCACATCAATCTGGAAGCGGCCAACTTAATGCGTTACCAAGCGTGCGGCCTGTTTGATGCACACCAACCTTGCGGGGCCCAAGCTAATATGGCAAAAATGCTGGCTGCCGACGCTTCCTGGGAAGCCGCCAACGCCTGCTTGCAATTCCACGGTGGTTTTGGCTTTGCCTGCGAATATGACGTCGAACGCAAATTCCGCGAAACCCGTCTATACCAAGTAGCGCCTATCTCGACCAACCTGATCTTGTCCTATGTGTCCGAGCACGTATTAGGCCTGCCGCGCTCGTTCTAAAGGAAACTACTATGCTTACACTAGAAGGCATTACCGTTCTCACGTTAGAACACGCGATTGCGGCGCCATTCTGCACACGCCAGCTGGCTGATTTAGGTGCCAGGGTCATCAAAATAGAGCGCCCTGGTACCGGTGACTTCGCCCGTGGCTACGACGAACGTGTGCATGGCCTGGCCTCGCACTTCGTCTGGACCAACCGCTCCAAAGAAAGCCTAACCTTAGACATCAAGCACGATGACGCCAATCCCGTGCTGGAAGCCCTGCTAGCCAAAGCCGATGTACTGGTGCAAAATCTGGCTCCCGGCGCAGCCGCTAGACTAGGCCTGTCATTCGAAGCCCTGCACGAGCGCTTCCCTAAACTGATCGTATGCAACATTTCCGGTTACGGCATGGACGGCCCTTATCGCGATAAAAAAGCCTATGACTTGCTAATACAAAGCGAGTCCGGCTTTCTGTCGGTTACCGGTACGGCCGACGAACCCTCGAAGGCAGGCTGTTCCATTGCGGATATCGCAGCGGGCATGTACGCCTACACCAACATCCTGGCCGCTCTGATCAAGCGCGGTAAAACTGGACTGGGCAGTGATATCGATATCTCTATGCTGGAAAGCATGACGGAATGGATGTCCTATCCCATGTATTACAGCTTTGATGGCGCAACGCCACCGCCTCGCAATGGCGCGTCGCACGCCACCATCTATCCCTATGGTCCATTCATGGCCGGTGACGGCAAAACCGTTATGCTAGGGCTGCAAAACGAAAGGGAATGGCGGGTATTTTGCGAGCAAGTCTTGCTGCAGGCCGAACTATGCGATGACGCTAGGTTTATCAGTAACTCTTTACGTTCAGCCAACCGCAAAGAACTGGAAGCCCTGATACTGACTGCGTTCTCCAGCCTGACGGCCAAAGACGTGATAGACCGTTTGGAAACCGCCAAAATCGCCAATGCTCAGCTCAATACTATGGCTGACCTATGGGCACACCCACAATTACAGGCACGCCAGCGTTGGGTAGATGTTGAGACCTCGGCAGGCAGCATTCCTGCACTACTGCCACCTGGCATCCAAGACCCACAATCCGCTCGTATGGATGCTGTGCCTGCCTTGGGACAACATACCGACACCATACTGGCCGAACTGGGTTACAGCCCAGAGGGCATTGCCAACTTGCACGCCAATAACACTATCTAGGGCTAGTTCATGACACTTACTATGCATCCCAGCAAAACTCTGGCCGACTTCTGCGCCACACTGCAATTCGACGATATCCCCGCTAATGTAGTGGCCCGCGCCGAAGACCTCTACCTAGACTGGCTAGGCTCTACCCTGGCTGGCAAAGGCGCACGCCCAGTAGAAACCATAGAGCGTTATGCCCAATTAATGGGCCCTACCAGTGGTCCTTCTGAAGTTTTAATCTCGCGCCGTAGCACCACGCCCTTGTTTGCCGCTATGGTAAACGCCGCTGCATCCCACTTCGCCGAACAAGACGATGTGCACAACGGTTCGGTGTTTCACCCTGCCGCCGTGGTCTTCCCCGCCGTTCTGGCGGTGGGTCAGTCATTGGGCAGCAGTGGCCGCGACCTGTTAACCGCCTCAGTAGCCGGTTACGAAGCTGGCATACGTATCGGTGAATTTCTAGGTCGTAGCCACTACGCCATCTTCCACACGACTGGCACCGCTGGTACCGTTGCTGCAGCGGTTGCCGTAGCTCGCCTGCTAAAGCTGACTCCAGAGCAAATGCTGGACGCTATAGGCTCTGCCGGCACCCAGGCTGCTGGCCTATGGGAATTCCTGGGCGACGCCGCCGACTCCAAACAGCTGCATACTGCCAAAGCCGCTGCCGATGGCCTGATGGCTGCTTACTTAGCCCAAGACGGCTTCAAGGGCGCCACCAAAATTCTGGAAGGCAGCAAAGGCATGGCCGCTGGCATGTCCAAAGACGCCGACCCCAGCAAGCTCACTGACCGCTTGGGACAGCGTTGGGCACTAGCCGAAACGTCATTCAAGTTTCACGCCTCCTGCCGCCACACCCACCCCGCTGCCGACGCCTTGCTGCAGGTCATGCAAGAACACCAGTTGTCAGCTCAAGATCTTAGCCGCGTGGTCACCCACGTGCACCAAGGCGCTATCGATGTTCTGGGTGCAGTCACCGTGCCAGTCACCGTACACCAAGGCAAGTTTTCCATGGGTACCGTACTGGGCCTAATCGCTGTTTACCAACGTGCCGGTCTGAACGAGTTTGAAAACAGCTACCTGGATCCACGCGTTGCCGCCGTACGTGATGTGGTCGAAATGGAACTGGACTCAGAAGTTGATACCGCTTACCCAGCCCGCTGGTTAGGCAAGGTCACTGTCTACACCACAGATGGCCGGGTATTGCATGGTCGCGTCGATGAGCCCAAGGGCGACCCCGGCAACACCTTAAGCCGACCAGAACTGGAAACAAAAGCCCAAGAACTGGCAGCCTTCGGCAATGCAGCAACCGTTACCGAAGTACAGGCGCTTATTGATCATGCCTGGAATTTGACTACACTGGAAAAACTTAACTTTTTACTGCCTGCTTAATATGACACTCGCCGCTACGCCCATCATCAAGACTCTGCTATTCGTGCCTGGCCATCAACCAGCACGCTTTGACAAAGCCTGTGCCACCCAAGCCGATGCCATCATTATCGACCTGGAAGATGCCGTTCCTTTGGACGAAAAAGACAGTGCCCGTCAAGCCATTGCTGACTGGTTACCGGGCGAGCGGCCCGTCATGTTACGTATCAATTCAATAGACACCCCCTGGTTTGCTGATGACTTAAAACTATGCAAGTCACCAGGAATCAGCGGTGTCATCCTACCCAAGGCCGAACTAGCCTCGGATCTTGAACAGATCGCCGACACCTTAGGGCCTGACGTCCCCTTATTCCCCCTGATAGAAACCGCTAAAGGCATGTGGAACGCACACGAAATAGCCCATGCAAAATCGGTAAGCCGCCTCATGTTTGGCTCTATCGACTTCCAGTTTGATCTGGGCATAGATGGTGAAGGTGACGAACTACTGTATTTCCGTTCGCAGCTGGTCTTGGTGTCACGCCTGGCTGGTTTGCAAGCGCCTATTGATGGCGTCACCACCGCGCTGGACGACCCCAAGCAGCTGTCTGCCGATGTCTCTTACGCCCGTCGCCTGGGTTTTGGCGGCAAGCTCTGTATACATCCCAAGCAAGTAGAGCTGGTCAACCAGGGCTTTTTGCCCAGTGAAGACGATGTGCAATGGGCACACCGTATCGTTACAGCCATGAAGGCTGCCAATGGTGCTGCGGTTGCCGTCGATGGAAAAATGGTAGATAAGCCCGTACTGCTACGGGCTGAAACCATACTAAGCAGTAGTAAACTTTTAAACCAATAGGTCTGGGCAAGCAGGCAAGGCGCGCTTATGCGCCGATGCATGCCAATGCTTAGCAATAATCTGGAATGCCGCTAAGGGGATTGCTTTGCCCTCTAGGAAGTCGTCTATCTGTTCGTAGCTGACTCCAAAGGCTTCCTCGTCGGGACGCAAAGGGGCCAAAGATTCTAGATCCGCGGTAGGCACTTTATACGCCAATTCCTGGCACGCCCCCAACGCTAGCGCCAAGGCCCTGACACGGCGTTTGTTCAGGCCTGTTAAGGGCGTGACGTCGGCGGCGCCATCACCAAACTTCGTAAAAAATCCCATTAACGCTTCTGCTGCTTGGTCAGTACCTATGACCAAGCCACCTTTGGCACCCGCTGCCGCATACTGCATGATCATGCGCTGTCTGGCTTTGATATTTCCTACTAAGAAATCTTGCTGGGCCGCATCACGAAAAGCCAATCCAGATACCAGCAGGCTATCTAAGCTGGCATCGACAGCAGGCTTGATATTCACCACCAGGCATTCATCTGGCTGTATTGCTTCCAAACAAGCCAAGGCGTCGGCCTCATCTGACTGTTGACCATAGGGCAGGCGCATGGCAACAAAACGAGCCTGATGGCCACGCTTACGTAATTGTTCTACTGCACGCTGCGCCAACTGCCCACCCAACAGGGAATCCACCCCGCCACTAATCCCCAAGACCAGGGTTTTCATACGAGTGGTCAGCAAATAATTCACCAGGAAATCCACACGACGGGTAATTTCAACATCAACGTCGAAGTCATCGGCAACTTGCAGGGTGCTTATGATCTGGCGCTGCAGTGCAGCTTGGTCTGGGGTCAACACGTATATATCCTTTTTAGTGAAGAAATCAGGGTAATTAAATAGCAGACTATGCTATGGTAAACCCGCGTGGGCCCGTACAGGAAACTTTCGTCCTGTGCAATGACTGCCTGTTGAACTTCTTTTCTTTTAGCGCTTCGTCTTATGCCCTCCGCCTTCCTAGTACTTGCAGCAACCCTGACTGTTCAATCGCTGGTAGCAATGGCCTTGCTCACATTACCTGTGGTTGCCCCTACCGTTGCTGATGCCCTAGGCACTACCGCCGCCTATGTCGGCGTGTATGTTGCCATTTGCTATTTGGGTGCCATGACGGCCAGCGTTGCTGCTGGCGCAGCGGTACGACGTTATGGTGCTATACGTCTTAGCCAAGTCGGTTTGTTGCTATGCTCGGTGGGGTTGGTACTGTGCACCATAGAATCCTTGCCTGCGATCGCTGCTGGGGCCTTGCTAATCGGCCTAGGCTACGGCCCCATTACACCGTCAAGCTCACACCTGCTGGCTCGCACCACTCCTACCCAGCATATGTCCTTGGTATTTTCTATTAAACAAACCGGTGTACCTTTGGGCGGTGTGCTAGCAGGACTAATTGTGCCAGGCTTGGCCATCTGGACCAGTTGGCAAACCGCCTTTTTGGCAGTGGCCTTAGCGAACCTGCTGTGCGCCATCGCCATACAACCACTATGCCGTACCCTAGATAGCGACAAAAACGCGCAGCAAAAAATGTCGTTTGGTAGCGGCCTCATCGGACCGCTACGTATGGTCTTTAGCCATCGCGGTCTAACCACCTTAGCATTGGTGTCATTCTTATTTTCCATCGCACAACTGTCAGTAGTAACCTACCTGGTTACTTTTCTGCACAATGACCTGGCCATTAGCCTGATTACCGCTGGCTTTATACTGGCTGTGGCACAAACGGCGGGCGTGGTTGGGCGCATGCTTTGGGGCTGGATATCAGATCGCTATCTGGGGGCGACTCGCACACTAGGGGTGCTGGCAATATTAATTGCCGTGTGTGCAGCGCTTACGCCATTGCTGAAATACACAGATAGCCATATCCCAGTCATGATCCTGCTCGCCATCCTGGGTGCCAGCGCCATAGGCTGGAATGGTGTCTACCTTGCCGAAGTGGCACGCCAGGCACCTGCTGGCCAAGCCAGCGTAGCTACCGGCGGTACATTAGCCATGACATTTTCTGGGGTAGTGGTAGGCCCGCCCCTGTTTGGGATGGTTGCCGAATTCACAGGCAGCTACGGTGTGGCCTATGCCACCCTGATACTGCCTGCAATGCTGTCATTGTATTTACTGTATAAAAACCGCACAGCCTTTTTGCCGCCCGTCTGAACTTGTCAGTTGGGCGGCGGTACAACCTAGCTTAGAAGTTGTCCAGTACCGCACCGGTACTAGCGGTTGATGCGTTAAAAGCAAACTTGGCTTGAACACCACGGGTATAACGTGGTGCTGGGGCCTGCCACTTGTCCAGACGCGCAGCAATAACGTCATCAGCAACGTTCAGCTGCAGCAACAACGCGTGGGCATCTATGGTGATGGAATCGCCTTCTTCAACCAGCGCGATACAACCACCCACAGCGGCTTCAGGGGCCACATGCCCAACGACCATACCCCAGGTACCACCAGAGAAACGACCGTCGGTAATTAGGCCTACAGAATCACCCAGACCTGCGCCTATCAGGGCACCAGTAGGCGCCAGCATTTCTGGCATACCAGGACCACCCTTGGGGCCTAAGTAACGTAGAACCATCACGTCACCGGCAACAATTTTACCAGCCAAGATAGCTTCTAAAGCGGACTGTTCGTCGTCGAACACCCGTGCAGGACCCGTCATTACAGGGTTTTTAAGGCCAGTAATTTTTGCCACTGCGCCTTCAGGAGATAAGTTGCCCTTCAAGATGGCCAAATGGCCTTCTTTGTACAACGCCTTCTCGATAGGCAAGATGATGTTTTGATCTGCTGATGGCGTATCGGGGATATCCTTCAAGACCTCGGCCATCGTCTGACCTGTAATAGTGATGCATTCGCCATTCAACAAACCTGCATTCAACAGAATCTTCATGACCTGTGGAATGCCGCCTGCTTTGTGCAGATCGACAGCCAGGTAGTCGCCGCTAGGCTTCATGTTGCAAAATACGGGTACGCGTTTACGCATACGTTCGAAGTCATCTATCGTCCATTCGACCTCGGCAGCATGGGCAATGGCCAAAATGTGCAATACGGCGTTGGTAGATCCGCCAGTAGCCATCACCACAGCCACGGCGTTTTCCAGGGAAGCACGTGTCACGATATCGCGTGGTTTCAGGTCAGCATGTATCGCTTTGATCAATACACGGGCTGACTCTGCTGCAGAATCAATTTTTTCCTGATGCACGTTAGCCATAGTCGATGAGTACGGCAGGCTCATGCCCAGGGCTTCAAAAGCCGAGCTCATGGTGTTGGCGGTATACATACCCCCGCAAGAACCGCTACACGGTATAGCGTGCCTTTCAATTTCTTTGAGATCGTGGTCAGACATACGACCCGCTGCGTTTTCGCCCACCGCTTCAAACACGCTAACAATGTTCAGGTCTTTACCTTGGTAACGACCTGGCAAAATGGTGCCACCGTAAACATAGATAGAAGGCACGTTACTGCGCAGCATACCCATCATGCCGCCCGGCATATTTTTGTCGCAGCCACCGATAACAACTACGCCATCCATCCATTGGCCTTGTACACAGGTTTCCACACAGTCAGCAATGACTTCACGTGATACCAGCGAGTACTTCATACCTTCGGTACCCATCGCCATGCCATCAGACACCGTGGGTGTGCCAAACATTTGCGGATTACCGCCGGTTTCTTTGATGGCTACCGCCACAGCATCGGCCAATGGCTGCAAACCACTGTTACAAGGCGTAATGGTACTTTGGCCATTAGCAATACCCACCATAGGCAGGTCAAAGTCAGCTTCTTGGTAACCCAAGGCGTAATACATAGAGCGGTTAGGTGCGCGGGCAGCGCCCTGAGTAATATGTGCAGAACGCAAACGGCGTGGCGTAGACATGCGGTTTCCTTTGTAAAGTTTGTGCTAGCCGATACTAAAAACAGGCAATACCTTACAGTGTACTGCGAGCCTGTCGTGTCATCATAATTTTGTACGGAAAATCACCATACAGGACTGAATCAGTACCACTTTTTACAGCAAAGCAGAAAACTTGATATACATCATGGTGAACACTGAACAGGCATCGCTATCATCACGTTTATGACCTACCCTTTACTCCTAACAACGCACCTACTGGCGGCCTTTGTATTCATAGGCACCGTGTTTTTTGAAGTCATCATGCTGGAAGGCATACGTCAACATGTGCCACGAGAGGCCATGAGCGCGGTAGAACGCGCCATTGGCGCCAGGGCCAGGCGGATTATGCCGTGGGTATTACTACTGCTCTACAGTGCCGGTATAGGCATGGCTTGGTATCACCGTGCAGCACTGACCCATCCAACCAGCAGTGCATTCAGCTTGTTGCTGACCTTGAAAATTGTCCTGGCCACCAGTGTTTTCGTGCATTTTCTGACCGCCATGACCATGCTGCGCAAGCGCACCATGACGGGACGCCGCTCGAAAATCATACATATCAGTATTTTCTGCCATGTGATTGCCATCGTGTTATTGGCCAAACTCATGTTCTACGCCTGACAGTTCACCTGACTCAGTGTTAATGTAAGGGTTTTCCAAAATAAATCTGATCGGAGACATCGTGAGTCAGTCTGAAGCACTTGCCAGCCAACCTATTTCGTCCCTACGTACCGATATCCGGCTTCTGGGCAAAACCCTAGGTGAAGTCATACACGAATTTGAGGGCAAGGCAACCTACGATGTCATCGAAAAATTACGTCGCGCCGCCGTTAAGTTCCGTCGCGAAGGTAATATCGAAGATAGCCAGATCCTAGAAGAACAAATCAAGCGTTTAGCGGATCGCGAAGCCAACTCTATGGCACGCGCTTTCAGTTACTTCCTGCACCTGTCCAATATTGCCGAAGACCAAGACCAGAACCGCCGTCAGCGTCAGCAAGAACTAACCGCCACTTCGCCTTTGCTGGGTAGCTTGAAATACGCCCTGGAACGACTAAATAGCCAAGGCGTCAGCAATCAAGAAATACACGACTATTTGCAAGACGCCTGCATCGTTCCCGTCCTGACGGCTCACCCCACCGAAGTGCAACGCAAAAGTACGTTAGACCTGCACCGCGAAATTTCGCGCCAGTTAAGCCTAAGCAACCAAACGCTAACCCCCTACGAAGAGCAGCATATGCTACAGCGCCTGACTGGGCTGGTTGCCACCTTGTGGCAAACGCGCATGCTGCGCAAGCAAAAGCTAACCGTACTTGACGAAATTGACAACGCCTTAAGCTATTACAACAGCACTTTCCTAACCACCCTACCCAGACTATGCCAAGACGTAGGCGGCCATTTACACGGCCCAGGAAAAACCATTTTTGATATCAACACCCAAGCTATGCCGCCCTTTTTACGTATGGGCAGCTGGATAGGTGGTGATCGTGACGGCAACCCCAACGTAGATGCATCTACCCTGGAACAAGCCTTGTTGCGCCAGTCCACACGGGCCTTACAATTTTATCTGCAAGAAATCAAAGAACTGGGCACAGAAATTTCTATCGCTGCATCGTTGGGTGCAGCCAGTCCTGAACTGTTGGCGTTGGCTCAGGCCAGTCGCGACCCTTCGCCCCATCGCATTAGCGAACCTTACCGCCGCGCATTCATACATATTTATGCCAGAGTGGCAGCAACCGCTATTAAACTGACCGGGAAAAAATTGGCGCTGCGTCCTACCTATGATGCCCCGCCTTACGACTCACCCGACGCTTTCCAAAGCGACCTGCGTATCGTTGCCGATTCACTGGACAACCACCACGGCAGCCTAATTAGCCAATTACGCCTAAGTAGCTTGCTACAAGCGGTGAGTATTTTTGGTTTCCACTTGGCCACCGTCGATTTACGCCAAAGCTCTGATGTTCACGAACGCGTATTGACAGAACTTTTCCACGCCGCCGAAATCGAATTTAACGGTCAGCCCGTGGTGTACAAGGATTTGTCTGAAAATGACAAGGTCAGCCTATTACGCCGTGAAATTCGTCAGGCTAGGCCCATCGCTTCGCCTTGGTTAAACTATTCAGAAGAAACTGAAAAAGAATTAGCCATACTGCGCATGGCAGCCAGCTTACGCCACACCTATGGCACAGCGGCTATCTCTCAGGCCATAGTCTCGCATACAGAAACCCTAAGCGATCTGCTGGAAGTGCTGTTGCTACAGCAAGAAACTGGTTTAATCACACCTAATACCCAAAACGATAACGGTGCCATACCAGCAGGCCTGATGGTAGTGCCCCTGTTTGAAACCATCCCTGACTTAGAGCGCGGCCCCGACATCATGGCGCGCTGGCTAGACATGCCTGAAGTGGCCGCACGAGTTCGCCAAACCCAAGGTGGTATCCAAGAAGTCATGCTGGGCTATTCTGACAGCAACAAAGACGGCGGCTACCTGACATCCAACTGGTCCTTGTACCAGGCCGAGCGCCAACTGGTTGATGTCTTCCTAGAACGCAAATTCCGTTTACGCTTATTCCATGGTCGTGGCGGTTCGGTAGGACGTGGCGGCGGTTCTAGCTATGACGCTATCCTGGCCCAACCACCAGGCACCGTGAATGGCCAAATTCGCCTGACTGAACAAGGTGAAGTCATACAAACCAAGTACAAAGACGCTGAAGTCGGCCGCTCGCACCTAGAGCTATTTGTCACTGCTACGCTGCAAGCTAGCCTAACGCCCAACCCAACGGCATCAAAAACAGAAGACGACAACATGGCCCGCTTTGGCAGCGCTTTGGCGTTTATGTCCGATGTCGCCCAAGCCAGCTACCGTGACTTGGTGTACGGCACCCCCGGTTTTGATGACTATTTCTTTGCATCTACCCCTATTCTTGAAATTGCAGGTCTGAATATAGGCTCTCGTCCCGCAGCGCGGCGCAATAGTCAAAAAATTGAAGACCTGCGTGCTATACCCTGGGGATTTTCCTGGGCCCAATGCCGCCTGTTACTAACTGGCTGGTACGGCGTAGGTACTGCTCTGCACCGCTATGTGCAAGAAGGTTGCCCTGACAGCCCCACGACACCCGAACTGCGCTTGGCCGAATTACGCGATATGGCAAATGCCTGGCCTTTCTTCAAGACTTTGCTGTCCAATATGGAACAAGTACTGGCCAAAACCGACCTGGACATTGCCGGGCACTACGCCAGTCTGGTCGCTGACCAAACGCTGCGCACCACAGTTTTCAACCATATCAAGCAAGAGTTTGCGCTTACGCTAGATATGTTCAAACAGGTCACACAAACAGAATTGCTGGAACGCGATCCCTTACTGAAAGCCGCTCTAAGCGAACGCTTTGCGTATATCGATCCGCTGAATCACCTGCAGGTTGAACTATTACGTCGCCATCGTGCTGCCAGCAAACTAAACACGACAAACGACGAAACCGAAAGCAGTAGCCAGCGTGCCATCCACATGACCATTAACGGTATTGCCGCCGGCCTACGCAACTCAGGTTAAGCAGTAGTCACCAAGGAAAAAGATGTTGACCGCCTGCCTACTGGGATCACTCACAGGACTTATTTTGGGCTTAACCGGTGCAGGTGGCGGCATCCTCGCGGTGCCAGCCCTAACCATAGGACTGGGTTTTAGCATGACACTTGCCACACCCATTGCCCTGATCGCAGTGGGTATGGCTGCGTTTACCGGCGCCTTAGACGGCCTATACAAACACCAGGTGCGCTATAAGGCGGCGTTGTTTATGGCTGCCACAGGTAGTCTAACCGCCGGGCTAGGTTTGCAACTTGCACAGCTAGTCCCTGAAACCATACTGGCCAGTATATTTTCCCTAGTAATGCTGTGGGTAGCCTTACGTATGTATAGGCAAAGCCAGCCCAACCGGGCTGGTGCTATACCAAACAGCGCGGTCCTCAGCAAACCATGCACCCTAAACCCGGCTACCGGTAAGCTACATTGGACACGACCCTGCACAGCCACCCTGGCTGGTATAGGTGCCTTAACAGGTCTGACTGCAGGGATGCTAGGCGTAGGTGGCGGCTTTATTATTGTGCCCGCCTTCAAACGCTATACCAACCTGAGCATGCACAGCATTATCGCGACATCTCTGATGGTGATTGCCCTAATATCAGCTCTGACTGCAGCACACAGCATGTGGCAAGGTACCACCATACCCGCGCTAGGCTGGTATTTTGCTGTTGCTGCCATTGCAGGCATGATACTAGGGCGGATACTGGCACCACACCTACCTGCAAGCGTCCTACAAAAGGGTTTCGCCCTGGTGACCATAGTGGTGGCTGGCGTACTTATCACTCGGACCTGGATGCCAGCCTTGACGTAAACCCTAGCTAGAACGTCAAGTTATGAAAACCTAATACCAAAAACATACTTCTAATGGTAAAAGGAGTAACAGTCCGGCCACTTATATACGCTGGGCATCAGCGCCACAAGTTTATGATCCACACTTACGCATCCAATACGTCTAGAAAAACCATGACTACCCTAGTCCTGGTTCTGGCCTTGTTGTATGCCATCACCGGGCAAGCCAACCTGGTTATCCTACAGGCCCAATACATCTACTCCACGGCTCTGTTCATACCCGAGGGCATCGCCTTGGCAGTGGCCTTACGCTTTGGCCCCAAGGTATGGCCTGGTGTTTTTCTGGGACAATTGGCCCTGGGTCTATTTAACGATCTTCCCTTATCTGCTTCCATAGCCGTAGCCAGCGTCAACAGTATAGAAATTGCCCTGGGCGCCTTCCTATTTTCACGTTTGAAAGCCAACCCTGCTTTATTAAGTCTACGTGACCTAGCCATACTATTAGGCTTGATATGGTTAGTATTGCAGCCCTTTAGTGCCACTTTAGGCCTTTGGTCCATGCGTACATACGGGGATCTTAGTGCAGCCAACTATATGCCCAGCTTATGGGTGGACTGGTGGTTTGGTAATGCCTTGGGCCAAAGCATTATTGCCCCCCTATTACTAAGCATCTATTACCAGCGCCATACTGACAAATGGCGCCTGTCCGAGCTGCTGCCTATTGCCCTGATACTGGCAGCCTTGTGTTGGGTCATGTTAATAGAAATCCCACATGCCAGTGCCGCCCTGCCATTTGCAGTACTGGCCCCCATATTGGTGGTGATCGCCATACGCTACGGCATAGGTCCAGGCTGCGCTGCGACCTTTCTGGTAGCCAGCACTACCGTTGTTGCTGTCTATTTTTCACTGATATTCCAGCATCAGGCGCCAGCCATATCCATCAGGGATCTAAATATTTTCCTAGTGGGTATCGTACCCACTGTGCAGGCCGTTGCCATATTATCGCGTCAGCAACTACTGTCTGCTCGCACCTTAACGGCCATAGAGCGCCAGTATCAACGTCTGTTTGAGCAAGCTCCAGTACTTGTTAACGCCTTTGACCGACAAGGAAAATGCATGCTTTGGAATGACGAATGCGTCAAAGTGTTTGGCTATGAGCGTGACTATATTCTTAATCATCCGGATCCACTGTGCCTACTGTACCCTGACCCCCAACATCGTCATACAGTGATCCACGGCTTACCAAACGGCTTGGATAAATCCACATTTACTGAATGGAACCCCTTACACAAAGACGGGCACCATTTAACCACCCTGTGGACCAACATCACCATGCCCGATGGCATACTGTTTAATGTAGGAATAGACATTACCGACAGACGCCAAAATGAAGCCCGCTTACGCATTGCTGCCAGTGTCTTCGAGCACAGTTACGATGGTATTTTCATCATAGACCTTGATAGAAAAATTACCGATGTCAATCCAGTAGGTGCGAGTCTGCTAGGCTACCAGCCACAAGATCTGATTGGACAAGCACTGGCAACGTACAGACCACGTCGGTATTCTGAAAAATTTTATCAAGAGGTATGGGCTAGCGTGGCCAGCAGCGACACTTGGCACGGCGAAGTCTGGATGCAACACCGCCTGAATGGAAAACGCTCTTTGAACACTACCGTGTTTACTGTGCGCGATTCGAATCTACGCATATTGCGTTATGTTGTGGTGTTCACTGACATTAGCGAGCTTAAAGCGAAAGAAGCCGAATTACAGCGCATGGCACACTTTGATTCACTAACCGGCTTACCTAATCGTTATCTACTAAGCGATAGACTTCAGCAAGGCATAATCAATGCCAAGCGTAGCGGTACGCTACTGGCAGTATGTTATATGGATTTAGATGGCTTCAAGCACATCAACGACACATTAGGGCACGATGCTGGTGATGCCGTGCTGGTAGAAGTGGCGAATCGAATCCGTACAGCATTACGACGAAAGGATACCGTGGCACGCCTAGGTGGTGATGAACTTGCCTTATTACTGACCAACTTAGCTCATCCTATTGACTGCTGCGAAGTACTGGATCGTGTACTGGACAGCATTAAACAGCCCATCACCTTGCCTGATGGTTTATTAGGCAAGGTGACCGCCAGCATAGGTGTCAGCTTCTTTCATTATGATGGCGACAGTTTTGACGTGCTATTTAGCAAAGCCGATACGGCGATGTACGAAGCCAAACGAACAGGTAAAAACCGCTACATTTTTTATGACAGCCAGTTATTAAATCATGGCATCGCCATTGCGGCGCGCCAAGCGCAAATCACGAACTAACGCCACCACTAGTACCAGCATCACAGCTGCTGAAATAACTGGCCAAATCAATATATATGTTGTTAACAATACAGACATTACTTACTCCTTAAGAAGTGGCTATAGCCGTTACTGGCATTCCTACGCCAACCGATGAATGACCTGTCATTTCGGCCTCTTCATCATGAAAAGAACGAACCCGCACAGCCAGCAAATCGAAATTGAAACGCTCAGTACTACGGAAACTCATAGCCGTGCACACCATAGCGCTAACACCATACGATGTTAAGGAAGCTAATAAAACAACGTAGTCACGTAAAAAGCCCACAGAAAATATCATCATGACTATCGTTGCCAAAATCCCCATGACAATGGCAATATGGCGATTAAAAAACGCAAACGTCATCAGACCAATAACCACACCTGCACCCACAGCAGCACACAGTTCAAAGAACACAGCAACCGCACCATGCATGGGTAGCAACTCAAAGCGCACTATGGAAAACAGCACCACAGCCGATATCACCGACGTGGTAAATGCTCGATTGGTAATACGGTTCCAATAAAAACTAACAATTACTGGAAAAACGATGGCCCCCCAAAGAGCGCCTACAAATACCAGCATGACTAGGATATCAAGTCGTAAGCTCGCAAAAATCACACCTATCATGGTGGCAATCACCATAGTGACACGCCCCCACCACAACATACGCTTAGGCTCAGGTTTGCCACGGGCAATGTTTCTGCCATAGACATCAGTCATCACAATGGCTGACAAAGCTGCCAAGTCAGAGTCTGCTGTAGATGACAACGAACCAATTACCAAAATAAAAAATAAACCTATCGCAAAAGGAGGCAAGTAGGTCGAAGCCATCTGCGGAATAATGTTATTCAGGTCTCCATCTACCGGAACCATGCCAGACGGCAAGGCCAGCAAGCCCAACATACCCAGTCCAATAACCACCGCACCATAACCTATGGTGGCCGTCAAAAACGTGGATTTGATCAAGTCCTCACGAACCGCAAACAAACGCTGAGCAATGGTTTGGTTACCAATGGCATACGCCAGCACCGCCACAAAATACGGCGCACCTTGCTCCAGTATTGCTTTTGTAGAAAAGAAATTGGCTTGCTGCTCGTCCAAACGCCACATGTTGGCCATCATCATTTCAGTGCCACCGGCATTGATAAAGATAAGCGGAATAATTATGACTGCCGAAGCGATCATGGCCACCAATTGAGCAAAATCCGTCATGACCGAGGCACGAAATCCTGACCACAAGGTATAAGACAATACCCCCAGGCCTGCAATCAAGACTCCTTGAATAAAACTCAAGGGACTTAATACGGCAACCAGCGCACCAGCAGCCGTAAAGTTAACCATCAGGCTAATACAGCTGCCTACTAGGTTAGATACCGCCATAATCATCTGGCTAGACTTCCCATGACGTGCGCCTATGACTTCGGCTAAGGTATGCGCTTCCGGAGCCA
The DNA here is from genome assembly GCA_013416485.1 of Alcaligenaceae bacterium. Lineage (GTDB taxonomy): Bacteria > Pseudomonadota > Gammaproteobacteria > Burkholderiales > Burkholderiaceae_B > JAGOAJ01. The sequence continues at coordinate 55,527 of JACCEO010000008.1, forward strand.
GTTTGCGAAACCGACGCCCAAAAGGGTAAATGAAAAGTATCATCAAGGCGCCCCATAATCCATAATGTATAGGGCCAGACAAGCCATAACGGTAACCCGATGTCGCACTGGCATAAAACGACGCCGCCCATATCCAGGTCGCAATCATACTGGCGGCAGACAGACCAAAACCTACCGCACTGCTTGAGACCATATAACCATCAACGTTTTCATTTTTTTGCCCAATAAGTATGGACATTAGAAACGTAAGGCCATAGAAGCCCACAAGCAGCAGTAGTGCTGTGGACGTTGAAAGTTGAAAAAATGCGGTTTCCTGCATGTGTTTGTGCTTCCTTGTAAGAATGACACGCACAGCCAGACCGCCTAATTTCCACGGCTTTTTACGGCACAGAAAATTGGGCATTCTGAAAGCAACACAAAAAGGCTTCCAGTTTGGACAGCAACGGAAATGACCGCACTATAAGGCGGTTAAAAAAGAGTGCCGATGCTGACAAGCTGCACGGTCAGCCAAACTGATGGCTAACTAAATTGTTCCGCAACCATTACTGGTTGGGTATAGTGTTTCGGCGAAAATGCCGGGCTGCTGTACAGCAGCCTATTGACAGAAAACGTAAAGCCCCAGGTAGCGACTATGTCGCACTAACACCCCTAAAAGCCTCGTTCCAAAAAAGTGCCTACATCCTATTAATCAGGATAGGCAAGCTGTAAGTGTACCTACAAAGTGACAAGAAGTCCAGATTTGGCGATTGACTGCCGGTGCAACTTAAGTAACCTTTTTCTGTGACGGTATTGTTTTTATAGGCAGCTTCGCCTACGTTGCCGGCCCCTTGCTCTGCCGCCCCGCTGCGCGAAAGCGGCTCCCGCAAGGTCCCGTCACCGCAGACTAACCACACATTCAAAGTAATGGGTTAAGCCCTTTTAGTAGCCTTCCTGAACGACCAACCGAGACGTCGCCGCTGCATAACGAAACTGACAAGCAGCCACATAGTCTGGGTCTTTCAGCCAAGCATCCACATGCGCCTTGCTGGGAAACTCCAGTATCACCATGCGTTCTGTGAAAGGCTCACCTTCGGCCACAGTCACTTCCCCACCACGGGTCAAAAATTTACCGCCGTGGCGTTTAACTAAGGCTGGCGTAAGATCCGTGTACTTGCTATAGGTCGCTGGATCCGTAATTGTCATCGTTGCAATAACATAAGCAGACATTGTAAATTCCTTATTTAATGCTGTATTTCACATCGTAAACTGTTAATTCAAGGCACTAGCAATAGCGGCCTGCCGGCACCTTCAGCCTCAAGTACCCTGTGACATTCAGCCGCCTGTTCCAAAGCGAACTCACGCGGTGTGCCCACCTTAAGCCAGCCCCCAGCGACAGCTTCGAACACATTATTCGCCATTTCCAGGCGCTGTGCCCGATCCTGCACATAATGGAAAATAATGGGCCGGGACACCGAGTTAGATTTGGTCGCCAGGCTAGATACCAAAAATGGCGGTACTGGCCCTGATGCTTGACCAAAATTGACCAAATGCCCGCATAAAGCCAGCGCATCCAAGGAACCTTGGAAAGTGTCTTGACCTACGCCATCGTAGACCACGTCAGCCCCTCGCCCTTGGGTAATGTCCTTTACCCGTTCAGGGATATTTTCATCCCTATGACGAATAATATGATGGCAACCTGCAGCCTGTGCCATTGCCGCCTGAGCATCATTGCGTACCGTACCTATAACTACCGCACCTAAATGAGCTGCCCACTGGCATAGCATCTGGCCTACACCACCTGCTGCGGCATGAACCAGCACGGTGTTACCAGCTTGAACCTGATGCACACGATTAAGCAGCATATCTACCGTTAAACCGCGCAATAGTACCGATGCCGCCACTTCGTCGGATACGGAATCAGGCAATGCTATCAATAGCTTGGCATCTAGCAGACGTTCAGCGGCATACACGCCATAGGCACCTGTAACATAAGCCACACGATCACCAACTTTCACATTGTGTACATTGCTGCCCACTTCGGTTACCACGCCAGCAGCCTCTATACCTGGCGTACCTGGCAACGCCAAGGTTTTATACAGTCCTGACCTGACGTAAACATCATGAAAGTTAACGCCGATACGCGTATGCTGAAGTTTGACCTGATCAGGTCCTGGGTGTCCGACAACAACATCACGGGCCTGCATAACATCGGGCCCACCATACTGTTCAATCACAATCGCAGTGGTCATATATGTATTTCTATCCTAAATAAACGTTGCCGCCGGACGGGCCGATGGGGGAATTAAGGGTGTTGTGATATTACCGCTAAAGCCGCTTATATCACCGGGCGTATAGGGCGTGGGGCCACGCCCAGATCGCGCCAGTTATCGGGATGACAAGTAAACAGCAAAATCTGGTGTCGCTGAGCAGCATCAAATAATATGCGTTTCATTTGACCCAAGCGGCATGCATCACTGTGTACTAGCGCGTCATCCAGCATAATCAAGGTAGGTTTGCCTGCTGCGCTAAGTAAATCAGCATAGGCCAAACGGCTGATCAAGCCTAATTGCTCACGCGCGCCAAAGCTTAGGGCATCGACATCGGCCAGACTGGATGCGTCCATCGCACTATTAGGACGACTTAACTGACTCAGCACCAGATGTTCATCGACACTTAGGTGCGCTTGCGGAAATAACAGTTGTACATAATGGTCTAAATGCTTTTGCAAAGGCGCTTGCAGGCGCTGCGTCAACTCGTGGCGCTTACCTTGCAATAAACCCAATAGTAATTTCAAGGCTTGGGCGTTACGGGAAAATTCATCCACCCTACGCTGGAGCAAAGCCAACTGCCCAGCCAATGCACTGCGCTGCTCTTCCAGGCCCTGCGCCCCAACCACTTGCAGTTGCGCCTGCAAAGTCAGTAAATTTCGCTCGCGCAAGGCATGAGCTTGTTCCTGCTGTTGCGCACTAATTGCAAAACGTTGAATATCTTGGCGCAAGATATCTGGCCTGACAGTATCGATACTTTGTTGGTATTGGGCTATGCGCTCCTGCAGGGCAAGCGCTTGTGCCCTATGCTGGTTCAGTTGCTGCAGCAACTGCTTTTCTTGATCCTGGGCTTGGCTAGCTTGCAGTCTGCCCAGAGCTAGCTCGTGCTCTTGGGTGGCCGTTTGTAAAGTAGCCTGGGCCGTTGCCAATGCCACGGCATGTTGATGAAATACTGTCTCAGCCGCTTTTACGTCGCTTTCCGCCTGAGCGGCCGCCGCCTCTGCCTTGACTAGCGCCCCTGCAAACTCAGCCGCAGTCAGCAGTGTGGAGTCGGTCTGATCTGCCGGCGCATCCACAGACGGTAGTTCCTGGCGCAAGCGCTGAACTAGCTGTTGCTGATGCTGCACACGATCTGACAAGGCCTGCATGCCCTGTGGTGCATACGCGTCCCGACGTGCCTTATGTTCATTAACTGCGGTTTGTGCCAGAGCATGATGTTCGGCATGTTCCTGAGCTTGCTCAAGACTTACTACACCCAGTTCCTGCAGTATTGCGTCATAGTCGTCTTGGGCTTGTTGATGCCGACGTCCCAAGGCACCCAGGTCTTGACCACCAGGAATAATACGCACAGCCCCCACACCTGGTATGCGCAGTTCGCCGCTACCTACTAATTCATATCGACCTTGTCCCTGAACAGGCTGATCATCCAGATACAGGATGTGCCCATTTTGAATATCAAATTCCAGTTGGGTAGCCACACTACGCCGACGAGCATCCAGAGTGGCTAGTTCATGATGCAGGGCAAGTAAACGCTTCAAGCGTTCAGGTTGACTACGCCACTGCAAGGCGGCGGTCTGTTGCTGTTGCATGGCTTGATCTTGTTGCTGCGCCAGCGTTAGCTGGGCCTGCATGTCGTCCAAGCTATTCATGGCCTGCTGCCACTCTTGTGCCTTGCTGTACTGTAACTGAGCGCTACGTGCTTGTTTCAGCGCGATACTGGCACTATCCCAGGCGACTCGTGCACTATCTAACCCAGCCTGCACACTAATACTGCCTTGCTGTAGTTGCTGGCAGGCCTGCTGGGCATCGTGCCATGCTTGTTCTCGTTGACGCACTTGCACACTGTACTGCTCAAGACTGTGCAACTGATCGTGCAACAGCTTTTGGGTCGTCAAACAATCAGCCAAGGCTTGTTGCTCACGTTGCTGGTTATGCAGTAGTTGTTCGGCGTGCTGTAACTGCTGTGTTGCCTGCTGTTCTTGTTGACGCAATGCCAACCAAGGTGTGTCAGCAACATCCCTGTCATGTGCCTGCTGCAAGGCGTCCAACTGGTCAACCTGACTACGGTAATTGGCAATGGTATGGTCCATAGCCTGCAATTCTTCCTGCAAAGCAGCCTGGTCTTTAAGGGCCAAGGCGTAGTCACGCGCTGGCGCCTGATTGGCTGTTGTCAGGAAACGCGCCATACGCTCCTGGACTTTGCGTATCACCGCATCCCCATCGCTACTGGCTAATTCCCCCACCGACTGGTCTAATGCCGCCTGCAAATGTTGTGCTGCGTACCCTGTGGCATCGCGAAACTCTTGACCAGCACCTTGCTCTATCCACAACAGTCCTGGTATGCCCCAGTGCTCGGGTTTGCTCGCCCCACGTGCTGGCACTTCAAACCCCAGTAGCTGAGCGATATGCTGTTCAGCATCGTCGCCATCAAACTCCTGCTGACCTATGCGTAAATTACAGCGTTTCTGACGTAAAAATCGTTTGCTTAATTGATATGCCTGCCCTTGCCAATGAAAGTCCAGGCTAACTTCTGGTGTCGCTGCGCTATCACCCCAAGGTTGTAAATGACCTAGTGTGCTTGACCCATGACGCTCAAAGAAGGCAGCCCTGATCGCCTGGGCCACTGTGCTTTTCCCCGATTCATTCGGTCCGTGAAATACATTGATGCCAGGCTCCAGGCCTGTCAATTCCAAAGTGTCTCGAAACTGACGAAACTGTTTCAGTTGTACACGCAACAGCTTCATGATGCGTCCCCAGTGTGTTGCACGTCACGCAGTATATCGGCCAATATAACCAGGGCATCCCTGGCACCATCCATTTGCTGATTTTGGTCATAGTCCTGTAGCTGGACCAACACTTCACCTACATAGCCATCGGCACGCAAGGCAATAATATCGGCATCTGTAGGTAAGAATCGCAAACCCAGCAGGTCGTATTGCACGCTACGTAAGTGCGCTTCAGCACTAGCCAAACCCGCTTGCAAACGCTGCTGACCTGCCAGGTCAGTGTGCCCAGTAAGCTGTAGTTCCAGTACGGTATTTTCGGGCAGCTGCGCCAAGCGGTTCAACAACACATCGATGTCACTATCGACTGCCACGTGTTCCTGCCAGGACAGCCATTCGTAACTGGCTATCGGCAACACACTAACCTGAGGTGCTAGCCCTGCAGCAGCTATCTCAATACTAAGTAGCTGGCCTGCACCATTGCTTTTGAAACGGTCGGGTTCTGGTGTGCCGCTATACCAGGTGAACTCATTGATCTGTCGGGTCCCATGCCAATCCCCCAAAGCGAGGTAATCCAGCTGGGCTCGTTGAGCACGATCAGGAGCGATCGGATTAGGTGAGTCTATGTCTTGAGCCAAAATCCCCTGCACACTACCATGAGCCAAACCTATACGTAACAAGCCTGCTGTGGTCTGTGCCAGGTCAAACCAGGCCGTCAAGTCAGTCGCTGTTTGTCGCTGGGTCAAAGGTGCAGGCAAGACAGCAAACCCCAGGTCGGGGAACTCTATGACCTGAGCTTGCAAGGCGACATGGACATTATCGGGAATCACTCCTAAACGCTTAGCCCTAGACCAAACACTTTCTACCAAGGCAGCATCATGATTACCGGGTATGAGGACCCAAGGCCCGTTATACCCTTGCATCGCATTAAACAAGCGCCGTATGCTGCGTTCGGACACGGTTTGCGCATCGAAGACATCACCCGCAACCAGAACCGCAGTGTAGCCGCCCTCGTGGGCCAATGCGGCAATACGGCTAACAGCAGTAAAACGCGCCTCGGCCAATGCCGCCGCATCGTCTGCTGGAAAGCGCGGGTACTGACGCCCTATTTGCCAGTCAGCTGTATGTAAAAAACGCATTAAGTCGCCAAAAAAAATTGATACTAGGCCGTATTGGCTACATTCATACCCGCCAACATTGGCAAGCTGGCACTAACCTGCTGGACATCCAAGTCATACAGCCACGCTAACCGTTCTAGGGTTGCAGTAGTCTGGGGCGGCCCTATATGGTGAATTTTTCCCTGTTTAAACAAAGCAATGCGATCTGATACCTGCAAGGCATGGTCTGGTTGATGAGTACACAGCAATATGCCCATGCCCCCAGCCCGCATTTTTTGAATGTATTGCAACACCCGAATCTGGTTACCAAAGTCCAAGCTGGCCGTGGGTTCGTCCATAACCATTAACACGGGTTCTTGGGCCAAGGCGCGGGCAATCAAGGTTAGCTGACGCTCGCCACCACTAATCGCGGTATAGACACGCTGTGATAAATGCGCAATACCCATTTGCTCCAAGCTATGCATAGCGATGTCACGGTCATGGCGCGCTGGGCTGGAAAAGCTACCTAACCTAGCGCTACGCCCCATTAACACGACCTCTTCTACCGTAAACGGGAATACCCCTGCGTGGGCCTGGGGTACATAAGCCACCTGCTGAGCCAACTGTTTACGAGACCACTGTGATATGGCCTTGCCTTGCACCCACACCTTGCCAGACAAGGGCGGGATCAGACCCAGCATGGTTTTAAACAACGTGGATTTGCCACTGCCATTAGGCCCTAGCAAACACAAGACCTCATGTGCCGCTATCGATAATGAAATGTCAGTACCTACACGCCGCCCTGCATAACCTATGTAAAGCTGATCGGTACGTATTACAGGCTGATCCATCATGTTTGCCTACCACCCTTGGCCAACAGGAACAGAAAGAAAGGTGCACCCACCATAGCCGTCAAGACTCCCAAAGGTAGTTCTATGCTGGTCGCGCTACGTGCCAGGGTGTCGGTGACGACCAAAAACGCACCGCCCAGCAATAAAGACGCCGGCAATAAACGGGAAAAGTCCGGCCCCACCAACAACCTGGCCATATGCGGTATGACTAAACCCACCCAGCCCACAATGCCAGTAAACGATACCGCACTGGCTGTCATTAGGGTGGCAGCAACAATTAACCAGCCACGCATGCGGCCAGTATGCATACCCAATGATGTCGCCTCTTCGTCGCTTAGGCTTAATAAATTGATACGCCAGCGTAACAACCACAGCGGCACTAAGCCCAGTAAGGCTGGCGGCAAGGCATACAACAAGTCGCCCATGCTGGATCCTCCCAGGCCGCCCAACAACCAAAAGGTAATCGCTGGCAATTGCGTATAGGGATCGGCCAGTATTTTAATTAAGGAAATACACGCTGCTAAGAAGGCGCTTAGTGCCACACCGGCCAGCACCAACACCAGAATCGGGTCGTGACGACGTACCATTTGTGCCACGCCATAGACCACAGCAACCGCCACCATGCCACCAGCAAACGCGAGCATTTGCACCCACGCCATAGGCAAGCTCAAATATATTCCCATGACAGCACCCAGGCCAGCGCCTGCCGACACTCCTAGGATATCGGGCGATACCAGCGGATTACGGAACATCCCCTGATACGCTGCCCCAGCCGCTGCCAAGGTAGACCCTACCAACAACGCTGCTGCCATACGTGGCACGCGCAAGGTCCAAACTACCGTGTCAACAGTAGGATCCACGGGGCTCGTCGAACCGGGAAATAAACGGTGTTGCAATACGCTCCAGATATCGGCTAAGTTCATGGGATATTTACCCGCCAATAGACCAGCCACCAAAGACAGCAACAGCAACCCACACAGCAATACCCACACTAGGCGTTTACGCCACATAGCAGCATCCACAATTTTTCATAGGCAACATAATATCGTGTTCAGCCACCGTTCAAGCACTTAAGTAGCGAGTACGTAACTGGCTATTACTTTCCAGCTCAGCGGAGCACCCCGACCACGCCACCTTACCCTTTTCAACAATGTAGTGCTGATCGCATAGTTTAAGTATGGGAACTATGTTTTTATCAACCACCAAAATCGCCATACCATTTGTACGCAGCAAGGACAATGCTGTCCAAATTTCCTGGCGTACTAAGGGTGACAAGCCTTCTGTTGCCTCGTCTAGCACCAGTAGTTCAGGGTTAGTCATTAACGCCCGACCTATGGCCAGCATTTGCTGCTCGCCACCAGACAACTGATTACCAAAGTGGCTAGATCGTTCTTGCAGGCGGGGAAATAATTGATATACCCGCTCTAGGGTCCAGCCTTGGGCACCACCGCCACGGGCATTGGCCGTAGCAATCAAATTTTCGCGCACACTAAGATTCGGAAAAACCTGACGCCCTTCGGGTACCAGACCCACTCCCGCCTTAGCAATCACATGAGGCGCACTATGCTGTATGGGTTGTCCTTTCCACAGGATTTCCCCCTTCCAGGCAGGCAATAAGCCCATAAGACTTTTAATCGTGGTCGATTTTCCCATGCCATTACGACCCAAAAGGCTAACGCACTGCCCCTGGCGCACCGTCAGATCCATACCAAACAATACTTGGCTAGCGCCATAACCGTTTTCCAAGTGGCGAATATTAAGTAAGTCCTTAGTCATGAAGGATTTCCTCGTCGCCCAGATACGCGGCCCTAACTAAGTCGCTTTCGCGCACTTGCTGAGGCGTACCCGTAAAGGCCACTGCACCATGCACCAACACACTAACACGCTGAGCCAAGGCAAACACCGCCTGCATATCATGCTCTATCAGCAAGATACCGTAGTGCTGACGCAGGTCTTGCAATATGCCTGTCATATGCTCGGATTCACTAGGCCCCAAGCCTGCCATAGGCTCATCCAGTAACAATAACCGTGGTTGCATGGCCAAGGCCATCGCCAGCTCGACCTGACGTTGCTGACCATAGGACAGCGCACCAGACACCCGGTCACGCACACCTTGCAACTGTAATAGCTCTAGTGTGATTTCTGCTTGGTCCACCAACTTGGGTATATGTATCACTGGGCGCCAAAAATACCAGTTATGTCCTGCAGCCGCTTGCACAGCTAACAATATATTTTCCAACACCGTAAATTCCGGAATAATGGAATTGATCTGATAAGAGCGTCCCATACCAGAGCGTGCCCGACGTGCCACCGACCAGCGCGTTACGTTCACACCATCAAATCGTATTTGACCCTGATCAGCCGGTAACTCACCTGCGATCTGATTGATCAGTGTGGTTTTCCCTGCTCCGTTAGGACCAATAACTGCATGGATTTCACCCATGAAAATATCCAGATCGACCTGATCGGTAACCAGTAAATTGCCATAGCGTTTAACCAGCCCCTGTACCTGTAGCAATGGATTCATTTGGCCTCCAGGGTATTTGCTGATTCTTTATGTACGCTCAGTAAGCCCCATAAACCTTTGCGCAAGAACACCACCATCAGGACTATGGCCGGCCCCAACACTAATGGCCAATGTTCGATATGACTTTTTAGGATTTCTTCAACCAGTAATAATGCTGTCGCTCCGATCACTGGCCCAAACACCGTCCCCAACCCACCTAGCAACACCATGACGATTAGCTCGCCAGACACCGTCCAGGCCATATAAGCAGGTGACACAAAGCCCGTTAAGTTCACTAGAAAATACCCAGCTAAAGCGCATAGCTCAGCCGAAATCACATAAGCCACAAGCCGATAGGGCAAACTAGCCGTGCCCACCGCATTGACGCGCTGCTCGTTGACCATAGTGGCGCGCAGCACCAGGCCAAAACGCGATGCTACCAAACGCGATAACACAAGCGTTGCCACAATTACCGCAAACGCCGTAGCCCAATACAGAGCATAAGGATTCCCTGTGAGTGAACCAAAGTCGCTAGCGCTATCCAGCGTCATACCGTCATCACCACCAAAGTTCTCCAAGCCCATAAAAACAAAATAAAACAACTGAGCAAATGCTAGGGTGATCATGATGAAGGCAATGTTACGGGTACGCAAAGCTACCCAACCTAGCAGCGTGGCCACCACCGCGGTCACCAACAAAGTCACTAGTAAATGCAGCCAACCGGCATGCCAACCCAGTGACGACATAATCGCCACACTGTATGCTCCAAGGCCTATGTACATGGCATGCCCCAGGCTAATCATCCCGCCATATCCCAAGGCCAAATTCAAGCCCAACGCTGCCAAGGCAAACACCAATATCCGGCCAAACAGTATCAACGCATAGGTATCACCCGACACGCTGACATAGACAGGCACCAGAATAAAGCCCACCATAATCACGCTTGCCAGATAAATCTGCAATTTATTCATGTAATACTTCCCGTAACCCCTAGTATCGTCGTCTCGGCGTTTAACGCTGACGCACAGGGAACAAACCATCTGGTTTCAGCGCCAGTACTATCGCCATTAGCAAGTAAACACTGACCGATGCCAGTGACCGCCCAACGGAACTGGCCACACTGGCATCAAACAGGTGGTTTAGCAGCACAGGTATCAGCACGCGGCCTAAGGTATCGACCACCCCCACCACCAGTGCCCCAAGAAAGGCACCCCGTATCGAACCGATACCGCCGATAACAATGACCACCAGAGTCAGAATCAACACGGGTTCACCCATACCAGGTTGTATGGATAAGATGGGCCCAACCATAGCACCGGCCAAGCCTGCCAGGCCTGCGCCCAGGGCAAACACAAAACGATTGATCCATCCAATATTGACCCCCAAGGCCGACACCATCGTCCGATTGCTAGCGCCCGCCCGTATCAGCATGCCTATGCGAGTACGCTCGATCAGCAAATACAGCCCCAAGGCCACAATAAGACCAGCAGAAATAATGGCAAAGCGATACGCTGGATAGTTCAAACCCAACAAACGTATGGAACCGCTAAGGCTATCGGGAGCGTCCATAAATAATGGCGCGTTACCCCAGATCACACTGACTAGTTCATTGCAAAACAACACTATGCCAAAGGTAGCTAAGACTTGTTCCAAGTGGCTACGCCTGTGCAATATGGATAAGCCCAAGGCATCGACCACTGCACCCAATACAAACATACCCCCAAAGCCGCCCACTATGGCCAGCCAAAAGGAGTCCGTCAGGCCATAGGTCATGGCGGCCAAATATGCCCCCAGCATATACAGCGAGCCATGCGCCAGATTGATAAAGCTCATGATGCCAAACACCAGCGTCAAGCCAGCAGCCATCAAAAACAGCAGAATGCCGAACTGTAAGCCGTTCAGCATTTGAGTAAGAAATAGATTGAGACTCATACAGAGGGACTACAGCGGACACTCTTTTACATAAGCATCTTGTAGTGCAGGCAAAGGCTTGGCGATGGTTTTCAACGACACTCGGCCCTTGTCGTCCTTAGCGACCTCAAAGGCGTACATGTCTTGAATGGGGAAGCCATTATTGCCAAACACCAGCTTGCCACGGACCGAATCAAAATCAGCGGCTTTAATGGCAGCGCGCAAGGCATCTTTATTCGATGCATCGCCACCGGTTTTGCGTAAGGCGCTGTCAATAAGCAAGGCGGAATCGTAGGCCTGGGCTGCATATTGCGAAGGAATACGATCGTATTTTGCTTCGAAGGTCTCAACGAATTTTTTGCTGGTGGGGTTGTCGAAGTCTGGGCCCCAGAAGGTGCCGGAAATTACCCCTAGCGCTGTATCTTTCAAAGCGGGCAGTGTTGTGCCGTCTACCGTAGAGGCAGTCAATAAAGGCTGTTTACCCAGCATACCGGCCTGACGGAATTGCTTGATAAAGTTCACACCCATGCCGCCAGGGTAAAACACATAGATGGCATCGGGTTCAGCCGCTTGCAATTGAGCAATTTCGGCAGAATAGTCGGGCTGATTGATTTGAGTAAAGGTTTCACCCGCTACCTTCCCTTTGTAGTAGCGTTTAAAGCCTAGCACTTGGTCTTTACCTGACTGGTAGTTAGGTGCCATCAGGTATACATTTTTATAACCTTGGTCATTGGCGTATTGGCCCATGACTTCGGCTTGGTTATCGTTCTGCCAGGAAGTAAAAAAGAAATTGGCATTGCACTGCTTACCGGCTAACGGCGCAGGACCCGCATTGGAACTAACCATTAAGGTACCGGAATCCGCAATGGGTTTTGCCATTGCCATTAATACGTTGGAAAACGTAATACCCGCGATCAGGTCAACCTTGTCTTTTTCGATAAGTTTGCGTACGGCTTGTACGCCCACATCAGGTTTCAACTGGTCGTCTTCTTTGACGATAATGGTTTCGGTACCACCCAGCTTGCCACCCAATTGTTCAAGTGCCAACATGAAACCGTCGTATTGATCTTGACCTAACGCCGCTGCCGGGCCTGACAGCGTGGCAACAAAGCCTATCTTAACGTCAGCATGCGCAACCGAAGCCCCACCCAAAGCCAGTGCTAAAGCCACTGCGCCGCCAGTATACGATAGTGTTTTTTTCATTTAATCTCCCTTAGGTTTAAAGTACCTTACTGCAATTTACACATTTTTATTATCAGAATTAACGATAGTTATCACAAAAACAAACTAGAAACATTCCATAGCATCTACGGCAACGCCTACCTGAGCCAAAACAGCCAATGGCCCCATGCTTCGTACCGGCTCTATATGCTGAGGTTGCCTTATATATATCGTGCCACCATAAAATAGGGCATTTACGGATACATCGCCCACATGCTCGCGTACACGCGGCACCAGCAACAACCAACCTTGCTCTACCACTACATTACAGGGCGATAATAGGCCTTGGTCATCCACCACCAACCCCAGCTGATCGCAGGCCAGCGTAAACGCCTGGTACATACTAGCGGCAGATACCGCTGCATCTACCCCTAAACCACACTGCACCCTGACAAAAGCGTGCTTAAAGGCTAACAGAGGATGTCTATGCAGGCTGTGCTCTGGTGCATTACTAGGTAGGCTAGACACTAAAAACCGCAAGCTGGCATTGCCTGGTGCAGTAGGCAACCATTGCACATGCTTATGCCGCTGGCTAGCACCGGCGTCTGTGCCCCCGTTATAAAAGCCCAAGCCACCATTTGCCGACATAATGGTTGCCCACACGCTACAGTCCTCTAGTGTCAACGGTGAACGTTGTTCCTGGAACTCGTTTGTCGCTAACACAATGTGGTTGGCGCATAAAGGAAACTTATTCAATATGGCAACGTGCTGACCACCTATTGGCCCTAATAGCAATGCAGGGTCGGGCTTCAGAAAGGGATTGAAATCAGGGTCACGCGGGCCACCAGGAATGGCAACACTTGTGCTCCCTTTGCTGGCGTCTTTAGCCGCCAGAGTCGATACCCAATGCACAGCAAAGGGCAAGCCTTGATCTTGGATATCGGTTTGCTCAGTAATAATGGGCTGTAAGTCACCACTGGCTAACGCCGCTGCACTGCGCTGTTCTACGTCCTGCATAAATGCAGTTGTCATGTTTCCCCCACGTAGTAATTAATTTTATTGCATCTATTGTAGGGGTTAGTTAGCTGGGATTGTTGCGATAAGGCCCAAACGCAAACAACCACCCCTAAGGGTGGTTGTTTGTTTGCTGGCTTACGCCAGCCAGTTCTGTTGCTACCCGGCGAACCGGGTCGCATAGATGCATAGGCTAGCTATGCTATCCAATTAGAACTGGTGTGTCAGACCGACGCCCAAAACTTGCGATTTGGAGTCTGGACGGAAAGCAACGTTCTTGGCGTAAGAACCCAAAGCGTACACGCTGGTGCGCTTGGACAAACCGTAAACGTAACCCAGGCTGTATGTCTGTTGTTTCTTAACATTGTAACCAGCCACACCGTAATCAGCATCAAACTGATCTGATACGCTGCGTGGATCCATCATTTGCCAAGAAGCCATCAACTTACCGCCACCCAAAGGTGCTGTCAGACCCAGCAAGTAGGAGTTGGCCTTGAAGCCTGTACCTTGCAGTTCACGTGCATCGGTGCCAGTACCAGGGATACCGTTACCAATTTGCGTATCAGCAAAAGACGAGCCACCAACAAAAGCGTTACGTGTTTGACCGAAAGCAGCGTGGAGTTTTACAACTTCAAAGTCGTAGCTACCACCCAAGTTCCAGGCCTTGGCTGTCAAGCTTTCGCCTGCATAGCCGCCAGGAGCGTTAAAATCAACCATTTTAACTTGGTCGTAAGTCAATGCTACGCCAATAGGGCCGTTAGCATAGCGCAGACCAGTGGTGATACCACGGTTGTTTGGATTGGTTTCGTCGCTGAAGTTACCGAAGGTGCGCTTGCTGGTTTCAGCACCAGCAACGTTAAAGGAGTAACCAACGCCAAACTGGAAGCCCGAGAAGTTAGGAGTTTGGTACATGACCATGTTGTCCCAACGTGTAGTGTTCGCTGCAGTGAACGAAGCACCCATGTTGGCCATACCGAATGCTCCGCCGAAAGGATCAGCTACGCCAGGCAGGTATTTGGAAGCAATGTTGGTTTGACGACCCAGATCCAGTTGACCCCAGCTATCGCTAGCCAGACCAACAGTAGCGTGACGACCGAACAACTGACCGTTTTGGCCAGCAGTACCAGTGCCTACTTTAAAGCCGCTTTCCAATTGGAAAACAACGCGCAGACCGTCACCCAGGTCTTCAACACCTTTCAGGCCCCAGCGAGGACCCATTTGACCGAAGGTATTACCATCGACCATGCCAGTGCGTGTGTTTTTAAAGCTAGTAGCGTCTGTACGACCTTCCAAGTAGCTAATGTTACCTTTCGACTGTTGGTAACCGAGACCAGCATCAATAACACCGTAAAGGGTAACCGACGTTTCTGCCTGGGCTACGCCAGCGAAGCCGAGCGTAAGAGCAGCAGCGAGCAGAGTCTTTTTCATGTAAGAATTCTCCGTAGATTTGAGTAAACAGAGCAGCCACTACTTGAAATGTGTGCTGCTGCTCTTTCTAACTCCGCGATGGGAAGTTGGTGCTATTGCATCAAAATTCGGGCTGGCTGGCTATTATCCTGTGACTAAACCGTCAGATTTTCCCTTTTGGTGTGGGTTAATAGCAACAAACCCCTGTTTTCAACCAAAAAGCATTAGGGTTTACCCTTGGTTTGTTGTTGCTCTAAAACCACACGATATTCCACTCGATTCAAAAACCGACTCATAGGCTTATTTTACCTAATTTATTGTTTTTAAAATGATTTTCAATAAATCATTGATACAAGGCATCACATGAAGTTGACCTTGTTTTACATTTCAAGCAATGAATCGCCGCGTCGCTATCCATACGGACGCCAAGCATTTCAAACAACAAGCTAAGCGCTAAGGCTTTACTGGTGAATTAAACGCGTAATCAACACTAAATTGCCTGATTGGCGAGCTACCTCTACTATGGCTATTCTCTTTTTAATCACCCAGCTTCAGCATGCAGGATTTAAACGACCTTTATTATTATGTGCAGGTGGTGGACTACGCGGGCTTTGCCCCAGCGGGACGCGCCCTAGGGGTACCCAAGTCCAAACTTAGCCGCCGCATCGCACTATTGGAAGAACGCCTAGGGGTACGTCTGCTGCAGCGCTCAACCCGGCGGTTTTCTGTGACTGAAATAGGGCAAACCTACTACAGCCATTGCAAAGCCATGCTGGTTGAAGCTGCTGCTGCCCAAGAAGCTATAGACATTACCCGCTCTGATCCCCAAGGTACGGTACGTATTACCTGTCCTGTGGCACTGTTACACGCCAATGTAGAAGTGATGCTGGCTGATTTCATGAACAACAACCCACGGGTCACTGTTCATTTAGAAGCCACCAATCGACGAGTGGATCCGATTAGCGAAGGCATAGATATCGCCGTGCGTGTACGCCCACCGCCCATAGACAACAGCGATTTGGTCATGCGTGTGTTGGCCAACCGACGACAATGCCTGGTTGCCAGCCCCGAACTCATTAGGCAGTTTGGTGTACCCAAAGGCCCTGCCGACATATCTAATTGGCCTAGTCTGGCCTTGGGCAAGCCACAGCCTAACCATGTATGGAATTTATATGGCCCCGACGGTGAACAAGCAAGCCTGCACCATACGCCCCGCTTTATTAGTGACGACCTGGCCGCCTTACGCACCATGACAGTCGCTGGCATTGGCATTGCACAACTGCCCCTGATGATGATAGCAGAGCAACTAGCCCAAGGTACATTGCAACCACTGTTAAAAGAATGGGCACCACGACCTGATATTGTGCACGCCGTATTTCCCTCTAGACGCGGCCTACTACCCGCTGTGCGCACCTTGGTCGATTACCTGGCCAATCGCTTCCAAACCCTGGAAGAGGATTAAATTCCAATTTCTTCGGAGTAAAACTATGAGCACGCCAAACACGCCGCCTACGTCACCGATACTACGGATAACATCACGCACAGCTGAGGTTGGCGGCATACCCATACATAGATTAATGCCATCACGGCAGCGCCGCATGATAGGCGCCTGGTGCTTTCTAGATCACGCAGGGCCTTCTACCTTTGAACCTGGCGCAGGCATGCGCGTGGGCCCACATCCACACATAGGACTGCAAACCTTCACATGGATGATCAAGGGTGAAGTCTTACACCGCGATAGCCTAGGCAATAAACAAATCATACGTCCAGGACAGGTCAACTTAATGACAGCTGGCCATGGCATAGCGCATACAGAAGAGTCCCTAGCTCAGGAAGACACCCTGCACGCCACCCAACTATGGATAGCCCTACCACCTCCGGACAGCCATTGCGCACCCGCTTTTGACCATCATCCTGAACTACCACTATGGTCCTTAAACGGCTGTCAGCTAACCCTGTTGGCAGGCAGCTATAACGGGTACACGGCACCGCCCAAACTGTATTCCCCCTTAGTGGGCATAGACTTGAACAGCACGGCTGGCAGCGCGATGACACTACCGCTAGATTCAGAATTCGAATACGGCGTGCTGACACTAGAGGGCCAAACCATTATCAATGGTCAAGCTTTTGCAGTAGATGAATTAGCGTATCTGGGCCTGGGTCTACACGAGATCAATCTAGAATTAGCCCCAGGTGGTAGCCGCGCCATATTATTGGGCGGCCTACCTTTTTCCAGCGACGTCCTTATTTGGTGGAATTTTGTTGGACACAACAAAACCGATATTGCACGTGCTCAACACGACTGGGAAACTGGCAGCGAACGCTTTGGCACTGTACATGGCTACGACGGGCCGCCATTGACCGCCCCACCTTTGCCACCAGGATGGACTATTTAGGCTGCATCATTTTTTTCATTTCAGCCATATGCTGGGTAGCACGCTGGCTAATACTGGCCATGGCATCCGCTTGCGATTTACGTGCAATTTCTGCCAGTTCCGTCATGTCAGACAGCGTTTTTTCGTAGGCCTTACGGATTAACTCGGTTTGTTTGGTTGTATCAACACCACCAGCGGCCACACCTTGTATGTCTTGGACCGCCTGCCGTAACATTTCAGCCTGTTTGTTAGCCAGGGCTTGCATGCCTTCATACACTGCCTGGTTCGCCTGCACCAATGCTGCGATGTCTTGCTGCCTGGCCTGTGTCAGGGCCGCCATATCCATCCCCGGCACCTTAAACTGATCAAACATTCTGGTCAGGTCGGCAAAGGGATTTGCCCCTGCAGCACCGCTGCCATCTGCTGTATTTTTCGACATAGCACACTCCTAGTTATGAAGCTTGACTCTATACGGTGAGTGTGGGGCCGTCAACCCATTGAAATAGACAACAAAAAACCCGTCATTCCAAATAGAATGCGGGTTTTATGCTGACTTAACCTAAGCAGGTTCAGAACAAATTTTTGGTGCCGACGGCGAGAATCGAACTCGCACAGCTTTCGCCACTACCCCCTCAAGATAGCGTGTCTACCAATTCCACCACGTCGGCTTGCAAAGAGCGGTATCTTAGCACAAATTATTGCGCTGCCGGGGCCTCGGGTACTGCAGCAGGCGAATTTTGAGCTGGAGCAGTAGGCACGGCAGGTACAGCGGATTCGCTAGCGGCAGTATTTGGTGCTGCAGGTACTACGGTACCGGTTTCTGCACCTGGCACTGCGGGTACGGCATCGCCAGTTACTGAGGGAACTGGCGCAGGCTGAAAGCCTTGCATAATGCCACCATCAAGAATGGACGGACCTGGGTGGTGCGCCACATAGGCCAGACCTACTGTGGAAGTAAAAAAGATAATTGCAGCCCATTTAGTAGCACGCGACAGGAAGTTTGCGGCGCCTGTTGCACCAAACAAACTACCAGCCGAACCACCACCAAATGAAGAGCCCATGTCGGCGCCCTTACCCTGCTGCAACAATACCAGCACGATAACAGTTAGCGACGATATAACCTGAATTGACAACAGGACGGGGGACAACCATTGCATGAAAGAGCTCCGAGGCCTAAGCGGCCGCTATACGTAAAAATTCTTCTGCCACCAGCGACGCACCACCAACCAGGGCACCGTTAATATCAGACATGGAAAACAAACTGGCTGCATTCGCTGCAGTAACGCTGCCACCATACAAAATGCGGACCTGAGGAACACCTAACGCCACTAGGCTGGCACGTATGCTGGCATGAACTTCCTGGGCTTGCTGCGGCGTCGCGGTCTGGCCCGTACCTATAGCCCACACGGGCTCATAAGCGATCACCATTTTTGCCACTGCTTGTGCACCTAATGCCAATACCGGCTGCAGCTGTGCAGCAATAACGGCCAAGGCCTGACCCGCATCGTGTTCCGACAAGGTTTCACCCACACAAACCACCGGAGTCAAACCAGCATCCAGCGCCGCCTGGGCTTTATCAGCCACCAACTGGCTGGTTTCACCATGTTGACTACGCCGTTCCGAATGCCCTACCAATACCCAGGTAACACCAATATCGATCAGCATAGCCGCAGCGACTTCACCCGTATAGGCGCCGGCAGACTGGCTGCTGACATCCTGAGCGCCCAATGCAATACGCCCCGCAGGCAAGGCAGCAGCAGCCTGAGCCAAATAAGGAAACGGTACACACACGACCAGTTCGCAAGCATCAACTGCGCTTACACCATCAACCAACCCAGCCAGCAATGTTGTATTGCTGACAAGGGTACCGTTCATTTTCCAGTTGCCTATAACCAGGCGCGTGTGGGTTTTCAAAGAACTCATGGCCAAGCCCGCCTAGCGGGCATAGAAAATCGAATAACCCGGTATTGTAGCGTGTTAGCGGCTTGGCCGGTAGATGTGTCCCTACATGGTTAGGATAATTTTACCAATCTGATCGCCAGCATCCATCATGGCATGAGCATCGCTAGCCTGAGCCATAGGGAAAGTCGCATGGATTATTGGGCGTATTGTGCCTGCGGCCAACAAAGGCCAAACGTGTTTTTTCAGCGAACGGGCAATATCCGCCTTGAAAGCAACAGGTCGAGGACGCAAGGTAGACCCCGTAATTTGCAAACGGCGCATGAAAATCTCACCGCAATCCACTGTGGCTTTAGCGCCACCCAACAGTGCAATAATCACGATACGGCCATCGTCAGCCAAACACCGAATATTGCGATTTATGTAATCGCCGGCCACCATGTCCAGCACCACATCGACACCCTTGCCGTTAGTGGCCGCCTTGATTTCCTCGACGAAATCCTGGGTGCGGTAATTGATACCACGTACGGCGCCTAAGTCCTGCACTGCCTGTACGCGCTCATCATTGCCCACAGTGGCATATACCGCATGCCCCATAGCCGTTGCCAATTGCACAGCCGTGGTCCCTATACCACTGGCCCCACCATGCACCAGCAAGGTCTCCTGGCCTGACAAACGGCCACGATCAAACACATTGCTCCAGACTGTGAAGTAAGTTTCCGGCAAGCCTGCAGCCTCGATTTCGGTTAAGCCCTGGGGTATCGGCAAACACAAGCTAGCGTCAGCAACACAGTACTCAGCATAACCACCACCTGGCAGCAACGCACACACTTTGTCGCCTATGGAAAAACCACCAGCAGCAGCATCGCCACCTACAATTTCACCCGCCACTTCCAAGCCAGGCAAATCGGATGCGCCGGGAGGTGCTGGATAAAACCCTTTACGTTGAAAAACATCAGGACGGTTGATGCCTGCAGCAGCGACTTTAATCAGTACCTCGCCTGCCTTGGGTTCGGGCATAGGCCGATCGACCTGCACCAGGACCTCGGGACCACCAGGTTGGGAGATTTCTATGGCTTTCATCAACAGCTCCTTTGGTTATCAATAAAAGGGTATTATCGCCGTTGTGATGTTTTTTTGTAGAAACATCCTGGCAACTATCCACAAACAGCCTAATTTAAGCTAAACTAATTGGCTTCATACAGCGGAAGCGTGCCAGAGTGGTTGAATGGACTGGTCTTGAAAACCAGCGACGGGGTAACTCGTCCGTGAGTTCGAATCTCACCGCTTCCGCCAAAATTCCTAAAGCTTAATTTTTCTGCAGATAGTTGCGCATAAAGGCAACAAACTGTGGGCTGTCGGCATAGGCGACGTTAATACGCAAGGCAGGCTGATGGCGTCCACTTTCCTGGTCAGGAAGAAATAAAGAACCTGGCGCCAGGAAAATCTGCTCTTTGGCAGCAGCAGCGGCCAGTTTCAATTCATCCTGGCCTGCACCCAACTCAGCCCATAGATAAAACCCGCCACCAGGGGCATAGGGTGTATTCAAACCCAAGCTTTCCATGGTACGCAAAGCATGCTGGGTAGCCCGTTCCACATGATTTTTCAGGCGACGCAAGTGTTTCAGATACTGGCCGGTGGCAATCAGTCCCAGAACGGTGCGCTCTACGAAGTCTGATGTAGTCACCAAAGTAAGCATCTTCAGGTCACAAAAAGCCGCCGTCAGAGCGGGGCTGGTCGCCAGATAGCCTACGCGTAGTCCTGCAGATAAAGTTTTAGAAAACGTGCCTATATATATGACCCGCTCCAGTTGATCCAGCATCGCCAAGCGAGGGCTGTCTGTGGGCAGGATATCGGCAAAGGGATCGTTCTCGACGACGTAGAAGCCATATTGTGCTGCGGTTTTCAGAATGCGGTGGGCTACAGGCAAAGTCAGTGAGCCGCCTGTAGGATTGTGTGCCAGTGATTGGGTAAAGAATACTTTAGGCTTATATCTTGCGGCTTTTTCTTGCAGGTCGTCTATATCAGGGCCATTGGCCAGACGGCGTACACCGACCAGCTTTACATTCGAGAAACGCAATTTGCCAAATAGCGGGTAATACCCTGGGCTATCAACCAAGGCCACATCGCCGGGTTCCAGTAACTGACGCGCCACCATATCCAGGGCGTGATTGGCACCGTGGGTTAACAGCACCTGATCTGTGCTGGCCTGTATGCCGCGCTCGGCCAGCATCAGAGCAATACGTTTACGTAAGGGTTTCAGCCCCCAAGGATTGCCGTAGCCATGACCTTGGGTGATGCCATCATCTATGTCAGGCAGGCTGGCGGCACGGTTCAGGTCAAACTTTTCCATCCATGCCGCAGGCGGTCTGCCATCGCCTACGCGCACGTTGTAGTGTTGCACCAGTTGTTCACGCAGCAAGGATACCGTGTCTATGGCTTGTGCTACATCACGTGAACGCTGAGGTGATGAAGCATAGCGGGTGACGGCTACGTAATAACCAGATCCTGGCCGGGCTTCCAGGTGACCCATGCCGACCAGCCTGTCGTAGGCATCAGCAACCGTGTTCTTGGAAACGCCATATTCAGCAGCAGCGGCACGCACCGACAGCAGTCGTGTACCCGTGGATAACTGACCTGATTCTATGCGTGTGGCGATGGTGGAAACGATATGATTTATGCGGCTCATGGGGTTTATAGGATAGCTGTGCCTGTGATTTGCCTGGTACAGTTTAGGGGTTTTCTAAAAACTGTCCCTTGTATTGTCCCATATTCCTATCTACCATCAAGTGCGTTGCGCCTTTAACCAGAATACAAAAGCGCGACCCAAATTAATTGACTACTTGGAGGAGTGTATGACGATGACTAACCGCCGCTCGGTGCTTAAAGCTATGGGGTTGGGGGCTGCCGCAACGCTGGCGTATGCCGCACCTGTTCGCGCGCAGACTGTTGTTAACTGGCGTATGCAGGCATTATGGGATGGTGGCACCACTCCCCAATTGTTTGAAGAGCGCTTCGTAAAGCGTGTCGCTGAACTGACCGACAATGCCTTCCAGATAGAATTGTTTTCCGCCGGTCAACTGGTGCCTGCCAATCAGGCATTTGATGCCGTACGTGGCGGCGCTTTTCAGTTGATGAAAACCTTTGATGGCTACGAAGCCGGAAAAATTCCTGGCTTGGCTTTTACCAGCACCATCCCTTTTGGCTTCCCAGAAGCTGACCAATACGAAGCCTGGTTCTATGAATTAGGCGGCCTGGAACTGGCGCGTGAAGCCTATGCCCCAGCTGGCTTGTTCTACATTGCACCTACGGTGTACGGCCCTGAGCCCATACACTCTAAAGTGCCTTTGAAAACCATTGCCGACTTGAGCGGTAAAAAGGGCAGGTTTGTGGGGCTGGCATCTACCGTGATGGGTTCTTTGGGGGTGTCAGTAACACCTTTGCCCACGAACGAGGTGTACTCAGCACTGGACAAAGGGGTCATAGACCTAGCCGACCGTGGTGACTTATCGGCCAACCTGGAAGCCGGTTTGGCCGAAGTGGCTAAGTACATCGTTATGCCTGGACCTCATCAACCAACCACAGCATCCAGTTACGTGGCTAACCGTGGTGCCTACGAAAAACTGCCTGCACACTTCAAAGCCGCTCTGGCTTCTGCAGCGCGTGAAACCTCTGCCGCATTACGCCAGCATATTCTGGTCGCTGACGGAAAAGCGCTGGAAGAGTTCAAAGCCAAGGGCGTGGAAGTGACCAGTTTTTCCGCTGATGACGTGAATGAAGCACGTTTGAAGGTAATTGATGTCTGGAAGTCTGCTACCAAGAACCAGCCTAATGCCGTCAAGATCCTGGATAGCCAACTGGCCTTTATGAAGCAGCTGGGTCTGATCGCCTGATTCAGGCAATTCCCCTTAAACGGGTGCTACTACGCTAGTAAGCACCCGGCCTTTCTTTGAACGAAGAACGCTTATGCCTACAGTCATACGTTGCTACGTTACCTGGATTACGCGGTGTAACTACCTGTTGTTCCTGGTGGCGGCAGCCCTGATGGTTATTATTGTGCCGGTGATGCTTTACGAGGTCACCAGCCGCTATGTATTTAACGCCCCTACCGTCTGGGGCATGGAATTGGCGCTGCTGCTGTTCGGCCCTTATTTTTTATTAGGTGGCCCCTATTTACTGCACATCAAGGGGCACGTCAACCTGGACGTGGTGCGCCAGCGCTTGCCCCTGGCTCAGGGCAGGTGGCTGGATATGTTCAACCAGATCATCATTATGCTGTTTTGTGTGATCTTGTTTTATTACGCCTGGCCTCTGGCCGTGCAGGCGCTGGAGTTCCGTGAAACCTCGTTTTCGGCATGGAACCCGCCCATCTGGCCCTTTAAATTTACGATTCCTTTGGCGGTAGTCCTGCTAGGCGCGCAAAGCCTGGCCGAGTTCCTGCGTATATTTTTTCGGGATCCTGACTATTACGGATCGCCGCTATGACACTATCACCTAACGCCATTCTTATCTTAATGTTTGGTGGGCTGACATTGCTCATGCTCACTGGCCTACCGATCGCCTTTGTGCTGGGCGGTTTGTCGCTATTGCTGACTGTATTCCTATGGAATGCCGATGCTGTCGTCATCATGGTATTGCAGATTTTCGATACCATGCGCTCGGAAGCCTTGCTGGGTATACCGCTGTACATACTGATGGCTGGTATCTTGCAACGCTCTGGTGTCATACAAGACTTGTATCGTGCGATGGAGCTCTGGTTCGGGCGCTTACGCGGCGGCTTAGCTATCGGCACTGTGGTTATTTGTGTCGTCATGGCGGCCATGACAGGTGTAGTTGGCGCGGCCGTAACGGCTATGGCTGTTTTGGCCATGCCGGAAATGCTGAAGCGTGGCTATGACCCTAAGTTGGTGACTGGCACAATTTGCGCTTCGGGCACTTTAGGCATATTGATACCGCCGTCTGTGCTGACCATTGTGTATGCCGTAACCGCGCAAGTATCCATAGGCAAGATGCTGATTGCTGGACTGGTGCCAGGGTTGATACTGGCTAGCCTCTATATCTGCTACATCTTATATGTGGCTTACACCAAACCAGGCATGGTGCCAGCTTCCACGGCTGAGCGCGTCCCCATGTCGGTCAAGCTGAAAAGTCTGCAAGCTGTCATTTTGCCTAGTTTGCTGATCGTGATGATACTGGGATCTATTTTCCTGGGCATAGCAACCCCTACGGAAGCGGCGGCAGTGGGTGTACTGGGTGCGTTGATCGCTGGTTCCATCCGTAAAAGCCTTACATTTAAAGGGCTGGCAGCAGCATCGATAGAAACGTTAAAAGCCACGTCCATGATCCTATGGATCACCATAGGTGCTAAAGCTTATGTAGCAATTTTTACAGGACTTGGGGGAGCCAGCACTTTGATGGATTTCATCCAGAATCTGGATGTGCACCCCTATATGATCCTGGCCGCCATGATGCTGATACTAATCTTCCTGGGCACCGTCCTGGATGAAATCGGCATTATCTTGCTGACAGTACCTGTATTTCTACCCATAGTCAGGGTGCTAGGTTTTGACGAGATCTGGTTTGGCGTGTTGTATGCCATCACCATACAAACTGGCTACATCAGCCCACCCTTTGGCTACACCCTGTTTTATATCAAAGGGCCGCTACCACCCAGCATCAGCATGACTACTGTTTACAAAGGCGTCACACCGTTCATGATGCTGCAAATCGTTGCCTTGCTGATTTGCGTAGCCTTCCCTGGTCTGGTGACCTGGCTGCCACGCTTGATGACCAACTGATAACTACTTTATTGAAATTTACCTTTGCTAGGATGACCTATTGTGACTGATTCAACTAAAACCTCTCGGATATCAGGCTTTCATAAACTAAGTATCAGTGACCGCCTGGCGCGTGTGACTGAATTCGCTGGCCTGGACAGCGATGTGGTTGCACAGCTATCCAACTTGGGCAACCTGGACGGTGAACTGGCTGACCGCCTGATAGAAAACGTAATTGGTACGATGAGCATACCTGTGGGTATTGCCACCAACATGAAAATCGACGGTCAGGATGTCTTAATTCCTATGGCGACGGAAGAATCCTCGGTGGTGGCGGCTGTGTGTAATGCAGGCCGTCAATGCTACGATGATGGTGGTTTCATTACGTCCATGTCAGGTACGCTGATGATTGCCCAGATTCAACTGGTGGATGTTACTAACCCAGCCAGCAGCCGTATCAGCATTCTGGAACGTAAAGACGAAATCAAAGATATCTGCGATGCCTGCGACCCTATACTGGTCAGCTTGGGTGGCGGTTTGCGTGACGTGGAAGTCCGTTTGCTGGAAACCGCCGAAGGCACCATGGTTATTACCCACCTGATCGTGGATACTCGTGATGCTATGGGTGCGAATGCCGTGAACTCTATGGCGGAAAAACTGGCTCCCCATATTGAAGCTTGGACCGGTGGCCGTGTTTACTTACGCATCTTGTCCAACCTAGCGGATAAGCGTTTGGCACGTGCCCGTGCTACTTGGAGCTGCGAGGCGATAGGTGGTCCAGATGTCCGTGACGGCATCATCAGTGCCTACGAGTTTGCTGCTGCTGACCCCTACCGTGCTGCCACGCATAACAAAGGCATCATGAATGGTATTTCAGCCGTAGTGCTGGCGACAGGTAACGATACCCGCGCAGTTGAAGCCGGTGCTCACGCGTTTGCGGCACAAAAAGGCTGGTATACCAGCCTGACTGACTGGGAAGTTACTGCCGAAGGCGACTTAAGTGGCAGCATAGAATTGCCTATGGCGGTGGGCCTGATCGGAGGTGCGACCAAACTGCACCCTACAGCACGTGCTTGTCTGAAGATACTGGGTGTATCTACTGCAGATCAATTGGCACGCATGATAGCCGCTGTAGGCTTGGCACAGAACTTCTCAGCGCTTAAAGCCTTGGCAACTACGGGTGTGCAAAAAGGGCATATGTCCTTGCACTCGCAGAATATTGCCATGATGGCAGGCGCTGTGGGTGACGAAATCGACCAGATCTCCAAGATACTGGTCGAAAAGGGCCAGGTCCGTTTGGACGTGGCCCAGGAAGAACTGAAGAAATTACGCGGGTAATTATTTGCTGATGCTGAAAATCTGAAGCCATATAGGCTCGCGATATTATTGTTATCAAGCTTTTACTCTCAAACCTGACTCGCCTTCGAAACCTCGCATTCTTGCTATGCCCGCGAGGCTCGTCATGATACTGTCCAGAAGCTTAGGGGGCGAACGAGAGTTTGCCCCATTTTTATATTCGCTAAAAGTACGCATAGGTACATGACTGTCAAGTTGGACTCAAGATAACTTGTACTATGCCTTCAGCATAGGTTGAAATCATCAGCTTGCATTATGTGAAGGAACTATGTCATAATACTTTGCTACAGTCCATACTAATCAATTGATTTTTTGGCTTTGTGCAAAGGTGGCTGGCAATCTCACCGCTTCCGCCAAGAAGTTACCCGTTATAGTTTGCACCACGCAAACTACAATGTATTTCCCCGCACCCATGGCGGAATAGGTAGACGCAAGAGACTTAAAATCTCTCGGCCACTGGCCGTCCCGGTTCGATTCCGGGTGGGTGCACCACTACAATGTGGTTGTAAATACTATGATATTCCAACTACTTTCCCCGCTAAGCACAGTTTTTCTTACGCTGTGCCCGCAATCCTTGCGCAAACCCATAGCGCGAACATGTGTTCTAGTCACTGCTGGGCTGCTTAGCTTACATGTAGCACAAGCCCAAACCCTAGATTACGTAGATGCCAGCTTTTCGGTGGAATACAACGACAAGCGGACCCAGGCCGAAAATCACTTAAAAATTCAACGAGATCACGACCAGTACCAGATCCATTTCGACTTGGATCACTGGCTGCTGTCATCAAAACAAAAAGCCACTTTTGACATGAAGCAATGCCATGTTCAACCCATGTCATATGCTGCCACGAATAAACAACCCTTTAAAGACGAAAAACACCAAACTATTGCGTTTGATTGGGTCGATAAAAAAGCCATATTCAACAGCGAAAACGAAGAGAAAACGTTCGACCTAGATCCGCCTTTATATGACCCTTTAAGTTTCTTTTTTGAAGCCCGCTGTGAACTAATAGCTGGTAAAAAAGACTTTATCTACCCTTTAATTTATAAAGGTAACAAAAGAACCCACCACTACAAGGTGATAGGCAATGACATGGTTCAAACTGGCCAGGGGCAGGTTGAAGCCTTGGTCGTCGAACGCGTAAGAAGTAGCACCACCCGTAAGACACGGCTGTATGTTGCCCCTAGCCTTGATTACTTACTGGTCAAATTTGAACATCAAGAAAATCGTGTGGTAAAGATTTCAGCTACTTTGCAACATATGGATTACCGACTGTCTAATCGTTAAGCACACAACATGACTACCTTATGCGAACTTTCCGCTTAAGCTACTTTGGGCAATTCCTGCTTTGTGTCCGAAGACTGGCTCCAGCGCTGCATAATGGAAGTAATGTAAACCGTAAAGATCGGCAAGGTTGTCATTCCAATTACCGCAAGCACTGCGGTTGACACCTTCCCTACAGCGGTAACAGCAATAATGTTAGAGCCCACCGTAGTTACCGTCATTGAAGCCCACCACAACACGTCGTAATAGCTTTTTATCTGCTCGTTCACCCCTGCCTCGAACACATAAAAGATCAGCGTCTGAAAATAAATCAAGGCAAAGAACAGCACAATATAAGAAATAAACAAGCTAGTAATGCTATTACGAATCACCAAACGACTTAGCACAATTAAGGCGGCGCCCCCCCGCAATACCGGTATAAATCGTAGCAGGTAAGTCATCTCGCCCGAGAAGCTGATTGAAAACATCTTGGATAAATAGACATAGGGAATCGACAGAAAAATAACGATGAAGTACCGCCAAAAGAATCGTTTTTTATTCTGTGATAGAAAAAGCATGACGATAAAATCCAGCAAAAAATAGCCGCAAATCCAGAACTGTATCGTCAAGTAAATAGAGCTATCCTCATCTTCTGATGACAGCTCCCCCAAGAACGTTTCCATCGAAATACAAATGATCAGCACCACCGTCAGAATGATGGTTAGTGCGTTCATTGCTTTCTCTAGCTCACTTAAATTCTCAGCTTTATCGTTTAGATGTAATGTCATAGCGCGGAAAGTGTGCTTTTGTATATCTTGCCGTCTTTCATGATCAAACGCAGATTGGTCTCTGGGTCGGTCAGGAAATCAAGATTTACGGTAGGATCGCCATCGGCCACCAAGATATCAGCCAGTGAACCAGGAGCAATAGTTCCCAGCCCGCCTTCGTATGGATTACGTAAGCCAGACATCATTAATAGTTCGCCGTTCTGGCCTGTGGCCATACGCAAAAGATCCAGCGGCTGATAAAAGCGCGTCAGTTTGGCCAACATGCGCCCATGATTTGGCAGGTTTTGCGGGGTGAACAAGATGTCGGTTCCCCAGGCAGTCTGGATATTGAATTTTTGGGCCATCTCGTAGGCTTTGACAGTACCTTGAGCTACTCGCAATTGATTCGCCCTAGCTGCTGGTTCGGCTAGTTTGTTCGAGTCCTCATCGGCCAGGAAAGGCTGCAAGCTCCACCATATACCCTTGTCCGCCATCATGCGAACGACCTCTTCATCGGCTAGTTGCCCATGCTCGATAGACCTCACACCAGCCCGAACCGCACGCTCTATACCTTTGGCGGTATACACATGCACCATGACATAGGTACCCCAATCACTTGCTGCCGCAACGCCAGCTCGTAATTCCGCTTCGGTGAACTGCAAACTATCCAGGGGATCATAGGGTGAGGCCACACCACCGCCTGCCATTAGCTTAATCTGTGACGCGCCTAGCATTAGCTCTTCACGTGCGCGACGCAATACCTCGGATTCACCATCGGCAATCGATGAAACACCTGCACGCATGGTGTGAGTAATGTCGCCATCAGCACGCGGGATCTCGGAGCGCATACGGAAATCCCCATGACCCGACGTCTGCGTAATCATGGCACCCGACGGATAGATACGAGGACCGTGAACCAGACCTTCATCGATAGCGCGTTTCAATGCAAAGCTGGGGCCACCCGCATCACGAGTGGTAGTAAAGCCGCGCATCAAGGTGCGTTGAGCTTCGTTAGCCGCCACTAAATGAATATAAGGGACATCTGCTGTCATGGCTTGCATTTGCGTCAAACCGCACAAGGTCGAATGCCAATGTGCATCGATCAAACCCGGCATAACCAGCCGCCCGCCACAATCAATGATTTCCACGTCTCCTGGTGCCTCGCCTGCCGCCGGTAAGTCCACGACCTTATTACCTTCTATCCGTACATTCCTACCCTGCGTCACTGCACTTGTAATACCGTCGAATAAACGCAGGTTCGTCAACAATATAGGACGTGTGGATGTCTTGGGTTGTTGCGCAAAAGCACTATCTGACTTGAACCCCGTAAAAGGCAGGACCGCAGCCTCCATGCCACCTAAAGACATACGATGCATTAAGTCGGTGGATACGCGCCGATGAAACGACCGGACCACGGGGCTGGCACATTTGCAACCGCAAGTCGCCGAATGTATATGCCTGAAACGCATATAACGTTGAGACTGACCACCGCTTACATTGAGTTGTTGCATATTGTTCCTATTTTTAAGAGTGTGCTGTGCGCAATATACGGTAAATAAAATGTTACATTGACGCCTACCCCACCAACCCTACCAAAAGAGCCTTACTTTTATAGGCTCGCCACCACAAGGTTTTTAATCATGCCACGTATTGTTACGTCATGGTTGGTTGCAATCATACTTTCAGGATGCACAAACGCACCGTCCGTATATGCGTTCGGGTCATACTTTCCTTCGTGGCTGCTTTGCGCTGTTATAGGCATACTTGGTACGATTTTAGTACGCGTAATTTTTATCCGTCTGGGGCTAGATAATGCAATGCCGCTCCGTCTTCTGGTTTACGTGTGCATAGCACTAATCATTTCCATCAGCACGTCGCTGGCTTTCTTCGCCACCTGAACCATGAACCACTCCACACAACCACAAAGCAACAAACGGCTTTTGACTCGTGTCATTGCAACCCTTACCATCGTGGGCGCCATTGCAATGATCGTGCTGTATCAATGGATGTCCTCTCCGCTATCGGAAGACGCCATGTTACAAGCCGATGTCGTTCATATCAGCACCCCCGTACCGGGCCGTGTCGAAAAATTCTATGTCACCGACAATGGCAGGGTAAAACGCGGTGATCTGCTGTTTACCCTGGATCCTACGGTGTACCGTCTGCGCGTAGAACAAGCCGACGCCGAACTCAAAGCGGCACAAGCGGCCCTAAGCGCGAAACAACGGCAGATCAATGCTGAACACTCCAATGTCGCAATCGCCAACGAACAAGTCGAACGAGCACTTTCAAATCTGAGCTTGACCGAAAAAACGCTAGCACGGCTAGTACCACTGGGTAAGAAAGGTTATGTCACTACCCAGCAAGTCGATGATGCACGAACCTTACATCGCGATGCACAAGTCAGTCTAAAACAAGCGCAAGCACAGGCCGATGCTGCAGTGAGCTTGGTCGGCACATTAGAAGCTGCCGAAGCAGTGGTTCAGGTCAGCCACAGCGCTTTGGCCATCGCCCAGCGCGCGCTTGCCGACACCCAAGTACACGCACCTCATGACGGGCTGGTGGTGGGTTTGTCAGCCTCATCGGGTGAATATGTCGCTCCTGATCAATCACTATTCACGCTGATAAATACCGAACAATGGTATGCCACAGCCTTCTTTCGCGAAACAGAACTTGCCCAGGTACAGCCTGGCGCTTGCGCGCTAGTCTATGCCCTTGCCAATCCCTCGGTAGCGATCAAGGGAACCGTCGACAGCATAGGCTGGGGGGTAGGCTCAACTGACCTGATCAAACTGCCTAGGACCTTACCCATCGTACAGAAATCCCTTAACTGGGTACGAGTGGCTCAACGTTTTCCCGTTAAGGTGCGCATTGAAGATGCACCAGAAAATCTGCTGCGCATCGGTGCATCCGCAGTTGTAGTCGTACAGCCGCATGGCAAAAACTGCTAAGCACTTTCTGCCTATGATCCTCCGGACGGCGCGCAATGATTTGCGCCCATTCGATGGACGCTTTGCAATGGCGTGGCGAGTGGCGGCCCAATGCTCACTGGCAAGTCTGGTGTTTATGACCTATGGGATCCCCTTGGCAGCAATAGGCTGCTACCTGATCCTGTTCTTGATGAAACCAGACGGTGCCGAGAGCACACTGATGGCAATCGGCGTAGCCGTTCTTGTTTCACTTGTTGTCATATTGCTAATTTATCTTGCACGCTGGACTATCGATGACCCGATGTGGCGCATGGTGGTTATCGCTGTGGGTTCCTTTACTTTCATCTACATCGGGGCGGCTAGTCTGTTGGGTCCCATCGGTAATATTCTGGCGCTGGTTGTGGGTTTTTCCATGTCCTTGCTTAGCGATGTCCCATTTGGCGAGGCCGCCACACGTGCCGTGCTCTATGCTTGGCTGATGACGGTCGCCCCGATGGGCATCATCGTGATCTTCAATCTTTTATTCGGACGCTCTGCCGTACACTTGTTGCAACAGGAATTGGCACGAAGGCTGGAAACAGCGGCACAAGCACTAGACCAAGCGGTGGTTACCGACGAATTACTTGAGCTACTGCGCACAGGGAATGAAGAATTAAAAAAACGAGCTGGCTTCATCCGTCTGCTACATCTGGCACCTTCAGCCCAAACTCAGTACTTAACGTCTGCCATCGACGATACCTATCGTTTGCTGCTTGCAGTGGCTACGCTAGCGACCTACACCCCTGAACCGCTACGCCATGAGCTTGCATCGCAAAGCCGTTTGGCGGCGCAAGCGGTGGAGGCTCACCAGCCTCTTGATACCCCCCACCAAGACAAGTACTATGATGAAGGCCCCATAGGCGAAGCCCAGCTAGCATTGGATGTGCTTCTAGGTCATAGACCAAGCACGACAGAGCAGGCCAGCAAGACACCCTTTTTCTTCAAAGATGCATTAAGCAACCCGGATTATCCGCGATTCGCGCTTAAGACCACAGCAGCAGCAATCATCAGCTATTTGATCTACACCGCAATTGATTGGCAAGGCATACACACCGCAATGATCACATGCTATGTTGCTGCGCTAACCACCACTGCCGAAACGGTCCACAAGCTGACGCTACGTATTATTGGCTGCTTGATCGGCGCAGCTATGGGAGTCGCGTCTATCCTGTTTCTTATTCCTCATATGACCAGCATCGGTGGACTGATGGTTTTGGTATTTGCCGGAATACTTGTTGCTGGATGGGTATCCTCGGGTAGCGAACGTATCGCTTATGCAGGCATCCAGATTGGTCTTGCTTTTTTACTGACCATACTGCAGGACTTTGGCCCCTCTATTGAACTATCCGCCGCCTCGGACCGTGTGATGGGCATCTTATTGGGTAACCTGGTCATGTACCTGGTCTTCACCCGTATTTGGCCGTTAAGCATTGCATCGGCAGCACACGATAAAATCAACAGCGCCCTGAATCAGCTTGCCCAGATAACCCGTTCCCAGCCTAGCCGATCTGCCACTATGGACGAGATCTCGAAAATACTTGCCACACTGCACGAAGCCAGAGAAGGCCTTCGTTTAGCAAGGTTTGAACCTAAAAATTTGCGCCAGGATGACGAAATCATTATGCGCCTGAAGACCTTGATCTCTGATACAGAAGACCTGTGCCGAGGCCTCGCTTTTCAACCTGCCGCACAGACTTATACCCAGACTATCAGCGAAATCAATCAAATGCAGCAATTACTTAGCAAGATCAAGGGATGACTACACTGGAACGCATGCCCACCCAACCTCGTCCAGCCCAACGGGTTAGGTCCCTTGCTATAGCAATGTGTATTGCCCTGTCAGGTTGCGCAACCCACAGCCTGACCCAGGCACCAGCCTCACCAAGTGCACCGTGGCAACCCGGACACGCAGACGCTACCTCGTCCGCAAGCAAGCCAAATGCTCTTGATACCGGCACCGAATTCACAATACCTGCCATCCACGAAGCATCAATTTTGCCTCCGGCACCCATTATTGATAGCGAACAGCCATATAGCCTACCCGCGCTGATTGACATCGCCCAGCGTGAAAATCCCGACACGCGCCTGGCATGGAACCGTGCACGGCAAGCAGCCCTGGCAATCGGTGTCGCCGAAGCCACGTTCTTGCCTATGCTGTCAGCCAATGTGATTAGCGGTTGGCAAAAGACCCACACACCGCTTCCTTTGCTTCCTGGCGACCGTAGCATCGATACCGAACTACATGGCGTCGTGCCGGCGCTGGCACTGGAATGGCTGATTTTCGATTTCGGACAGCGCAGAGCCATTGTTGAAGGCATTCAGCATATGTCCTATGCAGCCAATGTGCTATTCAATGGCACCCACCAAAAAATCATTCACGACGTCACTGAGGCATATTACCAATACG
Organism: Alcaligenaceae bacterium; assembly: GCA_013416485.1. Taxonomy (GTDB): domain Bacteria; phylum Pseudomonadota; class Gammaproteobacteria; order Burkholderiales; family Burkholderiaceae_B; genus JAGOAJ01. The sequence continues at coordinate 89,257 of JACCEO010000008.1, forward strand.
GTGCGGCACGCTATCAGGTAAGCATTGCGACACAAGCGCTGAAAAATAGCCACCAGGTTGCCGACGCGGTCAAGCAACGCCACAATGCCGGCCTTGCCACTGTGGTCGAAACCGCCCTGGCCAGCCAACAAGTTGCTCAAGCCAAATTACGTCGGGTCAATTCTGAAGGTGTGGAACAGATTAGCTATCAGGCCGTTCTACGAGCGGTGGGCCTACCGCCTTCCACACGTATCACAATTAGTAATCCACCAGAACACGCACTGCCAGATAGCAATTCCGCAGTAACCGACGAAGCCATACAGATGGCGCTTTCCCAGCGCCCCGATGTACTCGCCAGCTATGCCGCCATGAAAGCGGCCACCGCTGGTATTGCCGCTGCCGAAGCCGAGTTCATGCCCAAGGTGTATTTAGGCGCCGTAGCTGCACACAACCGTACAGATTTCCAGGTACGTGGCTTGCCCAACATACGCCAGCAAACTGGATCAACCAGCGTACTGCTTGGCGTCACGATACCGCTATTCGATGGTGGGTTGCGCTCGGCACGCTTGCGAGACGCCCAGATCGAAGCGGCCAAGACTTCCGATACTTTCCAGAAAATACAAATGGACGCCATGCGAGAAATTATCGCTCAGTCCAATCTGTTACGTACGGCACTGGCCAGCCATCAGGCGGCATCCGAACTCGTTAAGACAGCAGAAACAACGTACGATGCAGCGCTAGAAGCCTATGGTCATGGGGTTGGTACCCTGACAGCAGTCACCATTGCTGTTACAGCGCTACTAGATGCCCAACAAGCCCATATGGATGCACGGACGGTGTCTCAGACAGCGGCAGCGAACCTAGCATTTGTAATGGGTGCTATGACCTCATCACGCGAAAGCTGGATCAACGCTTTGTAATTGTGCACGGTTCAAAACCGATACGTTAAGCCTACTATCGGGCCACGTAAACGCGTGTCATAAACATGCCCTTTGTGATCGTAATCGACATCAAGGACTTTGTATCCAGCAGAAACGGAAAACGCGTCGGTAAAGGCATAGTTCATCGTCGCTAGTGCTGACCAAGACAAATCAGAGCCAGCACCAAAGCCACCAATATCCGCTTGGGCCTGTAAGGAAAGTGAATCCGTCAGGCGTATGAAGGTACGCGCACCAATCACGGGCTCGATCCAGCCAAAGTTTTCTTTGTAGCTTCGAGACAGCCCCAGCGCACTGACGTTCACCTTGTTCGAGATATGCCAGAAGCGCACGCCTCCTAGGGCGTCCAGTGTAAAGTCAGGCGTATCCAACACGCGGTAACCACCTAGCAGCGTTGCCATGAACTGCTTGCTATCGACACTACCATGCACAACAGTTCCTGGCGGCGTTGGCCCAACGGGAGGCAGTGGGCCAGCGGCCTGGCTTTCCTTGGTATTGACATACACGATGTCACCTGACAGCACGTAGCGATCATAGCGCCCCCATATATTAATGAAGCCACCAATTTTAAGATCATCAAGTACGTCCGAAAAAGACTTGTCCACGCCTATGGTGGGTCCACGCCGAAATGGCGAGATCTTGCCATCAAGCCCCGCAGCCCATAGGTAAGGGGTAACTTGTAGTGCCCAGTCTGACTGGACCTGAGATGGCGCTGCCGCTTCCCCTGCAGCAGCCACTTGGGCAGCGTAGGTGGCGGAAGTAGTGCAAATACTTAAGGCAACTGCGATGCTATATGCGTATCTATTCAAGAAAATCTCTTAGTAGATTAGCGTGTCACGCTCAAATAAAAAGGCCTGAGCCCGGCACAACACCGAGTTCAGACCTTAGACCACGGCAATAACTACCGCGGACCTGATACTTACAATTTAGGCTTCAGGAGCAGCAGGTGCTGCATCTGGACCCTGAGGACCACCCTGAGCTTCAATACCACCTATGGCTTTCATGGACAGACGCAAACGACCTTTGTCGTCGGCTTCTATCACCTTGATGCGCACTACCTGACCCACTTTCAACACGTCGTTGATGTTGGCGATACGGTAGTTGGCGATTTCAGAAATGTGCAGCAAGCCATCACGGCCAGGCAGAACCTGAACAATGGCGCCAAAGTCCAACAAACGCAGCACTGGACCTTCGTATTCCTGACCCACTTCTACATCAGCGGTCAGTTCTTTAATGCGACGCTCGGCCTCGCGAGCCTTGTCCAGATCCGCACTAGAGATAGTGATCAAGCCATCGTCACCGATATCAATCTGAGTACCAGTTTCTTCGGTTAGAGCGCGTATGGTAGCGCCACCCTTACCAATGACATCACGGATTTTTTCAGGATTAATCTTGACGGTGAGCATACGTGGAGCAAATTCGGACAGTTCGGTACGCGAACCTTCGATAGCTTCCTTCATCTTTTCCAAGATGTGCAAGCGGCCTTCACGGGCTTGCGCCAATGCAACTTGCATGATGTCTTTGGTGATGCCCTGGATTTTTATGTCCATTTGCAAAGCGGTAATACCATTTTCAGTACCAGCCACTTTGAAGTCCATGTCGCCCAGATGATCTTCGTCGCCCAAGATATCGGTCAAGACAGCAAAACGACCGCCGTCTTTGATCAAGCCCATAGCAACACCAGCCACGTGATCCTTAACAGGCACGCCGGCATCCATCATGGCCAAAGAACCACCGCACACGGACGCCATCGAGGACGAACCGTTGGATTCGGTGATTTCCGACACCACACGTATGGTGTACTGGAAATCTTCGGGTGCAGGCAATACAGCAACCAGCGAACGCTTAGCTAGACGACCGTGGCCAATTTCGCGACGCTTGGTGAAACCAAAGCGACCGGTTTCACCGGTGGAGAACGGTGGGAAGTTATAGTGCAGCAAGAAACGATCACGGTATTCACCCATGATGGAATCGATGATTTGCTCGTCTTGCTTGGTGCCCAGAGTGGCAACCACGATGGCCTGGGTTTCACCACGAGTGAACAAGGCGCTACCGTGTGCACGTGGCAATATGCCTAAGCGTACGCTAATAGGACGTACGGTGCGGGTGTCGCGACCGTCAATACGGGGCTCGCCTGCCAGAATTTGACTACGAACAATATTGGCTTCCAGATCAAACAGCATGCTGTCAACCAGGACGTTATCAGGAGCGTCTTCGCCCTGAGCTTGTGCTTGCTGAGCAAGTGCTGCTTTGGCGCTGGCATAGACTTCGCGCACCTGAGTAGTACGTGCTTGCTTTTCACGCGTTTGGTAAGCAGCTTGTAGACCAGGCAATGCCGCTGCGCTAACGGCGGCGACCAGCGCTTCGTTAACGGGTGCAGGCTGCCAATCCCATTCTGGTTTGCCAGCTTCGGCCACCAGGTCGTGTATAGCGTTGATAGCCACTTGCATTTGCTCGTGACCAAAAACCACACCACCCAGCATCACTTCTTCGGACAACTGCTGAGCTTCCGATTCCACCATGAGTACAGCGGCTTCGGTGCCAGCAACCACCAGGTTCAACTGTGATTCAGACAGTTGGCTGGCAACAGGGTTAAGCACGTATTCGTTGTTAATGTAACCCACGCGCGCTGCGCCTATGGGACCATCAAAGGGAATACCAGAAATTGCCAAAGCCGCCGAAGCGCCTATCATGGCGGGGATATCTGGGTCCACTTCAGGGTTAACCGACAGCGTGTGTACGATCACTTGTACGTCGTTATAGAAACCTTCGGGAAACAAAGGACGCAAGGGACGATCAATTAAACGTGAGGTCAGTGTTTCTTTTTCGGAAGGCTTACCTTCGCGCTTGAAAAAACCGCCGGGTATACGACCCGCTGCATAGGTTTTTTCAACGTAGTCTACCGTTAAAGGGAAGAAGTCCTGACCAGCTTTAGCAGTTTTGTTGGCTACAACAGTAGCCAAAATTACGGTGTCGTCAACCGAAACCAGCACGGAACCCGAGGCCTGACGAGCAATCTCGCCAGTTTCCAGAACCACGGTGTGCTGGCCGTATTGAAACGACTTAGTCACTTTATTAAACATTGTGGAATATCCTTACAATAAAAAAACCGTGGACACCACGATAATTATCGTAGTGTCCACGGTTGCATCGCGGGGAGCCAGCCCCAATATCACTTACGTAGACCGAGCTTTTCGATCAGTGCGCGATAAGAGTCAAGATTGCGGCTCTTTAAGTAATCAAGCAATTTGCGGCGACGGCTAACCATGCGCAGCAGACCACGGCGTGAGTGGTGGTCTTTCATGTGGGCCTTGAAGTGACCTGTTAATTCGTTGATACGTGCAGTTAACAGTGCAACCTGAACTTCAGGTGAACCTGTGTCGCCTTTGGCGCGTTGGAATTCTGCAACGATATCGGATTTTTTGATGTCAGCAACGGACATTTGAGCCTCGTAAAAACATGCGACAGAACTGAGGGGTCCTGACGTGATGGGTGGAAAGCCAAGATTATACCGGAATGTTGAGACTGAGTGTATATTTAGTTAACAACCGCGCATTAAGAGAACAGCATGCCACTAGGAAATCGACTCACCAAGACCTTGCTACCTGCACTGACCATATTTGCCTTAACCGGCTGCACCACTATGGCCGACCTGCCAGCAGGCACACCCTTGAATCAAATTCAGGCCAAATATGGCCCACCCAGCACCGTATGCCCCACCCCTGACGGTGGACAGCGTTTGATTTGGTCTACCCAACCGAATGGGCAGTATGCCTGGGGAACCACCGTTGATGCACAAGGACAAACCGGTGCCATAGTACCCATACTGACCGACGCCCACTTTAACGTACTGGCTCAAGGCACATGGACCGAAGATCAGGTCATATGCGAATTTGGGCAGCCGTCAATTATTGATACAGTGGGCTTACCAGGGTCTAGTCACAAAGTATTCAGCTATCGCTACCGTCAAAGCCACGTATGGAATTCATTAATGTATGTGTACTTTGACCAATACAGCGGGCTGGTCACACGTTTCCACGCTGGACCAGACCCTATGTATGACGACAGAAACCGTATAGGATTTATGTTTTAGTTATCTGTAGTGCCAGTGTCTTCGTGACGCTGGCGGGTAAGACGCTGAGCGCGACGCACACGCCAGATCATAACCACCCAGCCTGACAAGCCATACACCACAAACAAGCCAAACAAAGCAATAGGCGGGTTACTGGACACAAACACAAAGACCGCAACCAATACCAGCATGACCCAAAACGGCACGCTACGGCCTAAAGCAAAGCTTTTACCACTATAAAATGGTGCATTGGTGACCATAGCTATGCCTGCATATACCGTAATGGAAAATGCAGTCCAAGCGATGGTGTCATCCGACATCACCAATTTATTATCTACCACCAGCCAAACAAAACCAGCGACCAAGGCTGCTGCTGCCGGACTGGGCAAACCCTGAAAAAAACGCTTATCGACGACGGCAATATTGGTATTGAAACGAGCCAAACGCAAGGCGGCACCCACCACATAAATAAACGCGGCCAACCACCCCCAACGACCCAAGCCCTGTAGCTGCCAAATGTACATGACCAAGGCAGGTGCCATACCGAAGGAAATCATGTCGGACAACGAGTCGTATTGCTCACCAAATGCCGACTGAGTATTCGTTAGCCTGGCCACTCGCCCGTCCATCCCGTCAAAGACCATTGCCAAGAAAATAGCAATAGCCGCCATTTCAAAGCGACCATTCATGGCTTGAACCACCGCGTAAAACCCAGCAAACAGATTCGCGGTGGTAAAGGCATTGGGCAGCAGGTAAATGCTGCGCCGACGGTGTTTTTCGTCAGATGTAAGGTTAGGCATGAATTAGCTAATGACTTCTGTCGTCGGTTCAGGCAGTTCAGCCAGTACCGTACTCGTCGCACTGACTTTATCGCCTATAGCAACCCGCGGACGACTACCTAATGGCAGGTAGACATCGACTCGCGAGCCGAAGCGAATAAATCCATAACGCTGGCCTTGGTACAGCTTATCGCCTTCCTTCACATAACAAAGGATGCGTTTAGCCACCAAACCAGCCACTTGAACAGCCGTAACAACTTGCCCTTCAGGGGTGAGTATCACGGTTGCATTACGTTCATTCTGTAATGAGGCCTTATCCAAGGCGGCATTAAAAAATTTACCAGCGAAGTAGTTAACCGACTGCACAGTGCCTTTAACAGGAACGCGGTTAGAGTGCACATTAAATACGTTCATGAACACACTGATTTTAATCGCATCGCGATCAGCGTATATATCACGGACTTCTTCAACAGCCACGATGCGGCCATCGGCCGGGCTAAGCACGTTCAATTCGCCATCAGGTGCCACACGACCTGGATCGCGGAAAAACTGCAGCACAAAAACAGACAGTATCCAAAACGGTATGGACGCCAGACCGGACCAGAAACTGACCAACACAGAAATAAGCACGATACCTGCCAAGAATGGCCAGCCTTCGCGCGCGATTAGGGGATGAGGATAAGATGGTTTATACATGGTAAGACGAAGAATAACCGAAATGCACAAAAATGTTTGCTTAAACGAACAAACGTCCGCTATGAAGTAGCCCCTTTCAGGATGGGCTAGTCATAACGGACGTCTGTATCCAAGAGCCCAGATTAGCAAAAACCACGCTAATCCGTAGACAGAACTGTGCTTAGTTCTTGGTTTGGTCTACCAGTTTGTTGGCTGCAATCCAAGGCATCATGGCGCGCAACTTGCCACCGACCTGTTCGATTTGGGATTCGGCGTTAATGCGACGGTTAGATGTCAGGGTTGGTGCACCAGCAGCGTGCTCCAGAATGAAGTTTTTCGCGTATACGCCCGATTGAATATCGGCCAAGCACTTGCGCATCGCTTTCTTGGTTTCTTCAGTAACGATTTTCGGACCGGTTTCGTATTCGCCGAATTCAGCGTTGTTGGAAATCGAGTAGTTCATGTTGGCAATGCCGCCTTCGTAGATCAAGTCAACGATCAACTTGAGTTCGTGCAAGCACTCGAAGTACGCCATTTCAGGCGCGTAACCGGCTTCTACCAGGGTTTCAAAACCTGCTTTAATCAGTTCAACCGCACCACCACACAGAACAGCCTGCTCGCCGAACAAGTCGGTTTCGGTTTCTTCACGGAAGTTGGTTTCGATGATACCGGCACGGCCGCTACCAATAGCGCAAGCATAAGACAGCGCCACATCGCGTGCTGCACCAGAGTTATCTTGATGCACAGCAACCAATGCAGGTACGCCGCCGCCTTGGCTGTAGGTACCACGTACTGTGTGGCCAGGTGCTTTAGGAGCAATCATGATGACGTCGATGTCTGCACGAGGAGTGACCTGCCCGTAATGCACGTTAAAACCGTGAGCAAATGCCAACGCAGCACCAACCTTAATGTTGTCAGCGACGTGATTACGGTAGACTTCGGCGATGTTTTCGTCAGGCAACAAGATCATGACCAGATCAGCGCCTTTTACGGCTTCAGCCACTTCCTGTACGTTCAAACCAGCATTTTCGGCTTTGCTCCAGGAGGCACCGCCCTTGCGCAGGCCCACAACGACCTTAACGCCGGATTCGTGCAAGTTCAGCGCGTGCGCGTGACCTTGGGAACCGTAACCAATAATGGCAACGGTTTTACCTTTGATCAGGGACAAATCACAATCTTTATCGTAAAAAACTTTCATAACAGCTCCAGTGTTCAATCAATTATGTGTTGGGTAGCAAGCTGACGCCTGCTGGTCATTACAACTTCAGTACGCGCTCGCCACGGCCTATACCAGATACGCCTGTACGAACAGTTTCCAAGATGGCAGTACGATCTAAAGCCCCAATAAAGGCTTCGATTTTATCCTGATCGCCGGTCAGTTCTATGGTGTAGGCCTTGTCGGTCACATCGATAATGCGACCACGGAAAATATCAGCCATACGCTTCATTTCTTCACGTTCTTTGCCCACGGCCCTGACCTTGATCAGCATCAGTTCACGTTCTACATGTGGCCCTTCGGACAAATCCACGACTTTAACCACATCGACCAAACGGTTCAAATGCTTGGTGATTTGCTCAATGATCTCGTCTGACCCTTTGGTAACTATGGTCATACGCGACAAGGTACTGTCTTCGGTAGGCGCTACGGTCAGGGTTTCAATGTTGTATCCACGCGCAGAAAACAAGCCAACCACTCGTGACAACGCACCCGGTTCGTTTTCCAGAAGGATAGAAATTACATGTTTCATTTCTTGCTTCCTTATAGGTCTTCAGAGCCGAGCAGCATCTCGGTCAGGCCAGCGCCAGCTTTCACCATAGGCCAAACGTTTTCAGTTTGATCTGTAATGAAATCCATGAAGACCAGCCGGTCTTTGTACTTAGTAAAGGCCTCGCGTATTGCGGGCTCGACATCAGCGGGATTTTCTATGCGCATACCCACATGCCCGTAACTTTCCACTAACTTAACGAAGTCCGGCAAGGCATCAACGTAAGACTCCGAATAACGTGAACCGTATTCAATTTCCTGCCACTGACGCACCATGCCCAGATAGCGGTTATTCAAGCACAACACTTTAGGTGTCAGACGATACTGACTGCAAGTGGAGAGCTCTTGAATATTCATTTGTATGGATGCTTCGCCGGTGATGACGGCAATCTGGCTATCCGGGTTGGCCATTTGCACACCCATAGCGTAAGGCAAGCCCACACCCATAGTGCCTAACCCACCCGAGTTGATCCAGCGTCGTGGTTCATTGAAACCATAATATTGTGCCGCCCACATCTGGTGCTGGCCAACATCGGAGGTAACAAACGCGTCGCCACCCGTGACTTCCCACAGTTTCTGCACCACATACTGGGGTTTAATCACGGTATCGGAATTTTTATAAACCAGGCATTCCTTGCCGCGCCAGGTATTGATTTGCTGCCACCAATTAGCCAGCGATGGCCGTTTGGTTTTGGGCTCGGCCAAGGCCTGACGATAGAGTTCGTTAAGTTCTACCAAAACGTCCTTGACGTTACCCACAATGGGTACATCAACGCGCACACGCTTGGAGATAGACGAGGGATCAATGTCAATATGAATAATTTTTCGTGGTTGGCTGGCAAAATTCTTGGGGTTGCCGATAACGCGGTCATCGAAGCGCGAACCCACGGCAATAAGCACATCACAATGCTGCATCGCCATATTGGCTTCGTAGGTACCATGCATGCCAGGCATACCAACATACTTGTCGTCGCTAGCCGGGTATGCACCCAAACCCATCAGGGTGGTGGTACATGGCGCGCCAGTCAGTTCGACTAACTCGCGTAATTCAGCACTGGCGTTAGACAACACCACGCCGCCACCCGAATAAATCATGGGGCGTTCGGCAGCCAGGAGCATTTGCATGGCTTTTTTGATTTGTCCTTGGTGCCCTTTGACAACCGGCGCATAGGAACGCATTTTCACTTCACCTTTTTGGGCGGTGAATTTATGCATAGCAACGGTAATGTCTTTGGGGATATCCACCAACACAGGACCAGGACGACCAGTGGTAGCAATATAAAAAGCACGCCGCATGGTTTCGGCCAGGTCTTTGATATCGCGGACCAGGAAGTTATGTTTTACGCAGGGTCGGGTAATACCAACCGTATCGCATTCCTGGAACGCATCCTCACCTATGGCGCGAGTAGGTACCTGCCCGCTAAGTATGACCATAGGGATAGAGTCCATATAGGCTGTGGCAATGCCAGTAACGGCATTGGTCAGGCCAGGACCGCTGGTGACCAAAGCCACGCCCACTTTATTGGACGAGCGCGAATAGGCATCCGCTGCGTGCACAGCCGCCTGTTCGTGGCGAACCAGTATATGTTTGAAGCTGTCTTGTTTGTAGATTGCGTCGTAGATGTACAACACCGCACCGCCGGGGTAACCAAACACGTGTTCAACACCCTGTTCAGCCAGGCAGCGCACGACGATATCTGCGCCATTGAGTTCCATAATGTATTCCTTTCGTAACCGGTACCGACATTCCAACTGACCACTATGGTCTGGGAATAGGCCGATGCCAACAACATGATCCGGCGCTTTATGACTCACGGAGCCATGCCACCCAGACACCTTGCCGACCCGAACCGCACCCGTTGTAACGTAAGCACGAGCGTTCTATGAACGCGGGGGAGGTAGAAACGGAAGCTTTGGCAACACACGCTTGTGACGCGGCCAACAGCAAATTACTACAGGCGCAAAAAACCGGGCGGTTGGCCCGGCATATATGCCTTATACACTTTGCCCTGGATAATAGGCAAAGTAAAGCAGTACTTTACCGCGTTGCAGCACGCGACGCAAATCGGCCTTGTGCCGACGCACAAATACCTAAAAAATCACCAGAACTTATGACACGGACAGATACCTGTGCTGCAGATCAATGTTATTGGCCAGGTCCTGACTACTGGATTCGTGCACTATGGTGCCTTTTTCCAGAATATAGGCGCGACTGGCGTGTTTGAGTGCAAAATGCACGCTTTGGTCGGTAAATAAAATTGTCGTGGTTTTTGATAGCTGGTCTATAAGTTCGCCAATTTGCTGAACAATGACCGGCGCAAGGCCTTCGTTGGGTTCATCCAGCAAAAGTAATAAGGGTTCGCTCATTAGAGATCGCGCCACCGCCAGCATTTGCTGCTGCCCACCCGACAGCGTACTGCCATCCTGATTAGCCAATTCAGCCAGCATAGGGTATTCATCGAATATCCGTTCTATGCTCCATTGACGACGAACTCCCGATCGGGTGTATTCGGCAATTTCCAAGTTTTCTCTGACACTAAGACCGGGGAAAATTCGCCGATCTTCGGGCACCATCCCGATACCTTGACGGGCGATACGATAGGCCGGCTGACCGGCAATGTCTTGGCCATTAAAAACCACCCGCCCCTTACGGGGTGCGGACCACCCGATAATGCTGCGCAAAGTAGTGCTTTTCCCTGCCCCGTTGCGGCCTAGCAAACACACGACTTCGCCCTGATCCAGTTGCAGTGAAACCCCCTGCAAGGCGTGGCTTTCATCATAATAGGTATGGATATTATCGACTTCTAGCATCATGATGTGATTTCCTCCGCGGCATCGCCCAAATACGCACGCCTGACTTCGGGGTTGATCTTGACTTCATGTGGTGTTCCCAACACCAACGTCTGACCACGATGCATCACCAAGATGCGATCAGCCACATCAAATACGACCCGCATATCATGTTCAGTGATCAGGAAGGTGTAGTCACCACTAGCAGCTAATGACTTAATCAAGTCAGTGACCCTATGGGTTTCATCGGGCGTCATGCCTGCAGTGGGTTCATCCAGCAAGACCAGATGAGGTCGCGTTGCCAATACCATCGCGATTTCCACCAAACGTTTGTCGCCATAACTGATCACCCCAGCCCTGCGCCCTGCCAGATCACCTAAGGCCAGACGTTCTAGCAAAGTGTCAGCCTCTTGTTGGATGGGTCGATTACGTGATGCAATATTGGCCCAGCGTCGGCTTTGACCGTGGTAAGCGGTCAAAGCAACCTCGATGTTTTCGCGCACGCTCATTTCGTTGAAGATATTATTGATTTGAAATGAACGCGACACCCCCAGGCGACTAATACGATGAGGCGGTAATCCGGTTATATCGCGCCCCTCGAAGAGTATTTTTCCTTCGGTGGGCATCATGCGCCCCGACAACAAGTTATAAAACGTAGTTTTACCGGCACCATTAGGACCAATAATTGCCAAGGTTTCGTGTGGAATGACGTCAAACGAAATGTTGGATACCGCGGCAACACCACCAAAACGTTTACTTAAATTATGAATGCGTAAAATTGGCTGGGTCATTTGCGCTCCTGCAGGCGATCAAGAAACGTGCCCAGCACGCCGCGCCGAAAAAACATGACCATCAGGGCCAAAATGATACCCAGCACCAGCATCCAAGAGTGTGTCATGCTGGTAATCCAGGTTTCCAGTAACACAAACATACCTGCGCCAAAAAATGGCCCAAGAAAATACCCAGTACCCCCCAATATGGACATCAGGACGGGTTCGGCCGACATGGACCAATGTACAAGTTCTGGGCTGGCAATACGCAGAAACGGTGCCATCAAACCACCCGCCAAGCCAGCAAACGCCCCCGCAATCGTAAAAGCTGCCAGCCGGTAACTTTTGACGTTCAAGCCACAAAAAGCAACGCGCTCAGGATTTTGACGTATGGCACGTAGAATTAGCCCAAATGACGAGCGGCAGATCAGATACAACAGCGCCGTCGCAAGCAGTACTATCACCAGCACAACATAGTAATAAACACTGGGGTTACCTAAGACCAGATCAAAGCCCAAGCCCAAAGAGCCCATCTGGAATCCTGCGATACCATCGCTACCGTTGGTCACCGAGCGCCACTGGTGCACCACCGCGTACACCATCATGCCAAACGCCAGTGTCAACATGGAAAAATACACTTCATTCAATTTGACACTGAAAAAACCAATAATAAGCGCCAGGACAGCCCCGGCCACTATGGCCACCAACAAGCAGGCCAACAAAGGCCATTGCATGCTATCTAACAACATGGCGGTGGCATAAGCCCCAACGCCATAAAAAGCGGCATGCCCAAAGCTAAGCATGCCGGTATAGCCAAAAATAAGGTTGAAGCTGGCTGCGAACAGCCCCAGTATCAAAATTTCAGTAGCAATGAAAATATAAAAATAAGGAGTAATCCAAGGCAAGGCGACCAAAGCTGCCACTATCGCGAGCAATACTACAGGGATCAGATAGTTTCTCATGAGGTGGCCTTTTTACCCATTAGCCCGTGCGGCTTAATCAACAAGACAACCGCCATACCCAAAAACGGCAATATCAGGTTGACCTCAGGGAAGAAACGCCCGCCAAAGCCGTAAATCAGGCCTAACACTATGGCCCCTAAAAACGTGCCTGGGAAACTACCCAAGCCACCAATCACGACCACAATAAAACTTTCGATAATGATTTTGTCACCCATGCCTGGGTCAATGGCACGCATGGGCGCTGCCACCACTCCCCCTACAGCAGCCAACCATGCGCCAAAGGCAAACACCCCGGTAATCACCAGTTTGGTGTTAATACAAAGCGCTTGGGCCATTTCACGATCAAGTGCCGCAGCCCGCATGATTTTCCCGACTCGGGTACGGTTAAATAACAACCACAACGCACTAACAACTACCAATCCGACAGTCACCACAAAAAGACTGTAAATAGGATAAGTAATGCCCCCTGGCAAAGTCGCTGTGCCCTGCAACAAGGCAGGGGGATCTACAACATAGATACCTGCACCCCAAATCAGGCGCACGGATTCATTCAGAATCAGCAACAAGGCAAACGTTAATAGCAGACTGTCGGAAATTTCACGCTGATAGATAAAGCGCAACATAAGCCGGTCAATAAGCACAGCCAAGGCCGCCACCCCCAAGGGCGCAATCAACAAGGTCAACCAGAACGACATGCCCAACATAATCATGCAGGTATATGCCAGATACGCACCCAGCATATAAAGAGCACCATGAGCAAAATTAATGACGTTAAGTACGCCAAAAACTATGTTCAACCCAACGGCAATAATAAATAGCAATAGCCCGATATCCAGGCTATTGAGCAACGCCATCCAAAAACTGCTCATGATGCCCTCCGTTTATTGTTCGTAGCCCCTCTGGCAAATCGGTGCCAGAGGATTGATACCAACCACTAACGAGTCAAGCGCGTGGCTTGATTACATCTTGCATTCAGGGTCAACAGGTGGGGTAATTTTCTCGCCATCAAAAAAGGTTACATCGGTAAGCGAGCGGATTTTGTCCTTGGCATTCATGGCAGCCGTTTTCCCCCAGGTTGGGCCTATCAGGGCCTGGTTATCACCCTTGCGGAAAGTTAAGGTGCCGGTAGGTGCGGGTATGCTTAGCCCGGAGAGCGCCTGAATCACAGCTTTGCCATCTGTACTGCCCGCTTTTTCCATAGCTGCCTTAATGGCATACACCGCCACATAAGCACCTTCGGCGTTATAACTAGGTGGTGTGCCATAGTTTTTTTCGTAGGACGCGACAAATTTATTATTTAATTCGTTGTCATGGGCGTCGTACCAGTAACGCGTACCTAGCCATACTCCTTCGGGCATCTGATCACCCAGAGCGGCCAGCACTTCAGTAGCGGCCCCTACAGTTAGCAAGACTTCAAAGCCTTGCTGGAAAAACCCACGGTTATTCGCCTGACGTATAAAGTTAACCAGATCCCCGCCCCACAAGGAAATTAATACACCATCAGGCTTGGATTCCATGACCCCATTAATAAATGGGGTGAAGTCTTCAGCACCAAAACGCGGGAAAGCAGTTTCGGACATTAGCACGACATCTGGGGATTTCTCTTTCAGATATTTGCTAAAAAACTCCCAAGACTGGTGACCAAAAGCGTAGTCTGGACCTATAGTGGTCCATTTTTTGGCACCAGTTTTGGCGGCAACAGCTGCTGCACCCTCCATGTTCTGGTTGACGTTAACGCTAACCCGATAGGTATAGGCGTTACATAACCTGCCGGTGACATCAGGGGTTGCCGCGTGGGTAATAATAAAAGGCTTGCCCAGTTCGGGTAGCACAGGTACCAGGCCTTGCGCCACACCAGAGCTATCTAGCCCCATCAGGACATCGACCTTATCCTGGTAAACCAATTTTCGAGCGGCTTGTATAGCGACGGCCGCTTTACCTTGGCCATCTTCCAGAGTCAACGCCAGTTGACGATTTAACACACCACCAGCGGCATTGATTTCATTCATGGCCAGTTCTATGCCCTGCTGAGCAAACTTACCATACTATGCGGCGCTGCCCGACATGATGTAGATGGCCCCTATGCGTATGGGATCTTGGGCCGCATGCGCAGGTGCTAGCGTAAATGCCCCTGCAATTGCCAATGAGAGTAAAGGTCGTTTAGCGAAAATAGTAAACATGGGTGTTTCTCCTTGAGGAACAATTTGCCGACAGCGTTGTCGGCATCGAATCAGGTGTTTCGAATCTGCATGTTTTCTGTATAGCTTGTTGGATAATGCGCTACGCGCGTCATCCGACCTACGCAGTACATCATAGTGGTCGCGCACCCGATAATGTATCCCGCAAAATATTCTTGCGGATCTTGCCTGTGGACGTTTTCGGTAGTTCACCAAAAACGATATGCTTGGGGACCTTGAACGACGCCATATGCTGCTTGCAAAAGGCAATAAACTCCTGCTCGGTTACCGGTTGCGTATCGTCTTGCAGGGCGATAAACGCGCAAGGTACTTCACCCCATTTTTCGTCCAACATGGCCACTACTGCCGCCTCAAATACCTTGGGATGGCGGTATAGGACTTCTTCAATTTCCTGACTGGATATATTTTCGCCCCCAGAAATAATAATGTCTTTGGAGCGATCTTTAATTTCCACATAACCATCTGGATGTATCACCGCCAGATCCCCGGTATGAAACCAACCGTCCCTGAAGGCAGCCTGGGTTCCGGCCTCATTTTTCAAATACCCCATCATGAGCGTATTACCACGCAATAACAGCTCGCCTAAAGTGACACCGTCAGCGGGTACATAGCCAGAGCCATCCAGTTGCCCCACATTCACGCTGTCTATACCCAACAAACCCACACCTTGTCTGGCCATTTTTTGAGCAAGTTCATCGGGAGATAAATCTTGCCAGTCGTTTTGCCATACGCATAAGGCCGATGGCCCGTAAGATTCGGTCAAACCATATAAATGCGTAATTTGAAAGCCGATGTCTTGTGCGCGGCTAATCACCGGGCTAGGTGGTGCAGCCCCTCCCAATGCAAACTGCACCGGCGTCGCCAAGGTAAGACCTTGTTTATGGAAATCGCTTAACAACATATTCAACACTATGGGTGCGCCGCACATATGCGTTACCTGATGTGCGCTAATACGTTGTAAAACCTGATCCGCCTGAACCTTACGCAAACACACATGCGTTCCCCCCACTGCTGTCACTGCCCAGGGATAGCACCAGCCATTGCAATGGAACATGGGCAAGGTCCACAAATAAACCGTGTCTGCCGTCATGTTGAACGCCATTGCGTTACTAAGCGCTGCCAGGTAAGCACCACGGTGGTGGTATACCACCCCCTTGGGATTGCCCGTCGTGCCCGACGTATAGTTAAGTGCAATGGCATCCCATTCGTCAGGGACTTTGGCCCATGTGTAATTTGGATCTCCGCTGGCTAACAGGCTTTCGTAGTCCAAAGTAGTTATAGACAGCGGCTTGCCACCCTGACGTGTGACAGCAACCAACCTAGGTGGTGACGCCATAGCCGCTACCACCTGCCCAACCAGTTCTTCGAACTCAGTATCGTAGAATAAAAGACGAGATTCGCCATGCTCTAGAATAAACGCCAAGGTGCCTGCATCCAAGCGGGTATTCAGTGCATTAAGCACAGCACCTATCATAGGAACCGAGTAGTGGCTTTCCAGCAGTTCATGTGTGTTGAAACACAAGGCAGAAACGGTATCGCCTGCCCCTATACCTAAAGTTTGCAAAGCTGACGCCATGCTGCAACACCGGCGGTATAAGTCACGGTAGTTCAGCACCATGTCGTCGTCAATTACTGCAGTTTTGTCTGGAAAAATATACGCGGATCGTTGCAACAAACTAATCGGCGTCAAACTAGAGTAATTGGCCGACTGCTTATTCAAGCCAAGTTGATACTTACCGCCCATGCAAACTCCTTACTGTTCCAGACATTTCGAGTTAATACAAACTAGCTTGGCCTGTATTAACAACAAAAGCAATCCAGCAAAACCCCAGTATTGAACATGCTGGTGATTTTTATCCAGTATGCACGCCCCAGTCTCGCAAGATAGCGTCGTTATCTGTGCCAGGTGCAACGGGACACCTACTAATATGTCTATATACTAAGTACCCAGACCGCCCTAGTTTTATTCCTGTATACATGTCCACACACATCCCACAACTGCAACGCTTCTTTCATAGCCACTACTTTTTCAGCGGCCTGCGTCAAGCGGTGGGCGTGTTGTTACCTGCCCTGTCTCTTAGCTGGCTGTTTAACTTGTATAGCGTGGGGATAATTGCGTCCGTTGGTGCCGCTTGCGTGGCCATACTGGATCAAGCTGGTGGGCCGCGTCGCTACGGCACCAATGGCATGCTAGGTGCGATCTTGCTAGGGTCAGTCACTGCCGCTATTACTGGTCTGGCATCCTCACACCAGATCGCCATCTGGATGTTGGTACCCCTGCTGTGCTTTTTGTTCTCCATGTTTACCGTGTTTGGCAAACAGGGTGGCTTACTGGGTCTGGCCTGCTTATTGATTATGACGCTGACCATGCGTACGCCCCTGACTCCTCACGAAGTCTTCTTGCACACGCTATGGTCGTTTATGGGCGGCTTGTTCTACTTTGGCTACAGTTACTTGCTGCACAGGCTGTTCTGGCATCGCGAAGAACAACAAGCGTTGTCGGTCGCTTTATTCGCTACTGCTGATTACATAACCATCCGATCCACTTTCTACGATATGGATAGCGACCTTGAGGATAGCTACCGTCGCCTGATACCCAGTCAAGCCGTCATGACGGAAAGCCACCAAGCTGCCAGGGAAATGATACTGCGCGAACTACCGCGCGGTCAGCAGCGCTGGAAGCGGTTTCAAGTGTCAACGTTAAATGTCTTTATTGATATGGTCGCTCTGATGGACACTATGGTTGCCACACACACAGACTACGCGACACTGCGTCGCGTATTACCTGACAGCGATGTACTGATGTTTTCACGTGATGCTCTGCAAAAAACAGCTGACAATGTGTCTGAAATTGCCTTGACCATAGCCCGGAACCGAGTCGTCAAGCTACGCGGCGGCGTCAAGGCTGAACTGCGTGCCATTGAATACGAACTGGAAAAATACAAACGAAAAGGGTTATCGGAAACCGAGCCTGAGGTCTATGCCCTATTGGTGCAAATACTGCGCCGTCTGCGTAACGCGGCACGCATTGTGACGCGCATGGCAACCCACACTCAAAGTGCCACAGCCACTACGCTAGTGGACGAGCGCCTAGACAATTCTTTGGGTCGTTTTTTATCGCGCCAAGAGTTTCGCCCCGGCCTACTTACCAGTAACCTGCGTCTGGATTCACCGCACTTTCGCTACTCACTTAGGGTGGCCGCCGCAGCCATGCTGGCAATGACCTTAAGTGCTGTCTTGGCAAGTCAGAAAATTGTACAAACTTTTGTGCCTGGTATGACGTCACACACCTACTGGATCATATTGACCATAATCATTATTATGAAACCAGGCTTTGCGCTAACGCGCCAACGTAACGGTAAACGACTAACGGGCACCCTGATAGGCTGCGGTCTGGCACTGGTGCTATTTAACGTTACAGATAACTTGGATATTTATCTGTTAATTCTAGTGGTAACCAGCATACTGGGGTACAGCCTAATCCAGTTGAACTACATGATTTCCGGGATTTTCAATACCTTGTTTGTGCTATTGGTGTTCCATTTTTTATCGCCGGGTTCAAACTTTGTCATTGGCGAGCGCCTGATGGACACATTTATAGGCTGCGTACTCGCCCTGCTATGCAGTTATATATTGCCGTGGTGGGAATATAACTTTATGACATCACTAGCTACTGCGGCGAAAAAGGCCAACCACGAATTCCTGAAAACTGGTTTGCACTATGCCAGTTTAAGTCGTGAAAAAACACCTGCTGACCCCGAGCTCCATGAAGCCGACATGCGTTGGCGCGTTGCCCGAAAAAATGCGTATATTGCCTTCAGTAACTTTGCCTCGGCCTTTTATCGCATGATGGATGAACCGATACGGCGCCAGCACCATGTCCCTGAACTTAACCATTTACTGATACAGAACCACGTTCTGGCTTCACAAATTACTGCCGCCGTACCTATTTTGGCCACAATACCTGACGTACCAGAAGGTATCGCCAAGTCACTGGACGCCATTGAACTGTATATGCAAGACCAAGATGCCACACCCCCTGTGTCCATAGAGACCCAAGGCGAACTGGCTGCCCTGGCCTACCCTATACGGCAAATGGTCAAAGCGGCGCAGCTAATACGCCAAGAAATGCGTGGCTTAGGGCAAATGAGCTGAACACCTTAAGCAGCAGCCAAATCCCGTCGAAACACCAGTTTTTCAGGGCTGGATTGTGTCGCCTCGAAGGCATAGCCTGCGCTATTAAATGCCTGTAAGCCTTGGGGGTCAGTAATACCATGATCAATAGCGTAGCGTGCCATCAGACCGCGCGCCCGCTTGGCATGAAAACTGATAATTTTCCAAGCACCATTTTTATAATCCTGGAATACACACTGCACTACACGCGCCTTTAACGCTTTCAAGTCTACTGCCTTGAAATACTCTTCAGAGGCCAAATTCAAAATCACAGGCTGGCCTGATGGCGAACTGGCGGCTGACTGTAAATGCTGGTTCAGGTAGTTAGCAATGGTAGTGCCCCACCAGCTATATAAACCCACGCCGACATCTGTAGGTAAGCGAGTACCCATTTCCAGCCGATACGGTTGCATTAGGTCCAGCGGGCGCAATACACCATACAAACCGCTGAGTATGGCCACATGCTGTTGTGCCCATTCCAATTGCTGATCAGATAAGCCCGTGGCATCCAGACCAGCGTATACGTCGCCATTAAAGGCCAGGATGGCCTGACGTGAATTTCTTAGGTTAAATTCAGGTACCCATGCAGAATAACGTTGTGCATTCAGTTGTGCCAGCGGTTCGCTAAGCTTCATTAGACTGGCAATTTCAGAAGCTGGCTTTTGCTTAAGCACATTAATAAGCCCTTGTGCTTGCTCAACAAACTGAGGCTGGCTGTGCAAAGTGGTACGTACCACCGAGTCATAATCCAGTTTCTTGGCTGGTGATAACAAAATCAGCATGTAATACCTTTTCAATCAACGTTATACAACCCTAAGGGCAGCAAACAATTTGCGCCCCTTAAGGTTTACTTCTTGCGCCTAAAAGACGGGCTGCAATTTAGCGAGCCGTCCAACCGCCATCCAATGTTAATGTAGTACCCGTCATTTGAGCAGCAGCGTCAGAAGCCAGGAATACCGCAGCACCACCCAATTGTTCGGGGGTCACGAACTGCAATGAAGGTTGCTTTTCAAGCAACAAGTCACGGGCAGCGGTTTCAACATCGCAACCATGCTTTTCGGCCTGTGCCTTAATTTGAGCTTCGACCAAGGGTGTACGTACCCAGCCTGGACAGATCGCATTGCACGTAATACCGTTACCCGCATTTTCCAAAGCGGTTACCTTGGTCAAACCCACTACACCATGCTTGGCTGCCACATAAGCCGACTTATTCACCGAACCCACCAAGCCATGCACCGACGCGATATTAATAATGCGTCCCCAACCTTGCTTTTGCATATGCGGCAGGGCTGCAGCCGTACCATGAAATACCGCCGATAGGTTCAAAGCGATAATGGCATCCCAGCGATCGATAGGGAAGTCCTGTATGGGGCTGACATGTTGTATACCTGCGTTATTCACTAGAATATCTACGCTGCCCAAGGCCTGAACGGCGTCATCAATAAACTGACGCGTCGCCTCTGCTTGCATAAGGTCGGCATTGATGTATACCGCCTTTACTGCAAACTCCAGCTCAATATTAATACGTACTTTTTCTATGGCCGCAGGATCGCCAAAGCCATTTAGCACGATGTTGGCTCCGTTAGATGCCAGTTCACGCGCAACGGCCAAGCCGATGCCACTGGTTGAGCCTGTAATGACTGCGTTTTTACCTGTAAGCATGTTCTTCCTTTCCTAGGTGGTCGAAAACTGCCAATATGGCACCACTGCCCATGACACTATTCTTATAGAGCAGCTTTGAGCTTACCTGTAGTGTACCGCCACCCTGACCACAAGGCGCCAAGATATGGATTAGGCGTTTTTTGTTTTTTTTGTTAGAATTGCGGCCTTACTTGCCCTGCGAGCCACCTTCGACCCGGTGACTCGCGTATGTAATCAGGCAGGTTCAGGACAGGTGGCAGAGTGGTCGAATGCGCTGGACTCGAAATCCAGTTTACGTTTAGGCGTAACGTGAGTTCGAATCTCACCCTGTCCGCCACAAATTATGCAAAACCCGCACAGCCTATGGCAGTGCGGGTTTTTTCTTTAGAATGTCCAGCGGGCATTCACATTACCAGTTAGCGACCTTTGTCCCGCGCCATACCAGTTACCGGCCACCGAAGCACCGATGGCAAAACCATCGCCGGCTTGGTAGCTTAGCCCCCCCTTCAGCCCCATAGCATCGCGGGAAACAATACTGTTTTTGGCTTCAAAGCCCAGGTGACTATACGAACTGAAATGGGCAGTTTGAGTCAACTTGTTATTTAGTAGCTCCCGGTCCCAACTTAATTGCAATGTAGCGTGCAGATCACCGCCACGCGCCAAAGGCAGACGGATATCGCTACCCACCCCTAAACTAGACTGCAAAGAACTAAAATGACTGGAAGCAACATCTAGACGGCTGGCATCGCGTCCAGACTCGCTTAAGCCAGGCCGCTTCAAATAGGTGTAGTCCAAACCAACCAAGGGACCCACACTAATGGCGTCGTTTAGCTTCCAGCGATACCCCACACCCGCCTGCAAAGTTCCTGACCAGCCCTGCCAATCAGACTTGTTGTGGGCAGAATAGCTATCCACGCGCAAGCGCCTATCCATTCTGCCACGCTCTAACCCTATACGAGCCTGGCTGTAAGCATGCACTCCCGCTTCAGTATTGGGTGCATAAGCAGCATGCAGACCTAAGCTGAACGCTGTTGTCCTGCCTTTAGTACCCGCAGAATCCCTAGGTTTAACGGTTTGTTCGCTGGCTGCACCATGCACGCCCAACTTCCATGCGTCACTTTGACGCTCTGCCCCTAGAACTACACCATAGCTTGACGCATCGTAGGCTACATGCCCCTTGTCCTGATTTTGCCAAGACTTGCCGCCAAATGTAGCCGCAAAGCTTTGCCAACCTGCAGTATTCGCCAAGCCAGTAGTACCTGAGTAGCGCTGGCCTTTGACGATATCGGTAATTTGTCGCTCGCGATACAGGGAGCCTGAGAACATGGTGCTATAAGCGGATGGGGACAAGTGATTCAAGGCTTGTTGCACAGTGCTGCCATCGGGGTAGGAAAAGTCCAAGGCTTGAAATAAAGGCTGCATATCCTTGCCTGCCACCGCAGAAATACCATACAAAACATTCCCCACATTACGACTGTTTTGGTTATCAGCGTATTGGCTGTAGGCATGTGCCGGTCTGCTACCCTGTAAACGATACACGTTACTGCCAACACTCATCGCCTGGAAGTCCAGGGTTGGCGAAAACTTCTGGCTAGTTACTGTGTCAAAAGCACCACTACTACTTCCTGCCTGCAACCAACTAGCCGATTGGAACTGCCAATGATTGGTATACCAGTCAGGTAATGGTGCAATTATCAGCTCCCCATCCAAGTGGGCATGATCTGTCACGACCAAGGTATCGTGTGCACCCTGGGCATCGACCTCTAACACTAGGCGACCAGTCGGACCTTGAGCATAGCTGCCCTTTACTTCAATACGGCCTAAGGAGTTCCCCGGCGCGACCGTGCCATGGTTTACAAAGCTATTGGCGCCATCCGTAATTGTGTAACTGCTACTGCCACCCAACGCCGCCCCAGGGGCCACATCAACACGGTTGACGGCGTGATCTCCATTCAACGAGGTAATCCCACCCAAAGCCGCTAAGGCAATATTGTCCCCCTGGATGTTGCCCTGGTAGTAAAGCCTGAACGCATCATCCACTTGCTGGGTGGCTTGACCTAGTGAGTCGGCGGCTTTACCAAATGTTAAGTTAGTCAGGCGTAGCTGATTATTCCCGTCAAACTGTTTGTACTGTGAATAAATGTCTCCCTGTATCTGGGCGCCACGCATAATATTGATGTTATTAACCAAAGCATTATCGGACATGAAAATAGCTGCTGCGCTGCCGCTTAGGCTACCTGTCAGATCAAAGCGCTCGACCAAGGCGCCATTCAATTCTTGGCTTAGTTCTGTGCTGCCATTATGTATAAACGAGCCTCGGTAATCAGGGCCTCGATCGACAGAATCATTACCCATAGCGTTATTACCGAAATCAAAACTTACGGCAATACCGCCCTTACCGGTTGCTTGCACATCGCCACGTTGGATTAGCGTATGGTCTTTACCATACGCAAACATCACACCACGGCCATTGATGCCATTTGCATGGACTTTAATGCCAGGATTCACGGTGATGCTGTTGGCACTGCCATCTACCCGTATGCCAGCCCCACCCACACCTACGGTCAACAAGTCTGCTTGCTGTAACAAGGCATTGTTGCTGCCATACACATGCAACCCCAGCCCCAGGGTTGATGTGTTGTACTGCCCTGGTATATAGGCTGTACCCGTAGCGTCGCGCTGGAAAAACCCATGCGTATTAACAATAGTTTTGCCATCACCATATACGGAGTACCCATAGAAATTACGACGATCTATTCCATACCCCATGTCTTGCAACATGGCCAATTCCGCTTCAAGAAAATTCGTGTAATTGCGATAGCTTTGATGGCTCATTAAGCTGTTTTTCAGTTCGCTATGGCTCATGGAATCGTCTAGATTATCTACCCCCCCGATACGCAGCGGTATGCCTACCATTGCACCATCCAGCACCCGCTCTACCTGTGGACCCGTAAAGTAGCCCTTGTTGTTACGCACATCAAAACTATCCGCATCATAGGGATTACTGCAAGAAGCACACAGCACAAGCTGGTCAGGCTTGGGGGCATTGCCATTATCATCACGCATGTGAATGTCAAAGGTATTTAACTCGGAATCAAAGCGCAGCTTGTCAATGGTGCCGTCTAAGTTCATAGAGTTCAAGAAACCAAGGCCATGAGCTAATTCGTGAAATGCAACTGCGGTCGTATCGATTTCACTGCCTTGTACGCGCGGCAACTGCGAGGGCAAAATAGTGGGTAATGTATCCCAATTCATAAGTCCCATAAAAAACATACCGTGGGAATCGTAGTCCAAGGTATCAATCTGATGTCCTTGCAAAATGGCCTGAATCCCTGACATGGTGATATCACCGATCTCGTAAGGGTCACTTCCCCCTGCGGCATTGCCCGGCATATCTGTGGAACCTACATTCACCAATGCAGGAAGTTCTCCTGGTACCGGAGTAATCAGCTCAGCCCAATAGCGTAAGGCCTCTGCAATTTTTGCCTTTTGTAGCTGACTAAGATTCCAAGTGCTTTCCATGGCCGTATCGCCTACCACCGTAAAAGTCCCATCACCTACCTCATAGAAACGGATATCAAACATATGCGTTCCATCGGGACGGTAAATTGGCTGAATTTCTATGGCTGACAAGGGATACGCGGGTAAGGCCAACGCAAGTGCAACAACTATTTTGCCGAGTTTCATAATTAAGGTAATCCTATGTGTGCTGCACTTGCAATAACAAGCACCAAAAATCGTAATAACGCTTTGATAAAAGCCAGAGCAAAAATATAAACTATTTCTGTATATATGTTACTAGTTATTAATTTCAATATGACTTGCAAGCGCTTGCAATATCATCGTATGCTTTAACTAATTCAGTCCCGCTACACATGGACTTGCAAGCGCTTGCAAACATCTAAGGAACCCTAATGACTATCCGATACCTAAAACAGGGCAAAGACGCCCTTGCCATTGCCGAGGCAGACGCTAAAGTGCGCGCCACGGTAGAAACCATACTGAATGATATTGAAAAGCGCGGTGACGACGCCGTGCGCGAGCTATCTCAGAAATTCGACAACTGGTCTCCGTCGCAGTTTCAGTTGAGTCAGGCAGATATTGAAAAAGCCATTAAACAACTGTCACCACGTGAAATCGAAGACATACAGTTCGCTCAGACTCAAGTCAGGCGCTTTGCTGAAATTCAGCGTAAGTCCATGCAAGATGTAGAAGTCGAAACCATACCCGGCGTCGTCTTGGGGCATAAACACATACCCGTAAATGCTGTGGGTTGCTATGTGCCTGGCGGAAAGTACCCGATGATCGCATCAGCACACATGAGCGTACTGACTTCGAAAGTGGCTGGCGTCAAGCGCATAGTCTCCACCGCGCCACCCTTTCAGGGCTCACCCCATCCTGCCATCGTCGCTGCCATGCATTTTGCTGGTGCCAATGAAATCCTGGTGTTAGGTGGTATTCAAGCCGTTGGCGCTATGGCACTGGGCACAGAGTCCATTGCAGCTGTCGATATGCTGGTGGGTCCAGGCAATATGTTCGTCGCAGAGGCAAAGCGACAGCTATTTGGACGTGTCGGCATCGACTTATTTGCAGGCCCTACCGAAACACTGGTAATTGCCGACAGCACTGCCGACGCCGAAATGTGCGCCATTGACCTACTGGGACAAGCCGAACACGGCCCCACCTCACCCGCCATATTACTGACCAACGACGAAGAACTAGGTCGTGCCACACTGATGGAAATAGAGCGCCAGCTTACTATATTGCCCACTGCTGACATTGCCCGCGTCGCTTGGGCCGACTATGGTGCGGTCATCGTCTGCGACACCATAGACGAAATGATAGAAAAGGCCGATGAACTAGCCTTTGAACACGTTCAAGTGCTGACCGAGAACCCTGATATTTTCTTGGACCGTATGACGAACTATGGTGCCCTATTCCTGGGCCCCCGCACCAATGTATCGTTTGGCGATAAAGTCATAGGCACCAACCACACCCTGCCTACCAAACGCAGTGCACGCTACACAGGCGGTCTGTGGGTCGGGAAATTTCTGAAAACTTGTACGTATCAGCGGATCACCACCGATGAGGCTGCCGTGCAAATGGGTGAATATGGTTCACGCCTATGTCACATGGAAAACTTTGCTGGCCACGGTGAACAAGCCAATCTACGTATTCGCCGCTATGGCAACCGCCCCGACTTGCCCTGGTATCAACCCGTTGTAGACACCACCGCTTAATGAGTAAAAGCACCCCCACCCTGTCCGATGTTGCTGCCCTGGCAGGGGTCAGCACATCGGCCGTTAGTCGAACGTTTACTCCTGGTGCCAGTGCCAGTCAGGAAACTCGCCGCCGCGTACTTGCTGCAGCAGAACAATTAAGCTATCGGCCCAATGCCGTTGCGCGCACCTTATCGACCCGTAAATCACGCATGATCGCCGTGGTCGTTTCTTATCTGGAAAATCAGTTCTACCCTAGTGTCATACAAGCCTTGGCACAACAATTACAAGCTCACGGCTACCATCTTTTGCTATTCATCAGTGATGACCACACAAGCAAAGACAACGACACCGACGCCTTACTGCTAGATATTTTGCAATACCAAGTCGATGGCATCGTTTTGGCCAGCACTACACTATCATCCGGATTAGCAGCACGCTGCCACGCTGCTGGCATTCCTGTAGTGCTATTTAACCGGACCGCAAATGTCGCTGACGTTAGTACCGTGACATCAGATAACTATCAGGGCGGAAAGCAAGCTGCGCGGTTACTACTGGAAGGCGGTGCACGCCGCATCAGCTATATTGCTGGTCTGGAAGACTCGTCCACCAGCCAACAACGGGAAGCCGGCATGTTGGCCGAACTTGAAGCACAGGGTACCATCTTATACCAGCGTGCTTCAGGCGAATACCAGCTTGAATCCGCTGCCCAGGCCACTAGAAAGTTGTTTGACACCAGTAGTAACGACCGGCCCGATGCCGTGTTCGTGGGCAATGACCATATGGCGTTTGCCGTCATGGATGTATTGCGTAACGAACTGGGCTTACGCATCCCCCAAGACGTTCAAGTCGTGGGCTTTGACGACGTACCTCAAGCCAGTTGGGGCGGCTACCAACTAAGTACCATCGCACAAGATGCCACCGCCATGATACTGGCCACTGTAACAACACTACTCGATCAAATTACGTCACCGCCACCCACGTCACCACGCCACGTGGTTACCCCCATCACGGTCATCAAACGCGCTACAACCCATTAAGTACTAACACTATGTGTTGACACGCCCCTCCTCTAGGCAATACCATGCTTGTAGCCATAAGAAAGAACGATGTTCTGAATTATGAAACGGTAATATTTTATAAAAAAGCAAATTAAAAATGATCAGCTATACCCATGGATAGGGTAGGAATTGATTTTTGCAGCACCGTAGGAGACAAAAATGTCCAATCTTAAAAAAGCAATTAGCCCAGCCGCACTGATATCCATTGGTGCAGCAGGTGTTATCGGTTCAAGCTGGTTATATCTAGGCAGTTCATTTTTTGCCGAATTTGGGGCTGGGGGCACCATACTGGGGTTTGCGGTAGCCACCATACTGGCATCCTTTGTAGCCATGTCGTATAGCTGGTTCGCCTCGCAGTTTCCTAGGGCAGGTGGTGAAGTCGTTTACGTGTTTGTCGCCGGGAATCGGCTGCTAGGGTATACCGTTGGCTGGCTGCTAATTGGCACCTTCACCGCCTTAGCCGCGTTTTACTTTACTGCCACGGCAAGGCTGCTTAGTACCGTTTGGCCACAACTGAACTCGTTCCCGATGTATTCCATAGGGGGATCCGATGTTTACCTGCCAGCTATTATTATTGGACTAGCCCTTAGCCTATTCATTTTTTTCGTGAACTGGCTGGGCGCAGCCATTAGCGCTAAAACCGAATTGCTTTTGTTTGCCGCTATGGTGGTATTGGCTGGTTTTGTTGTGGTTGCTGGTTTTTCCAGCGGCAGCGTAGAAAACTTTTGGCCGCTATTTGACGCTGAACTAACCGGACGCGGCAATGTGTCCAACATCTTAAGCTTTGTATTACCCGCAATGGCGTTTATGACAGGCTTCAGTGTGGTTGCCATCATGGCTGAAGAAGCCACCAGTTCACCACGACGCATAGGTCAAATCATTGTTTGGTCGGTGGTCATCGCGGGTTTGTTTTATATTATTGTCTTAACCGCTACAGCGTGGGTGCTACCTTGGCAAGATATTGCCAAAATGACCAATGGCACCATAGAAGCCTTTGACGTGGCTGGCATGCCCATCATTTCAACGGCTGCCTTTGTTATTGGGGTTTTAGGTTTATTTACTACCTTTATCGCCGTGTTTTCGGCGTCTGCGCGCATCATGGTCGCCTTGGCCAGAATTGAACTCTTCCCCAAAGTATTTGCCACCGTCGACAAAAAAAGTGGCGCTCCTCGTGCCGCATTAACATTCACCCTGATAATTGGTATTGCTTTAGGGTTGTTAGGTCCAGGCGCCTTGGTTTGGTTTCTTAACACTATGGGTGTTTACATTGGCATAGTCTGGGCCATCAGTATCTGGTCATACTACCGTATGCCTATCATCAACAAAACACTAAAAGATGGCTCATCCACACCAAAACGCAGTATTTTCCCTGCCATAGGTGGTATTGCCGCCATTGCCATCGTATTGGCTGCTTTGCTGCCTTTCAGTCCAACCGCACTTACCTCGCCCTATGAGTACCTAATCGTGCTTGGGTGGTTTGGATTGGGCTTACTGATTTATCTGTTTTCACCTAAGAAAATGACTCGTAAAGAATCATTAAAAGCATTGCTAGGTGAGTTCTATGACGAAGAGCATATAAAGTAGGCCCCCCTTATCTATGACTCAATATACTGCTGCCCACTGGGGAATTTACGAAGTTATCAATGACCCCAGCGGAAATCCCAGCCTGAAAGGTTTGGAGTCTGACCCTAATCCATCGCCGATAGGCCTGCATATGCTGGCTGCCTCACGCGATGAAAAGGTACGCATAAGCAAACCCGCTGTGCGCGCCGGATGGCTGCAACGCTACCGCGCGCATGGTTCGCCTGTTGCCCTGGAAGAACCTATTACCCCAGCACGCGGCAGTGATACCTTTGTCGAGGTGTCATGGGACGAAGCACTGGATATCGTTACCAGCGAACTTCAACGGGTGGTGCAGCAGCATGGCAACAGCAGTATTTTTGGTGGTTCCTACGGCTGGTCCAGTGCTGGCCGCTTCCACCATGCACAAAGCCAGGTTCATCGTTTTCTGAATGCTGCAGGTGGTTATGTGGCACATAAAGACAGCTATAGCTTGGGTGCAGGGCGAGTCATCATGCCCTATATCGTTGCAACTATGGACGAACTAATCGCCCAGCATACGTCATGGGATCAAATTATTGAACACACCGAACTTTTCATTAGTTTTGGTGGTGTTCCCGAAAAAAGTGCACAAATCAGCCCTGGTGGAGCCGGTGACCACGCCGTCAAACCGGCCCTAGAGGCAGCACAGAAAAAGGGAATCGAGCTGGTGAATATCAGCCCTACTCGTTGCAGCATGGATAGCGGCGCAGAACACATGTGGCTAGCCATACGCCCTGGTACTGACACTGCACTCATGCTAGCCCTGGCATACTGGCTATATAACAACAACCGGCACGATCAAAATTTTCTAGACCAATACACCGTCGGTTTTGATACATTTTCTGCCTACCTGACTGGCCAATCCGATGGCATACCAAAAACACCGGCCTGGGCGGCGCACATTACGGGTATAGCACAAGAAGACATTATTTCATTAGCCAAAAAAATGGCCAATAAGCGCACTATGCTTAATGCCACTTGGTCGTTACAACGCGCTGATTATGGTGAGCAGCCTTACTGGATGTTAGTAACGCTGGCCTGCATGCTAGGGCAAATTGGTCTGCCAGGTGGAGGTTTTGGTCTAGGATATGGCTCGGCAAATACTCAAGGCAGTAGCGCCCCCCTATTTCCCGGCCCCACGCTTAGCCAAGGCCAAAACCCAGTGCCAGACTTTATCCCTGTTGCTCGTATTGCCGATATGCTCCTGAACCCTGGTGGCACATTCAGCTACCGTGGGGATCAGTACAACTACCCTGATATACGGCTGGTGTATTGGGCTGGTGGCAATCCTTTTCACCATCACCAGGATCTGAACCGACTGGTACATGCTTGGCAACAACCTGACACTATTATTGTCCATGAGTCCTATTGGACGTCTACCGCGCGCCACGCTGATATTGTTTTACCGGCCACCACCACCTTCGAACGCGACGATATTGCCTATTCAAAACGCGAACGTTATATGGCCTACATGAGCACCCTGTACGCGCCCCTGGGTGAATCCAAAGATGACTACACCATTTTCAGTTTATTGGCTGAAAAAATGGGTATAGGTACAAAGTTCACTGAAGGCCGTAACAGCACTGAATGGTTGCGCACGCTTTATGAAACCAGCCGAGAACAAGCTGCCAAGGTAGGGGTATTTTTACCAGATTACAGTACGTTTCGCACTCAAGGGCTGATTGACCTATATGCTGCTGGTAAACAGGAATCAGTGATTATGCTGGAAGATTTTAGACGTGATCCTGATCAATACCCGCTTAAAACCGCATCAGGTCGCATCGAGATTTTCTGCTCGACCATAGAACACTACAACTTATCAGATTGCCCTGGCCACGCCACCTGGTTTGAACCACGAGAATGGTTAAGTACAGAAGCACAAGAAAACGGCTGGCTGCAACTGCTTAGTGACCAACCCAAAGCCAAACTACATAGTCAGCTGGATCACAGCGAGCACAGCAAAAATCACAAACAAGATAGCCGCGAACCCGTGCATATGCATCCCGATGACGCAGCAATACGTGGCTTGCAAAATGGGGATCTGGTACAACTTAGCAATTCGCGTGGCATTTGCTTGGGTAGCCTGGTCATAGATAACAACATCCGACCAGGCATTATTCGCCAATCTACAGGCGCTTGGTTCAACCCGATTCCCTTACCCGCCTTGCCCAGCCTTTACGCCCATCCCCTGGAAGCACATGGTAATCCCAATGTACTCACCCGCGATGAAGGCACGTCGTCGCTATCGCAGGGTTGTTCTGCCTATTCGTGCCTGGTGCATGTCAAGCGATATCAAGGCGAAGTGCCTGTAGTTACCGCGTTCAACACACCAGAGTTTGTCGTTAAGAACTAGGCACTTAAACGCGTCACACCACCCATATAAGCTTGCAATGCCTCGGGAACCAGCACACTGCCATCGGCTTGCTGATAATTTTCCAGCACTGCCACCAAGGCTCGGCCCACCGCCAGCCCCGAGCCATTCAGAGTGTGTACGTACTCGGGCTTGCCTTTGTCATTGCGGTAGCGCGCCTGCATGCGACGTGCCTGAAAGGCTTCGCAATTGGACACTGACGATATTTCGCGCCAGGTATTTTGTGCAGGCAACCACACTTCCAAATCATAAGTTTTGGCAGCCCCAAAACCCATATCACCACCGCACAGTGCAACCACACGGTAAGGCAGTCCTAGACGTTGCAATACGCTTTCCGCATGGCCTACCATGCCTTCCAGGGCATCGTAAGACGTGTCTGGGTGCACAATTTGCACCATTTCGACTTTATCGAATTGATGTTGACGTATCATGCCGCGCACGTCACGCCCACCACTACCAGCCTCAGAGCGAAAACACGGAGTATGTGCTGTCAGTTTAATGGGCAAGTCTTGGGCTGGTGTAATCGTGTCACGTACGGAACCTGCTAGGGTAATTTCAGATGTTGAAATCAGGTATAAGTCTTCGGCTACAGCATCATTGCCGTCTTCGGCTACGTCCGTTTCGTCATCTTGACCGCCCTTAGTGACCCAGAACATATCGTCTTTGAACTTGGGCAATTGACCTGTGCCAAACAAGGTGGAGCTATTGACAATATACGGGGTGTAGCATTCTTGGTAGCCATGCTCTGTGGTTTGCAGATCCAGCATAAACTGCGCCAATGCCCTGTGTAAGCGCGCCATATGACCACGCAGCATCATGAAGCGCGAACCGGACAGCTTACGCGCAGTCTCGAAGTCCAACCCTATGGCTTCGCCCAGGCTGACGTGGTCACGTACTGGAAATGGCAAAGCTTGCGGGTTACCGTCGGCGTCTGCCTGCCCAGGTAACCAACGCCTGACCTCGACATTATCATCACTGGATATACCCGCTGGCACACTAGCATGTGGCAAGTTAGGCAACACCATTAGCCAATCTGCTAATTCTGTTTGGATGGCCGCTAGTTCGTGCTCTAGCTCCTTAAGACGCACAGGTATTTGCTGGGACTCACCCATTTCCTGGGTTGCATCCTGGCCGGTAGACTTCAGCTTCCCGATCAGCTTAGACACGGCATTACGGCGTGCCTGCAGTTCCTCGGTTTCAACCTGAACAGATTTGCGACGTGCTTCAAGTTGGGTATAGCGCTCGGTATCGAACTCTACGCCACGATGGGCCAGGGCCTGCACAACGGCGGGCAAGTCTTTGCGTAACTGATTGGGATCTAACATGGTGGGTGACAGAGCCAAAGAAGAATGGGGAAACAGCCATTGTAGTAAATGTCTGGCCAGAGTCGTATTAAGACGACTTTTTTTTGCTTTCCTGATCCAATTGGCGCAGGAAAGCCAGCTTTTGTTGAATTTTACCCTCTAGGCCACGATCAGTAGGCCGGTAAAATTTCGCTTTCAGACCATCGGGAAAGTAATTTTCGCCGGCGGCGTAGCCGTGAGGTTCATCGTGAGCATAACGATAGGCCTTACCATGTCCCAGCTGCTTCATAAGTTTGGTCGGCGCATTACGTAAATGCATGGGCACAGGAGCACTACCGTTTTCAGCGGCATAGCGACGTGCCGCCTTATAGGCTTCGTAGACCGCATTCGATTTGGCCGCACACGCCATGTAGACCACCGCCTGGGCCAGGGCTAGTTCGCCCTCGGGTGAACCCAACCTTTCGTATAGGTCAGCCCCTTGTAAGGCCAGATCGGTAGCTCTGGGATCGGCCAAACCTATGTCCTCGACCGCCATACGCACAATCCGACGCGCTAAATAGCGTGGATCAGCCCCACCATCTAGCATTCTGGCAAACCAATACAAGGCCGCATCGGGATCAGAGCCGCGCACCGCCTTGTGCAATGCGCTGATTTGATCATAAAACGCATCACCACCTTTGTCGAAACGGCGTAGGTTTTGCGACAACGACGTTTCCAGCCAATCGGTATCTACCGTATCCCTGCCTGCGCCCACAGCGGACTCAGCAACGACTTCAACAGCGTTAATTACTCGACGGGCGTCACCATCGGCCCAGGCGGCCAACTGGCTGCAGGCGTCAGCGCTAAATGTCAGTGCACTTTCCGTTGGCAAACTACGTATGGCGCGTGTTATCAGTTCTTGAAGCTCTTCTTGCGACAAAGGTTGCAGCACATAAACACGCGCACGCGACAACAACGCTGAGTTCACTTCAAACGAAGGGTTTTCTGTTGTGGCACCAATGAAGGTGAACAAACCGCTTTCTACATAAGGCAGAAAAGCGTCCTGTTGCGCTTTATTGAAACGGTGGACTTCATCTACAAACAAGATAGTACGCCTACCCTGCCCTTGCGCTACCTGGGCAGACACGACGGCGTCACGGATGTCTTTGACCCCGCCCAACACGGCCGACATGGCCAGAAATTGGGCATCAAAGCCATCTGCCATCAAGCGTGCCAGCGTGGTCTTACCGACACCGGGTGGCCCCCAGAAAATCATGGAGTGCGGCCGACCGGACTGAAAGGCAACACGCAGGGGCTTACCTGGCCCTAGCAAATGTAATTGACCCACCACGTCGTCTAAGGTGCGCGGGCGCATACGTTCGGCCAAAGGTGCAGACGTCGTATTGTGCGACGCTGTAAACAGGTCTGAAGTACCTAACATCGCCATGTCTTACATCTGGACCACATCCACGCCGGGCGGAGGTGTAAACGTGAATTCGCTAGCCGATAAGGTCGGGTTGACCACTATATTATTCAAGGTGATACGGGTGGTTTGCCCAAAGGAGTCCAATAAATCCAGACGTACCGGCAAACCCTGCTGGAAACTGATATCCACATAACTGAAACCCGCGTCCGCGTTACGTGGTGTAGCGCGCATATGGTCCAAACCGTCTTTAGTGGGCAGATCAACCAAAGTAAAGGCATCTTCCAACACCCCAGAACCAAACAAGATAGCTGCTGGCGAGGCCCCTATCGATTGGTCAACTGGACGCTGAGTAACTTGGGCCAAGTCAGGATCGTATTGATAAACCTGCTTGCCATCTGACAAGATCAATTGTTCATAAGGTTTTTTCACATCCCAGCGAAACTGCCCTGGACGCTTAAAAGCAAACGTGCCGTTTTGCCCATTCTGGGCGGCATCGGGCGTAGCCAAGCGTTGCTGCTGAAACTGCCCCGTCGCTGCTGGCACTTTGCTAATAAACTGCCGTAGCTGTTCAGTGGCGCTAGCGGACCACGCCAACGCTGGACTGCTAGCCAGCAAGACCGCGACCAAGCCGTATTTAACTTTTATAAGTAATTGCATCTGTGTACACCTTGCTATGGCAATTTATAAAGCACGTGCCTAATCGGCATCAGCGGTATTGCCGACAGGCACCAATATTTCACGGTTGCCATTGGACTGCATGGGAGAGACCACACCAGACTGTTCCATTTGCTCTAGCAAACGGGCAGCCCGGTTATAGCCCACACGTAAATAACGTTGTACTGACGATATAGAAGACCGTCGATTTTTTAAAACAAAATCTACAGCCTGGTCATATAAAGGGTCAGATTCCGCATCGGCAAAGCCAGTTACCCCACCCACACCATCGCCAGTTTCACCTTCAACCGTGCCATCCAGCAGGCCTTCAACATAGTTGGGTTCGCCCTGTAATTTCAGGGCGTCTACTACGCGGTGAACCTCGTCGTCGTGCACAAAAGCGCCATGCACCCGGTTAGGTAGACCTGAACCCGGTGGCATGTACAGCATATCGCCCTGGCCCAGCAACGTTTCTGCGCCCATTTGATCCAAAATTGTGCGTGAGTCAATTTTTGACGAGACCTGAAAAGCAATACGTGTCGGTATATTTGCCTTGATCAAGCCAGTAATGACATCCACGCTAGGGCGCTGGGTAGCTAGTATCAGGTGTATGCCTGCTGCCCTGGCTTTTTGTGCCAAGCGAGCAATCAACTCTTCAATTTTCTTACCTACCACCATCATCAGGTCGGCCAATTCATCAATAACGACGACAATTTTAGGTAATGTTGTCAAGGGCTCTGGCGCATCGGGGGTCAATGAAAATGGGTTCGGTATGGGCTGCTCGTTTTTGATGGCTTCGCGAATTTTAGCGTTATAGCCAGCCAGATTACGGACCCCCATCTTACTTAGCAAACGATAGCGTTTTTCCATTTCAGCCACGCACCAGTTCAGGGCATTAGCCGCGTGACGCATATCGGTTACCACAGGTGCCAGCAAATGCGGTATGCCTTCGTAAACGCTCATTTCAAGCATTTTTGGGTCGATAAGTATTAAACGCACCTGATTGGCATCTGCCTTGTAGAGCAAGGACAGAATCATGGCGTTGATACCCACGGACTTACCCGATCCAGTAGTACCCGCTACCAGCAAGTGTGGCATTTTTGCCAGATCGGCCACGACAGGATTACCTGCAATGTCTTTGCCTAGCGCCATCGTTAGCATGGACGAGCTGGCATGGTAGGTTTGCGAACCTATGATCTCTGACAGGTTCACCATTTGACGCCTGGGGTTAGGTAGTTCCAACCCCATCAGATTTTTACCTGGTATGGTTTCTACCACCCGTATGCTAACCAAGCTAAGCGCCCTAGCCAGATCCTTGGCCAGGTTCACGATTTGGCTGCCCTTAACACCGGTAGCCGGTTCGATTTCATAACGTGTAATAACTGGCCCTGCCTGGGCTGCCACCACGGTTACCTTGACACCAAAGTCAGATAGCTTTTTTTCGATCAGGCGCGAGGTAAATTCTATGGTTTCTGCCGATACGGTTTCAGGCCGTTCACCCGGCATGTCCAATAAACTGATCGCGGGCAGGTCTCCTGAGCTGCCTGAATCTATGGGTGCAGTAAATAGTATTTGTTGACGCTCTTTTTCAACCCTGGCCGATTTAGGCACTACAGTCACCGCGGGTTCTATGCGTACAGGCTGGTCGTGGACCAGCGCTTCTTGTTTGGCAACTACCGTGACATCGCGCTTGGCTTTACTAAGTTGACCAACCTTACGGTCTTCGTAAGCTGCTTTTAGTTCCAATGCTCGCTTCAAGGATTTTTCAAGAAACGTACCTACCCGTTCCGAAACATTTAGCCAGGAAAAACGGAAAAACAAGCTAGCACCTACAGCCACCAACACCAAGAGCAGCAAGGTACAACCTGCCGTGCCCAAAGCGGCTTCCAGGAAGTCAGCCAGCAAATGCCCTAGCTGCCCACCCGCGCCAGCTGGCAGCCCAGCTGCCATGCCTGTTTGTTTGAACCGTAAGGCTTCCAAGCCCATAACGCCTAAAAACAACAAGAAAAACCCTATGCCCACTTCCCAGTGGACGCGCGGCAAGGTTTGTTCCTTAGTCTTGGGCAGCAGCAAACTGGTCAGGCGATAAAAGCCCAGAACGACGCGCTGCACCAGCAGAACCACCCATAACCAAGCAGAAAAGCCGAACAGAAACAGCAGGAAGTCGGAAATATGTGCCCCCAGCGTTCCCCCGCGATTCAAGGTCGAGGCCGCTTCGACGGAATGGGACCACGCCGGATCGACTGGGTTCCAGCTGACCAGCACTAAGGTCAACCATGCTGCCAATGCAGCGAACAGTATCCAGCGTGCTTCCCGAAGTAAACCCGACAGCTTTGACTGCAAGGGCGAAGGTCCGTTTCGCACGTTTCGTGAGGACCGTGGAGATGTAGCAGGTATTCTAGCCATAGACTCATTATAATTGGCTGTTAACTTTTTCGGATTAATTATGATGACGACACCAAAACACGCCAATGTCCTGATTCTTGGATCAGGCCCTGCTGGCTACAGTGCCGCCGTCTACGCAGCGCGGGCCAACCTAAACCCGGTACTGATTACGGGGCTAGAACAAGGCGGTCAACTAATGACCACCACCGATGTAGACAACTGGCCTGCCGACGCACAAGGCGTACAAGGTCCAGACTTAATGCAACGGTTTCAAGCCCACGCCGAGCGTTTTAATACTGAAATGGTCTTCGACCACATTGCCAGTGTAGACTTGTCCAAGCGACCATTCAGCCTGACCGGCGATACTGGCACCCAATACACCTGCAATGCACTGATCATCGCGACTGGCGCATCCGCTATGTACTTGGGCTTGCCTTCGGAACAAGAATACATGGGCCGTGGTGTATCGGGCTGCGCCACATGTGACGGTTTTTTCTACAAAAACCAAGATGTCATCGTCGTGGGCGGCGGTAATACCGCAGTTGAAGAGGCCTTGTATCTATCGAATATTTGCCGCACGGTAACCTTGGTACACCGGCGCGACACCTTCCGCTCCGAGCCCATACTAACAGACAAGCTCATGGATAAAGTTGCTAATGGCAACATCAAGCTGAAACTGTTCTACGAACTTCAAGAAGTTCTGGGTGAAGCATCTGGTGTTACCGGCGCACGTCTTCTGAATAAGCAAACCGGTGAAACTGAAGACATGGACGTGACTGGTGTGTTTATTGCCATAGGCCACAAACCTAATACCGATCTCTTCCAAGGCCAACTGGACATGGAAGATGGCTATATAGTTACGCGTAGCGGCTTACAAGGCATGGCTACTATGACATCCGTGCCTGGTGTATTTGCTGCCGGCGATGTCCAAGACCACGTCTACCGCCAAGCCATCACTAGTGCAGGCACAGGCTGTATGGCTGCGCTGGACTCCCAACGCTGGTTGGATGCAGAACAGTAAGCACACGCGCCCGCCAAACGGCAAAGGGCTACGCAGCAATGACCTGGCCAGCCTTAAACAACTGCGATCAGCTGCGCAACTCGCTACTACCAAAACGGTAGTAGCGAGTACCCCTTTGCCCAAACGCAAACGGGTCGCACAGGCACAGCAGTTAGCAGCCAATTTGGCTCAGGCCAAGCTAGCTGTAGCCCCACTGACGCCAGTAGTAGGGCACACAGCTGATCATGCACCCAGTGCTAGCACCTTACCTGCCGTAGACATCAAGCTGTTCCGACAGGCGATGACCAGTGTCACCCCCATTAAAGGGCAACAACGCGTACTAGTAGAGCCTGTACCTAGTGCCTCAGCACAACTACTGATAGAGCGTCGTCAACATGCCAGCGGCGACACCAACGCCCCCTTGGCAGTACAAGTGTCCGATCACTACATGGCAGCCCACACCGATCAAAATGACCGTGTGTTTATACGTTCGCCACATGCTGGCGATCTGATCAAAGGCTTGAGACGCGGTAAATGGCCAGTACAAGCCAGCTTGGACTTACATGGCAGCACCCTGGATCAGGCCCGTGAACGTCTGGACCGTTTTTTATTTTCTTGTTTAGAGCACCAGATACGCTGTGTACGTGTTGTACATGGCAAGGGCTATGGTTCGCGCAATAACACCCCCATTCTGAAAGACGTCGTCAGGCGTTGGCTTACGCAACTGGCGGCAGTACAAGCCTATATAGAATGCAAAGAAGCCGATGGTGGTGCAGGTGCCGTCCAAATATTGCTGCAACAGACCGAAACCAAAGAAAACATATAGCCATGAAAAAAGCCAGCGATTGTGTCGCTGGCTTTTTTACTTTTATATTTTTTATGGGTACCGCTGGTCTTTTTTTATACCGAAAAAATCGGCGTGCCCATGCAGGGCTTTGTCTCCTCACCTGCATGTAAGTATTGTGCATTAGTCTATGACAATAAACACTTAGGGAATCCACTAGGTTTTACGGCTATATCATCCTTTTTTACTGATTCTTACGAATTAATTAGGTGGTTGACGTCTAGCTAATGACATCCTTGGCATGAGATTGCGCACGAGGATCCAAAAAGCAATGCAAAATAGCAGGCTTTCCACTGGCCAAGGCACGTTCTAGTGCGGGTGCAAACTCGTTAGTATGATGCACCTGTTCGCCATACCCACCAAATGCTTGGGCATACGCTGCAAAATCAGGGTTCTTCAGATCTGTCGCTACCACGCGGTTAGGAAAGTCTTTGTCCTGATGCATGCGTATCGTGCCATAGCGTCCATTATCTATAACCACTACCACCACCGGAATATCGTACTGAACCGCAGTTGCGAATTCCTGGCCATTCATCAAGAAACAACCATCGCCAGCAAACGCGACCACGGTACGTTGTGGAAACTGCCGCTTCGCCAAAATAGCCGCTGGTACTCCATACCCCATAGAACCACTGGTAGGTGCAAGCTGAGTACCGAACTTTTGGAAACGATAGTGTCTATGTATCCACCCCGCGTAGTTCCCCGCACCATTAGTAATAATGGCGTCATTGGGTAGTTTGTCCCTAAGCCAGGCCAGAACTTCCCCATATTGAAAGTTGCCAGGCAACTTTCTAGGCGTTTCTGTCCAACCAATGTAATCAGCATGCGCTTGAGCTGCCGAACCTTGCCATTTGACTGCGCTGTTATCCCTAGATAGGGTTTCCAGCGCCTGGCAAAACGCGCTAGCACTTGCCTGAATAGCCAGTTTAGGCTGATACACCCGACCCAGTTCCTGGGCACAGGGATACACATGAACCAGATCCTGGCTAGGATTAGGTACATCAAGCACTGTATACGACGATGATGGCATCTCGGAGAGCCGCCCACCAATCAAGATGATGAGATCCGATTCTGCAATGCGTGTTTTCAAACGTGGGTCTGGCCCTATACCCAGTTCGCCTGCGTAATTAGGGTGATCTGCTGGAAACAAGGAGGCACGCCGGAAGGACGTTGCCACCGGCAGTTCGTATCGTTCGGAAAAATCAACGATGGATGTAACAGCTGCACTACTCCAGGTTGATCCCCCCAGTATCACGATAGGTCGTTTCGCATTTTGCAAAAGACCCTCAAACGTTTTCAGGTCGGCAGGTGCTGGCCATGAATCCGCTGGCGTTATATAGGGGACCTCTGGCACATTGCAGATGTCCGTCAGCATGTCTTCGGGTAGCGATACCACCACTGGTCCGGGCCTGCCCTGCATAGCAACACGAAACGCACGTGCGATAAGTTCAGGAATTCGATCCGCCTTATCGATTTCAACCACCCATTTCGAGATAGGCGAAAACATGGCTTTGTAATCAATTTCTTGAAATGCTTCACGCTCGCGCATGCTGCGATCCACTTGCCCAATAAATAAAATCATCGGGGTGGAATCTTGCATCGCGATATGCACACCATGACTGGCATTCGTCGCACCAGGCCCTCGGGTAACAAAACAAATTCCAGGCCGTCCGGTTAGCTTGCCATAGGCTTCAGCCATCATGGCGGCACCACCCTCGGAGCGGCACGTCAAGACATCCAGATCGGTGTCATGCATAGCATCCAGGGCAGCCAAGTAGCTTTCACCTGGTACACAGGTTAAACGCTCGACACCTTGTTTAATTAATTGGGCAATCAGTACTTGTGCAGCCGTTCTTGTTGGAGTAATACTTGAATTCATGATAATGCCTTACACGCTGCAGCGATCCTATCGCAAGCTAGGTTGATATCGCTAGTGGACGCCGCGTACGAAATACGGAAATAGGGACCAAGACCAAAGCAGCTTCCCGGCACAATCGCCGTATCGTAGTAATTCAGCAGATAACTACAAAATGCGCTATCAGAGTCAATTTTTACCCCTTGAGGTGTGGTTTTACCCAAAACGCCTGCACAGCTGGCAAATATGTAAAACGCCCCTTCTGGTAAGCGGCAACTAATGCCTTCGATTTGATTTAACCTACCCACTACCAGATCACGTCGCTGTTGAAATATTGCCCGACGCTCGGCAATAATGTCTTGTGGCCCATTCAAAGCAGCAATCGTAGCAACTTGACTGATAGAGCTTGGATTCGATGTACTTTGACTTTGTACCGTTGCCATCGCGGTAATCAGTTCTTTAGGACCGGCTCCGTAGCCAAGTCGCCAGCCCGTCATAGCATACGCTTTGGAAACCCCGTTCACCGTTAGCGTGCGCGGTTTCAGTGCGGGTTCTAGTTGAGCTGCCGTCACAAAAGGCTGGTCATCGTAAATCAAATGCTCGTAGATATCGTCTGAAAGCAGCCAAACATGCGGGTGGCGCAGCAAAACGTCAAGCAAGGGTCGCAATTGCTCGGCCGAATAGGCGGCCCCAGTAGGATTGGACGGTGAGTTAAGCAACAACCACCGAGTGCGCGGGGTAATCGCGGCTTCCAGGTCTGCGGCGTCTAAACGAAACCCATTCGCTTCATGGCACTGCACGGGCACAGCGGTTCCATCGGCAATGGCGATCATGTCGATATACGACGTCCAGTATGGCGAAGCAATGATTACTTCATCGCCTGCGCTAAGTGTCGCCATAAACGCATTATGAATCACTTGCTTGGCACCTGCCGACACAGTGATTTCATCCAGCGCAAACTCCAGACTATTTTCACGACGGAACTTATCGATAATGGCCGCCTTCAGTTCGACCGTTCCGTCTAGCGTCGTATATTTAGTAGCTCCGTCCCTAATCGCTTGGATACCAGCCTCTTTGATGTGATCAGGTGTGTCAAAGTCGGGCTCGCCTGCCCCTAGCACAACCACCGGGTGACCTTCCCTACGTCGTTGTGCAGCAGCCGCTCCGATCCGAAGTATTTCAGACACACCCATAGTCGCGATGCGTTGTGCACGCTTTAATTCTGATGGTGACGATGTTGATGAATTCATTACATTTACCTAGTCTGTTAAATCAGCTGCGCTAAGCCCGTAGTCTTACATGATTTCATTTATTATTACACGTAAAAAGGCCCGCACAGCAATTACTGTACGGGCCTTTTTATTGAACTACAGCGCAAGGCAATAGTTCAGATCTTACATTACATATTGTTGATCATGACCTGGCCAAAGCCCGAGCACGATACCTGCGACGCACCTTCCATCAGGCGTGCGAAGTCGTAGGTAACTTTTTTGGACTGTATGGATTTTTCCATGCTGGCAATAATCAAGTCAGCCGCTTCAGTCCAGCCCATGTGACGCAGCATCATTTCAGCCGACAAGATCAGCGAGCCGGGGTTCACGTAGTCTTTGCCTGCGTATTTTGGTGCTGTACCGTGTGTCGCTTCGAACATGGCTACCGAATCAGACAGGTTAGCGCCTGGGGCAATACCAATACCACCGACCTGTGCAGCCAGCGCGTCAGAAACGTAGTCACCGTTCAGGTTCAATGTAGCGATAACATCGTATTCTGCAGGACGCAACAGGATTTGCTGCAAGAATGCATCGGCGATGGAGTCTTTAATGGTGATTTCGCGACCTGTTTTTGGGTTTTTGAACTTGCACCAAGGACCGCCATCAATCAATTGAGCACCGAATTCTTCTTGGGCCAATTCGTAGCCCCAGTCACGAAAGCCACCTTCGGTGTACTTCATGATGTTGCCTTTGTGCACCAGCGTCACCGATGAACGGTCATTGTCGATAGCGTACTGTATGGCTTTACGAACCAAGCGCTGTGTACCTTCGCGGGACACAGGTTTGATACCTATGCCGGACGATGCAGGGAAACGGATTTTGTTAACGCCCAATTTGCTTTGCAGGAAGTCGATCAGCTCTTTAGCTTGCTCGGAACCAGCTTCGAATTCGATACCAGCGTAGATGTCTTCCGAGTTTTCACGGAAAATAACCATGTTAGTTTTTTCTGGCTCGCGTACTGGGGAAGGAGTACCGGCAAAGTAACGGACTGGGCGCAAGCAAACGTACAGATCCAATTGCTGACGCAGTGCCACGTTCAATGAGCGAATACCACCACCGACGGGTGTTGTCAGCGGGCCTTTGATGGATACTACGTAGTTTTTTACAGCGTCCAGGGTCTCTTCTGGCAACCAGACATCGGGACCGTAAATTTGAGTGGACTTTTCACCCGCGTAAATTTCCATCCAGTGGATTTTACGCTTACCATCGTAGGCCTTAGCGACAGCTGCGTCCACAACCTTGATCATGACGGGTGAAATATCAACACCAGTACCGTCGCCTTCGATGTAAGGAATAATGGGTTCATCAGGAACGTTAAGCGAAAAGTCGGCATTCACCGAAATTTTCTGGCCCACGGCTGGGATCTTGATATGCTGATAAGACATGTATGCTCCAGTAATCGAATACGAGATGGATAAATAAGTTAAGCCAGGTGTTACGACCACATGACGCACCCGAAGCCGGACCATCAAGTAGTCTTATATAAGAGTAGTTTAGCCTACTTCCGCAAAAATTTTAACGTTACGCTATATTGCCTGGCTAACCTTAGCCTTGCAAGGCCAGCTTTATAATACAAACTACGCCAGGGGCTAGCCCCATAACCAGGAAAACTATGTTCAACCCTACGCGCGAGCAAGTTCGCTTATTTTTTACCGACTCCTGGAAAAAACACCAGGCCAAAAGTGTGTTGACGCCTTTAGAGATGATGGCGGTGACGATTATTCAGCAGCATCCTGAATACCATGATGACATGGTCAACCCAGAAATAACGATTAAGGACTACCTGCCTGAGCAAGGAAAAACCAATCCTTTTTTGCATTTATCCATGCACCTGGCCATTACCGAACAACTATCTATAGACCAGCCACCTGGGATTAAGGCGGCATATCAGGGACTACTGGGTACCCACGATGCCCACGATGCCATGCATATTATTATGGACGCCTTGGGTGAAATCATTTGGGAAGCACAACGGCTAAAAACCCCATTTGATAATGACCGCTATTTAGACCTAATACGGCGTCATGCTACCCGTCACTAAGCTGGGCAGCGCAAAAGCGGCAACGCCGCATCAACCACAATATTAAGTATGAACCACTATAAAAATGGGGCCACATTCAACAGCCCCTTTTTTAATAAGCAATTTATTTGCGCACTGCCAGGTCAGATGGCAAAGTTGCCAACCAGGCCGATATATTGTCAATATCGATAGTGGATAGCTGAGCTACCATAGCGCCCATAATGGCATTTTTACGGATGTTTGCTGTTGCTGGCGCACCAGCTGCACCGCGTTTGTAGGAAGTTAGTGCGTGCTTAAGATAGTCAGCATGCTGACCTGCCAATATAGGATAGGCCGGACTGGTAGATGTTTTTGCATCAGCACCATGACAAGAAGCACAGGTGAATTTTTCGAAGGCGGCTTTGCCAGCGTCCAGGTCGGCGGCAAACGCACCGTTAGTAGCCATGATCAATGCCGACCCGATAAGGGCGAGTTTTAGTTGTTTCATTAGAGCCCCCGATTATTTAAGATTGGAATAGTAGGCGGCAAGATCAGCGATGTCTTGGTCAGACAGGCTTTGCGCAATAACTTCCATAGATGGAAAGGATCGGGCACCACTGGCATAATCTTTCAATGCCGCTACTAGGTAGTCAGCATTCTGACCTGCAATCATGGGAACATGGTAGACCTCGGGGAAGCTGGCTTTGTAGCCTTTGATACCATGACAGCCTATACACATCGAGATTTTATCATTACGTGCGGCTTCGGCATCGCCTACAGGGGCAGCGTCGGCGGCCATGACCTGGGCAGAAACAGCACAGGTAGCCATA
Source organism: Alcaligenaceae bacterium (assembly GCA_013416485.1). Lineage (GTDB taxonomy): Bacteria > Pseudomonadota > Gammaproteobacteria > Burkholderiales > Burkholderiaceae_B > JAGOAJ01. Next base: position 133,799 of record JACCEO010000008.1, read on the forward strand.
AAGGCCAACGCAGACAAAGCCTGCTTCAAGGATGTTCGCAACTTCATAGGAGCTCTCGTTATTAGCAGTAAACGGAAACCGGCTTTGACCGGCCTTACCCAAATCAACTCGTCGATTGTACGATAATTGAGTAAGATCAAACAGAACCTCTTTTATATATTGACATAGTGCTTACCCCAAGCGACAAAACATGACACAACATAATCAATCACGTTTTACAGGTACCGAACGCTATATCGCCACCGAGGACCTGAAGCTGGCTGTCAACGCTGCACTGGCCCTGCAGCGCCCCTTACTGATCAAAGGTGAACCCGGCACCGGCAAAACCATGCTGGCAGAAGAAGTGGCCGCTGCATTGCAAAGGCCTTTGCTGCAATGGCATATTAAATCCACTACTAAAGCCCACCAGGGTTTATATGAATATGATGCGGTATCACGGTTGCGCGACTCGCAGTTAGGCGATGAAAAAGTCCGTGATATCGGCAACTACATCGTCAAGGGCGTCTTATGGCAAGCCTTCGATGCCGATGAACCTGTCGTTGTCCTGATCGACGAAATCGACAAAGCCGACATTGAGTTCCCTAACGACTTGCTACGCGAACTGGATCGCATGGAGTTTCATGTTTACGAAACCCGCCAAACCATAAAAGCCAGACACCGTCCATTAATTATTATCACTTCCAATAATGAAAAAGACCTGCCCGACGCTTTTTTACGTCGCTGCTTTTTTCATTACATCAACTTCCCCGATCGCAATACCTTACAAGAAATCGTTTCGGTGCATTACCCCGACATTCGTCAAGACGTACTGTCAGCAGCCCTGGATACGTTTTTTGCCTTACGCGACGCCCCTGGCTTGAAGAAAAAGCCATCCACCTCTGAATTCTTGGATTGGCTACGTTTACTGATGAATGAATCCATACCGGCCGCAGACATCAACAGCGTAAACGGTGACCTTCCCTTAATGGCTGGGGCTTTATTAAAAAACGAACAGGATTTAAGCCTACTAGAAAGACTAGCGGCTATGGCGCGTGTCGGCCAACGCCGCTAGGAATTTCACCATAAGTACCAAGCTGCATACAGCCACCCAAATAGCCGCTGACCGGACCCACGCCAACTTCCTATGCTGACTGACTTCTTCTACCATTTGCGCGCTCACAAATTGCCGGTTTCTGTACAGGAATACCTAACCCTGTTAGAAACCTTGCAAAGCAACATCATGCCGCCCACGTTGGATGATTTTTATCACCTAGCGCGCCTCACCCTGGTCAAAGATGAAACCCTGTTTGATCGCTATGACCAGGCGTTCGGCAGTTACTACAAAAAGCTTGAAGCGGCATTACCTGCCGACAAGGAAATCCCACTGGATTGGCTCATTAAAGAATTCCAAAAAAACCTTAGTCCTGAAGAAAAAGCCGCGATAGAAAAACATGGCTGGGACAAGCTTATGGAACTATTCAAAGAGCGCCTTGAAGAACAGAAAGGCCGGCATGCCGGTGGCAACAAATGGATAGGCACAGGCGGCTCATCCGCCTTCGGACACGGTGGTTACCATCCTGAAGGGATACGCGTCGGCGGGCCATCGGCAGGCAACAGAACTGCTGTCAAAGTCTGGGAAAAACGTGAATACCGTGATTACGATGACCAACAGGAATTAGGTACGCGTAACTTCAAAATGGCTTTACGACGGCTGCGCCGCTTTGCCCGTGAAGGTGCCGAGCTTGAGCTGGACCTAGAAGACACCATACACAGCACAGCTCGTAATGCAGGGTTTCTAGATCTGCAAATGGTGCCCGAGCGGCACAACACCGTTAAAGTCGTGATGTTGCTGGATGTAGGTGGAAGCATGGACGACCACATTGCCAGGGTCGAAGAGTTATTTTCTGCTGCACGTAGTGAATTTCGCCATTTAGACGTGTACTACTTTCATAATTGTCCCTACGAGTCGTTATGGCAACACAATGGCCGACGTCACAACGAGCGCCTGGACACATGGGACATATTACGTAAATACAACGACGATTGGCGCTTAATCATCGTTGGTGATGCCACCATGAGCCCCTACGAAATTTTACACCCCGGTGGTTCGGTCGAGCATCACAACAAAGAAACAGGCGCCACTTGGCTACAACGGCTACTAGATACCTGGCCGAAATCTGTGTGGTTAAACCCAGAGCCTGAAGGGTATTGGCAGTACCGCCAGTCCATAGCTATCATCAAAAACATTGTGCATGACCGTATGTACCCTGTAACAGTAAGCGGACTAGAGCAGGCCATGCGCATGCTCTCAAAATAATTTTCCAGTTAGCTATATAACATCCTGTCACGTGTTAAAACCGACACTATTCGCGTGAACACTCACGACCAAATTCGCATCTTAAAGTAGGACCTTACGCCTATGCCAGCCCTGTTCCCCCGTCTAATTTCCCGCCTTGCTGTCGTACTCAGTGTGGGCCTTTTGCCGTTATCGTCTATCGCCGTGACCTTGCCCGCCGGAGTCAATGCAGGCCCCAGTGTCGAAGGTGTTACCGAATACACACTAAATAACGGACTAAAGGTGTTATTGGCACCCGACAACTCCAAACCCAACACTACGGTCAACATGACTTACCTGGTAGGTGCCAGGCAAGAAAATTACGGCCAGACCGGTATGGCTCACTTACTAGAGCACATGCTGTTTCGCGGCACCCCCACTCTTAGAAATGCACTAGGGGAGTTTTCCAAGCGTGGTCTGCAAGCCAATGGTTCCACCAGCGCTGACCGCACCAACTACTACGCCAGCTTTGCCGCCAATACAGAAACCCTAGATTGGTATATTCGATGGCAAGCGGATGCTATGGTGAATTCGCTAATACTGCGCGAAGACCTAGATGCTGAAATGACCGTTGTGCGCAACGAAATGGAGCGCGGTGAAAACAGCCCTTTTCAAATACTGCTACAAAAAATGCAGGCCACTGCTTACCAATGGCACAACTACGGCCAAAGCACCATAGGTGCCAGAACTGACGTTGAAAATGTGGATATTGCACAGCTACGGGCTTTTTACACCCTGTATTACCAGCCCGATAATGCAGTATTAATCATCTCTGGCCAGTTTGATCCTGACACCACCTTAACGTCTATTGCTCAGGCTTTCTTACCCATACCCAAGCCCACCCGCGTTCTACCACCGGAATATACGGTAGAGCCCGTCCAAGACGGTGAACGCCAAGTAACATTGCGCCGTCACGGTGGTAGCCCTCTGATTGCCGCCCTATTTCATGCTCCTGCAGCAGGTAGCCCTGACTTTAGCGCACTGGACCTAGGCGTTAGTATTCTGGCCGATACTCCATCAGGTCGCCTTTACCATCAGCTGGTCGGCAATAAATTAAGTACAGATGTATTCGGCTTTGCTGCAGGCATGTACCAGCCTGGTTACGCTTTCTTTGGTGCCCAACTAGAACCTGGCATGGACCAAGCCTTGGCACTGAAAACTCTGGACGACACACTGGCATCGGTTGTCACCGAGCCCTTTATCCAAGCCGACTTGGATCGTATACGCAACAAGTGGCTAACTAGCTGGTCACAAACCTTTGCTAATCCAGTCAGTCTGGCTGGCGCCTTATCTGAATCCGTTGCTGAAGGCGACTGGCGTTTGTTCTTTTTGCAACGCGACCGTGTCGAAGCCATGCCACTAGAGCAGGTGCAACAAGCCACAGCTAACTGGCTGGTTGCCAGCAACCGCACCAATGGTCTGTACATACCCACCGACCAACCCCTACGGGCCCCTACCCCCACTGCCATTTCATTATCAGATAGCCTAAAAGACTACAAAGGCAAAGCAATAGAAGCGGCTGTGGCCGCCTTTGATCCCAGCCCTGCCAATATCGACGCCAGTACCACGCTGACTGAACTGCCTATGCCCAATGGACATGTGGAGCTAGCTTTATTGCCCAAGGCCACTCGAGGCAACCTTGTCGATGCCAGGATGATCATACAATTTGGCGATCTGGAAAGCCTAAAAGGCCAACGTAACACTGCAGCCGCCGTCATATCGTTACTGGATCACGGGACTCACCAAATGTCACGCCAGGACATCCAAGACCGCTACGACGCCCTAAAAGCCGACGTAAGCTACAGTGGTGATGCCTCTACCCTAGCGGTGGGTATGTCGACCACTCGCGAGCACCTACCAGAGCTGGTAAAACTAGTATTACATATTGCCCGCGAAGCCAACTTCCCTGCTAATGAACTGGCCGAGTACCAACGCCAAGTCAACACCAGTATTAAAAATGCGATGGCCGAGCCTAACGCCTTGGCATCACGCGCTTTATCACGCCACGAACAACCCTGGGCACGTGACGACATACGTTACATACCTACTTTTGACGAGTCCCTAGAGGAAACGGCCGCACTCACTCCCGAAACCCTGAAAGCCTTTCATCAGCGGTTTTACGGCGCCGGAATGGTACGTTTTTCGGCTGTCGGTGACTTTGATCCCGAAGCCGTTACCGCCTCACTAAAAACCGGCTTACAAGGCTGGGCTAAAGCACCGACCTACCAGCGCATTTCACACCCCTGGTACCCAGTAACGCCAGAAAACTTTGTCATTAACACACCCGACAAGGCCAATGCCTTCTATATGATGACATTGCCCCTGAAGCGTAAAGATACCGACCCTGATTTCCCGGCACTTTATCTGGCCAATTATCTATTAGGCAGCTCAGAAACCTCACGCCTGTGGAATCGCATCAGGGAGCAAGACGGCTTGTCATATAACGTGCGTAGTAACCTGACGATTTCACCGTATGAAGACTCTGGCATGTGGACCATATACGCGATACTCGCACCAGAAAACGCACAAAAACTGACATCAGCAGTGCACGAAGAACTAGAGCGCGTACTAAAAGATGGTTTTACTGACGCGGAAATCCAAGAAGGCGCCACCGCCTTGCTTAACTATCGCAAACTGGCCCGCACATCCGATGACACATTGGCAACGGCTTGGATTAATTACATGCAACAAGATCGCAACTTTGCCTGGTCACAAGGCATAGATGATGACTTGCGCAAGCTGACTGCGGATCAAGTCAACCAGGCGGTAAAAGCCACCCTAGACATTCGTCAGTTCAGTACTGCATTAGCTGCTGATAGTACCAAGACAGTACCAGCTAGCCAGTCCAAATAATGCGCTCATAAAAGAAAATGGCCGCTCTGTTTAATAGAGCGGCCATTTCTTTTAGATCAAGAATCAGCTAAAAAAGCTTTTTACTCTGTCAGTCCAGGACTGGCTTTTAGGCGAATGCTTTTCACCACCTGATTGCAAGGATGCCTCGAACTGCTGCAAAATTTTTCGCTGTTCTTCGGTTAAACGTACCGGTGTTTCTACCACCACGTGGCAATACAAGTCGCCAGGATAACTGGACCGTATACCGCGCACGCCTTTGCCACGCAAGCGGAAGGTTTTCCCAGTTTGTGTACCTTCAGGTATGGTGATTTCACCCCGACCAGACAAAGTAGGCACTTCCAGCTCGCCACCCAATGCTGCTTTAGTAAACGGTATTGTCAGTTCACAATGCAGATCTTCGCCTTCGCGCTGGAAAATGCCATGCGGCTTAAGCTGGATTTCCACATACAGATCCCCCGGAGGGCCGCCATTAACACCAGGCTCGCCGTTGCCAGTAGAGCGTATGCGCATGCCGTCATCAATACCTGCTGGTATCTTGACCTGCAAGGTTTTGTTCTTGCGAGTACGTCCTACGCCATCACAGGCATTACATGGATCTGTGATTTCTTTGCCCGAGCCATGGCAGGTGGGGCAAGTTTGTTGCACACTGAAAAAACCCTGCTGCATGCGTACGGCACCATGACCATCACAGGTATGGCAGGTTTTCGGCTGGGTACCGGGTTTGGCACCTGAACCGTGACACACTTCACAGTTTTCCCAGCTAGGTACACGGATTTCTGTTTCAAACCCATTAGCTGCTTGTTCCAGGCTAATTTCCAAGCTGAATTTCAGGTCGGCACCTCGGTAAACCTGAGGTCCACCACCACCGCCACCACGACGGCCACCACCACCAAAAATCTCACCAAAAATATCACCAAAGGCATCGGCAAAGCCTGCTCCGCCCATGCCACCACCGGCCCCTGCTGCATTCGGATCCACGCCAGCGTGACCAAAGCGATCGTATGCCGCACGCTTTTGCTCGTCAGAGAGCATCTCGTAAGCCTCTTTGGCCTCTTTGAACTTCTCTTCAGATTCTTTGCTATCGGGGTTGCGGTCAGGGTGATACTTCATCGCCAGCCGGCGATAAGCTTTTTTCAGCTCGTCATCGGATGCGTTTTTAGCAACACCCAGAATTTCATAAAAGTCGCGTTTTGACATGTGAATTGCTTACGTTTAAGACGCCTGCTTGTGTCAGACAGAACAAGAATGCCCGATCCCCAGATAATGCCGGAAATCGGGCGAGAACCGCTACAAACAAACGTTATTGATCGCGCTTAACTTCTTTGAAGTCAGCATCGACGACATCGTCTTCAGCGGGACCGGCGTTATCTGCGCCTGGCTGCGCTTCAGCTTGTGCTTGCATATCGGCGTACATCTTTTCGCCCAGCTTCATGGCAGCGGTATTCAGCACTTCGACTTTAGCGTCAATGGCTGCTTTATCGCTGTCTTCCTTCAAGGTGGCTTCGACATCCGCGATAGCGGCTTCTATGGCTTCCTTGTCGGCAGCTTCAAGCTTGTCACCATACTCTTCCAACGACTTGCGGGTAGAGTGCACTAGGCCATCAGCGGCATTACGCGCCAAAGCCAGTTCTGCCACACGGTGGTCGTCTTCGGCATTGGCTTCAGCATCTTTGACCATGCGTTCGACTTCCTCGTCCGTCAAGCCTGAGTTGGCCTTGATGGTGATCTTGTTTTCTTTGCCAGTGCCCTTGTCTTTGGCGGACACATGCAAAATACCGTTGGCGTCGATATCGAAGGTCACTTCAATTTGTGGCGTACCACGCGTTGCAGGTGGAATACCCTCGAGGTTGAACTCGCCCAAGCCCTTGTTACCAGCAGCAATTTCACGCTCGCCTTGGAAGACCTTGATGGTAACTGCTGGCTGGTTATCGTCAGCGGTAGAAAACACTTGCGAAAACCGAGTAGGTATCGTCGTGTTTTTCTGGATCATTTTGGTCATAACGCCACCCAGAGTTTCAATACCCAGGGACAGTGGAGTCACGTCCAGCAACAGAACGTCGGTACGGTCACCGGCCAAGACAGAACCTTGAATAGCGGCACCTGCAGCTACTGCCTCGTCAGGGTGTACGTCTTTGCGGGGTTCTTTACCAAAGAACTCCTGGACCTTTTCCTGCACCTTAGGCATACGTGTCATGCCGCCAACCAGAATCACGTCATCAATTTCTGAAACCTTGATGCCAGCGTCCTTGATCGCGATGCGACATGGTTCCATGCTGCGGTCGATCAGGTCTTCCACCAGAGCTTCCAGCTTGGCACGTGTCATTTTCAGATTCAGGTGTTTAGGACCCGAAGCATCGGCTGTGATGTAAGGCAGGTTGATGTCAGTTTGCTGAGCAGACGACAATTCAATTTTGGCTTTTTCAGCGGATTCTTTCAAACGCTGCAATGCCAATACGTCTTTAGACAGATCAACACCGCTTTCTTTCTTGAACTCGTCAATGATGTACTGAATGATGCGCTGGTCGAAGTCTTCGCCACCCAAGAAGGTATCACCGTTCGTGGACAGCACTTCAAATTGCTTTTCACCGTCAACATCGGCAATTTCAATAATGGATACGTCGAACGTACCACCGCCCAAGTCATAAACGACAATTTTACGGTCGCCTGTGGTGGCCTTATCCATACCAAAGGCCAAGGCAGCAGCAGTAGGCTCGTTAATGATACGTTTGACATCCAGACCAGCGATACGACCTGCGTCTTTTGTCGCTTGGCGCTGTGCGTCGTTAAAGTAAGCAGGAACTGTAATCACAGCTTCCGTCACTTCTTCGCCCAAGTAATCTTCGGCGGTCTTTTTCATTTTACGCAAGACATCGGCCGACACCTGGGGAGGCGCCAACTGTTTGCCCTGAGCTTCTACCCAGGCATCGCCGTTATCGGCTTTGATGATGCTGTAAGGCATCAGTTCGATATCTTTTTGAACGGCTTTTTCGTCAAACTTACGACCGATAAGGCGCTTGACAGCAAATAGCGTGTTCTTAGGATTGGTTACGGCCTGACGCTTGGCGGGCGCACCCACCAGAACTTCACCGTCGGGCATGTAAGCCACGATGGACGGCGTAGTACGCGTACCTTCGGCGTTATCAATAATGTGTGGTGTTTTTCCATCGAGTACGGCAACACAGCTGTTGGTCGTACCCAGGTCAATACCAATAATTCTACCCATGATGTTTACCTGCAAAAAAATTTGATTAGTGAATTAACTAGCTGATGGATCATAAATGGGGGTATAGCCGATAATTTCAAGCCTTATCCCAAATTTTGTTATGCCATCAGAGTATTCTCAATAGAAAACTAGGCGGCTGGACCGGCTGACACCATGACCAGCGCAGGACGTAATACGCGATCAGCAATGGTGTAGCCTTTTTGCAATAACTGGGCCACAGTGCCTTCTGGGAAATCGGATGGAACGTTCGATATTGCTTGGTGTACATGAGGATCAAACTTATCACCTTGTGCAGGTGCGACCTCTTTGAGCAGATTACGCTCGAAGGCCGAGTTCAATTGACGCAAGGTGGCTTCTACGCCTTCTTGCCAAGCCTGGGCAGTTTGCTCGGTTTGTGCCAAGGCAGCTTCCAGGCTGTCTTTAACAGGCACTAGACTTTCGGCAAACGACTCCGTACCGAACTTACGGGCCTTGGCCACATCTTCCTGAGCCCGACGACGGATATTTTCCATTTCTGCACGAGCACGCAATAATTGATCGTGATAATCGCTGATTTGCGCTTGGGCTGCGGCCAGCAAATCGTCCTCGGCGGGGAACAAAAGCTCACCTACCTCTAAGTTTTCAGAAGTGTCAGTTAGCGGATCTACTGGGTTAGGATCCTGGGGTTCGTTAGGTGCCGACATAAAAATCTCCACATTACATGTCATTCAATTCAATAAAAATGAGGGCGTTTGCCCTCATTTCAAGTCTTTTTGTTCTCATGCGTGTAAATACGCTTAGAACTCGTTTTGTATACGTCGATACGCCGATTGCAATACGACAATTGGAATGCTCACCAATGAACGATACGTTCCATTTATTTGGAGTTTGCTTGATCAGTCCAGCCCAACAAATGCTTGCCTATCAAGTCGGTAAGACCGGAAATCCATTCCGGGTCGTCATTCAGACAAGGTAAGTAACGCAACTGTTGCCCGCCATCTGCCACAAAAGCATCACGACATTCGACCTGAATTTCCTCTAGGGTTTCCAAGCAGTCTGCCAGAAATCCAGGACACATCACATCCACCTGTTTAATTCCTTGCTTGGCCCAGGACCTTAACGTAGGCTCGGTATAGGGCTCTAACCATTTTGCTGCACCAAAACGGCTTTGGAACGACACGCGTAGCAAATCGCCATCGGCCCCTAGCTGCTGCTTTAATAACGCTGCCGTCTCCATGCAGTCGCGGTGATAGGGGTCACCCAGTTCTATTGTACGTCGCGGCACGCCATGGAAACTAAGCAATAAACGTTCAGGCTTACCATGCGCGGTCCAGTGATCTTGGACCTGACGAGCCAACACATTGATGTACGCAGGCAGGTCATGGTAACGCTTGATGAAACGCAGTTCAGGCTGATTACGTTGACGCTTAGCCCAAGCATGCACACTATCGACTACAGTAGCCGTAGTACTTGCCGCATATTGCGGATACAAAGGCAACGTCAAAATACGCTCGCAGCCTGCCGCCCTCAGTGCGTCCAGACCTGCTGCAATCGACGGATTACCGTAACGCATCGCCAACTCAACGTGAATATTATCCGCCAGCAAGGCCTGTTGCACACCGTCAGCTTGCGCTTGGCTGTACACCAATAGCGGTGAACCTTGCTTCAGCCAAATATCTTTGTAACGCGGCGCCAGCGCCGCAGGCCTGCGGGTGAGAATAAAACCACGCAAAATAATTTGCCATAACCATTGGGGAATTTCAATAATGCGTGGATCAGATAAAAACTCTGCCAAATAACGTCTGATCGCCGACGGCGTGGGGGCATCAGGCGTACCCAAATTTACCATCAAGACCCCTATAGGGCCTGCTTCACGCAAAGGCGGATTCGGGTTTAACGCATGCTCGTCGACAGCCTCGGGGGCGTATGGCGATGTAAACAACATAAATTTTCAAAATCCAATTAAGCAGTAAAGAGCCTATCATGAACGATTGTGGCTTAAGGCATTAGATAGCAAACGTGCTGTGATATCGACTATGGGTATTACCCTTTCATATGCCATGCGGGACGGCCCTATAACCCCCAGGGTGCCCACAACCTGGCCATCTACACCATAAGGCGCCGTGACCACAGACACGTCTTCCAGAGGCACCAACTGCGAGTCGCCACCAATATAAATTTGTACACCTTGCGAGCGACTAGATACATCCAGCAATTGCAAAAGGTCGGTTTTTTTCTCGAAGAGTGCAAACATGCCCCTAAGACGATCCATATCGCTAGTGATGTCGGATACCTCTAGCAATTTGCTTTCACCCGAAATAACGACGGCATCATCGGTATCACCCTCCGATGTTCCGGCATCGACAGCGGCTCGCATCAGGTTGGAAATGTCTTCCTGTAAGGACGATAAGTCTTGGGTCAGCGCCTGCTTGACCTGTTTAAACGATAAACCAGCAAAGTTCTGATTGAAGAAGTTTGCTGCCTCCAGTAGTTCTTGCTCGATATAGTCACGAGGCATAAACAAGATGCGGTTTTGCACATCGCCATCGGGGGTAATAATAATTAATAACACCCGTTTTTCAGACAACCGTATGAACTCGATCTGACGAAACACCTGAGCGCGTTTGGGGGCCAACACCACGCCGGCAAACTGTGACAAATTCGACAATAACGCCGCCGCAGCGCTAACGGCCCTACCCGGTTCAGCCGCAGGCAATATCTGGCAGATCTGGCTGGGTTGTAGTAGCTCGAACTGGCGCGCAGCCAGCATACGATCTACAAACAAACGATACCCTTGGGGCGTAGGTACACGACCCGCCGAAGTGTGCGGACTATGTATCAGCCCTAAATCTTCCAAGTCAGACATTACATTACGTATTGTCGCTGGCGATAGCTCAAACATCTTGGACAATGTCCGTGAGCCTACTGGCTGCCCATCAGCAATATATCGTTCTATCAGCGCCTTCAGTAGCGCATTCGCTCGGTCATCCATAACACTATTTTAAGCAATCCTGCCATTACCGTTTTTCTACCTACAGCCAGATGGCAATAGGGACTCTATAATTCACTTCTGTCATTCTTCACTTAGCAAGGTGTTGGTCGTATGCATTTTAAAAATGTTGCTCTTATTGGACGATATCAAGACAGCGGACTTGATGCGCCCCTGCGCGAGCTGGCTAGCACGCTGAAACAATCCGGGCGTCACGTCATGGTAGAAAGTGAAACCGCACAAAACACTGGTGTCACCGAATACCCCATTGTGGACTACCAAGCCATAGGCGAACAAGCCGACCTGGCCGTCATTATGGGCGGCGATGGCACTATGCTGGGTGCTGCCCGTAAACTGGCCAAGTCTAATGTACCGTTAATTGGCATCAATCATGGTCGATTAGGTTTTATTACCGACATCCCCTTACATAATGCCACCGAAGCCCTGACCAGGGTCATGCAAGGTAACTTCAACATCGAAGACCGCCCCATCCTGGAGGGGCGTGTGGTGCGTGCCGGCGACACGCTTTTTTCTGGCGCCGCCTTAAATGACGTGGTGCTTAGCCGTGCCGGTCGCGGCGGCATGATAGAAGTGCGTGTCGAATTTGATGGTGCTTTTATGTACAACCAGCGCTCGGATGGATTAATTGTTTCCACACCTACGGGGTCAACCGCCTATTCCTTATCGGTCAACGGCCCCATACTGCACCCCAGCTTAAATGCCATACTGCTGGTTCCCGTAGCGCCACAAACCCTATCTAACCGCCCCATAGTGCTGCCTGACAACGGCACTCTTAGCTTAACCATCACAGCCTTGGGCCGGGTGGAATCCGGTGCCAGCGTCCACTTCGACATGCAAACCTGGTCTGACTGCCAGCCCGGTGACCGCATCGATGTGCGTCGCTCCCAGCACTCGGTGCGCTTTATACATCCCAAAGGCTATAGCTTTTTTTCCACATTACGGCGTAAGCTGCATTGGAATCATATGCCACAAACCTTGGACGAGGCCGAATAAATCATGCTGCGTACCTTGCACATACGCGATTTTGTTATTGTCAATCAAGCGGAAATCCATTTCGACAACGGTTTTACCGTATTCTCAGGGGAAACCGGCGCTGGAAAATCCATACTAATAGATGCCTTGTCGCTAGCCTTAGGTTCGCGCGGCGATGTCGGTGTATTGCGTGAAGGCGCCAGCAAAGCCGACATCACCGCCATGTTCGACGTCCCCAACAGCTTGCTGTCTTGGCTCGAGGAACACGAGATCGACACCGACGACCTACTGGTACTTCGTCGTGTTATCGATAGTCAAGGACGTAGCCGTTCTTTTATCAATGGACTACCCGTAGCCCTGGGACAGCTGCGCGAACTGGCCGAACACTTAGTGGATATCCACGGACAGCATGCCCACCAAAGCCTGTTGAAACCAGCCAGCCAACGCGACCTACTAGACGCGCAAGGCGGCCACCAGGACTTGGCACGCCAGGTACAGCAGGCTTGGTTACTTTGGCAAAGCGCAGAAAAAGCGTTAGTCACCGCACGTCAGCAAGCTGCCAGCCATCAGCAAGAACGCGAACGTCTGGAATGGCAGCTATCTGAACTGGATCGCCTGAACCTGCACGAAGACGAATGGGACAGCATCACAAACAATCACAATCGCCTGGCACATGCCCAGGCGCTAGTGGACGGCACCACCCTGGCCCTAGCGGCCCTAGACGACGAACAGTCCTCTGCCTTGCTAGCGCTAAAAACCGCCACCCAGCAAATCAGCCATCTGCTTAAACACGATAGCCACTTACAAGACATTTACGACGCTATCGAGTCGGCACGTATCGCTGCTACCGAAGCCGTCTCTGATCTGAATAGCTATCTAAACCGCCTGGAACTAGACCCTCTGGCACTAGAACAGGCCGAACAACGCTTATCAGCCATCTTCGACATGGCTCGCCAGTTCAAAACGGAACCTGCAGACCTATTCGCCTTACATGCCAGCCTACGTCAACAACTGGACGCTAATCAAGCAGCCGCCAATCTTGATGTCCTGGCAGCACAAGTGCAACAAGCCCAAGCCAACTACCTAAGCGTAGCCACAGAGTTAACCAAGGCCAGGGAAAAAACCAGCAAACGGCTATCTGATCAGGTCACGGTGGCCATGCAAACTCTGGCCATGCAAGGCGGCCGTTTTGACATTGCATTAACCGCCTGTGACCCCTCATCGCATGGCACAGAAACGGTAGAGTTTCTGGTTGCTGGTCACGCAGGTACACGCCCTCGTCCTCTGGCGAAAGTCGCCTCGGGTGGTGAACTGGCTCGTTTATCACTAGCGCTATCCGTCATTGCCAGCCAAGCTGCGCGTGTACCCACATTAATTTTTGACGAAGTGGATACCGGCGTAGGCGGTGCTGTCGCTGAAGTTGTAGGGCGCCTGCTACACGAACTGGGGCTACGCCACCAAGTACTATGCGTTACCCACCTGCCACAAGTTGCGGCTAAAGGTATGCACCATTACGAAGTGCGCAAATCCATGTCAGGCGACACCACACTATCGACAATAACGCCATTAGATCAAACGGGTCGCATCAATGAAATTGCGCGGATGTTGGGTGGCCTGAAAATCACAGCAACCACCCGCAAACACGCTAAGGAAATGCTAGTTATGGAATAGCACGGCGTGCCGTTCTAGGTCAGGTACGTTGCTTGGTCGCACAATCTGGACATATTCCATACAACAACATAGTGTGGCTTTCTAATACAAAGCCGTGTTCATCAGCCACATGGTGCTGACGTTGTTCAATAACAGGGTCTGAAAACTCCTCGACCTTGCCGCAGGTTGTACAGATAAGGTGATCATGATGATCGCCATCGTTCAATTCGAACACAGCTTTGCTGCCATCGAACTGACTGCGCACCAATATGCCCGCCTGTTCAAACTGCATCAATACCCGGTACACCGTTGCCAGGCCGATATCCACATCTTCGGCCATTAGGGTACGGTAAACATCTTCTGCGCTTTGGTGACGAATATCGGCCTTGCGAAAGATATCCAGAATTTTAAGGCGAGGAAATGTTGCCTTCAGCCCCATACTCTTTAGTTCATTCTGATCGTTCATCAGTCAAAATCCTTGGTGATTACGGGGTAAAGTCAGAGCACTAACAAAGATTGCCAGTGCAGCCGACGCCGACTAACGCTATTATGCGTTTATTCTTAAACCTTTATGATAACGGTTTTATCTGATCTGATTTACAGGGGCATTTTGTGCTGACGACTGCAAAAAGACAATTTTCAACGTTGCGTACCGGCCTTGCGGTTGGCACGCTTGCCCTGGCCTTAAGTGCCTGCGGCTCGACTAACTGGGGGTTTCCATACCGTCCCGATGTGCAACAAGGCAATTGGATTACATCCACTGAAGTTGCACAACTGGAAGTTGGCATGACACGGGAGCAGGTCCGGTTTCTTTTAGGCACCCCCACCCTATTGGATATATTCCGCACAGATCGCTGGGATTACCCATACTATAACAAGCCCGGCTACGGAAAAGAACTAGAACGCAAGTTTACCGTCTGGTTCGAAGGCGATAGCCTGGTTCGCTGGGTTGGTGACGAGCAACCAGACCGCCAGCCCTTCGAGAAAACCGACACTGGCATGAGCAAAGACGGCACTGTTGTCAAACTACATCCTGAAGCGAATAGTGAAGAAGTTCAGGATCAGCCGCAACACCGTGTTATCCCTTTCCTGAATCAGGAAACACGCCCAGCCGATCCTGGTGACCCCCAGGCCGGACAGGACACCACCGAACCTTTGCGTTAAAGGAATAAACAATGCGTATTGCCATTACCGGAGCCAGTGGTCGCATGGGTCGCATGCTGATAGCAGCCGTGTTGCAACACCCTGCACTAACACTCACGGTTGCACTAGATCGTAGCGATTCAGATGCCTTGGGCCAAGACGCTGGCTTTGGACTGGGTCTAGACACCGGTATTCTGATTACTGACAACCTGGACGCCCTAGCCAACGCCGACTGCCTAATTGATTTCACCCGCCCAGAAGGCACATTAACCCACTTGCAAGCGTGCTTACGGCACAACGTCAAATGCGTTATCGGCACCACCGGTTTCACCGAGCAGGGCAAACACGCCATAGAAGCAGCAGCACAAAAAATTGCCATTGTTTTTGCCCCGAACATGAGCGTGGGTGTCAATGCCACACTGAAGTTACTGGATATGGCAGCACGCCTGCTGAATTCTGGCTACGACGTCGAAGTCTTCGAAGCTCACCATCGCAACAAAGTCGACGCGCCATCAGGCACTGCTTTGGCAATGGGCCAAACCGTTGCTGCCGCTTGGGGAGAAAACCTGGATGATATTGCCGACTGGGCGCGTCATGGCGACACAGGCGCCAGACAAGACGGCCGCATAGGGTTTTCTGTAGTGCGTGGCGGGGACATCGTCGGTGACCATACGGTCTACTTCTGTGGTGACGGTGAACGCCTAGAAATTACCCACCGCTCTAGTAATCGCTCTACCTATGCCCAAGGCAGCGTACGCGCCGCACACTTTCTAGCCGAGAAAGATCACGGCCTGTACACCATGCAAGACGTACTAAACGTCCCAGTCTAAGTCAATACGTTTATTGTGCCTGCTGCCGTTTCGCGCCGCGTTATAACGGTCAGCAAGCGCGTTTAGCTATTGACTGGCTCTTGCTCTAGCTTCACACCAAAGCGCTGTTGCACATCGTCCTGTATGGCGTGTGCTAATTGGTGAATATCATTAGCAGTTGCGCCACCGTGGTTTACCAGGACCAACGCTTGACGGTCGTGCACCCCTACTGGCCCCATGCGCTTGCCTTTCCAACCCGCTTGGTCAATTAACCACCCAGCCGCCAGCTTATACATGCCGCCAGCTTGCGGGTAGGCCACTAGGGCCGGCCAATCGGCCAAAAGGCCTTGATAGGTTTGCGCACTAACCACGGGGTTTTTAAAAAAACTGCCTGCATTACCTAATACTGCTGGATCAGGCAATTTACTACGGCGAATATCGCAAACCGCGTCAAAGACCTGCCTAGCATTAATAGTGTTGCCCGCCGTTACCAGCACAGGGTGACGTTGTAGATCGGGATACGCCAATACCGGTGACCACTGGCGCGGCAAACTAAAACGCACACTTAGTATTAGCCACTGCCCCGGTGGCTGCTGTTTGAAATAACTTGTACGGTAAGAAAACTCACATTGCTGTGCTGACATTTCTACTGTTTGACCTGTGGACAAATTACAAGCTACCAGACTATGGAAACGCTGATCTAGTTCTATCCCATAAGCACCTATATTTTGTACTGGTGCAGCCCCCACCGTGCCCGGAATCAAGGCCAAATTTTCCAACCCCCACCAACCACAGGATATGCAATGATCGACAAAGTCATGCCAGATCTCACCAGCTTGGGCCTCGACGATAAAATGCGTCTCGGTTTCTTCCAGCAGACGTATACCGCGTGACTCCACCTTGATCACTAAGCCGTCCAGCACAGCAGGCAAGATCACATTGCTGCCACCACCCAACACCAAAACATTTTGGTACTGTGACACCAGCGCCAGTAAATCCACCAACTGTTCTGGGAATTGGTAACGCACCAAATGACTGGCGGTAGCAGCCAGTCCTAGCGTATTGGACGTGGTGAGGTCTAGTGAAATAACAGATAACAAGATGGAACTCGCAAATTAATATTTATGTGCTATACTTTTGTTCTTCGATAAATAGTACTGTATTTCTAGCGAAGCAGCAGACCAGTTGAACATTAAAAATATTCACCTAGTCACTTGCAAAGTTTTAAAATACAAGTTATATTACGAAACTTCTTTGCAAGGCACCAAACTTGTGAAGCGTGTTGAAAGACACAAACATGCGGGAATAGCTCAGTTGGTAGAGCGCAACCTTGCCAAGGTTGAGGTCGCGAGTTCGAGCCTCGTTTCCCGCTCCAATTTAAGATCTGCAGAGTTCATTGAAGTCTGCAAGTCGTTGAAAACAGGGGCCTTTGGCCCCTTTTTCATTCCAGTATCGTCTACTGAAATTCATCCACATCCGGTACTTTTTAGTCCATACATTAGTCCATAAATCCGGGTGAGTGTGAGTCCGTGTTCTCGCTGGACCAAAGCGGTAGATGAGACCACGATCTAGTCCTAACTCGTATTAGGAGCTGGAACTCAAGGAAGGACGGCAAAGTACCCTTTCGCAAATCCGGCGAATCCTTAAGAACGATGTGCTACCGAGCTTGGGCAGGACCTCCATCTACATCATTCGCCGTTCCGACTTGCTGGAGGTACTGGCCAAGATCGAGGGTCTGGAAACCAACCCAGCGTCAGATCTGGACGTCGTAGTCACCACTAAGCCTCCTGTCGCCCATAACCCCTTCCTTCGCTTGCCTGAAATACCAGAGCTACTGCGGCGCTCTTACGACGAAACTCGGTATCCGCTTGCCAATGCTAATGGGCGTGCGTACCGGAGAACTCCGTTTAGCAACTCCCAACCAGTTCGACCTAGAGCAAGGGCTGTGGGTTATTCCACCAGAGGTAGTCAAGCAACTGCAGCTCGACATGCGCAAAAAAGGGAAGCGCTCGCAAGACATACCGCCCTACATTGTGCCATTGTCGCCGCAAGCAATCGAGATCGTCCAATATCTGCTGAAGCAGGTCAAACCAGCGCAGCGTTATCTGTTCGCACACCGCAGCGGTCTGACAAAGCGTATCAGCGAAAATACGCTTAACGGCGCGCTGAAGCGTATGGGTTACCAGGACCCGCTTACCGGTCATGGCATACGCGGCACGATCTCCACTGCCCTCAACGAGTTCGGCTACCTCGAGAAGCGGGTTGACGCCCAGCTTTCCCACTCCGGTCCGGATAAAGTCAGTACCGCCTATAACCATGCCGAATACGTCGAACCACGCCGCCGGATGATGCAGGATTGGGCCAACCGCCTCGACCTACTCGAACAAGGCCATGTGAAGGCTGCCAGCACACATCTCACAATCTGCATCGAAGGGGTGCCAGCAATGGTCAACAATGAGAACGCGAGCGCGAGGAAATGCTGGCCATCTATGAAGCGCCAAACAACCTTCCAGTTCCGCAGTTCGCCAAACTGGCTGGCACGCGGCTGTCGGAACAACCTATCCATAAATAGTTGGGCTTTTGTTGTTTGGACAGACTTTGAGAAACCCCGGATGCTCATGCTCAACCCGACTGGCCCAAGCGTGATTTTTGTCAATCAAGTGTTGCAGTGAAGAAGGCATTTTTGGCTCTTTTCTGATTTTGGTTGCGACGGTAACAGGCCGAATTTCACATCTAATGGCCCCCTCCTGCCTGTTTCTCATGAGTTTTCGCCCCAAAACCTAGTGTTTTGACCTAAGGTTAAGATAGTTAATAATCATATGATTTGAATAGAAATGATTTATTAGTGTATTATTTCTTTAGATATTATTTGTTATCTAACCAATGACGCAAAATCAAAGCATAGAACCAACAACTGCTTTTCAACAAAGGACACTTCCATGCCTAAGACGCACAGGAATATCGCGCTCACTCTGGCAATAGCCATAACCACTGCCTCTAGTACGGTGGCCAGTGCAGCAAGCCTGCAACAAATTAAAGACAGGGGTGTCGTGCGCATTGCCGTAGCTAACGAAATACCCTACGGCTACATGGACCTGAATGGAAAAGCCAAGGGCGTAGGACCCGATGTTGCCAAACACATCATGAAACAGCTGGGCATCGACAAAGTCGATTGGTCCACGACTAATTTCGGCTCTCTGATCCCTGGCCTGCAAGCGCATCGGTTTGATATGGTCGCCGCTGAAATGGCAATACTTCCACAGCGCTGCCAGGAAATATTGTTTTCAGAACCCAACAGCTCTTATGGTGAAGGGCTTTTAGTCGCCAAAGGCAACCCGAAAGATATCCATTCTTTCGAATCGTTTATTAAATCAGGCGAAAAGGTGGCCATCATGGCCGGCGCCGACCAACTCGAGATGATGCAAGCGCTTGGCGTTCCAGCTGGCCAACTGGTGACTATTGCAAACAATGCCGACGCCATATCCACGGTTGCCACTGGTCGCGCCAGCGCTTATGCGGCGACCAGCCTCACCGCCAGCCAGTTGGCAGACAAAAGCGATAAAGTGGAAGTCGCCGCCAACTTCACCGACCCGATCATCAACGGTGAACCCGTGCGCAGCTGGGGTGGTTTCGCCTTTTCCAAAGACTCAGAGGATTTCCGGAACGCGGTCAACGCTGAGCTGGTCAAATTCAAAGGCACCCCAGAGTGGAAAAAGATTTTGGAGCAATATGGCTTTACCGACGCCGACGCCAAGGGCTCAATGGCCAAAACGACAGCCCAACTCTGCGCCAAGTAAAAATCCAATGCTTATTTATCCTCCCTGTCGAGCCTATGGCGCCAAGCAAGCGGGAATACCATAATGGATTGGTTTAGCTATAGCACTCCTTTGCTGCAGGGTGCATGGGTAACCGTACAACTAACGTTTTACTCAACCGTATTGGGCGGGTTCCTGTCTTTCGCATTCGGCGTAGGAAAGCTCTCACCCAATGGGTTAGTCAAAGCATTATCGATCTCATTCATCGAAATCTTCCGTGGGACATCTTTGCTGGTTCAGCTGTTTTGGCTGTATTTTGCGCTCCCCGTTCTAGGACAGGCCATTGGCATAGACTTGCGCTTGCCACCCGTTGTGGCCGGCACGCTGGCCCTCGGGCTGAATATTGGCGCCTATGGGGCCGAAGTCGTGCGCGGTGCCATCCAGGCGGTCCCTGTGGCACAACATGAGGCTGCCAAAGCGCTGGACTTCACACCTCGTCAAGCCTTATGGCGCATTTTCATCCCTCAGGCCATACCCGAAATGATGCCCAGCTTCGGGAACCTGGCCGTTCAAAACCTTAAAGATACGGCATTGGTATCGCTGATCAGCCTGGGTGATCTGGCATTCCGTGCCGAACAAATCCGCAACTTCACCCAGGACAGTAAAACCATTTATACCTTGCTGCTTTTCATGTATTTCGGCATGGCCCTGATACTCACAGCGCTCATGAAGCTCCTTGAACGTTCTGTTGGACGCTGGCGTCCCGGGAGAGTATAACCATGCTTTTTGGCATCGAATGGGACACGAGCAATAACTGGGCGTTTGCTCTATCTATCCTCCCTATCCTGTTGCGCGGCATGCTGGTCACGATTCAAGCCACTGTCGTCGGCTTCGGTGTGGCGGCCATACTCGGACTCGTATTGGCTGCTTTGAAAAGTGCAAAATCGCGTTTCATTTCGTGGCCTGCCCGCTTTGTCACCGAATTCATACGCGACACGCCGCTGTTGATTCAATTGTTTTTTCTTTATTATGTCCTGCCCGATTATGGGATCGTACTACCGGCATTTCTCACTGGCGCGCTCGCGCTGGGCTTGCAATACAGCGCCTACCTGTCCGAGGTCTATCGCGCGGGACTCGAGTCGGTCACCCATGGACAAACCGAAGCAGCGCGCGCGCTGGATCTGTCGCCCTTGCGCACCTTCATGGTCGTTGTATTGCCGCAGGCTGTGCCACGCATTATCCCCGCATTAGGTAATTATTTGGTCTCTATCATGAAGGATGTGCCGGTGCTCTCGGTCGTTTCAGTGCTTGAGGTGCTCAATGTCGCCAAAATCATCGGAGACCGCACGTTCAATTACATAATTCCACTTTCCATGGTGGGCGGACTCTATCTGATTTTAACCTTGCTGGCATCGTCAGGCGTGCGCTATCTGAACATCCGCTTACCTAAACAAGGATTGCCATTACGATGAGCGAAGCTATCATCAAGCTTGAAAAGGTCGTCAAACGCTTCGGCGACGTTACGATTCTGGATTCTTTGGACTTTGTAGTTCAAAAAGGTGAAAAAGTCACCATTATCGGGCCATCCGGCTCCGGAAAATCCACTGTATTGCGCATATTGATGACGTTGGAAACCATAGACGATGGCGTTATTTATGTCGCCGGAAAGCCGCTTTGGCACGAACAGAAAAACGGCGGCCTCGTTCCCGCCGGCGAAGGGCATTTGCGCATGATGCGCAAAGAGATGGGCATGGTGTTCCAGCAATTCAATCTATTTCCTCATATGACTGTGCGCCGCAACATTACCGAGGCTCCCGTGCAGGTTTTGGGTCTTTCCAAAAGCGAAGCCAATGCACGTGCTCAGGAATATCTGGAGTTGGTGGGGCTGGCCGATCAAGCCGACAAGTTCCCCAGCCAATTATCAGGTGGGCAACAACAGCGTGTCGCCATCGCCCGTGCTCTGGCCATGCGGCCCAATATCATGCTATTTGACGAGCCCACCTCGGCGCTGGATCCGGAACTGGTCGGCGAGGTGCTTGCTGTCATTCAACGCCTAAGCGAAGAGCACGACTTGACCATGCTGTTGGTTACTCATGAAATGCAATTTGCCAAACAAATCTCAGACCGGGTCTGTTTTTTCGACCAAGGATCCATCGTTGAAGAAGGACCTCCTGAGCAGGTGCTTATCGAACCGCATCAAGCACGCACACAGGAGTTCCTGAAGGCCTTTCTTAATCCCGAATGAACTGATTCTGCGGCTCTAGCGACTTAAACTGCTCGCGCGTGGCGATATGCTCGGGACGCGGCTTTAAACCATACTTGGGCGGTTGCACCGTATTTTTCATGCTGTTGTAAACCATGAAGACATTGGCTCGTGGCCAGGGAGAAATATTGCCGGTGGAGCCGTGCATGGTGTTGCAGTCAAAAAACACGACCGAACCCGCCGTCGCCGTAATGGCCTCGATGCCGCCCCGCTCTACCAGCAGTTGCAGGCTTAACGGATCGGGTACCCCAACCTCTTGTTGCTTGAGCGACATCTTGTGATTGTCGTCGGGAGTCTCGCCTATGCAGGCAATAAACTGTTGATGGGAGCCAGGCACCAGCATCAAGGGCCCATTACAGTTGTTGTTGTCTGAATCACCCTTGGTTTCACGGAGGGTAAAAACTTGAGAGAATACCCCCATGAGCAATCAATCGAAGTTTTCCCCTGAAGTGCGTGAACGTGCTGTACGTATCGTTCAGGAACAGCGCGACCAATACCCCTCATTGTGGGCGGCGGCGGCATCCATCGGCCCTAAATTTGACTGTGCCCCGTCCACCTTGGTCGGCTGGGTCAAGCGTTGGGAGGTCGATAACGGTGTACGCGACGGCATGACCAGT
>JACCEO010000009.1 GCA_013416485.1 Alcaligenaceae bacterium
GGCAAACCCACACAAAATGCGTATATCGAGAGCTTTAATGGGAAATTCCGTGATGAGTGCCTCAACGATAATTGGTTCACGAGTTTGCGTGAAGCGCGTGTGCTGATTGAAATGTGGCGTCAAGATTACAATCAAGCTCGACCCCACAGTTCTCTGAACAATTTAACCCCGTGCGAGTTTGCTGCTCGTCACATTCACTTAGCCACAAACTCTACAACGACTTGTGCCTAAATCTTGGGGGCAGGTCACCACCAGCAAGAGATCAATGGCCAGGTGCGTATGTTCCTGTTTTCGATCCCGATAAAGCAACCTGGGAATTTAAGAAGAATGAGTTTTGGGAGGTTAGTCTAGATGAGCTCTGTTTTTTTACGGGAAGACGCTCAGATGGCCCTGTGTATCTGCCTATTGACCGGAGTAGCCAAGAGTATCAGATTGAACTGATGAAGTATTTCAGCAAGCTTCCGATTTTTTTTATTCCAAGAATTGGTGCCAGCCCTAATGCACTTCATTTTGGTCAACGTATTGACTTCATCAATGCTTGTATTGCACAGCTAGAAATATATTGGACACAGACGAAGACGTTTGCCAGCTCACCGATGTTTGGGCAAGGGGCAAGTCTCTATCATTCTTATACTGAAAGTTTGATAGGGGCGGTCAGACGTCTGTTAGATGATCTGACTACAGTCATTTTCTTTAGACAGTTTCAAAGTTATGAACCATGGAAGAGAAACCTTGTGATTGATGGCTATTCGGGACTTTTAGGAAAAAACCCAAGGAAAAAGATCAAAGAGTTTTTTCAGACTTCGGAGAAGGGCGTGGATGCAGATAGGTTGTGTGATCAATTTATTCACACCATTCTTGGTACCAACAGGGAATTCTTAAAAGTGATCCAAGGATTGAGTAATTCTTACAAGCATGCGGTGACGGCAAATGTTGTGCGATATCAGCATGGGAAGGACTTTCCATCCGTCTTAACAGTTGGGATGGCAGGAATTTATCCTAATTGTAATTTGGATAGGCTTGTATATCACAACCATAACCTTCGCCAGATAGTTTTTGGACTAAGGGATTACTTGGACGATCTCATGGCGCGTTTTTCAGACCCTGAACAAAAAGTAATTCTGGTGGAGAAGTGCGCGCCCCATAAGGTTCAATCGATAAAGAGTATTTTGAATGGTCCATATGGCGTTTGATTTTTCGAATAAGCAGCTTCGCATCGGATTCGCCTGTGGAATAGTTAGGCTAAAAAGTAAGTTCTGTTTTCCGGTGATATTTTTTGGCCATATTATGTTTTATCGGGATTGGCGTGATAGCACGGACGATTTTGTTCGAAAAACAAGTGCCAAGTACACCTATCTCATACCCCATTGTTTGCTCTCAGGGACAGTATGACAGTCAAAATTACGCCACATCTTGTTCAACTAACCTACGAGGCTGCACTCAAGTCGTTTTGGCGCAAGGAATCGCTTCGTAAGTTTCTTAGGCAGTCTCACGTGGCCGAGGCACACTTGTCGACTTGGTCACCCGACGAGAGTAAACGCGATTTTCTTGATCGAACGTTTGCTCCCTTGCAAAGAAATGACAAGGGTAAGGCTGTCATCGGGAAAATGGCTATCTTCCTCGCAGAGCAGACAACCTTCCCTGATTTACGCAATTGGGAGGACTCAGACGCAAAAATTCAAGACGCATCGAAGGCTGTAATTGAGCTCAAGTCGCTTATTGCGCGTCAAACCGAAGAGGTTCGATCTGAACGGGAACGCGAAGCTGTAAAGGCTAAGGCGCAGAAGGAGCGTGAGGCTGTTCAGCGTGAACGAATTAGCCTGGCACAACTTACGCAGCGTCTTAACGATTTAGCGCCGAAAATGGGCACTTCACCGGGAGGTTATGCCTTTCAGGATTGGTTCTACGATTTTATGGCTTTTGCCGAGGTTGAGCACCGGCGCCCCTATAACGTGAACGGAAGGCAGATAGATGGATCAGTGACCATCGATGGAACGACATACTTAGTCGAACTAAAATTCGCAGAGCGGCAATCTGGCGGGCCTGATATTGATGTGTTCCGTGGGAAGGTCGAGAGCAAAGCGGACAATACAATGGGATTGTTCCTCTCTATGGCTGGGTATTCGTCCGTAGCCATTAGCGACGCCTCAGGAAAGAAGACTACGCTGTTGCTACTCGACGCTTCTCACATGTATCACCTTATCTTGACGGGTAGCATGCACTTTATTGATGTTGTCCGGCGCATTCGTCGGCACGCATCTCAGACTGGTGAGTCTCACCTTCCTGTGGCGTCGTTCGGGGGCTGAGGTTGATACCTAACACAGGTTCTCTACGTGGAGTGTAAGTTTGTCGTATAGACCGTCTATCAAGCAGCTTGAACTGCCTAGCGTTTTTCCCACGTTAAATGCGATGGAGTCCTATGGGCAGTCTAGTGCATCCTATGAGCCTGAGTTTTGGGAGTTTGAATATAGAGCTCGGCGTTATCTAAGTAATCTTCAGATGCCAGAGCTCCAGAGACGCTACGCAGATATTGCACGGAACTTGATGTACCTAGTGTCACCAGATCGCCATGTAATTCCTTTGAATTCATTTTTGAGTTCATGGTACTGGTACCGCAAAGAGTTTCATACGCGCCTAGAGCTTTTCTTAAGGCATCAAGAAGCGCCTGTATCTCTGCCCAATCCAGTCGCGATGAGCTTTACCGATGTACCAAGACGTCCGGCCCATCCAAATGCAGGTGACCTTCTTTATCGTTACGCGAAAGAACGAAGGGTAAATGAGTTGGTGAAATTAGGCACTATTCGCATGTGGCATGCTGAGTTTTACGAAAAACTGGAAAAAGACCCTGCACGTCAAGATATTGAAATGCTGAAGACGCAGTTTCTACACGGGCCGTCGACCGTAATTACCACTGCGGATGGACAACGCATTCCGGTCAAAGGAGATGTCAGAATTGAGCATCACGGACCGGACTATTACGTAATGTGTATGTCTTGTGATTGGGATCCTCGGTTATTTGCAGATTTTCAATGTGACCATTGCGCGGTTATTGCGAACGTAGATGCGTTTGCTCGTGCGATTGAGGAAGCAGCGTCAGCAATAGTGCCTGGTTGGCGATTTCATCATAATCCTGTGGAGTATTACGACCCCTATGATTCTGGTAAAAGCACTTATATCAGTCATGCAACCGCGAAGGACTTTAGATTTGCCTATCAGCGAGAGTATCGCTTTTTGTTAATGCGTCTTGGCGAAGGGCCAGAACCGTGTAGACATATCGATCTCACCCTGGGGCCAATGGGTAGTCATATAGAAGTCTTTAGCTTGTAGCTTAGGCGCGACTCTCGCAGCCTAGCGCATTTTCTAGTATTAGGCACGGGATTGATCGGTCTGACGGCGAGCAGGATCCATGAATCTAATATGTGGCTCGAAAATCAAAAATGAGCCTCTATTTTCGAGCATGTTTTTTGGCCACTTTATGCTTTATTTCTGGTCACTTTATGCTTAACTGCATATCTACCCCATTAACGGGGGATGGGCATTCATTACACACGGTGAATCACACCGTTCCAACCGCACTGGACCAAGACCCGCAAGCGGTAATTCTCAAAGTTCCTAAACCCATACGCCCGGCGTGAGAGCATTTCCATTTTAGTATGGAAGCCTTCGGTGATGTCATTGGATTTGGCTCTACGCCATTAATTAGATAGCCGGACATTTAGACTAACTTAAATTGGTTAACTAAAAGTGTGAATAACCTTACATGAATCATGACTGTTACAAGTATAGGGGTTTTGTAACTCACTGTATATTTCATGGCTGAAAGGCTTTTCGTATTGATGGCCTATACCGTTACAGCTTATGTAGATTGCAAAGCTGTAGAAAACAATAATGACACCGTCATCAAAGGATAAAGCATGACCTTTCATTTCCCATTGTCGTCTGAACCCGGCGTTAATCGTCTATTGGCCAAACGCCTGGCAGGACGCTATTTACTATCTGGCGTCTGGCCTTATGCTGTGCTGGGTGCGGTTTTGTTGTCCATGAATACTACAGCCAATGCTGCGGGTGGAACGTGGCTTAACGGGTCTTACGAGACTCAGACGTCATGTTCAAGATCCTCAGGTACAGGTAAGTATTATGTAGGAGTATGTACAACGAAAACAGATGACGCGGCTGAAAATGCAAACGTCATCTTTGATGGTTCAGAGGGGTCAGCAGATTACGTGTACGGTGGTTATGTTCATGACGGCGCTGCGCGTGCTAACCAGGTCATGATATCGGGTGGTACCGTCAACAAGAACGTGTCTGGTGGAATGGCTATTCACAGAAGTGGCTCTGGTGGCGAAGAGAACTATGCATACAATAACCTTGTCATGGTCTCGGGGGGGGGACGTTAATGGAAAGGTGTATGGTGGATTCACTGGTCACGCAGCGAACACGTCGGGGAGTTCGAGTAAGGGCAAAGCATACAATAACGTTGTCATGATATCGGGGGGGGTCGTTAATGGAGCGGTGTATGGTGCGAAGGCTCTTGGAGATGCAGATTTTAATAGTGTGAGTATTTCTGGTGGTACTGTTAAGGGAGTTGTCCACGGTGGTGACAGTAACACCGGTGACGCAAATGGTAACGTTGTCACGATATCAGGTGGCCATATAGATAGAAACGTATATGGTGGTCATGCCCCCGGGGGGAAAGCAATCAACAACCGCGTGATTTTGGAAGGCTCCCCCGAATTTGGCAGCGCAAGTACCCTTTATGGTGGTAGCAATGGGATCGGTGACGGCAATACGCTGGAGGTACGTACCAAGGGTCTTACTGTCTATGATGTCAAGAACTTCCAGAATTACCACTTCCTTTTGCCTGCGAACATGCAGCATGGTGAAACGGTACTTAAACTGACCAATACTACTGATGTCACTGATATCAGCGACTCTAAAATCAGTGTTGCTAGGCAGGGTGGCAGCACCTTACTGTATCAGGGTGAACAGGTGACCTTGATACACACAGAGGGTGGCTTAAATACAAGTAACATTCAGCAAGGCAAGCTGACCGGTTATCAAGGTATTTCCCTGGAATATGCCTTCGACTTATCCAGCGATACTAACAACTTATACGCTATGGTCACGGCCGATGCCATCGTGCGTGATCAGGCTAAAGCCCCGGTCGAAGCGCGTGCCAGCATGATGGCCCTTAGTCTGCAAGGTGCGGATCTGGTTGCTGGTTCAGGGATAAGTAACGCCTTGTCAGCGGTTAGCAGTAGCGAAGTTGCAGCCTTTGGGGCAATGTCCGGTGGGCAGGCGCGCTATCACTCGGGTTCGCATACCGATGTGAACGGTGTAGGCGTGATGCTAGGTGCTGCAAAACGCTATTCATTGAATGATGGCACCTTGGCCGCAGGGGTTTTCTTTGAAGGCGGTCGTGGTAGCTACGATACCTATAACAACCTTGGTGCAGGCGCGGTGCGTGGCAGTGGCCGTGCACATTACGCGGGTGCAGGTTTGTTGGCACGTCATGACTGGGATACTGGCCTGTACGCTGAAGCATCGCTACGTGGTGGTCGTATCACGTCAGACTGGTCTAGCGGTGACCTAGGCGTAGCGGATGCGTCTTACGATAGTTCGGTCTCTTACTTTGGTGCGCATGCAGGTGTGGGGTATGTATGGTCTATTAGTCAGCGTACGTCGCTGGATGTATCAGCCAAGTATTTCTGGACGCATCAAGGCAGTGATAGCGCCAGCATTGCGGGTGATCCTTACCACTTCAAAGCAACCAATTCCCAGCGTACCCGTTTAGGCGCACGGGTCAATTACGATTTCAGTGACCGCATAATAGGCTACGCTGGTGCGGCGTGGGAGCGTGAATACGATAGCGTGGCCCGTGCCACGGCGTACGGTTTGGCGACAGCATCACCCAGTCTGAAAGGTAACACTGGGGTGTTTGAAGTCGGTTTTAATGCCAAGCCCGATGCAAAAAGCCCACTGACCTTGGGCTTAGGGGTGCAAGGTTACACCGGCAAGCGCGAGGGTGTTAGCGGTACCTTGGATATGCGCTGGGCGTTTTAATCTTAAGGCACGCTTCAAGGTCAAGGTCAAGGCCAGAGTCAGAACTGGCCGTCTGCCTACTCGCTTATGCAACATCATGAACTACTGGAACATAACGATCATCCTTGGTGGTTTATTGATAAACTGGATTTATTAAGGACAGCGCATTGACCAAAGAACGCCTAAAAGATGTCCGTGTACTTGCTTTTGATGTGTTTGGCACTGTGGTGGATTGGTGTAGCTCAATCGCCTTAGAAATAGAGCGGCTAAACCCAAAAGTTGACGGGCGCTTATTCGCAAGAGCGTGGCGGGCAGGCTATCAGCCCGCCATGCAGCGTGTGAGGACTGGCGAATTGCCATGGACGCTGATCGACGATCTACACCGAATGATTCTTGACGACATTCTTATCGAGTTTGGGATGTCCGAACTGGATGAGTCGCAGAAACGTCAATTGAATCAGGTTTGGCACCGGCTCCAGGCTTGGCCCGACTCAGCGCAGGGAATTACCCGTCTAAAAACGCGCTACATCACGACAACCTTGTCGAACGGCAACGTTAATTTGCTGGTCAACATGGCAAAAGCGGCTAGCTTGAACTGGGACTGTGTCTTATCGGCCGAGGTATTCAAAGCGTACAAGCCTGATCCGGCAACTTACCTTGGGGTGGCACGTATTTTCGACGTCAGACCCGATCAAGTCATGTTGGTCGCAGCACATCAAGATGATCTGGATGCGGCACGAGAATGCGGTTTGCTAACGGCATATATTGAGCGGCCCACCGAATTCGGTACTGATATGCTTAAGGATGTGAGCCCCCATCCGGCCAATACCCTGCACGCGCGTACCATTACTGCACTAGCTGACACCTTACTTTCCTGACGAACAGTTCTATTTTTTATTCAAATAACATAGCTATTTTTTGTTACAATCTGCGTTCAAAGTAATAATTAATAACATGTAGCGAATTTCATAATGAGACAGTTCCATTTACAACCTGTATGCGCAAGCGTTTGTGCGGCTTTGGCCTTGGTGGCTATGTCTTTGCCCGCTCAGGCACAATACTTTTCACCCGAAAGCTTTGTCGATGCAGAGTTCAAAGCCAGTCGCGCCTTAGAACTGATACGTGCTCAGTACGCCTATTCGTGGGGTTATACCGGTCAGGGTGTCACGATAGCGATAATCGATACTGGGGTGGATATTGATCATCCTGAATTCAGCGGTCGCGTGTCACCCTATCTGCAAAACTACATTCCCGGCTATGGCCCCACGGATATGTATACCGATTTGGACGTTGGCGATAATGACCATGGTACGCATGTGGCTGGTTTGGCTGCCGCGGGGCGAAATGGTTTTGGTATGCATGGCGTAGCTTATAACGCTACGGTTTTACCGCTGCGTACCACTTACGATGATGATGAACTTGACAACGCTTTTGCGCGAGCCATACAAGGGGGCGCAAAAGTATTGAACGGCAGCTATGGTCCCAGGACGTTTGCACCTCGTTTTATACCTACCAATCCAGATAATCCTGATGGGACGTATGTTAATAATGTCGGGTATCAGAAGCTTGCTTTTCAGGCTGTGCTCCCGACTCTCGAGTCTAGCTACTACCAGGTAGCATCGGCAGCGATGGCCGATATTGTGATGGTTTTTTCTGCTGGAAACAGCCGACAGTTTCAGCCAGGGGAATATACAGCGATACCTTCTGGAAATGCGATGTTGCCCCTAATTACACCGGCGAATACTACACAGGCGAATCCGCTGTACCGCTTTCTGGATATACGTAAAGAGATTGATCCTAATGATGCGGGAACATTTTTCTATGTCGACGAGAACGATGCTTCCGACCCTGGGCGGCAAGAAATTGAGACCTGGGATTTTTCTTATCTGAAGGGGGCTCTGATTGCGTCCGTCGCCACCGACCCCCAAGGGATAATTGCATCGTACAGCAACCTGTGTGGAGCGACTGCCGCCTGGTGTATTGCAGCGCCCGGTGGCGGCAATGGCCAACCTGTTTATGCGACCTTGCCCTATGGGAACTATGGGCCCAAGCAGGGAACTTCGATGTCGGCACCAGTGGTGTCGGGGGCCGCTGCAGTCTTGCGCGAAGCCTTCCCATATATGACAGCACGCCAGATTATCGAAGTAATCCTGACTACGGCCGACAGTACGACGCTGACGGAATGGGGCGATGAGGCTATTTACGGCCGCGGCATGTTGGACTTGGGTACGGCCATCAATGGCCCAATACTGTTTGGTGAGCCCATAGGCGGTTCTCGCTTCGAAAGTATCTTCTCACCCAACTTTGAGGTGAATACTCAGGGCTACGATTCAGTTTGGCGCAATAACATCAGCGGCACGGGAGGTATGGCCAAGGCAGGTGCCGGCACTCTAACTATGACAGGACAGAATAGTTACCAGGGCGCCACCGACATCACTGGCGGGAAGCTGGTGGTTAATGGTTCTATCGCTTCGTCTCAGTTGCTAACGGTTGGCACAGATGCGGCGTTAGGAGGTAGCGGTACAGTAGGCGATACAGTAATGTATGGGCGCATGGCACCGGGGAATTCGGTGGGTACGCTGACCGTGGCAGGTGACTACACCCAGTTGCCTGGGTCAGTATTCGAACTTGAGTTGGGGGCTGATGCCATCGCGGATCAGTTGGTGGTCAATGGCCAAGCCGATATCCAGGGGGGCATGATAGAAGTACGTGGTTTGAAAGCATCACACTTGGGTCGACAGTTTTCGTTTCTGGAAGCCAACAGCTGGGGTGCGCAAACCTTCGATAACACAAACATCGACTGGGCCTTTGTCGATATGGATGCGGCCTTTGTGGGGAATCGTGTTTCCTTGTCAGTGCAGCGGAATACCACGACGTTTGCCAGCGTAGCGCAGTCCAGGAATCAGCGCGCCGTCGCACATGCGGTGGAAAGCCAGGGTATACGTGGTTCGGCATACAACGATGTTGTTGCCTTGGAGCACGCGGCTAACGCGCCACGTTTGTTTGACATCTTGTCAGGTGAAATCTATGCATCGACCCAGTCAGCGTTATTCGACACTGGTGGTATCTTGCGCCAAACGGCCTTGGCACGTATGCGCCAGGGCGAGCAGCAGTCGGGATTGGTAACGTTGGGCTCGGCCTCCGGGCCCACAGTGCAAAGTGCCCCCAGTGGCAGACATTCCGTCTGGGGGCAGGCGTTGGGTAGCTGGGGCCATTTGGGTGCGACGGGCGATGCCCAGCAGTTGGACCGCTCCACAGGTGGGATGCTCTTTGGGGGTGATACAGCTGTAGGCACAAATACTCGCGTCGGCTTGGCAGTTGGCTTTACTGACTCAACTTTTAGGGGTACAAGTTCTAGCCGAGTCAAGGCCGAGGGCTATCACTTGATGGCGTATATCGGTTCGCAGCAAGGCCACTGGGCCTTGCGCGGCGGGGTGGCGCAGTCTTGGTATGACGTTGATGCGCGTCGCAGCTTAGGCTATGCCGATTGGGGCACGGCCAGTAGTAGCGCACATTCGCAGTCTACACAGTTGTTTGCCGAAGCGGGCTACGGTATGGATGTGGGCAAGTTCAAGCTGGAACCTTATGCAGGAGTGGCCCAGGTTTGGCTACGCCAGGCAGGTTTTAACGAAAATGGCAGTCCCGTGGGCTTGCAGGCAGGCAGCACGAGTGATGCAGTCACGTTTACCACCCTAGGGTTACGTACGGGCTTGATGTTGGATCAGGGAAAATACGGCAGCCTGCAAGCTACAGCCGGTTTGGGCTGGCGCCATGCATTTGGCGATGTCGATGCATCGCGCAGCTTGCGCTTTGCCACAGGCAGCGCGTATAGCGTTGTGGGTACGCCGTTAGCCAAGAATGCCATGGTGGCGGAATTGGGGGTGGATTGGGTGGCCAGCGCTGCCAGCCGCGTGAATATCAGCTATGTTGGTCAGATCGCTGGAGGTACACAAGATCACGGCGTGCAAGCGCGGGCCAGTTGGGCGTTTTAAATTTTTTCCAGGAGTGATTTCTAATCACTTCCCAAGTGTTTGTCGCGGTGTTTCGCCGGAGATCTGGCGTTAGACTCGCGAAAATTCGCCTGTTAGGGCTGCTGCTAGAGCCAACGCTTTAAACAATAAGTATTTGATCCGTATGGTTTATTACTGAAAATCATGGTGTTTATGATGCCCTGCGACAGCGCTGTCCGGTTGCTTATAGCGATACGCTATCGACTACAGCGGCCAGTATGGTGGTGGTAACCGTTGGCATACTAGCTCGCTGAATCAGCATTGGTGTTATTGAACCGTTGGATGATCTATCGCAGGGGCCATCCATACATTAGGCCGCCATCTTTCCATTGAGCATCTAATCCACGCTCTAGGTTCATTGGGGTGTCTTTGCCAAGAGTGCGAGCAAAGCTTTCCCCGTAGTTACCTACGTGCTTGATGACGTTATAGGCCCATTTGTTGTCAAGGCCTGCGCTTTGTCCCAAGTCACCAGTGACGCCTAGAATGCGCTGCACATTTGGGTTGCTACTGGCCAGCATTTCATCAACGTTCTGGGAGGTGATGCCATATTCCTCGGCTTCTAACATAGCGTTCAGTGTCCAACGGACTACGTTGAACCATTGCTGATCGCCTTGTCGCACCATCGGACCATTGGGCTCCTTGGACAGGTCATCACTTAAAATTTCATATTCTGCGGGCTTGTCCAATGTTGTCCGAATGGATGCCAGTTGCGATTTGTCGCTAGTGAAGGCATCGCAGCGGCCCCCTACGAATGCACGAACGCCTTCTTGGACATCGGCAACGACCACTGTTTTTAGATTTAGGTTTTGTGAGCGGGACCAATCAGCCAAGTTTAGTTCTGTTGTGCTGCCTGTTTGTACGCACACTGCTGCGCCATCTAGTTCTGCCGCATTTTTGATACCTAGGCTTTTATTGACCAGTATGCCCTGACTGTCGTAGTGATTAATGCCGGTGCTCATTAAGCCTAAGGTGGTATCACGCCCCATAGTAGCAGTGACAGTACGAGTTAACAGATCGATTTCACCGGATTGCAAAGCAGTGAATCGTTGTTGGGGGCTTAATGGTGTGCCTCTGAATTTTGACGCGTCCCCAAACATGGCAGCAGCGACGGCTTTACACATGTCTACGTCAAATCCATACCACTCACCTTTGCTGTCAGCTACCGAAAATCCTGGAGTCCCTGTAGAAAGGCCGCATTGCACGTAGCCCTTGCCTTTCACGGCATCAAATGTAGCGCCAGCATGGGCACTAGTGATAGTGAAAGCCAGTGATGCGGATAGCACAACGGTTTCGATAAGTTTCATAATGTTTTCCTGAAAGAAAAGCGAATGATTGTGGGGAGTGGCCAAAGATTAAAAAATCGTATGCGTTTATTTTTACTTATGACATCAGAGATATCCCCTATGTGGGGGAAGCCGTGTGTATAAGGGGTGAGTTAAAACCAACGCTATACTCTTTTTTAAGATCGATTTTTTCAGTATTGGTGCTATGGATAAAAATATCAAAGGGCCTGTTGTAGGCGTTCTGGGTGGCATGGGACCAATGGCTGCAGCCGTATTTATGTGCCGGTTAATTGCTTTAACTCCGGTCCGACACGACGAGGAACATATCCCGGCCATATTATGGAATGACCCGCGTATTCCAGACCGTCGTTTAGCGTATTTCCATAATGGCAAAGATCCCATGCCCTGGATTACTCACGCGATTGGGCATATGCAGAATGCAGGAGCCAAAGTCATTGCCATCCCATGCAATACCGTGCACTTATGGTATGACCAGATCGTGGCCAATAGCCCTATACCGGTACTGCATATCGTTCAAGCTGTTATTGATGACCTGCATCGTAAGGGAATATACAGTGGACGAATTGGCCTGATGGGCACCGCGCTTACCCTTCAGTTAGGGCTGTATCAAGGTTTTCTACAGGCGCAAGGTTATACCTGTATTGTTCTAAACGATGAGCAAGTCCATGAGCATTGCTCGGAACCAATACGGCTGGTCAAACTAAATCGCGTTGAAGAGGCATATCAGCCAGCTGCGGTGGGCGTGAGCCTGTTAAAGGAATTAGGAGCCGACGCTGTTATTTTGGGTTGCACCGAATTGCCCATTGCCGTGCCGCATCATAGGCGTAGTGAACTGGGTGTCCCCGTTATTGACTCTATCGACGCACTTGCACTGGCCACATTGGATTGGTATCAAAAGCAAGAAAAACCACAATAGTGCTGTTGTTTGCTGACTTAAGTGTCTGCGTATTCAAAAGGGGTGCATATGCCGACTCGAATTTTTTCGATACTATTTATCCTAATTTTTCTGTCGTTTCACGCAATGGCGAATGACATTGTCTACGAGCTAGTTCCTCTAAAGCCAGGCGCGACTCCCGATCCTGGGTCCTCTTATGTCATACAGAATATGCCTAGGGCTACTTCTCAACAAGCACTAGGGCTTTGTTATGGACATTCTGCCGCAACAGTTTTTAATTATTATCAGTGTCAGGCTTATGGACTAGACTGCCCTAATGCGCCAAAAAATCAGCAGGCTTCGGCTTTCGACATGTCTAGATATTCCCTAGAAAAGGACTCAAAGCTGCTTAGTATGTCCAGGTCTGATTATTCGGAGATCAGAGAGGGAGGGAATCCATACAATGCACTTATTATTGGGGCGCTGGCCATTCGACGGGTGGTGTCCCAAGAGTGTGTGACAGAGGAAATGCTATTTAAAGAAATATATGTTCCGACTCAGGTGATGACAGAAGCACAAATAAATGCGCAATTGGCTTATTTGCAAGCTTTAGAAAGTTATTACCAACAGCACACAGTTAAAGCGCTTGCTTGTAACGGTTGTAGCTTAAGTGAAGAAGAGTTGGTAACATTTAAGAAGGTTTATGACACTGATAAAAACGCTAAACAGGTAGGAAAGATACTATCTTTACCAACATTTAGTGCGTTTCTTAGCGCTATTGTTATGCCCAATAAATGTGTCAGGGCAGCATCCAACGTGTGGTTTGAGTACAGTGGTCACTATGAGTCTGTGCAGTTTCCCAAGCATGATAAAGACCGAAACTATACCGCTGTGTTTGGTGCGATTAAACGTGCTATTTCTGCAAATAATCCTGTCATAGTAACTACTTGCGTGTATCGTTTGAAAGGGCGGAAGAACTGCTCTGATGAGTTCAAGCATTCTTTGGTGGCTTATGGGTATGGGAAGATTTGCAAAAAAAATGGCAAATGCCGTGATGTTCTTAAAGTAATGAATAGTTGGGGCCAAGAATGGCAAGATACCATAGGCAAAGAGTGGTTCGATGCCAAGCGTATCTTAGCAAGCTTTGACTATAAAAAAGACGCTTTATTATGGTTGCAACGTGCGGGAACAGACCAATAACAACCGTTATATGCCCTTAACGCTGGGTGGCATAGTGACGACATTCGCGCAGCAAGGTTTTCTTTGTAGGCTAGATTTAACTAAACTTTAGCGTCATGCTGACGTAAGTTAAGTAAGTTAATCAATTTTATTTACAGCACGCCAAGCATTTAGAGGTCGTCGCTTGCATAGCGTCAGCGTTTGGGGTGTTTGTCCTACGGTGGAATCGTTATTGTGAATCGTTTTCGTATTGGTACGCGCCTGGGCTTGGGTTTTGGGTCTATTTTGTTTCTTTTGGTACTTATCGTCCTGGTAGGACTTTGGCGTATCGAGGGCTCTAGCACCATGACCCAACAGTTGTTGGGGCAACAGCTACAAAGCGAACGCTTAATTAACCAATGGAGCCGATTCATTGCCGTCAATACGGTACGCACCATTGCAGCAGCTCGTACTGACGATCCCAGCATACAGAAACTTTTTGAAGACCAAATGGCAGCAACCAGTGTCGAAGGGGCACAGGTTCAAAAACAATTGCGTGCTGCTTTGCAAAATGAACAAGCTATTGCTATGTTCGATGCGGTCATCGCCAAGCGTACTGACTATAGAACGGCCCGAGAAGCAGCATTGGCTGCTCGTACACAAGGCAATGAGCAGGCAGCGAAACATTTCTTCCAAAACGAGATGGATGGCCTGTTGAATGATTATGTTCGCAGCGTAGAGGCGCTATTGTCCTACCAACAGAATTTAATTAATCAGAATGGCAGTCTTTTAAGCAGCAATAATCAATTGGGCTTTACTTTGTTGTTGGGCTTGGGCTTGGCTGCACTACTAATTGGTATTGTGTTTTCCTGGCTGATTTCCCGCTCAATTACGCGGCCTTTAAGTCAGGCAGTGCATGTGGCCCAGGAGATTTCGAATCGCGACCTGACTAGCACCTTTCAAATACAGGGCAGGGACGAAACCAGTCAATTGTTAAGCGCCTTACAGCACATGAGCCAAAACCTGCTTGTGGTGGTTACCGATGTGCGTAGCAGTTCTGATTCCATAGCCACGGCTGCTGGGCAAATTGCAGCCGGTAACTTAGATTTGTCGTCACGTACCGAGCAGCAAGCCAGTTCGTTGGCACAAACGGCTGCGACTATGGAAGAGATCACCGCAACGGTGCGCCAGAATGCCGAAAATGCTCAGCAAGCCAATAGCTTATCGGCATCTGCGGCTGAAGCAGCAACCTCAGGGGGCTCCATAGTTACCCAGCTGGTGAATACTATGGGTGAAATAAATACGAAATCACAGCAAATCGCTGACATCGTGGGTGTCATCGATAGTATTGCGTTCCAGACTAATATCTTGGCGCTAAATGCCGCTGTAGAAGCGGCCCGTGCGGGTGAGGAAGGCCGTGGCTTTGCCGTGGTGGCATCCGAGGTCCGTGCACTGGCTCAGCGTAGTGCGGCATCAGCCAGGGAAATCCGCCTTCTTATTGATAGTTCGGTTGAAGCTGTTTCTAAGGGGAATGAGCAAGCTGTACAGGCCGGTGCCTCTATGCAAGACATCGTAGATGGCATTAATCGGGTCACGGATCTTATGGGCGAGATCAGCGCCGCCAACCGCGAGCAAACGACGGGTATCGAAGAAATTAACACAGCGGTTACCCAAATGGATGATGTCACACGCCAGAATGCCAGCTTGGTTGAACAGTCGGCTGCAGCAGCTCGCAGCTTGCAGGAGCAAGCAGACACCTTGGTTCGTTTGGTAGCCACCTTTAATTTAGGTAACCGGCCTGGCGCTCTTACCGCACCGGTTCATGTAATAGGTAATGCGATACCGCTTGCGCCGCGTAGGCTAAATTAAACTGTTAGGGTATTGGATACACCTAACGTTTATAAAGAGACACGCATGACCCAACTACAGAATCAAGCTATCTATGTCGCATCACGGCCTACAGGTATACCTACGGCAGAAAATTTTCGCAAAGCTACCCAAGCGATACCAGCGGTAAAGCCAGGCCAAATCCTGATACGCAATGAATGGTTGTCTATAGAGCCTGCCATGCGCGGTTGGTTGGCCGATGCCAATAACTACGCCAGTGTTGCCGTTGGCGATGTCATGCGTTCCTTCTGCGTGGGTGTGATCGTTGAGTCACAAGCAGAGGGCTATAACGTAGGCGAGCGTCTTATGGGGTGGTTCGGCTGGCAGCACTATGCCGTAGTAGGCACCGATGCTATCGTGCAGAAAATTACAGCCACTGACCTGTCACCATCGTTATACCTAGGAGTATTGGGCTTAAACGGTATTACAGCAGCCACCGCTCTGACTGAAATTGGTCAGCCTAAGCAGGGTGAAACCGTAGTGGTATCCACCGCAGCAGGTGGTGTAGGCTCGTGTGTGGGACAACTGGCCAAGCTTATGGGCTGCCGGGTCGTTGGCTTGACCAGCTCAGCAGAGAAAGTCAAAGCCTGCTACGAACAGTTTGGCTACGATCACGTTATCAACTACAAGACCGATGACATTGCTGCAGCCTTAAAAACAGCCTGCCCTGATGGTATAGACGTATATTTTGATAATACCTCCGGGAAAATTTCAGACACCGTAATGCCACAGTTGGCGATTGGAGCCAGGGTTGTCATATGCGGTACGGCGTCTATTGCATCCTGGGATCCGGTTCCTATGGGCCCCCGCATTGAACGGATACTTTTAACACGCCGTGCTCGTATGCAAGGTTTTATCCTCTTTGATCACATGGATACCTATGGCAATTATGTTAGCCAACTGGAAGACCTGATCAGGGCAGGCAAGCTGAACTACAGTGAACACATTACTGATGGCCTGGATACTGCTATGGGCGCCATCGCAGAGTTATATCGTGGTGAAAATCTAGGTAAGCGATTGATACGACTGTAAAATTCGAATAATTTCCACAAGCACTCTCTGCAAAAAAATGCATCAAGGGAAAACCCTAGTGATGATGGTCTAGGTACTTAGTGTAGGCTTTTGTAGGGAGTGTGCACCTTAAAGCACGCTTAAATACCCCTGTCTCCGGAGGTAAATTGAAGCTAAGCTTTTCAACCAAGGAACTGACTGAACGACAACGCTCGCAGTACTGGAATGACGTTGTGTGCAAGCATTGTGTTCCAGCGAATAGTCAAATATATAACCCCCAGGGTTTCACTGGCCAATTCTCGGCCAAATCACTTGGGGATCTTGAAATTTCACAGATGTCTTCCTCGCGTCATGTGTGGGAACGGACAACGACTCACTTGCGTCGGGATCCCAGCGAAACGTTTTTGTTGGCATTGATGGTGTCGGGTACTGGCCATGTTGAACAGTCGGGTCGGTCTACGCCAACAAATACCGGTGATATCGTGCTGTACGATGCCGAAAGGCCGTTTATCTACGACTTAAGTCCAGAATCAGTATTGCTATTGCGTATTCCTCGTCGGCAACTGCTGTACCGTGCTCCGGATGCAGAGCGTTATACCGCAGTACGGTTTATTCCCGAAAAGCCTATTACCAGTTTGTTGGCGAACATGATTCAAGAAGCTGCTCGTATTAACTCGTCTGAAGACTTACCCGAGGCAGTGCAAACACAATTTGCTGGGTCATTATTAGATTTGCTAGGGGCAGCCATCCAATTGCAGATGGCTGGTGATACTGTAACGTCTAGTCAGCATATTCGGCTGTTTGGAATAGCCAAAAATTTCATAGAGTCCAATCTGGACAATCCATCGCTAACAGTAAATGACATTGCGGCAGCGGTGCATGTCTCAGAGCGCACGCTTATGCGAGTCTTTGCTGAAAGCGGTAGTACACCCATGCGTTGGGTTTGGCAGCGACGGCTTGAAGCCGCATATTGCTCGCTGGCAGAAGGCCGAGTGAAGCAGGTAACCGAAGCGGCTTTTCGTTATGGTTTTAACGATGTTTCCCACTTTAGTCGCGTCTTTAAAAAAGCCTATGGGACTTCACCAAGAAGCCTATTACTTAGAAAAAGCCACTAAGCACTGGTTATTGTTTTTAGCCATGTCTTGGCAGTTTTAGTCAAATGTACTGGCGGTTTTAGACAAGCATCCCCCTGTGACTCACGATAATCTGGAACAAAGCAGATAAAAGCTTAATTCCAATTTATATTCAGGAGGATGACATGAACAAAGAAAACTTGCATTATATGGGCCTGCGTGAGGTAGGCGAGGCAATTCAATCTGGCAAACTTTCATCAGAAGAAGTCACTAAAAAACAATTTGAACGTATTAGTGAGCTGGATGGACGGCTTAAAAGTTATGTCGTCTTGATGCAGGAGCAAGCGCTTAATGAAGCGCGTCGTGCTGATCAGGAAGTTGCTCAAGGTAAAGTCCGTGGCCCATTGCATGGTGTGCCAGTAGCAGTCAAAGACTTGTGCTGGACCAGCGATGCACCTACAGCATTTGGTACCACCGTACATCGCAATTTCCAAGCGAAAGAAGACGGGACTGTCGTGAAGCGTTTGCGTGACGCTGGGGCGGTAATTCTAGGGAAAGTGCAGCTAACCGAAGGTGCCTTGACCGACCATCACCCAGATATTGAGGCACCCGTTAACCCGTGGAACAGTGCTCATTGGTCAGGAGTCTCATCCAGTGGTTCTGGTGTCGCACCAGCTGCAGGCATGTGCTATGGGGCGATAGGTACCGACACTGGCGGCTCTATACGCTACCCTTCAGCAGCCTGTGGGTTGACAGGTATTAAACCGACCTGGGGACGTGTTAGTCGTTATGGAAACTTTGAGTTGGCAGCCTCTCTTGACCACTTGGGTCCTATGACACGAAGTGCGGAAGACTCTGCAGCCATGTTGCAAGTAATTGCCGGGCCAGACGAAAAAGATCCTACAGCAAGCCAGGCACCTGTACAGGACTATTTGCAGGAACTTACCCGTGGTGCGAAAGGCCTGCGCATAGGAATAGACAGAGCATGGATTACGGATGATGTGGATGCGCCTACACGCCAGATGATGGATGCTGCCATTGATGTTATGGCCAACTTGGGTGCTGAAATTATCGAGGTAAAAACGCCAGATGTTACCGATATGCAAAGTCATTGGTTCAATCTGTGTAGCGTAGAGGCAGCAGTGGCACATGAAGCAGACTACCCGTCACGCAAAGATATGTATGGTCCCGCCCTTAGCAATTTGTTGGATACCGGTCTAGCGTTAAGTGCAATGGATTACCAGAAAATACTGCTGAAACGAGCAGCCTACACAGGTAAGCTTCGTGCCGTGATGCAAGGGGTAGACCTGTTGCTAGTACCTACAACACCTATTGCTTCACCGACCATTGCCCAAATGAGCGTAACGGGTCAGGAATATGTGGACCGCTGGTTTGCCATGATGCGTTATACCGCGCCATTGGATATGGCAGGAGTACCTACCATAACCTTACCTGGTGGCTTCACAGATGCGGGTACACCGATTGGCTTCCAGTTTGTGGGTGCCGATTTCCGCGAAGATCTGATCATTCGCGCCGCTCATGCCTTCCAGGGGCAAACGGATTGGCACAAGCGTCGCCCCAATCTGTAAGGCATTAGGTAGAAATTATAAATATAGAAATGGCATAAAACATGCCTAAATACCCGCCCTAGGCTAGGACTTGGGGCGGATTACCGGAGGAGACATCATGACAATTAGTCGACGTGGTTTTATTAAGACCGCAGCAGGTGTATTAGCCTATGCCAGTAGTTTCGAGCTGCTTGCTCAGTCCAACCTTGATGGCACTAAGCCTATCAAGGTGGGTAATTTACTAGATAAAACGGGGGTTCTGAATAATTATTGTCTTAAGCAAATCAAGGCGGCCGCTATGGCTGTCGATGAGATCAATGCCAGTGGAGGTTTGTTAGGCAGAAAAGTAGAAATTAACTTCTATGACACCCAGTCCAGTAATCAGC
Source organism: Alcaligenaceae bacterium (assembly GCA_013416485.1). Taxonomy (GTDB): domain Bacteria; phylum Pseudomonadota; class Gammaproteobacteria; order Burkholderiales; family Burkholderiaceae_B; genus JAGOAJ01. The sequence continues at coordinate 19,314 of JACCEO010000009.1, forward strand.
TGTATTCACAGTATGCGACACAAGCGTTTGTTCGGGACAAGGTGGACGTGATTCATGGCGCTGTTGCCAGTTCTGCACGTGAAGTGGTTCGACCCATAGTGCAGCGCTTCAAGGGCTTGTATTTTTACAATGCATTATACGAAGGCGGGGTGTGTGACCGTCGTCATGTATGTACCGGTATGGTTCCAGGACAAGAGCTTGAGCCTTTGGTTGAGTACGTGATCAAAGAGCGTAATGCGCAAAAACACTACATTTTGGCGGCTGACTATAACTACGGCCATATCACCAGTAAGTGGTTGCAAAAGTTCATTCGTGAAAAAGGCGGCCAAGATGTAGCGGTCGAGTTCTTGCCGCTGGATGTCACTAACTTTGCCCCAGTGCTTAGCCGTATTCAAAGTGCTAAGCCCGATGCCGTATGGTCTGCTTTAGTGGGCGATGCACACATGAGCTTCTATCGTCAGTTTGAATCAACGATAGGCAAACAAAATATGGCACTGATAGGTACCGTTTATGGTGCAGCTCGAGAAAATGCCATGCTAAGTCCCCAAGAGAATGACGGTACGATTATTGCGGCGTCATTTATTGACACTTTGCCTACAGATGCCGCCCGAGACTTCGTAAAACGTTTTGCTGCTTTCACTGGTGAAACAGACTATATCGGTGAGTATGGTGAATATGGTTATCGTGGGATGATGCTGTGGGCTGAAGCCGTTAAACGTGCTGGTAGCGTCGCTCCAGATAAGGTGATTGCAGCATTGCCAGGGACTACGTTTAATGGGCCAGGTGGTTTGTACACCATAGATGACCAGTCCAATCACACCATCATGGATATTCACATCGCCATTGGGAATAAAGATAAGGGCTTTGACGTCATCAAATCGTTCCAGCAGCAGCCTCCTAGCGATACGCAAGAGGTATGTAACCTGCGAGAGAACCCCAACGATACCAAGCAATACGAACCGAAAGTGTAATAGCTCGCGCGAATAAGTATTCGCGCGTTATTGCTTTCTGTACGTAGGGTGGTGACTAAGGCGTTGTTTGGGAGAACGTAGTGGAAGTGTTTTATACCGGCCTGTATTTGGTCATTTTCTCGATATCGCTCATGCTCCTCATAAGTTTAGGGCTGGCGGTGATCTTCGGCATGATGAAGGTGATCAACCTTGCTCATGGTGAGTTCATGATGGTGGGGGGCTACACCTGTGTTTTGGCGGTTAACGCGGGTGCCTCATTGTGGTTGGGCGTACTGTTAGGTGGTCTTGTTACAGGTGTTTTAGGCATTATCGTCGAGAGGCTAGTGATCCGGTTTCTATATGGCCGGATTATTGACACCTTGCTTGCGACCTGGGGGCTCTCTCTATTATTTGTTGGAGCGGCTACGACCATTTTTGGTGCCTCAGGCATGGGAATTTCAACGGAATTCACCAACGTCAGTATTGGTGGGATGAATGTATCGTCGTACAACCTGATAGTTTGTGCATTCTCGATTGCGCTGGCGCTGCTTACATGGTGGTTGGCTGTGGGTACGAAAGCAGGGCTGATTGTGCGCGGCACCATGCAGGTGCCAGAAGTCGCCAGTTGTCTGGGAGTTGATCGCTCTAAAGTCTATATGGCGACCTTTGGTTTTGGCTCTTGCCTGGCTGGACTTGCGGGTGCCGCTTTGGCACCGATTACCGGTGTTAGTCCAGTGATGGGGATATTTTTCGTTGCCAAGGCTTTTATCACGGTGATCGTTGGTGGTCATTTGCCACTAATTGGTGCAACAGCGGCTTCGTCCATCTTTGGTGCCATTGATGGGGTGGTGTCCTACATCTACAGTTCTGTTACGGGTGAAGTTTCCATGTTGATTGCAGCCGTGTTGCTGTTACGCATGCTCCCCCTGGGCATCACTGGTCGAATGAAGAAGGGTATGTAGCATGAATGGCTCTACGGTTTCTATGGGCTTTGATGCCCATGCTGGTCTATCGCCGCGTCGGTCTTGGTGGTCGGCGGTAGTTGTTTGTTTTTTGCTGATGTTGGCTGTTCCCGTGTATGGCGATATGGCGTTGCAGCTGGATTTATCGCTAGTGCTCATTTTGTCTTTATTGGCATTGAGTATGGGATTTTTATGGGGCTATGTCGGTATTCTTAGTTTTGGCCAAACTATTTTCTTTGGTTTGGGTGGCTATACCTATGCGTTGTTTAGCCTAAATACCGATATGGCAGCTACAGCTTTTGTACTGGCAGTCATCGTACCTATGCTATTTGCGTTGGTATTGGGCTATTTCATGATGTTTGGTCGTATTAGCGATATCTATTTAAGTGTGATCACGCTGGTGGTGACCCTTATTTTTGAAAAAGCGGTGCGCTCAACATCAGGCCCAGAGTACGTGATTGGTACTGTGCGACTTAACGGACAAAACGGTATTCCAGGGGTGCCTAGCCTGCCTTTTCAGATCGGACCTATCGATTTACAAGGCATAGACGGTATTTTCTATTTGGCACTGTTCTTTTTGCTAGTGGTCTATGTGGGTATTAGGTTGTTCCTGGCTAGCACGACCGGTCGTGTCCTGGTGGGCTTGCGTGAGAACGAAAGTCGTATGGAGTTGCTGGGGTATGACAGTCGTTTGTACAAACTACTTGCCTTTGTGATTGCTGGTGGCATTGCGGGGTTGGCAGGTGGCTTGTACGCATTATGGGGCAATTTTGTGGGCCCTGAAATGTTTGGTCTTAATCAAGCAGCGATGGTGGTTATCTGGGTAATCGTGGGCGGGCGTTCTACATTATTAGGACCAGTGATTGGAACCTTGCTTATTCAATACCTGACGACGTGGTTAGGTACTGCAGGTGTGGGTCAGGTGACGTTATTTTTAGGATTCATACTGATTCTTTGTGTGCTGCTGCTTCCCCAAGGCATAGTACCCACGGTGCGTAATGCTATTCGGCGCGTAATGCCCAAAGGACAGGAGGGCTAAGTGATGGCAAACCAAGACATCATTCTGCAGGCGCGTGGCGTAGAGAAAAGCTTTGGCGGGGTAAAGGCGTTAAGCAGTATTGACTTTACTTTACGCAGGGGCGAACTACGTTGTTTGATTGGTCCTAATGGCGCGGGCAAAAGCACGTTTTTTAAATTACTCAGTGGGCAGTTAAAGCCTAGTGCAGGCGATATCCTTTTTAAAGGCCACAGTATCCGTCGTGCAGAACAGCATGCGATCGCCAAGCGAGGTATGGGTATTAAAAATCAGGTACCTACGGTTTTAGACGGCTTATCCGTTGATGAAAATCTGTGGTTGGCGGCACGTAGCGTACGTGGGGTCGATAAGGCCAATGAGCAAATCGAACAGCTGAAAAGCCGACTGGGATTAAGTGCTGTCTCTAAAAAACTAGTGGGTGAGTTGGCTCACGGTCAGCGCCAGTGGGTAGAGATCGGCATGGTTATTGCACGTGATCCTCAGGTGATTTTGTTTGATGAACCTGCCGCTGGCATGAGTGACGAAGAAACCGAACGTATGGCCGAACTGATCCTGGAGTTGAATCAACAGGCTGCCATTGTTGTTGTCGAGCATGACATGGCATTTATTGGAAAAATTGCACGTACGGTGACTGTCTTTCATCGAGGGAGTATCTTGACTGAAGGCAGTTTTGACGAGGTGGTCAGTAATCAACAGGTACGTGATGTGTATCTAGGACGAGGGAAATCCACATGAGCATGCTAATCGTAAATGATCTGGCGTCTGGCTATGGGCGCATCCCTATCCTAGAGGGCATACGTTTTACGGTTGCCGATGCCGAGTTCCTAGGTGTGTTGGGCCACAACGGCATGGGCAAATCTACGTTGTTGAAAACACTCATGGGCTTGTTACCGGCAACTGCTGGGACGATAGGCTTGGCAGGCACTGACATTACTGTGTCGCCCACTCATGTTCGAGCACGTATGGGAGTTGGTTATGTGCCCCAGGGTCGGGGTATTTTTCCAGGATTATCGGTTCTTGAGAATCTGAGTTTTTCCGCGAAAGCCAATCCCGCAAACAGTATGAGCGTAGACGAAATACTGGAGCAATTTCCACGTCTGAAACCTTTGACTACTAGGCATGGTGGTGCATTAAGCGGTGGTGAGCAGCAATTGCTGGCCCTAGCCCGAGCCTTAATTTCAAGGCCCAGGTTGTTGCTGCTGGATGAGCCTACAGAAGGGATCCAGCCTTCAATTATTGACGAAATCATAGATAAGCTGAAAGAAATTCGTGTCCAAATGGGCTTGACGATATTGCTGGTTGAACAAAATATTGACTTCATCCGTCAGCTTTCAGATCGGGTACTACTGATTCATAAAGGCATCATTACTCAGGAACTACAGCCAGAGGAACTCACCGAAGAGTCTGCCTTGGGCAGTTTTGTTTGATGGGCTGTATGGACATAAGGAAAAGGAACACACATGAGCGAAGACCTGATTACCAGTCAATCGGTAGTAGCTTTGGCGCACATTGCCGATCTACCACTTAGTAGTGCTCGCCAGCAGGCGGCTCTGCCTATTCTGCAAGCGTGGGTGCCTGCTGCTAATGCCTTAAGTCAACGCATGGCAGGCGATGAGGTGCGGGATCAACTTCCAGGCACTATTTTTACACTTGGTGCTAGGCGCTAGAGTCAGGAGATAGATAATGGAATTGCAGGAATTGACGCTGGCCCAAGCGGCTACAGCGGTGAAAAAGAAAGAGGTGTCTCCGGTTGATCTTGTGCAGGCATGTTTAGCGCGTATAGAAGCAGTTAATGAAAAAACGAATGCTTATATCAGTGTTTTCGCAGATGAAGCCACTAAGGTGGCTAAAGCCTCTGAAATCATGATTATGGCCGGTCACGACCTTGGCGCATTGCATGGCGTACCCATATCGCTAAAGGATAATATTGCGCTGAAGGGGCATCGCACAACAGCGGGAAGTAAAGTGCTTGCAGACTGGCACCCACAGCAAGATGCCACGGTTACCCAACGTCTGCGCGGTGCTGGCGCTATCTTTCTTGGTAAGTGCAATATGCATGAGTTCGCCTGGGGAGGTACCTCTGATAACCCGCACTATGGTGCTGTCCGTAACCCTTGGGATACCAATAAGTTTCCAGCAGGTTCCAGTGGTGGCTCTGGTGTAGCAGTGGCTGCTCGGACCTGCTATGGCTCAATTGGTACCGACACCGGTGGCAGTGTGCGGCTACCTGCTGCTATCAATGGCATTGTTGGTATACGGCCTACTTACGGACGCGTCAGTAACCACGGCGTTATTCCATTAGCCTGGAGCATGGATACGGCTGGTCCCATGACTCGTACTGTCGAAGATTGCGCGATCATGTTTAATGCGATTGCTGGCTACGATCCCAAGGATCCTGTTAGTGCTTTGCATCCGCTAGTGGACTACACCAGCGACCTGCATTTGGATATCAAAGGCTTACGTATTGGCGTTGTTCCAAATTACTTTTTTTCGCACCTGCAAAGCGCTGTTTTAGACAACGTTACAGCCGCATTAAAAACGTTTGAAAGTCTGGGGGCCATGATAATGGATATCCCAATAGCCAATATTGAAGGTAATATATCTGCGCAATTAACCATAGAGTCCGTGGAGCCCAGTGCTTATCATCAAAAGTGGCTGCGTGAGCGTCCTGATGACTATGGTGACGATGTACGCGCACTATTGGATGTGGGTGAACTACTACTAGGTACACACTACGTTCAAGCTCAACGCTATCGTGCCTTGCTGCGTGAAGAGTTCCTAGAGGCCTTCAAGCGTGTCGATGTCTTTATTTGCCCGACCTTGCCATTTACTGCCACAGACGTTGGGGCGATGAAAGTGGTAATAGAAAATGGTGAAGAAGAGGACATGTTATCGGCAATCATGCAGTTCACCGGTATTCCTAGTTTGACCGGGCTGCCTTCGCTAAATATTCCTTGTGGCTTTGATGACGCTGGCTTGCCAGTTGGCTTGCAGATCATAGGTAAACCTTTTGACGAGGCGACCTTATTTCGTATTGGCGCTCAGTTTGAAGCCATGACCAAGTTTTATACCCAGGCACCCACGATTTAAACCTGACGGTTCAGCGCTTAAGCGCAATTGGTACGTCAAGCTGACGTTCACCAATTGCGCTTTTTGTCGCTATGATACTTACCGAATCTGAACACGATAATTTTGTTATTTACACAGCAGCCAGTTAGTGCGGTTGCAGGAGCACTTGTATGTCAGGACTTGAACATAATCCTTTTTTGAATTCCTTAGGTATAAAAATTGATAGTTGGGCTGATGGTGAAATCGTGTTGTACATCGACTTACAACCCATGCACCTTAACCGACAGGGCGTGTTACAGGGCGGGGTGGTAAGTGCACTACTGGATGCCGCCTGTGGTTATTCGGGTTTAGTGCCAGATCCCGAAGACGCTAAGGGTAATGGCGTTACCATAACCTTGACGGTGAACTTTATTGGATCGGTTTCTCAAGGAAGAGTGATGGCTACAGGGAAGGTTACCGGCCAAGGAAGAAAGATCTATTTTTCTCAGGGGCAAGTCACTAGTGAAGACGGTAGGGTATTGGCAACAGCCCAGGGTTCATTTAAATACGGTGCTGCTCGCGTTAAATAACAAACACAAACTCGTAATCACTCCTGCTATCTTTCCATTAGCAAGATAAGTTGTCCTACAACTTATGCAAAATACTTCTGTGAAGTGGTAAGATCACTTGGTGCATCACGCACATTTATTTTTAGTGTGAAGGGGGTGTATGAGTCAAACGAATAAGGCGGCAAACGCCATCGCAGGTGCCGATAAGGCGCCTGTGGAAATGACCTTGGCAGATCAGGTTACTGATGCCTTAATGCGCCAAATTCGCGATGGTGTTTATCCTGTTAATGCCAGGCTACCCACTGAAAAATTCATGACTCAACAGTATGGTGTTAGCCGTACTGTGGTGCGTGAAGCCATTTCACGCTTGAAGTCCGAAGGTCTGGTCGAGACCCGCCAGGGCAGTGGCACAGTGGTGCTAGACCCTAAGCGTAGCGAATCATTTCGTTTGGGTTGGGATGATCCTGACCCTATGCAAGCAGTATTACACATCTTGGAACTGCGTCGCGGCATCGAGGTTGAAATGGTTGCGCTAGCGGCGGAACGTCGTACTGAAGCCGATCTAGCCCAGATCGAGCACGCTTTGCAGGCCATAGATGGTGCGGTTCGGGCGGGGAAAGATGGCGTGCTTGAAGACCTGGCATTTCATATGGCAATTTCCCATGCCACGGGAAATCCACACTACACCGCATTGCTGGGCATGTTGACGCGTGCGGTCAAGGATGCCATCAAATTGACGCGTGACCACGATGCCAGCAATCGCGATTTGAAGGCGCAGGTTCGCAGCGAACACCGCGCCATATTTTTGGCCATTAAAAGTCAAGATGTCACCGCAGCGCGTGCTGCGTCATTCTTGCATATGCGCAATACAGCAGGTCGTCTACAAATGGCCGATAAAAAGTATTGGGAAGGGGCTTCTCAGACAGCGACTCAACGTTTAGTGGCGACAGATTTACATGCGGTCCTGAATGATAATTAAGTCATTTTATTGGTATTAACCCTGATATTGTGTATGATTAATTCATCATACAATTTTGTTATACAAGATAAGCAGGGCTAGCTGCGTTTTAACTAGTCCTGTGAACTATGCATAGGGTTGCAATGCTTATACGTTACGAAGAGGCCGTTCGGGTCTCGACTCAGGCACTGGAAAAGGTCGGTGTTCCTGCTGAAGCTGCCAAAATTCAGGCGGGTTTGTTGATTGAGGGTGAACTGCGCGGCAGGGCCTCTCATGGTTTGTTGCGCTTGCCGCGCATCATCGAACGCATACTGAATAAAGTGGCTGACCCCGTTGCCACAGGTATACATACTTGGCGCGGCACATCGTATTTGGAAGTGGATGGCCAAAACGGTTTGGGTCCGGTAGTTGCGTTGGCAGCACTGGAAGCTGCCATGGAGCGCACCCAGGAAACCGGTGCCGTAGTGGTGGGTATTCGCAATAACAACCATCTGGGCATGCTGGCTTGGTATGCAGACCATATCGCTAGTCAGGGCTATGTGCTGATTGCACTATCCACTAGCGAAGCCTTGGTTCACCCTTGGGGTGGGCGTTCAGCCATGTTGGGCACTAACCCGATTGCTGTAGGCGTCCCCGCTGGCGAGCGTCCCTTCGTTCTGGATATGGCCACCAGCGTCATTTCCATGGGGAAAATTCATGATTATGCGCAAATTGGTAAACCGCTAGAGCCCGGTTGGGCACTGGATGGGCAAGGCAATCCAACCACAGACGCCGTGGCAGCCAAAGAAGGTGCTATTGCCCCCTTTGGTGAAGCCAAGGGGTATGCGTTGGGCCTGGCAATTGAAGTGCTAGTGACTAGCCTTACCGCATCAGCCATAGGCACAGATGTTCAGGGCACGCTGGACTCTACGGCAGTGTGCAACAAGGGCGATGTCTTTGTAGTGGTCAAGCCGGGTCAAAGCGATGTGGCTGGCCGAATTGCCGCTTACCTGGATTTGATACGAGCTTCGGGTGCTGATGGCATGCAGGTTCTGGTACCAGGCGACCGGGCCGATACCGCACGAACCAAGAACCTTGAGCAGGGTATGGATTTACCACCTGCCTTGTGGGAACGCTTGTGCGCAGATGCTCAGCAATCGTAGTTGTATAACTTTTTCACTTGTAAACAGATAGGAAACCAGGCATGGCCTACGGTGTATTCAGATCGCCAGCAGCGATTTACTTTGGTACCGGGCAGCGTAAAGCGCTGCCGCAGATAGTTGCTCAGCATGGTCAACGTGTATTTATTTGCACAGACGAGCGCTTTTTCCAAGATCCTTTATTGGCTGGTATAGAAAAAGCCCTGAAAGATCAGGGCATAGCCACCATGACTTATGATCGCACTATTGCAGAATTGCCGGCCTCTTGCATACAGGAAGCGACGGTACTAGCCCGCGAATTCAAAGCCGATGTGCTGTTGGGTATAGGTGGTGGTAGCTGTCAGGACTTGGCGAAACTGGTGGCTTTGTCCATGAGCTACGGTGATGACCTGCGCCCCTTCTATGGCGAATTCAACGTGCCAGGCAAAATACTGCCTGTAATCGCGGTGCCCACAACAGCAGGTACTGGATCAGAAGTAACACCCGTTGCCGTATTGGGTGACCCTGAGCGCGTGACTAAGGTCGGTATTTCCAGTCCATATTTAATACCTGCAGTGGCTGTGTGTGACCCTGAACTTACGTTGACATGCCCGCCCAGGTTGACAGCAATTGCTGGCGCCGATGCCATGACACATGCGCTGGAAGCCTTCACAGCAATACGACGTGAGCCTAGCCCTCAGTTAAGTCTGGGTCAGGTGTTTATTGGTAAAAATATGTTCAGCGATGTACAAGCGCGTGCGGCGATTGCCGCGCTGGCTAAGTACTTGCCAATTGCTGTTGAAGACGGCAGCAACTTGGTCGCCAGGGAACAGGTTATGTATGGTTCGTTGGCTGCTGGTCTGGCATTTGGTACTGCTGGAACTGCTGCTGCCCACGCGATCCAATACCCCATAGGTGCGCTGACAAATACCGCTCACGGCCTAGGCGTTGCTGCCTTGATGCCTTACGTAATGGAATTCAATTTGGATAGTTGTGTTCCTGAGTTTGTGGAAATCGCGCATTTGTTTGGTTTGCCGGCACAAGGTGATGCGGCGGATGCCCGTGCTGCTATCGATGCGGTAGAGCAGTTGTTTGCTCGTATTGGTATCCCGTCGACCTTGCAAGGTTTGAACGTTACTGCCGACAAACTGGAATGGATTGCGCAGCAATCCATGCTGGCTGCACGTCTGGTCAACAATAATCCTCGCGCTCTGAATGTAGAAAGTATCGGGCGTATCGTCAATGCCGCTTACGCAGGAGACCGTGCTCTTCTGCGTGGCGCTTAATGTTAGGAATAATTATGTCTCAAACAACAAATTCCACTACACCAACTGGCTACCAAACACTGGCCAATCAATTGTTTATTGATGGCCAGTGGGTGCCATCGTCGACAGGTAACGTGATTGACGTGTACAACCCGTCAGACGAATCACTAATTTGCAACGTAGCAGACGCAACCGTTGAAGACGGTATGCGTGCGATAGACGCCGCTGAAGGCGCCGCCGCTGCATGGGCTGCCACTGCACCACGTAAGCGTGCCACTATCTTGATGCGTGCTTTCGACATCATGATAGAGCGCAGCGAGTGGTTGGCTGGCTTGATTGCTTTGGAAAACGGTAAGTCTTTGGCAGATGCGCGTGGTGAAGTTGCCTACGCCGCTGAGTTCTTCCGTTGGTATGCTGAAGAAGGCGTGCGACTGAACGGCAGCATCGGTGTTTCACCTAGCGGTGCCAACCGCATCGTAGTGCAATACCAGCCTGTAGGTATTGCCGTTTTGGTTACGCCATGGAACTTTCCTGCAGCGATGGCAACACGTAAAATTGGTCCTGCTTTGGCGGCCGGTTGCACATGTATTCTGAAGCCTGCTACAGAAACCCCCTTGACAGCCTATGCTGTGGCTGAAATTTTGCACGAAGCGGGTGTACCTGCTGGTGTGGTTAACGTGTTGACGACATCCACCTCGGGCAAGGTTATTGGTGCGTTGTTGCACGATCCACGCGTCAGGAAACTGTCGTTTACCGGTTCCACAGAAGTGGGTCGCGTATTGCTTAAGCAAGCCGCTGATCAGGTAATCAACTGCTCTATGGAACTGGGCGGTAACGCTCCGTTTATCGTTTTCGATAACGCCGATATCGACGCTGCTGTTGAAGGCGCAATGATTGCTAAAATGCGCAACGGCGGTGAGGCTTGCACAGCAGCTAACCGTTTTTACGTGCAGCGCGGCGTACTGGAAGCCTTTACTGAAAAACTGGCTGAAAAAATGCGCGCACTTAAATTGGGTCCCGCTACCGATCCAGCAACTGACTTGGGGCCTTTGGTGAATGCCAGCAGCCGCAATAAAGTGGCTAGCTTGGTCGATGACGCCGTAGAGCGCGGCGCACGCGTGGTCTTGGGTGGCAAAGCTGTCGAAGGTAAGGGCTTTTATTTCCCCGCGACATTGCTGGCTGATGTACCCGCTGACGCTACCTTACTGCGTGAAGAAATTTTTGGGCCTGTCGCGCCCATTGTGGGATTTGACACTGAAGAACAAGCCATACATTTGGCCAATGACACGGAATACGGTTTGGTTTCCTACGTCTATACGGCTGATTTGGCTCAGGGCATGCGCGTTTCAGAGCGCATGAGTTCCGGCATGGTGGCCTTGAATCGTGGCCTGGTGTCGGATGCAGCAGCACCTTTCGGTGGTGCCAAGCAAAGTGGTTTGGGACGTGAGGGTGGCCTGGAAGGGCTGCTGGCATATACCGAAGCCAAATACATCGCAACTTCTTGGTAAGCGTCGGATAATCCGACACCATTTACCATTTTAAAAGGCGCCGTCATGGTTACATGACGGCGCCTTAAATAACGGAGATAGACAATGTTGTTTAAACTACCAAAGAAATTTCTGCGCTCAGCCGCACTAACTATTGGGCTAGGTGCTTTTTCACTGGCCATGTCGGGTCAGGCCGTGGCCAAAGACAAAATAGTACTGAAAGCAGGTCACGTGGTTTCGACTGCTAACTCGGGTCACTTGGCTCTAGAGTACATGGGCAAGCAACTGTCCGACAAAACTGATGGTCGTATCACCATCGAAATTTTCCCTAGCGCCCAATTGGGTAGCGAGCGCGAATTGGTCGAAAGCATACAGTTGGGTAACGTTGACATGACGTTTGTGTCCTCGGCCGTACTGGGTAGCTTTAACCAGGAATTCTTTGCTTTGGATATTCCTTTCCTGTTTACTGACCGCGACAGCGTTTACCGTGTCCTGGACGGTAACATTGGTCAAGGTCTGTTAAACAGCCTGGATAAGGTGGGTATCAAGGCCGTTGGTTACTGGGAAAACGGTTTCCGTCAGTTGACCAACAACAAGAAAGAAGTCAAGTCACCTGATGACTTGAAAGGCATGAAAATGCGTACTATGGAAAACGAAGTCCATATTGCTGCGTGGCGTGAAGAAGGTGCTAACCCTGCACCACTGGCATTCGGCGAATTATTTACTGCGCTGCAGCAAGGTACATTTGATGCCCAAGAAGGCCCTATCAATTTGTTTTACGATATGAAGTTTTTTGAAGTACAAAAGTACATCACGAAAACTAACCACGTATACTCCCCCTGGCCTTTGCTGATCAATCCTGACGTCTACGCTCGTTTTACTGACGCCGAAAAGGAAATCTTTGCTGAAGTCATGAAAGACACGACAGCCTACCAACGGGGTTTGGCCCAGAAAGCGGATGACGATGCTGTTGCCGCTATGTCTACCGTTGTCATTACTGAGCTGACACCCGAAGAACTGGCTGAGTTTGCCAATAAAATGGGTCCAATTCATGACATGGTAAAAAAGAAAGTTGGTGCTGATATTGTTGACAGCATTATCAAAGAAGTGAATGGTTAATATTTTTAACCTTTGTTTTATATAGGCCTGTGGCGGCGCCAGGGCCTAACTCCGGAAAAACATTATGTTGAAGTTTCTAGACAAACATCTGGAAGAGTCACTTTTAGTGATTCTTTTGTCGATGATGTCGTTGCTCATAGGCGCGCAGGTATTTATGCGCTACGTGATGCACGACTCCCTGACATGGTCCGAAGAACTGGCCCGCTACTGCTTTATTTGGGCAACCTATCTGGGTGTAAGTTGTGCGGTTAAGCACAAAGCACATATTTGTGTAGAAGCCCTGACTGAAAGGCTGCCCAATACAGCTCGTCATTATGTGACAATTTTGTCGTACATGTTGTTTATTGTATTTGCCGTTATGGTCATGAAAGAAGGGTATGCCTTGACCGTGAAGGTGTTTGGCTTTGGCCAGAAGTCATCGGCGATGGGTTTACCTATGGGATATATTTATCTGGCCCCCACGGTAGGTTTTGGTTTGACCATCATACGCCTGCTGCAAAGTATTTTTGAAGAAATTAAAAGCATGCGCAAGGTGGGGCACTAAATGGTTTCCTTAATATTATTCGGGTGCTTCATTGGCTTTGTGATCTTAAGCGTGCCAGTGGCCATCTCTTTGGGGCTGGCTTCGTCATTTGCACTGATATATAGCGGTAAAGTCAGTAGCAGCTATATAGCCCAAGGTCTGGTCACATCTATAGACTCTTTTCCTTTGATGGCTGTGCCTTTCTTTATTCTGGCTGGCGAACTCATGGGCCAAGGTGGTTTGTCACGTCGTCTGTTGGCAGTGGCTAATGTGTTTTTTGGTCGCTATACAGGCGGATTGGCCATTATTGCCGTTGTAACTTGCTTGTTCTTTGCCGCCATTTCCGGTTCGGGTCCTGCAACGGTAGCTGCCATTGGCGGCTTGTTGTTGCCTGCTATGGCACGCGAAGGCTATGACAAGGGTTTTTCGGTGGGCCTGATCGCTTCGGCGGGCAGTATCGGTATTATTATTCCGCCTAGCATCCCCATGATTATTTACGCGGTATCGGCCAACGTGTCGATTACGCAAATGTTCCTGGCGGGTGTAATCCCTGGCTTCATGATTGGAATCGGGTTAATGGTGATAGCCTATCTTAAGGCGAGAAAAGAAGGCTATAAAGGTTCAGAAGAGCGTTATTCAGCCAAGCAAATATTTTCAACCGTCTGGGATGCCAAGTGGGCATTGATGGTACCGATCATTATCCTGGGTGGTATTTACGGTGGTATTTTCACACCGACAGAATCTGCTGCTGTTGGGGTAATTTATGGCTTGATCGTGGGTATGTTTATACACCGCGAAATTACCTTCAAAAGCTTATATAAGGTGATTGTAGGTGCCGCAATAACGTCATCGACTGTCGTGGTTATTGTGGGTACAGCAACCATTTTTGGACGCATGCTGGCCATAGAACGCATCCCCTTCATGATCGCTGATTACATCGTCGGTCTAACAGATAGCCCCATTTTGATCCTGATGCTGATCAACGTGTTGCTGCTGTTCGTGGGTATGTTTATGGAAACCCTGGCGGCCATTATTATTCTGGTGCCTATACTGTTGCCTGTAGTGGTAGCTGTGGGTGTGGACCCCGTACACTTCGGGATCATTATTATTGTCAACTTGGCCATAGGTATGGTGACACCACCTGTTGGTGTGAATCTATTCGTTGGTGCACGTATCGGTGGAGTCAGTTTGGAAAAAGCATCAGCAGGGGCAATTCCATTTATTCTGTCCATGTTGGCGATGTTGCTACTGATTACGTATGTGCCGTGGTTATCATTGGCTCCTTTGGGTTGGTTAGGAATATAAGTAGTTAGTACACACGTTATTTGTACGCAGTAATCGTTGCACCCGCACTGGTTTACTAGATCAGTGCGGGTGTTTTTCGTGATGCTATACAAAGCGCATGACTGCTTGACTACAATAGGGCCAGCAACATGGGGTTGCAAGGCCGCTAGGCGGCGTCTGTGGGCAATGAATCTAGCAACATGAACAGCATCAAACAAAAAGCCAGTGTCAGGCCCGAGCCTGACGTTAGTGAGACTAATCAAAAAGCACGGACCAGCCAAACCCTGTTGCGGGGTCTGGATATTATCGAAGCCGTGGCGACTGGCGTCGTAGATATTGCTGATATCGCCCAAAAAACAGGTATGACCTACAGCACGGCGCACAGAATCTTATCTGTGCTGCAGCAACGCCACTATATAAAACGTGACCCTAATAATGGCTACTTGTTAGGACGTAAAGTCCTGGAGTTGGGCTATCGCGCTTATTCGCAATTAGACCTGACTCGTTTGGCGCGGCCCATATTGGTGAAACTGGCTGAAGAAACCCTGGACACAGTTCATTTGGGTTATGTGGAGCTCGACACGGTGATTTATTTGGATAAAGTATCCAGTCAACGTGCAGTGGAAGTCAGCTCACGTATAGGAGCCAGCAAGCCGCTGATTTCCACCGGCATAGGCAAGGCTTTGTTGCTAGATAGTTCGGAAGATGAGTGGCGAAAAGTCTACGATCAAGGGGCGCATCTATTGCGTGAACCCTTGACCTGGCTGCAGTGGCGTCAGGCTATGTGCGCATATGCGCAAGCTGATTATGCCTATGATGTAGGTGAGGACGAACCCACCATACGCTGTGTAGCGGCGCCTGTACGAGATAGCAGCAACTGCATAGTGGCTGCTATCAGCGTATCCAGTACCCAGGAGCACATGGGTGAAAAGCGTATGCAGGCCCTGGTGCCTGTGGTGCAAGCAGCAGCCAGACAAATCAGCATAGAACTTGGTGGCCGCCCAAGCTAGTCTAAAGATTGACTTGGGCCTGCTTAACTGCGCTGCAATATCTTGAATTGACCAGTTATAAGGTAATGACCTTGCCTGGATTCATGATGTTGTGGGGGTCTATGGCTAGCTTCAAGGTTTTGATCAAGGCAAGCTCTGCTTCACTGCGGCTATAGCTTAACCACGGCTTTTTATGTAAGCCTATGCCATGTTCGGCGGATACTGAGCCTTCCAATTCGCGCGCTATGGTGTAGAACGCAAGTTCTATCGCGTGTTCTGTTTTGCCACCATAGTCAGGTATGGGACCCACAGTGATATGAACGTTACCATCGCCCACATGACCAAAGAACATGGGCTGTATGTCTGGGTACTGGCTCATGACTTCGCGCAGGCGTTCTACGGCTTCCCCTATGCTGGAAATAGGGAAGGAAATATCGAAGTTAATGGTGGGCGCGTAATGCATCATTAATTCAGATGTGGCATCACGCAAGGCCCAGAAATCTTCTGCATCGCCTTCAGACTGGGCAATTGCCGCGTCCAGTGCCCAGCCTTCAGTTAACGCATGTTCCAGTACAGATTCAAAGCGCTCTTTGTCCTCTTCGGGCGTTGCACCTTGCAGGTCTAACAAGACATACATTGGGTAGTCGGTGGCCAAGGGTGCACGCAAGTTCCCGACTTTGACAGCTTGTTCATAGTAGTCAGCCCACATGATTTCAAAGGCGCTGACCTGACCCGATAAGCGAGTTTGGGCGTAACGCAGCAACTGCACTACTGCATCAAAACTGCTTAGGGCAACTAGGGCGGTATTGGCGCCATTAACGCCTGGGTGCAAGCGTAATACTGCTTGGCTGATTATGCCCATAGTACCTTCTGTACCCATGAACAGATGCTTAAGATCGGGACCTGCATTGTTCTTAACCATTTTGTTCATCATGGATAGCACAGTGCCATCGGGCAGTACAGCTTCCAGGCCCAGCACCAAGTCACGAGCCATCCCGTAGCGTATGACGCGGTTGCCACCAGCGTTGGTAGCAATATTGCCGCCTATTTGGCATGAACCGCGCGCCCCTAGGTCTAGCGCAAAAAAGAAACCAGCTTCTTTTGCGGCTTCTTGTATGGTTTGTAAGGGGGTGCCAGCAAGCACTGTCATGGTGGCCGACGCGGCATCAATTTCTACGATACCGTTCATGCGCTCTAGGGAAATGACGACGGCTTGGTCATTAGGTACCGCGGCTCCTGCTAACCCGGTCAGGCCACCTTGAGGCACGACGGGCCAACGCAGATCGTGGCAAACCTTTAGTACGTTAGAGATCTCGGTGGTGTTGCGTGGTCGGATTACGGCTAATGGCGTACCGCCTTTCTCACCACTCCAGTCCTGGAAATATTTCGCGTCTATGGCGTCGCCGGTCAAGACTTCTTGACTGCCCACGGTATTGCGCAACGCTTCAATAATGCTGTCAGGGTCGGTTTTGCTAGACGTGCTTGCGCTATGTATGGGTGTACTCATGTTACTGGACTTCCTTGTTATCTTTGATAAAAATCAATATTTCTCACATAGTGAGAGTGCTATTCAATAGTTGAAAAAAATATAGTACCAAATTACAATCGATTGGCGCGTGTCATGAATCAGACATGTTAATCGAGTGAAAATTCAATCAGCCGCTATTGTGGTTGATATAAGCAACTATGTGGAGATGGATTATGATTTTTAAACTTCCGAAAAAATTTGTGCGTTCGGCTGCTATGGCCATTGGTTTATGTGCTTTTTCTATAGGTGCATCCACTCAGGCAATGGCTAATAATATTGTTCTGAAGTTTGGTCACGCAACGGCACCATCCAACACTGGCCATAAGGCCGTGGAATACATGGGTAAGCAGTTGGCTGAAAAAACAGATGGCCGCATTACGATAGAAATCTTCCCAAATTCGCAGTTGGGCAGCGAGCGTGAACTGATAGAAAGCATACAGTTGGGCAACGTGGACATGACGTTTGTGTCTTCGGCCGTGCTGGGTAGCTTCAACCAGGAGTTCTTTGCGCTGGATATTCCCTTCTTGTTTACTGACCGCGATAGCGTTTATCGCGTGCTGGACGGTGACATTGGGCAAGGCTTGCTAAGTAGTTTGGATAAGGTTGGCATTAAGGCTGTAGGTTACTGGGAAAACGGGTTTCGCCAGTTAACTAACAGCAAGAAGGTCATTAGAACACCTGACGACCTGAAGGGCATGAAAATGCGTACTATGGAAAACGAAGTCCATATTGCTGCATGGCGTGAAGAAGGTGCTAACCCCGCGCCACTGGCATTCGGTGAATTGTTTACCGCACTTCAGCAAGGTACGTTTGACGCCCAAGAAGGCCCTATCAACTTGTTTTATGACATGAAATTCTACGAAGTACAGAAATTCATCACGAAAACCAATCACGTTTACTCACCTTGGCCTGTCCTGATCAATCCTGATGTCTACGCACGCTTTAGTGATGCCGACAAGGAAACATTCACTCAGATCATGAAAGAAACTACAGATTACCAGCGTAGCTTGGCACAAAAAGCCGATGACGCTGCTGTAGAAAAAATGACGGACGTAACCATTACTGAACTGACGCCAGAAGAACAGGCGGCTTTTTCCAGCAAGATGGGTCCCATCTATGAGTTGGTCAAGAAAAAAATAGGTGCTGGCATTGTTGACAACATCATTAAGGAAGTT
Organism: Alcaligenaceae bacterium; assembly: GCA_013416485.1. Lineage (GTDB taxonomy): Bacteria > Pseudomonadota > Gammaproteobacteria > Burkholderiales > Burkholderiaceae_B > JAGOAJ01. Next base: position 37,325 of record JACCEO010000009.1, read on the forward strand.
CAAGGCTAAGGCCTAACGTGATAAGGGCTAGTAGTTAGCCCTTATCCACACACTCTATTCATTAGGAAGATAATCATGGCAAAGAAACTCCGTACCGCCATTATTGGTCCCGGCAATATAGGTACTGACCTGTTGGCCAAGTTAATGCGCAGCCCTTGGCTGGAGCCTGTCTGGATGGTGGGTGTAGATCCAGAATCCGATGGTTTGAAACGTGCCACCGAGCTAGGCTTAAAGACGACCTCTGATGGTGTGAACGGTTTATTGCCGTTTATCAAAGAAGACAATATTCAAATTGTTTTTGATGCAACCAGTGCTTATGTTCACAAAGAAAACTCGGACAAACTGACCCCTTTAGGTGTCTTGGTCATTGACCTGACACCTGCGGCAATAGGCCCATATTGCGTACCACCTGTCAATTTGCAAGAGCACTTAGACAAGCGTGAAGCAAACCTGAATATGGTGACGTGTGGTGGCCAGGCAACCATACCTATGGTGTATGCCGTGTCGCGTATACAACCCGTGAAGTACGGTGAAATTATTGCGACCGTGTCGTCTAAATCGGCAGGTCCTGGTACACGTAAAAATATTGACGAATTCACCCGCACCACTTCAGGTGCCGTTGAAAAGGTGGGTGGAGCCAAAGTCGGCAAAGCCATCATTGTGCTGAACCCAGCAGAACCACCTATCACCATGCGCGATACCGTGCATTGCCTGACAGAAACAGAACCTGATCAGGAAAAAATTACAGCTTCTATACATGCCATGATAGAAGAAGTTCAAAAATATGTACCAGGCTACCGCTTGGTCAATGGCCCCATCTTTGAAGATAACCGTGTGTCGGTGTATTTGGAAATTGAAGGTTTGGGCGACTACCTGCCTAAATATTCGGGCAATCTGGACATCATGACAGCCGCTGCTGCACGCACTGCCGAAATGTTTGCCGAACAGATGCACAACCAAGCGCTAGAAAGCGTGAACGGTTAATTGATCAAGGAAATAAAATGAGCTTCACAGATAAAAAAATCATATTGCATGACATGACGCTTAGGGATGGCATGCACCCCAAGCGTCACCAGATCAGCCTGGATCAAATGGTCGATATCGCCCGTGGCTTGGATGACGCCGGTGTACCACTGATCGAGGTCACTCATGGTGATGGCCTGGGTGGTGCTTCGGTGAACTACGGTTTTCCAGCACACAGTGACGAAGAATACCTAAGCACGGTGATTCCCGTGCTGAAACAGGCCAAAGTATCCGCATTGTTGATTCCTGGTATTGGTACGGTGGATCATCTGAAAATGGCTCATGATTTGGGGGTCAGCACCATACGGGTGGCCACTCATTGCACCGAAGCCGATGTCTCCGAGCAGCACATTGCTATGGGACGTAAGCTGGGTATGGATACCGTGGGCTTCTTGATGATGGCTCATATGAACAGTCCCGAGGGGCTAGTCAAACAGGCCAAGCTAATGGAAAGCTATGGTGCCAACTGTATTTACATTACGGACTCTGCCGGCCATTTGCTGCCAGCCACCGTCAAAGACAGGTTGCTGGCCGTGCGTGATGCCTTGTTGCCAGAAACCGAATTAGGTTTTCATGGCCACCATAACTTGGCTATGGGCGTTGCCAATAGCGTAGCCGCGATTGAAGTGGGCGCTGACCGTATTGATGCTGCTGCTGCAGGTTTGGGGGCAGGGGCGGGTAATACCCCCCTAGAGGTATTGGTTGCGGTTCTGGATCTGATGGGTATTGCTACCGGTGTAGATGTGTTCAAGATTCAGGATGTGGCCGAAGACTTGGTCGTGCCTATTATGGACTTTCCCATACGCTTGGACCGTGATGCATTAACCCTTGGGTATGCTGGGGTGTATGGATCTTTCTTGTTGTTTGCCAAACGTGCTGAACAAAAATTTGGCGTACCTGCTCGCGATATTCTGGTCGAAATGGGCCGTCGTGGCATGGTAGGTGGTCAAGAAGACATGATAGAAGACACTGCTCTGTCTTTGCTTAAGCTAAAACAAAGCGCCTGATTCTATACATGTAGAACGTAAGCAGTCGCTCTGTAACCTTCCTTAGCTGTTCAGCAGGGAAGGTTTTTTTACGTCTGAATGGTCGTCCTGGCCTGTGTATACGCACAATTGTTGCTTAATATTAGCGCTTAGCCCTTTCGCAGGCCTTAACGTGGCAAAATAGAAACAATTAATAAGGAATCGGATATGTGGCTTTGGTTTGGGGCGGCTGCGCTATTTCTGCTTATGGAAATGGCAAGTGGCACCTTTTATTTGCTATTGGTGGCTTTGGGCCTAGTGGCATCGGGAACTGCAGAGTATCTAGGCTTACCCTTGGAATGGCAAATTATCAGTGGCCTAATCGTGTCCTTGGTGGGTTTGGTCGTGCTGCATCGTTGTCGCAAATCCAAGGGCTATCTTCCTACTCAGTCAGATGCTGACGTCGTACAAGACGTTGGCCAAAGCGTTATGGTCGAGTCCTGGGACGAACATGGCATGGCTAGGGTATTTTACCGGGGAGCCCACTGGAGTGCACGCATAGATGTGAATCAGCCGGTGCAACCCGGCGAACACTATATTCATGCCGTACAAGGTTTGACACTTATCGTACGACCAGGTCAGTCACCTGAACTGGATAATTAATTCGTGATGGGTGTTTGCATTTTCAAACACCCTCTATTTTTATATTGAAGCCTTTATGGATGCTTTTGTTATGACGCTCTCTTTTTGGATAATTGCGGCTTTGGTCGTGTTTGTCGTTATTAAATCCACTATACAGATTGTGCCTCAGCAGCATGCTGCAGTAGTAGAGCGCTTGGGTAAGTTTGACCGTATTCTTGCTCCTGGCTTAGGATTTACTGTGCCATTCTTAGAAAAGGTGGCGTACCGCCATTCCTTGAAAGAAATGGTCCTGGATGTAGCTAGTCAAGTATGTATTACTAAAGACAATACCCAGCTGCGTGTAGACGGCGTGCTGTACTACCAAGTCACTGACCCACGTCAGGCTTCGTATGGTTCAGCCGATTACGTACTGGCCATTTCCAATCTGGCACAAACGTCTTTGCGTTCGGTTGTTGGTAAGCTGGAAATGGATGAAACCTTTGAAAAGCGCGATTTGATCAACCTGGCTGTGGTGCAGGCACTCGACGAGGCTGCCACGAACTGGGGCGTTAAAGTACTACGCTATGAAATTAGCGATCTGACTCCTCCTGATGAAATTCTGCGCGCCATGCAATTGCAAATTACCGCAGAACGTACCAAACGGGCCTTGGTGACGGAATCTGAAGGTAAAAAGCAAGAAGACATCAATATTGCGCAAGGTAGCCGTCAGGCCGCTATTTTGAAGTCCGAAGGTGAACAGCAGTCTATGATTAACTTTGCTCAAGGCGAGGCCCAGGCTTTGTTAACCATTGCGCAGGCCACAGCTGAATCCCTAGAACGTGTCGCACGCGCAACTCAAATGCCAGGCGGTATGGATGCCGTAAACCTGAGCGTGGCGGAACGCTATGTAGATGCCTTCAAAGAAGTCGCACAGAAAAATAATACTTTGATCTTGCCCGCCAATATGGGCGATATGGGCAGCATGATAGCTGCGGCTATGACGATGGTTAATGCGACCAAACCTAACGCTTAACCACTTTGTTTTTACTTACCAGGAGCGTTTATGCCATACGTAAATATTAAAATTACCCGTGAAGGTGCAACGGCAGAACAAAAAGCGGCGTTAATCAAGGGGGCTACCCAGCTGCTGGTTGATGTGCTAGGGAAAAATCCTGCTACTACTGTCGTTATTATTGATGAAGTGGACACCGACAACTGGGGCATGGGCGCCGAGTCCGTTACGGCCAGACGTAAAGCCGGCAAGTAACTTTTATGCAACTCGTATCGGGTCGTGGTCCGCTAACCGTTGCCATTGTGGGGCTGGTGGCGTTAGCGGTAGCCATGGGGATAGGGCGTTTTGCCTTTACTCCCTTATTACCCTTGATGCTAAATGATGGTGGTGTGACGCTGGCTGGCGGAAGTTGGCTGGCGACACTGAATTACATAGGTTATTTCGTTGGTGCCGCTCTGTGTTTGTTCATACGACCAGATAGTGCGCGCATGGTACGCATAGGTCTAGTGGCAACGTCCTTATTAACCTTGGCTATGGCTTTGCCTGGCGAGCTATGGCTATGGACTATATGGCGTACAGCGTCTGGTGTGGCTAGCGCCTTTGTCATGGTATATACCGCAGGCTGGTGTATGCAACGCCTTGCCGAAATGGGCAAAGCCTCATGGGCTGGCATTATTTTTTGTGGCCCAGGTATAGGTATTGCGACGACTGGTTTTGCGGTATTTGGCTTGGCTGCTATTGATGCCCACGCCGCTTGGGGCTGGGCTTTATTTGGTATTTTGGCAGCAATCTTGACGGTGGTTGTATGGCCAGCATTTACATCGGTAAATGTGACGCCGGGTGTTGAAAATACAGCTTTACCTGCTGCACCGCGCTTAGATGCCGAGGCCTGGGGATTGACCATAGGTTATGGTCTGGCTGGCTTTGGCTACATCATAACGGCTACATTTTTGCCTGTTATAGCCCGTCAAGTATTGCCTGGTTCTTTATGGGCAGATCTGTTCTGGCCCATGTTCGGAGTGGGGGCTGCCTTGGGGGCTTTGGCTACCCTGAAACTTGGTACACGCCATGACCATCGCAAACTATTAACTATTGCTTATTGTGTACAGGCTTCGGGCGTTATGATTGCTATCGTCTGGCCTACGGTCGCAGGCTTTGCGTTAAGCAGTGTACTGGCAGGTTTGCCTTTTACCGCTTTGGTCAGCTTTGCTATGGCCGAGGCACGGCGTTTATGGGGGCCACAGGCTCCGCGCTTAATGGGATTAATGACCGCCGTCTATGGATTAGGGCAAATTTCTGGTCCGCCGTTAGCGGCAGCTCTGGTGCTGCGTACTGGTGGGTTTTCTGTAGCCTTGGCCTGTGCAGCATCGTCATTATTTGTGGGTGCATTGATTTTTTTCGTGATGCGCTGTCGCTTCGTGCGTTAAACGCCTACGGCAAAATGCATTAACAAGCCATAGATGACGGCGCCTGCCAGGGTGGGGGCGCCTATTCCCCCCAATATTTGTTTCACCAAATATATACCTAATAATGCCATAGCCACCGCGACGGTTGGCGTCATACCTTGGCTATCTTGCACAATAGACCATAGGGATAGAGCCAGCAACGCACTAATGGCTGCAGGTCCTATACCTTGCAAGAAGCGTTGCATGGCAAGCGAGGTTGTCGTACTTTTCACTTTTCGCCGGTTCTGCCATATAGGTAAAAAGCGCAGTAGAAACGTGCCGGCGCCGCATAGAATTACAATTAAATCAGTTTCAGAGATCATCGGCGGCTGCTTATCATGTTAAATAGTGCGCCAGCTAGCATCCCTAAGGCTAGCGCATGGTAGTTGGGCAGTATGCTAACTAATAGCATAGTGGCGATGACGCTGACCACTATGGTGCGTAATGACCTAAGTACGCCTGATTCCAGAAGTAGCGCAAAAAACAGGCTGGGCAGTACAAAGGCTAAGGCTTCACGCACAAAAACAGGGGGGTTATGGAAGCCATCACTTAGGCTGGTGCCTAGCAAGGTACCTAATACCCAAGCACTGTAAGCGCCCAGTTGCAGGCCCACATACCAGTGCTCGCGGTCTGCATCGGGAATGCTGTTCAGTTTGCTTAAGGCCGTCGCAAAGACTTCATCCGTTAGGCCGAATGCCAGTATAGGTGGCGACACTTTGTTTGTTTGGCTGGTAAAGCGTCCTAGTAATGCGGGACCATAAAACAGATGGCGCGCATTCATCAGTATTACGGTGGGAACGGCGGTCAACAAGCCAGCACCCGAAGCCAATAGCGTGATTAATACGAATTGGCTGGCGCCAGCATAGACAACAATGGATGTTAGTAGGGTGGTGCTAGGGGTTAGGCCTGCTTGCATCGCAGATAGCCCAAAGGAAAAGGCAACCGGTAGGTAACCCGCCCCGATAGAAAGACTGGCAAGCAATCCATTAAGAAAGGCACGCATGTAGAGGTGTAGCCTGTGAATTAAAAAACATTACGAAAGCAAGGCTTACAAGTGTATGCTAGCTCCTTATAGGAATTTTGTGACATTGCTTATGTTACAGACCCCATCATGAGATACTGTCGCTTTTATAAAGCAAGATAAGGATTTTGCGCGATGCTTATAGAGTTAGATATCGCTCAAACAGTAGGAATAGCAGCAGTTTTTCTAGTGGTAGGTGAGTTTATTAGAAACCGGGTAGGTGTGCTATCACGGTACTTTATACCTGGCCCCATTATTGGTGGTTTAGTGTTTTCAGTGATTGCCTTGATAGGCCATCAGACGGGAAGTTTTTCATTTCAGTTTTACGACACTATGCGCAGTTTTTTGCTGCTGGTGTTTTTCACCACCATTGGATTCTCAGCCAGTTTTGAACTGCTAAAAAAGGGTGGCATAGGTGTAGCCCTGTTCCTAGGTGCCGCAGTGGGACTGGTTCTTATACAGAATATCGTGGGGGCATCCATAGCATCGGCTATGGGATATAGCCCATTAATCGGTTTGGCAGCAGGGTCAATTTCTTTGACCGGCGGGCACGGTACATCGGCCGCATTTGGGCCTTTGCTTGAACAGGCTGGTGCTTTCGGTGCCTTACCTGCAGCTATTGCAGCGTCTACTTATGGACTCGTAGCGGGTTGCATCATAGGTGGTCCGGTTGGCTCCTTATTAATGCGTCGTCATAAGATCAAAGGCCCTGCAGCGCATAATGATAGCCGTGATCCTTCAGCGCCGGCAGCCGATATTTTGTCCAGCGTTACCGATCACTCTGGTGCAGCTGTTATGCATGTCACAGTGCTGATCGCCTTTTCTATAGGGCTGGGAACGGTATTGGTTAATTGGCTGGCTGATTTGGGCGTGATATTACCAGCTTACCTTGGACCTATGCTGGTAGCGGCCGTGATACGTAATCTGATTGATAGCCGTGGTTATTCCCTGCCCAGGCAGCAGGTGGATGTGGTGGGCAACGTGTCGCTAGCCTTCTTCCTAGTGATGGCCTTGATGTCCATGAAACTGTGGGAATTAGCCGATGTTGCCGGCCCTCTGATGGTAATACTAGCGGTGCAAACCGTAGTCCTGTTCGTCTATGCCTACTTTGTGACCTTTCGGATTATGGGCAGCGACTACGATGCCGTTGTAATCGCAGCCGGCCATTGCGGGTTTGGTATGGGCGCAACCCCAAATGCAATGGCAAATATGCAAGCATTTACGGCCAGTAATGGCATGTCGGTCAAAGCGTTTTTTGTCATACCCCTAGTGGGATCTTTGTTCATCGACTTTTTCAACGCCGTTACCATTACTGGCTTTATGAGCTACCTGAAGTAAGCCGATAGCTTCAATCGAAGCCACGGGTGCGCGCATTCATTTTGCGTTCTAGGCGGCCTATGTAGTTTTGAACTTGTATATGCATGGGGCTGGGTAGGTTGATGAACTGGCAGCCTACGATGCAGGCTTTTCTTCCGTTAGACAAGGTGATGTCATCACTACGTTTAATTTGTAAGTCTGTGGTGAGCTGGCGGTTATCGGGCAAGCTTATTGTGCAATTTCGATACATAGTGCCAATGGTATTATCCAATACCTTGGCGTCATCGATAACGGATAGGCCACCCGCGCTGATATCTTTGATCGCTAAATTATGATTTCTACCGTTTGGCAGGGTGAAAGCCACTAGTGGGGGCATAATGGCTGGTGCATCCACTCGGTAAAATTCGCGTCGCTGCACACGCTCCATGTTTTCCGGAAACGGTAGCCTGAAGGCGGGACGTTGCTGGTGGAGACAGGCTTGAGCGCCCGCTGTGGTAAATACTATACGTACTTTATCTAGGGTGGTTTCAAACGATATGCTATTGGCTTGCACCAGACGACGATTGAAGGCTTCCTCGGATGAGTTGTCAACAATAATAGACTGGGTATCGTCATCGATTTCCAGCAAGGTAGTTACCAACGCCAAGGCATGGTTTGTAGTGTGCATGCGCAGCAAGGTGCCCTGAGTTTGGACGGCCCTTAGCAAGGATCGCATTTCAAGATAAGAACTAATTAAGTAGGTATCGTTGGTATTTGGCATTGCCTAGTGTGTCTATATGATACTGTTTACTAGTAAAGATGCGTAAGCATAGTTCAGTCTGCAAGGTTAGTCCATGCCAGCCAGCTGGATGCCAGCATAAGCGCAGCGTACTGCCCCCAAGTCCCAGGCAGCACAACCTACAGTTTTGAAAACAATAGGGTCCTGCAGTTTGGGGGGAGCGTACAGGGCGTTGGCCAGAGGTATGACCCGGTCCCAGTCGATACCGGCTTGTATGAAATCGCCTGCTTCGTGCCGTGCACCGGGTAGGTCATCGGTATACAGCACACTGCCTTCCAGAGTTAAGGCCGATATCTCAGCCAGTTCGGGCTTGAAAGCGCCTACACCTATGATTAAGCGGTTCACCTGAGCAGCTAGGGTGTAAACCGGTGTGCTGCTGGTGGTTAGGGTAATGACGACATCTGCGCTATCGGGAACGTGATCTGTTGTTTCAAGTTGCAGCGCTAAATGCTGATGTGCCTGAATGAAATTTTCCCCATTGCTACGCTGACGGGCAACAACACTGATGCGTATACCAGGGTAAAGAGCAGCCAAGGCAGCAGCGTGACCCGATGCTTGTGTGCCACAACCGATGAAAGCAATATGTTGGGGAGCACCAGCCAAAAAGGTTTGTAGACCCAGCATGCTAAGGGCTGCAGTGCGGCGGGCGGTGACTGTAGGACCATCCAGTACAAATAACTCGCGGCCTGTTTGGCCATCGTAGGCACTGACCACACCGTGTATGGTGGGTAGGCCCAGCGCTGCGTTGCCATGCATGACATTGACCAATTTGTGGATGCCAATATCAGGTGCTGTGGCAGGCATAGATAGCATGACCCCACCGTGCGGAAAATTAACCACTTGCCGTTCTGGTGCGTGAATTTTTCCTACGCTAAGTTCTGTACAGGCCAAAGCTAACTGTTGTACTAGTTCAGGAAACGGTAGCAGTTGGGCAGTTTGCGTGGCGTTGTAAACGGTGATGGCAGTATTCATATGGCCTCAAGTCAGTTGTATGGTTTGATTAAACTCTATTTTTCCTTGGAAGGCTAAATCTGGGTGTTTTCCTGTAGATAATTTAACTTCTTATGGGAAAGACGCATGATATTCTGACTGTGCCCAGATGCTTTTTAGGAAATGATCATGAATACCGCCGAGCTATTACATATTCTAGGTGTGGATCCTAAGGCCATGCGGGGTGGAAGTCTGTTGGTGTATACGCCCATTACAGGGGAACAGATAGCTGCTGTGCATGAACACACTTTTGCAGACGCACAGAAAATCATTTCCCAGGCACACGATGCCTATCTGGTATGGCGTACTGTACCAGCTCCACGACGGGGGGAGTTGATACGTTTATTAGGGCAGGAACTGCGCCAGCATAAAGAAACCCTAGGTAGATTGGTGTCTATAGAGACCGGTAAAATATTGGCTGAGGGCGCGGGTGAAGTCCAGGAAATGATAGACATCTGTGATTTTGCCGTGGGCCTGTCACGTCAGCTTTATGGCCTGACCATTGCGTCGGAACGGCCTGGCCATCGCATGATGGAAACTTGGCATCCCTTGGGCGTAGTGGGTGTGATTTCCGCATTTAATTTTCCCGTTGCCGTATGGTCATGGAATACGGCATTGGCCATAGTTTGCGGTAATTCTGTGGTCTGGAAACCTTCTGAAAAAACACCCTTAACCGCTTTGGCCTGCCAGGCCTTGTTTCAGCGCGCCATGACAAAATTCGGCAATACGCCAGCAGGCCTATCTCAGGTATTGATTGGTGGTCGTGGCATTGGTATCGCGTTGGTGGATCACGAACAAGTTGCCTTGGTATCGGCTACGGGTTCCACGCGCATGGGGCACGAAGTTGGGCCACGGGTAGCCGCTAGGTTTGGCCGCTCGCTCCTTGAGTTAGGTGGTAATAATGCCATTATTGTTAGTCCATCAGCAGACTTGGGTATGGCCGAACGGGCCATTTTGTTTGGTGCTATAGGTACGGCTGGTCAACGTTGCACTACAACGCGTCGGCTTATTGTGCATAGTAGCGTTGCCCAAGCATTAGTAACTCGTTTAAAAAAAGCGTATGCCAGCGCTAAGGTGGGTGACCCCACGCAGGCTGACACCTTGGTTGGGCCATTAATTGATCAAGCCGCTTTTGATGCCATGCAAGCGGCCTTGCTCAGGGCGAGTGCAGAAGGGGGGCGGGTTACTGGTGGTCAGCGTCAGTTGGCAGATCAGCAGCCTCATGCCTGGTATGTAGCACCTGCTATTGTTGAAATGCCTGGACAAACAGCAGTGGTGTGCCACGAGACCTTTGCACCCATACTGTATGTGATGCAGTATGACGATTTTGATCAAGCGATCGCCATGCACAATGATGTGCCTCAGGGCTTATCATCCGCAATATTCACGACTGATTTACGCGAGGCTGAACAATTTTTGTCAGCCGCGGGTTCTGATTGCGGCATAGCGAATGTAAATATTGGTACTTCGGGTGCTGAGATTGGTGGGGCGTTCGGTGGCGAAAAGGAAACCGGCGGTGGACGCGAGTCGGGTTCGGATGCTTGGCGGATGTATATGCGCCGTGCTACCAATACGATTAACTACTCGAATCAGCTACCGCTGGCACAGGGTATTAAGTTTGGCGATGACTAGGATTACGTCTGTAGGGTTAACAAGGGCGCAGCTTGAGCGGTAGTATGTAAGAAACCCAGCATATGCTGGGTTTCTTATTCAAATCTAACAAGTACGGTGTTTAGCCGTAAGGGGCATCTAGTCTATGGCTTTGACCATATCTTCGATGACTTTTTTGGCATCACCAAACACCATCATGGTTTTATCCATATAGAATAGTTCGTTGTCTAGGCCAGCGTACCCTGAGGCCATAGAACGTTTGTTCACGATGACAGTACGTGCTTTATAGGCTTCCAAAATAGGCATGCCTGCAATGGGCGATTGGGGATCGGTTTTGGCAGCAGGGTTGACGACGTCGTTGGCCCCTAGGACAAGAACCACGTCAGTCTGGCTGAACTCGCTATTGATATCATCCATTTCGAAGACTTGGTCATAGGGGACTTCGGCTTCGGCCAGCAAAACGTTCATGTGACCTGGCATGCGTCCGGCAACAGGGTGTATAGCGTATTTGACGGTGATACCGCTATCGGTAAGTTTTTCAGCTAATTCTTTAAGAGCATGTTGAGCACGTGCCACAGCCAGACCGTAGCCGGGAACTATGGTGACGGTTTCAGCTTGGCTCATGAGGAAAGCAGCGTCGTCGGCACTACCCGAGCGTACGCTGCGCTGGGTGCCGTCGCCAGCATCGGCAGCAGCACCAGGAGCAGCGCCGAAGCCACCTAATATCACGTTAAAGAATGATCGGTTCATTGCCTTACACATGATGTAAGACAGGATAGCACCCGATGAACCCACCAGCGAACCCGCAATAATTAGCATGGGGTTGTTAAGCGAAAAGCCAATACCTGCGGCAGCCCAGCCGGAGTAGCTGTTCAGCATGGATACGACCACGGGCATATCGGCCCCGCCTATGGGGATGATGATAAGCACGCCCAGCACAAAGGCCAGTGCGGTCATGATGATGAAGGGTGTCCAGGTCTGGGTTGCCATAAACCAGAAGCCACACGCCAACATAGCGATGGCGATTAGTAGGTTGACCATGTGCTGGGCTGGAAAGACTACGGGTGCACCTTGGAATAGTCGGAATTTGTATTTGCCCGATAGTTTTCCAAAGGCAATTACTGACCCTGAGAACGTAATGGCACCAACAAACGTACCTATGAACAACTCCAAACGGTTGCCTAAGGGGATAGGTTCACCAACTGCGGCAATGTTAAAGGCGTGGGGTTCAGCGACCACAGCAACGGCAATAGCTACGGCGGCCAGACCTATCATGCTGTGCATGAAGGCAACCAATTCTGGCATTTTGGTCATTTCGACGCGTTGCGCCATGATGGTGCCTACGGCGCCACCGACCAGTAAACCGCCAACTACCCAGGCCATGCCGATACCGGCGGTACCGTCAGCAGCCAAGCTGATGATCAAGGCTGCAGTGGTAAGTATGGCAATGGCCATGCCTATCATGCCAAAGACATTACCTCGGATAGAGGTGGTGGGGTGCGACAAACCTTTTAGGGATTGTATGAAACAGATGGATGCCACTAAATAAAGTAGCGTTACCAGATCGACGGATATCATGACTGGTCTCCAGTGGATTTTTTAGGTTTTTTCTTGAACATTTCCAGCATGCGTCGAGTCACTAGAAAACCACCAAAGACGTTAACTGCTGCTAACGTTACGGCAAAAACACCCATATAGCGTGCCAAACCGTCTTCGGTCAGGCCCGCAGCCAGCATGGCACCAACAATGACGATAGCGGAAATTGCATTAGTTACGGCCATAAGCGGCGTATGTAGTGCAGGAGTTACGTTCCAGACCACATGGAAGCCCACGTAAATAGCCAAAACAAAAATAATGATATTGATTAGAGTTGGGTTAACGGCTTCCATCAGGCGCTCCTATGGACTTTGTTATCGGTGCACATTAGGCACGCGGCGACAATTTCGTCTTCGTACTGTATGGCCAACTGGCCTTCTTCGTCGGTGATAAGTTTCATGAAGTCCATGACGTTACGGGAATAAAGGGCCGAGGCATCGGTGGCGACCATAGCAGGCAGGTTGCTATGACCCACCAGTATGACGCCGTGCTTTTCCACGACCTGGTCTATTTCTGACAAGGGGCAGTTACCACCGCGCTCTACGGCTAGGTCAACAATCACCGAGCCAGGCTTCATGCCTTGCACCGTGGCTTCGCTGATGAGAGTGGGTGCAGGGCGGCCAGGGATCAGGGCGGTAGTGATGACGATATCCGCTTGTTGGCAGCGTTGGGCCACCAAAGTGGCTTGGCGTTGCATCCAGGCAGCGGGCATAGGACGAGCGTAGCCGCCTACGCCTTGTGCAATTTCACGTTCCTCGTCGGTTTCAAAGGGTACGTCGATGAACTTGGCACCTAGAGACTCGATTTGTTCCTTTGCGGCAGGTCGTACATCCGAGGCTTCGACGATGGCACCTAGGCGTTTGGCAGTGGCTATTGCTTGCAAGCCAGCAACACCAGCTCCCAGAACCACTACACGTGCGGCTTTGAGCGTACCTGCGGCCGTCATCATCATGGGAAACAGCCTGCCATAATGATGGCCTGCCAGCAGCACTGCCTTGTAACCAGCCAAGTTGGCCTGAGATGACAGTACATCCAGGCTTTGGGCACGCGTAATACGGGGTGCGGCTTCTAGGGCAAAGGCGGTTAGTCCAGCAGTGGCCAGGGCAGCTAAACCATCAGGATTGAATGGGTCCAGCATGCCAACCAGTACGGCACCAGACTTCATGTGCAGTAGTTCTTCGGTGTTGGGGGACCTGACTTTAAGTACCAAATCGGCGCCTAAGGCTTGTTTGGCGTCAACCAATTGTGCTCCGGCATCAATATAGGCTTGGTCGGGATAGCGAGCGGCCAGACCTGCACCGGTTTCGACAAATACAGTGTGTTTGGCACCTGTATATTTTTTAACCGTTTCGGGCGTCGCCGCTACCCGCGTTTCCCCGACCAGGCTTTCGCGAGGGATTCCTATTTGCATATAACTACTCCAGCATGACGGTTTTTTTATAATGGCATTTACTATACACAAATTTCTATGCTGCTAGGCTTTGCTGTAGGAGGCAAAGATGCAAAAAAGGCCAAGACATAAACGTGTCCTGGCCTTTTTATGGGTTCTCTGTACTGACTGTACAAGAAGGTCAGTGCACTTAACCGCGACTAGCTTCCAGGGCTTGGGTCAGGTCGGCCATGATGTCGTCGATATGTTCTATACCTATGCACAGACGTATCATGTCTTGACCTACACCAGCCGCTGCCAGCTCTTCTGGATCCAACTGGCGGTGGGTAGTAGATGCAGGATGGCAGGCCAAGGACTTGGTATCACCAATATTGACTAGGCGCAGTACCAGCTTTAGGGCGTCGATAAAGCGTGCGCCAGCTTCGCTACCACCTTTGATACCGAATGACAAAATACTTGCAGGCTTGCCGTCCATGTATTTTTGCGCCAAAGCATGATCGGGGTGCGTGGGCAGCCCAGCATATTGCACCCAGGATACCTGATCGTGCTGCTCTAGGAATTCAGCTACCTTTATGGCGTTTTCGGTATGGCGCTCCATGCGCAGTGCCAGTGTTTCTATGCCTTGTAAGATGAGAAAGGCATTGAATGGCGACAGCGCTGCACCAGTATTGCGCAGGGGTACTACACGGCAGCGGCCAATAAAGGCAGCGGGACCAAACGCGTCGGTATAGACCACACCATGATAGGAGGGATCGGGTTCATTCAGCATGGGGAAACGGTCTTTATGTTCCGTCCAGGGGAATTTTCCTGAATCGACGACGGCACCTGCCAGTGTGGTGCCATGACCGCCCATGTATTTGGTTAATGCGTGTACGACGATGTCGGCACCGTGTTCAATGGGTCTGCATAAAGCGGGTGATGCCACTGTATTATCAACAATCAGGGGTACGCCATGACGGTGGGCAGCATCGGCGATGGCTTGAATATCGACGATATTACCGGCAGGGTTCCCTATGGTCTCGCAAAACACGGCTTTGGTGTTTTCGTCGATCAGGGCTTCTAAGGCAGCAATGTCGTTATAAGGGGCAAACTTTACAGTAATGCCTTGCCGCGGGAAAGTATGAGCAAATAGGTTGTATGTACCACCATATAATTTGCTGACCGAGACAATGTTGTCACCGGCTTGGGCAATCGTTTGGATAGCGTAAGTAATGGCCGACATACCAGAAGCGACTGCTAAAGCGGCGACTCCGCCTTCCAGGGCGGCTACGCGCTCTTCCAGGACGGCATTGGTCGGATTCATAATGCGGGTGTAAATATTCCCAGGCACCTTCAGGTCAAACAGGTCGGCACCGTGCTGAGTACTATCAAAGGCATACGAGGTGGTTTGATAGATGGGTACAGCCACTGCTTTGGTGGTTGGGTCGGGCTGATAGCCCGCATGAATCGCAAGAGTTTCAAGTTTCATAGTGATTTTTCAAACGAAAGTAGTAACAGGGTTCAAGGGGATAGAACAACATCGTACTGGGCTATTGCAAGTGTCGATAGATTATTGTTAGCTATCTATATAGTAAACGGTAATAAATACTGCATACTGTCTGTGTGCAGTGTCATGAAAAGCGGTGATTTGAAATCTGTTGTTGTTAAGTAAACTACCTAACTTGGGTTAGCATTCAGGATGTCTGTCTTGCACGCTGTGCAGGCGTTTGCGTCAATCTAGAGGCCGGAATTGAAAATTTGGTTGAAACGGGTACTGATCAGTCTCGTTGCAGTGTTTATTGTTGCTTTAGTAAGCATTGCAATTTTTCTTTTGACGTTCGATCCCAATGCATATAAAACTAAGCTTGGGGAAATTGTTTATAGCCGCTATCACCGTACCTTGGCAATCAAGGGTGATATCCAGCTGTCACTTTTCCCGCGTATAGGCTTGTCGGTAAGCGATGTCTCGTTGTCAGACAGGGAAAGTCCAGAACTGTTTGCATCGGTGGATAGCGCTAGGTTTGCGGTGGCCATATGGCCGTTATTATCGAACCGGCTAGTGGTTGATCATGTTGCCGTAACCGGATTCAAAGCCTGGTTGGTGCGTGATACTAACGGCTCATTTAATTTCAGTGACTTAGCAGGGTATGGTCACCCACCACCCGTGGCTGTCAGTGCTTCGACTGCTGACGCCAAAAAGGGCGGGGTAGCGGTAGTGTCAGAATCCGAACCTGAGACATCTGATGCCGCTACAGGTTGGTCCAGTAGGCTGGCTGGGCCAGTGGCGAAGGCGGACTTGAACATTGATATTGCTGGGCTAGATCTTAAAAATGGTCAAATCCACTGGCGCGATATGCTGTCAGGCGGTAATTTACGTATAGAACAGCTGGATATTAATACAGGTAGGGTCACCTTTGATCAGGCATTTGATGTTGCTATTAAGGGAAAAATTTTGGGTGACCAGCCATTGGCAGACGCGGTGCTAGATGCCCAGGCCGTTGTTAAACTGGATCCTGGTACGCAAAACTATTCAGCCCAGAAAATCAGCCTACAAATTGGTGGCGCTATTGGTGATTTACAGGCTAAAACTGCCAGTTTGCGCGGCAATCTAGCCTATAACGCATTTTCTCAAATGTTAAGCGCCAGTAATATTGATCTACAGTTGCAAGGCGACCTAAATAGCAATACACCAGTCAAAGATCTGGATAGCAGCTTGACCCTGTCGCAACTTAAGGTGGATCGTAGTCAGGCACAACTACAACTGGAAAAGCTAGCGTTTCGCGCTAAAGGCAATTGGCCAGATCAACGTTTTGATCTGGCGGTAGATGCACCAAACTTGGCTGTCGCACCCGATATGGCCAAAGGCGACCCCATTAGCAGTACCTTAAAGATCACAGGTGGCCCAGACGTGGTGGGCGTATTTATGGGCTTGTCGGGTCTGGGTGGCAATGTCAATCAACTCAATTTCAAAGAAATTAAGTTGGAAGCGAACTTGAAGCAAGGTGAGCGTTTGTCGCAATTGACGGTGGCCTCGCCAGCAACCTGGAGGCTGCTTGAGGAAATCGTCAGTTTGTCGGCAATTAAGGGGGATGTCCGTATCGAAGACGCGGCCCACCCGGACAACACGTTTCAACTTCCATTTATTGGCAGTTTGCATGCTGACTTGTTCAAAGACGAACTCTCTAGCGATATCGACGCCGTACTCAATGGCGGAAAAATTGACATTAAGGTCAAAGCCAAACAGCTGTCCGATCCCAAGGTAGAGTTCAGTCTGGCGGCCGATACGCTGGATTTAAGTTCTTTGTTGCCATCAGGAAAATCCGGTGTAACGGTAGCGTCTGATCCGTCTACAACGTCAAAAGCAGCTAAGGGTGTAGACCAGCCCATACAGGCCGAAGCGGTTTCGCCACGTGTGGACTTATCCTTTTTGGAGGGTATGGATCTCCAGGGTAAGGTCGCGTTAGACCGTTTAGTACATCATGACTTCTTGGCGACTGGGGTGGCTGCTAATGTATTGGCTAAAGCGGGCAAGTTGGATATTAGCGGTATCAAGGCAGTGCTATATCAGGGGAAATTGGCCGGGCGTTTGACGGCAACTGCACAAAACGCTATCACTGCCGACGTAACACTAAATAGTGTGGATATCGGTCCATTCTTGATTGCGGCGGCCCAGGAAAATCGTTTATTAGGCAAAGGCAGCTTACAAGCTAAATTGGAAACCAGCGGCACGACTGTGGATGCCTTGAAAGCGGCTTTGGCGGGTAGCGTACAACTTAACTTACGCGATGGTGCTGTGCGTGGTATTAATGTGGCCCAAACACTACGTGAGGCGCAGGAGGCTGTGCGTAACGTATTTAGTGGTCAGCTCCCCGATGTGGCAAGCAAGTTCGATGTCGGGCGCCAAACAGATTTCTCTGCCCTGGATGCCAGCGTGGATTTCCAGCAAGGTCAGGGCACGATCAAAAAGCTGAATGTGGTTGCACCTTTGTTGCGCGTGTCGCAGGGCGTACCTGCCTCTATCGACCTTGTGAATCAACAGCTTGACCTTTTGATCAACGTTAAGGTGGTCAACACCAAGACGGGGCAGGGGGGTAAAGCACTGGCTGAACTGCAAGGCATCACTGTGCCTATGCGAGTGTCAGGACCATTTGATGCCTTGGGTTATCAAGTTCAATGGCAAGATATCAGCAGTAATGTTGTCAAGCAAGCAGTTAAAGATGGCTTGTTAGATATGTTGTCGCAGCAGGTGGGCAAAGAATTGGCTCCTAATAGTGCGGCACCCAATGACAGCCAGAAAACAGATCGTGTAAAAAGCATAGGTAATGCACTAAAAGGATTATTAGGCCAATGACTACTTTGATTTACTCTCCCATCGCCTCCTGCCCTGGTTTGGAAAACCCAGATGCCGCACCTTACGACAGGCGTTGGCTGGTAATAGATGATCAGGGGGCCTGGCTAACGAATGAGCAGTGTGCCTTGCTTAACGACATTGGCTTAGAACTGCGCTTTGGCTACTTGGTGCTACGCGCGCCAGGTATGTTGCGCCTTGATATACCTTTGGACGTCATTGAAGATGACGATAGTGTTTGTCGCCATATTGTTATTGGCAAGCAGAACATTAATGTGGTGGACGAGGGAGATCTGGTCGCAGCATGGGTGTCGAACTTTCTGCAACAGCCCTGCCGCCTGGTCAAAATACACCCAGATTCTGGGCCAGTACTGTGGGCTGACCGCTAAATCATTGACGATTGCTTAGACAGTGCCAGCGGTTAAACGCTGGAACTTGCTTAGCAGTGTAGGCTGGTCTTCGGGGTGGTCCGGATCAGGGATTATGCATTCCACTGGACACACTACTTGGCATTGGGGCTCGTCAAAGTGCCCTACGCATTCTGTGCATAGGGCAGGATTGATTTCGTAAATCTCTGCGCCCATATAAATGGCTTCGTTGGGGCACTGTGGCTCGCAGACATCGCAGTTGATGCATTCTTCAGTAATGTGTAGCGCCATAGCAGCTTCCTGAACCTAAATAACTAGTAATCCTGTCAGTGTACTGCCCGCGCTACGCCGGCAGGCGATTAACCCTGTGCCTGGCTTTCCAGTTCTTCGCGTCGGGCGCGCGCTTTTGTGTGTAACCAGCGCTCTACCGAGGGGAAAACAAACTTGCTGACATCGCCGCCAAAAATAGCAATTTCGCGCACGATGGTACCCGAGATAAATTGATATTGATCTGACGGTGTCATGAATAAGGTTTCGACCTCGGGTAACAGGTGGCGGTTCATGCCAGCCATTTGGAATTCATATTCGAAGTCCGATACCGCACGCAAACCCCTTACGATAACCCGTGCATTTTCCTCGCGGACGAAGTCTTTAAGCAGGCCAGCAAAGCTTTTAACGGATACGTTAGGATAGTGGCTTAGTACTTCTTGGGCGATTTCCACACGTTCCTTGACGGAAAAGAACGGCTTTTTGGCATGGCTATGGGCTATACCCACCACGACATGGTCAAAGAGCCCTGCGGCACGGCGTACCAAGTCTTCGTGACCGCGGGTTAAAGGGTCGAACGTTCCGGGGTAAACGGCAGTAATCATGCGGATTCCGAGGTTATCAAAAAAGTGATTAAGGCCAAGGATAGGTGAGGCAGCTTATTCACGATAATGGTCTAAAAAATTAAGCCTATGTATACCAGCACTTAAGTTTGTGTATCACGATTATTGTCTGTTTTTTGCATTGCAGCAAATCGTATTAGATAAAAGTGTACTTGTCCTGCGCGAGCCTGGCGAAGTATTTCGCACTCTAGTTGTTCAGGCAAGGGGGCTTCGGACTCTATATAGACCAAGCCTGTCGGTGATAGCAACTCAGGCAAACTAGGCCATAGACGGGCTATCCAGCCTTGATCAAAGGGTGGATCCAGCAAAATCAGATCAAATGGAGTGTTGTTCAGACGCTGCAATACTTGGGTGGCACTACCCTGATGTATGCGTATGTGGTCGGCCTTGAGCTTGCTGCGTAAGCTTCTTAAACTGGCGACAGCAAGTGGGTTGTTTTCCACCATTTGTACATGGGCGACCCCTCGGGATGCTGCCTCGAAACCTAATGCTCCGGTACCTGCAAACAGATCCAGTACGCGCTTATCGGTGAAGTCGCTAGCCCAGAAATGCTGCAGCCAATTGAATAATGTTTCACGCACACGATCAGGTGTCGGGCGTAAGCCAGGCTGGTCTATCACTGGTATGGGGGTGCGGCGGTATTCCCCGCCTACAATACGTACTACGTGCTTTTTCATGGGTGGCTGTTGTAGCGCCTTAGTTGTGTTCATCGAAACAGATTTTCGGATAGTGTAAATCGTATGTTCAGATTATTTAAAAGAAAGAAAGATCAGCCTGTTCAGGAAGTGGTAGCACTACCGGTGGATACCAAGGACCAGGCAGAGCCCTTGGTGCCGTTGCAGCCAGAACAAGTGCATCATGCTGAGCCTGTGCTTGAGCCAGTAATCGAGCCTGTGCTTGAGCCAGTAATCGAGCCTGTGTCTGCGCCAATACTCGAGTCTGAGATTGAGGTGGCACCCGAGCCTGAGACTGTGCCCGAACCCGAACCCGAACCTGCCCCCGAACCTGCACCATCGTCTTGGTTGTCACGCCTGAAAAAAGGCTTGTCGCGTACCGGTTCTAGTCTGGGTAGTTTGTTTGTGGGCGTTAAGGTCGATGAGGACCTATTCGAAGAGCTGGAAACTGCGCTAATTATGGCGGATGCGGGCGTTGAAGCAACTCAGCGTTTGTTAACCGCTTTACGAGCTCGCGTGCGCAAAGAGCGTCTGGTTGATGGAGTGCAGGTCAAAGCCGCTTTGCGTGATATTTTGACAGACCACCTTAGCGTGTTGGAAAAACCCTTCCCATTGGGCAAGGCAGCTCCGTTAGTCATTATGATCGCAGGCGTGAACGGGGCTGGAAAAACGACTTCCATAGGCAAGTTGGCTAATACTTTCCAGGCCCAGGGCGCCAAAGTATTGCTGGCGGCTGGCGACACTTTTCGGGCGGCAGCACGCGAACAGTTGATCGAGTGGGGCACGCGCAACAATGTGACCGTCATTTCACAAGAGGGGGGTGACCCGGCTGCCGTTGCATTCGATGCGGTTAATGCGGGCCGTGCTCGTGAAGCTGCCGTGGTAATGGTGGATACAGCAGGGCGTTTGCCCACCCAATTACACTTGATGGAAGAGCTGAAAAAAATCAAACGTGTCATCAGTAAAGCCGATGGCGCTGCGCCCCACGAAGTCCTATTGGTTATTGATGGTAATACTGGGCAGAACGCAATTGCTCAGATACGTGCTTTTGATGCTGCCATAGAACTTACCGGTCTAGTGGTGACAAAACTAGATGGCACCGCCAAGGGTGGAACGCTCGCGGCGGTTGCTGCAGGCAGCCAAGGCGTCAGGCCAGTACCTGTGTATTGGATAGGCGTGGGCGAAGGCATGAATGACTTGCAGCCTTTTGTGGCGCGTGACTTTGCTACTGCCCTGTTGGGTGATTAGTCTAAGCGTTCTGCCGTGCTAACCAACCCATGCAAGACCTGTAATAAGGCAGACTGCAGTTGGGGGTTAATCGCCTGGGTGATAGCTTGGTCTTGGTCGTAGGCGGCGAAATACTCTAGAAAAACGGGGGCTGGACGATTTTCTATAGGGCCCCAGGGTTGGAATTGTTCCCAGCATGACAGTAAATAACGTATACCCAGGCTTAGCTGCTGTGCATAGCGTCTGGCCATATCAGTGCTAACAGGGCCTTCCGATCCTGCCAGCAAGTTAGCATTGGCAACACTATGTGCCAAGTATTCGTTAGCAGATTGTAGATACGCCTGGCGTAAATTTGTGGGGTCGTTGATGACGATGTCATGGGCTTTGCGCACTGCGTGCAGGCTCTGGCCCATTGCCAAGGTATTGCCTCGTTGGGCTTTACTACGAAAGTCCAGTACCAAAGAATGGCGATACAGCCATTGCAGGGCTAGATCAAACAAACCGTTTACGTCGCCAGTCAGTTGTTCAAACTCAAGTTCGTAGACCTGGGTTTGCCACTGCCTTGATCGTATGGTGCCTAAATCGTAGGCTAGCTCTATGCTACAGCCCTGGTGGTTGATCGTGACAACTTCACGCGAAATGATCGTTTCATAGCGCATGACCAGAGTGTCATTCAAACCAGCCAATGCATAGGCTACAGAACTGTTTTGGTAAACCGACAGGTCCAGGCTAGCCTCTGGGCGCGGATGATTCAGTTCAATATGGGTGACTTTGTCTGGGCCAGGAGCTTTGATGGTTTGCACCCATTGCTGATCCTCCAGGCGTAAACGCAAGGCAATACGATTCTTGGCCAAGTCGCCTTGCATGGTGTCGAAATAACAAGCATGCAAGGGCAGGGTGGTCGAGCCCAAGGCGTGCATGGCGCGTGCTACACCATCACGTTGATTGGTGGGGACATAAAATTTTAATTCACGTTCTAACATGCGGATTCCATGATGCAAGCAGGTGGCATCTGTGGCCTGATATTCTGGGGTTGCGGTGAAGATAGTAGCTGGCTTTAGCTGAGCAAGGTGAGTATTCTGGGGTATATCGGCCACGTAACGCGTTCAGGCGTTAAAATCGGTTAACTTTTTACCGGACCTACTATGAGCATCACTACTGAAGGCGAGTTCGATACCGCTACACCTTACGATATATCGCCAGTTCCTGAAATCATCGATGAGCTGCGTTCAGGCCGTATGGTGATACTGGTAGACGAAGAAGATCGCGAGAACGAAGGCGATTTGGTTATGGCTGCGCAGTACGTTACCCCTGAAGCCATTAACTTCATGGTTACCCATGCGCGTGGCTTGGTTTGTTTGACCCTGACTGAAGAACGCTGCAAACAGCTGGATCTGCCGTTAATGGCCAGCCGTAACGGTACGCGTTTTGGCACCAACTTTACTATGTCTATAGAAGCCGCAGAAGGCGTGGATACAGGGATTTCAGCCGCCGACCGGGCACGTACTATACAGGCAGCAGTCGCTCGCGATGCCAAACCCACCGACTTAGTCCAGCCAGGGCATATTTTCCCGGTTCAGGCGGTGCGCGGTGGTGTGCTAGTGCGTGCCGGTCATACTGAAGCGGGTTGTGATTTAACCGATTTGGCCGGCTTGACGCCTGCCGCGGTGATTTGTGAAATTCTGAAACCCGACGGCACTATGGCCAGGCTGCCTGACCTTAAAGTATTTGCGCGCGAGCACGGACTGAAGATAGGCACCATTGCCGACCTAATCCAATACCGCAGCGAACACGAATCTATGGTCGAGCGTTTGCCCAGCCATGTCATGAATACTCCTTGGGGGGAATTCACGGCCGTTGCTTATCGCGATCTGGCGTCTGGTGCACCGCATTTGGCGTTAGTGCATGGCGATATCAGCCCAGATACCGAAACCTTGGTTCGGGTGCATGAACCCACCACGGTATTAGATATCTTGTCTGAAGGCGGTAGTGGTCATAGCTGGAGCGTCTCTAACGCGCTTAAGGCCATTGCTGCTGCACCCGCAGGCGTGTTGGTACTTATGAATTGCCAAAGCGATGCCGAACTGATTTTTAATGAATTTGAACGTTGGGGTGCCAGCGCTGAAGATACCCCAGCCAACAATAAAGCCAGCCGCTACGATCTACGTACGTTTGGCATAGGTGCGCAAATATTGCGCGATTTAGGCGTGGGTAAAGCACGTTTGTTGGCTCGACCACGAAAAATGCCTAGCATGACGGGGTTTTCCCTGACAATAACGGGTTACGATACTGAACCTACTTCCACCCCCTAACAGGATTATTGATTATGAACCCTTTTACTTTGGCTCCCGACATGAACGGGGAAGGTCTGCATATCGGCATCGTACGGGCTCGTTTCAACGAACAAATTGGCCTGACGGAACTGGAAGCCTGCTTGGCTGAATTGGCTGAATTGGGCGTAGACGAGCGCGACGTAATGGTCGTGTCTGTTCCAGGAGCATTGGAATTTGGCATTACGCTGGCACAAATGGCGGAAACCTTCGAGTTCGACGCCTTGATTGCTTTGGGTGCAGTAATTCGCGGTGAAACCTACCACTTCGAGATTGTCAGCAACGAAAGTGCTGCGGCAATCAGTCGTGTGGCGCTGGAAACGGGAATACCCGTTGCCAATGGTGTTCTGACCACAGAAACCGAGGAACAAGCCCAAGAACGCGCAGCAGAAAAGGGCCGTGATTGCGCCCGTGCTGCAGTCGAGCTGGCTAACCTGGTGACTGCCTTGGAACCCGAACTGGATGATAACGAAGACGACGATGACGAGGACGACGACTTCGATGACGAATAATACGCCAGCAGCGCCTACGGGCGCCTCATCTCGCGTCAATGCGCGCAGCGCCCGTCGCAGGGCACGTGAGTTCGCCCTGCAGGGTGTTTACGCGTGGCTGCTGCGTGGCGATAGCGCCGACAAAGAAACCGGTGCTATCGACGCCCATATTCGCGGTGAAGACGACTTCAAAGAAGCTGATACCACTTGGTTTAAAACCCTGTTGCATGGGGTGTTTCGTGAAGCGCCTGATCTACGTGAACGTTTTGTTCCTTATATCGACCGCCCTTTAGCCGAACTGTCACCCATAGAACATGGCATATTGCTGATAGGTAGCTACGAACTGGTGCATCATCAGGAAGTGCCTTATAAAGTCGCCATCAACGAGGCCGTGGAACTTGCCAAGTCATTTGGTGGTACTGATGGTTTCAAGTTCGTTAATGGCGTACTGGACAAAATGGCTTTGGACGTCAGAACCCACGAGGTCAAAGCGGCACCACGTCGCTAGGCCACGTCTGTTTCTTTGGATAGCGAATTCGACCTTATCGGCCGGTATTTCAATCGGCCTGCCCCCGCTGGAATGCTGGGGGTAGGTGACGATTGTGCCTTGTTCTCTGTTGGCACTGGTATGCAACTGGCTACCAGTATGGATTTATTCATCGAGGGCAGGCATTTTTTTTCTGATGCTGATGCCGTCGCTGTGGGCCACAAGGCCTTGGCTGTTAACTTGTCTGATCTAGCTGCTATGGGGGCCAGACCGCTGGCGTGCTTGCTGGGGCTGTCATTGCCCAGCATCGATCACCATTGGTTAGCTGGATTTTCCCAAGGCTTTCATGCGCTAGCTAAAGCCGCTGCCTGCCCTTTGGTGGGAGGGGACACTACACGTAGTTCTGATGGCATAGTCATTAGCGTTACCGTGATGGGTGAAGTCGCTGCCGATCTGGCGTTACGACGCTCTGCTGCTCAGCCGTATGACGATATCTGGATAACTGGCACTTTGGGTGCGCCCGATATTGCCTTGCGTTTGTTGCAAGACCGTCTGCCAGCGAATCCTGCATTGCTTAAGGCGAGCCGGACTGCCTTGGAAATGCCGCTGCCGCCTTGGCAGTTTGCGCAGTCGCTGGCGGGGGTGGCGCATGCTGCGCTAGATATCTCTGATGGCCTATCACAGGACTTGGGGCATATACTGCTTGCAAGTCAGTGTGGTGCTGAACTTGATTACGTCAGTCTGCCTATAGACCCTTGTTTAAGTGGCTTGGATCTTGCCCTGCAACAGCAGGCGGTTCTGGCAGGTGGCGATGTCTACCAACTGTGCTTTACCGCCAGTGATCAGCGACGCCACGATATTCTTCAGCTTGCCCAGCAGGCGGGGGTTTCGGTGACCCGTGTGGGGCGTATTACCCCACAAGTTGGCTTGCGTGTCTTGGACCAACATGGTCAGCCCATCGAGCATGTCTTCGGTGGTTACGACCATTTTTCTTAACCATCGCTTTTCCGTTTCGGAACTATTGCACATGTCAGACTCACGCCCCGTTCATGCGGACCAGACGCCAATTCAGCCAACCGTAGCGTGGGTTTTTCAGTCTCTGCCGCGCATACTGGCCTTTGGCTTTGGCAGTGGTTTGATACGTCCTGGTCCGGGAACTTGGGGCACATTAATGGCGTGGCCCTTGTGGGTTGTCGGTCTTTCACGCTTGTCAGATGCCTATGTGGCTGGGTTTTTGCTGTTGGCCTTCGTTTTGGGGTGTTGGATATGTGGTCGTACCGGCCGAGAATTAGGTAAGTCCGATCATGGTGGTATGGTCTGGGATGAAATGGTCGCTTTTTGGTTGGTGTTGTGGCTGACCCCGGCAGGGTGGCAGGCACAATTAATCGCCTTTGTTCTATTCCGTTTTTTTGATATCCTGAAACCACCTCCCATACGGCTATTTGACCGTAGACTAAGCAATGGCTTTGGTGTCATGTGGGATGACCTTCTTGCTGCTGGCTATAGCTTACTGATCATTGCCATACTGGTCCGACTAAAGGTGATACTGTGAATAATCATGAACTATTGCGTGATGTAGCGGAACTGGGTCAATTACTGGTTGATAAAGGCTGGACCTTTGCCTGCGCCGAATCTTGTACTGGTGGACTCTTGGCTGCGGCTATGACCACTTTGCCAGGCTCTAGTGCCTGGTTCGACCGTGGCTTGGTCACTTACTCTAACGCGGCCAAAATTCAGTTGTTAGGTGTTAATGGTGAAACCCTAGAGCGTTTTGGTGCGGTTAGTGAAGAAACGGCGATGGAAATGGCGGCAGGTGTTTTAGATGCAGCGCCTGACGCTTTTATCAGTATATCTACCACGGGTATTGCTGGACCAGATGGTGCTACTCCGGGTAAACCGGTAGGTATGGTGTGTTTTGGTTTTTCCCAACGTGCAGCCCAAGGCGTGGTAACCCGTGCCCTTACTAAGGTATTTGAGGGCGATCGTAATCAGATACGTGCCACGTCAGTGGCTTTTGCACTACAGACAGCAGTAGCCCAACTGCGTTAACTGTATCTACATGGTTCGGTTTATTTTATGTCGCGTGCAACAGTAGGCACGCGCCATAAATACCATGCGGCTAAGGTGCGGTAAGGGCTCCAGGCTAAACCTATATCACCCATTTGGCGTGTAGTTGCTGATACGCTACCGCACGTATCAGCGCCTCATAGGGTTCACGTGCGGGATGGGCCTGGTGCAGACAAGGGCCGGTGGTTGCAATGTGATGTGCCCAGTCCTGATCCAGCTCCGATAAATAATGGGCCGCTGCGTTATAACCCTCGTCTGGGTGTGCCATCTCGTTTGTCTCCTGGTTATGATGTCTGCTTGTGTTGTCAAAATAAGGGCATAGATATGGCAGATAAAATTCGGCTAGACAAGTGGTTATGGGCTGCCAGGTTTTATAAAACCCGCAGCTTGGCTGCCAGCGAGGTTGGCAAAGGACGTGTTCTGGTCAACGGTCAGCCGGTGAAACCAGCCCGTGATGTTTCTATCAATGACCTGATTAGTATACGTAAAAATGACCCCACTACCCATGTTCGTGTGTGCGCTATTAGTGGTGTAAGGGGGCCAGCGCCGGTAGCGCGCTTGTTATACGAAGAAACCCCTGAAAGTGTAGAGGCGCGTGAACATGCAGCAGAACTTCGACGCTTGGCACCTGAACCTGCGCATGACTTTACTGATGGGCGCCCCACCAAACGGGATAGGCGGCAAATGGCCATGATACGGGGCAAGTAATGCTACTTTGTCGACAGTCTGTTGTAGATAGCGTACGATTAACATGTATAAAACGCTAGTGCTGCACGCGTTAATGAACCATTAAATCATCGACATGCCACGAGTCTCCCAAGCCCAAACCGCCAAAAATCGCATTGCTATTGAACGTGCCTCGTCACGCTTAATCCGAGAACGCGGATTAAGCGTTAGCGTCGCAGACTTGATGGGTGCAGCAGGGCTTACGCATGGTGGCTTCTATGGGCATTTTCAGTCCAAAGATGAATTGACGGAAATCGCCTGTGCGCAAGCCTTTGAAAGCGCTGTTAAACGCTGGATGCAGCGTATAGCCGATGCACAAAACCCGGAAGCAGCCCAAGCAGCAATCGTGGATGGCTACCTTACTGCACGCAATCGCTCGTCGCCAGGCACCAGTTGCCCTGTGACAGCATTGGTGGTTGATGTGGCTAGGGAAAGCGAAGACAAGCCCGTTCGTGTAGCGTTTAATAAGGGACTAGAGCAGTTGGTAGAACTACTGACCTCTGTGCAGCCCAAGGTAGCGCAAGGCGAAACGGACCGGGCAGCTGCTTTAGCACAATTAGCCACTATGGTTGGTGCGATGGTGCTGGCAAGGGCCACCGAAGGCAACCCCATGTCTGACGAACTGCTGGCAGCAGCACGTGAACACTTACTGACCTTGCGTTAGCAAAATGTCATATTGATGGGCATCAGGCTTAAGCTACCTTGGCGCCAGCCATAGAAAATTAAAAACACCAGTGCCACCAGGACACTGGTTAGTAGAATAAACCCAGCTTTTCGTATCATGTGTGGGCTCCTTGTAGGCGTGCTACGGCTTGTTCGCGTATAGGCCAATTCAATGCAGCAGCGACTACGCTTAGAACGATGGAAATCTGCCAGACCAAGTCGTAACTACCCGTGCGGTCAAACAGGTATCCGCCTAGCCATCCGCCTAGAAAGGATCCTATTTGGTGAAAAAGAAATACGATGCCGCCCAACATAGATAGGTTGCGTACGCCAAACATGGTGGCAATGGTGCCGTTGGTTAGTGGGACTGTGGAAAGCCAGAGTAATCCCATGGTAATGCCAAAGGCATAGGCCGTCCAGGCACTAATGGGCGTGGCAATGAATAGCGCGATGACAACGCCGCGCGCCAAATATAAGGCACTTAGCAGGCGTGGCTTGGAACGGTGTTCGCCTAGCCAGCCAGCAATATAGGTACCAAACACATTGAATAAGCCTACCAGTGCCAGCACAGTAGTGCCCACTATGATGGGTAAGTTTTTGTCTGCTAAGTAGGCTGGCAGGTGTACACCGATAAATACGACTTGAAAGCCACAGACAAAAAAGCCGAAAGCTAACAGGCGAAATCCTGAATGGCCACACGCTTCGCGTAGTGCCTCGCCCATAGTTTGTTTGGGTTCGTTGGTAACTTGAGGGGTATCTTTGATCATGGCGGTTAAGGGCATAATCA
Organism: Alcaligenaceae bacterium; assembly: GCA_013416485.1. Taxonomy (GTDB): domain Bacteria; phylum Pseudomonadota; class Gammaproteobacteria; order Burkholderiales; family Burkholderiaceae_B; genus JAGOAJ01. The sequence goes on from JACCEO010000009.1 coordinate 66,131, forward strand.
GGGCAGCCATCAGGCCAAGGGCAATGAGTGCTGCTGACCAGCCTAACCAATCAAGGAGTCCCAGCGTACCTGGCAACATAGCAAACTGACCAAACGAGCCTGCTGCTGCGGCAATACCCATAGCCATACTGCGTTTTTCTGCTGGCACTGCACGACCCACTACACCCAGAAGCACGGAAAACGACGTGCCTGACAAACCTATACCAATTAATAGCCCAGCACTAAGGGACAAAGACAGGGCTGAGTCAGCAAACCCCATGCAGATTAGGCCACTGGTGTATAGCAGTCCACCCACAGCAATGGTTCGACGTGCACCATACTTATCGGCCAATGCACCTGCAAAAGGTTGGGCAATACCCCATGCAAGATTTTGCAAGGCCATTGCAAAGGCAAATACTTCACGTCCCCAGCCAAACTCTTGGCTCATGGGCGAGAGAAACAAACCAAAACCATGACGTGTGCCCAGCGATAAAAATAGTATCAATGAAGCACCTAGCAGCAGCCAGAAGCTCTTGCGCCATACAGAAGTCATGGTTTGTCCTTATACTCGTAGAAGTCAGCGAGAATTATTAAAAATAAATGATACTTGACCTTTATTTGTTGGGCAACGCTTAAGGTCAGTCAGGTGGCAGAATACTCGTTTTATAAGACATATTGACCTTGAGGTGTAACAAATATGTTACCGACACTTGAAGTCCTGGCTTTCGTCCTTATAATTAGCACTCGTAGGGGATGAGTGCTAACGGCGCTTTCCCTTAACCTTATTATAAATTTGAAATAGGAGTTCCTTCATGGCACTGCGTCCTTTGCACGATCGCGTGATCGTCAAGCGTCTGGACAACGAGCGCACTACTGCCTCGGGTATCGTTATCCCTGAAAGCGCGGCTGAAAAGCCCGATCAGGGCGAAGTCGTGGCCGTCGGCCCAGGTAAAAGAACCGAAGATGGCAAAGTGCTTCCGGTTGATCTGAAAGTCGGCGACAAGGTACTTTTCGGCAAATACGCCGGCCAGTCGGTCAAGGTTGATGGCGAAGAAGTTCTCGTCATCCGCGAGGACGAAATCCTCGCCGTGGTTCTGTAATCACACCCGTCAAACAAGGAATTTACAATGGCTGCAAAACAAGTTTTATTCGGTGATGACGCACGTGTGCGCATCGTCCGTGGCGTAAATATTCTCGCCAACGCTGTAAAAACAACCTTGGGCCCTAAAGGTCGCAACGTTGTTCTGGATCGCTCTTTTGGCGCCCCTACCGTTACTAAAGACGGTGTGTCGGTTGCTAAAGAAATCGAACTGAAAGACAAATTCGAAAACATTGGTGCTCAGTTGGTTAAGGAAGTTGCTTCCAAAACTTCTGACAACGCTGGTGACGGTACTACGACAGCAACTGTGCTGGCTCAGTCTATCGTTGAAGAAGGTCTGAAGTACGTTGCCGCTGGCATCAACCCTATGGACCTCAAGCGCGGTATTGATAAAGCCGTTGCTGTTGTTGTTGAAGAGCTGCAAAAGCTGTCCAAGCCTTGCACTACCACCAAAGAAATCGCTCAAGTTGGTTCTATCTCGGCCAACAGCGATGCTTCCATCGGTGAAATCATTGCTAACGCAATGGATAAAGTCGGCAAAGAAGGCGTTATTACTGTTGAAGACGGTAAATCGCTGGAAAACGAACTGGATGTCGTAGAAGGCATGCAATTCGATCGCGGCTACTTGTCCCCTTACTTCATCAACAACCCTGAGAAGCAAGTTTCTGTTCTGGAAGATCCGTACATCCTGATTTTCGACAAGAAAATCAGCAACATTCGTGATCTGTTGCCCATCCTTGAGCAAGTTGCTAAATCCAGCCGTCCTTTGCTGATCGTTGCTGAAGACGTAGAAGGCGAAGCGTTGGCTACTTTGGTTGTCAACAACATCCGTGGCATCCTGAAAACCACTGCTGTTAAGGCTCCTGGTTTTGGCGATCGTCGCAAAGCCATGTTGGAAGATATTGCCATCCTGACTGGTGGTGTGGTTATTTCCGAAGAAACTGGTATGTCGCTTGAAAAAGCTACCCTGGAAGATCTGGGTCAAGCTAAGCGCATTGAAGTGGCTAAAGAAAACACCACTATCATTGACGGTGCGGGCGACGGCAAGTCCATCGAAGCACGCGTACGTCAGGTTCGTACTCAGATCGAAGAAGCAACTTCGGACTACGACCGCGAAAAACTGCAAGAGCGTGTTGCCAAGTTGGCAGGCGGTGTTGCTGTGATTCGTGTTGGCGCAGCCACCGAAATCGAAATGAAAGAAAAGAAAGCTCGCGTTGAAGATGCTCTGCATGCAACACGCGCTGCTGTCGAAGAAGGTATTGTTCCTGGCGGTGGTGTAGCCTTGATCCGTGCCAAAGCAGCTGTTGCTGCTCTGCGTGGTATTAACGCTGATCAAGATGCAGGTATTCGTTTGATCCTGCGTGCCATCGAATCACCTTTGCGTACTATTGTTGCCAACGCTGGCGACGAGCCTAGCGTTGTCGTTAACGAAGTTGCACAAGGTACTGGCAACTACGGTTACAACGCAGCAACCGGCGAGTACGGTGATTTGGTTGAGCAGGGTGTTTTGGATCCCACTAAGGTCACACGCACTGCATTGCAAAATGCAGCATCGGTTGCCAGCCTGTTGTTGACAACGGAAGCAGCTATCGCTGAAATCGTTGAAGACGCACCTGCTGGTGGCGGTATGCCCGATATGGGTGGCATGGGCGGCATGGGTGGTATGGGCGGTATGGGCGGTTTCTAAGCCCTTACTGTTGGTTGGCCGACCCTGGTGTCGGCCAGTCACCATGTACGTAAAAAGTCCTGGCTTAGGCCAGGACTTTTTTATGTGCGGTGCAAGCCATTGTTTAAGCATTTAGCGTTATATCGGGTATGTTCTACAATGTACCGTTGCTATATCGTATTGCTTAGCATTACGCCAGTTTTATTGTTTAACTTACACCATGAGCCTTACCAAATCACCTTATAAAAGCAAAGGCGGCCTGGGCCGTTTGTTCAATGCCTTGCGCTATTCGCAGCAAGGCTTGTGGGCGGCATGTCGGCATGAAGCTGCATTTCGTCAGGAATTGGTATTGACGCTCTTCTTGGTCCCTGTTGCGTTTTGGCTTAGCCGTAGCCTGGGCGAGCTGCTGCTGTTATTGGGTAGCTTGGTATTGTTATTAGTGGTCGAGCTTTTGAATTCTGCCCTGGAAGCACTGGCAGATGCCATTACCTTGGATCATCATCCTTTAATAGGGCGAGCCAAAGACCTGGGTAGCGCAGCCGTCATGCTGACCCTACTGTTTGGCGCTGTGGTTTGGGTGAGTTTATTTGTTATACGATTTATGCCTGCTTAAGACATTTGCAGTGTACCCAGCTGGGTATATAACAGACGCTTATAATCACATCCCATTTTCTATCGCTAACCTTGTTGGGTTCCCATGATATTCACCAAAAAACTTGAACAAGCCTGGACCACTACTGACTCCATGCTGATGCTGGGGCTGGATCCGGATCCACAACGTTTTCCTGCAGAACTCGAAGGTCAGCCAGATGCCATATACGAATTTTGTCGCGCCATGATAGATGCGACAGCACCGTATGTATGTGGGATCAAACCGCAAATTGCATATTTTTCGGCTCAAGGAGCAGAAGACCAGCTACAGGATTTATGCCAGTATGTTAGGCAGCAATATCCTGGCCTGCCTGTGGTGCTGGACGCCAAGCGCGGTGATATTGGTTCGACAGCTGAACAATATGCCCGCGAGGCATTTGAGCGCTATGGTGCAGATGCGGTTACGGTCAATCCGTATATGGGGTTTGATTCGGTCGAACCTTATTTGGCCAGAGCAAATAAAGGGGTCATAGTGCTATGTCGTACGTCCAATAAAGGGGGGTCTGACCTCCAGTTTTTGGAAACTGCTGATGGCACGCCCTTATATTTGCATGTGGCCGGTTTGGTGGCTGACCAATGGAATCAAAACGGACAATGTGCTTTGGTGGTGGGGGCAACTTATCCCGAAGAAATTGCACGGGTACGTGCGCGTGTGGGTGATATGCCATTATTGATTCCCGGTATTGGGGCTCAGGGTGGGGATATTCCCGCAACCGTTCAGGCCGGTCAAAATAGTAAAGGTCTGGGCATGATGATCAACTCTTCACGCGCCATACTGTACGCCAGTGAGGGTGAAGACTGGCGTAAAGCAGCCGCTCAAGCCGCTATGGATACCAGGGACGCTATCAGGGCAGCCTGCATTTCCTAGCAGTTACATTTAATTAGATTGTTTTTATATTTTCTGGATCAAAAACACCAGGGCCTAGGGTTTACCCTAATCAGATCTTTTGGTTATTAGTTTATGATTCAAGATTGTTAAAGATAGACTTTCAGGAGTTCAATAAGTGAGCACCCACAAACCCCTGCAGGCAGGGAGATTAAGGAAGGCGCCAGAGGGTTTTTTACCTTCAGACGTGGTCCAAGACATAACTACCCACGGACTCGATGACACGAGACGGGGCTTTTTAAAGAAAAGCTTTTTAACTGCCGCAGCTGCTGTAGGTAGTGGTGCAGCGATGTCCGCGATGGCGCAAAAGCCAGCAGCAGGGCAGGGCGACCCCATGATCCTGGAGCCCCGTCCCTGGAGCACATCCTTGGGCCAGCCTGTTGCTGCCAAACCGTATGGCATGCCGTCCAAGTACGAATCGAATTTACAGCGTCGCCAATCGCCAGGCTTGACACAAACCAACCAATCATCGGTGTCGTTTGCACCTTTGCAAGGGTTTTTTGGGATCATTACGCCTAGTGGTTTGCACTTCGAGCGCCATCACCAAGGCTACGTCGATATCGACCCAGATCAGCATCGCTTCATGATCAATGGCATGGTCAAGCAGCCCAAGGTATACACCATGGACGACTTGATGCGTTTCCCTAGCGTGTCGCGTATGCACTTTATCGAGTGTGGTGCTAACACAGGTATGGAATGGGGTAACGTTGCCGTTCCTACAGTGCAATACACTCACGGTATGTTGTCGTGCTGTGAGTTCACCGGCGTGCCTTTGAAGGTCTTGCTGGATGACTGCGGTGCCGACTACAAAAATGCTCAATTTATTCTGGCAGAAGGCAACGATGGTTCCAGTATGACACGCACCATTTCGATGGAAGCGGCACTGGATGACGTGATTGTGGCTTGGGGCATGAACGGCGAAATGCTGCGCCCAGAGAACGGTTATCCTTTGCGTTTGGTGGTGCCGGGCGTGCAAGGTGTGTCTTGGGTTAAATGGCTGCGTCGCATAGAAGTTGGCGATAAACCTTGGAATGCGAAAGACGAAGCCGCTCACTATATGGACATGATGCCCGATGGCATGATGCGCCAGTACACGTCTATTCAAGAATGTAAGTCCGTGATTACCACTCCGTCGGGTGGTCAAGCTTTGCTGGATAAAGGCTTTTACAACGTTAGCGGTCTGGCTTGGTCAGGACGTGGCCATATCAAGCAAGTCGATGTTTCCTTTGACGGTGGCAAGAACTGGAAAACTGCCAGGTTGGAATCGCCAGTCTTGGATAAATGCCTGACTCGCTTCAATATTGATTGGGTTTGGGATGGTTCTCCGGCTATTTTGCAAAGTCGTGCCATAGATAGCACGGGTTTTGTGCAGCCTATGTATCGACAATTACGCGAGGTCCGAGGCTCACGTTCGGTTTATCACAATAATGCCATTCAGTCCTGGAAAGTTGCTGAAAGCGGGGAGGTCTTTAATGTTCACTTGGACTAAACGCGCATTCATCGCTGGTGGTGTAGGCCTTGCTATGGGCTTGGCTGCACCAAGCTGGGCACTAGATGACTATGGTCTGGGTCGTGCTGCAACACCGGTCGAGGTACAGGCTTGGGATATCGATGTCCGTGCCGACTTTAAAGGTCTGCCTAAGGGCAGTGGTACGGTAGAACAGGGTGAAAATCTTTGGGAAGCCGCCTGCGCCAGTTGTCATGGTTCGTTTGCTGAAAGCAACTCGTTCATTACGCCCCTGATTGGTGGAACCACTGAAGAGGACATGAAAACAGGGCGCGTTGCTTCCCTGATCAGTCCAACTCAATCCGTGCGTACCATCATCATGAAGGTCGATTCGGTATCGACCTTATGGGACTACATACACCGTGCTATGCCGTGGACTGACCCCAAGTCGTTAGAGCCCGATGAGGTCTATGCTGTCTTGGCTTACTTGCTCAGTTTGGCAGAAATCGTGGATTACGATTTCACCTTGTCCGACAGCAATATTGCTGAGGTCCAAGAGCGCATGCCTAATCGTAATGGCACCATGTTCTGGGAAGGTCTTTGGAAGGTAGATGGCAAGCCAGATACTAACAATACCGCCTGCATGACCGACTGTCTGAAAACTGTTGAAGTCAAGTCTGAACTGCCAGATTTTGCTCGTTCCGCCAATGGCGACTGGGCAGAGCAGATGCGTATAATAGGGCCTGTACGTGGGGTCAACTCTCTGGAGCCAGCTCTTACCGGTACCGTTGCTGAAACAGGACCTGCTGTGCGTGAATACGCACGTGCCACCCTGGATGCAGCACTTGCTGCAGCAAACGCAACGCCTGCAGCAGAAGGCACAGATGGTAAGATACTAGACACTCAAAAAGTCCAGGCATTATTGACGCAAAACTCGTGCTTGGCTTGCCACGCACGTGATACCAAGCTGGTTGGGCCGTCATTCATTGATATCGGTAAAAAATATCAGGGCCAAGAAGGCGCTTTGGACAATTTAGTCGCAAAGGTTCAAACTGGTGGCAGTGGTGCCTGGGGAGTCATTCCTATGCCACCACATCCTAATTTGTCAGATGCCGATGCGCAACTGATGATCGAATGGATGCTGGCCGGATCGCCGCAATAAATTATTGACATTACATCCATTGATTCACTCGAAGAGGAGTAACTCATGAATCAACAACGCAGAAGCGTGCTCAAACTGGGCACCGTTTTAGGGCTGGCCGTATCGGCTGGCATCATGCTGCCTGAACAAGCCTTGGCAGTTCAGCAAGAATGGGACAAAGCTCTATTTAGCGCGACAGACATTGATGGCGTTCTGAAAGAGTTGGGTGCTAGTAAGCCTGCCGATAGCGACAAGATCTCCCTGAACGCCCCAGACATCGCCGAAAACGGTGCTGTAGTGCCTGTAGGCGTGGTTAGCGATCTTCCAGGAACAACGCAGATATCCATTCTGGTTCCAAATAACCCAGCCACCATGACAGCAGCATTTGATATCGCAGAGGATGGCATCGCTGACGTTGCTACTCGTATCAAAATGGGTCAAACCTCGGATGTTTACGCCCTGGTCAAGGCCGATGGCAAATACTACATCGCGCACAAAGAAGTCAAGGTTACCCTTGGCGGTTGCGGCGGCTAAGTCATACTGAATTAACGAAAGGAGCAAAACATGGCAACTAGGCCTATGCGCATTCGTGCCGCTGAAAAAGACGGCATTACTGAAGTTAAAGTCCTGATGAGTCACATCATGGAAACCGGTCAACGTAAAGATGGCGAAGGCAACATTGTGCCTGCGCACTTTATTGATCTGGTTGAAGCTAAATGTAACGACAAAGTCGTTATGGTCGCTCAGTGGGGTCCTGCTGTTTCTCGCGATCCGTTCTTGTCGTTCAAGTTTAAGGGCGGCAACAAAGGCGACAAAGTTACTGTTGCCTGGCGCGATAACAAGGGCGAGACCCGTACTGATACAGCTGATATCCGTTAATTAACGGCTTTAGATGACGGCCTTATCGTTAAGTTAACGATAAGGTGCCGCCAAAGGGGACAACATAATGAAAAACAGAATTCTAGGTATTTCTGTACTGATGCTAGGTGGCGCTATGGCGTCCCTAAGTAGCGCGTATGCTGCTGAAAGCACAGCCGATGGTATCGCCGCTTATCGCGAGATGCTGGGTGAGGGGGGCAATCCCGCCGAACTGACCGAAATGGCAGGCGAGGACCTCTGGACACAAGCTATGGGTACTAAAAACGCCACTTTGGAACAGTGTGATCTGGGTATGGGGCCAGGTGTCGTCAAAGACGCTTACGCCAATATGCCGCGTTACTTTGCTGACGCCGATCGCGTAATGGATCTGGAAACCCGTTTGTTGTATTGCATGGAAACCTTACAAGGTGTCGATACAAAAGCCGTCGTGAAAAACGCGGTGTCCCGTGCCGGTGAATATGCTTCCGACATGGAATCCTTGGTTGCGTATGTGGTTGCTGCGTCACGCGGAACCCCTATTTCCGTACCCCAGGACCACCAGAAAGAAAAAGATGCTTACGCACGTGGTAAGCAAATTTTTTACTTCCGTGGCGGTCCTTACGATTTCTCATGTGCATCCTGTCACAGCGTGACTGGTCAGCGCATTCGCTTGCAAGACCTTCCTAACCTGAACGATCCTGAGTTGGCTCAGCGTGCCTATTCGTCATGGCCTGCGTACCGTGTCTCACAAGGCGCTTTGCGTACCATGCAGTGGCGTTTGGCGGATTGCTTCCGTCAACAGCGTATGCCTGTACTTAATTATGGCTCACAGGCTTCTATAGACCTTACGGTGTATTTGGCTGCCAATGCTAATGGCGGCAAGATGGATGCCCCTGGTCTGAAACGGTAAACGGAGACTTGCCATGAAATTATTTACATATATTCCTGCTGCAGCGTTGGCGTTGATGGTCGCTACGCCTGTAGCAGCCGCCGACAAATGGGTCGAGGGCACTGATTACGACTCCGTAGTCACCGAGATGAAAGCATCGTTCTCAGAAAAGAACGGCGCTGGCTTGGATCGTATTGATCAATCCGATATGCAAAAAATCTGTTCGGCTTCGTTAATGGAAGGCAAGCCGCTTAGCAAAGAACAGTTTGAGAAAATCGCCAGCGAAGCCAAGGCCAGCGTCAAGTTTCCAGCTGATGGTCAATTTCTGGGCGACTGGAAATCTGGTGAAAAAATCGCCCAAAGCGGTCGTGGATTGCAGACCTCGGATAAACCCGGTGCGGCTGCTGGTGGCAACTGCTATGCCTGTCACCAGATGACCAAAGCGGAAATTTCCTTCGGCAACATAGGTACGCCGCTGTTGCACTACGGAAAGCTGCGTGGTAATTCCAAAGAAATTATGGAGTACACCTGGGAACGTATCTACAACTCGCATGCTTACGTGCCTTGCACGGTGATGCCGCGTTTTGGAGATGCCGGTATCCTTACCGAAGCACAAATGAAAGACGTGATGGCATTGTTGTTTGATCCGACTTCACCTGTCAATGATGACACGGTCACGCCCTGATCTAAGCATCGAGTAGTTACCCCGGCGCGCTAACCCTTCTAGGGTTGCTGCGCCGGTATTTTTTTAAGGAAGGGCATCATGTGGCTGAATAAGCTAGCAGTATGGGGTGTAGCTCTGGGTCTGGCTACTAGCCTTGCGGTGACCAGTGTGGCTGCCACCGAGGTTGCAACAAGCACACCCGTTGTGGGCGATACCATAAGTTTGCCAGAAATAACCTTGTTTGATGGTACGCGCCTGCCAGAAGGTTACTACCAGGACAAACCGCTTATCGTCGTATATTGGGCATCATGGTGCCCGTTTTGTGCGCGTCAAAATCCCTACGTTCAGCAGCTCTACGATAAGGCGCGTACGCAGGGTCTAGAAGTTCTGACCATCAGCATAGACCGCAAAGAATCCGAAGCTAGGGATTACATAGCTGAAAATAAATATACCTTTCCCTCCGCGATGCAAACACCAGAAATTCTTCAGGTTATGGGCAAGCGTCGTGTAATACCTAAGGTGTTTGTGATTGGGGCTGACGGCAAAGTAGTTGAAGTCATCCCCGGTGAAATGTTCGAGGAAGATGTACTTGATTTGATCAAGTATGCACCTAAATCATCCAACTGACGGGTTTGGTACCTTGGTTGCTACAAGCAACCTGATAGGGTCTTCATCCTGAAGTTCATTATTATCAAAGTGTATTGTTATGATTAATCGTCGTGAGTTTTTACAGGTTTTAGCTGTAGCTGCAGCGGGTGGGATGGGTTTGTCGAATAGTGCTAGGGCTGCCGATAAAGCAGCGCAGTCGTTCTATGACTTACCTAGCTTTGGTAACGTGCATTTAATGCACTTTACTGACTGTCATGCTCAGTTGCTACCTATATATTTCCGTGAGCCCAGCGTTAATCTGGGTGTTGCCGGCGCCTTAAACAAGCCGCCTCACTTGGTAGGTGAGCACTTCTTGAAGCACTACGGTATACGTGCCAATACGCCTGAAGCGTATGCTTTTACTTGTCTAGACTTTGCCAATGCGGCTCGTCAGTATGGGAAAGTCGGTGGTTTTGCTCATTTGGCCACACTGGTCAAGCAAATACGTGCCAGCCGTCCTGGTGCATTGTTGCTGGATGGTGGTGATACTTGGCAAGGTTCAGCCACGTCATTGTGGACGAATGGTCAGGACATGGTCGACGCATGTAAGTTACTAGGCGTAGACATCATGACCGGCCACTGGGAATTTACCTTGGGTGCCGAGCGTGTCCAGGAAATTATCGACAATGATTTCAAAGGTACACTGGACTTCGTAGCCCAGAACGTAGAAACCGCCGACTTCGGTGATCCTGTTTTTGAACCCTACACCATACGTGAAATGAATGGTGTGTCTGTGGCCGTGATTGGTCAGGCCTTTCCTTACACCCCTATCGCGAACCCTCGCTATATGGTGGCTGACTGGACGTTTGGTATACAAGAAGCCAATCTGCAGAAAATGATCGATGAAGTCCGTGGAAAAGGTGCACAGGCAGTAGTGCTGTTGTCGCACAACGGTATGGACGTGGACTTGAAACTGGCATCACGTGTACGTGGTTTGGACGCTATTATGGGTGGTCATACCCACGATGGTATGCCTGCACCAGTAGTGGTCACTAACGGTGGCGGCAAAACTCTGGTTACTAACGCAGGCAGTAACAGCAAATTCCTAGGGGTACTGGATTTCGACGTTCAGAATGGCAAAGTAGTTGATTTCCGCTACAAGCTGTTGCCAGTGTTTTCCAACTACCTGGACGCTGATCCTGAAATGGACGCGCTGATTCAGAAAACTCGTGCACCTTTCGCTGCCAAACTAGCAGAACCACTGGCAGTTACCGACGAGGTCTTGTACCGTCGTGGTAACTTTAATGGTACTTTCGACCAAGTAATTTTGGACGCACTGATTGCAGAAAAAGAAGCCGAAATTGCATTTTCGCCAGGCTTCCGCTGGGGTACCAGCCTGTTGCCAGGTGACACCATAACGATGGATCACCTGATGGATCAAACTGCCATCACGTACCCAGCGACCACCTTAACTGAAATGTCGGGCGAGCAAATCAAGGTCATCCTTGAGGACGTGGCCGATAACCTGTTCAACGCTGACCCCTACTACCAGCAGGGTGGCGATATGGTCAGGGTTGGTGGTATGCAGTACAGCATAGATCCATTGGGTGCGTCAGGTCACCGTATCTATGACATGACGCTGGGCGGTAAGTCCATAGACGCTGATAAAACCTATAAGGTGGCTGGTTGGGCACCTGTGGCCGAAGGCGTCGAGGGCGAAGCCATCTGGGACGTGGTTGGTCGCTACTTGCGTGACAAAAAGACCATTAGTGGTTTGGAATTGAATCAACCCTTTGTTAAGGGTGTAGAAGGTAACCAAGGGCTAGTTTAAACCCACTAATTAGAGACAAAAATGATTAAAATGCGACGCTTTATATTTGCTACGGCAGCAGTTCTGTCTATGGCAGGTGCTGGTGCTCAGGTAGCGACAGCAGCAACTGAAGCTACTGCTGTTGTCGCTCAAAAAGCCAAAGTGGTCTACCACATCAATGATGCCGCTAGCCAAGCCTTATCTGGCTTGCGCAGTATGCGTAACCACCTAGATACCGCACCTGATACGGATATTAGGGTGGTTGTACACGCAGACGGCGTGGAGTTTTTGATGACTGACTACCCAGCAGCCGATGCAGTAGGCCCTTTGGTATCGGCTTTAACATCCCGTGGGGTATCTTTTGAAGTGTGTGAAATCACCCTCAAGAACAAAAGCCTGTCCAAAGATCAATTTCTTTTGGAAGCAGACTTTGTTCCTTCAGGTGTGGTTCGCATAACTGAGCTGCAAAATCAGCAGGGCTTTGCTTACCTTAAACCTTAAGCTATGGGTTTAGCGTAACCAGTGTTGTAAATCGTAGTAGGGGACGACATCGCCGTCCTTTACTACGGTGTTTACGGGTATACGGGCCAGTCCGTCAGCCCAAGGTAATGAATTGATAATGGCTGAACCCTGCATAGCATGGGGCTTCAGCAACATGCCCTGATCTGGGGTGAAGCTGGCTTGTACCCTAAGAAATTCTTCGCGGGTTTCACTGTAGCGTCTATCTGTAGATAGCTTGCCATAATGTATAGCTGGGATCACATCTGAACGCCCTTGCATAGTGCGTATCAAAGGCGATACTAACAAACTAAACACCACAAACGCCGATACTGGGTTGCCTGGTAGGCAGACTATGGGTTTACTACGCGCATAGGCCAAAGCCACGGGCTTGCCGGGTTTCATGCAGACTCGCCATAGGTCCAGTTCACCACCCATCTCTTCTATGGTGGGTTTGACCAGGTCTTTTTCACCTACAGATACGCCACCTACTGTCAGGACGAGATCGCAATCATTCAGTGCGGTATCAAAGGCTATACGCAATGATTCGGATGTGTCCATCGCATGTAGCACATGCATAGTGTCAGCACCCAATGCGTCGACCAAGGCTGTCAGCATAGGACCATTAGAGTTATAGACTTGACCGGTAGCCAAGGCTTGGCCTGGGTTGGCGAGTTCGTCACCGGTGGTAATTATGCCTATTTTCAAGGGCGTATAAACGGAGACTTCAGGGTAACCCTGAGATGCCAGCAAGCTAATTTCAGCCCCACCCAGCAAGGTCCCTTTGCTGAAGATTTCTTTACCATTGCATACATCTTCGCCTTGGAAACGTACGTGTTCACCTAGGGTGGGTGGTACTGTAATTTCAAAGCCTAGGTCGGTTTCATTACCGTTTTCCTGCATGACGATAGTGTCAGCGTCGGCGGGCATCAAGCTGCCAGTGAACACGCGTATGGTATTGCCAGCTTGCAGGGCTTGGGGGGCATCACCAGCAAAACAGCGTTGCTGAACCGGCAGGCGTTTGCCAGGAGCATAATCGGCATAACGTATGGCATAGCCATCCATAGCGCTGTTGTCGGCAGGTGGCAGGTCTAGAGTGGCGAACAGGGTCTGGGCTAGAACACGGCCGCGTGCCTGCGTTAAAGGAATAATTTCTGTGATAGTGGGGGGATGCCCCGCGCTTGCCAGGCGAGCCTGGGCAACATCAAAATCTAGCATAGTGTTATTTCTCGGAGGTGGAATTCAGTTCCCAATCAGCAGTTTTACCAGCATCGGCATCGCTTTGTTGTACCCAGAAGCGTTCACCACTAGCCAGGGTTTCGCGTTTCCAGAATGGGGCGCGGGTTTTTAATGCATCGATTAGGTACTCACAAGCCTGGAAGGCATCGCCACGGTGGGTACTAGCAACGGCTACGAAAACAATTTGTTCTTTGTGGTGCAGCTCACCAACACGATGCACTACCAAGCATTCTGCAATAGGCCAGCGTTGTAGTGCAGTGTCACACAAGACCTGCAGTTCACGTTCGCACATGCCGGGGTAGTGCTCCAGGAATAGCGTGCGTGTGGCATCATTAGTCGTGTAGTCGCGTACATAACCGGTAAAAGTGACCATAGCACCGGCTTGCCCAGCGCTACGTTCACGCAAGCCTGCCGTCAGGGCAGCAGCATCGAAGTCGGCAGTTTGAACAATAACCATATCCGTTGTCATAATTAACCGCCTGTCACGGGTTCAAAGACGGCCAGTTCGTCGCCAGGGCGTATGAGTTCGCTATGGTTTACGTGGAATTGATTAATGGCTAGTTTTAGACGCACAACTGGGGCTAGCTGTGGGTAGCGCGTTTCAAGTAGGGCTAGCCATTCGCTACCGCTAATAGCGTCTTCCAGGGGCCAGGTTTCTTCACGTAATCCAATTAGTTCAGCAACTTGTGCAAAATATAAAACCTTAATTGTTGTGCCAATCGCCACTTTTTCCTCCGGATTTGAACGTGAGTCGTATGTCTTCAATGACTATGCCTTTATCGGCGGCTTTGCACATATCGTAGATGGTTAGTGCTGCCACGCTGCATGCTGTCATGGCTTCCATTTCGACACCGGTTTTGTAGTCGGTGCGGCAGGTGGCCACAACAGTGATGCTATTGCTGGCTTCATCGGGTAGAAACTCTATACCAATAAAGCTTAGCGGCAAGCTATGGCACAAGGGGATTAGATCGGCACAACGTTTGGCAGCCAAAACGCCGGCAACACGTGCTGTGTTCAGCACTTCGCCTTTTGCGTTTTCAGCGGCTGACAGCAATTTCCAGGCAGTGTTGCCCATGCGCACCTTGGCGTGGGCAACGGCGGTGCGCTGCGTAGGGGCTTTGCTGCTGACATCAACCATTTGGATTTTGCCGGACTCGTCAACGTGGGTCAGGCCAGATTCGGAGGTAGTAGTAATGCTCATTGTAGTAAAACCAGGTAATACAGTAGTACCCTATGATATACGCAAACACTTGAATGGTTTGCTATGCCACAACTAACTTTTAAGGATGACATCATGACGATAAAAATTGGTGACCGCGTACCAGATGGCGCACTAGGCGAGTACATAGAAACAGCAACCGACAGCTGCGCCATAGGCCCTAACTCTTTCCAGGTGGCTGATATGGTCAAGGGCAAGAAAATAGCGGTGTTTGCGGTGCCTGGTGCATTTACACCGACATGTTCAGAAAAGCATTTGCCAGGATATTTAGAGCACCACGATCAACTTAAGGCCAAGGGCATAGATGAAATCTGGTGTGTGTCCGTGAATGATCCTTTTGTAATGGGGGCTTGGGGTCGCGATCAGCAGGTTAACGGACGGGTACGCATGTTGGCAGATGGCAGCGGTGACTGGACCAAAAAACTGGGCTTGTCGTTTGATCTGTCTGCTAGGGGCTTAGGTGTACGTTCGCAGCGCTATTCGGCCATTTTAGAAGATGGCGTTGTCAAACAGTTAAATATAGAACAAGCCGGTAAACTGGAAGTCAGCGACGCACAAAACCTGTTGAAACAAGTTTAGACGCCAGTTAACCACAGTGGTGGTGCTTGCTGCAGCGAAAGGCTGGTAAAGTCCAGCAGCGTCAGCGTACACTACTGGCTTAGCCTTTTGTGATTACTTATCACCGCGCCTAGCTTGGCGCGGTGTCGTTTTTTAGGACCTTGCCGTTTTCATGGTAAGAACTATCGGTTCGTTTTTCTCGCTGTACTTGGCGTCCTTGGTATTGTTGTTGGGTGCCGGGTTGTTCAATACCTATATGGGTTTGCGCCTGACCGAACAGTCGGTTTCTGAAGCCTGGGTAGGGGGCTTAATTGCCATTTATTACTTGGGGTTGGTATTTGGCGCGCGTATGGGCCATAAGCTTATACAGCGTGTAGGCCATATACGGGCATATGCGTCCAGTGCCGCATTTGTTACTGTCGCCGTGCTGGCCCAAGCCCTGATCGACAATTTATGGATTTGGCTGGTATTGCGGTTTTTTGCTGGTATGGCAATGGTGACCCAGTTCATGGTCATAGAAAGCTGGCTCAACGAACAAACAGAAAATGAATCCCGTGGTCAGGTATTTGCCTTTTACATGCTGATTTCTGGTCTAGGTACGGTACTGGGGCAATTGGCACTAACCTTGTTTGACCAGCTAAATTATCAACCCTTGATCTTCGTGGCAATTTGCTTCGTCATGAGCTTAGTCCCCGTGACTCTGACGCGGCGTATACACCCAGTCTTGCAACTACCTGCGCCTATCGCTGTGCGTTATTACGTATCACGCGTGCCTATGTCATTGATGGTGTTATTTTTGGCGGGCTTGATTACAGGTGCGTTTTACGGTCTGGCGCCTGTGTATGCCATTAAGCACAATATGAATAGTGGTCAGGTGGCGGTGTGGTTGGCCGCAAGTGTCGCTGCTGGTTTGATGTCGCAGTGGCCTTTGGGCTGGCTAGCAGATCGTATCAATCGCATCAGTATGATACGTGTGAACGGGGTGGCTTTATTGGTATTGACTATACCGTTGTGGGGCTGGTTGTCCATGCCATTTTGGTTGTTGGTGATGTTTTCGTGCGCCATAGGTGCTATGCAATTTACCTTGTATCCTTTGGGTGCTGCCTTTGCCAATGACAATATTGAACCCGAACGACGCGTTGGGCTGAGTGCGATTGTGTACATGGTTTATGGTTTGGGGGCTTGTCTGGGGCCGTTATTGGTGGGTGTGTTAATGGACCAGTTCAACAGCGACATCTACTATATTTTTGTGTCTGCTTGTGCCCTAACTTTACTGCTGTTTGTCAGGCCTAAAAAGGTTACCGGTGCCCACTTAAGTGAAGACGCGCCCACTCAGTTTGTGCCCATGTACGATAGCTTGCAAAGTTCTAACGTGGTTGCTGCCCTAGACCCTAGGGTAGATGTAGAAAGTGACGTATCGCACGAACTGGTCGACCAGGAAGCTGATTTGCCAGAGGCTGACCGGAAGACAGATCCGCAAGACCCACAGCCTGTGCCTACATAATAATCGTCAACGGGGTATTAGGACCAGAATAGCGGCTATGGCTAAGGCCACCCCTAAAGCATTGACCCAAGACAGTTTTTCTTTGAATAGTCCGGCACCTATCAGGGTGCCGGCAGAAATCACGCCTATATTCATTGCGGAAAATACTAAGGTGGGATTGTCAGAAAATATCTGATGGGCGCGTATATAAAAATAGATATTGCCAAAGTTCAGTAGCCCTAACAGTACGCCTGTTACTACGCTGCGCTGGTTCCAGGCAGTGCGTTTGGCTACTAAATATCCCAGCATAAGTACGCTGGCCAAGCAAAAGGTAAGTAATAAACTGCTGGAAAATGCGGTACCGCTTTTAGCGAGCTGTTTAAATAGTATGTCTATGCTGCCATAACCTAACCATACACATAGCAATAGCATCAAGCCTTTGTAGCGTTCGCCAGGTGTGTTGGCTGTGTTGGGGCGTAACAGCAGGCAAATTAGTGCGCTTATGCCTATGACGATACCCGCTAACTTGCTAGGTGAGATGGCTTCCCCAAACAAGGTAAAAGCAGCGATCAAGGGAATAAACAAGGATAAGCGCTGGGCTGCATCGCTAAGCACGATGCCTGCATAGCGTACTGCCCCTGCCATTGCTAGGAATATGGCAGGCAACAGCACACCTAGGCTGACCAATACCCACCAGGATGTCGATGGCTGTAACAGGGCTTGGGGTTCTGGATTAAGTAAAAACCAGCATAGTCCAGCCGCTACTGCGTAATTGGTGGTGATGGCTTGCGCGACATGGATTTGATAGCGGTATGCCAGTTTAAGTAAGACTGATACTGCAACGCTACAGCTGATACTGATAAATAAGGTATACACGCTAATTATCCTACGGCTGTGGTTTGTTGGTTAATACCTAGACGCTGCAATAACATCTGATCCGCCATGAATTGAGGGTTACCAGTGGTTAGTAGTTTGTCGCCATAAAAGATGGAGTTAGCACCCGCCATAAAACATAAGGCTTGTAAGCTGTCATCCATAGCTTCACGACCAGCGGAAAGTCGTACTACAGTCTTTGGCATGGCAATTCTAGTGACGGCAATGGTGCGTACGAACTCGAAAGGGTCCAGATTTGGTGTGTTTTCAAGTGGTGTGCCAGCCACTTTGACTAGGTTGTTGATGGGCACAGACTCGGGGTAGGGGTCTAGGTTGGCCAATTGAGCGATTAGGCTTGCGCGGTCTTTGCGTGACTCACCTAGACCTACTATGCCCCCACTACAGACATTGATGCCCGCTGCACGTACATGCTCCAGGGTATCCAGCCTGTCTTGATAGTTACGGGTAGAAATTATTTCGCTATAAAATTCTGGTGATGTATCTAAATTGTGGTTGTAATAGTCTAGTCCAGCCTGACGCAGTCTAGCGGCTTGGCCGCTTTTCAGCATACCCAGGGTGACACAGGTTTCCAGCCCCATGTCTTTCACGGCAGCGACCATGTCTATTACTAAATCAATTTGCTTTTCCGTAGGGGAACGCCACGCTGCGCCCATGCAGAAACGCTGTGCGCCACCGTCCTTCGCTTTTTGAGCGGCCAGCAGTACCTGATCTAGTGGCATCAAGGCCTGTGTTTCCAAATCCGTGTCATAACGCGATGATTGTGGGCAATAAGAGCAGTCTTCAGGACAGGCGCCAGTTTTGATCGACAGTAGGCTGGATAGTTGCATGCTGGCGGGATCATGATGCTGCCGGTGCACCGTTTGTGCTTGGAACAGTAAATCAGTAAAGGGCAGTTCGTAAAGCGCCGTCAGCTGGGCTAGAGACCACCTGCTATGTTCAGGTGAAGGATTCAAAAAAACGGTTTCAGTGGCGATCATGAAGCGGCTCGTGAAAAAATAAAAAACGAGGCTTATCGTAGGCTGGCTTTAGTAGCGCAGCAACTTCATGTCACCTTAAAATTAGGCTTATTGTTTTAAAAAGCAATCAAGTTGCTCTAATTTCTTTTAATTGTTCTTAAGTTGCTTTTTGTTGATGGTAATTTTATTCTTATCAAAATGGTTACTAAAAGAAATCATTATCGATTTTCGATGATTTCTTAATCGTCATCTTCGTCCAAGTGAAACTTGTGGATGATGCGGTGCGCGATCGGTGCCAACAACAAGGCCACGGTTGCCATCACGACCATACTGACAAAAAATCCATAGATGACAGAAAAGATTTTTCCTGCATAGGTTTCTGGTATTGCATAGTTGCCGATGCCGCCTATGACAAAGGCCGCACTCATTAGGGAATCATGCCAATTATGTTCACTGAACACTCTGTGTCCCAATGCGCCTACAAACAGGGTGGCGCCCAGCAACAGCATGGCATAACCGATATGCTGGATTATTCGAAGGCGGAAATGTGACGGGTGCAGTAACGGTTTATCGCGAGATTCGTACATAAAAAATACAAAATAAATATAGTTGTAATAAAAAGATTTAGTGTAATGTAACGTGAATTGCAGCCCGCTGCAAAACGTGTTTTTGCAAAAAAATGAGGTGGTGGAATAAAACCTGTAAGCTGGCACAAAGGTCGAGGCGAAAAAAAAGCACCTACATAAAGTAAGTGCTTTTCATCGAATCTTGTGGCGGAGCGGACGGGACTCGAACCCGCGACCCCCGGCGTGACAGGCCGGTATTCTAACCAACTGAACTACCGCTCCGCAGCGGTGTACTACTATGCCAGAAATACTGGCGTCCCCTAGGGGATTCGAACCCCTGTACCCACCGTGAAAGGGTGGTGTCCTAGGCCTCTAGACGAAGGGGACCGGACAAATCTAGCTTTGCATTATAGCATATAAATTATACGTTACAAGCAACTACTTCGCTGATTACTGGTGGAGGTAAGCGGGATCGAACCGCTGACCTCTTGCATGCCATGCAAGCGCTCTCCCAGCTGAGCTATACCCCCGTAATCGGCTGTTTAGCGAAGAAGCAGAATTATGCACCATATTTTGCTTTTGTGCAAGTCGGCTAGTATTTAAATTTACTTGCCGTGTTTTACCAACAAATTATGCGTGTAAAACATTCTGTTCCTACAGACAGGGCGCTATTATGGCACAAATTTTAAAACTTTGTTGTGTAACCAATGTTTCAGTTTGGTACACTCGGTGTTTTGCTACGTCATTTTCGACGGCAGCCTCTTGAGCGCTCTTACTTTATGGCTGAAATACCTGCAAAACCTATAGCTGCACCCTTGCCCTGCATCGGCAAAATAGGTGCCAGCATAGGTCAGAAAATTGCAATTACATTCGTGGTGGTATTGTGCTTTGCCTTAGCTAACGTCGGCGTGGTTAAAGCTTTGCTGTCTGATTCTGGGGATGTGGTTGTGACGGTCAACGTTGCAGGCAAATTGCGTATGCTTAGTCAGCGGTTGGCTTTTCAGTCAGTAGGGGCCTCCTTGGAGGTCACATCCAGTATTCCCAATATCAAGCAAGATATCATTTCAGTGGATAGGTATTTGGAATTATTGAAAACGGGGGGAGTGGTAGGTGGTTCTGAAGTCCGTCCCCTAGAGGCCATCCACCAACAGGCCTACGATAAGGTCAGCAACGTCTGGCAGTCATATAAGGCTGACCTAATGAATATTGTAGATCACTATGACAGCGTCCAAAATATTGGGATGCCTCCTTTGGATATTAGCCAGAAAAATGGCTTAATCATGGGGAATGCACTGACTATGCTGCAAGATAGTGAACAGCTAACTGCTTCTATCGTTCAGCAAGCCCAAGAAAGGCAGCGCCGTGCTTTGCAAAATATGTATATATTGTTGTTAGCTGATGCCGTGGTGTTGCTATTGATTTTCATGCTGGCGCGTAAGTACATGGTATTGCCACTACGGGAATTAGCTGCACATAGTCGCGCGCTAATTTCGGGTAACTACGATACACGGGTTACTTACCAATCCTCTGATGAAATTGGTCACCTAGGGGTTACGCTAAATCTTGCAGCGGAAAAAATTGGCAAGCTGATCAATAATTTGGAATCCGACCAAGAGCAAATCCGTCAATCCAGTGCTATGTTCATGGGGTTGGCTGCCAATACCGTGGTTGGGGTATACATTATTCAAGGTCGTAATTTTCGTTTTGTGAATCAGAAAATGGCCAGCTTGGTAGGCTTCGATACCCCAGAAGACCTGATGAGTACCGACGTATTGGATTTGTTCAGGGCAGAAGATCGTCACTATGCCCAAGAACGCTTAAGCCTTATTGCTCAAGGGGAAGCTGCTCAGATCAAGACGGAATTCAGGATGGTGCGACAAGATGGGCACCTTGTTTCTTTAGAGTTTTACAGTTCAACCATGATTTTGGATGGGTTGCCTACACTTGTTGGTGTAGCAATGGACGTAACACACCGTAAAGAACAAGATGCAACTTCTACGTTGGCGGCATTGGTTTACCAGAATAGCAGCCAGGCAATGGTAGTAACCGATGCGCACACCACGATAGTCAGTGTGAACCCCGCTTTTTCTACGATTACAGGCTATCAGGCTGACGAGGTTATCGGCAAAAAAATTAGCATACTTAGCTCGGGTCGTCAAAACCGGGAGTTTTATCAGGCGATGTGGCAGTCCATATCTAGCACTGGCCGCTGGGAAGGTGATATCTGGAATCGCCGTAAAAATGGTGAAGAATACGCCGAGCGCATCTCCATAAATACCTCTTATAAGGATGATGGCAGTGTCCGGTTTCGCATAGGCTTATTTACTGATATTACCCAAAAGAAAAAATCGGATGCCTTGATCTGGAAGCAGGCCAACTATGATCATTTAACCGCTTTGCCTAACCGCCAACTCTTTCAGGATCGCTTAACGCAGGCTATTTCCAGATCTCGCCGTTCTTCATTGCCTCTGGCATTGGTGTTTTTGGATCTGGACTACTTCAAAGAGATTAACGACTCTTTAGGCCATGATAAGGGCGATGAATTACTTAAACAGGTAAGCAAGCGATTAACCGCATCGGTACGAAGCACGGATACAGTTGCTCGTTTGGGCGGTGATGAGTTCGTCATTATTATGGGTGAACTTAAAGACACATCAGTGGTAGAACGGTTCTGCCTGAAGGCGCTGCAAGATCTATCTGATCCTTATGTGCTTGGACAAGATCCGGCCAATATATCTGCCAGTTTAGGCGTGGCGTTTTTTCCACAAAGTGCTACTGACGCCCAGGAGTTACTCAAAAATGCTGACCTTGCCATGTATGCTGCCAAACAACAGGGGCGTAATCGGTACGCTATGTTTACCTTGGATATGCGTACGGCGGCCCAAAGCAGAAGACAGTTGTCACGCGACTTGTACGACGTCTTGAATCAGCAACAGCTGATACTACATTACCAACCAATTGTCGATTTATTTACCGGCCAGGTTCATAAAGCTGAAGCACTAATCCGTTGGCAGCATCCTGATTATGGAATCATTGGGCCAGGTGAATTTATCCCATTTGCTGAAGATAGTGGGCTTATTGTGGGTATAGGTGATTGGGTGTTTCGTGAGGCTGCTAAGCAAACGGCGTGGTGGCGTCAGCACTACCAGGACAGTTTTCAGGTCAGTATTAATGTGTCGCCAGTGCAGTTTGCAGATCAAGGTCTAAATCAACAAGCCTGGCTAGATTACCTGCAGGAACTACAGCTGCCGGGTGATAGCCTAGTCGTGGAAATTACCGAAAGATTGCTGATGGATGTGGATGACGAAGCGGTCAACAAATTGTTGGCCTTCCGTGATGCTGGTGTGCAGGTCTCTTTGGATGACTTTGGCACAGGGTATTCGTCGCTGTCCTATCTTAGAAAGTTTGATATTGATTACATCAAAATTGATCAGTCGTTTGTGCGCAACCTTAGTGCCGACAGCGAAGACCTGTCCTTGTGTGAAGCCATGATCGTTATGGCCCATCGGTTGGGGCTGAAAGTGATTGCCGAGGGTATAGAAACCCCCGAGCAACGCCGTTTGCTAGAGCAAGCAGGTTGTGACTACGGGCAGGGCTATTTGTTTTCTCGTCCAGTACCCGCCGATGTCTTTACAGACTACTTAGGGGAGGAACGGCCTCTAAGTAATATTCCACTTGCCAGTATCAAGGCTAACCAAGCTAGTATGGGCCAGTTACCCCAGCGTACATAAGGCGTTAAGCCTTGCATGCCTTGAACCTCGACGTCCAATACGCCTTTGCTTAGTGCGGGCAGTGCAGCCCTTACGTAGCCGTTAGGGTCTATGGCGGCTGTCATGCCAGTATTGGTAGACCTAAGCATGGGTCTGGCTGTTTCCAAAGCACGCATGCGTGAAATTTGTAAGTGCTGGCGTAATGCCCAAGAGTCACCAAACCAGGCCAAGTTACTAAGGTTGATCAGCAAGGTGGCACCGGGACCTAAGTTAGCGTCAGCGCGTACAGACTGTAGGATTTCCTCACCAAAAACGTCTTCATAGCAAATGTCTGGGGCCAGTATCTGGTCGTCCAGGGGCATTAGGCGTTGACGCACAGGGCCGCGGTCGAAGTCTCCCAAGGGAATTTGTAAAGCATTGGTGAACCAGCGAAAGCCTGTGGGTATGAATTCACCAAACGGCACTAAGTGCTGTTTGTCGTAGCGTTGGGCAAGGTCACCAGAGATCAGTTTAGCGATATCGGTGTCGCTACTCAGGGTGATGGCACTATTGGTGTAACGGTCAGTTTGCCTATCGTACAGGGGGACACCCATTAGCAACGTTGCGTTACGCTGGCGGGCAATGTCCTGCCATTGTTGCCAGACACCAGGAGCTAGCCTATCCTGAAATAACGGTACTACGGTTTCGGGTAGTATGATCAGCTTAGGGGCTGCGTCAGATTGTTTGGGTGGCAATGCAGCTAATTGCATATAGCTGTCCATGCCCGTCTGTATGTGTACTGGGTCGAACTTTTCAGACTGAGGCACATTGCCTTGTACCAGACGCACTATCATGGGTTGACCACTAGGGTTTGACCACACTACGTGGCTCAGAGCGATCCCTATCAGGCCTGATACCACAGCCAGACCTACACCTATGGCGGCGCGGGCGTCGTTAGCACTGTCTTTAGCGCAGGCTAGCAAGGCGATAGCACCCGAGGCAAAGGCGGCTAGCCACGCTAGTCCGTAGACGCCTGTTATGGGCGCCCAAGGCGCTAGAACGCCTTCAATATGGGCATAGCCTATGTTCATCCAGGGAAAGCCGGTAAGCAGCGTGCCACGTAACCATTCGGCAAGTGTCCATGACGAAGCCCATAGTGCAGCTGCCAGTAGATGCCAGCGGTAGTGGTGCTGGCGTCTGCTATCCAGATAGGAGTGAGCCAGCCATTGGGTTAGTGCACAGGCTAGGACGATGAACAAGGCGAGGAAAGCTGACAGCAGTAGTACGGCGGTACCAGCCAGCACAAGTGGTAGCCCTCCGTAGTAGTGCATGCTGATGTGTAGCCAGTACAGCCCTACCGTAAAGTTTACCGTGCCAAAGACCATGCCATATAAAGCGGCTTGGCCAACCGAACGGGCCTTGAAAACATAAAACGCCAGTATCGACAGGGAAAATAGCTGCACAAATGGCAGTGACCAGGGGGGCAGGGGACCGGGGGCAAACGATAAGGCGTGTATAGCCCCGGTCAGGGCCAGGCTTAGGTGTTCCCGGCTAAAGTGGCGAGATAGCGTCAAGGTTGTTTTTGAGGAGTGTGTTCAGAAGGCTGGGGGTTTGCGTGATCGTGCTGTATATGCAGCCATAGAGCACGTCTGGCGTCGGCCCCGACCACGGTGATATTGATGCCGTGGTAGTTGATGCTGTCACCACGGCGCGGTATACGTCCTAGTTCAGCGGTTAACCAGCCTCCTAGGGTGTCATAGTCGGTATCGGGTAGATCGGTGTTGAAGCAGCTGTTGAAGACGTCAATGTCGGTAATGCCCATTGCACGCCAGTTGTTACTGCCTGTCTGGAAGATGGTTTTTTCTGCTTCTTCGTCGTATTCGTCTTCGATATTGCCTACGATTTGCTCTAGCACATCTTCCATGGTGACTAGGCCTGACGTGCCACCGTGCTCGTCAATGACAATAGCCAAGTGGTTGCGACTGCTACGGAATTCGTGCAGTAGAACGTTAAGGCGTTTGGTCTCTGGAATGTAAACGGCAGGACGTATTAGGGGGCGCACATCAATAGACGGGTTGGTGATGGACAGCAACAGGTCTTTGGCCAGTAATATCCCTACGATGTTATCGCGTTCATCTTCGAACACGGGGAAACGTGAATGACCGCTTTCTATGATCTCTGGGAGTAGTTCAGACAATGGCTTGCTGATGTCCAGCATATCCATTTTTGAGCGCGGCACCATGATGTCGGAGACCGTTTGATTGGCGACTTCCAGGGCGCCTGAAATCATGGCATAGGATTCGCCATCTAGGACTTGGCGGTCATGGGCGGCTTCTAGCACGGCTTTGATGCCGGCTCGGTCTTCAGGTTCGGTAGGCCGCATGAATGCCGTAAGACGGGCAAGCAGGGATCGGGGTGAAGATTTAGCCGGTCGAGGTTCGGCGTCGGGAGAGCTAGGTTCTGACATTACCTAAAAAAATGGTTACAAGGGGTTTTAGCATAACCGAAATTGTCGATATCAGCTTGTAATCGACAGGTCCTAAGCGAGATAGGGGTCGGGTATGCCTAATTGAGCAAGCAACAAGGTCTCTAGGGCTTCCATTTCCTGGGCTTCGTCACTGTCTATGTGATCGTAGCCTAGGGCGTGTAAAACACCGTGCATGGTCAGGTGGGCCGCGTGATTGCGTAAAGGCTTGCGTTGTGTGCTGGCTTCCTGTTCTAAAACAGGCACGCATATCACTAGATCGGCGTGCAAAGTGCCGGAAGGGTCAGTGCCGTAAGCAAAGGTCAGGATATTCGTAGCGTAATCGCGTTGGCGAAAGTCACGGTTTAACTCTTGGCCTTCTGTAGTATCCACCAGGCGTAGTGTTAGCGACACCATGTTGATGTCAGCCAGTTTGTTTGCCGCGTGTGGGTGGGCGCCTTTCAAAGCGTGCAGCACCCAACGGCGCAAGCGCCAGCGCGGCAGTTCAGGGGCCGGTGTGGCGTACTGTACCGATAAACTAAGCTCAGGAGGCATGGTTGGATGCTTTTTCGTAAGCGTCTACGATGCGTGCTACTAGGGGGTGGCGTACGACATCGCGACTGGTAAAGCGTGTGGTTGCTATGCCAGGTACAGATTCCAGTATTCGGGTGGCATCGCTTAAGCCACTAAGTTGGCCGCGGGGTAAGTCCACTTGCGATGGGTCGCCGTTGATGACGGCTTTGCTGCCAAAGCCTACTCGCGTCAAAAACATTTTCATTTGTTCTGGCGTGGTGTTTTGTGCCTCGTCCAAAATAATAAATGAATGATTCAAGGTGCGACCGCGCATATACGCTAGCGGTGCAATTTCTATAACCTGTTTTTCGAATAAACGTTGTACTTTTTCGTAGCCCATAAGGTCATATAAGGCATCGTATAGGGGGCGCAGGTAAGGGTCTACTTTTTGTGCCAGGTCACCGGGCAAAAAACCCAGGCGCTCACCAGCTTCGACTGCCGGACGGGTAAGCACCAAACGCTGGACAGACTCACGTTCCAGTGCATCTATGGCGCAGGCAACGGCTAGCCAGGTTTTTCCTGTACCCGCTGGGCCTATGCCAAAAGTGATGTCGTGGCGCAGTATTTGATTGATGTAATCGCGTTGGCGTGGTGTGCGTGGGCGTAAGTCGGTTTTGCGGGTACGCAGATCCAGACTTTGATCGTCGACCGGAGGTAGTTCGGGTAGTTCAGGGGCTTTGGCGACAGCTTTATCCGCTGCTACTGGCCTGCCTGCGCCTAACTCCACCATGCCCAGTTGGATATCGTCTATGGATAGGCTTTGGTGTACTGCCCGATGATGAAACCATTCCAAGGCCGCTGCTGCAGCCTTGGCGTTGTCACCGCTTAAGGTGAAGCGGTCACCTCGCCGGTTCAAGGTAACGCCCCAGCCATTCGCAATTTGGTGCAAATTTTCGTCTAATGGACCGCACAGATTGGCTAAATGCTGGTTGTCGCCTTCCAGCTTGACAGATACTGGCGCTTTGCGTGTCGCTGGCTTGTTGACCGCAGTGGTCATACGGATGCCTGCAGTGCAGAGTCTGTGGTTACGACTTCACCTTTCAGGGAGTTGGTCAGTGTCTGGGTAATACGTACGTCAACCATGCTGCCAATTAAGCGCGGGTTGCCAACAAAATTCACCATACGGTTGTTTTCTGTACGGCCTGCCAGTTCGTTGGGGTCACGTCGCGAAGGGCGCTCAACGAGGATGCGCTGTACGCTGCCAACCATGTCTTGGCTGATCTCGGTAGCCTGTTCGTTGATCAAGGCTTGCAAACGATGCAAGCGCGCCAGCTTTTCTTCTTTGCTGGAGTCGTCTTGCAGATCGGCGGCTGGTGTGCCTGGGCGGCGTGAATACACAAAGGAAAAGGACTGATCAAACCCGACATCACGTATTAAGGTCATGGTTTTTTCAAAATCTTCTTCGGTCTCGCCAGGAAAGCCCACAATGAAGTCAGAGGACAAGGTCAGGCCAGGTCGTGCAGCACGTAAACGACGCACTATGGATTTGAATTCCAACGAGGTGTAGCCGCGTTTCATGGCAGCCAATACGCGGTCACTACCTGCTTGTACCGGTAAGTGCAGAAAAGGTACGAGTTTAGGTAACAGACCATGCGCCTCGATAAGTCGCGAGGTCATTTCTTTGGGGTGCGACGTGGTGTAACGCAAACGTTCTATACCGGGGATGTCATGCACATATTGCAGCAGCATGGCGAAGTCGGCAATGTCGCTGCCTTCGCCCATAGGACCACGGTAGGCATTGACGTTTTGACCCAATAAGGTCACTTCTTTGACGCCCTGATCTGCCAAGTCGGCAACTTCCAATAGCACATCGTCAAAGGGCCGTGAGATTTCTGGGCCGCGGGTGTAGGGCACGACGCAGAAACTGCAGTACTTGCTGCAGCCTTCCATAATGGACACAAAAGCGGTGGGGCCATCAACACGTGCTGGAGGCAGGGCATCGAATTTTTCAATTTCTGGAAAGCTGATGTCAACTTGCGAGTGCCCCGACTGGCGTCGTTCGGCGATCAGGCTGGGCAGACGATGCAATGTTTGGGGACCAAACACCACATCGACGTAGGGCGCACGTTTAACTATGGCCTGGCCTTCTTGGCTGGCAACACAACCACCTACCCCTATGACCAGATGGGGTTTGCTTTGCTTTAGGTGCTGAACACGGCCTAGGTCTGAAAACACCTTTTCTTGTGCTTTTTCACGCACTGAACAGGTGTTGAACAAAATAATGTCAGCGTCTTCCGGGTTTTGGGTCAGTTCGGTGGGCTGCTCTTGGCTAAGCACATCGACCATTTTCTCGGAGTCGTATTCGTTCATTTGGCACCCGAAGGTGCGTATGAAAAGTTTGCGGGTTGTCGTGGTGTCTTGCATGATAGTTGCCGTTACGGGTGGTTATCCCGGGGGCCGGAAGTTAAACCATTAATTGTACGTTAGCCCAGTTCTACGCTGGGGTCATCTTTCTTGACGGGCTTGACCATATCTTCACGTGTAACGCCCAGCCACATAGCAAGAGCGGCAGCCACAAACACCGAGGAATAAATGCCAAACCAAATACCTATGGTCAATGCCAAAGCGAAGTAGTGCAGGGTGGGGCCACCAAAAAACAGCATGGCCAGTACCATCATTTGAGTAGAGCCGTGGGTAATCACGGTACGGGAAATGGTTTGCGTAATGGCACTGTTAATGACTTCTTGGACCGACGTTTTCCGTTGTTTTCGGAAGTTTTCGCGGATACGGTCCATGATCACTACGGATTCGTTTACCGAGTAGCCCAGTACCGCCAGGACGCCGGCCAGTACCGCCAAGGAAAATTCCCATTGGAAAAACGCAAAGAAGCCCAGAATAATGACCACGTCGTGTAGGTTGGCTATTACCCCGGCAATGGCGAATTTCCATTCGAAACGGAAACCCAGGTAGACCATGATGCCAATGACGACAGACAGCAAAGCATATAGTCCGTTTTGTACGAGTTCTTGGCCAACTTGGGGACCTACGAATTCTACGCGGCGCAGCTCTACGTCGGGGCTATGGGCCTGTAAGGCAGCTAACAAGATTTCGCTTTGTCCGCCAGAAGTTTGCCCTTCACGTGCAGGCAGACGGATCATGACGTCTTGTGAGGTACCGAAGTTTTGGACCTGGAAGTCCGTATAGCCAAGTTCAGTGACGGCGTTACGAATTTGGTCTAGCTGGGCGGTTTGTTGGTAATGGACTTCTACAACCGTGCCGCCGGTAAATTCAATCGATAAGTGAAACCCGCGTGTGGCAATAAAAAATACTGCCAGCACAAAGGTAATCATACTGATAAGGTTCAGCACCAAAGCATGGCGCATGAACGGGATGGTGCGATGTATGCGGAAAAATTCCATGTTTAGTCTTCCTTGGGTTTCCAGATCTGGCCTATGGACACACTTTGCAGCTTGCGCTGGCGGCCATACCAGAGATTAGCCAGGGCGCGTACGCCGACGACAGACGAGAACATGGAGGTCAATATGCCTATGGTGTGAACAACGGCAAAGCCGCGTACTGGGCCGCTACCGAAGGCCAGTAGCGACAGCCCTACGATCAAGGTAGTCAGGTTGGAGTCAAGTATGGTGCCCCATGCTCGGTCAAAACCCAGGTGTATGGCTTGTTGTGGCGGTAATCCAGCCCGAAGTTCTTCGCGTATTCGTTCGTTGATCAGTACGTTGGCGTCAATGGCCATACCCAAGGTGAGCGCCAGGGCGGCAATGCCGGGTAACGTCAAAGTGGCTTGTAGCATGGAAAGCACGGCCAGCAGCAGTACCACGTTAAATACCAGGCCCAGCGTAGAGAACACGCCGAACAAGTGGTAATACATGATAATAAAGATGGCAATGGCAATAAAGCCGTATAGGGTGGAATAGAAGCCTTTGGCGATGTTGTCGGCACCCAGACTAGGGCCTATGGTGCGTTCTTCAATGATGCTCATGGGGGCAGCCAAGGCACCAGCGCGCAGCAGCAATGAGGTGTCGGCAGCTTCTTGGGCTGACATACTGCCTGTGATTTGTACTTGTCCGCCAGGAATTTCACCGCGTATGACAGGTGCTGTAACCACTTCGCCCTTGCCGTTTTCAAACAGCACTATGGCCATACGCTTGCCGATGTTGTTGCGGGTTACGTCACGGAATATACGCGAGCCCTTGGCATCTAGAGTCAAGTTAACAGAGGGCTGTTGGGTTTGCTGATCGCGGCCGGGTTGGGCATCTTGCAGGTTTTCACCGGTCAAGATGACTTGGCGGCGTAACAGTAAGGGGCGGCCATCACGGTCGATATAGCGCTCTAGACCAAAGGGTACAGCACCTGAACTAAGCGCTGCCATCGCGGTGGGCGAGTCATCGACCATGCGGATTTCCAACGTGGCAGTGCGACCTAGGATTTCTTTGGCCTTGGCAACGTCTTGTACACCAGGCAGTTGCACCACAATGCGGTCAGCGCCTTGCTGTTGAATAATAGGTTCAGCGACGCCCAATTCGTTAATACGATTGTGTAGCGTAGTGATGTTTTGCTTCAGGGCGTTGCTTTGTACTTGGGTAATGGCGGCGTCAGTTAGTTTGCCGGTCATTAGGAATTGACCGCCGCTTTCACTAGCACTGGTGAACTGCATGTCGGGCATGACACGACGTAGTTCTGAAATACCAGCATCACGGTCAGCTTCGCTTTCAAAGCTGCTGACTATGGATAATTCGTTGCGGTCTGTGCCTGTGCTTTTGATTTTGGCTTCACGCAAGGTGTTACGCGCATCCGCTGCCAGGGAGTCGTAGCGACCGGTTAACGCACCGCGCATATCGACTTGCAGCAGGAAGTGGACACCGCCGCGCAAGTCCAAGCCCAGATACATGGGGTTGGCACCTATGGCCGTCAGCCAATTAGGTGACGCAGGCAGCAGGTTCAGGGCCACGGTGTAATCGGGATCGCTGGCATCGGGATTCAGGGATTTTTCGATCAGGTCTTTGGCTTTTAGCTGGATGTCAGTGGAGTCAAAACGCACTCGTACTGTGCCTACAGGGCCGCTTTGTTCAAAGTAGGCGCCGGTGGGGGTAATGTTGTTTTGGGACAGTATGCCCTGAACATTGGTCAGGACGTTGTTGTCGATCTTGACCGTGGACTTGGCGGCAGCAACCTGAACGGCAGGCGATTCGCCGAAAAAGTTGGGCAGCGTGTACAGCACGCCTATGATAAGGGCTGCCAGTACAGTAAGGTATTTCCAAAGAGGATAACGGTTCATGGTCGATCAGCACGCTAAAACAGAAAAAGCCCCGTGAAAGGTTTCACGGGGTGGGCGCAGAAAAATTACAGCGCTTTGATAGTGCCTTTGGGCAGCACTGAGGTCACTGCAGTGCGTTGCAGTGAAACTTCCACAGGTTTGTCACCGGCGTTGCCGATATCCAGAGTGATGTAGCTGTCGTCAACTTTTGTGACTTTGCCCAGCATGCCACCCGATGTAATGACTTCATCGCCTTTGGCAAGGTTAGCCACCATAGTACGGTGCTGTTTCTGACGCTTCATCTGAGGACGTATCATCAGGAAGTACAGAATTACGAACATCAAAATGATAGGCAACATGCCCATCAGTGCGTTCTCGCTGCCGCCAGCTGCCTGGGCGGTAATCAGTTTTACGGTGTCAATTGCGGACATTCAAAGGCTCCTGGGGAATTTGGATAACTTGGTATTGTAGCGATATCTGAGCTATTCGACGCCACGGCTGCGATCAAGCAGGAATTGTTGGCGCCAACTGGCGAATTCGCCTTGTTCTATGGCTGCGCGCATTTCAGCCATGATAGTTAAATAAAAATGAAGATTATGCAGAGTGTTCAAGCGCGCACCGCTGATTTCATTGGCTTTTTGCAGGTGATGTAAATATGCCCGTGAAAAGTGCTTACAGGTATGACACGTGCAACTGGGGTCTAAGGGGCGGGTGTCGTCACGGTAGCGTGCATTACGAATTTTAATGTCGCCAAAGCGCGTAAACAACCATCCGTTGCGTGCATTACGTGTAGGCATTACACAATCGAACATGTCTATGCCATGATGAACGCCTTCGACCAAGTCTTCGGGCGTGCCTACACCCATCAGGTAACGAGGTGCATTTTTTGGTAACTGCGGTGTGGTATGTGCCAGTATGCGTAGCATGTCTTCTTTGGGCTCACCCACAGACAGGCCGCCTATGGCATAGCCTTCAAAACCGATATCCACCAGACCCGCCAGTGATTCGTCACGCAGGTTTTCATACATACCGCCTTGAACGATGCCAAACAGGGCATTCGGATTTTCCAGTTCGTGGAAAGAGGTGCGCGAACGTTTGGCCCAGCGTAAGGACATGCGCATAGACTTGGCCGCTTCTTCGGCGGTTGCAGGGCGGCCTTCGATTAGATAGGGCGTGCACTCATCAAACACCATCGCAATATCAGAATTCAAGGCGTGTTGTATACGCATGGATTCTTCGGGGGTTAGAAATAGCCGTGCGCCATCGATGGGCGAGGCAAACTTCACCCCTTCTTCGGTAATCTTGCGTAAATCATTCAGACTGAATACCTGAAAGCCGCCAGAGTCCGTCAGTATAGGTTTGTTCCATTGCATGAAGCCATGCAGGCCTTGATGCTTATTGATGATTTCTGTGCCTGGACGCAGCCATAGGTGAAAGGTATTGCCCAGTACAATTTGTGCACCGACCTCTTCCAGTTCGTGGGGGAGCATGGCCTTGACACTGCCTGCAGTGCCTACTGGCATGAAAATGGGGGTTTGGACTACGCCATGATTCAGGGTGATTTGGCCACGTCGGGCCTGGCCGTCAGTGGCTTTTAATTGAAACTGTAAACCGGTCATTGAGATACGTTTTCTATGAACATGGCATCGCCGTAGCTAAAAAAGCGATACCTGGATTGAACGGCATGCGCATAAGCGCGCTGTATAGGTTCTATGCCAGCTAAGGCCGACACCAGCATAAGCAGTGTGGACTGTGGCAAGTGAAAGTTGGTGATCAGGGCATCTACCAGGGAGAAACGATAGCCTGGCGTAATAAATAAACGAGTGTCGCCTTGCAGTGCTTCTGAAGTATTGCTGACGGCAGCTGCGGATTCCAGTGCCCTGACGCTGGTTGTACCAACTGCAATGATACGCCCTCCGGCGGCCCTGGCGGCGTGTATCTGACTCAAGGTGTCGGCAGGCACAGACCAGCGTTCGGCATGCATAATGTGATCTGCTAGCTTTTGCACGCGAACGGGTTGGAAAGTACCAGCCCCTACGTGCAAGGTCACAAAGGCATGATGGACTCCTTGGGCGCTTAGTCTATCCAGCATCGCTTGATCAAAATGCAAGCCAGCAGTGGGTGCGGCAACGGCACCAGGTTCACGGGCATATACGGTTTGGTAACGACTGTCGTCTTGTGCTTGGGCAGCGTGGGTAATGTAGGGCGGCAGCGGTGTCGCTCCGTATTGATCTAACAGATCCAGCACGGGTTCGGGAAACTCCAGCTGAAATAGCTCACCCTCTCGTCCCGGTACTGTCACATTAAATGCCTGGGCCAATATCAGGGAGCTACCGGGCTTAGGCGATTTACTGGCCTTGATATGGGCTAATGCCGTATGCGTGCCGGTTAGACGTTCGATAAGTACTTCAACCTTACCACCGCTAGCTTTCTGTCCAGTCAGCCTGGCCTTAATGACACGGGTATCATTAAATACTAGCAAATCGTTAGGGCGTAGCAAGGCAGGTAGGTCGGCGAACTGACGGTCGTGCAGGATGCTATGCCCATCCAGATGCAATAGGCGGCTGTCACTACGGTGGGTGGCCGGGGTTTGGGCGATGAGTTCATCGGGCAGTTCGTAATTGAACTGCGAAAGTTCCAGATCAGGAGTCACGGGCAAGGTAATAAAAGGCAGGGCGTATGGCGCCCTTAATGAATAAGCAGTGGCCATTTTAAGCTGTCATCCGTTCTTTCTGCTGAAAGGGCGTACAAAATGGGTATCTTTGGTTATGCTGGTGTTTTTTTTATCTAAGGGCGCATCATGTCTTTGTTGGCATCGCGGGGGTGTTTAGGGCGGTTGGTGCGGGGTAAGTCCTTAGTGGCTGGGCTGGCGCTGGTGGGCAGTTTGGTGGTGGCCAATATGGCAACGGCTCAGGCCTTACCACCTGAACTGGCTGCAGCGTGGCGAGCAAGCAAATTGCCGGAAAGCAGCATGTCGTTGGTGGTGCAGGAAATTGGTGGCGCGCGTTTGGTGTCCATTAATCCTAGCGTGCCGCGTAATCCGGCATCCGTGATGAAAATGGTCTCCACATGGGCAGGGCTGTCTGGTTTAGGTCCAGAATACACGTGGCGCACAACATTGTTGGCGCGTGGCGGTGGCAAGGTGGACGATCAAGGTACTTTGTCGGGGCCTTTGTACATTAAAGCCGCTGGCGATCCTTACCTGACAGTCAAAGACTTGTGGAACATGTTGCGCGAACTGCGTTTGCGGGGCATAAAGAACTTAACCGAGGTCGTAGTCGATAGGTCGATATTTGGGCAGGTGGCTATAGATCCCGGTGCTTTTGATGGCGCAGCCGATCGACCTTATAACGCTAGTCCAGATGCCATGATGGTGGGGTTGGGGGCTGTGCGTTTAATTTTTCAACCAAATTCTTTAAGCAAGAAATGGGTCGCAATAGTGGACCCACCAGTGCCCGGCTTACGCGTGCAAGGTGATATCACCTGGAGCCCAGCGGTGTGTCCAGGTTCACCTTCGGTAACCACGCAAATCATTCCTTCTGAACGCGAGGTTGTGGTTAATGTCAGTGGTACGGCGGCAGGCTCTTGTGGTGAATTTAGCGTGTATCGTCTGGCCCAATCGCAAACAGATTATTTTCAGGCCTTGTTTCAGATGCTTTGGAAGGAGCAAGGCGGCACCTTGGCCAAAGGTATTAGTGCGGGCCGGGTCCCTGCTGATGCCGAAGCGATAGTTTGGCATCACTCAGATAGCCTAGCCAATATCATTCGCCAAATTAACAAACAAAGTAACAACGTGATGGCGCGTAGCCTGATGTTGACGCTAGCCGCTGAACGTACAGGGCCAGGAGCGACTTCGCAGTCTGGGGCCAATGCGGCGTTGGCGGTATTGCAGCGCCAAAATGTGAACACCCAAGGCTGGGTAATAGACAATGGTGCTGGTTTGTCACGTGAGGCCAGGCTGACTGCCGATGGCTTGGCCAGCATGCTGGATACGGCTTGGCGTTCACCGCTGATGCCAGAGTTCATCTCGTCGTTGGCTATATCGGGGGTCGATGGCACGGTGCGCAGGCGTATGCGCAATTCAGAAGCACAAGGCATGGCACACTTGAAAACAGGTACTTTGCGTGATGCCAGGGCTTTGGCTGGCTATGTGCTGGGGGCTAGTGGCAAACGTTATATTTTGGTTAGCATAGTGAACGATGAACGTTCAGTAGCTGTCAGGCCGTTTGATGATGCCTTGGTCAAATGGTTGGCATCGCAGTAACACACGTGTGCAACAGTGGTGCAGCATGCGCGATAATAGCGATGTTACTTACCGGAAAATTCTATGCCCATACATGAAATTCGTCATCCTTTAATACGTCACAAGCTAGGTCTTATGCGCCGCGGTGACCTAAGCACAAAAAATTTCCGTGAAATGTCGCAGGAAATTGCTGCCTTACTCACCTACGAGGCCTCTAAAGATCTACCCCTGGAGCCTACCACCATCGAAGGGTGGTGCGGTTCGGTAAATGTAGAAAAGCTGGCGGGTAAAAAAATTACTGTTGTGCCCATTTTGCGAGCTGGCATAGGTATGCTGGAAGGTGTGCTTAGCTTGATTCCGGGGGCCAAAGTTAGTGCTGTAGGTATAGAGCGCAATGAAGAAACCTTCGAGGCCCAACCCTACCTGGAACGCTTGGTAGGCCAGTTGGATCAACGCTTGGCCTTGATCATAGACCCCATGTTGGCTACCGGTGGTTCTATGGTTGCCACCATAGACTTATTGAAAAAAGCGGGTTGTCGTCATGTGCGTGCGCTGGTATTGGTGGCAGCGCCCGAAGGCATTAAAGCGGTACATGACGCTCATCCTGATGTTGATATTTACACCGCGTCTATCGACAGCCACCTAGATGAACACGGCTATATCGTGCCAGGTCTAGGCGATGCCGGTGATCGTATTTTTGGAACGCGCCAAAAAGACGCTGCACTGTAAACTGCAGGCTTATCACCTTGATGACTTTGCTAACACTCTGTTGTTTTTTTCATAGTGGGCGCTAAATAATTAAGGTAGTATAAAAACCAGTGTTATTCCAAGACATCCGTTATATATGTATTTGAAAACACTATTTAGTTCGTCAAACCTAGTAGGAGCTAATCATGGCAATCAGAAAACCCACCCAAACCAGCGAAGAGCAAATTATCGACAGCGTCAAGGAAAGCCTGGATGATGCCGAAAAAATGCTGCGCGAAGCGGCTGGTGCCACAGGCGACAAGGCAGCCGAACTGCGCGAAAATGCCATGAGGTCTTTGCGCCGTACTCGCGAAGCGCTTTACGATGCTCAAGATAGCTTGGTGGCAAGTGGCCGTCGTGCTGCTCGTGCCACAGACGATTATGTCCATGACAACCCTTGGCAGGCAATAGGATTGGCTGGGCTGGCTGGTGTATTGATAGGCGCACTGATCAGCCGTCGTTAACGTCTTAAAAGGGCACACTGTGGCATTACGACAAAATGTAGGTGAGCTGGCGTGTACGTTGTTATCGGTGGTTCGTACCCGCCTTGAGCTTTTTGCACTCGAGGCGGGTGGTCAGAAATCGCATCTGCTTGCCGTACTGGGCTATGCTTTTGGGGCCTTGTTGTTTTTGACTCTGGCTGTATTGGTATTTTCGATCGCCGTTGCCTTGTATTTCTGGCCTAGCGAGCAGCGCTATTTGGCCTTAGGTCTGCTAGCGCTGCTTTACTGTGGTTTAGGCATCTGGCTATTTTTGGTAGTACGGCACAAGCTGTTGTATGCGCCTATGCCATTTGCGGCCACTCTAGACGAATTACGTCGTGATCTAGCACTGCTGGAACGTTTGCGTGATCCTGATGACCTCGATTCGCGCTCAGTAAACAGGGGCTCGGAATGAAAAAGACCTTGTCTGCCCAAGATAGGGCATTGCATATCGAGTTAGTCAGGGCACGTGCCGCGATGGAGCGGCAACGCCTGAAACGTAGTGTGGGCGAGTTAAGCCATTCTTTACGCCCTGCATCCTTGGCAAAAGGCGTATTGCCTGGATTAGCCGGTGGCGATAGTGTTGCAGGGTGGTTACTCCGGATTTTTTCCTTAAGCCGCCGTTACCCCTTGTTGACATCTGGGGCATCGGCGTTGCTGTCGGGCGTGGGCAAGCGCCATCGTCTGATAAAAATAAGCCTGGGCTTATTAGTGGCTTGGCAGGTAATGCGTGCTGGGCAAAAGCTCGATAATTAGTCGTTTATATCCCTAACTGATCCCACATGGCGTCTACCTTGGCTTTGACGTCGGCGTCCATGTGTATAGGGGTACCCCATTCACGGTCGGTTTCGCCTGGCCATTTGTTGGTCGCGTCCATACCCATTTTTCCACCTAACCCAGATACCGGTGAGGCGAAGTCCAAATAGTCTATAGGGGTGTTTTCCACCAGTAGGGTATCGCGGGCCGGATCCATGCGTGTGGTCATGGCCCAGACGACTTCAGGCCAGTTGCGTGGGTCTATGTCTTCATCGACCACAATAATAAATTTGGTGTACATAAACTGGCGCAGTATGCTCCATACACCAAACATGACGCGTTTGGCATGGCCTGCATATTGTTTACGTATAGACACGACAGCCAGGCGGTAGCTGCAGCCTTCGGGCGGTAGGTAAAAATCGACAATCTCTGGCAGTTGTCGCTTCAGTATGGGCACAAACACTTCGTTAAGTGCCACACCCAGCACAGCAGGTTCATCAGGTGGTTTTCCGGTATATGTGCTGTGGTAAATGGGGTTGCGTCGCATGGTGATGCGTTCTACGGTAAATACGGGAAACCAGTCCTGTTCGTTGTAGTAGCCAGTGTGGTCACCATAAGGTCCTTCCAGAGCCATTTCGTAGTCACTGTTGGCCGGGCCTTTAACGCCTTCAGGGATTACTGGTGTAATCGCGTCAGGGTGGCTGGACGGTAGTAAATGGCCTTCCAGGACAATTTCAGCATAAGCAGGTACTGACAGGTCGCTGCCTATGGCTTTGGCGACTTCAGTGCGTGAACCGCGTAGCAGACCTGCAAATTGATATTCAGACAAGCTATCTGGGACTGGCGTGACTGCACCTAATATGGTGGCTGGGTCGGCACCCAAGGCCACTGCAATTGGGAAAGGTTTGCCAGGGTGGGCCAGGGCATGATCGCGAAAGTCCAAAGCACCACCACGGTGAGATAGCCAGCGCATAATTAGCTTGTTGCGTCCTAACAACTGTTGGCGATAAATTCCCAGGTTCTGACGCTTGGCATTGGGGCCGCGTGTAATGACTAAACCCCAGGTTAGCAAGGGTGCGACATCGCCAGGCCAACAACGCTGCAAGGGGATTTGATTCAAGTCCACATCTTGGCCTTCCAGGACAATTTCCTGGCATGCTGGGCCTTTGATGGTCTTAGGGTTCATATCCCATAGCGCTGCTTTCAGCATGGACACCTTAGCCAGAGCATCACGGAAACCGCGTGGTGGTTCGGGTTCGCGCAAGGATGCCAGCAATTCGCCCGTATCACGCAACGAGCTGATGTCTTCTGCACCCATACCCCACGCCACGCGTTTGGTGGTGCCAAATAAGTTGGCCAGTACCGGCATGTTCGACGACGACCCGTTGTGCATAGGGCGTTCAAATAGCAAGGCGGGACCTTGATTACGCAGTACGCGATCACTGATTTCGGTCATTTCCAGGTCGGTAGACACAGGAAGTTGGATGCGCTTGAGCTCGCCAGAGCGTTCTAATTGCGCCATAAAGTCGCGGAGGTCACGGTATTTCACGAAAGGGTCGCCTACTAGGGGTTACATACAAAAGCCAGTGCTAAGGTTAACATCGACCTTACTGTATTTTATGGAAACCCAGTCTATGGCGGTTTTTGACTCCGGCAATCTGGTAGCGCGCTCTGCAAAAAGTATGATGCATCAGCTTAGCGAATTGGTACATGTATGTGCCATCTACCTGGGAATTGCCGTGCTGGTCACAATAGTGCTGACGGCGTCAGTGCCTGCATTGCGTGACCAGGCGCACCAGATACATAGCGCTTTATTGGTGGCGTTACGGCCTGATGGCCTTAAAGAAAACATGATTGCATCCTTTAGCCTGGATTCTTTACGCTTGTTTTCTAAAGAAGCCAGTATGCCTGACAATGATATGAATAATACCGATAGCGTTGGTGTGGAGACCAGTGATCTGGATGTGGTGGTAGAGGGTAATCAGCCATTGCTTAAAGGGGCTATTGACGGGGTGTTAGCGACCACCAAAAGCAAACTGGCTTCTGGAACACACTTAAGCTTTGCCAATGCACTTAGTGCTACTGTTGAAGGTAGACCAGTGTCTGGCTTGAATGCGACTCAGGCTCAGGCAATACGCAGCTATTTGGCGCGCAAATACAAAATTGCCCATAACGTTGCAGGGGCTTTGGTGAATACTGCGTTTGTTATTGGTGCAGAACGCAATCTGGATCCGCAATTATTGCTAGCAGTTATTGCCATAGAGTCACGCTACAACCCCTATGCGGAAAGTCATGTGGGCGCTCAAGGTCTAATGCAGGTTATGCCCAGGGTGCACCAAGATAAATTCGCTATATTTGAAGAAGGCACAGTGGCAGCTTTGAACCCCGTCGCCAATATGTGGGTGGGTTCACAAATACTATCTGACTGTATACGTAGACGTAGCTCAGTGGAAGGTGGGCTGGCCTGTTACGTGGGTGCAACAGGTCCCAGCGATGGCGGTTACGGCGCCAAGGTTATTTCTGAATGGCGCCGTATTGCTTTGGCATCGGGGATACCGGTAAAACGTTAAGTACCCAAGAACCGTTCTATGCGTTGCACGGCTTCTTCTAGGCGGTCTAGTCCCGTAGCATACGAAAACCGCATCATGTAATTGGCATGTGCGGGGCCGAAGTCTTGACCAGGGACTGCAGCGACACTGGCTTGGTGTAATAGCTGTTGGGAAAATGACATGCTGCTTTGGCTGTGTTGACGGATGTCAGCATAAATATAAAAAGCGCCATCGGGGGCCACAGGCACATGTAAACCCAAACGTTCAAACTCAGGCAGTAGGTAGTCACGCCGCTGCTTGAAGGACAAGCGACGGGTCTCGTATATGCGTATGACTTCGGGTTCAAAGCAAGTCAAGGCGGCATGTTGTGCCAGACTAGGGGCACAAATGGCGACGCTGGCGGCCAGTCTTTCCATAGCAGGTACTAAATGGGGTGGGGCAATTAGCCAACCCAACCGCCAGCCTGTCATGTGAAAATATTTGGAAAAACTATTGATGATGACAATATTGTCATCTAGTGTCAGTGCGCTAAGTGGGGCTTCGTCATAGTAAAGGCCTAGATAGATTTCATCCATAATGACAAAACCATCACGTTTTTTCACTTCAGCAATTAATTCGCGTAATTCTTCGCGGCTTATGGTGGTGCCGGTCGGGTTACTGGGTGACGCAATTAATACTCCACGTGTAGCAGGTCCCCAGTGTTGGGCCACTGCTGCGGCATCCAATTGAAAACGCTGTTCAGGTGAAGTGGGTACCAGACGCGGTATACCACCGGCAGCCATAATAAAATTTTGGTTGGCCGGATAAGAAGGATCCGGCATCAGAACTTCATCGCCTGGATTAATGAGCGTCATGGCGGCCAGTAACAGGGCGCCGGATGCGCCGGCAGTGACGATAATGCGCGATGGGTCTACGGGTGCAGAAAAATGTTGCTCGTAATAATGTGCAATGGCGTCACGCAAAGGCGCGATACCAGCAGGCGATGTGTAGCCGCTAAGCCCAGCAGCAGCGGCGCGGTTCAGGGTTTCAATCACTTGCGCTGGGGCGGTAAAATCGGGTTCGCCAATTCCCAGGCTAATGATATCGTGCCCCTGGGCGTTCAGGGCACTGGCCTGCTTAAAAAGCTCTACGGCGTAGAATGGCACGATATTTTCGGTGCGCGTGGCAAGGCGGGGCATAAGGCTCTATCTCGGTAAATAAAATCTGGGGTAACTCACCACCGATTGTACTGGGTCAACCGCCATAGGCATGTCGCATGCTTATTTGCTTATGGCCAGTTAACACTATTCAAGGAATTCAGGAATGGAATCTAACTCTCGTCGCTCCTTCCTTACGGGTCGCCGGCCGGCGAAAACGCCGTGGGATGCATTTTGCCAGCGCTTACAGCGTGCGGTTGCGGGTGATTTTTTCGAGTTTGAGTCCCATGCAGGACAAGCCCCTGGGGCACAGTTGGTGCCCAAGCAGATTACCGATGTGCATCATGCCAGGGAGTTGTGTGTCGAATATGGTGTGGCTTTGGCCTTGGATGGCATCGCATTTGCGGCACCTATTACAGATAGGCCGGTGCTATGGTTGAACCCTGGCGATGCTTTGGGCGGTTGCGAGCGTTTGGAACCGGGCAGCAGCAAATGGTTTGTGCAGCCTGGTTGCCTGCTGGGTGATCTGGCCGAAGCCGGGTTTACTCAGTTTGCCAATTTGCCTTATCACATCACTGTAGCGGCATGGTTGGCTGATCGCAGTTTATGTGATTGGGCGCCAGGTCAGGTTAGCTTATCCGGGGTAGAGCACATATCGTTGTTATTGGCCGATGGTAATCGTGCCAGCCTGGGGCCGTTTGGTGAGCATAATCAAAAGCCATTAAGCGGTGTGCGCATGCAGCAATTGGTACCGGCATTGTTTCAATTGGCCAATAGTGCCGATGCCCAGGCTTGCATCGCGGCCGAGCGCTGGCCATGCAAGTTCCGTCTGGATGCTTTGCTGCCTAAGCAGGGGCACTCGCCGAATCTTGCCCAACTGTTAGTGGGGCACGGCGGCGAGCTGGGTTGGATAGAATGGTTAGTGATGGATCAAAACCTAGCGCAACCTCACGAAGAACGGCCGTATTACCAGCGCTATTCGCCCACCAGAACCAGAAACGATGAGTTAGAGCCGCAAGCGACGCGCTTGGACCTAGCGATCAAGACATTGTTTGATGCGACTGGGTTATTCCCTACGCAAGGACAAGAGTTGTAGGTGGTGATCGACCTGAAATTTTTGGGTTACCCCTTGTCTGCGCTTATGGAAGGGATAGAATGATTACGTATACTGCCTAACACTGTCCCGCATGAAAAGGCCTATCTATTGCCAATACGCCACGCCCTCTTGGCTAACGCTTCTGGTTCTGGCAAGAATAAATCCAAAGGGTGTCCGCATCCTGTTGGTCTAGTGCTTATGGGCGGTGGTGCTAGAGCAGCGTACCAGGTAGGAGTGCTGTCAGGTATTTATGAAATACTCGACAACGAAGGTCAATCTGATTTTTGTAGCCCATTTCATATCATTTGTGGGTCATCGGCGGGGGCTATAAACGCCGCTTCTTTAGCCTGTCATGCACACGAACCGCGACTGGGCATCGATAAATTAAGTCAACTGTGGTCCAGCCTGGAAACTGGCATGGTCTATCACGCGGATGCAGCTAGGTTGCTGCATACCGGTTTTCGCTGGTTGGCGATGCTGGCGGCAGGGTGGTTTATGCCCGACTTGCGTAATCGCCAACCGCGTTCTTTATTGAACAATGAGCCGTTAGGTAAGTTGCTGTGCAGGGCGCTAAATTTCGAGCAGCTGAAACATAACTTGTCTAATGGCAAACTGGATGCACTAGCAATTACAGCGACGGCCTACAACACAGGCGAACACCTGACCTTTTACCAATCAGACGTCACTACCATCAAGCCCTGGCAGCGTTCTTTACGCCAGGCCGTTCCATGTTCTATAGGAGTTGATCACTTAT
The DNA here is from genome assembly GCA_013416485.1 of Alcaligenaceae bacterium. Taxonomy (GTDB): domain Bacteria; phylum Pseudomonadota; class Gammaproteobacteria; order Burkholderiales; family Burkholderiaceae_B; genus JAGOAJ01. The sequence continues at coordinate 108,926 of JACCEO010000009.1, forward strand.
TGGCGTCTAGCTCCATACCTTTTGTTTTTCCTGCGCAAGCCATGCTAATACGTGGAAAAACAGAATGGTGCGGTGATGGTTCCATGCGACAGTTGGCTCCTATTAGTCCTGCGATTCATTTAGGGGCTGAGAAAGTCTTTGTGATTGGGACAGGGTATAAAGACGATACCCACCCAGAAGAGCGAAAAATAGACCCTAATTACCCGACATTGGCTCAAATTGGTGGGCATGCCTTATCAAATATTTTCCTGGATAGTTTATCCATGGACATAGAGCGAATGGAGGTAATTAATACTTTGCTTGCACAACTGCCTGCTAATGGATTAAAAAGCCAGTCATTAAGGCCGGTTAGCATTTTTTCAATTACACCCAGTCAGTCTCTGGATAAACTTGCGCTGGAACACTTTAATCACATACCGGCAGCGGCCCGATCTTTATTCCGCGTGTTGGGTGTATCATCGCGCTCCCGTCCAGGGGCTGGTGGTGCATTGATTTCTTATTTGTTGTTCGAGGCCAGTTTTACCCAGGAATTAATACGACTGGGACGGGCCGACAGCTTCAGTCGTATCAACGAAGTAAAAGCATTTTTTTTGGAGACATCCGAATGAGTTCAGCACAGTCTTTTCAAGACCAGTTACAAAAAGGCGGTCTGATCGATGTTCCTGCCAATGCACGTGACGATGTCATTGCCGCAGCAACAGCCTCTGGCTTGACCGCGTTCAAGGTTGAGTGTGATCGCGCAAGAAGTCGCTCGGCTGTATTGCGTGCCGTCGTCAAGGCCGTGGATTTCCCCGAGTTTTTTGGTGGCAATCTGGACGCACTGTATGACTGCTTATGCGATACCGTCATGGATCAGAAGACTGGGGTGTATATGTGGTTCGAGAAACTGCATTCTGGCGACCCCGCTCTGGAAGCCGATTCAGCGGCCATTATTGCCCTGTGTAATGACACGGTAGACTTTGCAGCCAATAATGGACGGGTGTTTGCCTACACCGTTATACATGCGGGCAAGCATCCTGACCCGGTGATTGAAGAGCCACCTCAGGAAGACTAAAGCGTAAAGTTAATTCCAGGCACGTAGGGCACTAATTGCTGAAATCAGTGCCAGTCCAGCGGTTTCGGTGCGTAGCACTCTAGGGCCAAACTGGACGTGTGTTAGCTTGTGTTGCTTGGTCAGCGCTAATTCGTCGTCAGACCAGCCGCCTTCTGGCCCCACCAGTATGGATAGCGCATCGGGTTGTTGGGTAGTTAGTGCCTGGGCCAATGTTGTGGCGCTTTCAGGGTGACATAGCAAGCGAACATGGTCAGTATCTACTGGAGTTTCCAGCCAGGTTTGCAAGCTGCAAGGGGCGCTGATTTGCATAATTCGGTTGCGTCCACATTGTTCACTGGCGGCTTGTGCAATACGCTGCCAATGCAATAGCCTTTTTTGCAGGCGCTCGCCGCTAAGCTGAAGTACGCTGCGTCGGGCAGCAATGGGCACGACGTGGCTGGCACCCAGTTCTGTGGCCTTTTCTATAATCCAGTCCATTTTGTCACCCGAGGCAATACCTTGCACCAAGGTAATGTGGCCGGGTAGTTCGGCCTCTATGGGCATGTGCTCTGCGGTGATGGCGCTGCCTTGTTTCCCTTCTATGACTAGGCGCGCAGGGTATTCACCCCCCAGGCCGTCAAACAGCACAATAGGACTGTCTGGTTTCAGGCGTAGCACCCGGATAGCGTGGTGTGCCAGTTCGGTGGGTAAAGTGATAACGCTGTGAGCAGCAAGCGGGGTAGAGCAATAGAATCGGGGCGTGGCCATAAAAGGAATTTACCGACAAAATGGAAATTGAGAGATAGGCAGCGTAAGGTGAAAATGATAGCGCATGGGCTTACGTGGTACTGCAGTGTACAAGTGTTAAAATCAACAGCTTTACAAACTTGAATGAAAAAGGTTGGGCATTTATTGCTCTGGCCTTCTTACAATACGCCCTATGAGCCCTACGCCTGCCTTCGATCCGTCCATGGCCACCGCTATTCGCGCTTTGTCTATGGATGCCGTTCAACAAGCTAATTCGGGCCATCCCGGTGCCCCTATGGGCATGGCCGATATCGCGCAAGCCTTATGGGGCCGTCATTTGCGCCATAATCCTGCTGACCCTGCTTGGGCCAACCGTGACCGTTTCATACTGTCCAACGGGCATGGCTCTATGCTGATTTACGCCTTGCTGCATCTGACTGGCTACGATCTACCTATGGAAGAACTTAAAAACTTCCGCCAATTGCACTCACGTACCCCAGGCCACCCCGAAGTGGGTTATACCGCTGGCGTTGAAACTACCACTGGCCCATTGGGTCAAGGTTTGGCCAATGCCGTAGGCATGGCACTAGCCGAAGCCTTGTTAGCCCAAGAATTTAACAAGCCTGGCCATAATGTGGTCGATCATCACACCTATGCGTTTGTGGGTGATGGTTGCCTGATGGAAGGCATATCGCACGAAGTGTGCTCATTAGCGGGTACGCTTAAGCTGTCCAAACTCATCGTGTTTTATGATGACAACGGTATCTCGATTGATGGCCGTGTTGAACACTGGTTTGCAGACAATACCCCAGAACGTTTCGAAAGCTATGGCTGGAATGTCATACGCAACGTAGATGGCCACGATGTTGCCGCAGTGGATGCCGCCACTGCCCAGGCTAAACTCGCCGCAGCCCAGGGGTTAGGTCCCACATTAATCTGTTGCCGTACTGTCATAGGCAAGGGCTGTGCAACTGCATCGGGTACTGAAAAAGTCCACGGTGCGCCATTGGGTGCCCAGGAAATTGCCGCGACTCGTGCTGCATTGAACTGGCCTCATGCGCCGTTTGTTGTTCCCGATAGTGTCTATGCATTGTGGGATGCACGCCAACAAGGCGCTGCACAGCAAGCTGAATGGCAAGTCCAGTTTGATGCCTATACCCAAGCTTGGCCCCAGTTGGCTGCCGAATTGCAGCGCCGTATGGTGGGCGAATTGCCGGCCGACTTTGCCCAGCAAGCCAATGCATTTATTCAGGCGACTCAGGATCAGGCGGAAACCATCGCTAGCCGTAAGGCATCTCAGTTGGCCATTACCGCGTTTGCCGACGTCTTGCCTGAATTTTTGGGTGGCTCGGCTGACCTTACCGGTTCCAACTTTACCGACTGGAAAGGTGTAACGCCAGTACGTGCTGGTCAAGACCACCTGCAGGCCGGCCGTCATATCAACTACGGTGTACGCGAATTCGGCATGGCAGCCATTATGAATGGTATGGCACTGCATGGTGGCTACCTGCCTTTTGGCGGCACCTTCCTGACCTTTTCCGACTATTCCCGCAACGCCATACGCATGGCTGCGCTAATGAAGCAGCGCGTAGTGCATGTGTTCACCCACGACTCTATTGGTTTGGGCGAAGATGGCCCTACCCACCAGTCCGTTGAGCACGCTGCCAGTTTGCGCCTTATTCCGAATTTACACGTATGGCGCCCTTGTGACACCACAGAAACCGCGGTGGCTTGGGTAGAGTCCATTTCACGTCCAGCCAGCTTGGGTATGAACGTGCAAGACGGTGGCCCCAGTGCATTACTGTTGTCGCGCCAGAACCTACCCTTTGTGCCACGTGATGCCGCTACCGTCAACGCTATTAAGCGTGGTGGTTATGTATTAAGTGATGCCAATCAACCTAAGGCCATTGTGATGGCGACCGGCTCGGAAGTGGGCTTGGCCTTGCAGGCTCAGGAACAATTGGCCAAAGATGGCGTTGCTGTACGTGTGGTTTCTATGCCTTGTACCAACATATTCGATGCCCAAGACTCTCAGTGGCGTGATTCAGTACTGCCTAAAGGCTTGCCACGTGTGGCCATCGAAGCAGGTGTCACGTCAGGTTGGTACAAATACGTAGGTCTGGACGGTGCTGTCATAGGTCTGGATACCTATGGTGAATCTGCTCCCGCTGGTGTGTTGTTTGAACATTTTGGCTTAACTGCAGAACGCGTGGTCGCGGCGGTTAAGCAGCTTATATAAGGAATCCATCATGACTATTCGCGTAGCAATTAATGGCTATGGTCGTATCGGACGCAATGTACTGCGGGCTCATTACGAAGGCGGTAAACAGCACGATATCGAAATCGTAGCGATTAACGCGATGGGCAAAGCCGATATCAATGCCTTGTTAACTCGCTTTGATAGCGCTCATGGCCGATTCCCTGGCACCGTTACCTTGGAAGATGACTACTTGGTAGTCAATGGGGATCGTATACGCTTGTTCAGCACCCGTAATCCTCTGGAATTGCCTTGGGCTGACTTGGGCATAGATCTGGTCATGGAGTGTACTGGTGCGTTCAATAGCAAAGAAAAAGCCAGCATACACTTGCAGGCGGGCGCTAAAAAGGTATTGTTGTCCGCACCGGGTGGCAACGATGTAGACGCTACTGTTGTCTATGGCGTCAATCACGATGTCATCAAGGCGGAACACACCGTTATTTCCAATGCGTCTTGCACCACCAATTGCCTAGCGCCTTTGGTCAAGCCATTGCACCAGGAAATTGGTTTGGTGAATGGCTTGATGACAACCGTTCATGCCTACACCAACGACCAGGTTCTTACTGATGTCTATCACACAGACCCGCGCCGTGCCCGTTCGGCTACACAAAGCATTATCCCCACCAAAACCGGTGCAGCGGCCGCTATGGGCTTGGTGATGCCAGAACTGGCAGGCAGGCTGGATGGCTATTCTGTACGTGTGCCTACCATTAACGTATCTATGGTGGATCTAAGCTTTGTGGCAGCGCGCGACACCAGCGTTGAAGAAGTCAACAGTGTGCTGAAAGCAGCTGCCGACCAGGGGCCTTTGAAAGGCATACTGGACTACAGCATAGAGCCCTTAGTATCCATAGACTACAACCATACTACCGCGTCCAGTACGGTAGATGCGACACTTACCAAAGTGTCAGGTTCTTTGGTTAAGGTAGCAGCGTGGTATGACAACGAGTGGGGCTTTTCTTGCCGCATGTTGGATACCACAGTTGCCATGATGTCGGCCAAATAATAGGCGACAAATTATCCATGACAGGGCGGGAACAAACCCGCCCTTGTCGTGTCTGCCGCATTGCTTACTCCCTTTCTTGATCAAGCTACATGCCAACTATAATTAAGACTCTTGCTTCTTTGGCCCAGTCCGGCGAACTTGCTGGTAAACGGGTCTTTATACGCTCAGACATGAACGTGCCCTTGAATAATGGTGTCATTACCGAGGACACGCGCATACGCGCTTCTGTGCCTGCTATACGCTTGGCACTAGACGCCGGTGCAGCGGTTATGGTGACATCCCATTTGGGACGCCCAACTGAAGGTCAGGTCACGCCAGCAGATAGCCTGGCTCCCGTAGCCGCACGTTTGTCGCAGTTGTTGGGCATGCCTGTGCCATTACAAGCCGACTGGGTAGACGGCGTACAGGTGCAGCCTGGCCAGGTGGTCTTGCTGGAAAACTGTCGTGGCAATGTGGGCGAGAAGCAAAATGACCCCGATCTATCTAAAAAAATGGCTGCCTTGTGCGATGTCTATGTGAATGATGCCTTCGGGACCGCACATAGGGCACAGGCATCTACCTATGGCATCGCTCAGTTTGCGCCAGTGGCTTGTGCAGGGCCTTTGTTGGAAGCCGAACTGGTCGCCTTGGGTCGTGCTTTGGAAAATCCACGTCGTCCTATGGTGGCCATCGTTGGTGGTTCCAAGGTGTCCACTAAACTATCCATATTGAAAACCTTGGCAGACAAGGTCGATCAGTTGGTAGTAGGCGGCGGCATCGCCAATACCTTTATGCTGGCGGCTGGCTTGCCTATAGGAAAATCCTTAGCTGAGCCGGCTCAGGTAGATCAGGCACGTGCCGTCATTGACCTGATGCGCCAACGCGGTGCTGAAGTACCCATACCCACCGATGTCGTTTGTGCTACCGAATTTAGCGCAGATGCCGTTGCAGTGACCAAATCAGCCGACCAGGTTGCTGAAAACGATTTGATCCTGGACATAGGTCCAGACACTTCGGAGCACTTGGCCGATATTCTGCGCCAAGCAGGTACTATTATTTGGAATGGCCCTGTGGGCGTGTTTGAATTTGACGCCTTTGCTCATGGCACTTGTGTGATATCACAGGCCATTGCCGACTCTGAAGGGTTTTCAATTGCAGGCGGTGGCGATACCTTGGCGGCCATTGGTAAATACAAGATCGCTGATAAAGTAGGCTATATCTCGACCGGGGGTGGTGCTTTCCTGGAATTCCTGGAAGGCAAAACGCTACCCGCCCTAGATATATTACGACAGCGCGCCCAAGGCTAAGGCCTAGGGCTGGATCAAGGCTTTATAGCCAGCGATGGCGTTTGGCCATTGCAGCTCAAAGCCGCTGGCGCGCAAGCGGGCATTGCTTAGGCGTTTTCCGAGGTTGGCGTCAGGCGTGCTGCCAAGAGTAGGGGTGGGTGCGCCCACCATGCTGGCCAGCTGGGTATAAAGCTGGTCTATAGACCAAGGGTGGTCATCGGTGCCTATGTAGCAAGGCAGTGGGTTGTCCAGGGTTAATAAATGGGCGCAAGCTCGTGCCGCGTCAGTAATATGAAAGCGATTGGCCCAGGCGGTGGACGTGGTCACATTACCTAGTTGCAAGCGTTCTAGCAGTTGTATGCGGTCAGGGCCATATAAACCTGACGGTTGCAGGACCACGGCTTTATTGGGTAGGCGGGCATGCAGTGCTTGTTCTGCGGCTAGCAGTATTTGGCCGTTAAATCCTTGGGGTAGGGCAGGGGTGGTTTCATCTACCCAGTCACTTGATGGGCCATAAACAGCGGTGGACGACACGAATACCCAGCGCTGTAAGGCATCTAAATCCAGATGATTCAACAAGGTGTTTAGGCCATCACCAAACAGTGTCTGGTAGTGTTGGGGGCTGCGGCCATCAGGCGCGGCAGCAAACAGCACATGGCTGAAGCGCTTGGGTAAGTTAGCCAGGCTAGTCGGCCGGCTTAGGTCGGCGCTTAACCACTGTATGGTGCTGTGGTTAGTAGGCGGGTTACGGCGTAGACCCCAGACGCGAAAGCCTAGTTCCTGCATAATGACGGCGGTACGTTGGGCCAAGTCACCAGCACCCGCCAGTAAAAGTGTTTTATCGTGCATTATCATTGTATGGTCGGCCTGCTAAGCTGACCATAGTTAAAGGACGTATTGTCCCATGTTTATTTTTATTTAGGAGTCTTGCTGTGTCTAAGCGTCTGGTTCGTTCGCATCCCGATGAATTACTAGTGGGTTTGTTGTCCATTTCTGACCGCGCTTCTTCCGGAGACTATGTGGATCAAGGCATACCGGCTCTGACGGATTGGTTAACGCGTGCCTTGGTGCAAGCGCCTCAGTGTGTTAGCCGTGTTATTCCTGACGAAGCAGACCAAATATCGGCAGCGCTAATAGAGCTTAGTGATGAATTGGGTTGTGACCTGATCCTGACCACCGGCGGTACAGGGCCATCACGCCGTGATGTCACCCCCGAGGCCACGCTGGCGGTGGCTACCCGCGAAATGCCGGGTTTTGGCGAGCAAATGCGTCAAATCAGCTTGAAGTTTGTACCTACGGCCATATTGTCACGCCAGGTAGCGGTAATCCGTGAAACGGCTGACCACGCCACGCTTATTATTAACTTGCCGGGTCAGCCTCGCGCTATCCAAGAAACCTTGGAAGGTTTGCCAGCCCAGGAAGGCCAGGCCGCTGTACCTGGCATTTTCGCCGCAGTGCCTTACTGTATCGATCTGATCGGTGGGCCTTATATCGATACCCATACACATACTGTTGCGTCATTCCGCCCTAAGTCGGCCCGACGTAACCCCTGACCTGTTTGTTGATTTATTAACATTAGGTCGCATCATTCATAGTATTCCGTCAGCAATAATTCTGATTCCATCTTAAAATCAAATATTGTCCGGATTTCATCATTAGGAGATTTTTCATGGCCTTGGTTTCCTTGCGTCAGTTGCTCGATCACGCGGCCGAGAACGCTTACGGTATTCCGGCTTTTAACGTCAATAATCTGGAGCAAGTCCAGGCCATCATGGAGGCCGCCAACGAAACCGATAGCCCCGTGATCATGCAGGCCTCGGCTGGCGCGCGCTCGTATGCAGGCGAAGGTTTTCTTAAACACCTGATACAGGCCGCCGTAGAAACCTACCCCCATATTCCTGTGGTTATGCACCAGGATCACGGCCAGTCTCCAGAAATTTGCCAAGGTGCAATAGACCTGGGCTTTTCCAGTGTCATGATGGACGGCTCTTTGGAAGCCGATGGCAAAACCATTGCCGACTACGAATACAACGTGCAAGTAACGCAGCGTGTGGTGCAAATGGCGCACAAGTTGGGCGTTACGGTCGAAGGCGAACTAGGTTGCCTGGGTTCCTTGGAAACCATGATGGGGGACAAGGAAGACGGTCACGGCGCCGAAGGCAAGCTGACCATGGAGCAGTTGCTGACTGACCCTGAGCAGGCAGCCGACTTTGTACGCCGTACCCAGCTTGATGCCTTGGCCATTGCCATAGGCACTAGTCATGGCGCTTACAAATTCACTCGCAAACCTACGGGCGATATCCTGTCGATTTCACGCATTAAAGAAATACACCAGCGCTTGCCCAACACGCACTTGGTCATGCACGGTAGTTCCAGTGTGCCGCAAAACCTGTTGGCGGAAATCCGCGAATTTGGCGGCGACATGAAAGAAACCTACGGTGTACCTGTAGAAGAAATCCAGGAAGCTATTAAATACGGCGTGCGTAAAGTCAATATCGATACCGATATTCGCTTGGCAATGACGGCTGCTATACGTCGTTACCTGTTTACCAACCCGTCGGAATTTGACCCACGTGCTTACCTGAAACCTGCACGTGCTGCGGCTAAGGCTATTTGCATACAGCGTTATCAGGAGTTTGGTACTGCTGGCAACGCTAGCAAAATCAAACCGATAGCTCTAAGCGTTATGGCACAGCGCTATGCTGGTGGCGAGCTGGCACAGGTTGTACAGTAAGTTGCAGGCTAAATTTTGATCCCATCCCGTTCGGCAAGGCGCCGACGGGATGTTTTTATTTCAAGGGCGTATCCGTCGTGCAGGCACTACTTAAATCCTCGATATCTTCTTTGCCTTTGCTGGGCACTGGTAAAGTACGCGATATGTACGCTGTCGATGACGACAAGCTGCTTATTGTTGCCTCGGATCGTATCTCTGCCTTTGACGTTATCCTTGATGACCCCATACCGGGCAAGGGCCAGGTGCTTACCCAGTTGACTGAATTCTGGTTGAAAAAGCTGGCGCATATTATGCCTAATCACTCGACTGGTATCGACGCAGAAAGCGTGGTTGCTCCTTCTGAACGTGCTCAGGTACGTGGTCGTGCGGTTGTGGTCAAGCGCTTGAAGCCCATCATGGTCGAAGCTGTGGCGCGTGGCTATCTAATAGGTTCAGGCTGGAAAGATTACTGCAAGACTGGGAAGGTATGTGGTATTGCTTTGCCGCCAGGTCTTAAACAAGCCAGTCGTTTACCAAAGCCCATCTTCACCCCTGCCGCCAAAGCTGAGTTTGGCTTGCATGATGAAAACGTGGGTTTTGAGGATGTGGTGAGTGAAATTGGTCAGGAATTGGCCAATAAAATTCGCGACATGACCTTGCGTCTATACACTGAAGCCGCCGAATTTGCAGCCACCAAGGGCATTATTATTGCCGACACTAAGTTCGAATTTGGTCTGGATGACAATGGTGTACTGCACCTGATGGATGAAGTACTAACGCCTGACTCGTCACGTTTTTGGCTAGCTTCAGGTTACGCTGAAGGCATTAGCCCGCCATCTTTTGACAAGCAGTTTGTGCGTGACTGGCTGGAAACCCAGGTATGGGATAAAACCCCGCCTGCGCCTAAGCTGCCCGCCGAAGTAATAGAGAAAACTGCTGCTAAGTACCTCGAAGCTCAGACCCGTCTTACCCAATAAAGGCCATTACGGCATATTTTTATGACTAGTTCCCATTCTACCGGCGCGGCTCAGGCCGCCACACCTTCCATGCCTGTGGTCGGTCTTATCATGGGCTCGTCCAGTGATTGGCCCGTCATGATGCATGCCGCCAACATTCTGGATCAGTTTGGTATAGCCTACGAAGCACGTGTTATTTCAGCGCATCGCATGCCGCTGGATATGGTCGATTACTGCGCCGCAGCGACTACACGTGGTTTACGCGGGATCATTGCTGGTGCGGGTGGTGCTGCTCATTTGCCCGGCATGGTGGCGGCGTTAACACCGTTGCCCGTCTTTGGCGTACCGGTGCCATCCCGTTATTTGCGTGGTGAAGACTCGCTACTATCCATAGTACAAATGCCCAAAGGTGTGCCAGTAGCAACCTTTTCCATCGGTGAAGCGGGTGCCGCCAACGCCGCATTGCACTTTATTGCTTGCTTAGCCACAACCGACCCAGTCCTGCAACAGCAATTGGTCGATTTCCGCGAAGCCCAAACCAATGCGGCTCGTAATATGGTGGTACCCCATGATGCATAAACTAGACACTACGGCCGTAGTCGTTCCTGGTCAATGGCTAGGTATGCTGGGTGGTGGGCAATTAGGACGTATGTTTTGTCATGCCGCTCAAGCGATGGGCTACAAAGTTGCCGTCTTGGATCCTGACGAAAACAGTCCGGCAGGTGCCGTGGCGAATCGCCATATACGCGCAGCCTACGACGATGTACCCGCTTTGAACGAATTATCCAGCCTGTGTTTGGCCGTGACCACTGAGTTTGAAAACGTCCCTGCGTTAAGTTTAGAAACCCTGGCTAGCCAGACACGGGTGTGTCCGTCGGCGCATGCGGTTGCCATTGTTCAAGACCGTATCCAAGAGAAAGCCTTTATCAAAGGGGCAGGGGTGCCCGTCGCTCCTTATGCAGAAGTTAGTAGTCAAGATCAATTAGCTGCATTACCTGATGATTTATTCCCAGGCATACTGAAAGTGGCTCGTTTGGGCTACGACGGTAAGGGCCAAGCACGGGTGCAAAATCGTGAACAAGCGGCCCAAGCTTGGGTTGAATTAGGTAGCCTGCCTTGCGTACTCGAGGCAATGTTGCCATTGGCCAGCGAAATCTCTGTATTGATTGCGCGTGGCTTGGATGGCCAGGTCGCCGTTTACCCCCCAGCCAACAACGAACACCGTGATGGCATATTGGCAGTATCTACCGTGGCCCCAGGCCAGCACTCTGAGGCCCTAGAGCAGCAGGCTGCGCAAGCCGCTTTGGATCTGGCTGCTGCACTGGATTACGTGGGCGTAATGTGTGTGGAATTCTTTGTACTTAGCGATGGTCGCTTAATTGCCAATGAAATTGCACCACGTCCTCACAATAGCGGTCACTACACCATGAATGCGTCCGTGTGCAGTCAGTTTGAACAGCAGGCACGTGTCATGGCTGGCTTGCCCACAGGAGCCACGAACAGCTTGTGCCCTGTGATTATGCTGAATCTTTTAGGTGATATCTGGTTTGACCCTTCCACCCAGGCCATGCGTGAACCGGACTGGGCTGCTGTTTTGGCCATACCTGGTGTTAGCCTGCATTTGTACGATAAGCAAGGTGCTCGTCCTGGGCGCAAAATGGGTCATATCAACATTGTTGCTAGTACCTTGGATGCTGCCCATGTCAGCACGGCAGGCGTAGCACGCCTGTTAGGAATACCCTTCCAATAAAGATCGTTATGGATACTTTGATACGTCAGGCTGCACAACGTTTGGCGGCTGGCAGCCTGGTCGCATTTCCTACTGAAACCGTCTATGGCTTGGGTGCCGACGCCAGTAATCCCCAGGCGATAGCGCGCATTTATGCCGCCAAAGGGCGACCGTCTAACCACCCTGTGATTGTGCACGTCGCCCCGGATGCCAATTTGGCGTATTGGGCCAGTTCCATACCGCCACAGGCCAAGGAACTCATGCAGGCCTTTTGGCCTGGGCCTTTAACCCTGATACTACCGCGTTGCGAGCATATTCCCGATGCTGTCAGTGGTGGCTTACCCAGCATAGGTTTACGGTGCCCATCGCATCCAGTGGCTATGCAGCTACTACAAGAATTTTCCAAACTAACGCCTCATGGACATGGTGGCGTGGCTGCACCATCAGCCAATAAGTTTGGTCACGTATCACCTACCTCGTCTGCTCATGTACGCAGCGAATTTGCTGAACTTTCCGATAGCGAATTAATGGTGCTGGATGGTGGGTCATCGCAAGTAGGCATAGAGTCCACCATTGTCGACTTATCGCGTGTTGATAGCGGCATAGGTCCGGTATTGTTACGTCCGGGTCATATCTCGGCCGATGACATTGCCGCCGTGCTGGGTGTGCAGCCTGCCAAGCCTGATGTTGCCGCACCCCAAGTGTCTGGCTCATTGAAGGCACATTATGCTCCGCACACGTCCTTGTATTTATTGCCTTACGACACCTTAATCGATAGCTTGGGTCGCTGGCCAACTGAACAGGCTGTGGCGGTACTGGCTTTTGAATCGTCGCCAGTGGCTACTCCTGCACATGTGCATTGGCAGGTGGCGACCACTGACCCCAGAGAATATGCACGTGACCTATACGCTACGATGCGTCGCCTGGACGCCCAGGGCCACCATGCCATCCTGATTCAACAGCCACCCCAGACCTTGGCGTGGCAGGCTGTCAATGATCGCCTAGGTCGTGCAGCAGCGGCATTCCAGGACTAGGTAAGGCCCTTAGCTGATATTTTTCAGAAAATCAGTAATTGCTACGTTAAGTGCTGTGGCTTGTTCCCTATGAGGGGAATGACCGCAATCTGGAAGTATGCATAACTGGGTCTGTGGCGCCAAACGTTTAATACCTTGGATTTGTTCTAGGGTGCCGTATTCGTCATTGTCGCCTTGTATGGCGAGTAAGGGACATTGAATTTGCGGCAACAGGGCTTCAATATTCCAGTCGCGAAACTGGTCAGTAAGCCAAGTGTCATTCCAACTGCTGAAGACGGTGCTAGGGTTCCTATGGTGGCGCCCCAGTTTTTCAATCAGATCAGTGGTGCTAGCAAGCTCGCGTGCCGCGACTATGCCTTCCAGAGTGATGTCTTCAACAAAAATATGTGGTGCCGCCACCATAATGGCTTTGACGGCATCAGGATGGCTAGCGGCATAGATCAGTGCAATTGAACCGCCATCACTGTGACCAAATAAAATAGGACGCTGATCCTGCAGGCCCATCGCCTGCAGAAAAGCTGGTAAGGCTTGCTGGGCTTCTATGTGCAAATAGTCAATGTTACGCAGCTTATCAGCACTGCGCGGCGTGCTTTGCCCGTAACCGTAGCGAGAATAGACCAAACCCCGACATTGCGCTGCCTGGCATAGCTGGGCAGGCCAGTCACGCCACATAGAAATAGAACCCAACCCTTCGTGCAGGAAAATAATTAGATCAGCCGTGGTGAGTTCAGGGTTAATCCACTGGTACTCTATATCCATACTGGTGTCGGCCATAGGCACGGTTATCAACGCAGGCCTTGAGATCGTAGAGGTTTGTGTCATATTTTTGCGTACTTTGTTATAGTCAGTAGTTATGCTGTGATGCGTCATAGCGCCTTATCCTAGGCTAATTTTAAGCCAAGGTGTTTGACGTGTTTGCCTAGTAGTCTAACAAGTGGATCTGGTTATGAAATTTAGCGAGTTTGTAGCAGGTATGGTTATTAAACACCCACCTGTGTTGGTTACCGAAGAAGAGGTCGTAACCTTTGCCAAGGCTTATGATCCACAGTGGTTTCATGTCGATGCGGAAAAAGCGAAAACAGGACGCTGGAATGGCTTGATCGCCAGTGGTTGGCTAACCTGTTCCTTAGCAATGCGCATGGTATTCGATGCCGCATTGCATGATTCCGAATCCTTCGGTTCGCCGGGCCTAGAGAAACTACGTTGGTTGTTGCCGGTGCGTCCTGGTGATTATTTGCATTTAGCCGCCACTGTCGATTCCGTCAGGGTGTCGTCCAGCCGCGATGACTTAGGAATTATGCGCTGGACGTGGCGTGTTTATAACCAGCGCGATGAACAAGTGCTGGAGCTTGAAGCCACCAGCTTGTTTGACTTAGGTACTTCTAAGTAACCCCAGTAGAACTAAAATGCCGACCAGGTTACCCAAGGTCGGCATTTTTTATTCGCTGAAACTAGACGGCTTAGAAGAACGCTTGCAGGCCAGTTTGTGCGCGGCCCAGGATCAGGGCGTGTACATCGTGAGTACCTTCGTAGGTATTCACTACTTCCAGGTTGACCAAGTGGCGAGCTACACCGAACTCGTCAGAAATACCGTTGCCACCTAACATGTCACGAGCCATACGGGCGATGTCCAAGGACTTGCCGCACGAGTTGCGTTTCATGATGGACGTGATTTCAACGGCAGCGGTGCCTTCATCTTTCATGCGGCCTAGGCGTAGACAGCCTTGCAGACCCAGGGTGATTTCGGTTTGCATGTCGGCCAGTTTTTTCTGGATCAGCTGAGTGGCAGCCAAGGGGCGGCCAAACTGGTGGCGATCCAGGGTGTACTGGCGTGCTGTATGCCAGCAATCTTCTGCAGCACCTAAAGCACCCCAAGATATCCCGTAGCGTGCCGAGTTCAGGCAGGTGAAGGGGCCGCGCAAACCAGACACACCAGGCAGCATTTGTTCGTCGCCGACTTCGACCTCGTCCATGACGACTTCGCCGGTGATGGAGGCGCGTAGGCCGACTTTACCTTCAATGATGGGTGCGCTTAGGCCTTTCATGCCTTTTTCTAGAATGAAGCCGCGGATTTTACCGTCGTCTTCACCACCTACGACTTTGCCCCAGACGACAAAGACATCGGCGATAGGGGAGTTGGTAATCCACATTTTGGCGCCGCTGATTTTATAGCCATTCGCGGTTTTAACGGCACGCGTATCCATATTGCCTGGATCGGATCCGTGGTTGGGTTCAGTCAGGCCGAAGCAGCCTATCCATTCACCGCTAGCCAGTTTTGGCAGGTATTTTTCTTTTTGTGCTTTGCTGCCAAATTCATTAATGGGGACCATCACTAATGAGGATTGCACGCTAAGCATAGAGCGGTAGCCAGAGTCTATGCGCTCGACTTCGCGAGCGATTAGGCCATAGCTGACGTAGTTCATGCCAGCGCCGCCGTATTCTTCGGGTATGGTGGCGCCTAGCAGGCCCAGGTCACCCATTTCTTTAAAGATGGATGTGTCGGTTTTTTGGTTGCGGAAGGCGTCAAGGATGCGAGGAGCTAATTTGTCTTGGGCGTAAGCGCGGGCCGCGTCACGTACCATCCGTTCTTCTTCGGTAAGCTGGCCATCCAGCAGTAAAGGGTCTTGCCAATGAAAAGTAGGGGCTGCCGACATAGTAGGGTTCCGTAAGTAAATAGTTTAGATATCAATAATATGCTGTGTCAGACTACGCTGGACGGCATCAGGCGTTGTTTGATAAGGCATGCTGCCTTATCTTTTCTAAAGTGGTTGTGGGACTGATGGTTTCCGGGTCGATGAAGCAGTGCAAGATGGCGGGCTTGCCGCTGGCAACTGCGCGCTTAAATGCGGGGGCAAATTCAGCCGTGGTGTTGACGCGTTCGCCGTGGCCACCAAATGCTTGAGCGTAAGCGGCAAAGTCTGGGTTTTGCAATGACGTTGCCGACACCCGTGCCGGATAATCACGTTCTTGGTGCATACGTATAGTGCCGAACATGCCGTTGTCAATAACTAGCACAATAATGGGCAATTGGTATTGCACTGCAGTGGCAAATTCCTGGCCATGCATCATGAAGCAACCATCACCGGCAAAGCAGATCACAGGTTGGTCGGGATAGATACGTTTGGCACCTACCGCTGCGGGTAAGCCATAGCCCATAGAACCCGATGTGGGGGCCAGTTGCGTGCCATAACGGCGGAAATCATAAAATCTATGTAGCCATGTGGCATAGTTGCCCGCGCCATTACACATGATGCTGTCAGCAGGTAGGTTGGCGTTTAGCCAGGACATGACTTGACCCATTTGCAGATCGCCAGGGTGCTGGATGGTGGAAGGGTTGTGCCAGGCCACATAGCTAGCACGTAAGCCGTCCAGGACAGGTGCTGGCGGGTTGCTAGGCTGTAGCCCGCTGACTGCGTGGGCAAAGGACATGGGTGAAACATTAATGGCCAGGTCGGCCCGGTAGACGCGTTGCAATTCATTGACGTCTGGGTAGACATGCACCAATGTCTGTTTAGGCAAGGGGATGTCCAGCAGAGTATAGCTTTGGCTGGCAATTTCCGACATGCGTCCACCCACCAAGAGTAGTAGGTCGGCGTCTTTGATGTATTGCATTAATTGGGGGTTACTGCCCAAGCCGACATCACCGACAAAACAAGGGTGGTCGGTGGGGAATAGCATTTGGCGCCTGAACTGTACGGCTACGGGTAGCTTCCAGCGCGTCGCAAAATCGGCGAATTGCTGGACAGCAGTGGGATCCCAGCGGGTGCCGCCCAGTATGGCTAGAGGGCGCTTGGCCGTGCTTAGTTTCTGTGCCAAGTCGCTAAGCTGGGCAGGGGTAGGTGCGCTTTCTATGACTTCATAGTGGGGCGTGTCCTGGACATTGGCGTATTCCACCAATACGTCTTCTGGCAGGGCAATGACAACCGGTCCTGGCCTGCCCGATGTAGCAATGTGGAAAGCCCTGGAAATAATTTCGGGGATGCGTTCAACCTGATCAATTTCAGTGACCCACTTTGCCTGACTGCCAAACACAGCGCGGTAATCCATTTCCTGGAAGGCGTCGCGTTCACGCATACCGCGTTCGATTTGGCCGACAAACAAAATGAGCGGGGTTGAGTCCTGGTGGGCAATATGGACGCCAGCGTAGGCATTGGTTGCACCAGGGCCGCGGGTTACCATGCAGATACCAGGTTCCCCGGTCAGCTTTCCATGCGCATCGGCCATCATGGCAGCGCCGCCTTCCTGGCGACACACAGTGATAGCGATATCGGTGTCGTGCAGGCCATCTAGTACTGCAAGGTAGCTTTCACCCGGAACGCAAAACACATGTTTTACGCCATGTGCCACTAATTGATCAACAAGAATATGGCCACCTAGGCGTGAGCTAAGGGGCGAAACAGGTTTATGGTTCATGGTAGTCAGCATAATGTGCGTTAGGCTCATAACGCAATTGATAAAATAGCACAATGTTTTGCGTATTATGCAACTCTTGTGCACGATACGCTATGGTTGATTCTACCCATATCCCACAAGGCACAGGAGCACAGCGTGAGAAAAGGCATTCCGAATTTGGGTGCATTACAGGCTTTCGAGGCCACAGCACGGTTGGGGTCGTTCTCGCGAGCGGCCGAAGAGCTGTCGCTAACCCATAGTGCTATTTACCGACAGGTGAGCGGTTTAGAAGAACGTTTAGGGGTTTTACTGTTTACCAGGGTAAGACGGCGTGTTGCTTTGACCGATGCCGGTGCTGAATATGCTGGACGGGTGCGCCATCATCTGGAGCAACTGGAAAAAGACACCTTTGGTTTGATTTCCCGTTCTATGGGGCGTAGCTTGCATGTGGCCGTATTACCTACGTTGGCCACGACCTGGCTAATACCGCGTCTACCGGATTTCCAAAGCAAGCATGGCGATATTGCCGTGAACCTGTCGGTGCGTACCTTGCCGTTTCAATTTAACGACCACCCGTTCGATGCGGCGATTTACCATGCGGAACAATTATGGCCACAAACCGTAGGCTTTAAATTGTTTGATGAGGGTGAACTGGTCACAGTGTGCCTGCCAGAACTATTGGTAGGCTTGCCTGAGCCACAGATGGCGCATTTGCCCCACCTGCATATATTGTCCCGTCCCGATGCATGGCGCTGGTGGTATCAGACACAAGGTCTGGATTACCTGCCATCCAGCAGTGCCGGTCCACGATATGAATTGTTCAGCATGACCTTGGCGGCCGTTCAGGCGGGTATGGGGGTAGCCTTGATGCCGCGCTTTTTAGTCCAACAAGAGCTGGACCAGGGCCGTTTGGTTAGCCCTGCGCCTGGCGTGCTGGCGGTGCAAGAAGCCTATTTTTTCAGCTACCCCGTGGGTAATGTGCGTAGCGAAGCCTTGCAGGCGTTCGAGCAATGGCTGGCTACAGCGACTTAGCGAAACACCACAGTACGGTTGCCATTTAGCAAAATACGGTGTTCTACATGGGATCGTACAGCGCGTGCCAGCACCAATGACTCTACATCGCTACCCACTTGGGTTAGTGCATGTGCGCTCATGGCGTGGTCCACCCGTTCAATGTCCTGCTCTATGATCGGGCCTTCGTCCAGGTCAGCAGTCACGTAATGGGCCGTGGCACCTATAATTTTTACACCACGCTCGTGGGCCTGGTGATAAGGGCGCGCACCTTTGAAGCTAGGCAGAAAACTATGGTGAATATTGATGGCCTTGCCTGATAGCGCTTGGCACAGGTTGTCGGACAATATTTGCATATAGCGTGCCAACACCACCAAATCAATGTTTTCCTGTTTCACCAGATCCAGAATTTGTTGTTCTTGGCTGATACGCGTTTCTGCTGTGACAGGAAAATGATGGAAAGGCACTTGATAAGACTGGGCCAAACCCGCGTAATCATTGTGATTGGACACAATGCCGGCAATTTCTACGGGTAGTTGCCCGCTGTGGGTGCGAAACAGTAAGTCGTTCAGGCAATGCCCTTGGCGGCTGACCAGAATCAATAAGCGGGCTTTACGTTTAGCATCGTAAATATTGGCCTGCATATTGAATTTGATGGCTATGGTGGCAAAGTCTGCGTGTAGTTCATCAATTGACGCGGCGACTGGCAGGTGAAAGTGAACTCGCAGAAAGAACTGCTCGGTTTCTAAATCACCAAATTGTTGGGCATCAATAATATTGCCGTGTCGTTTGAGTAACCAGCCGGTCACGTTGTGGACTATGCCTATGCGGTCCGGACAGGCAATCGTCAGTATGTAATCATTCATAGGTAATACATTCGTAGTTTAAGCGTTGATATTCAAAGGTCGCACGACAGGTTCAAACCATTTCTGTTTGGGCCAGTGCGGCATAGGCAGCGTCTGCAATGGCCAGGCAAGCTGTTAATCCAGGGGATTCTATGCCAAATAGGTTTACCAGTTGCGGTATGCCATGCGTAGCAGGGCCTGCCAGGATGAAGTCGGCAGCGGGGTGACCTGCGGGGACTATTTTGGGGCGTATGCCGGTGTAATCAGGATTTAGTGCGTGGTCGGGCAGTTGGGGCCAATAGTGGCGTATAGCCGTGTAGAACGAGGCTGCTCTGCTGGGGTCCAGGTGGTAGTCTTCGCTGTCTATCCATTCGGTGTCTGGACCAAACTTGGCGCGGCCACCAATATCCAGGGTCAGGTGTACACCTAGGCCTGCGTTGTCGGGCATAGGGTAGATTAGTCGGCTAAAGGGGGCTGACCCCGACAGGCTGAAATAACTGCCTTTGCAATAATAGGTGTTGGGAATCAGATGGTTGGGTTGGCCTTGTAGGGCGCGAGCCACCGCAGGGGCTGACAGGCCAGTGGCATTGACCACACAGTTGGCTGTCAGGGTAATGGCTTCTGTACCGCCAAATTTTAGTGAAAACAGGCCGTTATCTTCTACCTGTCCACCAATAAAAGGCGTATGGAAGATGCAGCTGGCGCCATGATGTTCAGCGTCTCCTTGTAACGCCAGCATCAAAGCATGGCTGTCGATAATTCCCGTAGAGGGCGACACCAAGGCAGCCAGGCATTGCAAAGAAGGTTCTAAACGACGCGCTTCTTGGCCGGTAATACGATACAAGTCGTTGACGCCACACAGGCTAGCTTGGGTGGCGATTTGGTCCAGCTTGCCAAGCTGCTCGGGGGTTGTCGCTACGATGAATTTACCCAAACGCTGATATGGCACCTTGTGTTCATCACAGTAGTCATACAGCAGTTGCTTACCCTGAACGCACAAACGGGCTTTTAGCGAGCCTGGAGGGTAATAAATACCAGCATGTATCACTTCCGAGTTACGTGAGCTGACGCCTGTTCCTATGCTTGGTCCGGCTTCTATGACCATGACGTCACGACCGGACATGGCAAGTTTTCTGGCCATTGCCAGGCCAACCACTCCTGCACCCAGAACTGCACAGTCGATATCTGCTACGTGTGTCATTGCGGGTTTAGCGACTGGTTAATGGTTCGCTGGATGGCGTGAGATCGAAATCACCTGCGTGATATACCAAGGGTTGTGCAAAACTATGGTGACAATGCTCAACCTGTCCGATAAAAACAATATGATCGCCTGCATCGTGCTGAGCCTGGTTGATACATTCGAACCAGGCAGCGCTGTCATCGGCTAGCATAACCCCGCCGCCAGGTGCGATCGATGTCGCTACCTGAGCGAAGCGGTCAGTTTGTGTGCCAGAAGCAAAGCGTTTGGCCAGATGCAGCTGTTGGGCTGACAAGACATGGACTACATAGCGTTTGGTTTCTTGAAAGGCTGGCAGCAATGACGATGCCTTGGATAAGGACCATAGGATCAGGGGCGGGTCTAGCGACACTGAATTAAACGAGCTAATGGTCAAGCCTACAGGATTCAAGTCGGGCGTTGACTGGCAGGTGACTACGGTGACGCCGGTGGGGAAACGCCCTAGCGCCGAACGGAAGTAACCAACATCAAAAGAGGGGGGATTCGCGATCATATCGACAGTGTAATGGTTTGCCCTGCCGTTAGGGTGCTAGGCGATTGACCGTCCATAGGCCTTTGGCGTCAATGTGGTAGGCCAATCTGTCGTGCAGGCGTGAAGGACGACCCTGCCAGAACTCTAGGTAGGTCGGGTTTAGGCTGTAGCCACCCCAGTGCTCAGGGCGTGCTGGGTGTTCGCCTAAAGATAACGCCAATGAAGCAGCACTGGCTTCAAGAGCAAGCCGGTCTACCCGTTGGCTTTGGGGTGAAGCACATGCTCCTATGCGTGATGCCAGGGGCCTAGAGTGAAAATACTCGTCAGATTCTGCTGCAGGTATTTTATGTACCAGCCCTTCGATACGTACCTGGCGTTCTAGTTCAGGCCAAAAAAACAATATGCTGGCATGGGGGTTCTGGGTAAGCTCAGCCCCTTTGCGCGACAGATAGTTAGTAAAAAATACGAAACCGTTGTCGTCATAGCCTTTAAGTAGGACGGTACGTACTGAAGGGCGGCCATCGGCAGTAGCGGTTGCCAATGTCATGGCGTTGACTTCCAGCACCTTGGCTTGCAGTGCTTCTTGGAACCATAGATCAAACTGCTGTAAAGGCGTGGCTTGTAGCGTGGATTCCAACAGTTCAGATTTTTCGTAGCTTTGACGGATATCGGCAACAGACATGGGCAGGCAACCTGAAATAAAATAAAGATAAGTTAGGCCGCAACGGCCTGCAGACGCTGCACCAGGTGCTGCAAGCGTTTATCGTGGATATTGCTTTGTTTAAGCGCCTGGGCAGTTTCCAGCACATATTCTAGGCAAGGACCATAGCTGCCGTGCGCACTAGTCACTATATTCACTAGGTGATCCAGTGGTAAACCAGGCACATAGGCATCGGTTTGGCGGTTCATTACAAACGCCAATGCCATCACATTACCATGTTCGGTACGGCAGTTCATCCATTTTGGTATGTAGGCACCACCGGGCATTTCGCGTTGCCATAGGGCATCGGCTGTGGATAATACGTGATTGGCGGCAATTCTAAAGACGATACCGCGGCAAGAGCCGCCATTGTCTAGCCCAAATACCAAACCGGGTTTTTCAGGGGTTCCCCGGTTGATGCGCGACCATAGGCACAGCGCCCTGTGATACCCATGCAGCAAGGCAGAGCGTTTTTCAAGATAGGCGAATTCTGGGCGCCAAATTAACGACCCATAGCCATAGACCCACAGGTCGTTGCCCGCTGTCCAGTTTGCCATTGTGGCCTCTAGGGAGGCTTGGCGTTCGGCGTCGGTAAGCCGTCGGAAAGCGCTTGGGGCTGGCGCGCAATATGGATCGAAAGAAACAGCCTGATTCACGATATGCAAAAATCAAATAATAAGCAGTACCCATTTTAGGACATACCGCAAGACAAAGACATAGGCGTGTTAACGTTCTTCTTTTATTTGTTCTATTCGTTAGCTATGTCTGATATCGACGCTTCTTATGACAGACGCTTTTCTGGCCTGGAACGCCTGTTCGGTCTTGGTTGTTTACAGCAACTACAAGCCGCCCATGTGTTGGTGGCAGGTTTGGGTGGTGTAGGCACTTGGTGCGCTGAAGCCTTAGCGCGGTCAGGGGTGGGTGCTATTACCCTAGTCGACATGGATCATATTGCCGAATCTAACGTGAATCGACAACTGCATGCTTTAAGCAGTACGCTGGGACAAGCTAAGGTGCAGGCGATGGCAGATCGTATTCTGGACATCAATCCGGATTGCCGCGTGGTCGTGATTGATGATTTCGTTAGTCCTGAAAATGTGGCTGAATTATTAGCCGCAGGTAGCAATTTTGTTGTGGATTGCACGGATCAGGCTCAGGCCAAAATTGCCCTGATACTGGAAGCGCGGCGACGCAAGCTGCCTATATTGGTGTGTGGCGGTGCGGGTGGAAAAACCAATCCATTAAGCTTGCGTGCTGGCGATATCGCCAATGCGGTGAATGACGCTTTACTGTCGAAGTTGCGTAACACCTTACGCCGTTTGCATGGCTACCCCAAGGCATCGGATCAGGCGGGTAAACCGCGTAAGCGCCTACCTAAAATGCAGGTGCGTGCTTTGTGGTTTGATCAGGCGGTGTTGTTGCCTACACAGTGGACGGCACCTGCGGTACAAGGCACAGCAGGTGCCACAACCCATACACCAGAAGCCTTGCAGGGCTTGTCGTGCGCGGGCTATGGGTCGGCAGTCACCATTACTGCAAGTATGGGGATGGCGGCTGCCCACGAAGCCCTGCACTGGATATTGCATGGTCGCTACGCGACCTAAGCGCTGGCTTGCAGCACGCTTTCCAGTACTGCTCCGGTGTGTGATGTCGCTTTTAATGAAACAATATGCTCGGGCGTACCCTGAGCCACCAAGTGGCCACCGCCTGTGCCGCCTTCAGGGCCCAGATCCAGTATCCAGTCTGCTTCGGCAATGACATCCAGGTTGTGCTCTATGACCACTACGGTATTGCCCGCTTCGACCAAACGGTGTAACACCACAATCAGCTTTTCGACGTCGGCCATTGATAAGCCTACCGTGGGTTCGTCCAGCACATACAGGGTATGAGGCACACGCGAGGCGCGTCCGGTTTTAATCACGCCATCGGTTAGCCTGGCTTTGGCTAATTCGGTCACCAGTTTGATGCGCTGGGCTTCGCCGCCAGATAAGGTAGGCGAGGGTTGGCCTAAGGTTAAATAGCCTAGCCCTACGTCCTGCATCAATTGTAAGATGCGCGAAATACGGGAGTGGGCTGAGAAATACCCGATGGCATCGTCCACTTCTAGGTTCAGCACTTCGCCAGCGCTTTTGCCCGACCAGGTCACATTCAAGGTGTCGCGGTTAAAGCGTTCACCATAGCAAGCGTCGCAAGGCACTTTGACGTCGGGTAAAAAGCTCATTTCTATGGTGCGCATGCCCTGGCCTTCACATTGCGGGCAGCGGCCATCACCGGTATTGAAGGAAAAACGGCTAGCTGTCCAGCCGCGTAATCTGGCGTCACGGGTGCTGGCAAAGAGCTTGCGCACATCGTCCCAGAATCCCACATACGTCGCAGGGCAGGAACGTGGTGTTTTGCCGATAGGGGTTTGGTCAACCTCTAGGACGCGGTCTATGTGTTCCCAGCCGGTAATGTCGGTGCAACCGTACCAGGTAGGGGCTGCACCTATGGATACGGCCTGGGCAATATTATCAAGTACAACTTCACGAGCCAGCGTGGATTTTCCTGATCCCGATACGCCTGTGACTACGGTTAGTCGGCCTATGGGGATTTGGGCGCGCACATTGTGTAAATTGTGCAGATGAGCGCCACTGACTTCTATCATGGGGGTGTCAGGCGTAATATCGCGGCGTGGCTGCAAGGGATGGACTAGCGGGTGTTTCAGGTAACGGCCAGTGACCGATGCCGGGTTGTCCATAATGGCTTGCACCGTGCCTTGGGCAACCACCATGCCGCCACGTGTGCCCGCGCCTGGACCGATATCAATCACATGCGATGCGCGGCGTATGGTGTCTTCGTCGTGCTCTACGACTACCAATGTATTGCCATTACCCTCTAGGGTACTTAAGGCGTTTAGCAGAATTTGGTTGTCGCGGGGGTGTAAGCCTATGGTGGGTTCATCCAGTACATAGCACACGCCCTGCAAGTTTGACCCTAGTTGGGCAGCCAGTCGTATACGCTGGGCTTCGCCTCCGGATAACGTGGGTGCTGCCCTGTCGAGTGCCAAATATCCCAGACCAGTTTCCATCATGAAGTTCAGGCGCCCGCGTATTTCCGTCAGGATGTCGCGGGCAATGTCGGCCTCCCGGCCACGACTGACCAGGCTGGTGAAAAATGTTTGTGCGTCACTAACCGACATGGCAGCGAATTGCGCAATGGATCGCTCGCGCCATAAAAACGCCCGCGATACTGGGTTCAAGCGTTCGCCATCGCAGGCTGTGCAGGTTTCTGTGCCGCCTTCATACCAAGAGTTCCAGGCCGTTTCTTCGCCTGTTTGTTCTTCATTAAACCCAGCTAGCTGTAGACCCGTACCAAAGCAACTGTTACACCAGCCATGCTTGGAGTTATAGGAAAACATGCGCGGATCGGGTTCAGGAAAGCTGGTGCCGCAACTTGGGCAGGCACGTTTGACCGAAAAGTGCTGCTGCTGTGGTGTGGGTGCTAGTCCTGTCGCGCGACGTTCGTCCACGTCAAGCCCGGGTGCGTCGGCAGTTAGCCCAGTCAACATACTGAAACTACCGTGGCCATGTTCTAGGGCACTGTGTAAAGCGGCGCGTAGTTCCGCTTCGTGGCGCACATCGACAATCAGGTCAGCAATGGGCAGCTCTATCGTGTGCTCTTTGTAGCGGTCCAGACGCGGCCAGGGGGCAACAGGTATGAATTCGTCATCTACCCGTAAGTGGCTGTAGCCTTTAGATGCAGCCCATTTGGCCAAGTCGGTGTAATAACCCTTACGTGACACGACTAACGGTGCCAGTAAGCCAATATGCTGGCCTTTGTGCTCGTGCATGATGTGCGCCAGGATTTGATCGGCGGTTTGCGGTTGCACAGCCACATGGCAGCAAGGGCACATCTGGGTACCCAGCTTTACATACAACAGGCGTAGGAAATGGTGGATTTCCGTCATGGTAGCCACGGTAGACTTGCGTCCACCCCGACTGGTGCGCTGTTCTATTGCCACGGTAGGCGGTATGCCGTAGATAGCGTCTACATCAGGCTTACCCGCAGGTTGGACAATGGCGCGGGCGTAGGCATTCAAGGATTCCAGATAGCGGCGCTGGCCTTCATTGAATAGTATGTCAAACGCCAGGGTGGATTTCCCTGACCCTGATACCCCCGTAATGACGGTAAAAGTATCTCTAGGTATGTTGACATTAATGCCCTTTAAATTATGTTCTCGGGCATTTAGTATGTTTATACTATGTGTATCCTTTCGCTGGCGCTTGAGCAGACTTTGCAGTGGCGTGCCGCTAGCCTCCACATCACGGTAAGTGGCGGCAGGTTCCGCGGCTAGTTTGGCTTGTTGGGACTTTTCTTCATACACAATGACACTGGTGTAATCGTTCAGTGCTTGTCCGGTATGCGACGCTGGGTTGTCCATCACGTCTTGGGGTGTGCCGCTGGCTATGACCTGTCCACCGGCGTCACCGCCCTCGGGGCCTAGGTCTATTAGCCAATCGGCAGCGCGTATGACATCCAGATTGTGTTCAATAATTAATAGCGAATGCCCGGCACCTAATAACTTACGGAAGGCACGCATCAGGCGGGCGACATCGTCAAAGTGCAGCCCGGTAGTGGGTTCATCAAACAGGAATAAGCTGCCTTTTTTGGCCAGCTTGCTGGACGATATCCCTCCGCGTGCGGCAGCAGCCAAGTGACCGGCCAGCTTCAGGCGCTGGGCCTCGCCACCTGATAAGGTGGGTACAGGTTGACCCAACTGCACATATTCCAGGCCTACGTCGGCCAGGGGCGCCAAGCCCCATTGCACATCGCGTAAGCCACTAAAGAATTCCAGCGCTTCGTGGACCGTCATGGCAAGTACATCGGCGATGGAGGCACTACGGCCTAAATGTTCAGCCTGTACTTCCAGAATTTCTGGGCGATAACGCTTACCGTCGCAATCGGGACAACGTAAGTACACATCAGAAAGAAACTGCATTTCTACGTGCTCAAAGCCCGTGCCTCCGCAGGTGGGGCAGCGACCATCGCCAGTGTTAAAACTGAAGGTACCTGCGGTATAGCCCCTTTCTTTGGATGTCGGTGCCTGCGCAAACAGTTTGCGTATGGCATCGAACGCACCAACATAACTGGCTGGGTTGGATCTGGCCGTTTTCCCTATAGGTGTTTGGTCTACCATGACCACATCGGCCAACATTTCTGCGCCCAATAGGCGACCATGCGGGCCAGGTGCTTCGGTAGGGCGACCTTTTTGTTTCAGCATGGCAGGGAAAAGCACGTCTTGTATCAGGGTGGACTTACCTGAACCGGATACACCAGTGACGCACACTAATCTACCCAAGGGTATGGATACCGACACATTTTTCAGGTTGTTTGCAGTGACATCTTCCAGGATTAAGCGTGGCGTGTTTGCTGCTACTGGCATAGGACGAGGCGCTTCTACCTTTAGGCGACCTGCCATGTAATTACCAGTCAGGGTGTGTGCTTGGCGTAATTCTTCTGGCGTACCATCGAACACGATATTGCCGCCGCGCTCACCAGGGCCAGGCCCTATATCTAATATACGGTCTGCTGCCACCATAACCTGGGGATCATGCTCTACCACCACTAGGGTATTACCGTTGGCGCGTAGCCTGTGCATGACCTCGACCACGCGATGCATGTCGCGCGGGTGCAGACCTATGGAAGGTTCATCCAGCACAAACAGTGTGTTTACCAGCGACGTGCCCAAGGCCGTAGTCAGGTTAATACGCTGTACCTCGCCCCCGGACAAGGTACGACTTTGCCGGTCTAGCGACAAATAGCCTAAGCCCACGTCACATAAAAACTTCAGGCGTGCCCTGACTTCCGCAAGCAGCAAGTCTATGGCCGCGTCTATGCTGGCGCCAAAGCTAATATCGACAAAGTAATCGCGTACCTGATCAATAGGCAAACGCATCAGGTCATGTATGCCTAAACCAGGCAGGGCATCCAGTTGAGCACGTGTCCACTGTGCATGTACCGGCATAAATCTAGGGTAGTGGCCGGTATCGCTGGCGGCTTGTTGACCTAATCGCCACAAGGTGGCGTCGGGTTTTAGGCGAGCGCCACCGCAGGTGGGGCAGGGCGTATAGCTGCGGTACTTTGATAACAGCACACGCACATGCATTTTGTAGGCACGGGATTCCAGCCAATCAAAAAACCGTTGAGCCCCATACCACTGGGTTTTCCAGGCGTTATTGCCACCTTTCCAATCGGGCGTACCGTTAATTACCCAGTCTTTTTCATCCTGATCCAGTTCGCTCCAGGGGGTGTCTAGTCGTACCTTAGCGGCAGGCGCATATTGTTCCATTTCGGCCTGGCACTCTTGATAGCTTTTGGTTTGCCAGGGTTTCATGGCCCCTTCGCGCAGCGTTTTGCTTTCGTCCGGCACGACCAAGCCGTAATCTATGCCCATGACCCGGCCAAAGCCGCGGCAGGCCTCGCAGGCGCCTAGTGGCGAATTAAACGAAAACGTACTAGGTAGAGGGGTACTGTATTCAATATTGCAGTTGGCGCAGTGCAAACGATTACTGAAACGCCACACCGCGGTTTCTTCCGATTCCTGGTTCAGGACATGCACGGCAATATGACCGTCGCCTTGCTTTAAGGCGGCGTCCAGCGCTTCCATGACGCGTTCGGCTTCGGCATTGCCATAGCGGAACCTGTCTTGCACCACATGCAGCACCCGCAGTTTTTCAGTTGTGGCTTTGGTTGCCCGTTTGCTGGCGGCCTTGTCCTTGCCCTTAGGTGCCACCACCGCACGAGTCACAACTTCTTCGTGATGGATACGCGTATAGCCTTGTTGGTCCAGAAACCCTTTCACTTCTTCTTCAGTGAAGTTAGACGGAATGGTAATGGGGAAAGTGACCACTAGCCTGGGGTCATCGGGTTGGCTGCGCACGGCCAATTGCTGCTGTATGGATTCAGCACTATCACGTTGAACCTGATGCCCGCAACATTGGCAATGCAAATGCCCCAAGCGCGCATATAACAGTTTCAAGTGATCGTTAAGCTCTGTCATGGTGCCCACGGTACTGCGTGAGTTCCTGACCGGGTTCACTTGATCGATGGCAATGGCGGGCAATATGCCATCTATTCTATCGACCTTGGGCTTGTCCATGCGGTCCAGAAACTGACGCGCATATGGCGAAAACGTTTCTACATAACGCCGTTGCCCTTCGGCATACAAGGTATCAAAAGCCAAGGAGCTTTTGCCCGAGCCAGATACACCCGTAAGTACCAGCAGCTCGCCAGTATTAATGGACACATCAAGGTTTTTCAAGTTGTTCTGGCGCGCGCCCAGAATGCGGATAGGAGAGCTCATACCATTATGATAATCCTTCTTAGAATTCAACCAACTTCACAATTGTTAACTAAGGGTTTACCCATAGGTAATGGCATTTATAGTGGTATTTATGCCATTAACCGGTGAAAAACCTTGTTACCTGTCGTTGGCGCCAATATGCAAGTTTCTGAATGCTACTTATGATTCGGTCATTCTTAAATTATGCGACGTAATGTAACCACAAAACGCCGCACCCTAATCAGATTTCTTATTAAAGGTTGTGAATATGGCTAACGCAGCACTCGTTACACAAGTTACTGGTCAAGCATGGGTACGCGGTACAGACGGTACACTTAGTCCCATACACCAAGGTATGCAGATTCCGGCCGACGCCGACGTAGTCACTGCCACTGGTGCATCCGTACAACTACAAGCAAACGGTAGTGGTCCCCTAACCATAGGTGAAGGTCGCGATGTACAGCTAGGCGCTGAAGTGGCCCAAGCCAATGTAGACCCTGCGACTGCCGCAGCGGCAGCACCTGCTGATCCTGATGTTGCCAACATATTGGCCGCCCTTAACGATGGCGCCGACCCTTTTGCTGATTTAGAAGCAACTGCTGCTGTATTAACCGCAGGTGCGGGTGGTGATGGCGGCAGCAGTTTCACACGTTTAAGCAGCGTCATAGAAACCACTAACCCACTGGGCTTGGAATATCCACGCCCCACTTACACACGCCCTGAAGAAGTGCGTTTGGGTGGGACGGGTTCAGATACAGGATCCGATGAGGCAGGTACTGGGGTAGCGTTAGATACAACAGCACCGACCGTTGTAGTTACGATTAATGATGATGGTACTGTCACTTTCCAATTCAGTGAAGTGCCATTTGGCTTCGATGAAGAGGACGTAGAGGTTACTAACGGTGCTCAGATAGAGAACTTAAGGCCCGATCCTACCGATCCAACCAAGTGGGTTGCTGATCTGATTCTACCTGATAATTATGATGGTGATATTACAGTTAAAGTACCAGATGGTAGCTATACCGATGAGGCCGGTAATCCTGGTAGTGGCGATGAAGATACGACAGCAGTGGATACAGAAGCCCCGAGCGTGACCGTTGAGCTGCAAAATGCTGGTACTGACAATGTCTACAACGCTGAAGAGATTGGCGATGATGGCAAGGTTGATGCCTTGGTGGTCTTGGGTGCTACGGTTAAAGCCGGTGACACACTGGTGGTGACGGCCGATGGTGTTACGGCACCGTTGTTTGATCGCGTGCTAACGGATGCTGACATTGCTGCTGGTCAGATTACGGTTCAGGTACCGGTTGGTTCAGAG
>JACCEO010000010.1 GCA_013416485.1 Alcaligenaceae bacterium
TTGAGCGTACGCTGGTGCGTGGCCTTAACGCGTAACGGAGTATGCGTGCAATGCACGCACACCGGGCGCTTGGCGGGCCGAGCCCAGACGTGGATATCGCGCTTACGTTCCACGCGCTGGACCACCACATCGCGCAATCCTAGGATAGAATCTATTGGGGACATCGGTATTACCTCCATTAAGCCTCGTTCTTCGTAAAACAAGTTTAATGAATACCGGTCGTCCCCCGTTTATGATGGAGAGCCCGATGCTGTAATGTCCTTACGAAACATTCCAAGAAATAAATGCCCAGCGCATGGGCTGCCCTCCTTGGGACGCACGCTTCGGGTCTTGGTCGTACCATTGCTTTAACGCATCAAGTTGGTCGCTATCAAGCTCACCGAAAGACCAACTGGCTTTTTTTACAAATTCCGCAAATCCACGGGTACCGGCCAAACGGCTGGGCATTTCAATATAGTCCACACTGGGGTGGAACCCCATGCTGAACAGAATATTCACAATATAAATATAATCAGGAAAAGCATGTGCTTGCTTACCTACAATGGCAGCAATTTCTGCGTCGCCAAAATGGCCACCTACCAAATGGGTCATATAACAACGTAAGCGAGCATGCGTAGTCATTTTTGCCAGTGCCTGCGCCATGTCAGGCACAATGCTGGATCTAGATGCCACTGCAATATCACAAACAGGGATATCTAACCAGTCATCTTCCCATGCACATAACTTGGTCTGAACATTACCCAACGCTAAGGCAGTAGCATTTTCTTGCATGCACTCCAACATACCGGGGCTATAGTCCAGGCCCACCACGTGTTGCAACTGTGGCGCTAAGGCCAGCCCTATTGTGCCTGGACCACAGCCTATATCCAGCAGGCTATGGGCATGCGCCAGATCCATACGGCTAACAAACTCAGTGGTGTAATCGCTGCCCATCACCTTGGCACTTAGACCTTTCGCCTTAGCATCCCAGGCGCTGGCTAATTTAGCGGGACGGTCACTACGCTGCATATGTCGTCTGTACATGGCAGAAAAATCAATATCGCTGATGATCATCTGTATTCCTTAGCGGTTTATGTCACTTGCCTAACTCAAAGTAACTAACTACCCCGCAAAACCACCCGCATCCAGAAAGGCCTGCTCTTGTGCGGTGGTCATCCGTCCTAAACACGCATTACGATGAGGAAAGCGTCCAAAACGAAGGATAATATCGTGATGTTCATCGGCCCAGGGCATACTGTCTGGCGCATAACGCTTATATAGCGCCAAAGAATACTCCTGGTCATCCAGGCTTTCTGAATGCATAAAAGGTACACAAACAAAGGTTTTCATTGCAGCACCTAGCTGCTCGATAAAGCCGGCATCCAGAAAAATATTGGCATAGTGTCTGGCCAAGGGGTCGGTGGCAAACATATGTGCCGTACCTCGAAATACATTACGCGGAAACTGGTCTAACAATAGTATGAGGCCCAAACCTGCCTTAGGATCTGCCACCCAGTGACTGCATTCTTGTCGCGCAGCAGCAAAATGTAAGTCTTCAAAACGTTGTTGAAAATCGGCATCAAAGGCCGGTTCTTTGGCAAACCAACGACTAGGGCCGGCAGCCTGCCAGAAATCCACTACCTGATATGCCGGATGACTGGGACCAAAGTTATCAGCCAGCCATGCTGTAGATACCTGCTGTTCTATAGGTTTGGACATATGCATAGACTCCCATTTAAAACCCAGCTATGTGTACAGGTAGTCTAGCAGCAAGTACTACGACTTAAAACGTTAAGACCATGTCGATATGCCGAATGCCTGCTTCAAGAAAGGGTTTGCCCGTACGTACAAAACCATGAGCTTTATAAAAATCACTGGCGTGTATCTGTGCTGACAAAACCACACCGGGGTAATTCAAGCGTTTCGCTTCGGCGACCAAGGCCTGCAATAGCTGGCCTCCTACACCCTGCCCACGATAGTCAGCCAACACTGCCATCCGTCCTATATGAGCGTCTTGTAATAGACGCCCAGTACCAACAACAGTGCCATCAGGGGCTATGGCCAGTGCGTGTATCGACTGTGGATCATGTTCATCCAGTTCTATGCTGATGGGTATACCTTGCTCACCCACAAAAACAGCAAGACGTATTGCCTTCGCCCTGTGACCCAAGGTATTCCAGTCGCCTAATATGACATTCATGAACTTCCCCACGATATAAAGCGATGCGCAAAGCTGGCCTCTGCTACGCAATGTCTGTTATTTTAACCGGGATAGTCACCACAACAACCACAAGACACAGGGGCTCTGAATGAAGCATTTTCTGACACGTTATCTGGCTTTCTATTTAGTCATTGCCGCCACTTTATTCTTTCTAGTGTTAGGGATATTTACCAGTTTGTGGTGGTGGCTAGCTGCAGGCGTGTTTGGGGCACTTACCCTACAAGGCTATGTCGATTTACATCAAACATCACACGCAGTGCGCCGCAACTATCCAGTAACAGGCAATCTTAGGTTTTTATTTGAATCCATACGACCAGAAATTCGCCAGTACTTCTTTGAGGACGACACTCAACGATTGCCGTTTTCCCGTGTGGATCGCACACTAGTCTACCAACGTGCCAAACAGGCCGTCGATAAGCGTCCTTTTGGCACCCAGCTCGATATGTACGGCCACGACTACGAGTGGATGAATCACTCTATGAACCCCGTCCATCCCAACGCAGCCGAATTTCGTGTCGCTGTGGGTGGACCAGACTGCAGCCAACCTTACTCATTATCCGTATTGAATATTTCCGCCATGAGCTTTGGTGCGTTATCAGCCAATGCCGTACTGTCGTTAAACAAAGGGGCGTCCCTAGGAAACTTTGCTCACGATACCGGTGAAGGCGGGGTCAGCCGTTACCACGACGAACATGGTGGTGATCTGATCTGGAATATAGGTTCGGGCTATTTTGGCTGCAACGATGGCCAAGGCAATTTTTCCGATACCGCATTTACTGAGCGCGCCACCCGCAGCAACATCAAAATGATAGAAATCAAGCTTTCCCAAGGGGCGAAGCCCGGTCACGGGGGAATCTTGCCCGGCGCCAAAGTTACTGCTGAAATTGCTGCTGCCCGAGGTGTGCCCATAGGTGTGGACTGCAACTCGCCCTCGCATCACAGCGCATTTAGCACGCCGATAGAGCTGCTGGAATTTGTTGCACACCTACGTAGACTCTCTGGGGGTAAACCTGTAGGATTCAAACTGTGCATAGGCCATCCTTGGGAATGGTTTGCCATCGCCAAAGCCATGTTAGAAACTGGTATTACCCCGGATTTTATCGTGGTAGATGGTGCCGAAGGTGGTACCGGCGCTGCACCGATAGAATTTGTAGACCACGTAGGCACACCATTGCGTGAAGCCTTACGTCTGGTTCATAACACTTTAGTTGGTATCGGCTTGCGTGAACAGATCAAACTGGGCGCTTCTGGCAAGGTAATCAGTGCCTTTGATATGGCTCGCATAATGGCCTTGGGTGCTGACTGGTGCAATAGTGCCCGTGCTTTCATGTTTGCCATAGGCTGCATACAAGCCCAGGTATGCCATACGGGCAAATGCCCTACTGGTGTAACCACTCAAGACCCCTTACGGCAGGCTGCCTTAGTGGTTAGTGATAAATCCGTTAGAGTCAGCAGCTTTCACAGCAACACCCTAAATGCACTGGCTGAACTACTGGGTGCGGCTGGGTTGAGCCACCCTGGCGAACTGCGTCCCCATCATATTGCACGACGCTTGACAAACGGCGAAGTCAGGGTGTTATCAGCATTATTCCCTGACCTTGAAAAGGGTGAACTGCTAGAAGGCAAGTTTCGCAACACCATTTTCAGAACCGGCTGGCCTATGGCACAAGCCAGCTCTTTCACACCTTTATATAGTCTAAGTGCGGCCATATCTGGCCATACCACCTAGGGTATTCCACTACTTGCATATTGCGCGCCGCAGCAGTATTGTTAAATCACTGCCTTGATTGCAGTGCACCCACATCAGTGGTGATGCTCATAACCTACCTTCCGTGTAGTGTTAACTGCCCATATCGGCAGTAAGGCCCCGCCAAAAGGCGGGGCCTTTATATTTACAGCTGCCACTCAGGCTTAAGTGTGTCTCCTGTTGACTAATACTATGCCTGCCACAACCAGTACTGCCCCCAGTCCGAACCACATATCTACCGGGTCATCCAGCAACAGCACGCCAAAAGCGACACCAAATAAAGGTGTCAAGAAAGAAAATGTGGACAACGGCGATGCCAGGTAATGGCGTAACAACCAGAACCACACTAAAAATGTACCAAAAGCAATAATTAAACTTTGGTAAGCCATACTGGCCCAAGCAATAGGCGTCATTTGAATATCCTGCCACAGCCCAGCAAACGCACCGCCCACCGTCAACAAAATGGCAGCCATTGCTAATTGATATAGCAAGGTTTGCGAAGCAGGCGCTTCCGACATCGACGACGCGCGTATCGTGACCGTAGTAGCTGCCCAAGCAATGGCTGCCAGTACGGCTAAGCTATCCCCTAGCAGCATATCGTTAAAGTCTTTACCTGAGGCACTAAACAAACCGCCAGCAAATGCACACACTATGCCCGAAAACGCCAGACCTACCCCTAGCCACTGGGTTCTAGAAAGCTTTTCTCCTGGCACCAACATATGCACACCTAAGGCCACATACACAGGTGCGGTATATAAAAAAACCACCATATGCGAGGCTGTGGTGTACAACAACCCCAGCGCAATCAACAAAAACTCCAGAGCAAATAACAGCCCTACACTGATACCTGCACCCAAGCGCCCATCGCGGAAAGAAAAACTTTCTCGCCGGAACCACATCAGCATAATTAACAAAGCGGCTGCCACCAAACAACGCAAACCCATTTGCATGACGGGATTCATAGCCGGTGCAGCCACTTTAACAGCCACCTGTTGCATGCCCCATAAGGCACACAAGATAAACATCAGCGCAATGGCACGACCATCTAAAGCTTTACGGCTCATTGCCATGACTCCAGGGGTAAAAATAAGCAGCAGCTATTATGACTGATTTACTCGCCACCGATAGCCAATCCACATGAGCGACTAAAGTCTCTTTCCGATGCAGTAAAAACATAAGCACGTTCTGAAAGTGTCTTAGTAGTAATCCCTATTAGCTTAAGTTGACGCCTCAGAACCCGTACCATATAGTCAGTGAATTCAACTTTTCGTAAGGAAACTTCTATGCGTCGCACACTACTTGCCAGCGCTATCGCGGCAGCCATGCTGATCCCTGCCATAGGCCACGCCAAAACACTGCGCTGGGCCAGCCAAGGCGATATCCTGACGTTGGATCCTCACGCACAAAACGAAGGCCTTACCATAGCAGCATCCAGTTACGTCTATGAACCACTGGTGCAATACGACCCCGAATTCAATATATCTACTGGCTTGGCCACCAAATGGGAACAGATCGAACCCACAGTGTGGCGCTTTACTTTGCGTGAAGGCGTGAAATTTCACGATGGCAGTCCATTTTCAGCAGACGACGTTGTCTTTTCCATAAAACGTGCTCTATCACCCACATCCAATTTCAAGGCTTATGTCAACGGTATTAGTGACGTACGTGCCATTGATGCCAACACTGTTGATATTGAGACCGTAGCGCCTAATGCGGTCCTACTACGTCAGTTGACTAATGTATTCATCATGAGCCGCGATTGGTCAGAAAAAAATAACACTCTGGCCCCTCAAGACTTCGCCAAAAACGAAGAAACGTATTCAGCCCGTAATGCAAACGGTACTGGCCCCTATCAACTGGTGTCACGCGATGTTGATATACGTACCGTATTCAAGGCCAACCCCGACTGGTGGAATAACAACCAGAAAAAGGGCAACGTCACAGAAATTGTTTACACCCCTATCAAGCAAAATGCCACTCGCACAGCTGCCCTACTGTCTGGAGAAATTGATTTCGTCCTGGACCCCGCAGCCCAAGATTTGGATCGCCTGCGTCAGCAAGCCAAAGTTCTGGAAGGCAACGAATACCGCACTATCTATTTAGGCTTGGATCAAAAAAGTCCTGAATTGAAGTACTCCAATATCAAAGGAAAAAACCCGTTTACCGATGTACGCGTACGCGAAGCCTTGTATCGCGCCATAGACACTGAAGCTCTTAAAAAGGCTGTTATGCGTGGTTTATCAGCCCCTACAGGGACCATGATCGCTCCGCAGGTGAATGGTTGGACTAAGCAACTGGCCGAACGTGTTCCCTTTGATACGGATAAGGCCAAAGCCTTGCTAAAAGAAGCAGGTTATGAAAACGGTCTTAACTTCACTCTAGATTGTCCTAACAACCGCTACATCAACGACGAGGCGATTTGCCAAGCCATAGTCGCTATGTGGGCCAGAATAGGGGTTACTGCCAAACTGAACGCCATGCCACGGGCCACTTACTTTCCTAAAGTGCAATCCCATGACACCAGCGCGTATATGTTTGGCTGGGGCGTACCCACCTTCGATGCCCTATACACCTTGCAAAGCCTGATCAAATCGAAAGGTGAAGGAGCCGATGGTTCGTATAACATAGGTAATTACTCCAATCCAGAAGCCGATGCTCTAATCGAACAAATCAAGGTTGAAACTGACCAAGACAAGCGTAACGACGCCATACACAAGGTATTGGCTTTGCACGCCCAGGAGTTCGGTCATATACCACTGCATGACCAGGTCATACCCTGGGCCATGAAAAAAAATGTGGATGTCATACACCGGGCCGATAATCGTCTAACCATAGAGTGGGTTACCATTAACTAATTAACCCCATCCCCCCTGTCAAAGCGCCTGTCGTTCAGGCGCTTTGACATGCAACCAGGCCTATCATGACCGCTTTCGTTATACGTCGCTTACTACAAGCTATCGCCGTAATGCTGGCGGTGTCATTGTTAGCCTTTGCCTTGTTTCAATATATAGGGGATCCAGTCACTATAATGCTGGGGCAAGACGCCACCGAACAAGACCGGCTGGATCTACGCAACAAACTAGGGTTGAATCAACCTGCCCCTGTACAGTTTGCCCATTTTGTGGGAAATGCCATACAGGGCGATTTCGGCCTATCACTACGCCAAGGCCAAAAAGTCTCAGACTTACTGCGTGAAAGGCTACCTGCTACGGTTGAATTGTCTGTTTTGGCCGCCCTGCTGGCATTATTGCTGGGCTTACCTTTAGGGGTGTATACGGCCTTACGTCGAAATAGCGGGTTGTCCCAAGCCATACTCGCCTTTTCCTTGCTAGGTGTCTCGTTACCTACCTTCCTAATCGGCATATTACTGATACTGGTGTTTTCAGTCATGCTGGGCTGGTTGCCCAGCTATGGACGCGGTGAGACCGTCTCCCTGGGTTGGTGGACCTCTGGTCTTTTTACCCGTAGCGGCTGGCAACACTTAATACTCCCAGCCATTACCTTATCTTTGTTTCAACTAACCCTAGTACTACGTTTGGTGCGTTCAGAAATGCTGGAAGTACTACGCCACGACTACATCAAGTTTGCCAAAGCTCGCGGATTGACCAAGCGTGCCATACATTTTGGTCATGCCTTGAAAAACACCTTGGTGCCTGTAATTACCATTACCGGTTTACAGCTAGGCGGTATTATTGCCTTTGCCATTGTGACTGAAACCGTCTTTCAGTGGCCAGGTATGGGGTTGCTGTTCATACAAGCCGTGCAGTTTGCCGACATCCCCGTCATGGCGGCCTACCTTTGCCTGATCGCTCTAGTGTTTGTCATTATCAACCTAATCGTCGATTTACTGTATTTTGCGGTGGATCCTCGCCTGCGCATAGGCCGCACCGGAGGACATTAATGACAGCACTACTTAAACGCTGGTGGGATAGTGACTTGCTGTGGTCATGGCGACATACCCCTGTGGCGATTATTGCCACGCTATTGCTACTAGTACTATTAATTGCTTCCCTGGGTGCACATTGGGTCGCACCGCATAACCCATTCGACTTGGCCAGCATCAACCTGATCGATGCCTTAACACCGCCCGTCTGGATGGCCAACGGTCAATGGACCTACCCATTAGGCACAGACAGCCAAGGGCGCGACCTGTATTCCACACTACTTTATGGCGCCCAGGTCTCATTATTAATAGGCCTGGCAGCAGTCGGCCTAGCTTTAGTCGTTGGCATCACCCTTGGTTTGCTATCTGGCTATGCAGGCGGTCGGCTTGATGCCATCATTATGCGGATCGCCGATGTACAGCTGTCATTTCCCGCCATACTTATCGCCTTACTAATAGACGGTGTCGCACGCGCGGCTGTTCCCAGCGATCTACATGACAAGATTGCCTTTCCCGTGCTGGTAGGCGCTATCGCCCTGGCAGGCTGGCCACAATACGCACGCACAGTAAGGGGTTCGGTACTTGTAGAAAAAAATCGCGAATACGTACAAGCAGCCCGTGTGATAGGCGTATCTTCGCTCGTTATTATGTTTCGCCATGTACTGCCCAACGTGATGGGACCGGTGCTGGTACTGGCCACAGTACACTTGGCTACCGCCATTATTACAGAAGCCACCCTGTCTTTTCTGGGTGTAGGTGTACCAGCCACATCACCATCACTGGGTACATTAATACGTGTAGGTAATGACTTTTTATTCTCGGGCGAATGGTGGATCACCATATTCCCTGGGCTTATGCTAGTGCTGCTGGTGTTATCGGTCAACCTGCTAGGCGATTGGCTGCGCGATGCACTTAACCCCAGGCTAAATTAACCATGACTAGCACCCCGCCACTATTAGAAGTTCGCAACTTATGTGTGGAATTCCCCACCCGCAAAGGCATACTAACGGCTCTGGATAACATATCGTTCACTCTTAATGCTGGTGAGGTATTGGGTGTTGTGGGCGAGTCCGGTGCTGGAAAATCGCTTACAGGTGCTGCCATCATAGGGTTATTGGATCCTCCTGGGCGTATTGCTAGCGGCGAAATTTTTCTTAACGGACGGCGCATTGATAACTTACCCGACCATCAAATGCGACGCATACGGGGTAAGGAAATTGGCGCCATTTTCCAAGACCCATTAACCTCGCTAAACCCGCTCTACACCATAGGCAAACAGCTAGCAGAAACCATAGTCACCCACTTACCGCTAACCTGGACGCAAGCCCGTAACCGCGCCATAGAATTGCTAGAAGCCACAGGCATACCTGCGGCACGGGAACGCATAGATCACTATCCACATCAGTTTTCTGGCGGCATGCGCCAACGCGTCGTGATTGCCCTGGCACTGGCTGCAGAACCCAAACTGGTAGTTGCTGACGAACCCACCACAGCCCTAGATGTCTCCATACAGGCACAAATCATAGAGCTACTTAAAAAACTAGGGCGCGAACAAGGTACTGCCATTATGCTAATCACCCATGATATGGGTGTGATCGCAGAAACCGCTGACCGGGTAGCCGTCATGTATGCCGGACGCATTGCTGAAATCGGACCTGTGGGTCATGTTATACGCAGTCCCAGTCACCCCTATACCCGTGGCCTTATGGGATCCATACCCACGCTGGACAGCACCCTTGAACGACTGGTGCAAATAGACGGTTCTATGCCCAGGCTCAACGCTATCCCGGCAGGCTGCGCTTTCAATCCACGTTGCGCGCAGCGCATGGATCGCTGCCTGGCTCAGCGCCCTGAACTAATGAATGCCGGGCCATCGTTGGCCGCTTGCTGGCTACACGACACCAAGGCCGCGTCATGAGCAATCCTACTAAACAGCCTTTAGTCACTGTGGACAACGCTGCACGTTGGTTTGATGTGTCACCATCATGGCTGGACCGCGTTATTAGTCGCAAACCGCCTGTATTTTTACGTGCGGTAAATGGTGTATCGTTTGATATCTACCCTGGCGAAACTCTGGCATTAGTGGGTGAGTCCGGTTGCGGAAAATCCACTGTGGCCAGAATGCTGGTGGGCCTGTATGGTTTAACCCAAGGCAGCATTACCTTTGATGGCCAACCGCTAAGCAACATGCAAAAAAAAGGCGGCAAGGCCTTGCGGCGACGCTTGCAAATGATATTCCAAGACCCCTATGCCAGTCTGAATCCACGTTGGCGCGTAGGCCGTATCATTGCCGAACCTTTGCTGGTACACACGAACTTAAGCCCAGCCGAACGGCAGCAACGGGTTAATGAACTATTGGTACAAGTCGGCCTGGATGCTAGCGACCACACACGCTACCCACACCAGTTTTCGGGCGGTCAGCGCCAACGCATCTCGATTGCACGCGCTATGGCAGCACAACCGGAATTCTTGGTTTGCGATGAACCTACATCGGCACTTGACGTATCTGTACAAGCACAAGTTCTGAACCTTATGAAGGACCTGCAACGCACACTAGGTCTGACGTACTTGTTTATTTCACATAATCTGGCGGTGGTCCACCATGTGGCTGACCGTGTCGCTGTTATGTATTTAGGCCGTATCGTTGAACTGGCCCCACGCGACGAACTTTTCCAACGTCCACAGCATCCCTATACCCGCATGCTACTGGCTTCTATACCCGACATAACAGGCACTGCCAAACGCCGCACCCCAGTGGCAGGCGAAGTTCCCAACCCACTATCACCGCCCACAGGCTGCCCTTTCCACCCCCGGTGCCCTTATGCCCGCCCCATCTGCTCGGAAAGCATGCCCAAAACACTACCCAGTGGTCTAACTCAAGTAGCTTGTCACGGCATAGAAAGCGGCTGGATCAACGACTGCATTTAAAAACTTCTATCTATCCACCTTTTCTTACTCTACCCGTATGTCCAAACCGACCAGCCCTATGCCTGTTTCGTCTAGTTATCCCATGCGCTTTACAGTTCCAATCTGGCAAGTCATCGTTTTTTTGTTAATTATGGTGGCCTTATGGTCACTACTTATGGCCGTCAGCCATAAAGCACCCGATCTGGATGGCATGGAAGAGCTGGTCTGGGCCAGCAGCCTAGAACTAGGCTACAACAAACACCCGCCCTTTCCATCTTGGATAATGTACGGGTTTACGCAAATTTTTGGCCGTCCCATTTGGTTAACTTTTTTTGCTGGGCAATTATTCTCTGCATTGGGCTTATGGTTTGTTTGGAAATTGGGTCGTGAAATGACAACGCCCGCCCAGGCTTTCATGGCAATGATGTTGGTATCGACAATCGCATACTTCTCCCTGCGCGGCACGATTTACAACCACAACACTGCTCAGCTGTGGTCCATAGCCGCTGCCACCTGGTTGTTTTACCGAGCAGTGCGTTACCAACACGCTAGTAGCTGGCTATGGTTAGGCGCCGTCAGCGCCATCGCAATGCTGACCAAATACAGTGCCTTGATCCAATTCGCTGCTTTCTTTCTGTTTATGCTGCGCTGTGGCAGTCTGAAGCAAGCTGCT
This sequence comes from Alcaligenaceae bacterium, assembly GCA_013416485.1. Classification (GTDB taxonomy): domain Bacteria; phylum Pseudomonadota; class Gammaproteobacteria; order Burkholderiales; family Burkholderiaceae_B; genus JAGOAJ01. Next base: position 11,411 of record JACCEO010000010.1, read on the forward strand.
ACTTACCGGGGCATAGGGCTGGCCTTACTAAGCTTCGTTGTTGTCGCCTCGCCCCATGCTTACTGGCTATGGCAAGTAGACTTCCAACCCTTGCTGTATGCCGATAAGTCATTGGAAACCACCACTCGTTTAGAAGCCTTAGGCCATGTATGGTCTTTCTTTATTGATCAGCTAGGTCGTCTTAGTCCAATGCTAGTGGCTTGGTTAGCCTGGGCTTACTGGATGCGTAAGTCCCCGTTATCCACGGCCAGTACCACAGACACACCACCACGCTACATACAGGGTTTTTCCGATTTTGACCGTTCATTTTTGCTGTGGGTAGGACTGGCACCACTGGTATCCACCTTGGTAATCTCATTACTACTAGGTACCAGTTTGGTCGCATCTTGGGCCTCTACCTTTTTCATACTGTATGGATTTTATGCACTATGGGCTATGCGAGGCGACGAAACGACAAACGTTAAACGTGTCGCCATCGTGGTGCTATCCATACACTTGCTGATGGCAATAGGCTATGCCGTGGCCCGTGGGCCCCTGGCCTGGTATACAGGGCGCGATACCCGCTCGATGTTCCCTGGCCCTACCATTTCTGCCGCTATGACGGCTACCTGGCAGCGTTATGTTCCCGACCATCCTTTGACTGTTGTTATATCCGACACTTGGTTAGGTGGCAATATTGCTGTGCATGCGGGTCAACAAGTGCAAGTCTTCATCAATGCAGACTTTACAGAGTCGCCCTGGTTAGACCCAGCCACCGCCTTAGATTGCGGTGCCCTAGTGGTTTTCAGCCGTAAAACGCGTGGCGAGCCACCAGCAGCCTTATTTGCCTTGCACCAACAAGCCCCCTGGCAAGGGCAGCTGGACATGCCTTGGTCCAGCCCGTCCAGCCCCATCATTGATTTGAACTGGGGGGTAATTCCACCAACGGCGGCATGCAAAAACTAAATGTTTTCGGGGCCAGTACCTGGGCTTAACCAATGGCCCAGCTTGGCTTCCTTGACTCCCAAATAATGCTCGTTGAAGGGATTACGGTTAACCCGCAAAGGAATGCGTTCGGCGACCTCTATGCCCAGATCCGTCAACATGGTGACCTTGCGAGGATTATTGGTCATTAAGCGCACGCTGCAAATACCGAAGTGATCCAACATGGGTTTGCACAGATCATAACGTCTATGATCGGCCTGGAACCCCAGGCGCTCATTGGCTTCTACGGTGTCTGCCCCTTGGTCTTGCAACTGATAAGCGCGTATTTTGTTGGCCAAACCTATGCCACGCCCTTCTTGGCGTAAATACAGCAACACCCCGCGCCCTTCAGCGGCCATTGCCTTAAGCGCTGTCTCCAATTGGGCGCCACAATCGCAACGCTGACTGAACAAGGCATCACCCGTCAGGCACTCAGAGTGAATTCTGGCCAGCACCGGCGCGCCGCTACCCACGTCGCCTAGGGTCAGGACCACGTGTTCTTTGCCATTGGCAGGTTCGCCAAACACATGTATGCCAAATGTTGCCCAGGGCGTGGGCAATAAACTCGATGTGATGTATTCTGCGTGTTGGTTGACAGACTTGCCCTGCTGGCCCGATAGCTGAGTAAATTCCGATGTGTCCGATTTGGCGCCGCACAGGGGCTGCATAAAAACCTCCAGATAAACACCCCAAGATTAACATTTTCCCAACATGCACTGTATGCAAGGGATCATTTATAGCGTAGTCAGTCATGAAAGCCAGTATTGTCCTTGTTAGCGTGCTGATCGCCGTCGCCACATGGTGGTGGAATAATTTGCCGCGTAACGTCCACGGCAAAGCTTCGTTGCATCGTCGTTTGCAAACCGCCTTCAAAAGCATAGTCGTAGGTGTGATAGTTTATTTTTCTTTGATGGCCATCGCTATGCTCTATCTGCTTGTTACCACAGCATAACTACTTGCTTTGACGGTCAAAATGCAATGTAATGGAATAAATTCAAATCTTTTGTTTTATGTACTGTGTTTTGAGACTACCCATGCCCATCAACCTAGGCCATTACTTGGCAGGCTTAAGCCTACTGCTTTGTGGTTGGGCTGCAACGGCCGCATCGCCAGAAACGTGGCAGGCTCCACCCTCTAGACTAGATCTCGACACGCCCCACGGTGAGCTGCACGTAACGCCCAGCGAATACGTTTATGAGTCTGTGCTGCGTTTGAATAATACGGATATCGAACCACGTATCGTGGGTCTATTGAATATTCCATATGCCTACAATATGCCAAAATTTCACGCGGCATTAGTATCTATACACAAAGGCAACGACGGTTGCCCTGTAGTGTACCGATGGGTGCGTATTGATAAGTCAGGCTACAGTGTGACTCCTGAATTCGGCTCCTGCTCAGAAAACATCCAGGTTAGCGCTACGGCACGTACCCTGACCGTACTTACCCCAAGTAGCACGAATCCAGATAAAATGGACAAATACATTTACGATGGCAACGCGATTAAGCACCATCAGACACCTTAATACTTAAAATTACCGTGACTACCACCACTACCGAATCCTGGGGTTTTTTACACCCCGAATGCCATGGTTCTAACGCCCTGATGTTCTTTAGCTGGGATCTTGCAAAAACCATAGAACAACAGTTTTTGCTACATGCACAATCCACTATCTCTATTCAACTTTTTGAAGCTCAAAAAGCAGTAGATCGTTTGCTTAAGCAGTATGTGCAAATCCAAGCTAACCCAGACGCTTTCGAAGGTCAAAGCATCGTGCTGCAACTTGAGCACGATGACTCCGACCCGGACGCCCAGCCTGTGCTGGCTTTACAGACCTCACCACGCCTGGAAGGTCTGATACTGGCTGCACAAGCTCAACAATCCAGTTCCAGAACGATTAATTAGGAAGTTATTTGACTGCACCATCCTGGGGTTACGAACGCGCCGACTGTATAGGCGACTTCGCTCTTAGCCTGTTTCTTGATGACATAGACACGCTAATCACCCACTACACCGAGGTCGCCAACAGCGCTGGCGCTGACAGCCTGAACTCGCAAGCTCATCACCCTGAAGCCACTGTTTTTCAAGCGCAAGCTGCCGCTAACAAGCTACTGCAAGCCTATCAGAACAATGCTCGAAAAACCGATGCCTTCACCAATCAACACATAGACGTTAAATCCGTCGTTGATGGTAATGGCGTTTTGCTTTTAGTGCCTATCTTCTCCACCGGCTTGAAGCAACACCTGCTACGCCTATTGGATAAATCCAATAAAACCTCACTGCACTAAATACCTACAACTATTTAACGCGTAATGCCCTTGATGACTACCCGCAACACTAACGAAACACCCGTACCTACCATCACCCTAAGGGTCTGGGATCTGCCCACACGTATATTCCACTGGGGTCTGGTCGCTACTGTCATAGGCTGTTTTATTACGGTCAAACTGGGTGGCCTATGGATGGACTGGCACGTGCGCTTCGGGCTAACTGCCCTTGCTTTGTTGCTATTTCGCGTTTTATGGGGCGTGGTTGGTCCGCACTATGCCCGCTTTAGCCAATTTATTTGTTGGCCATCGACAGTAATACGTTACTTACGGGGCCAACACCTACATTATGCAGGTCATAATCCAGTAGGTGCTTTATCGGTTATTGCTATGCTACTGGTATTTGGTTTCCAAGCGATTAGTGGGTTGTTTGCAAACGACGATATCTTTACCTCGGGTCCATTGGCTTACCTAAGCACCTCTTGGTCAAATACTTTGACTGGTCTGCATAATTTAAACGAATGGGTCATGATAGGCTTGGTTACCCTGCATATCGTTGCCATACTCTGGTATCGCCTGGTGCGTAAACAAAATCTGGCCGCTACTATGCTACATGGCAACGTCACCTTGAAGCATTCTTCTTTACCAACGGTAGCCGCTGTCGATAGCTGGGCAATACGCTTAGGCGCGCTGTTCTTAGCCATTTCTACCGGGCTATTCACCTGGTGGCTGACCACTCTGGCGCCCGTGGGTGGCGACATGTCGTTCATGTAACTGCTTGCTCACCCGCGCAACGGCTACAATAGCCCCCTAACTATTGCAGCCTCTATGACTACCCTATCCTTTTCTACCCTCCCCGCACTTACCCCCGCCATACTAGCCAATCTTAATCAGCTAGGCTATGACCAGATGACACCCGTGCAGGCACAAAGCCTGCCCTTGGTACTGGATGGCAAAGACCTTATCGTTCAGGCCCAAACCGGCAGTGGCAAAACAGCCGCCTTTGGCTTGGGCGTTATCCATGCCCTGGATGCCAACCGCCTGCATACTCAGGCCCTGGTGTTATGTCCCACCCGCGAGTTGGCGGAACAAGTGGCCAACGAACTACGCCGCTTGGCACGTGCCCTGGGTAACATCAAAGTGATTACGCTGTGTGGTGGCACGCCCATACGTCCACAGATAGAATCTCTTAAGTTTGGTGCCCATATTGTCGTTGCTACTCCTGGTCGACTCATGGACCATATCGACCGAGCTACCTTAGACTTATCCGGCATTAATCTATTGGTGCTAGACGAAGCTGACCGTATGCTAGATATGGGTTTTTATCCAGACGTCACTGAAATCGTTCAAGCTTGCCCAAAAAAACGCCAAACCTTGTTGTTTTCAGCGACCTATGCTGATGATATCCGCAAAGCTAGCGCGCGTTTTTTACGTCAACCCACAGAAATCAAGGTTGAATCACCTAACGACGCCAATCCAATTGAACAGCGATTTTATGAAATTCAGCCTGACCGTCGCCTGGCGGTTATCGCCCAAATTCTAGAGCACTACCGCCCTGTATCGACATTGGCATTTTGCAATACCAAAGCTCAGTGTCGCGAAGTTGCCGAATTTCTACAAGCCAGGGGTTTAAGTGCCATCGCACTACATGGCGATCTGGAACAGCGCGAGCGTGAAGACGTGCTGGTGCAGTTCGCTAACCAAAGCTGCTCGGTCTTGGTCGCCACCGATGTCGCTGCGCGTGGATTGGACATACACGGGCTAGACGCGGTTATCAACGTAGAAATCACACCCGATCCAGAAGTGCATATACACCGTATAGGTCGCACTGGTCGTGCCGGAGCCAGCGGCTTGGCCTTTACATTATGCACTCCCAAGGAAATACACCGCGCCACGGCCATAGAAACATATCAAAACACGCCTATTGTTTGGGATAACCCAAAAAACCTGAAACCAGCACCCGGCGGTATCTTGCAAGCCCCTATGGTGACTTTGTGCATACAAGGTGGCAAAAAAGATAAGCTACGGCCCGGCGACATACTGGGTGCCCTAACCAAAGAAGCGGGCTTTTCTGGTCAGGATATCGGCAAAATCAGTTTGCTGGAATTCGTCAGTTTTGTAGCAGTTAGCCGCCCCATTGCGAAAGCCGCTAACGCAGCGTTAAATAATGGCAAAATCAAGGGGCGAAACTTTCGGGTCAGAATTATGTAATTCCTACTAGGCTGATACCCAGCTAGCACCGTACTTTCGTAAGAGTTTAATACCCTCGGTCCCGCTGGATTAGACCGGTCAACGGCTCCCCGCGTATAAAGCTCTGCAGCTTGGTCACGACCTGCGCAATGCTGTTTTCCTGCAAACTTGCCCCCGAGATATGTGGCGTAATCGTAATTTCGGGGCGCTTCCAGAATGCATGTGACTTGGGTAAGGGCTCTTGTTGAAACACATCTAGGGTTGCACCTTTAACATGCCCACTATCCAGTAATGCCAATAGGTCGTCCTCGACCAAGTGCCCACCCCTGCCCACATTAATAATGTATGCGGATGACTGCAATTGCTGCATGCTTTCGCGACACATAATGCCTATGGTTTCTGCCGTCAAGGGCAATACATTCACTAATACCCTGGTGCGTTGTAGAAACTCAGAGAAGTGATCAGGACCTGAAAATGACGTCACTCCGGGCATTGCCTTGGCGCTACGCGACCACGACGCAACGGGGTACTCCAGTGCAGCAATTGCTTGTGCAACCCGACTGCCTATAACACCGGCTCCCATAACCCCCACAGGCCAACGCTCACGCTGTATTGCAGGTACACGCTGCCATAGACCTTGCTGCTGCAAATCTTGGTATTGATCAAAGCTGCGTGAAGCACGCAACAACGCATGAATAACGTATTCAGCAATTTGCACAGCCATTCCAGCATCTTCCAAGCGCAATATGGGAAGATCAGCAGGCAAGCCTGGCAAGCGGAATAAAGCATCCACACCAGCACCCAAATTAAACACAGCCTTAAGACGGGTTTCCCTAAGGAAAAGATCCGCAGGTGGTGTCCAAACAACGGCAAAATCCGCTTCAACAGCGGGTCCATCTTGCTGCCACGCAAGAACCTCCATATCGGGTAGTGCCTGCTGCAAAGGGGCCAGCCAGTGCTCTGGTGTAATGTTATCCGTAGCGGCAAAAACAACCTTCATGATGCTCCTAAGTTTTAAAATAAACGACCCACCCGCCGACATTTGTCCGCCGACACGTAATATATCGAGTCACTGCATGGTAGCGGATCAGGACTGAACAGGGCAAGCCCAGACAACCGACTATGATCTTGTCTATCAGTTCTGATTTGGAGTCTTTTATGCGTTATTTAATCTTATACCTCTTAATTACGACAAGTGGCCTAGTCCAGGCTCAGGGTCTATCCCCTTGGGGGACGGCCAAAGTCATAGAAACCAGTTATGCACCGCATAAAGCCGTTTACGACGTGGCTTTATCAACTCCTGAAGAATTAGAGGTGGTGCTAGACAGGGTCAGTGGACTAAGCGTAACCTACCAAGCCGACCCCTTTGATGCATCGATTGTGCTGGTCTTACACGGTCCAGAAATGTCTTTTTTTGATGCTCGTAACTTCGACAAATATGAAGCACTGATGCGGCGAGCACAAAGCCTGACTGTAGGTGGAATCATTGAGTTTCGTATGTGCAAATTAGCCGCTGCAGGTCGAGGTATAGACCCCGAGCATGTACATGGCTTTGTCGACATCATCCCTATGGGGGATGCAGAGATCATCAGACTACAAAAAGAAGAGGGTTATGCTTATATGCATTAACGCCTCTATAATTGACGGTAATGAATCCACCACCTATACAGTTATTAGTTGTCGATGACGACCTGCTTACCTGCGCACGGCACCAAGCTTATTTTGAATCCCAAGGCTATGCTGTCAGTATTGCCCATCATGGCGATGCCATGTGGCGGATTATTCAAAACCAAACCATTGCCCTGATACTACTTGATGTCGGTCTGCCTGGTAAAGACGGCTTGGAGCTTGCTCGTGAGTTACGCGCTCACGACAGCAATCTAGGCATAATTCTAGTCAGTGCGCGTGACGACGACATCGATAAAATTGTGGGTTTAGAATCTGGTGCCAATGACTATGTCACCAAGCCTTTTAACTCACGGGAATTGTTGGCGCGCGTAAAAAACGTATTACGCGTAACCCAACAGCAACAAGCGACTCAAACCGGTACGCTACGTTACTTTGGCCCCTGGGTGTTAAATATCACACACAGAACACTGAAAGGGCGCGATGGCGCGCATATGATGCTGTCCCGTGGCGAGCTAGACTTATTAACCACACTGGCACTGGCTTCTGGTGCCATTTTAAGCCGTGATCGTCTAATGCATAGCATCAGCCAACGCGCTTGGGAAGCTTCTAGCCGGACCATAGATGTGCTGATATCCAGGCTACGCACCAAGCTAGAAGACGACCCCCGCAACCCACAGTGGATAGTTACTGTACGCAATCAAGGCTATGTGTTAATGACGAGTAGCAAGCAACCTAGCACGTAAAGCATCACAGCTAAGATGACAATAATGTTCAAGATCAGTCACCCACATCATGGCCTGTGCAAAAGATAATTCGGACTCCCCACGAACACGAGTCTGTAAGGCACGCGCTTGATCCGCCACAGCAATCATGCCTAAGTTGCCAGCAGAACCTTGCAACTGATGTGCACCATGCACCAACGCATTCCAATCTAGGCGTACTGCATCGGAACTCATCTGGCTAATGCGGGTCGCCACCCCGGCACGAAATATATTCAATAACTCCAACAGAGTATCCATACCTAGGACTTCGATTTCCTCGGTCAAATACGTATCATCCAATAAACCAGGTTGATTGAACTTACCCACCTCCATAGAATCTGACGTAGACGCTTGATTCGCGCCCCTGGCAATGGCTTCTGGTGTCATCACTTGCTGTAATGCCTGGGATAAACCATGAGCGCTAAATGGTTTCGCCAAGAAAGCCGCCATACCTGCCTGCATAGCAAAGTCTTGTGCCGCACCAGAAACGTCTGCCGACATAATGATTACTGGTACTTGCTGATAGCGGCCTCCTTGCTGAGTAGCAATTCTTCTGGCTAAATCCACCCCGGTCATTCCTTGCAAATTCATATCCATCAGAATGACATCGGGCACATACGATACATCTTGCATAATTTGCACAGCTTGCCTGCCATCAGCCGCCACCAACGGGTGATGGCCATGCAAGGCCAAGTAACGTGTACATACCAAGCGATTGATTTCATCGTCCTCGACCACCAATACCGTTAAGCAGTGTTCTGGCATAGCATCTGTCATAGACGAAATACTTGGTTCCGTCTCGGTTGTGCCGGCAACAACATCCATATCTAGCCGAAAGCTGACACTACTGCCCTGCCCATACTCACTGCTAAAGCTGATATCACCATTCATGGCATGGACCAAACGCTGACAAATGGCCAAGCCCAAACCTGTACCACCACGGCGTGTTTCAGGTTGGTCGGTAATCTGGACAAAAGGCTCGAAGACATCCTGACTGTGCTGCGGCGATAGCCCTATGCCGGTATCAGTAACCGTAAATACCAAGCGTACCTTTCCGGCGTCAGCACCTACTTGAGTATCAACACTTACAGTCACAGTACCTTCGTCAGTAAACTTTATGGCATTGCCAATAATATTTAATAGAATCTGATTAAGCTTGCCCCGGTCACCCCGGAGCGTTACAGGAACCTGCGCTGCCACATCACGTATCAGTACTATGCCGCGTACTTGTGCCTGTATGGTTTGCAAGGCAAGCATGTCATCAATAATGGCACGTATGCTAAATGGCGCAGGATCAACACGTATTTTCCCTGCCTGAATACGGGAAAAATCCAACATATCGTCTACGATTTCCAGCAAGGTTCCATTCGCATAAGAAATCATGCGGGCATACTCTTGTTGCCTTTCGTTCAGACCACTGGCTTGTAGCAAAGCCACTGCACCGCTAACGCCACTTAGTGGGGTACGCAGCTCATGACTTAACGCGGCAAGAAACACCATCATGCTATCGGAAATAAGCAGCTCCATTAACATCAAAAGGCCCGGCAAAGCCGGGCCTGTTTCAAACAAACAAGTACGCTATGGGACTTAGCCCGGTACAGCATCCTTGGCGTTTTTAGCCAAGAAATCTAGTACTAGCGCTTGTTCTTCAGGATTCAAACCAGCCCGCGGGAACATACTTTCAGTAATACCGCGCCATTGGTTCATTGTAAAATCACCTGGTTCCCTAGCCACGTGGCACAGAGTACAGCGACCATAGAACAAATTTTCACCTGGCGTCATTTCTGCCAGTGTAGCGCCCTTAAGGTCATACGCACGTTTAGCCAAAGCCATAGCCGCAACATCCAGCTGTAAACCCTTACTTTCTTCGATTGCTGGGGGTTCAAAAGCACGGTTTTCCGACTCGGGGTCAGTACACTTTTTAAGGCTGGCAATACACGTATTGGCACTGGTCGCCTGGCTAAGACCACTAGCCGCCACACTGGTTGTGATCATGTTAATAGAGCCACTGTTACAGCGCCCTTTGGAGTCCAGCTGTATCCAACCGCCTTCTTCCAGGCTAACCACGCCCTTCATGATTTGATCAGTTACACGTGCACCAGCAATTACAGTACCGCGCTCGTTGAACAATTCAACCAGATCACCGTCCTTGATACCATTGGCTGCAGCATCTTCCTGGCTGATAAGTACGTGCTGACGCCCTTGTACATGTTCTTCGTTACGCACTTTGGTGTTAGCCATTTGTGAGTGCAGACGATTATAAGGGTGTGGGCTAACCACGTGCACCTGACCAGGTTTGGCATTACCCAGATATTCAATGGGTTCTAAGAACTTAGGAATAGGAGGGCAATCAGGAATGTTGTAGCCATTAATGACTTCGCAATACAGCTCTATTTTGCCTGATTGGGTATGCAAGGGGTTTTTCACCGGATCAGTATAGAAATCACCATGACGCACCCAACGGTTCATTTGTTCGGGAACGTCCAGTTTTACGTGTCCTTTTTCCCAGAACTCATCGAAAGGCACATCCGTGTCAGCGTTAGCGTAAGCATTCTTAAGAATATCTTCTACGCTTAAACCTTCAGTGAACTGGAAACCTACACCCATCAGGTCACCCAAACGCTTAAAGATTTCGAAGTCATCTAAGCTTTCACCAAACGGTTCTATGACTTTACGCATCGCGTAGATCTTGTCGTTACTGTAGGTACCACCGGTACTGATGTCGTCACGCTCTAGTGCTGATGTAGCTGGCAAAACGATATCAGCAAAACGTGAGGAAGCACACCACCAGGGATCTTGACAGATGTAGGTCTCGACCTGTTGGTTCATGGCACGCAGCAGTTCATTGGTATCTTGCTGGTGAGAAAACACGTTATTACCAGCGGTATAGACCAATTTCACGTCAGGGAAAACATCCTCGACACCATCACGGGTATATTTACCACCTGGATTCAATAGCATTTCGCTAATGCGCGATGCGGGGCAGCGTGTAGTCAAAGGGTTACGCCCTTGAGGTATACCAATTGGCATGACTTTGGTGGACTGAGGCATACCGCCACCACCATAGTGCCAGCTAAAGCCAACGCCTTCACCGGGCTTACCAATTTTGCCTAATAATGCAGCAAAGTTCACAATAGCCCAGTGCGACATTTCACCGTGGTGAGCACGCTGCAAAGACCAACCTACAGCAAACTGAGTGCGCTTGGTGGCGAACTCTTCGGCCATTTCAATAATTTTCTGTGCAGGTATACCGGTAATAGCGGCTGCCCATTCGGGTGTTTTCGCCGGTGTGCCGTCTGCATCTTCACCCAGCAAGTACGGCAAGTACTTGTCGAAACCCACGGTGTACTTATCCAAATACGCCTGGTCGTGCTTTTTCGTGGTGTAAATGTGATACGCCATCGCCAAGAACAAGGCAGTATCAGTATTGGGCACAATTTTTACCCACTCAGACTCCATCGCCACATCGGTTGGGGTGTACTGAGGGTTAATGGATAAGAATTTAACGCCTTTTTCTTTGATTTTCTGCCAGCGTGGGTACATCTGGTGATCGGCAACAGTAAATTCGACCCGGTTGTTTTTCCAGGGGTCGCAACCTATCCAGACCATAAGTTCGGTGTTGTCAGCCATGACCTCCCAGGCAGTCTGGGGAGAATACACTTCCATATCACCCATAATATGGGGCAAGCTGACCTGTGATGCACCTGCAGAGTAGTCCCCGGTAGTTACCGAGTGGCCACCTATCAGGTTAAACAAACGCCCTTGCAACACCTGGGGACGCAATAAACCAGCATGCGACCACCCACCATAAGAAGCGCTGAACAAAGCCTGATTACCGTGTTTTTCAGCAGTAGTCAGTATGGCATTGGCGGTTAGGGCTAAGGCCTCGTCCCAGCTAACGCGTACAAAGGCTTCTTTGCCGCGTAGATGTGGCTTGGTGTCACCGTTAGGGTTCGCCAGGTAGGACTTGCGCACCATAGGGTATTGCACACGGGTCTTATGGTAGACACGCTCTAGTAGACCTTCGGTCAGCATCGTGGTGGGCATGGCGTCGAGTTCAGGCAAAGGCTGAACCCCTACCAACACACCATTTTTTACCACAGCCTTAAATGGTCCCCAGTGACTAGCGCTAGGAATCGTGATGGTGTCGGCTGCCAAGGCTTCATTGGCACCAAACCACTGTAAACCACTAGCTGCTACGGCGGATGCCGCCGTAGTTTTCAAAAACTGCCTTCTATTGAGCTGCATACTGCCCCCTGCTAAATGCCTGTTTCAACATGAAACCGCTAAGTAGCTAAGAGTGTAAACAAATGTGATGAACAGGCCAGTCTAAATTATGAACAGTTACCCTGCTATTGTTAACCTTGGTTAACAATACGCTGACCGCGCTCATCGATTATGGCTTGGCCGTTTTCTTTGGTAAATGCCGCTTGTTGGGGCTGAGTCAAAATATCCAGAACCAGTTCACAAGGGCGACACAAACGCGTACCGCCATCACTAACCACAAAGGGACGTTCAATTAGCACAGGATGACTATGCAATGCCTGAAGAAGCTGCTCGTCAGTTAGGTCCGGATTATCTAACCCCAGTTCCAAATAAACCGTTTCTTTTGAACGTATCACCTGGCGTACGCTAAGACCTGAATTTTGAATTAATTCAGTCAGTTGCTGTACGGTGGGTGGGCTTTGCAGGTAATCCACAATCTGAGGCTGTATGCCTGCATTACGTATAAGAGCCAGGGTATTGCGGGAGGTACCGCATCTGGCATTATGATAAATAATCGTTGTCGTCATTTTCATACAATAACATGCCATTTCGGTTACATTGAAGTCCCAGTTGCAACCCACTTCCTATGCCACTTCCTGAAGAAGCCATCACTATGTCATCGCTTGCAAGACGTCTGTTATTGGGCCTGAGCCTGATGCTAATCGCGTTTAACTTGCGACCGGTATTCGCCAGTTTGTCGGTATTATTACCCGATGTCATACGCGCAACCAGTCTTTCTTCAACGGGTGCAGGTTATCTGACCACCCTGCCCGTGCTGTGTCTGGGACTATTTGCCCCGCTAGCACCTCGTATTTCACAGCGTATAGGCCCAGAGCGCACCTTGCTTGCGGTCTTGTTTTTCCTGGCCATAGGAACGGCACTGCGCGGCCTAGGTGATTTGTATTCATTGTTTTTTGGTACTGCCCTAGCAGGGGCTGCTATTGCCACTGCCAATGTCTTATTGCCCAGCGTAGTCAAACGAGACTTCTCGGATCGCCCTGCCTTAATGACAGGTCTTTACACCATGACCCTATGTGGCGGTGCTGCCGCTGCTGCCGCTTTTACATTGCCCATAACCCATAGGTTTGACGACTCCTGGGCAGCCGGACTGGCGATCTGGGCCATTCCCGCCGCCGTGGTATTCCTAATCTGGTTACCACAGTCTGTTCAAAGCCAGACTGGCGCTATACAAGTGCGACAGCAAGTACGTGGCTTATGGAAAGATGCTTTAGCCTGGCAAGTAACCTTCTTTATGGGCTTGCAATCGGCATTGGCATATTGTGTATTGGGCTGGATGGCACCCATTTTGCAAGACAGGGGGCTTAGCGGCATAGACGCTGGGCTTATCGTTTCCGCATCCATTATGGTGCAAGTGATTACCTGCTTATTGCTTCCACCTTTGGCCGTCAGGTGTAAAAACCAAAGCTTGATCAATGCCAGCCTAGGCCTTATTGCGACCGTAGCGCTGTTAGGCGTATTTTTCGCACCGCTATCTACCATCTGGTTTTGGGCGATATTACAAGGCATAGGCCAAGGCGGACTGTTTGCTATTGCCATGACGGTGATCGTATTGCGTTCACCGGACTCACATGTCGCAGCGCACTTGTCGGGCATGGCTCAAGGCGTAGGCTATATATTAGCGGCATGCGCGCCACTATTAATCGGTGTGCTACATAGCTTAACAGGTGGCTACAACGCCTCGGGATGGCTGGTAGGTGCCATAGGCTTAGGGGTTGCCTACAACGGCTGGGGTGCGGGTCGCGCCCTGCAAGTCCAAGTTCACAGACAAACAGATACTATAGGCGCAACGCCACCTATTTAACATCGATCGATGCGCCAAACACTCCTTCAGTACAGTCCCTTCAAACCAACCTACACAATGACCCGTCGTCTTGTAGGCACTATATTGATCATGACAACACTGCTGGCAGCTTGCACCAGCGTACCGAGTCCAGATGGTTCAGCAGGCCCGCAAAACGAAAGCATGTCGCTGGATCAGATGGCACAAACGGATTTCAACCGTACTGTCACTATTGCTATGCGCGATAACCTGGACAGCCTTAGCCGCCTGCAAGAAAAACTGTATAAACGTAATCCTCAGGAATGGCGCAAAACAGGTGCTATCGATTTAAACGCCGCTGTACAACAAGGGCGTGTGGCAATTACCAAAGGGCATCTACCTGACGAACTACAGGGTTTAAGCGACGTAGAAATAGTATCGGTAGCTATGGACCCTGCCTATCAAGGTAATCGCGTCGCCGCCTTTGTCTCTGGGCTGGCTGACATGATAATACAAGCCCACGGAGGTAAAACACGCTTCTACGTGTCTGACTTCTTAGATGCTCAACATGTGCATAATGCGGCACGCAATGTGGAAGTAGCTGCCTGGCTATTATCCACCCGACGCCATCCAGACGGCACGCCGTTGCTATTAGCCAACGAAATTTCCCAAAACGGTACGAACTTAAGCTTTGAGCGGGAGTTTGGACAATTAATAGGCAGACTGGACCTGGTAGCCAATCTGTTAGACGAAAACCTGCGGCGAGTCGGTATCAACTATGTACAAGGCCTACTTTTCTTTAACTTTCTACCTGTACGCTAGCTTCCCTTAGCGACGCGATAACGGTAGAGTATTAACACGCTGAATATGCTTAAACAATCAAGGGATCACAAAATGAACAAACCATTAATTTCCACACTATTTTGCGCCTTGGTTACCCTTGCTGGATGCTCAAGCACCCCCATAGCTACTAGTACTAATAGCAGCCAAGACAGCGCATTTAACAACAATGCGACTAGCTCAAGCCTATGTAATTCAGACCCTGTGCAATCCCTGCTGGGCAAAAACCCCAACCCCAGTGTAATGGCCCAAGCCAAACAGCTATCCGGTGCTAAGCAACTACGCACCTTATTACCTGGGCAGGTCATGACCATGGAATACAACCCTGAACGACTAAATATACTGGTCGATGATGCGGATACCATTACCCGCATCAACTGTGGTTAAGCCATAGATCAACGATAAGTTAACAGTCTGCCGGCGCCAATAAGCCGGCATACGTTTTCAAATCCACATTGCCGCCGCTTAACAACACCCCTATACGTTGCCCTTGAACTGGCACTATCGAATGGATGACAGCGGCCGCTCCCAAGCAGCCTGTAGGCTCAACCACCATTTTCATGCGTTCTGCAAAAAATCTCATGGCCTGCACCAATTGCGCGTCGGTCACGGTAAGGATATCGTGTACATGGCGTTGAATTAACTGAAAAGTTAGATTTCCCAAGGCTGTGGTCAACGCACCGTCAGCAATAGAATGAGGCGCAGGAATCTGAACGATTTTTCCTTGGAGCAAAGACTGCTGGGCATCATTGCCACTTTCGGGCTCGACACCATAGACAGCGCAATCCGGGCTTAATGCCTGTGCCGCCAATAAAGAACCCGATAACAAACCACCGCCACCTAAAGGCACGTATAACCGATCCAGCTGGCCCACTTCATCTAGAAGTTCTTTAACTGCTGTTCCCTGCCCCGCAATGACATCGGGATGATTAAAAGGCGGTATCAGGCTAAAACCGTGTTGCTTAATCAATTGTTGGGTAACCTGCTCACGGTCTTGCGTATACCTATCGTACTCAACGACCTGGGCCCCATACCCTAAAGTAGCTGTTTTCTTGATGGCCGGTGCATCGTGAGGCATCACGATGGTGGCCTTAATGCCTAATAACTGTGCTGCTAACGCCACAGCCTGGGCATGATTCCCAGATGAAAATGCCACAACACCGGCTTTACGCTGAGCTGGTGTTAAGTTAGACAAGGCGTTATAGCCACCACGAAACTTGAATGCACCTATACGTTGAAAGTTTTCACATTTAAAAAAAACCTGTGCGCCTAATTGTGTATTCAGTGTGTGCGATGTGAACACCGGCGTACGATGCGCCACACCGTGTAGAACCTGACTGGCACGAAGCACATCGTCGTAGGTGGGTAAATAAGCATGCATGTAGGGAGTCGTCCTTAGCTAAACAATACGAACTTCGGGGGCACCAGCGGTCATTTCACCGATAATAGCTGCTTGCCCAAAGCCTTGATCATGAAAAATATTTAGTACTTTTTTGGCGATATCAGATGAACATGCCACCAGCAAACCGCCCGATGTTTGGGGATCTGCCAACAAGGCCCAGGAAGCTGGGTCCAAGTCTTCTGGCGTATGGACAGCAGGACCATACGACGCCCAATTGCGACCAGAAGCACCGGTAATAATGCCATCAGCGGCCAACTGACGTACGCCTGGCAACCAAGGCAAATCTGCCAAACGCAGTTCAGCTGTCAACCCCGAACCCCGTGCAATTTCCAAGGTGTGGCCCAACAGGCCAAAACCGGTAACATCCGTCATGGCATGGACACCCTGAAGTGCAGCCAAATCCTTGCCAGGCCGATTTAACAAGGTGGTACTAGCCAATAGTGCTGCATAGCCTTGTGCATCCATGACGTTTTTCTTCAAGCCTGCCGACAACACCCCTACACCCAGGGCTTTGCCTAGTATCAGAACATCACCAGGACGTGCTCCTGTATTTCGTTTAATACGTTCGGGATGGGCCAAACCCATAGCTGCCAAACCATAAATAGGTTCTACAGAGTCAATTGAGTGCCCACCAGCGATAGGGATACCAGCTTCTGTACAGATGGATGCTCCACCTTCCAAAATTAACGCGATATCTGCCTTGGGTAGCACATTGATGGGCATGCCAACAATCGCCAAGGCCATAATCGGTGTACCGCCCATCGCATAGATGTCAGACAAGGCATTAGCGGCAGCAATACGCCCAAAGTCATAAGGATCATCGACGATGGGCATAAAGAAATCTGTAGTGGCGATTAACGCTTGATCATTGTTAAGCTGATATACGGCTGCATCATCTGAGGTTTCCGTACCTACTAATAAATTACTGTAGGCACGTGCAGCAGGCATATTAGCCAGTAATTCTGACAATACTCCAGGGGCAATTTTGCAACCGCAGCCTCCACCATGAGACAGCGACGTTAAACGTGGTGCAGGTGCTAAAGTCATAGTTTTCCCGAAGAGATGGCGGAAAGCAGCAGGAGTCGAACCTACCTGGGAACGTCTAACGCCCCCAACTGGGTTTGAAGCCCAGCCGTGTCACCGGACACGCATGCCCTCCATTTACTACGACATTACCATCAAAACCTAGGCAGTCAAATCAGTAAACATACTACTGTTATCACGCAAAATATGCGTGTCGCCCAGACGTCGTGTGTAACCTATGCGCCCAAAAAACTCTAGTATTTGTATGGTTCGCTTCCTACCCAGGCCAGTAGCATCCCTAAACTGGGCTGCAGTAACTCCATTAGTACCCGCCAAGGACGACAACACATTAGCTAAACAAGCCAATTGCTGGCTATGATAAAAAAGATCCCGAACGACTTGAAACACCTCGCCACGACGCACTAGCTTACGCAATAACAGGCGCACGTCATCCGCAGGCTGTTGTACAACTAGCGCGATATCACGCGGCCACGGCGGATCAAACGCGGCTTCAGACAATATCGTCAATAAACGTGCCGACAACACGGTTTCCGCTTCTGACAACTGGCTGCTATGGTCTGGCATGTGCAACCAGGGCCCGTTACGCTGGACAGCACCACTACTAATTAATTCATCGCATAATACTGCCCATAAACCTAGCGGTGCTGTAGGTGCAACTATACGTCGCAAGCGTGACACATCCAGTCCAGGTTCATCAGGCGCCACCACGTGAAAGTTTTGTAAGGCCTGTAGGGCATGATCGCCCAGTGCTTCCCAGATACTGCTTAAGATCAGCGTACGACCAGCTTTAGAACCAGTCTGCCCCTTCCACAAGCCTTTAGCAGGTACCACAAGCTGAGACATAGGAAGCGCAGTCAAACGTAGTAGGCTGGCCTCATCCAAACCGTGGTTAGCCTGTTCTAATAACTCAGATAAGCTGGCACTCGTTAAGTAAGCTGATATGCCATCCAGCCAAGCCAGACGCTGCAGTGAACGCCGCTTACGACTGGGCGCATTCGGGTCTAAGACCACTCCACCGCCTATGGTCTGCTTGGCTTGGGCATTACGTGCAATAAAGCGATCACCCGAGATAGCGCAAACAAGCTGATCAAACACCAGTTGCACCTTACCCGACTCGCCAGGCGCCAAGCAATCTTGCGTTAACGGCACAACATGAGCCAAGTAATGGGCTGAACCTATATGTATATGCAAGAGTGACCAGGTTCGCACCGGTGTATGGTCACCATCCAATAAATTCAGCGTCACATCAAGGTGATAGGACGGAATAAAACAACGGGCGTCGGCAATCCAATCGCCTCGCTGGACATCCGCTTTATCCAAGCCACCCAAATTCAAAGCACAGCGCTGCCCTGACAAACCAAGTTGGCTAGTCTGGTTTTGCGCATGTATGTTACGTACCCGTATGGGCAGGTTGGCAGGCATCAAGCGCAAGTCATTGCCATCGTTTACACGCACAGTGCCGGCATGTGCAGTGCCTGTAACCACCGTGCCGTGACCAGGCAAGGTAAACACCCTATCAATCGCCAAACGAAACAAGCCTGTTTCAACGCGCTTAGCCAATCCTTGAGCTTGGGCGCCTAGATAGTCCTTCAATTCCGTTATACCAGTCATGTCAGGAGCCATAGAACTTACAGGAAAAAGAGGAGCATCCTGCAGAAATGTTTCCTGTACTAAGTTAACAATGTCTTGCTGAACCTGCAGCAAACGTTGTTGACTGACCCTATCCACTTTGCTTATAGCCACAGCACCATGCTGCACTCCCAGCAAGCTTAATATAGCTAAATGTTCACGAGTTTGCGGCATGACGCCGTCATCGGCTGCCACCACCAACAAACCGAAATCAATACCGCTAGCGCCAGCAGCCATCGTGTGTACCAAACGTTCATGGCCAGGCACATCAATAAACCCCAGTATGTCGCCATGATCTAAACGCGTATAGGCATACCCCAGTTCTATCGAGATACCGCGAGATTTTTCTTCTTTTAAGCGATCTGTTTCCACACCGGTCAGGGCATGGACTAACGTGGTCTTACCGTGATCTATATGGCCAGCAGTACCTATAATCACTGCGGCAGCTCCGTCCATTGCGCTGTAAATTCGGTTTCTTCGTCATGCCCAAGACAACGCATATCCAGACATAACGCGTCATCAGTGATACGACCTATCACGGGTCGGGCTAAGCCACGTAACCGAGTTTCCAGTTGCAGCAGATGGCGACCAGGACGACCACTACCTGCATAACACAGTTGCAAACCATAACTGGGCAATACGTCTACTGGCATAGCGCCACTACCAATTTGACTGAACATGGCCTGTACTTGCACACGATAGCCAACACCCAAAGCGTTTTGCACGATGGGCTGCAAGCGCAGCGCCTGAGCATACATATCAGTTTGTGCTCGGGTCAACAAGCGTAAGGTGGTGAGTCGCTCGGCTAAAAATTCTGGTGCGCGGTACAAGGCCAGTACGGGTTCCAGTGCCGCTAATGTTAGTTTCCCCACACGCAAAGCACGTTTTAATGGATTTTTTTTGATCTTTTTTATTAAATCGGCACGGCCTACTAGCAGCCCCGCCTGGGGACCACCTAATAGTTTATCGCCACTGAAAGTAACAATGTCTGCCCCTTGCTGTATGTTTTCCCGTACTGTGGCTTCGCGGGGCAAGCCCCATTGGCTAAGATCCAGCAAGGTACCACTGCCTAAATCCACGGTAACCGGCAATTGATGACGCTGGGCAATGGTTGCCATATCGGCCAGGTCCACACTTTTCGAAAATCCGGTAATTGCGTAGTTACTGCAATGTACCTTCATTAACATAGCAGTACGCGGGTTGATGGCATGTTCGTAATCTGCCGCATGGGTACGGTTGGTAGTACCTACCTCGACCAAGCGTGCCCCTGCTCGCTGCATAATATCGGGGATACGAAACGCGCCACCAATTTCCACCAGTTCGCCACGCGAGACGATCACTTCGCGACGATTACCCAAAGCATTAAGCATTAACAAAACGGCAGCAGCATTGTTGTTAACCACGGTGGCGGCTTCTGCACCGGTTAACTCGCATAATAAACCTTCAATCAAGTCATCACGATCACCTCGACCACCAGTATCCAGGTCAAACTCTAGGTTCACAGGTGCCGTCAAAGCACTTACCACAGCTTGCACTGCCGCATCAGGTAATAAGGCACGCCCCAAATTGGTATGTAGCACGGTACCAGTCAAATTAAATACTGTCTGTAAACGAGGACGTGTAAGCGCCGTCAGCTGCTGATGTATGGCCTGACTTATGGCTGGCGTGCTGACAGCCCAGCGCATAAGCTCACCCGCTCTAGCTTGCACGCGCAAGGTATCCAGATAAGATCGTAAGGCACTAAGAACCTGGCTGCGCCCAAAGGTATTGAGCAATAGCTGAAAATCCTGGGATTTAAGCAATCGATCCAAGGACGGGATATCAGTGGCACTTGCTGGCGTGTTGTCTTGCAAGTCGCTTACGCTCATGCTGCTTCAGTGGATTGCCACAACAAAGGATTGCCATTAGCACGTAAGTAACCAGCCTCCCCCATTAATACATCAAGCGCAATACTGGCTAAGTCATCCGCTACAGGCTCTACATACAGGTCTTTTTCTTGATAAAAGATTTTGCGATATCCATGACAATGATCGCAAGATTCAGCACGTATGGCTTCAGAACCATTCTCTATAGAGTGATAGGCGATGTCTTTGGTGTCTTGGCAGTGCGAACACGTTACCCTGACCAAATGCCATTCGGTGGCACATAATGGGCACGCCATATAGCGGCAACCGTCTTGTGACCCACCGATACGAACCACACTGGCTACAGGTAGACTACCGCAACAAGGGCAAACACCAAATGGGCTAACCACTGGTAAGTCATGTTCATTAAAGCGACATGCCAAACCCGTCCAATAGACCTGCAACGCTGCCATTATCAAAGGTGCTAATGTCGCATCTACCCCTTGATCATCGCCAGACAACAAGGCGTCAGCCATGAGCTCCAGACTATTAGGTTCATGTTCTAAGCGTTGTTTTAGAGCATGAAATACGACCAAGGCTGGCGTAGGGGTCTGGGTCACATGAATCAAGTGGTCCAGCACATGCTGTAGCATGGCACGCCAAACCGAATCGCGCGAAACCCCTATGGCAGGCATGGGTGGCATACCGTGTGATTGGGCGCGGGAAATTTGTTCATCTGTGGCTACAGGTGCTGAAAATAGCTTTAACGCACTATGTTGACCATCTGCTAGATGAGCCATTAACAGAAGGTAATCGGACATAGCGCTATCCGAAGCCAATTGACGTAGCCTAGCTGCCCTGTCAACAAACACAGAGGCCGCCACCGGCATCAGGACTCGGGGAATAGCGGTGTGATCCAGGCCTTCGATCTCGCCACGTGGAAGAATTCGCTGCACTATATTCTCCTGTAAAACATGGCTGCGCCTAGAAACAGAACGCAGCCATGTTAGCTAACACAACAGCACTATTACGGACACTTTACGACTTACGCACCTTGCGAAACCAGTTGCGATGATACTTCCAGGCCCAGCCCGGTGTTACGGTACCGCGAGTCATGGCTTTAACGGAACCCTTAACCCAAATACCAGCATAGATATGCACTATGATCCCACAAATCAGGACAAATGCCGACACTGCATGTAGTAATGATGCTAGGCGTATTAGCTCTATAGGAAAGTAAAATGAGAAGTACTCACGCCACATGACTACGCCACTTAACAACAAAACCAACATGCATAAAATCATGAGAAAAAACAACAGTTTCTGACCACCGTTATAACGGCCAGCATCGGGAACCTTCTCGTAACGCTTATTCAGCACATCACCAAAACGCGCCAACCAGGTCCAATCACTGCTGGACATCAAGTTGTGGCAAAACATTCTGGCAGCAAACACAAAGAAACATACAAACATCAATACGCCCACGAAAGGATGCAAGATGCGTGTCCAGGTGCCTCCACCAAGCAGGTTACTCATCCAGTAAAACGCAGGATGAAACAATGCCAGTCCTGACAAGGTTAAAAGTATGAAGGTCAGCGCAATGATCCAATGGTTAATACGCTGGCTTGCCGTATAACGCTGTATCAGTTGGTCGCGTTTATCAGTCATGGCGGTTCTCCTTGGGGCGGTCTAAGTCTTCAGCGGCACGGCGTTCATCCTCGTCGCTGATTTCCTCGGGGCCAGTACGGATGTAATGGAAAAAACCAAGCAATGCCGCAAATGCCATTGTGGCAACACCTATGGGCTTAGCGATGCCTTTCCATAAGTTGACCATAGGACTGATAACCGGGTCTTTGGGTAAATTGCTATATAAACCGGGCTGATCAGCATGGTGCAACACATACAT
The DNA here is from genome assembly GCA_013416485.1 of Alcaligenaceae bacterium. Taxonomy (GTDB): domain Bacteria; phylum Pseudomonadota; class Gammaproteobacteria; order Burkholderiales; family Burkholderiaceae_B; genus JAGOAJ01. The sequence continues at coordinate 33,933 of JACCEO010000010.1, forward strand.
AACGTGTGTACCACCGACACCAGCCGGATCGTACAAACCCGCATTTTCAAAGCCACGCGACTTCAAGTCCATAATGCGATCGTCAGCATGCAGTTTCATGTCCTCTTTGGTGCCAAAAACAATGGCCCCTGTAGGACAGGCTTTGGCGCAAGCGGGCTCTTGGCCAACCGCTATCCGATCAGAACACAAGGTGCATTTATAGGCTTTGTTATCCTTTTTTGAAATACGTGGGACATCGAATGGACAGCCAGTGATGCAGTAACCACAACCTATACAGTGCTCTTCGTGGAAGTCGACAATACCGTTGTTGTATTGCACGATGGCGCCAGGTGCCGGGCAAGCTTTAAGACAGCCCGGATCCTCGCAGTGCATACAGCCGTCTTTTCGTATTAGCCATTCCAGATCCCCTACCGGATTCTCGTATTCGGCGAACCGCATAAGAGTCCAAGTATTTTCGGTAAGGTCAGCAGGGTTATCGTAAACGCCCACGTTGATACCGATTTCATCACGTAGGTCATTCCATTCCATGCAAGCGACTTGGCACGCTTTGCAACCTATGCATTTACTGGTGTCTATGAGCTTGGCAACCCCGCCCTCGACCAGGGGTTCGCGCATGCCCGGAGGGGGTGTAGTGGTAGCGGAGATTCGCTTGATATCTAATGATTGTAGTGCCATAGCGATTCTCCTAGAGCTTCTCGACTTGGACCAAGAATGACTTGAATTCCGGTGTCTGCGAATTACCATCACCTACGGCTGGGGTCAGCGTATTGGCCAAAAACCCTGGCTTAGCCAAGCCAACAAACCCCCAGTGCAAGGGTATGCCTACATGATGGACAGGTTTTCCTTCTATCATGAGCGTCCTAATGCGCTTAGTAACTAGCGCCACCGCCTTGATATATCCACGGTTAGAAGACACTTTGACCATAGAGCCATTGGCTATACCCAGATTACTGGCTAGTTCTTCACCTATTTCCACAAACTGCTGTGGTTGCATGATGGCATTCATGCGCACATGCTTAGTCCAATAGTGAAAGTGCTCGGTTAACCTGTAGGTGGTACCTACATAAGGGAACTGTTCTACCTTGCCCATGCTAGCCAAGTCATCCTTGAAGACTCGTGCAGCAGGATTGCTGGTAGCCCTGGGTTCCTTGGGATGCAAAGGGTTATAGCCCAAGGGGTTTTCGAAAGGCTCATAGTGCTCTGGGAATGGCCCTTCGGCCATACTTTTACGAGCAAAGAAGCGGGCCACACCTTCGGGGTTCATAATAAATGGCCCCATGCCGCCAGCCGGATTTTCATCCGCTTTAAAATCTGGGACATCGGCACCGCCCCATTTTTTGCCATCCCAACTGACCAATGCCCGGCGAGGGTTAAAGGGTTGCCCCTGTAAGTCGCAGGATGCCCGGTTATACAGGACTCGTCGATTCGCAGGCCAAGCCCAAGCCCAGTTTAGGGTTTGGCCTATACCGGTGGGGTCACTGTTATCGCGCCGTGCCATCAGGTTGCCTGCTTGAGACCAACAGCCAGCGTAGATCCAGCAACCGCTAATGGTGGAACCATCGTCGCGCAGTTCACCAAAACCAGCAAGCTGTTCACCTGCCTTGCGTTGTACAGCACCGCTATTGGGATCTGCCAAATCTGTAAGCGCCCGACCGGAATACTCCATAGCTAGTTCTGCCGCCGTGGGGTTGTTCGGATTAGAATACGGCCACCATAGTTTTAGAATAGGATCCGGGAACTTACCGCCTTCTGTCTGATAAAGCCCTCGCAAACGGGTAAACAACAGCGCCATAATTTCTATGTCGCTTTTTGCTTCACCCGGGGGTTCGGCCCCCTTCCAGTGCCACTGCAGCCAGCGACCAGAGTTCACCAACGCACCTTCTTCTTCGGCGAAACAGGTGGTGGGTAAACGGAAGACTTCCGTTTGAATTTGGCTGGAATCTACGTCGTTGTATTCACCCACATTACGCCAAAACTCAGACGTTTCTGTGACCAACGGGTCCATGATGATCAAGAACTTCAGCTTGGACAAAGCACCCAGCATTTTGGCTTTGTAGGGCGTAGCAGCCAAAGGATTAAAGCCTTGAGCGATATAGCCATTCATTTCGCCTTTGCTCATGAGCTCGAAGACTTGCAGCATGTCGTAGAGCTTATCTAACTTAGGTAGGTAATCGTATCCCCAGTTATTGTCGGCCTGAGCGGCATCACCCCACCAAGCTTTCATTAAGCTGACATGGAATTTTTTATAATGTCGCCAATAGCTAAGCTGATTGGAACGCAGTGGCTGTTGCGTACGCTGTGCAATATAGCCATCGAAGTCTTGTTCCGTTTCACGCGGTAAGGTTAGGTAACCCGGTAAAAGATCGGACATCAAGCCCAAATCCGTTAAACCCTGAATATTAGAGTGACCGCGCAAGGCATTCATACCTCCGCCAGATATACCAATATTCCCTAGCAACAACTGCACCATAGCCCCAGTACGTATGATTTGTGAGCCTATAGAATGCTGCGTCCAACCTAAGGCATACAGTATGGTTGCTGCACGACCCGACGTTGCAGTGGATGCCAACAATTCGCAAACCCTCAGGAATTTGTCCTGAGAAGTACCACAAACACGCTCTACCATTTCGGGCGTATAGCGCGAATAGTGTTGCTTCATGAGTTGGTATACCGACCGCGGATGCTTCAGGGTGGGATCAACTTTGACGTAACCATCTTCGCCACGCTCGTAGTCCCAACTGGTTTTATCGTAGCTACGTCCGGCATCGTTATACCCGGAATACAAGCCATTTTCAAAGTCGAAGTCTTCACGGACGATAAAAGAGAAGTCCGTGTAATTATGTACGTACTCATGGTGGATTTTGTCATTTTCAAGTAGATACCTGATGACGCCACCTAGGAAAATAATATCGGTCCCAGTGCGTATGGGCGCGTACATATCGGCCACCGACGCCGAACGTGTAAAGCGTGGGTCAACCACGATAAGTTTGGCGTTGTTATTCGCCTTTGCTTCGGTAACCCATTTGAACCCACAAGGGTGAGCTTCTGCGGCGTTGCCGCCCATGATCAAAATAATATCCGCGTTCTTGATGTCGACCCAATGGTTCGTCATCGCTCCACGGCCAAACGTCGGGGCAAGACCTGCCACCGTCGGGCCGTGTCAGACACGTGCTTGGTTATCGAATGCCAGTACTCCTAGACTACGTATCACTTTATGCGTCACGTAACCCACTTCGTTACTACTAGCTGAGGCTGCCAACATGCCCGTAGTGGTCCAGCGATTGACTGTTTTTCCGTCGGCCGTTTTTTCAATAAAGTTTGCATCGCGATCGTCTTTCATGAGTTTGGCGATGCGGGTATAGGCATCGTCCCATGAAATACGCTGCCAAGTATCTGAACCAGGAGCACGATATTCAGGGTATTGAAGACGACTGGGACTATGAATAAAGTCCACCAGCGCCGCACCTTTGGGACATAATGTGCCACGGTTAACTGGATGATCAGGGTCACCCTCAATGTGCATAATGCTAGCTTTGGCATTTTTTGCGCCATCACCCAAGCTATACATCAAAACACCACAAGCAACCGAACAGTATGGACAGGTATTGCGCGTTTCCGTCATGCGAGCGAGCTTGTACTGCCTGACTTCCGCCAGAGCAGGACTAGGGGCAGCCCCTAGCAATGCCAGGCTAGAACTTGCCAGCGTAGTGCCCGTCACCTTGAAGAATTGACGCCGACTCATGTTTACCATGGGGCTCTCCAAAACGATATAAAGGGAAAGAGATGCACGTTATGGCAATCAACACCATGTGCAATCGCTGCAACTAATATGCACCTTCCTAGTCTTTAGTACAAGACATTTAGTCTGAAAATGACTACACGTAAACCCCAATGTGCTAACTATCACCCCACTGCAGCCTGAACTACAATACGTGCTATCTACCCTAGGTGTACCCAGTATGAACGTCAGTAAAACCATGCTTGCAGGCGTGTTAATCATAGAGCCGCGTCTCTTTCATGATGAGCGCGGCTTTTTCAAAGAAACCTATAGCGCCCAGCGTTACCGAGATCAAGCAGGTATAACACTGCCACTGGTCCAAGATAATTGCTCGCGCTCGGGTAAAGGGGTATTACGTGGTTTGCATTTCCAAAAAACGCGCCCTCAAGGAAAACTGGTCAGCGTCAGCTACGGTACCGTACTAGACGTTACGGTAGACATTAATCCTGATTCCCCCACCTACACCCATCATGTTGCAGTAGAAATTAGTGATACCAACCACAAGCAGGTTTGGGTGCCTCCCGGCTATGCACATGGTTTTTTTGTTATTAGTGAATACGCCGACTTGCACTATAAATGCACAGATTACTACCACCCTGACGATGAAGCTGGCCTGGCATGGAACTGCCCCACACTGGCCATACCCTGGCCTAGCAGCCAACCGCGTCTTTCTGAAAAAGACCGTCATCACCCTAAGCTAGCCCAATGGCATGGACAATTAGGTCTAGAGTAAGACGTGAGGCTGATATGCAAGTCCCCAAGCTTAACAAGATACTGGTAACCGGAGCCCAAGGCCAACTAGGCACTGTGCTGGCCAACCTACAGACTCAAGCACAAGCACTAGGCATGCAGTTGCTACTGGCCAATAAAAACACCCTGGACATTTGCCAAGCGCAGCAAATCACCAATTATTTGGATGCTCATGATATTGCTGCAGTGATAAATACGGCCGCCTACACACAAGTAGACCAGGCTGAGGCTAATGTTGATTTGGCGTGGCAACTAAATGCAGAAGCACCCGCCTTGCTAGCGCAGGCATGCCAGCAACGCCACATTCGCTTGCTACACCTATCGACGGATTATGTATTTGATGGCAGCAAGGCTCAGCCTTGGTCTGAAAAAGACCCCACTGAACCATTAAATGTTTATGGGCAATCCAAACTGGCAGGTGAACATGCGGTATTGGCCGCACAACCAAATGCATTGATCGTTAGAAGCAGTTGGCTATTCAGCCAATTTGGCAATAACTTTCTAAAAACCATGCTTCAACTGGCACAACATCACGATACCTTACGCATAGTCAGCGATCAAATTGGCGGACCAACATATTCACCACATTTAGCACAAGCCCTGCTAATTATGCTGCAACAAAGTCTTAGCCCTAACGGGCTGCCCTCTGGCGTTTACCATTTTTCTGGCCAGCCTTATACCAGTTGGTTTGGCTTTGCTCAGGAAATTTTTCTACATGCCCAGCATGCCGGAATGGTAAGCAAGATACCCCAGTTGCTGCCCATAACATCTGCTGATTACCATAGCGCTGGTTTGCGACCAAAAAACTCTTGTTTAAGCCAGACCAAACTAGACCTTGCGATAGGTAAACAAGAAAACGACTGGCGCCTGGGTCTTAACGATAGCCTACAGATAAGGGGGAGTCCGTGCTTCAACTAAAAAAGCGCCAGTCTGAATAAAGACAGGCGCTTTGTAAACAGCGGGTAAAATCAGATAATCAATTACCAGCGTAAATCGGTAACGTTAATTTCAACACGTCGATTAGGTGCTAAGCAGGCAATCAGTGCTGCATTATTCGTTTGATGGCAGTTGGTGACTACAGGGTTCCTAGCACCTAGACCACGCGCAGTAATATTGTCCGGCTTCAAACGGTTTTTAAGCAATTGGTTACGCACGGCTTGTGCACGGCGTTCGGATAAGGTTTGGTTCGCCCTGGCATCACCTATACGATCAGAGTGACCAATAATTTCTATGCGTGTTTCCCCTCTGGCTCTTATGGAGTCAGCATACTGATTTATTTTACTTGCTCCTGCAGGGGTCAGTTCAGCACTACCAAAACCAAAGGCAACATCACTGTCCAAAATAATGGGTTTTTCCATAGTGGCACACCCTGCCAAAACCATAACCGCCAGTACACCCACTAGGCGGGCGACAGACTTTTTATTTTTCTTTATCATTGCTTCTCTCCTTTGTGCGCTAACAATTGCGCATTTTTTCATAATGAAATAATCTGCAACCATCCTTTTGTACGGCATAAAGCAAGTTCTTGCAAGGCGTCTACTAATTCACGACCTAGTTTCAGCATAAAAAACCCCCGCCAAGATGGCTACACACATGGTGTAAGCATCTGGGCAGGGGCAACTTTAGATTAGTCTTGGCGACTAGTTACTTCTAATAAGTGGTAACCAAACTGGGTTTTCACTGGGCCTTGGACTACATTGATCGGAGCGCTAAACACCACCGTATCGAACTCTTTAACCATTTGACCTGGGCCAAATGAACCAAGATCGCCGCCATCACGGCTAGATGGGCAACTTGAGTTGTCTTTTGCAACTTGAGCGAAATCCGCACCACCTTCAATAGCGGCTTTCAGTTCATTGCATTTTTCTTCAGTAGCAACCAAAATATGACGAGCAGTGGCTAGTGCCATAATTAAAACTCCTTCTAAAATATAGCCAAGAAGAATACCCGAATTAGCCGTCGCCTGCCTACACTTAGGGCTTCAGACTAGGTTATGCTTGCATGCTTTCATAATTTTGTCTGTTTTTCCAGGAGATAGCATGAGCAACACTGCGCCCACACTCGCCTTTAATTTTGCACAAAATAGCCAAAAACCCGCCACATTCCCCAAGGCGCCGGTATTTCCTGCTGGCTTTGTACCCAATGCTGGTGACGGCATTACGTTTCCAGGTTCAGACGACATTTATGTCGTTGTCAGCCGGGTGTTTTCGTTTAATGAGCAAGGCGCTGCCAGCATCTTCCTAAATATGGCCTTGGCCGCAGACGCAGCACAAGCCAACCGTTAAACCACGCTGTTTTACCTTTTTCTTAGCACCTATGAGCAACACCTTACGCCTGGCAAAATATATTGCTACCCAACACAACTGTTCACGCCGTGAAGCCGACAATTACATCACAGGCGGCTGGGTGAGCGTGGACGGCGAAGTGATAGAGGAACCAGGGTTTCGTGTTGCAGCTAAGCAAACCATTAGGTTGGCATCTGATGCATCGCCCGACGATGTCGCTCCCGTTACCTTTTTACTGCATAAGCCGGTAGGCTGGAGCGCCACAGAAGGTGATGGTTCAGCAGCCGAGTTATTAGTGGCAGAAAACCAAATAATGAGTCCAACCTTAAATCAGCCTATGCTGAAACGCCATCTGGTGGGGTTGGTTCTGGACACATCGCTGGAAACCCAGGCCTGCGGACTGGTTGTGGCCAGCCAGGAATACCGCATACACCGCAAACTACTGGATGATGCCGCCCACGTAGAAATGGAGTATGTCGTACATGTAAACGGTACGCTATCTGAGAGCGATCTGAAAAAACTGAACCGCCCTTGGCCTTGGCAGGGACGAGAATTGCCGGCTGCCAAGATCAGTTGGCAAAGCGATGGCCACCTACGGTTCGCTTTGAAAACCCCACCCCTAGGCTTGATCACTAGCATGTGCACAGAGCTAGGGCTAGAAGTAATCAACATCAAGCGAATACGCATAGGTCGCTTGGCGATGAGCAGCCTACCCTTAGGAAAATGGCGTTATCTGGCCAGCCACGAACGCTTTTAGCAACTTTTCTCTCACTAGGAGACACTCTTGAAATTTGGTCTATATACGCTCACAGGTCTACTGGCTTTAGCCTTGGTAGGGCCAATAACTCAGGCGGCCGAAGAAGAGTACTCACCTTACGGTACGGCAAAAGTGGATTTGCACGAGTACCCTCAAATCGATATCGTCTTCGATGTAAATTACGCTGACCCTAAAAGCTTAAATGCCTTATATGGTTTTGTGCTTAACACCAAAAAACCGCTAAAAGGTTCTGTAGTGGTGGTCACACACGGCCCCGAACTCAGGGCTTTTGCCAAAGAAAACTATGAAAAATACCAAAGCGAGATGCAGCGCATGGCCGAGCTTGCGGAAGATGGTGTTGAGTTTCGCATGTGCAACAACGCATTATTGGCTGCTGGCTATAAACCAGAAGACATGCACGGTTTTGTAACCGTAGTACCCGCAGGATTTGCTGAAATTGCGTATCTGCAATCACAAGGTTACCAAGTGTTGGACCCAGCACCTTTGCCTGTGCGTGACGTCCGTTACCTAGAGCAACCGCAGCTAAAAAAATAGGCACATAATAAACTACGGCCCTGCCCGCCTGATATAAGATGGGCAGGACCGCAATTAAACCCGATTAAAAGGGTTTATCGCCTTTTAACGTAATTCTGTTCATGACGCGGCGAAAGCCATGATAATCATTCACTGGATTGTGCATGGCACAACGGTTATCCCAAAATGCAATGGCATTTGGGGTCCAGACAAAACGACAAGTGAACTCTGGCTTAACCTGATGTTGGAAAAGAAATTCAAGTAAAGGCTTACTTTCTTCATCGGTCATGCCCTTGATTCCTGCTGTATGGGCAATATTCACATATAAGCTTTTACGACCTGTTTCCGGGTGGGTGCGAACCACTGGATGTTCTGCGACGTAATCTTCCAGCTGTTCCTCTTTGCCATCTGTACGGATACGATCTTCGCGTGTACGCGAAACATCAGCTTTGGCCGAGGTACTAATCCCTATCAAACCATCCAGTAAGCCTTTCATAGTGTCAGACAAGGCCTCGTAGGCGAGTTCTTGGTTGGCAAACATGGTGTCGCCGCCATAGGGTGGCACCTCGCGCGACAGCAACATGGATCCCATAGGTGGCACCTGAAGATAAGTGGTATCCGAGTGCCAAATGCCACCGAAGTTAACCTTTTCAGTTTCCAACTTTTTCACTTCGATGATTTGTGGGAAATCCTGCAAGCCTTTAACAAAAGGATATTCTACGGGCTCCCCCATCGCCTGAGCAAAATCTAGAAAACGTTGTGGGGTAATTTCTTGATTGCGCAGAAAAATAACCTGATGGTCCAGTAAAGCTTGACGTATTTCTTTGGCCTGTATGGCATTAAGCGGGGTAGATAAATCTACGCCTGAGATCTCGGCGCCCAGCGCCCCTGCTATTTTTCGTACTTCCATTGTGGTTCCGGCTTGTAGGTGGGCCTGGGCTCCTGAGTAGTTATGGTTCAAGGTTTGGGTGGTAAGTTGCACGGCAATATCATCACTAAGAACGGTATCAGTCATACTGAGATCTCCTGGGGTTACGCGCCCCTAATAAGTAAATAAGGTACACAACACTATTTGAGTCTGGCTTCCGGTACATAAGGCACCGGTAACAGTGGCGCGACCGCGCTGGATTTACACCAGCTTCCAAATAGTTACTTCAGTTTTACAACGCAAGTACTACACAAACAAACAACAATTCTTTCATTACAACTTAATGCCAGCAACACACGACAGCAATTGCTGGGATATCTGTTCGGCATGCCGCTCCATGCGTTGCAAGGGGCCTGCTACCGCAATTCCTAGCGTCATGGCACCACAAACCAAGGGTGCAGCAATTGCCATCACGTCAGCAACGTTTTCCCCACGCGTAACGGTGTAACCACGTTGACGACTGATATCCAGATCCTGACGCAAACCATCCAGATCAGTAATGGTTTGGGCTGTGGCCTGAGTAAGCTCGTGTTTGGATAACCATTCGACCAGTTGTTTATCGAACATAGCCGTTAGCATCACCTTACCAATGGCACTGGAATGCAGGGGTTTAAAGTCACCGGCGCGCGATGAATAGCGTATCGTCTGCCCGCTTTCCACTACCAACAGATAAAGTACGCGGTCATCTTGGCGAGTTCCCAAGATAATGGTTTCATTAGTGGCATCACGCAAAGCGGTTAGCGCAGGCAAACAACGCGTTGCGATGGGGTCGTTGGCATTGATTTCACGGGCTGTATCCCATAACCAGCGCGTAGGATAGGATTCACGGCCTGATAAAAAATATAACAGTCCATATTGCTCTAGGGAGCGAACCACACTATGGCAGGTTGATAAAGGGATATCTGCCATTTGTGATATTTCTGATAAAGACAGTGGCCGCCCAGCCACCCTAAATGCTTCCAGCACATCAAAGGGACGTAATGCAGAACGACTAGGCGCAGAGGACATGGTAGGACGCTTCCTTCATACGATTAAATTCACAATAATGAATTATAACAAGAATTTATTCATTATACAGAAACCAACCCTGTTAAATGCTATAGTTCGCCCGTGAATCCATTTGCACACCCATAAAGATTCAGAGTATAAAATTAAAAACACCAATAATTCGGTATGTAAAATTCTAACAAACCTAAGTCCAGGAGACAAAAATGAATCAAGGAAAGCATATATTTGCTGCATTAGGCGTCGTAACAGCATTCAGCTTCGCACTGCCAACTGCCGCCCAAGCGCTCACATTAAAAATGGCGCACCAGTGGCCACAAGCTGAATCAGACTATGTCATAGCAACCGCTATAAAGTTCGCAGAAGAAGTTGAAAAACGCTCAAATGGTGACCTTAAAATTCAGTTTTTCCCAGCCGAGTCTCTAGTTAAAGCCAGTAATACTCATACTGCGCTAAAAAACGGCACGGTCGATATGGCGATCTATCCGTATATTTATGCTGCAGGTGCTATTCCTGACATGAACCTGGTACTTATGCCCGGTGTATGGAAATCCCATGATGATGTATTCGAATTCAGAAACACTGAACCATGGAAAAAAATTGAAGCTCAAGCAGAAAACTACGGTTTCAAAACTTTGTCCTGGATACAGATCTCAGGTGGCGTAGCGTCAACGAAAAAGGCAGTAGGGTCACCAACGGATGTTAGCGGTGAAAAAGTACGCGCAGCAGGCAAGTACATGTCTTATGCCTTGCAACAAGCTCAAGCCAGCACGGTTTCCATGCCATCCTCAGAGAACTATAGCGCCATGCAGCTAGGCCTATTGGATTCGGTATGGACCTCTTCCAGCTCTTTTGGTGCGTTTAGGCTTTACGAAGTCAGTAAATACTATGTTTCACCTGAGAAATACAGTATCTATTACACGATAGAGCCCATCGCCATCAGTATGAAAACCTGGAAGAAGCTAACTCCTGAGCAGCAGCAAATCTTAGTGGAAGTCGGGCAAAGCCTAGAACTACCTGCCTTAGAAGGTGCACGCCAAGAAGATGTCCGTGTTGCTAAACTTTTTGCTGATAACGGTGTCAAGGTCAGCCAAATGACACTCGAGGAGTGGAATGAATGGCATAGCCTGTTTGAAAAATATGCGTTTCCAAAGTTCAAAGAAGACAACCCATCTAGTGCCGCCTTACTTGATGAAATTTTGGCTATTTACAAATGATCTCATCCCACGAAGGGCCACACCCTAAAAAGGGTATTTTCAATGCCCTGTTAACCCTCTCGGGATTATCCGTGGGGGTGGCCACTTTTCTAATAGGCCTTTTTGTGGCCTATGACGTGATTACGCGCACCCTATTTCTCATGACTAACTCCTGGGTGACTGAGGTCACCATGTACCTAATGGGATATATCACCTTCATGGGCGCAGCCTACGCGCTCAAAGAAGGCTCCCATGTCAGGGTAGATATGTTGGTGCAAAAACTAAAACCACCGATGCGCCAAGCAGTAGCCACTATTGTCAATATTTGCATGGTGATACTAGTGGCAACCTTGACTTGGCTTAGCTACGAATTTTTCATCGACGCCTGGTCCAGCAACGAAGTTTCCGACACCCTGTTATCCATCAGCCTCTGGATTCCCTATCTATTCTTTTTTCTTGGAATGGCGTGGCTGTTAGTGGTTCTTATCATTCAAATTTACAAACCATCGCGCTAGCCTGCCGATAGAAGGATGTTGCATGATCGAGTTATGGATAGGACTAGCGATGTTTGTTGCATTACTGGTCGCTTTATTAATCGGGATACCGGTTGCCTTTTCGCTAATGGCCGTTGGCTTAGGAGCCATAGCCATACTAGGAGGTGGCCTAGATGCCCTGGGCTTAGTCGCCCCCACGCTATGGTCTTCGGTTGCTAACTTTACCCTGACAGCAGTACCACTATTTATACTGATGGGGGCGATCATATCGGCATCTGGTATGGGTGCTCGTCTATACCAATCGCTGGCTACGTTACTACATGGTGTGCCAGGCGGCTTAACAGTTGCCACCACACTGGCATGCACTATTATGGCTGCGGTATCCGGCTCTAGTGTGGCTACTGCCGGCGCTATAGGTCGTTTCTCGGTACTTGAAATGCGCCGCTATGGCTACAAAGACGAAACTGCATGTGGTGCCGTCGCTGCAGGTGGAACCTTAGGTATATTAATACCACCCAGTATCCCACTGATCGTTTACGGCATTATTGCTCAGGAATCCATAGGCGCCCTATTCATCGCCGGTATTATTCCTGGCATTATTATGGCCATAAGCTTCATTGTTTACCAGGTATGGGTAGCCAGACGCGAACTAAAAAAACGCAATATCGATGTCACAGAAACCGTTAACATGCGTGAAAGGCTAAGCGCCTTGAAACACATTATCCCTGTGGGCTTACTGATTTGGGTCATACTGGGGACCATCTATCAAGGCATAGCAACACCCACCGAAGCGGCTGCGCTTGGCGTATTTGCCAGCTTGGTGCTCTCAGCCATTATCTATCGCGAACTATCCTGGGATAAAATCATTGTCATACTGCGTGACACTGCCAAAGGCAGCGTAATGGTGCTGATGATCATTGCCGGTGCTATGGTATTTGGCTATGCCATGACGACCAGCAGTGTGGCACCTACGATCTCACGAGTCGTCGCCGAACTGGATGTCCCCCCCTGGGCTGCCTTTATCACGATCAATATGCTGCTGATCTTCCTGGGTTGCTTTATGGAAACGCTTTCCATCATAGTGATCACTGCACCCATCTTGATTCCTATCGTTCTGGCATTAGGCTGGGATCCAGTCTGGTTTGGCATCATCATGATCATTAACATGGAAATGGCCCTAATCACCCCACCAGTAGGCCTGAATCTATTCGTGGTCCAAGGGGTAGTAGAAGACGTCCCCTTATCCAGAATTATTGCCGGGACCTTGCCATATGTATTCATCATGGCTCTGGTATTAGTGCTGATCGGACTATTTCCCGATCTGGCCACTTACCTGCCCTACCATGTGAAATAAGGCGTAAATCATATCTACCCTGCCCATATCCACCAGAATCGGATATAAAGGGTAGATATGAAACAAGTTATCAACAAACAGGGTTCTCGCCCTATTAAGATCTGGACCGACGACGTAGAAGCCACTGCGCTGCAGCAGCTCAAGAACCTGGCCCAACTGCCTTTTATCGCTCCTAATGGAGTCGTCTGCATGCCAGATGTGCATGCAGGCATAGGCGCTACCGTCGGCACAGTAATTGCCACTGACAAAGCCATTATTCCCGCAGCGGTTGGGGTGGACATCGGATGCGGCATGAACGCCGTACGACTGTCACTGAAAGCTAGCGATCTACCCGATAGTCTAGCGGCTATACGTCACCAAATAGAACGTGACGTGCCCTTAGGCGCAGGTGGTAAGCATAAAGCTGACCGTGCGCCTGAAATCCCCAAGGATTTGCATCATCGCTACACGCACATCACCAACAAACACAGCAAAATATTCAATAAGAACGCTGACATACAATTGGGTACCCTAGGGTCGGGTAATCACTTTATTGAAATCTGCCTAGATGAAAACCAAGATGTTTGGGTCATGCTGCATTCAGGTTCACGCGGCGCCGGCAACCTGATAGGTCGTTACTTTATTGAAAAAGCCAAACGTCGCATGGAACAATACTTCATTAGCTTGCCCGATGGAGATTTAGCGTATTTTCCTGAAGACACTGACGATTTTAATGATTACGTTGAAGCTGTCCAATGGGCTCAGGACTACGCCTTCGAGAACCGACGGGCCATGATGAGCGCGGTAATTGCTGCCATGCGTCGCCATATTTCTGCAGAATTCACGGTTACCGAAGAAGCCATTAACTGTCATCACAACTATGTAGAACAAGAAACCCATTTCGGGCGCAACTTGTGGGTAACCCGTAAAGGTGCCATACGCGCCCAAGAAGGCGACTTAGGCATCATTCCAGGCTCTATGGGCCAACGCAGCTACATAGTACGTGGTAAAGGCAACCCAGAGTCATACTGTTCGTGTTCCCACGGTGCTGGTCGAAAAATGAGCCGTACCGCCGCCAGAAAAACGTTTACTGTTGCCGATCTTAAAGCGCAAACCCAGGATGTAGAGTGCCGTAAAGACGCTGCCGTACTTGATGAAATCCCTGGCGCTTATAAATCCATAGATGAGGTTATGGCCAACCAAACCGATCTAGTGGATGTGGTGCATACGTTAAAACAAGTGCTGTGCGTAAAAGGCGCTTAAGTCCAGAGTTATCCCCGCAAACTGTGAATAACTCTGGGGATAGCCTTTTGTAACACTGCTGAGCCCCAATGCTCTAGGGGCTTACCCTTGGAGTGATCAATAATGGCTCATCTAATAGTCAACAATAAGGGCTGCTGGAGTTAGCGTGACCGAAAGTGGAGATACAAAACACCCAAAGGCGCAACAAAAATTGCGAAAGAAAATAAAAACACGTTAATGAAAAGCTTCGCGAAAAGAACGACAAGAGCGTTCAGATAGAACACATTATTACCCAGTAAAAATGATTTCAATTCATCGTATACCAGCTTTGAAAATGGGAAGAGTAGTGCTGAAATAAAAAATATAGCCATCACCGGCCAATTAACTGGAGTTGCTTCTGAACGGCTGACAACTAAGAAATACGCCATCAAGCCAAATAACGCAAAGCTAAATACATAAGCACGAACCAAGTATTGTGTGTTGATGCTTCCAAAAATACGCCTAAGATAATCCATGTTCTGTTGCTGCCTTTTTAATTGATCTATATGGTCTGAATACACATAGAAAAAGGGCTTACGTGAAAACGTAAGCCCTTGGTATTCTTGGTGGCGCATCCCTGATTCGAACAGGGGACCTGCGGATTATGATTCCGTCGCTCTAACCGACTGAGCTAATGCGCCAAAGTCCAAGACTATACACCACCTTTTATTTGAATGTCAAGTCGTAGAAGATAAATTTTTAAAATCACCACAAAACAGCACTCAAAGCTTTTACTAAAACTAAGCGAACGGGTTGATTTGAACAGACAAGCAATACTCTGCTACTTTATGTAGCATAATAGCTGGCTTGTTTCCTCGCAATGTTTATGCGGCCAGATCGTTCACATTAAAGTACGACATTCGTTAATGTGTGCCTAACCCCAGTGAGGCTAGTCCCCATGCGTAAAAATTTTCCGGTGTACAACACCGAAACCCGGGTAAGAGAAGACCAATACCTGATTTCCAAAACGGACACCAAGGGCCGCATTACCTATGCCAACCCTACGTTTCATGAAATTAGTGGTTTTACTCAAGAAGAACTACTAGGAAAAGCACACAATATTGTGCGTCACCCGGATATGCCGCCTGCTGTCTATAAAGACTTCTGGGATACCGTAAGCCAAGGCAAGCCGTGGATGGGTGTAGTAAAAAATCGCAGTAAAGATGGTGGTTTCTACTGGATGCTGGCCAATGCTACACCTACGTGGAATAACGGCACATTAACGGGCTATGCCTCGGTACGGGTCAGGCCTAGCGATGAGCAAATCGCTCAAGCTGAAGCACTTTACGAAGACATAAACGCAGGTCGCTCTAACGGGTATACCGTCAAAGGCGGACAGCGTGTGCGTGCAGGATGGCGGCGTATCTTTAATGTCTTGGCCCTGCCCTTTGCCGATACTTTAAAGGCCGGCATGGCCCGCGCTGGCGCCCTAGCAGCTACCAGCTTGGGAATATCCATGTGGTTTGCCGTACAAGGAGGCTTTCCTCCTGGGGAACAAGCCTGGTGGCTGTCAGCTGTGGCAGTACTTGCACTTGTGGCCCTAGGGTATGGCTGGGTAGTTACCCAGCGGATAATACGCCCCCTAGAGGGCGTAGCTAACATTGCCCGACAGGTCGCCTCTGGCAACCTGGACATTCCTATTGATAATACCCAACGCGGTGAAGTGGGTAATTTATATTTTTACCTAGACTTGATGCGTAAAAGCCTGATCAGTATCGCTAACGATGTTGAGCTTGGCATAAGTGCCGCCTCGCAGGCAACACACACGCTACACGCCAACAACGACAGGCTATCGGAACGTACCCACCAGCAAGCCTCGTCATTAGCCCAAACAGCTACCAGCATGGAACAGCTAACGGCAACTGTCAGGCAAACGGCCGACAACGCCCATCAAGCAACACAATTAACTGCAGCCAGTATGAAAATTGCGCAGCATGGTGGCAAGGTCGTCAACGAAGTGGTTACAACCATGAAGGATATGCATGACAGCTCGCGCAAAATCGGTGATATCGTTACCATGATTGAAGGCATAGCCTTTCAGACGAATATCCTGGCGCTTAATGCCGCAGTAGAATCCGCCAGGGCTGGCGAAGCTGGTCGCGGTTTTGCTGTAGTTGCCGGTGAAGTACGCAACTTGGCACAGCGCAGTGCCGCTGCGGCCACTGACATCAAAGCCCTGATCGATGATTCCGTACAACGCATGACGCTAGGCTCTGAACAAGCAAGTCGCGCTGGCCTAACTATGCAGGAAATCGTAGAGTCAGTACATAGAGTCACCGATATCATGGACGAAATCTCTACCGCCACAGCTGAACAAACGACCGGATTGGAACAAATCAATCAGGCAATCGGCAAAATCGATAGTGCTACCCACAACAACGCCCAAATGGTAGAAGATCTAGGTCAAACCATAGATACCCTAGCCTATGAAACAGAAATCCTGCATCAGGCTATCAGTGTGCTAAATACTGGCAAAGGCGCTGCTCAACAAGCCAGCGCCCAACGTACCCCACCAGTTCAGCTTAATACCCTGAATGGCAGCCCGCTGCCTTCCTTGAAGTTAGGTCAGCAGCGGACTGCTAATGTCTTACTGGAGAGTCCTTGAAAAAACGAATTTATCATTTTGCCAATCTACAGGCACTACATCCTTAGGACCGAACTTACCTTCTAGTATCAAACGCGCCACCGGGTTTTCAATATACTGCTGGATGGCGCGTTTTAACGGCCTGGCACCAAACACTGGATCAAACCCTGCCAGAGCCAGTTGCCCTAAAGCCGCTTCAGATACTTCCAAACGCATATCTTTTTCAGCTAAACGTTCAGCCAAACGACGGATTTGTATCCCTGCAATGGCTTCGATATGTTTGCTTTCCAGCCCATGAAACACCACGACTTCGTCGATACGGTTTAGGAACTCTGGTCGGAAAGCCGTTTTCAGTTCTGCCCAAACGACTTCCTTGATCACCTCGTAAGGCTGTCCCGTCATACTTTGAATATGCTGCGACCCTAAGTTGGACGTCATAATAATGACCGTATTACGAAAATCTACCGTGCGGCCTTGGCCATCCGTAAGGCGCCCATCATCCAGCACTTGCAACAGCACATTAAATACATCCGGA
Source organism: Alcaligenaceae bacterium (assembly GCA_013416485.1). Lineage (GTDB taxonomy): Bacteria > Pseudomonadota > Gammaproteobacteria > Burkholderiales > Burkholderiaceae_B > JAGOAJ01. The sequence goes on from JACCEO010000010.1 coordinate 51,393, forward strand.
TGCGCTTTTTCAACCTCGTCCAACAGCACAACACTATACGGCTTACGACGCACAGCTTCGGTTAGATAACCGCCCTCTTCGTAACCTACATACCCAGGAGGCGCACCGATTAAACGTGCCACCGAGTGTTTCTCCATGAACTCGCTCATGTCGATACGAATCAAGTGATCATCTGAGTCGAACAGGAAGTTAGCCAAGGCTTTAGTTAATTCGGTTTTACCAACTCCAGTCGGTCCTAAGAACAAGAATGATCCCGAAGGACGTGAAGGGTCGGACAAGCCTGCACGTGAACGACGTATGGCGTCCGATACCAAGCCTACAGCCTCACTTTGACCCACCACACGCTTGTGCAGAAAGTCCTCCATGCCCAATAGCTTGGCACGTTCACCCTGCATCATTTTGGCCACAGGTATCCCTGTCGCACGTGATACGACTTCGGCAATTTCCTCGGCACCCACTTGAGTGCGCAACAAACGCGGATGCTCGGGATCCACTTCAGATTGTTGACTGGCTTCAGCAGTTTGTAAGCGACCTTCAAGTTCAGGCAACTTACCGTACTGCAGCTCTGCAAGCTTGTCGAACTGGCCTTTGCGTTGTAGCTCTGCCATCTCAGCACGAGTACGTTCTATTTCCTCTTTAATGGCCTGAGACCCCTGAACTGCTGCTTTTTCAGCCTTCCAGATTTCTTCAAAGTCATTATATTCACGCTGCAACTTGATCAATTCGTCTTCTATGGCTTTCAGACGACGCTGTGAAGCCTCATCGGAATCTTTATTGACTGCCTCGCGTTCAATTTTCAGTTGAATAATCCGCCTATCCAGCTTGTCCATGACCTCGGGTTTTGAGTCAATTTCCATGCGTATACGCGCACCCGCTTCGTCAATCAGGTCTATCGCCTTGTCAGGTAAGAAACGATCGGTGATATAACGATTAGACAATTCTGCAGCAGCCACTATGGCTGGGTCCGTAATGGCCACACCGTGGTGCAATTCGTAGCGTTCCTGCAGACCTCGCAATATGGCGATGGTTGACTCTACATCAGGCTCATTAATAAGCACCTTCTGGAAACGACGCTCAAGAGCGGCGTCTTTTTCGATGTACTTACGGTATTCATCCAGAGTAGTCGCGCCTATGCAATGCAGTTCGCCACGCGCTAAAGCTGGCTTGAGCATATTGCCAGCATCCATAGCGCCCTCAGCTTTACCTGCACCAACCATAGTATGTAGTTCATCAATAAAGACTATGGTTTTGCCATCATCGTGAGACAGCTCTTTCAAAACGGCTTTTAAGCGTTCTTCGAACTCTCCGCGATATTTAGCTCCTGCTAGCAACGCCGCCATATCCAAGGACAGGACACGTTTACCCTTGAGGGTTTCAGGCACTTCGTTATTAATAATGCGCTGCGCCAACCCTTCAACGATGGCGGTTTTACCCACACCAGGCTCACCAATGAGTACAGGGTTATTTTTAGTACGGCGCTGCAAAATTTGTATAGAACGACGAATTTCATCATCACGTCCTATAACTGGGTCCAGTTTCCCCTGACGTGCAAGTTCCGTCATGTCAGTGGTGTACTTGGATAATGCCTCGCGGTTGGACTCGCCTTCTGCATCAGAGACAGATGCTCCACCGCGTACAGCCTCGACAGCCGCTTCTAAAGCCTTGCGCTGCAGACCGGTTTCACGCAACAAGCGGCCGGTATCGCCTTTATCGTCGGCCAAGGCCAACAAAAACAGTTCGCTAGCGATGTAGCTGTCACCACGATTCGCCGCTTCCTTGTCGGTACGTGCAAATACACCTTGTAATTCACGGCTAACCTGCACATTGCCTGCATCGCTGCCCTGCACCTGTGGATAGCCCTCGAGTAGGGTGTTGAGCGCTGGGGTCAAACGATTAACAGCTACACCTGCACGCGCTAGCAGGCTGCCTGCACCACTATCGGCATCGGCCAACAAGGCACTTAATACGTGTGCCGGCTCAATATAAGGATGGTTGTTTCGGGTAGCAAGGCTTTGCGCATCCGCCAGCGCCTGCTGAAATTTAGTAGTTAGTTTGTCGTATCGCATAGCGTGTCACCACAAAAATAAAGCATTAAATTGATTACCTACCACATGCGGTCAGAATTGCCAATTTCAAGCTATCACTAAGAAATATAAACTTTAATGCAAATCCCTAATAGGCTAATTTAATAGTCAACAATAAACTGTTAAGCTATGGCCAAATAAAAAAGGCTCACAAAAGTATTATTCAGTAACACCCAACCCTTATAGGAGACAAACAATGCGAGGTGTGATCAAAAAATGGGGCAATAGTGCCGCAATTCGCCTACCATCCAGCATGATGAAATCGCTAAAACTTGACACAGAAAGCCTGGTCGACATCCGCATAGAGGCCGGCTGTTTAGTCATAGAACCTATCCGTGCCGAAGAATACGACCTAAATCAACTTTTAGCTGGCATAAAAACCAACAATACTCACACCGAAATTGACTTCGGTGCAGCAGATATCTAACAAGGCGCACAAATGAGCAAGCGATACATCCCTGATGCAGGTGACCTTATTTGGCTACACTACGACTTGCCCGCGGGCAGCCAGGCCCTAGACTACAAACCAGCAGTCATACTTAGTCCTTTAGCCTACAATAAAAAATCCAAACTTGTCGTGGCATGCGCAGTGACCTCTACTATAAAAGGCTACCCTTTTGAAGTTCCCTTAGGTCATGAACAAAACATTGCAGCACTGGCCGACCAAGTCAAAAGTCTAGATTGGGTCAATACAAAGATCAGTTACCAGGGGAAAATCAACCCTGCAGAACTCGCACAAATACGCGCCAAACTACGGGCACTGCTATTGCGTCATAGCTAACTTTTCGTAGCTAACCACCACTAGATCTAAGCCCCTTGCTATCCGCAAAGATTAGCAGCATGGTTAGCAGCTAAAACAGCAAAAAATCTACTTGTGCGTGCTTGAAAACAACGCATTCATTATGGTATACCCTGCATCTCGCTTATACTTGATCTTTCTCAAAGAATGCTCACGGTCACATCCTTTGAAAGTAAGCACAAGCCATGACTGAAAATGCTGCACAGTTCGTTAGCAGTCATAAAATATTCTATGCAGAAAACTATACCCGTAACGCCTGACTCCACTCGCTGCTCTACATGCATGCTTAGCGAGATCTGCATTCCCTTAGGAATGTCTCAGAAAGACGTGGTCATACTTGACGAGCTAATCAAAGAGCGTATACGCATACCCAAAGGTTCTAGCCTATTTCGCTTAGGCGATCCGACCACAAGTCTGTATGGGTTACGCTCGGGCACAATGAAGACTCAAATTCAGGATGCCGCTGGCCAGGTACAGATCACTGGATTTTTACTTCCCGGGGAAGTCATAGGTATGGATGGCTTGTTGGAAAACATCCATGTCTCGAATGCAATCGCACTTGAAGACAGTGAAGTTTGTGTCATTCCCTTGGAAGATCTAGACAGCCTTTCACAACACTTACCAATATTGCAGTTTCAATTTCGTCGCCTCATGAGCAAGGAAATCACTCGCTCGCATCAAATGGTAATGTCTCTGGGAACCTTGCGCTCTGAACAACGGCTAGCTGCGTTTTTGATCAATATATCGCAGCGCTTGTCATTGCTAGGGTATTCATCCACCGAATTCATCTTACGCATGAGCCGTGAGGAAATCGGTAATTATCTGGGCCTAACTCTGGAAACGATTAGCCGCTTGTTTTCACGCTTTGCCCGTGACGGTCTGCTACATATACAGCAGCGTGAAGTCAACCTAATTGATATGCCCGCTTTGCGCGCGCTAGCCGGCACAGACTGCGGCTAAGCCGCAGCCTACCTAGCTAAAGTCCTTAATTAGCTTTGTAGCTCACCAAACTCGTCATAAACGGCAGTATGCGGCGCCAAGTGCATACTTAATGCACTTGAAAAAGCGGCCATACCCCAAAATAGAAAAAAGCCACCTGCATAAGCCTGGGCGCGGCTTACTTCCAGATGACCTAGCAATAACATATCCAGTGGATCGACTAGTGCAAATACCGTAGCGCTAGTGGCGCCGGCGATTAAAAACGAAGGCCATAATATCCACATCAATACTCGATACTTCATAGGTAGGTATCTCCTGATAGTTATTATTTATAGCTTATGGCTGTTTTTACTCTACTGAAGCGGATGCATCCTTAGTTACCACCAGTCCCTGCTTTACCCCACCATCCACTATAGGTTGGTCAGAAAAGTGCTGAACAGCCAGCGCTATAGTAATAATACACCCTATGATTGCCAATGCGGGACCTGCCATCAAAATCCATGGCCAGGGCTCGCGCCACCACGGTTTACTGATTAGGGGCGCAGACTTCATATATATACCTTTGGTAGTGTCATTTTTCATAGCAACGACCTGTTAACGTGGCACAAAGAAACTGGAAGGCTCTGTTGCTATAGCCTGCTTACCTTCCTCTGTCCATCCTTCAGCTTGAATTTTAATGTCGTAGCGACCAAACTCTAGTTGTCCCGCAGGTAACCGAACTACTATAGGTACTATCCTGTTGGAAGCAGCAGCTACACTAACGGTGGCCTCTTCACGCTCTGCGGTTTTCACCGTTAACCCTGGCTGGCCTGACGCACTTAACTGCAAGGTCAGCGGGGTTTCAGCAGCATTAATTAACTGCAACTGGTATACGTTTTCTATATAGCCACCTGGCACTTCACGCCCCAACATACCGCGGTCCCGTATCACGTCCATGCGCAAGGTAGTTCTAGTAGCTAGCGACACCCCAAAAGCAGCAATGATCAGCGCCAAAATGGTGATGTAAATAAGTATGCGTGGTCGAAAAACACGTTTGCGCACTTGCTGTTGCGTCAAGCCATCGGTAATTGCCTTACCAGAGGTATAGCGTATAAGCCCACGGTCATAGTTCATTTTGTCCATGACCTCATCGCAAGCATCAACACAGGCGCCACAACCTATGCACATATATTGCAAACCGTCGCGTATATCAATACCCGTGGGACATACTTGCACACACAAAGTGCAATCTACGCAATCCCCCATGCCCGCTTCTTTATGGTCCACCTTACGTGAGCGACCTCCTCGGGGGTCACCTCGTACATAGTCGTAAGTCACTACAAAGGTATCATCATCAACCATGACGCTTTGAAAGCGTGCATAGGGACACATATACTGGCAAACGGCTTCACGCAAAAAGCCCGCATTGCCCCAGGTCGCAAAGGCATAGAACACCATCCAGAACCATTGCCACGGCCCTAGCTGCAGATGCAGCAGGTCCATACCCAGTTCACGTATAGGCGCAAAATATCCAATAAAGGTCGATCCCGTCCACCATGCAATCAGGATCCACAGTACATGTTTGGTGAATTTCAGACGGAACTTGCGAAACGACCACGGCTGTTCATCCAGCCGGATACGAGCTACGCGGTCGCCTTCGACCTTGCGTTCCACCCACATAAAAATTTCGGTGTATACCGTTTGAGGGCAGGCATAACCACAAAACAAACGCCCTGCTATCGCGGTAAACAAAAACAGTGAGAATGCTGACAATACCAACAGCACGGTCAAATAGATGACGTCCTGAGGCCATAACACCATGCCAAAAATATAGAATTTCCGAGCGCCTAGATCAAACAATACCGCTTGGCGGTCATTCCACTGCAACCACGGCAGACCGTAAAAAATGGCCTGAGTCAGTACGACCAATATGATGCGCCAGCGTGCATACAACCCCGACACCGATCTAGGATAGATTTTGGTGCGTACTTCCGCCAGCGCTTTTTCTACATGAGGCGACGAACCACCTTTAACCCTGGATACCCTAGGCGGTTGCCACGCTGGTGGCGTAGCGTCGGGTTGTTCGGATCCAGAATTACTGGGTGATTCGTTGCTCATAACCTTCCTTTTGTTCTACTGATTTTTTACAACTTCCTACAAACTACTTAGTGGTTGCTGGATTTGATAAACCCCATACCCAAGCGGTCAAAATGCGAATTTGACCTTCGTTCAGAATGGCTTTCTGTGCAGGCATGATGTTCTCGCGACCACTCATGATGGTCGAAACAATGGATGCTTCCGAGCTACCAAATAACCAGACCCCATCAGTCAAGTTAGGTGCACCCAAAGCCGTATTGCCCTTACCTTCTGCACCATGACAAGCAATACAGTAAGTATCGAAGCCACGTTTCCCAGGTATTAAACGCAATTGGTCACTGGCCAAGCCGGACAAAGAACGTACATACTGCGCAATGTCAGACGCTTCGGCGGGCTTGATTACAGCACCCCAAGGTGGCATGGAACCATGTCGACCATCAGTGATGGTTTTCAAGATATCTTCCGGTGTGCCACCATATAACCAGTCACCATCGGTCAGGTTAGGAAAGCTGCTAGCGCCCTTGGCGTCAGAACCATGACACTGTGCACAGTTATTCAAGAATAGACGCTGACCAATTTCACGCGCACCTTCGTCGTGAGCGATTTCGGTAATCGGCATTTCCTGGAAGCGCGCATAAATTGGTTTGATGATCTCATTCAGACGATCTTGGTCCGCTTTGACTTCGCCTGCCGAGGTATACCCCAACTTGCCTGCATACGTACCCAAACCTGGGTACAAAAACAAATAACCCAAAGCAAAGACACAAAACAGAATGTACATAATGGTCCACCAGCGTGGAACCAATGTATCCAGCTCAGTAATACCGTCCCAGATGTGCCCAGTATTATCGTCAGTTTCTTTCAGTACATTGCCCAGATAAGCACGCTGCGTGTACAGCAACCACAGACAAAACACTATGCCTAGCAGCGTGATGACCGTAATAAACTGGCCCCAGAAGCTGTTGATGAAATCACTCATGTGACCCCCTTTCTTTATCTTTATTTTCCGTCGAGTTTTCGTCGGGCAGCGCGAAAGGCAGCATAGACGCTTCGTAGTTGTCCTTAGCTCGCCTTCGTGAAAATGCCCACCACACTATGCCCAAAAAGGTAATCAAGGCCAGAGCGGTACCTATGCCATTAATGATTCCCAGCATTACAGCGCTCCATCGGCAACCGCTTTCGCAGCAGCAGCACGACTAGCGACACCTAAGCCCTGCAAGTAAGCAACCAAAGCATCTTCTTCAGTTTTGCCTTGCAGTTGCTCTGGTGCCTTAGCCACTTGTTCGTCTGTATAAGGAACACCCAGACGACGCAGTGCTTTCATACGAGCCTGGACGTTATCGTTGGCAACGGAGTTACGCTGCAACCAAGGGTAGGCAGGCATATTGGACTCTGGAACCACATCACGCGGGTTACGCAAGTGAATACGGTGCCAATCGTCGGAGTAACGCTGACCCACACGTGCCAGGTCGGGACCTGTACGCTTGGAGCCCCACAAGAAGGGGTGATCATAGACTGACTCACCTGCCAGAGAGTAAGGACCATAGCGCTGCACTTCAGAGCTCAACATACGTATTTGCTGTGAGTGACAGCCTACACAACCCTCGCGTATGTAGACATCACGTCCTATCAGGTGCAAAGGTTCGTAGGGCTCTATGCCCTCGGTGGGCACTGTTGTAGAGTGCTGAAAGAACAAAGGAACAATTTGCACTAAACCTGAGAAGGAAATCACCAATATGCTGAACACGATCAACAAACCAATGTTGGTCTCTAGGGTTTTGTGTGAAAAAAATCGGCTTTTTTCTGACATAACAAATACTCCTTAAGCCGTAACTGGCGCAGGGCCAACCAACGCCGGATCACGAGCATCCGGGTTATACAAAGGCACCACAGGGTTGATGTTCGCTGTACCAATACGGACGGTCATGAAAGTGTTCCAAGCCATTATGCACATGCCAGACAGGAACATCAGACCACCCAGAAGGCGTATCAGATAGAAGGGGTAAGTGGCCTTCACTGACTCCACAAAGCTGTAGGTCAGTGTGCCGTCAATACCCGTAGCACGCCACATCAGGCCTTGCATAACACCAGCAATCCACATTGCACTGATATACAGCACTACACCCAAGGTTGCGATCCAGAAGTGCAACTCGACTAGGCGCATACTGGCCATTGTGGTGCGGCCGTACAAACGTGGCAACATATAGTAGAAGGAACCAAAAGTAATCATGGCAACCCAACCCAGAGCACCAGAGTGCACGTGGCCTACAGTCCAGTCGGTATAGTGCGACAAGGCATTCACTGTACGTATCGCCATCATGGAGCCTTCAAAGGTAGACATACCGTAGAAAGACAAGGCAACCACCAAGAACTTCAAGATCGGGTCAGTACGCAGTTTGTACCAAGCACCCGACAAGGTCATGATACCGTTGATCATGCCGCCCCAAGAAGGTGCGAGCAAAATAATCGACAAGACCATACCCAGTGTCTGAGTCCAGTCAGGCAAGGATGTGTATAACAGGTGGTGAGGACCCGCCCACATATACGTAAATGCCAGTGCCCAGAAGTGAACAATAGACAAACGATACGAGTACACAGGACGCTCGGCTTGCTTAGGTATGAAGTAGTACATCATGCCCAAAAAGCTAGTGGTCAAGAAGAAACCAACAGCGTTATGTCCATACCACCACTGCACCATAGCATCCTGTACTCCGGCATAGGCCGAGTAGGATTTCCACATACTAACTGGCATTTCCAAGTTATTGAAAATATGCAGTACAGCAATGGTTAGGATGAAAGAACCAAAAAACCAGTTAGCCACATAGATATGGCGCACGCGGCGTTTGACAATAGTGCCAAAAAACACCACGGCATACGCTACCCAAACCAAGGTGATGAGAATATCCAGTGGCCACTCAAGTTCGGCGTATTCTTTGGTGCTGGTAAAGCCCATAGGCAGCGTAATCACCGCACCTACTATCACCACCTGCCAACCCCAGAACGTAAAGGCGGCTAGCTTATCGCTGAACAAGCGTGCCTGACAGGTACGCTGAACAACATAATAAGAAGTAGCAAATAAGGCACTACCTCCAAAAGCAAAGATCACGGCATTGGTATGTAAAGGTCGTATACGACCATAACTTAGCCACGGTGTTTCAAAGTTAAGTTCTGGCCAGATTAGCTGTGCGGCTATCCACACACCTACAAACATGCCAACCACACCCCAAACTATGGTCATGATCGCAAACTGCCTGACCACACCATAGTTGAAGATTTCGGCTTGCTTCCCGACAGTACCGGAAGTGCTCATGAGCTTTCCCTCAGTTAATAAAAATACGTAAATTTGAACGAATGATCCCGCAAGTCGTCAAAAGCAGCCTTGATCTTCATCAAGCCTGCCTCTAGGACTAAACCATTGATGTTTTTATGCTACAGAAAACACGGCCTAGTCCTGCGGCTTGGTGGCTTCAACAGCTTCAATCGTGTCGGTGCTGTCATCATCCAGCAAGATGGACATGGCTGCTGCCTGAGTGTTGTCGAACTGCCCCGAGAAGGTTGCCCACCAAAAGGCAACGCCGATAGCAATCACGAACAGTAAAGATATAGGCAACAACAATAACAGTGATGATTCCATGACCTACCCCTGTACCACAGAATTAGACCAGGCCACTGCTGTGCCATGTGTGTGAGTTCTAAACAAACGCCAGGAGTTAGCGGCAACTAGCAATGACGACAACAACATAGTGATAGCAGCAACCCAAGGAGCCACTAGGCCTATCGCTGCCAAGGGTGTCATCAACAGATGCCAGGCAACCGAACCATATAAATTTTGACGTGACACATGGCTAGCAGCCTGTACCAAATGCATGACATCGGTTTCCGTGGCGTCAGGGCAGACCGACAAACTGGCATGCGCCGCCGCCATTGCAGTGGGAACCGCCATAGCCATAGCACAAGGGCAGCTCATGACCAATAAAGCGACCATAACACCAACGGCGTGTTCAGGCTGATAAACGTACCACCACCCACCCACGATAAAGGCCAGTGCCAGTTGCACAACCACGAACCAAAAAGCAACGGTATCGGCACGAGCCGACAAACCTTCACGCAATCGTTCAATAACGTCATGCGAGGCATTAATACCCATAGACTGACGAGCGCACAGTTCCAGATAACGAGCGGTCAGCAAAAAAGCCACAAACATAGTGACTGATTCAAAATAGACTTCCCCTGAACCGGTCAGGGTGGTGTACACACTAGGAATAAAAGCAACAATAATACCCAAAGCGACAGGTACATCCATACCCACCACGCCGCGGCGCAAACTGGAATACGCGCCCGACCAGACTGGGGCTGCGCAATACAGCATGACAGGTACGGTCAACGCAAAACCTAGCCAGTTCATTAAAAGAATGGCTGAATCCAGCGCGCGCAGGCTATCGACCGATGCGCTGTCGGAGCGCAAATAGCCTGGTAAAGCAAACATCATGACCTGCATCATTGCCAACCACGCCAAGCCCAAACGCGCCAGCATACGGCGACGTTTTAGGCGACTGTCGTCGGACAAGCCATCAGGAGTAGAAAATATTGAAAAATTGCGCATAGAGCAAGACTATAACAACTGCCAGTAGGCAAGCGCTTGATATAAATCAAATGGGCGCCCATGTAGAGCGCCCACAGCACCTAAAACAACGGATAATTAGTGCTACATTATGCCACTTTTTTCTTCTGGCCGAATTGTGCCTCTTCTGTAGAGCCCGTCAGTGCGGTAGTGGACGACTGACCACCCTCTATGGTTTGCGTAACCGCATCAAAATAACCCGTACCTACTTCGCGTTGATGACGTACTGCGGTAAAACCACGGTCGGCAGCGGCGAATTCTTTTTCCTGAAGTTCGACAAAAGCGCTCATGTTGTTGCGAGCATAGCCATGTGCCAAATCAAACATACCATAGTTCAACGCATGGAAACCTGCCAGTGTAATGAACTGGAACTTGTAGCCCATAGCACCTAGTTCGCGCTGGAACTTAGCAATGGTTGCGTCATCCAGATTTTTCTTCCAGTTAAAGGAAGGCGAGCAGTTATAGGCCAGCATTTTGCCAGGGAACTGTCGATGTATAGCATCAGCAAACCTGCGTGCTTCTGCCAGGTCTGGCGTTGCCGTTTCACACCACAACAGGTCCGCATAAGGAGCGTAGGCCAAACCACGAGAAATGGCTTGCTCAATACCAGGGCGAGTACGGAAGAATCCTTCCATAGTACGTTCGCCGGTAATAAAGGGCCTATCGTTTTCATCCACATCCGCAGTCACCAGATCGGCAGCTTCAGCGTCGGTACGTGCCAACAGCAGTGTTGGAACGTTAAGAACGTCAGATGCCAGACGCGCCGATACCAATTTGGCAACAGCATCACGTGTAGGTACCAAGACCTTACCGCCTAAGTGACCACACTTCTTCACGGAAGCCAGTTGGTCTTCAAAGTGCACACCAGAGGCACCGGCTTCTATCATGGCTTTCATCAGTTCGAAAGCATTCAACACACCACCAAAACCAGCTTCTGCATCGGCGATGATGGGAGCAAAGTAATCTATGTATCCGGCGTCACCAGGATTAGTGCCTTCCATCCACTGGATTTGATCGCAGCGAGTCAAGGCATTATTAATACGGCGTACAACCATAGGCACCGAATTCACTGGGTAAAGCGACTGGTCAGGGTACATTTCACCTGCCATGTTGGCATCACCAGCCACCTGCCAACCCGACAAGTAGATCGCTTTCAGGCCAGCTTTTACTTGCTGCATGGCCTGATTGCCTGTCATAGCACCCAAGGTATTGACGAAGGGCTCAGTGTGTAACAAGTCCCAGAGTCTTTCTGAACCGCGTCGTGCCAATGTATGTTCTACCACCAACGAACCGCGCAGGTTCACGACTTGCTCTGCGCCGTAACCACGCTTGATGCCTTGCCAGCGTGGGTCTTCAGCCCAGGATTTCTGTAAGGCGCGAATTTCGTTTTCTCTTGTGCTCATGGTTATGCTCTCTGTAAATGCTAAAGGTTTAACGCTGAAATCATTAGAAAAATTGTACAGCGTTGCTGCAGCACAAAGAACACTTATGTCTTATATAAGACAAAAAATATTACACTAATAATTCAATAACTTAGATTCTATTTTTTATGATATGAAATGATATTTCTGTCTATGAAATACGAAATCATGCAATGCAGCATAGGTGATTTCATATTGCGAAAATTGATTCTCATAATGTGGAATATCGGATAATGACAAGTACAATAGAGCATCCAGATCCGCCTTAACGCCGAAAACCCATTATTTATGTCTATCTTTTTATGAATACCATCTCGTCTTCCAGCAATCCTTTGGGTCGTGCCACCGACTACCCTGAAGCCTACAATCCCACTCTGTTATTCCCGCTGGCGCGCAGCCTGAACCGGGAACAGCTAACAGGGCCATATTGGCAAGCCGGTGCCGATATCTGGAATGCCTATGAAATATCTTGGCTCAATCCCAAAGGCAAGCCTCAGGTCGCTTTGGCACGTTTTACTGTGCCACACAATAGCCCTAAGCTAATAGAGTCCAAATCACTGAAGCTGTATTTGAACTCCTTAAGTGAAGAACGCTATGCCGATACTGCCGAAGTACGCGCATTAATGGAAGACGATCTAAGCGAAGTGGCAGGCGCCAAAGTTATCGTTGAACTAACCTTGGTACGGGATCACGACGCCGTGCTGTGCCAGCCTTTATCTGGCACGCTGATCGACGATCTGGATATCACCATCACCACATGGGAACCCGCCCCAGACCGCTTGCGCTGCTTGCCTGAAGCTGCAATCATTAGTGAAACGCTGACATCCGAACTATTAAAGTCCAATTGCCCAGTAACAGGGCAGCCCGACTGGGGTAGCGTGCAGGTCAGCTACACCGGCCCACAAATTGATCCGGCCAGCTTACTGGAGTACATCGTATCGTTACGTCGCCATACAGAATTTCACGAGCATTGTGTCGAGAAAATGTATTGTGATATCTGGCAGGCTTGCCAGCCTAGTGCGTTACTGGTGTATGCGCGCTATACACGTCGTGGCGGTCTGGATATCAACCCCTGGCGTAGCAGTGACACCCGTAGTTTTGTCAGTCAAGACCGCGGCTTACGACAATAAGCAGCTAGCTCATCCTAAAGGCTAAAGGCCTGATTCAGTTCAGGCCCTAGCGGTGACGCCACTGATAGCACTGGCCGTTGCTGCCTTTGCCACCCATATCGCCAAACCAGCGGCAATAATAAACCCAGCAGCACCACCAAACCAAGGGGCATTGCTATAACCCGCGTCTAACAATATGCCAAACCCAGCCGGTGCCAAGGACGAGCCCACATCCATGCCGGAATACACCAGCCCATAGACAGTACCTGTCGCACCTTTGGGTGTCACCTTGCGAATTAGCATATCGCGCGAAGGCGCCGATACGCCGGAACAAAATCCGGCCAAGCCTACCAACACCATCGCAAAAGAAGATGGCACGGCACCGCTAGCCAGCACCACCAGTAACAAGCCAGCCAATATCAGTGATATCGCTACGGTTCTTTCGGTATTGGGTGTGGCTCCGACCAGAAAGCCGCCCGCCAGCATGCCAACCGCTGCCGCCACCATATACGCCGACAAGGTCGTACCCGCCATAACTTTATCGATGCCGTACACATTTCCCAACATGGGTATAGTGAAGTTTTGCACGGATGACAGCGCTATAGAAGTGCATGCAAAAAATAGAAACGCACCCCATAAAGCAGGCTTAGAGAGCAAGGTGGATAAGGTTTGCAATACGGTTTGCTTGCCCAGGTCAGGGCTGGTTTTAGACGTAGCAACCTGCGCGCTTGCAAGTACAGCTTCTTGATTTTTTCCGGCCAGTAAATGCCGACCTAACCATGTTAGCAACAGCACAAAAGCAATCAGTGCTGTGGCTGAAAAAGCAGCAATACGCCAATTGGACACATAAATAATGGCCGCCATGAAAATAGGGGTCAACGCCCACCCTAGGTTGCCAGTCAAGCCGTGTACGCTAAATGCATGACCTAAGCGACTAGGACTGACCCTGTGATTAATAATGGAATAATCAACCGGATGAAAGATGGAATTCCCCACCCCACCTATGATGGCAGCCAACATCAACATGCTGTAGCCGGTAGACGTTGCAATCAGCAGACCAGAAACCACAAAGCAGACCAAACCAAAACGCAGTACCGGGGTGGGACCTATGCGGTCCACAACAAACCCCGATGATGCCTGCCCCAGACATGACACCAGAAAAAACATGGACGCCAGCAAACCTAAACGAGCAAAATCGTAGCCATATTCATGAGCTAATGACAAATACAAGGTAGGCAATACTAATTGGAAAAAGTGCGAAGCCGCATGCACAACACCAATCAAGCTGATAATTTGCCAATCGCGACGCTTGGTATCGCTGTCGGACGGAATAAATGCACTGGCTAATGTCATAGTATTTGGTAAACCTAGGCTACACGATCAGATTTTTTTTGAATTTCCGGCCAAGCGCGGCGCAAGTAATAAAACATGGACCATACCGTGAGTATGGCAGCGATCCCTATTAGGATCTGTCCAGCAATTTTTGTGGACACACCATACAAGGACTGCTGATACAACAGGCAAGGAATTGCCACCATTTGGGCTGCTGTCTTGAATTTACCCAGCCAATTCACCGCGACACTACCACTAGCCCCAATTTTTGCCATCCATTCACGCAATGCAGAAATAGTAATTTCACGTCCTATGATGACAAAAGCAATTAAGGCATCAACACGGTTCAGATCCAACAAAATAAGCAGTGCTGCACAAACCATTAGCTTGTCGGCGACAGGATCCAAAAATGCACCAAAGGAAGACGTCTGATTCCACCGTCGCGCCAACCAGCCATCTAGCCAATCAGTAACCGCAGCGATCACGAACGCCAACGCAGCGATAGTATCGCGCAAGGGCGTAGACAACCAATCGTGAGGAATATAAAACAACCCCACGATAAGGGGAATCATGGCGATACGCAGCCACGTCAATGCGATAGGAAAGTTCATAGGCATAAGTGGAATACTACCTTATCGCAGAGCATGATAGATACGTTCTGCAAGTTCTACAGAAATTCCATCTACTGAATGCAAGTCATCTATGCTGGCATCGACCACACCAGAAAACCCGCCGAAACGCGCTAACAGCTTCTGACGACGGCGTGCACCTACGCCTTCGATTTCCTCAAGGCGCGATACATTACGTGCTTTGGCGCGTTTCGCTCGCATGCCAGTAATGGCAAACCTATGGGCTTCATCGCGTATCTGGGCCACCAGCATTAAGGCCGCAGATTCTATTCCTAGTGCTACAGGCGACCTATCGTCAGCAAAGACCAGTGTTTCCAGGCCCACCTTACGCCCTTCCCCTTTGGAAACCCCCACAATACTTCGAGTATCCAGGCCCAACTCGACAAAAACTTGACGGGCGATTTCGACCTGCCCTTTACCGCCATCGATCAAGACGACGTCAGGCATTTCGGCATGACCATCAGCCACCCGAGTAAACCGACGGGTAAGAACCTGGCGCATGGCAGCGTAATCATCTCCGGGGGTGATCCCCGCAATGTTATAGCGTCGGTACAAAGAGGCTTGCATATCGTGATGCTTATAAACCACACATGCTGCCTGAGTGGCTTCACCAGCAGTATGGCTGATATCAAAACATTCGATGTGTATCGCATCCAGAGCTGCGGCATCGGTATCCAGCTCTAGTGCCGTCGCCAGAGCCAAGGTACGAGCCGTACGTGCACTGGATTCGGTAAGCAAACGCGCCAAGGCAAGCTCGGCATTCTTAAGTGCTTGTTCAAGCCAGGTACGACGCATGCCTTGAGGCTTGCTCAATACCCTGGCCTTGACTCCAGTTTGTTCGGCCAGCAAGGTCATTAAACCTGGGTCAGGTAAACGGTGAGAGCACACTAGAACATTGGGCATAGCACTATCCAGATAATGCTGCGCCACGAATGCGGCCAATACATCACCGGCCTCATCATTGTTGGTATGTGTAGGAAAGAAAGGCTTATCGCCCAAGTGACGACCACCACGTACCATCGCCAAGTTGACACATACCCGCCCACCAGCTGATGCCAAGGCAATAATGTCAACATCATCATTGCCGATTTTTTCCATGGACTGTTGCTGCAAGACCGTGGCCAAAGCGCCCATTTGATCACGCAAAACAGCGGCTTGTTCAAAGTTCAGTGCATTGGATGCCGCCAGCATACGTTGTTCAATATCGTGCATGACTTTTTTGGCCTGACCGTCTAGAAATCGTACAGCGCGATCCACATCCGCTTGATAATCTTGTGGTGAAATCAAATTTACACAAGGCGCGGAACAACGTCCTATTTGATGCAATAAACAAGGTCGCGAACGGTTTGCAAACACGCTATCTTCGCAGGTACGTAAACGAAAAACCTTTTGCAGTATTTGTATGGTTTCCCTGACTGCCCAAGCATTTGGGTAAGGGCCAAAATAACGCCCTTTGCCACTAGTACTACCTCGGTAATACGCAATACGCGGTGCGTCATGCCCACTAAACATCAAATAAGGGTACGACTTGTCGTCACGAAACAGAATATTGTAGCGAGGCTTCAGGCTCTTGATCAGGTTGTTCTCGAGCAACAATGCTTCGGCTTCCGAACGAGTCACTGTTACCTCGATGCGGGCCACCCTAGCTACCATAAGGCCTATGCGGGGACTACTTTGAGTTTTCTGAAAATACGAACTAACACGCTTTTTAAGGTCGCGTGCCTTCCCGACGTACAGAACCTCATCTTGTGCGTCGATATGCCGGTAAACACCCGGCAAATTCGGTAAATCAGCGAGAAATGATTTCAGATTGAAGGCGTCGGGCATAGCGATAACGAGGGTCGGCTTGTAAGACATTCCAGTCTAGACCTGGCTGAACAGGCATCAAGCGGCGGATACGCGCAGCCGCCACTGGGTTATGCGGAATATCCAAACGGCTTAGCAGGTCATCAGCCAGATCAGGCCGGTTACACACCAAGACCATATCGCAACCTGCTTGTAAAGCCGCTAGGGCTCGGGCCAGTATATCGCCGGCGACTGTAGCGCCTTCCATAGTCAAGTCATCAGAAAACACTACACCATCATAGGCCAGTTGCTCACGCAATATGGTTTGTATCCAATAACGAGAAAAGCCAGCCGGCGCAGGATCAACTTCAGGATAGATAACATGAGCAGGCATTACTGATGGCAGCACCATATCGCCCAGCCAGTCATAAGGCGCAGCATCCTGCTGCAAGATGTCATCCAGACTACGGGTATCAATGGGAATGGCGTGATGTGAGTCAGCCTCTACTGCACCATGCCCTGGGAAATGCTTACCGCAGGCAGCCATACCCCCCAACATCAGCCCTTGTATCAAGGCACGAGCCAATTGTGCAACCACGGCAGGGTCACGACCAAAAGACCGGTCGCCTATGACTTGGCTAACGCCGTAATCCAAATCCAGCACGGGCGTAAAACTTAGGTCCACACCGCAGGCACGCAATTCTGCGGCTAGCACATAGCCTGCCTCTGTCGCCAAGCGCAACGCCCTATTGTGATCTTCTTGCCATAACTGCCCCAGAGCGGCCATGGAAGGAATCTGGGTAAAACCATCGCTACGAAACCGCTGTACCCGACCACCCTCGTGATCGACGGCGATCAGCAAAGGCTCTTGACGCAGTACATGTATGGCGTGACACAGCTCGGTCAATTGCTGTCGGTTTTCAAAGTTGCGTGTAAAGAGTATTACCCCGCCCACTAAAGGATGACGCAGACGATCACGCTCATGGTCTGTTAGCGTGGTGCCTTGAACGTCAACCATGACGGGACCTGGAGGCAATACTGTGGGTGTAGTGTGTATATTCATAAAGTAGTAGATGTGTTACTAGAATAATGGCTGGGCAGTGCATTAACGACTACAAATGCCGCCACCATATCGCTTTCATCAGTCACGGTCACATGCGCTTCGCCAAATCGTTGGGCATACCAGGATGCCAGGGGTTCGCTAAGCATCACACCAGGCTTGCCACTAACTTGATTCAAGGTTTGCATGCGTGACCAAGCCATAGGACTGCGCATACCCAAGCCTATGGCTTTGGAAAAGGCTTCTTTCGCAGCAAAGCGTGTAGCCAGATACCGTATACCACGCTGAGCATCACGCGCAAACCTGCGCTGAAAGACCACGATTTCTTCAGGGCCCAATATACGTTGAATAAATTTCTGTCCGTGCCGGGCATAGACCTGCGTAACGCGGTCTACCCGCAACAAATCCACCCCTATGCCCGCTACCCCATGCATTACTGGTCCGGTCATCATGCTTACCCCTCTTATTCGAGTCTACCGCTGATCATTGTCCTTTAAAGACTGGCTCGCGCTTATTCATAAAAGCAGACACCCCTTCAGCATAGTCTTCGCTGGCACCTAACTCACGCATCAACTCAGTTTCCAAGTCCAGCTGTTGATCCAAGGTATTGGTCAAACTGGCATTGAGTGCCTGCTTGGTATAGGCCAAGCCCTTTGTGGCTGCGTTCGCAAAGTGCTGGGCCAATTCGTCCAGACGGGCACTGAACGCCTCGTCTTCTACGCACTCCCAGATCAAACCCCAGTCTTGGGCTTGCTGAGCACTAAGCTTATTACCCAACATGGCCAGACCAGCCGCACGCGCTGACCCCACCAAACGAGGCAGCACATAGGTACCGCCCGTGTCAGGCAATAGCCCCAAACGACAAAAAGCCTGGATGAAGCTAGCGGATTTACAAGCGATCACGATATCACCAGCCAAGGCCAGGTTCGCACCCGCCCCTGCAGCAACACCATTGACCCCCACCACCACTGGCATAGGCAAGGCCCGTAAACGTCGCACCAAAGGCGCATAGTAGGCATCTATCGTATCGCCCAAGTCAACCGGAGCGCCACCTGCATTAGGATCGCGTTCGGACAAGTCCTGACCAGCACAAAAGCCACGGCCATTACCTGTAATCACCAACACCCTGGCGCCTTCCGTTTCAACCCGTGTCAAAGCAGCCGCCAGTTCTTGATGCATACTAGCTGTAAAACTATTGAGCTTTTCTGGCCGATTCAAGGTAATACGGGCTATACCCTGATCCAACTGAAACTGTATGCTGAGATTTTCCATGCAAGCCTCGTGTAATTAATAGACTCAGAAACAAAACTGCTGTTAGCAGTTTTATACTGGCTTATAGCTTGATGAAGTGCTCGCGGTAATGCTTGAGTTCTTCAATGGACTCATAAATATCAGCCAACGCTTCGTGCTTGCTATGTTTAACAAAGCTTTTATAGACTTCCGGTTTCCAGCGCATAGAAAGTTCTTTGAGCGTACTAACATCCAGATTGCGATAGTGGAAGTATGCTTCTAAACGAGGCATGTACTTGACCATAAACCGCCTGTCTTGACCTATGGTATTGCCGCACATAGGGGACTTCCCTTCTGGTACATGCAGTGCAAGAAACGCTAGTAGTTGCTCTTCAGCCTGCGTTTCAGTCAAAGCAGATGCTTTGATTTTAGGAATCAGGCCACTTTTTGCATGAGTAGACTGGTTCCATTTATCCATAGCGTCTAATAGTTCGTCGCTTTGGTGTATAACCAATACAGGGCCTTCCGCCACAAGGGTAAGGTCTGCTTCAGTAATAACCACTGCAACCTCGATAATGCGTTCCTTTTCTGGATCTAGACCGGTCATTTCCATGTCTAGCCAAATTAAACGCTGATCTTTTACCGCCATATAATCTTTCCTTAAAACTATAGATTTTCGCACACGGCTCATTTTTATATGTTTACCTTGCTGTTTATCGCTTTTTTGCTGACAGATGTGCTACTGCGTTTCTGGCTGGCATCCCGACAACTACGCCACGTTATTAGGCATAGGGATAAAGTGCCGCCTGAATTTTCCGAACGCATAGGACTATACAGCCACCAGCGTGCTGCCGACTATACCGTTGCCAAAATAAGATTCTCCATGCTGGAACACATCACCGAAGCTGCGGTATTGATAGGGTTCACATTGCTGGGTGGCTTACAGTTTATTGACTTGCACTTGGGCAAGTTGATCGCCAACGAAATGTGGCGTCAGTTGGCACTGATAGCTGCAGTACTAGCCATAATGGGTGTAATTGGCTTACCTTTTTCTGTCTGGCGAAAATTCAAACTGGAAGCCCGCTTTGGTTTTAATCGGGTAACACCGCGCCTATTCATTGTAGACTCCCTTAAGACCTTGCTGCTAGTGCTGCTGTTCGGCACGCCACTTGCCGCTGGCGTCCTATGGATAATGGGAAATACAGGTACCAGCTGGGTGATCTGGGCCTGGGCAACCTGGGTAGTATTCAATGTGCTCATACTCTGGCTATTCCCTACCCTAATTGCTCCCATGTTTAACAAGTTCACGCCACTGGACAACCCGGAAATGACGCAGCGTATACATAGCCTGGCTCAACGTTGCGGCTTTAGCCTGGACTCGTTGATGGTCATGGACGGCTCCAGACGCTCTGCACACGGCAATGCATACTTCACAGGATTTGGAAAATCACGCCGTATTGTGTTTTTTGATACCTTACTTGCACGGCTCAACGCAGATGAAATCGAAGCCGTATTAGCCCATGAACTGGCGCACTTCAAACATAAACACATACTAAAGCGCATGGCCATTAACTTTGTGTTGGCACTAGTCTTTTTTATGCTGTTAGGCTGGCTATCAAACCAGGTCTGGTTTTATGTCGAACTCGGTGTACTGCCACAGTTGGGACGGCCCAACGACGCATTAGCCTTAGTCTTATTTTTCATGGTAATCCCAGTATTTACCTTTTGGGTATCCCCCCTGTTTAGCTGGCTATCACGCCGCGATGAATACCAGGCCGACCGCTACGCTGCAACGCAAAGCTCAGCACCTGCCCTAGTGTCCGCACTCATTAAACTGTATGACGACAACGCCGCTACCCTAACCCCCGACCCACTGCACTCGGCTTTCTACGATAGCCATCCTCCCGCCATACTAAGAATTCAACGCCTTATTAATAATGACTAAAACCCAAGCCACCCCACAGGGGCTGATCGTGGCCGCTCACGGCCGCCACTACACCGTCGAGATGGCCGATGGTAGTCTTAGAAAATGTTTTCCTCGTGGAAAAAAAGGCGGCCCAACTGTTGGCGATAAGGTCGAAATTACGCCTGAAGGCAGTAATGAAGGCTCTATAGATCGTGTGCTAGAGCGGCGCAATCTGCTGTATAGATCCGACGATATGCGCACCAAGCAATTTGCTGCCAATGTGGATCAGCTATTGATCGTGGTTGCGCCAGAACCTTTGTTCTCAGCCGACCTGACTGGTCGCGCCTTGGTGGCTGCCAGGAGCGTAGGCATCGCCCCTATAATCATTCTGAACAAAGCCGACCTGACAACCCACCTGCAGCGCGCACGCGAACGTTTAACCGACCTGGAAGCCCTAGGCGTACACATCATAGAGCTAAGCGCCCTGGACCCTGAACAAACTCGCGCCACCCTACTACCTGTATTACGTGGCAAATGCAGTTTGCTACTGGGCCAAAGTGGCATGGGTAAATCTACCGTACTAAATGCCCTGGTTCCGGATGCTCGTGCTCACACCCAAGAACACTCGCAAGCACTAGGCGCTGGCAAACACACAACAACCAGTACCCGGCTATATCACTTACCTGACTTAAGTGGCGACATTATTGACTCTCCTGGTTTCCAAGCATTTGGCTTATCGCACCTAAGCCCTAGCGAAATAGAACAAGGCTTTCCTGAATTTGCCGAACCTATACAACACTGCCGTTTTTATAATTGCAGCCATAGGCACGAACCTGGCTGTGGGATTTTGGCGGCCTTGGAAAGTGGCCAAATCAGCACCGAGAGGCATGAACTGTACCAACGCATACTGGCTGAAAATGAGTCTCGTAGCCGCTACTAATTAAAGCGGTGGTATTTTGCCGACAGGTGGGTGGGCCTCAAGCACAGAGGTCGCCCCCCGATCACTTGACTGCGCTGCCGCCAAATAATGGTAAAAGTTACGTATCAAGGCTGCTGTTGCACCCCAGATAAAATGAGACTGCCAGGTAATGGAAAAATAATACCTGTCGTTGCCGTTAGCTAAATGTGCTTTATGCAGATGGTGTTCGGCCGTATCCATCAGGACCGCCAAAGGAACCTCAAAGACTTCCGCCACCTCGCTTTTATCGGGGGTCACGGTAAAGCCTGGACGCAGTTCACCGATGACTGGTGTCATAGTAAAACCTGTGGTGGTCAGCAAACCAGGCTGTGTCCCTAGCGGATGTATGAATTCTGGATCGACACCAATTTCCTCGTGGGTTTCGCGCACTGCTGCCGCCACTTCATCGGCATCATTGTCTTCAATACGCCCACCAGGAAAACACACCTGCCCTGCATGGTCATACAAATGCAAGGCTCGCTGGGTAAACAATACGTGCAGCCCGGTAGGCCTTTGGACCAAGGGCATAAATACCGCAGCATGCACCACATTGTCGTAATGGCAGTTATCCACCAAGAAAGAACTGGCGAATAAAGGCTCTACCTGCCACTGTATTGGCCGCAAAAATGCCGAGCTGATGAAATCCAGTTGCAAAGACGCCGGATCTAAACGCTGCAGCACAGGGCTGGGGACTATGGGCTGTTTGCTAGGGTCGAAACTGGGTGTGACTATGCGACCTGCCCGACGAATTTGTGTGCTTGACGACATAAAGTGCTTATAAAAAAAGGCACCCCAATGGGTGCCTTTTTGGTGCTGTCGCGCTGCTTAGCTAGCGTTGGCTGCTGCAGCTGCGGCTGCTTTCTCCGCTGCCTTTTTAGGGTTGCGGACCAATTTTTCTTTAATGCGAGCAGCTTTACCCGAACGACTGCGCAAGTAGTAAAGTTTAGCACGACGTACATCGCCACGGCGTTTTACTTCAATACTGGCAATTTGTGGGGAGTACAGTTGGAAAGTACGCTCGACAGCTTCGCCCGAAGAAATTTTACGAACAATAAAGGAAGAGTTCAAACCACGAGTGCGTTTAGCGATAACCACACCTTCGTAAGCCTGAACACGCTTACGCGCGCCTTCGACAACGT
Source organism: Alcaligenaceae bacterium (assembly GCA_013416485.1). Taxonomy (GTDB): domain Bacteria; phylum Pseudomonadota; class Gammaproteobacteria; order Burkholderiales; family Burkholderiaceae_B; genus JAGOAJ01. The sequence goes on from JACCEO010000010.1 coordinate 74,481, forward strand.
TAACGTTAACAACTACGGTATCGCCAGGGCCAAATACAGGCTTGGGCTGGTCGCCGGTTAGACGGGCGATTTCTTCTTGTTCAAGAAGTTCAATCAAATTCACGGTAAAGACTCCAGGTTTCATCATGATGCTGGCGATTATTATTAATACCGCACAAACCAGCCAGAGGATGAGTTAAATAAGCCCACTAGTATATAACGAAACTAATTTTTTCAAAAGCCCCCCACTGCCCCCAACCACAATAAACCGGGGATCATGGCAGCCCATGCCGCTGCTAACACCACATCAGTAAGCATAGACGACCAATGCGGTGTGCCAATGCGTTTACGACTTACCCCAGATAATGAAGTAGACCCAAACCCAATGCGCCTTGTGCGATTGCTAGTATTCATATGCTATCCCCAATAATTATGATGATTTTCTACGCTGTATTTGCTGTGCTGTTAAGCAGGAACATATACTGTATAAACACACAGCTACTGTATAAAATAACAGCTATCATTGCAAGCCATATTTACTGAGCTTGGGGTAAAAGCAACAAAGCCTCGCATAAGCGAGGCTTTGTGAAACGACTAAAAATGCAACAGGTTACTTGTCAGGCTGTGGAGTAACGCGTAAATAGGGGCGAACCACTGTGTAGCCTTTAGGGAATTTTTCTTTAAGTACCGCTTCATCAGTAATTGAGGGAACAATGATTACATCGTCACCATTCCTCCAGTTGACTGGTGTAGCAACGCTGTAATTATCCGTCAATTGCAAGGAATCAAGCACACGGATGATTTCATCAAAATTACGACCAGTACTGGCAGGATAGGTCAGGGTAAGCCGCACTTTTTTTGCCGGGTCTATGATAAACACCGACCTTACAGTAGCAGTCGTACTAGCATTGGGATGTATCATGTCGTATAGGGTGGATACCTTACGATCCTCATCAGCCAATATAGGGTAATTAACCGTTGTCTTCTGGGTGTCGTTGATATCCTCTATCCATTTCTTATGGGATTCGGCATCGTCAACAGAGACAGCAATTACTTTTGCATTACGTTTTGCGAACTCGCCTGAAACAATGGCGGTATAGCCTAGTTCGGTAGTGCAAACTGGCGTGAAGTCTGCCGGGTGGGAAAATAATACCCCCCAACTATCACCCAAGTAATCATAAAAATTAATAGGACCAGCAGAGGAAGCCTGATCAAAGTTGGGCGCGGTATCGCCCAGGCGCAAAGTAGTCATAGCAGATCTCTAGGTAAATGAAACAACGTACAGCTAACCTATATATTCTGCCAGCATGAATACACAAAACAAAAGGCTTTTTATGTATTAACTTATTGCGCCTGGTGAAGCTGCTTACACCAAATGACCTGCGTATGCCGATGCCACCTGCCCTTCAAGAATGGACGTACGCAAGGCTTCAGCACGCGGTAAAATCTGGACCGCATAAAACACGCAAGTTGCCATTTTCTTGGTGTAAAAGCCGTTGGTTGTATCGGATTGGTTTTTTTCAGCACACACTAACGCGGCCCTGCCCATTTGCCAGCCTGCGTGAGTAATCCCAGCCAGCATCAAATAAGGAACGCTACCTAGGAACACAGCACGCAAGTTATCGCGAGCAGTTTCCAACGCAAACAAAGTCACCTGTTGGTATGCAGCAATGCTGGCTTCCAAACGACGAGCAATTAATGCCAAACCACTGGCGTCAGACCCGCCCAATTTCGCCTTGGCTTCCAATTCGGAAACCGTTGCACGCATTTGTTCAACTAAAGCCTGGGCGACAGCACCACCATCACGCAATACTTTACGCCCTACAAAGTCATTTGACTGTATTGCGGTAGTACCTTCATAGATAGGCAATATACGGGCATCGCGGTAATGCTGAGCGGCTCCGGTTTCTTCTATAAAGCCCATGCCACCATGAACCTGCACTCCTAGGGAAGTAACTTCTAGGGACATTTCCGTAGAAAACCCCTTGATGATGGGTACCAGATATTCATACAGTGCTTTATTTTGTGCACGGACTTCAGCATCGGCATGGTGATGAGACTTATCGTGGGCAGATGCTCCCACATAGGCCAAAGCACGGGCCCCTTCAGTTAAGGCACGCATAGTCAACAACATACGCTGGACATCAGGGTGGTTGATAATGGCCACTGGTCCTGATGAACCTTCCAATGCATTGCCCTGGACTCGCTCTTGGGCATAGCCTTGCGCCAATTGCAAAGCCCGCTCTGAGACGGCCACACCTTGTAGACCTACAGCATAACGAGCGGCGTTCATCATAATGAACATGTATTCCAAGCCGCGATTTTCCTGACCTACCAGGTAGCCAATAGCACCAGGACCGACTTCACCCTTGTCATCGCCATACAGTAATATAGCTGTAGGGCTGCCATGTATACCCAGCTTATGTTCCAGCGAGGCGCACCAGACATCATTACGCGCCCCCAAAGAGCCATCTTCATTGATCAAGAATTTAGGAACAATGAATAGCGAAATACCTTTTACACCTTTGGGTGCATCTGGGGTACGCGCCAGTACCAAATGGACAATATTTTCAGCAAGGTCATGTTCACCGTAGGTGATGAATATTTTTTGACCTGATATACGATAACTGCCATCGTCTTGCAAGACAGCCTTGGCGTTAACCTGTGCTAAATCAGAACCCGCCTGTGGTTCAGTCAGGTTCATGGTGCCTGTCCAGCGGCCTTCCAGCATAGGTGGAATAAAACGTGACTGTTGTTCCGGCGTCCCTGCCGCCGTCAACGCTTCAATAACGCCATCTGTCAGCAAAGGGCACAAGGAGAACGCCAGATTGGCAGCATTCATAGATTCACTGGCTGGCGCACCCACCAGCTTGGGCAGACCCTGCCCGCCCCATTCTGGGGAGTGCTGCAAACCTTGCCATCCCCCTTCAGCAAAGTCCCGAAAGGCTTGTTTAAAACCCGGCGATGTTTGCACACCAGTTTCCGACCATATAGGGTGCTGGATATCACCAACCTGGTTTAGCGGCGCTATCGCCTGCTCGACGAAACGGGCATTTTCTTCGAGTACCGCATCGACCACATCTTCCGAAACGTCCTCGAAGCCTGGCAAAGAGAGCACACCGTCTAAGTCGGCGAGGTCTTTCAGGACAAAACTAATATCTTGGGTTGGTGCGCGGTAACTCACTTTATCTCCAGTATGTAAACAGCCAAACAGTTATTTGAACTATCGTTATTAATGTGACGAACAAGGCGAATAGATCATTTTGCCATATATTTACACACGATAAGCCAGAAAACACCTAGAGAAAAGTCAAGGAGTCAGCACTATGGAACCCATAGTCTGACGAGCCTCAAGCGCGTTATGCATAAGAGCGACTTCGGATAGTGGCGCGCGGTGCTTAATATCGACAGTGATGACACCATTACCTAGGGCTTGAAATAAGCCTGTTGCCAGCGACTCGATATCAGAGCGTTTTTGTGTAAACGTAGCCAGCGTGGGCTTCGCTAAGAAAACCGATCCCTTTTGGGCTAACACGCTAATGTCTATTGGGGGCACTGGCCCACTGGCCTGACCAAAACTGACCATAGTTCCCAAAGGTCGCAACGCATTTAACGAGCCTTCGAAAGTATCTTTGCCTATGGAGTCATAAACAACATGGACTCCTTGCCCTGCGGTCAGTTCCCTGACTTTCGCCGCGAAGTCGGTATCACGATAAACGATGACATGGTCGCACCCCATCGCCTTAGCGACAGCTATCTTTTCCGTGGATCCAACAGTGCCTATCACAGTGGCACCCAGGTGTTTAGCCCACTGACACAGTAATTGACCTACGCCCCCTGCTGCCGAATGCACTAACACCACATCGCCTGGCTTAACCGCATAAATTCTATGCAGTAAATAATACGCCGTCGTCCCTTTGACCATGCAGGCAGCCGCCGTCTCGTCGGAGACAAAGTCGGGGAGTTTGACCAAACGGGAAGCGTCAATTAGTCTTTTTTGCGCATAGGCGCCACGTACCATCCAATAGGCGACACGATCACCTATGTTGAGGTCACTAACACCAGGTCCTATGGCTTCGATAACACCTGCCGCTTCCACGCCTAAAATTGCAGGATGCTCTATTGCGTATTGCCCACTACTTGCCATGCGTTGATAGACGTCAATCAAATTGACGCCTATAGCCGTTTGGCGCAGCAATACTTCACCCTGGCCCGGCGCGCCCAAAGTCAAGGAAATGGATTCCAGGATCTCTGTTCCGCCGGGTTGCGTTGTACGTATTGCCTTAATCTGTGCTGCTGTCATTTTTAAGCTCGGCACGGCCAGAAACCACATTAAAGATAAAGCTGAAGTCTTTATCACCATAGCCACTATCAGCGGCTTTTTGGTAAAGCGCTGCTGCACGTGCAGCAGTAGGGGTGGAAGTAGAGGTACCCGCAGCAGCGCTTTGGGACAGCATCATGTCTTTGAGCATCAAGGCCATAGAAAACCCTGCTGCATAATCGCGATTCGCAGGCGAAGCTGGCACAGGTCCAGGTACTGGACAATAAGATTGTAAAGCCCAGCAGTTGCCCGACCCGTTGGTCATGGAGTCATAAACCGCTTGGTAGTCCAGACCCAAGCGCTCGGCCAAGGTAATGGCTTCACTAAGTGCCACCATGCTCATACCAGCCATCATATTGTTGCAAATTTTCATTGCTTGGCCACAGCCTGCAGCACCAACATGCACCAAAGATGTGCCCATACACTTTAGGATGGGAGCAGCACGCTCGAAGCCAGCATCAGTTCCACCCACCATAAACACCAGTTTTCCTGCTTGAGCTGCTGGCACGGCACCTGAAACAGGGGCGTCAACCATGACAAAACCTGCCGTTTCGGCAGCTGTATTAACAGCTCGTGAGTTCTCAACATCTATCGTAGAACTATCTATCAGTAAGGTACCCGGACGCGCATGTTGCAACACGCCGTCAGGCCCCTCGTAGACTGCACGTACATGCTTCCCAGTAGGAACCATGGAAATCACAATATCTGCCAGCGCTACGGCCTCGGCAATTGAAGCTTTCGCTTGACCGCCAGCCGCAACCAGGCGTTCTCGATTCGTGGCCACCAGATCAACGCCAATCACGTTATACCCAGCTTTCAATAAGTTTTGACACATGGGGTAGCCCATGTTGCCCAGTCCAATAAAGGCTATCGTCGACATTTTTTTATTCCTGTAAATTGATACCCTTAAACGTCGGATAACAGGCTGGTCGCCTGTTATCCAATGTTCAAGTGCTAACTAAGTATTAACCTTGTTTGACAAGTGCACACTGGCTTTCAGCAAGCGGTATGGTGACTTGATCAGCTGGAATCGTTCTAAGAATCTTGTAATAATCCCAAGGTCCTTTTGATTCAGCAGGAGCTTTCACTTGGATCAAATACATGTCGTGCTCCATACGGCCATCGGCACGCACTTTGCCATTCTGAGCAAAAAAGTCATTCACGGGCAGCTCACGCATTTTCTCGGCGACAACCTTACCGTCTGATGTACCAGCCGCTTCTGCCGACTTCAGATAATGCATCACTGAGGAATAGACACCCGCCTGTACCATGCCTGGTTTACGTTTAGTGCGCTCTTCAAATCGCTGAGCGAACTCTCTGCTGGCATCATCGCGATCCCAGTAGTAAGCGGTGGTGGCAACCAGCCCCTTTGCGGCATCCAAACCCAGTGCGTTGACATCACTGATAACCAAGGCCAGTGCGACCAAACGTTGGCCTTGGTCTACCAAACCAAAATCAGCGGCCTGCTTGATAGCATTAACAGTATCTGCACCACCATTCGCCAAGCCAACGATCTGGGCTTTAGACGACTGGGCTTGTAGCAGGAACGATGCGAAGTCCTGGTTATTGACCGGGTGGTTAACCTGCCCCAACACTTCACCACCATTTTCCACCACCGTTTTTGTCAGGTCAGCGGCCATCTGGGTACCAAAGGCGTAATCAGCCGCCAGAATGAACCAGCTTTTACCACCATCTTGTAGTACCCCACGAGCGGTACCTACCGAAGAGGCATAGGTGTCAAAAGTCCAATGGAAACCAGTAGGAGAGCAGTTTTCGTTGGTTAGTTTGGTTGAGAATGGGCCAGAGGCAAGGGTTATTTTGCCTCGTTCAGTCGCTAGCCCTTGCACTGCCAAGGCAACCGCAGAGTTAGTCAAATCGGCAATGACTTCAACCTTGTCGATATCGAACCACTTACGTGCCGTCGCAGTGGCAATATCCGTTTTGTTTTGGTGGTCAGCAGAAAGTACCTCTATCTTTTTGCCCAGCAACTTACCCCCAAAGTCTTCTACTGCCATTTTGGCAGCGACAACTGAAGTGACTCCACCAAAGTCAGAATACAGTCCAGACTGATCATTCAGGACACCAATGCGTATAACATCGTCAGCAGCGAAAGCCATAGGTGTAGAAAAGCAGGCGGCCAGCCCAAGCGCCATTATCGTTTTTTTCATGTGTCGTCTCCGTACTTTTATGCCTGTAATCAGGCTAAGTTAATAATGATGGTCTTCTTGTGGGTAAAGTGCTCAAGCATCGCCTCCAGTGATGCTTCCTTTCCAAGGCCGGACTGCTTTAAACCACCGTACGACAATCCAGGCTGCACCACAATATTCTGGTTAACCTGAACTAAACCGGCCTGTAAACGCTGCGTTGCATCCATCGCCAACTTCATATTGTTGGTCCATATCGTTGCTGCTAGCGCGAAATCTGAGTCATTGGCTTGCTGGATAACGTCTTCGTAGTCTTTAAAGGCAATAACGCAAGTGACGGGTCCAAAAATTTCTTCACGTGAGAGCTGGTGATCATTGGAAATACCCGTAAACATAACGGGCTGTACAAACAGACCGTCTTTAAAAGCTGGGTCGCTAGGTACATTGGATAAGTGATGGGACTGCGCTCCAGGAACCAGTTCACCCAACTGTATATAGGAATGCACACGGTCAAACTGTGCACGCGAAATAATGGTGCCAATATCGGTAGACTCATCTAGCGGGTCACCCATTTTCATGGCATTGACCTTAGCTTTGACCTTTTCCACGAAAACATCAATGATGGATTCGTGTACAAACATACGGGACGCTGCGGTACAGCTTTGGCCCTGACGTGTGAATCGCATCCCCGACACTGCGCCTTCTACGGCTTTATCCAGGTCAGCGTCACCCATGACGATCATCGGGCTTTTCCCACCCAGCTCCAAGGTCACAGGAATCAATTTTTCAGCAGCTGCCTGCGCAATATACTTACCGGTATCGACCGACCCAGTGAAGGTCACTTTACGTACTTTGGGATGGGCAACCAACGGTGCACCACACCCTGGGCCGTCACCAGACAAAATATTTGCTACTCCTGCAGGCAAGACCTCATTGACGATTTCGATGACCCGCAACACTGCCAATGGCGCTTCCTCGGCAGACTTGATCACAACGGTATTTCCTGCCGCTATGGCGGGTGCAATCTTGAGTGCCATCAGCATCAAGGGAGCATTCCAAGGAATAATCGCCGCCACCACACCGATAGGTTCCCGCTGAGTCAGGGTCAGCATTTTGGGATCAAAGGGTACAGTTTCCCCTTTAAGTTCACTGGTCAAACCCCCATAAAAACTAAAGCATTCACCCACCAGATTAGCTTCGCCACGACTTTCAGTACGTATCGCCTTGCCCGTTTCCAGAGCCAGCAACTGTGCGATTTCTTCAGCGTGTTCAGCCAAGCGGCGAGCACATTCATTCAGGGCTTTACCCCGTGCACGCGCCGATGTCTGTGCCCAAGCAGCTTGCGCCTTACTGGCTACAGTAACTGCCAAGTCCACGTCTTCTGCCGAACCATTTGCGGCACACCCTATTTCTTTACCTGTGGCAGGATTAATGACGGGAAACGTCGTGCCTGAAATTGCTGGTACAAAACGACCATCAATAATGTGGTGTCCCGATAAACGTTTAGCCAAGGCATGTGCAGCTAGAGCTGCTTGCGATGAATTACCCAAGGTATATCTCCTGTGTGCGAATTTTGTGATTATTTAGTAAATAGGGCTGCGTATTGTGATGCTTACCGTTTTCTTGAACTGAGTTAACGATTAACTACCTTGGAATTGTGGTTCTCGCTTTTCCTTCCAGGCCAATGCGCCTTCTGAGATATCGCGGGAACTTTCAGAGCAACGTACCCCTGCCTCAATTTCATCGGTGTTAACCTGCGCCCTGGCAACCAGATTCAAGTGTTTCTTTATGCCTACCAAGGCAATAGGCGCCATACCAGCCAGCAACTGACTAAGTTCATTAAGGCGAGTGGTCAACTGATCTTCAGGCACGATTTCTGTCAGAAAACCTATGCGTAGCATTTCATCGGCATGGATTTTTTCAGCCGTTAAAAATAGCCGTTTAGCCTGATTTAAACCTAGTCTGGATATGTATCTGACCATGCCACCAGGGTAAAAATGCAGCCCCAGCTTGGCAGCTGGCATAAACATATTTGCTGCTGGCACACCAATACGGAAATCGCAGGCCAGGCATAAGTCTGTGCCGCCGCCATAAGCGCCGCCATTAATTGCGGCAATTGTGACAGGCCGTGCGTTTTCTATAATGTCTATGGTTTCCCCAAAGAAAAGCGAACTGGGTGCACTTTCCGCTGCCAACGATGAAATATCGTAGCCACTGCAAAAGTATTTTCCTTCCCCTACAAACTGCAACACCAGTACCTCTTTAGCCTGATTGACCGTTGCGATATGTTCACGCAGTGTTGACAAGTCAGCAGGGCTTAAGCGGTTTGCATAGTCAGGCTTACAAAAACGGATAGTCGCAATCGCACCGTCAATCGTCAGTTTGGGCGAAGTTACGTCGTTTGATGCTTTTTGGGTACTGGATGTTTCTACCATGTTTGTCTACCAATTTTTTAGTTGTGTATTTCAGCGTCTGTATGTAGCGTGACTACTTTGCTTGATGAATGATTTTTTGCTGAAGTAAGCGAGCAATTTCTTCGGCTGAAAACCCATAGCCTGCAAAAACATCGCTAGTATGTTGACCAAATACAGGCGGCGCACTACGTACCGAAGTACCGTCCTCAATATGCGTCATACTGATTGGCAGCCCGACTTGTTTAAGTTCTCCCAGGATCGGATGCTGTACGGTTTCAACCAGTTTGCACGCCACAACTTGAGGGTCGTTAAATACATCGCTTAAATTATTAATAGGCCCGGCGGGTATGCCGTTTTCTATCATTAAGGGCGTCCATTCCATCCGGGTACGACGTTTCAAACTACCTTCCAACAGTTCTTTCAGTTCGTGGCGGTTCTGCATACGGTCAGCATTCGTCAAGAAACGAGGGTCTACGGTCAATGCGTCGAGTTCAAGTATCGAACAAAGCTTGTTCCACATGGCCTGAGTGGCAGGTGCCAGATTCAATGGTCCGTCAGCGGTTTCAAACGTACCGTAGGGGGCAATAACTGGGTGTACGTTGCCGCAAGGCTGCGGCACTTCCTGAACACTTAAATAACGTTGGCCTTGCACACTTAATAAGCCCATCAGGCTAGCAAGCAAGGACGTTTCCACATGCTGACCACGGCCACTATTTTTGCACTCGACTACAGCAGCCAATATGCCTATGGTTGCCCACATACCTGCAGTTAGGTCGCCGATCGCGGTACCTACCCGCATAGGTCCTGATTCGTTAGTCCCTGTTAGGCTCATGAAACCAGAATAGCCTTGGGCAATTTGGTCAAACCCCGCCCAGTTCTTGGCTGGCCCCTTGCTACCAAAGCCCGAAATAGAAGCCATGATTAGCGATGGCTTTACTTTGGATAGTTCTTCATAGCCCAAGCCCATATTTTCCATCGTGCCAACTTTAAAGTTTTCTACGACGATATCTGACTTTAGTGCCATTTCTCTGATCAGGGCCAGACCTTCTTTATTGCGAAAATCAATTCCTATGCCTTTTTTATTCCGATTGGCACTAAGATAATAAACACTTATATCTTCGTCAAAAGGCCCCCATTGGCGCACCATATCGCCCTCCGACATGGGTTCCACCTTAACGACTTCAGCCCCAAGATCGGCCAAGATCATTGTGCTGAAAGGCCCAGACAGAGCACGAGTTAAGTCCAGCACTTTCAATCCAGATAACGGAAGGTCCATCTTGAGCGTCTCCTTATTAAGTAACTTTTATTCTAGATATAGATTTCCTTTAATAAAAATACTTTTTTACGATGGAGCAATAAGATAAACTTATATCACTAATAAAAAACCAGCGAGACTACCCATGAATTTGCGACAACTGCAATATTTTGTCCGTGTATTTGAGATGCAGAACATGACCAGGGCCGCGGAAAGCCTGTATGTTGCTCAACCGGCGCTTAGTCAGCAAATTGCTTTGCTTGAAGAAAGTTTGGGTGTGAGCTTATTGGTGCGCGGTTCTAGAGGGGTACACGCCACCGCCGAAGGCGTCTTGCTGTATCGACATGCTCAGACCATACTTAGGCAAGTGGATAGCACGCGCAGCCTATTGGCCAAGACTGATGAGCAAATGACAGGCACCGTATCCATAGGCATGGCATCAAGCACAGCCCGCATGGTAGGTTTGCCATTAATCAAGTTAGTGAAGCAAGAAGTTCCTGGTATCGTGCTTGAAATTGTTGATATCCCCAGCGCAGATCTAACTCGCTTGGTGCTACAAGGCAGGGTAGATTTTTCGTTATCGCCAGACCAGCAGCCCATCAAGGGGATTACCTTGACCCCGCTAGTGGTTGAAGAGCTATTTTTGCTTACCCATGCCGGCCTAAAATTACCAGAAAGTAATGTAGCCCTTGAAAGCATATCGACCTTACCGCTAATACTGCCTAGTTTGCCAAACAAACTTAGAGCACGGGTTGATCATGTTTTTTTGACAGCACGATTAACCTATAACCTGTTTGCTGAAGCCAGCACATCGGCCATCTTGATACCTGCAGTCCGTGAACGCCTAGCTGCAACCTTATTGCCATACTCTGCAGCACAACCAGAGATCGCTAACGGAACCATTACTGCACACTCTATGGATGTTGAGCTATCCAGAGAAATCGTTTTGTGTTGTAGCGACAGCTTGCCACCTACCCCGGCTGTCAACAAGGTCATTAACCTATGCACAGCGCTGATCAAGCAATTGGTGCTGGATCAGCGCTGGCTAGGCTGCCAAGTCTTGTATTGACCCTAGATGGTCAATTAGAGCGCGTCGACAAGCTCAGGTACAACCTGGAACAAATCGGCAACTAGGCCATAATCGGCAACGCCGAATATAGGCGCTTCAGCGTCTTTGTTGATAGCAACAATAACTTTGGAGTCTTTCATACCGGCCAAGTGCTGAATGGCACCCGAAATACCGACAGCCACATATAACTGAGGCGCAACGATTTTCCCGGTTTGACCCACTTGCCAGTCGTTGGGCGCGTAGCCTGCGTCAACGGCGGCGCGTGATGCACCCAATGCTGCGCCCAGCTTATCTGCCAAGGCATCCAGGAGTTTGAAGTTTTCAGCACTACCCAAGCCACGACCACCAGATACCACGACCGAGGCACCAGCCAATTCTGGCCTATCGCTTTTAGCAACTTCGCGGTTAACAAAAGCGGACAGACCCGAGTCAGCAACAGCCGTAATGTTTTCTATGGCAGCGCTACCACCCTGAGCAGCTACACCGTCAAATGCCGTGGTACGCACGGTAATGATTTTGATGGCATCTGCAGACTGCACAGTAGCGATAGCGTTACCGGCATAAATGGGGTGTGAGAACGTATCGGCAGATTCCACCGAAATAATATCGGAGATCTGGCCAACGTCGAGCTTAGCAGCAACGCGTGGCGCTACGTTTTTACCAGAAGCCGTTGCTGGGAACAGAATATGACTGTAGTTAGCAGCCAATTCCAGCACCTGTGCAGCAACGTTTTCTGCCAAGCCATCGGCCAGGGCTGGGCCATCGGCCAACAGTACTTTAGCAACGCCTACAGCTTGTGCTGCCTGATCGGCAACAGCCTGAGCGTTATGGCCAGCAACTAGCACGTGGATATCAGCGCCTAGTTTTTCAGCAGCTGCCACGGCATTCAACGTGGCGACTTTAAGCTGAGAGTTATCGTGTTCAGCAATTACAAGTATCGTCATTTAGATCACCTTCGCTTCGTTCTTGAGCTTATCAACCAGAGTAGCAACATCAGGCACAGTAATACCGGCTGAGCGTGCTGGTGGCTCGGAGACTTTCAGCGTTTTCAAACGTGGAGCAACATCAACACCCAACTCTTCAGGGGTAACCACATCCAATGTTTTTTTCTTGGCCTTCATGATGTTAGGCAAGGTCACATAGCGTGGCTCGTTCAAGCGCAAGTCAGTAGTAATGATGGCTGGCAGCGTGAGCGACAAGGTTTCTAAACCCCCATCAACCTCACGGGTTACCGTGGCTTTTCCGTCAGCGACTTCAACCTTGCTGGCGAAGGTGGCCTGAGGCCAGTTCAACAGCGCAGCCAACATTTGACCTGTCTGGTTGGCATCGTCGTCAATAGCCTGTTTACCCAAGATAACCAATTGAGGCTGTTCTTTGTCAACCAGAGCTTTCAGCAATTTGGCCACGGCCAAGGGCTGTAGTTCGGCATCGGTTTGAACCAATGCGCCGCGGTCGGCGCCTATGGCCATAGCGGTGCGCAGGGTTTCCTGACACTGAGTCACGCCGCAGGATACAGCCACAATTTCAGCGACTACGCCTTTTTCTTTAAGACGAACGGCCTCTTCGACAGCGATCTCGTCAAAGGGGTTCATGGACATTTTGACGTTAGCCACGTCAACACCGGTTTGATCAGACTTGACGCGTACTTTGACGTTATAGTCAACTACGCGCTTGACAGGTACCAGGACCTTCATCGAGCATTCTCCAGAAAACGTAATAAAAAAACCCTACTATTCTACAACTTTGACAGTGCTTTGATATGCGCTACTACGCTACGACCTAGCGCAGACAAGCTATACCCACCTTCCAACATACTTACGATACGCCCTTGGGCCGTTTCATCGGCCAGCACCACCAACTGTTCAGTAATCCAGGCATAATCAGCTTCGACCAGATTTAACTGGCCCATAGCGTCTTCGCGATGACCATCGAAACCCGCTGAAATCAATAGTAATTGCGGTGCAAATTCACGCAATTTTGGCAACCAGGTATTGCTGACAAGATCGCGTAAATCCGCTCCCGTTGAACCTGCTGCAACAGGTATATTTAGCATGTTGTCAGGTGGTGGATATTGACGCTGATCAGGAAACAAGGGGTATTGATAAAAACTGCACATTAACACCCTGGGATCAAACCCAAACATTTCTTCGGTCCCATTACCGTGATGCACATCGAAATCAATAATAGCAATTCTATCCAGGGAGTATTTTTCCAAAGCATAGGCCGTAGCTACGGCCACATTATTAAAAAAGCAAAATCCCATCGCCTGATCAGGGCGCGCATGATGCCCTGGTGGACGCACAGCGCAAAAAGCCTTGCCACCCTGCTCTCGCATAACTGCATCGACCGCTGTCATACCGGCACCTGCAGCTGCCCAAGCAGCATCTAAGGTGTGGGCATCCATAAGCGTATCTGGGTCTAGCGAAAAATGACCCGTAACCGGGACATTGCTACGCAAATAATCCAAGTATTCAGAGCGGTGCACACGCAGTACATCGGCTTCAGTTGCCGGAACTGCGTTACGATGCGCTACAAAATCCATTAAACCGCTGGCCACCATTTGGTCATTGATTGCATCCAGGCGTTCTGGACCTTCGGGGTGCCAGGCTCCCATATCGTGCAAACGACACGCGGGATGAGTAATATAGAGTGTCTCCATAGGGAAGATCATGTCCAAACGAGTACGTACACTATCAACCTGTGCCCTGGCTATGTTATTGGCGGGATGCGCCTCTAGCCAGACCACGGTATCGCCATTGGCAACTGCCCAGGAAACAGCCCCTGCTGCTGCCCTGCAATCGCCACCTAACCTAAGCAGCCAAGCTGCGCCTACGGCTGCACCTATTAAAGCAGGGGCCTCAGCACCTGGAATTACCCGCTATACATCAGACAGCGGACAACTGATTCCTAGCATCCTAGCCTATGCCCACGAAGTGGCCCAAACAAGAAACATACCACAACAACGGGTAATAGCCATTTTGGAGCAGGCTCGACACAATGCAACCGTAGTCCGCTTAATGACTCCATCTGGCACACGCATAAGGCGTAGCTGGATAACCTACCGCAATCGTTTTGTAGAACCTATACGTATAAAAAAGGGCCTGGCCTTCTGGCAAGAACACCAAAGCACACTGGACAAGGCCTTTCAGACCTATGGTGTACCACCTTCCATCGTCACAGCTATTATCGGCGTAGAAACCATTTATGGGCAATACATGGGCAACTTCCGTGTACTGGATGCACTGGCTACCCTAGGCTTTAGCAACCCCGACACCAAGCGCCCCGAGCGCAGCCAACTATTTCGTGATCAATTGGCTGATTTAATGCTATTGGATCATCAGAATAAATTAGATGCTTTACACGTAGAAGGCTCTTTCGCTGGCGCTATGGGTTTGCCCCAGTTCATGCCTGGCAGTTTGCTACGTTATGCCGTTGATGGCAATGGTGATGGAAAAATTGATCTGATCAATAACGTAGATGACGCGATTATGTCTGTTGCTAGCTTCCTGAGCCTGCACGGATGGATAGGTGGTTTACCGGTATTCGCGCCAGTAAACTTACCCGCCCAACCTGCTGCATTGGTCAAAGGCGGCCTAGATCCCAGTCTAACCTGGGAGACTTTGGTCAAACAAGGGGCTAGAGTGAAAGGCACTGCCAGTACCCAACAATGGCAACGCCACGGTCTAGGTGTCATCGACCTGTTAGATGAGCCCAGAAAACTGGAGGAATACCGTACAGGCACCCCCAATTTTTTTGCAATCACCCATTACAACCGTAGTTACTTCTATGCGACATCGGTGGCGGATCTAGCTAGCGCGTTGGCTAGCCAGATGGGGTATGGCGGACCGAATTAGTTAAAAACACCGGTCGACAGATAGCGATCGCCGCGATCACAAACAATAAACACGATGGTGGCATTTTCTACGCGTGCAGCAACACGCAAAGCTGCCACCAACGCCCCGGCCGAAGAAATACCAGCAAATATGCCCTCTTCTGAGGCCATGCGACGTGCCATGCTTTCCGCTTCGGGCTGAGTGATAGCTTCGAAGACATCCACACGACCAGGTTGATAAATTTTAGGCTGGTACGCTTCGGGCCACTTACGTATGCCAGGTATTTGTGCCCCTTCGGCAGGCTGAGCACCAATAATTTCGATGGTGTTGTCTTGCTTATGCAGATAAGCACTGACCCCCATAATGGTACCGGTAGTACCCATAGCGCTAACAAAGTGGCTGACCTGCCCATCGGTTTGTTGCCAGATTTCTGGCCCAGTGGTGTTGAAATGAGCAGCCAGGTTATCCCAGTTGGCAAACTGATCCAGCACCTTACCCTTGCCTTCGGCCTGCATGCTTAGGGCTAAGTCCCGTGCGTATTCCATACCCCCCTCATTGGCTGGCGTCAGTATCAATTCTGCACCATACGCTGTCATGGCAGCACGGCGTTCTATGGATAGGTTATCAGGCATGATCAGTATCATTTTATAGCCGCGTATGGCTGCTGCCATCGCTAACGCGATACCGGTATTGCCACTGGTAGCCTCGATCAAGGTATCCCCAGGCGTGATCTGGCCACGCGCCTGTGCGTGGCTGATCATGGAGGCAGCAGCCCTGTCTTTGACAGAGCCTGCTGGATTATTGCCTTCCAGCTTTGCCAAAATAACGTTACCACGGGATTTACCCAATTCGCCCGGTATGCGTTGCAGCCTGACCAGGGGTGTGGCGCCTATTGTTTCTTCGATTGTTGGATAATTTTTCATGGTAGAAATCATACACCTATCCACCACGTTTTGAGTGAGCCGGGCTAGCCATCGTGGCATTTGTCTTGTCAGGGGATGGCTCACCTACGGTTAAACCGGCTTGTTGCAAGGCACTGGCTTTTTTAGGCCCTATGCCTTTGACCCTATCAGAAAGGTCAGAGAAGGACTCGTAGGGGCCACCACGCGTACGTTCTTCTATGATCAGGCTGGCTGTTTTTGGGCCTATGCCACGCACCACCTTCAGTTGATCTACGTTGGCTAGATTGACGTCTGTAGCATGAGCCAGGTTGGGCAACATAAGCGCCCCTGTCACCAGGCTGCCGGCCAACAACCACGCCGTAGGCAAAGGTGATAAACCCCGGCGTTTCTGAACAGCGGGGCTATCTTTCACAGGAACAGCAACCGTCGATTCTGTAAATGGATTCATGGCGGACTCCGAAAAAAGTAAAGGGATACTTCCTTCGATAATGATGCCGTCTACGTCCTTTTTTGACGTCCGTACTTACCGCAAATGTCCGTGAGTAGAACTACGGTACTAACTACCCTCTTGAGCCAATAAGGTATTGACGTAATCAGCCACACCAGACTGCACGTCATGAAAGTCCTGGGTATAGCCAGCGGCTCGCAATTGCGTAAGATCTGCTTGAGTATGGCTTTGGTAACGTCCTTTTAGGTCATTAGGAAATGGTATGTAGCGTATGAGCTCCTGACTTACCAATTCTTGCAATGACAATACAGTTTGCCCTTTGTGTTGGCGCAAGGTGTTGACCACTGTACTGGCTACGTCATTAAAAGGCTGGGCCTTACCTGTGCCGCAGTTAAACACACCAGAGATGTCTGGACGTCCCAAAAAGAACAGGTTTACATCCACGACATCGTTGATATAAATAAAGTCGCGTTGCTGTCCGCCGTCGCTATAGCCATCCCAGCCACCAAACAGACGCACATTACCTTGCTCTAGGAACTGGTTCATATTATGAAAAGCTACTGAAGCCATGCGGCCTTTGTGCTGTTCATTGGGCCCATACACATTGAAATAACGCAAACCCACCACTGGCGCGCTAAGAGTAGACATATGACGGCGCAATACCTGATCAAATAAATACTTTGAATAGCCATAGACATTCAAAGGGGACTCGTACTGAACGTGTTCTGCATATACCGGGCCCGCCCCATAAACCGCTGCCGACGATGCGTACAACAATGGAATTTTATGCGTCTGACAGTATTGAAACAGTTCCAGGGTCACACGATAGTTGTTATCCATCATGTACTGACCATTGCGTTCGGTGGTATCCGAACAGGCCCCCTGATGCAACACGGCTTCGATACGACCTAACTGGCCACTAGCCAGCCGTTGGCGGAATTCATCCTTGTGCATGTAGTCGGCGATATCGCCATTCACTAAGTTCAAAAACTTATCGCCTTCCGTTAGGTCATCTACCACCAAGATGTTGTTATGCCCTTGCCGGTTTAACCCTTGCACCAAATTGCTGCCTATGAAGCCAGCGCCGCCTGTTACCACTATCATGACAATTCCTTTGCAGTGACTACCGATGTTCCTAGCTTACCCACGACCACGCCACCGGCGCGATTGGCCCACAACACGGCATCAAACCATTCCAAGCCTGCAGCACGTGTAACGGCCAAGGTCGCTAACACGGTATCACCCGCGCCAGACACATCAAATACTTCATGAGCATAGGCATCGGTGTGCTGCCTGCCTTGATCAGAAAATAAGGTCATGCCCTGTTCAGAGCGTGTCACCAGTAAGGCTTCAAGACCTAACTCTTGGCGTAAGGCTTGCGCCTGCTGTTCGAGCTCTTGTTCCGTCTTCCAACGCCCTGTGGCTTCCTGCATTTCTGCCCGGTTAGGGGTAATCATGGTTGCGCCACGATAGCGCTGATATTCTTGCCCTTTGGGGTCCACTAAAACAGGCACACCGGCTTCTTTGGCGGCTTGTATCAGGGCTTCGACGTGCTGCAGGGCGCCTTTGGCATAGTCCGATAAAACCAGCATATCGTGTTCCGCCACCAATTTAGCCGCTTTTTCTTGTAGTTGCGCCAAGGTAGCAGAGTCTGGAGCCGCTTCAAAATCTACTCTTAATAATTGCTGCTGACGGCCCAACACCCGCAATTTAAGCGTAGTAGGCAAGTTAGCGTCCGCAATTAAACGGGTGTTTATCCCAAAGCCGGCCGCTAAGCCTCGGATTTCCGCACCGGCTTCGTCGGCCCCAACAATACCCAACAAGGTCACCTGAGCGCCCAAGGCGCGTATATTACGCGCCACGTTAGCTGCACCACCTAATCGGTCTTCACAACGCGCTACGCGCACCACAGGCACAGGAGCCTCGGGGGATATACGCTCGACTTCGCCAAACCAATAACGGTCCAGCATGATGTCGCCTATGACTAGAACGTTAACGCGACTAACCGCGGCATGGGGAAAAGGCATCATTTCATTTCCTCGAGGCGATGCGGCTGATAGGTCTCCCAGGAATTACAGCCTGGACACTGCCAGTAATAGTTACGAGCCTCGAAACCACAAACTTTGCAAGAATAACGGTCCAGACGCTGGGTGTGTTTATGAATCAACGAACGCAGCAGACCAAGATCGGCGCCTGCCATGATGTCGGCAGCAGCGGATCTTGTTGTATCGGGATGATCTTCTGATGACGACGGCAGAGGATAACCTCCAGTAGCGTCCTCGGAGTTCAGTTCGGCCTCAAGAAGACGATCCAGCCCTAGCAATGATGGGTGAGCACGCAAAGACTCACGTGCGAACGCCCAGGCAACCTGATGGCCTTGCGTTTGGCGTAGCTCGCGAAACACCACATTAAAGGTATCCAATGAAGGATAGCGCAGGTAGTGTGCCTGTAGCAGGGCCAAGCCTTCCGCTGCCCTACCCATGCGTCGGTGGCAGTCTAGTACCTGAGCTGCCACCAAACTGGCGTATTCCGGTGCTATCGTCAATACCGACGTCAGGTAGGCTGACTCAGCACTAAGCTGCTTATTATGCCGTGCCAGCTCTGCCCTAAGCATGGCAATTCTTGCTTCTGAGGCCTGGCCACGCTCTTGGCCACGCAAAGCATTGGCCGCGTGATCGGCTGCATCCAAGGCCTGGCTGGCAGCCGCCAGATCAGGAGGGTTGCTGGCCATGGCAGACACAGCACGCTCGCATTGGTAATGCACCAACTGCGGCACGGGCTCATCAATTAGTGCCCGCAAGCGTTTAACGGCGTCAATCGCGCGTGACCAGTCATGTTCGGCTTCGTGGATACGTATCAAGGCTCTTAGCGCTGGCACCGCAAAACGGGTATCCAACACTTGAGCAAATGCCAATTCTGCCCTATCCAACATCCCGGCTTTAAGAAAATCCTGAGCCAATTCGTGCTGAGCACTTTCACGGTCAGCTTGTGGCAGATCGGCCCTAGCCAACAGGCTTTGATGCACCCGTATGGCACGTTCCATTTCACCACGACGTCGAAACAGACTACCCAACGCAAAATGCAACTCTGTGGTTTCAGGGTCCAGCTTAGCGACCTCGACAAAGGCGTCAATTGCCCTATCGGGTTGCTCGTTTAATAAAAAATTTAGCCCTTTGAAATAAGAGCCAGGAAGCGATCGGTTTTCCGACAGCATTTGCCGCACATCGACCCGAGCAGCAATCCAGCCCAGAGCGAACAGCAACGGTACAAAAATAAGCCACCAGGGTTCAAAATCCACTACATCAACCTTGTGTGAGTTATAGGGGAGCTAGCGGCGCGACGGTTTCTGGCGCAGCAGCTTGAGTAGGCATCAAGGGGTGGCGTAGGCTGTCCTCGAGACGATGGATCTCGCGTTTAAGACGCGCAACTTCCCGACGGCGACGCATGATGGCAGGAACAGCAAACAACCAGCCAGCGACCACGCCCAGCACAAACACGACCAACATTACAACAATTAAAGGTACGCCGGCCAGCACATGATCAGCAAAGAAACTGACATCGACAGGACCGGTATTTTTTAAAGCGAACAAAAGGACGATGACAAACACCGCCAGTCGCAGTATCCAGACCAGGTAACGCATAAGGAGACTCCAATAAATCAGGAATTCTGCAATTGTAAGGTGAATCACGCAAACAAACAGGCCCTCGATAGAGGGCCTGTACACTACTAAGCAAAACGAAAGACACTAGCCATGCAAAATGCGAGTGTCAAACTGCCCTAGCGTAAACATAGAATCGGAGACCGAGTCGTCTTTACCGCCGGAATCAACGCGTTCGCGTAACTCTTTGCCAGGTTTGAAGTGTGGTACCTGCTTGGCAGGTACCATAACTTTTTCGCCTGACTTGGGATTACGTCCGATACGTGGCGATCTTTCTGACAGTGAAAAACTGCCAAAGCCACGGATCTCGATGCGTTGACCGTTGACTAAAGCCTGGGTCATAGCATCGAGCATCGTTTTAACGGCATAGTCCGTATCGCGCGCTGACAGTTGCGGGTAGCGACTGGCAAGAATTGCGATCAGCTCAGACTTGGTCACGCCGCTTAACCGTCGTCGCGAGCTTGGTCAAGTTTGGCTTTAAGCAAAGCACCCAGGTTGGTAGTACCTGACGATGCGCTAGCATCCGACATACGCTGTATGGTATCTGCAGTTTCTGCGGTGTCACGAGCCTTGACCGACAACTGAATAGAACGCGCTTTGCGATCAATGTTGATGATCATGGTTTCGATGTTTTCACCGGCGGTCAGCACAGTAGTAGCGTCTTCGACACGACCCTGAGAGATTTCTGAAGCGCGCAGGTAACCTTCAACTTCAAGCGACAGAGTAACTATTGCACCCTTGGCTTCGACGGACTTGATAACGCCAGGAACTACAGCGCCCTTGTCGTAAGTAGCTACGAAGTTGTTGAAGGGGTCGCCTTCCAGCTGTTTGATACCCAGCGAAATGCGTTCTTTGTCGGTGTCTATGCCCAGAACCACGGCGTCGATTTCGTCGCCCTTTTTGAAATTGCGTACGGCTTCTTCGCCAGTTTCTGTCCAGGACAGATCGGACAAGTGAACCAAACCGTCAATGCCACCTGGCAAGCCAACGAACACGCCAAAGTCAGTAATCGACTTGATCGCGCCACGGACTTTATCGCCACGTTTGAAGTTGATGGAGAACTCTTCCCATGGGTTAGCACGGCACTGCTTCATGCCCAAGGAGATACGACGACGATCTTCGTCGATTTCCAGAACCATGACTTCGACTTCTTCGCCCAGAGTCACGACTTTACGTGGATCAACGTTTTTGTTGGTCCAGTCCATTTCGGACACGTGTACCAGGCCTTCGATACCGGCTTCAACTTCAACAAATGCACCATAGTCGGTCAGGTTGGTTACCTTACCGAACAAGCGAGTACTTTGTGGGTAGCGACGTGACAAACCGACCCAAGGATCTTCGCCCAGTTGCTTGACGCCCAGTGATACACGGCTTTTTTCTTGGTCGAATTTAAGTACTTTAGCTTCGACTTCCTGGCCCACCTGCAGAACTTCGGAGGGGTGACGCACACGACGCCATGCCATGTCAGTGATGTGCAGCAGACCGTCGATACCGCCCAAGTCCACAAACGCACCGTAGTCGGTGATGTTCTTGACCACGCCTTTGACCACAGCACCTTCGTGCAGTGTTTCCAGCAGTTTTTCGCGCTCTTCGCCCATGCTGGCTTCAAGTACCGAACGACGCGACAGCACAACGTTGTTGCGCTTGCGGTCAAGTTTGATAACTTTGAATTCCAGAGTTTTGCCTTCATAAGGCGTAGTGTCTTTAACAGGACGCAGATCAACCAGCGAACCAGGCAAGAAAGCACGAATGCCATTGGTCATGACAGTCAGACCGCCCTTGACCTTGCCAGTGATGGTGCCGGTGATGATTTCGCCAGACTCCAGTGCTTGTTCCAGTTGCAGCCATGCCGACAGACGCTTAGCGCGGTCACGTGACAGAATGGTATCGCCGTAGCCGTTTTCGAGCGAGTCAATAGCGACAGATACAAAATCGCCAGCTTCGACTTCGAGTTCACCCTGGTCGTTAAGGAACTCTTCCAGAGGAATCAATGCTTCGGATTTGAGACCGGCATTAACTACGACAAAGTTGTGATCGATACGCACGACTTCAGCGGAAATTACCTCGCCGGACTTCATGTCCTGGCTTTTGATACTTTCGGCAAATAGGTCGGCAAAGCTTTCGCCGCCGGTGGCAGCAGTGGTTGAAATGGTGGACATTACGTTGAAATCCATTAGCCAGGATGGCTATTAATAACACACCAGGTGGGAAATACCTGCCCGGTGGAGTAAAAGTAAATTCAGTACAAGACAGACCTAAGAAGGTCTGCTACCTTGCCCTGAACCCCAGGTTCGACCAAAGGTCGAGTACTACTTTGACCGTTTCATCTATGGTTAGATTAGATGAATCGACCGTATGTGAATCGGTTGCTGCAAGTAAAGGAGCATTGGTCCTTTGCCTATCGCGTTCATCACGCGCCAGCAGATCTTCCAGCAAGAGTGTAAGGTTAGCAGGAAATCCCTTGTCCTTCAACTGCTTACAGCGTCTTTCTGCACGCGCCTGGGCGTCAGCCACCAGAAATATCTTCAGACAGGCATCTGGAAACACAACGGTGCCCATATCGCGGCCATCGGCAACCAAGCCCGGTGCGGTACGAAAAGCACGTTGCCGCTCTAGCAAGGCTTGGCGCACAGGCAAAAGAGCTGCTATCTGTGATGCTAAATTACCTATCGCCTCTTGGCGTATGGCTTCAGTAACATCCTGGCCATCTAGCCACACTAGCCCAGCATGAAAACGTATATCTAACTGCGCAGCCAAGCTAGCCAAACCGGTTTCATCAGCCGCATCCACGCCTTGCTGACAACTGGCCAAGGCCGTTAAACGGTATAAAGCACCGCTATCCAGTACCGTCCACCCCAGGGTTTCAGCCACCTTGTGAGCTATAGTGCCTTTACCCGAGGCGGTAGGCCCGTCTATGGTGATTACAGGTGTTATCGATTGGCTTTGCATTATGCCTGCACCAGCGTTTTGTACACAGAAAAATAGTCAGGAAATGTTTTACTGACACAATCCGGATCCAGGATAGTGACTGGCACCGGCCCAAAAGCGGCCAAAGAAAAGCACATTGCCATACGATGGTCATCGTATGTGGCTATGTCAGTTGCTTGCCAGCCGTCCTGCGGTACAGGATGCACACGCATCCAGTCAGGACCAGACTCAACCTTGGCACCCAACTTTTCCAATTCAGTATGCATCGCGTGTATGCGATCCGTTTCCTTGACACGCCAACTGGCTATATTGCGCAAAGTGCAAGGGCCATCGGCATACAGTGCCATCGCGGCAGCAGTCATGGCGGCATCGGGAATTAGGTTGAAGTCCATGTCAAAAGCACGTAAGCGTTCGCCCTTAGCGACACACACACCGCTAACCTCGACGGAATCCTGATGCTTGATGACGGTAGCTCCCATTGCCTGGGCTACATCAGCAAATGCCATATCGCCCTGTATGCTGCCTAATCCTGCACCATGTATATGCACCGGACCGCCGCCTATGGCGCCCAAGGCCATAAAATAAGACGCTGTCGATGCATCACCTTCAATATGAAAATTGCCGGGCGAGGTATAACTGGACCCTGCAGGAACGATGAATCGGTGCTCTCCATCTTGTATTACCTTTACACCGAAACGCTCCATAATGTTCAATGTAATCAAGATATAGGGACGGGAAATCAGTTCGCCATCGACCTCTATGACTACATCGCTACCTGCCTTAGCCGCAACCACAGGGGCTGCCAACAACAGGGCTGTCAAAAACTGACTGGATACATTGGCTTTGATTTTGACCGGTGTATCGGCACGGATTACACCGGTAGAAATTTGTAAAGGTGGATAACCAGGCGTACCCAGATAATCGATGTTAGCACCCATAAAGCGTAAGGCATCTACCAGGTCGCCTATAGGGCGTTCGTGCATACGATCCACACCCGACAAGCGGTAATCCCCACCCATCAAGGCCAGCATTGCCGTCAACGGCCTAAATGCTGTACCAGCATTACCCAAGAAGAAATCACCAGTTTGCACACCAAAGGGCAATCCACCCGTTAGTACAGCTGTTCCGTCAGCGCCTTGCTGTATGGGTACACCCAGCTCTTTTAAAGCGGCTAACATGACCTTAGTGTCGTCGGAATCCAGCAAACCACTAAGAGTGGTGGTTCCTTGTGCCAAAGCGGCTACTAGCAACACCCGGTTAGATATGCTTTTTGATCCAGGCAAAGCCATGGAACCTGTTGCTGTACGTACTGGCGCAAGGCACAGTGAGGAATCAGATAATGTCATAAACCGCTCCGGCTACCCCAAAAGCGGCGCGCCAACGCCGCACGTTCAAGAAAGTCCTGTAATTCATTGTCATCGCCAGAGGCTAGCGCCTGCTCGGCTTGGGCCAAGGCCGCTTTGACATGCTGCAGCTCGGACAACACGGCGGCGCGGTTGGTCGAGAAGATATCCCGCCAGACCTCGGCTGAGCCGGCTGCAATACGCGTAAAGTCACGAAAACCACTACCAGCCAATGTCATACGCAAATCTGAATCTTGGGCGGTGGCAACTTGCCACATATACACCGAGGAAAGAAAATGCGGCACATGGCTGACAGATGCCAATACCGTATCATGGGTTTGGGCATCCATAGTCAGCACTTTAGCTCCACAGCGCTCCCAGATATGAGTTAACCGGGTGCGATCTGCCACACTATTCTCTGCCAACGGTGTCAGCACTACAGTACGCCCCTGGTATAAGGTGGCTTGCGCTGCCTCGGGGCCCGTGGCTTCAGAGCCCGCTATGGGATGGCCAGGAATAAACTGACCGATACGGTCGCCCAAAGCCAAACGAGCAGCCTGGACGACATTTTCCTTAGTACTACCAGCATCCGTGACGATAGTGTCAGGTTTAAGGTGCGGCAACAGCTGAGCCAATATGGCCTGTGTGGCACCTACCGGCATGGCCAAGAAGATGAGATCAGCTTGTTCAGCAGCCTGCTGCAAGGTAGCAACACCGTCAATAAGGCCGCACGCCTGCGCACGCGCCAATGACGCGGTATTGCGCCCCACCCCCAAGACTCGCCCTACTTCGCCTTGGCTGCGTAAAGCCGCGGCAAACGAACCACCGATCAGGCCAGGGCCGACCACCGCCAACACAGGCACTAAGGGCTGCTGCACTTTTACGACGGTGCTTGCGCTCATGTGCCAGACAAAACGTCAGCCAACGCGGCTAGCAGACCTTCGTTTTCCTGGGGTAGACCTACGGATATACGCAGCCATTCGGGCAGACCGTCGCTAGTAACAGGACGCACAATGACCCCACGCTTAAGCAACTCAAGATTGACCCGTGCAGCATCACCAACACGCACCA
Organism: Alcaligenaceae bacterium; assembly: GCA_013416485.1. Lineage (GTDB taxonomy): Bacteria > Pseudomonadota > Gammaproteobacteria > Burkholderiales > Burkholderiaceae_B > JAGOAJ01. The sequence continues at coordinate 99,847 of JACCEO010000010.1, forward strand.
ACACAAAGTTACCGTAGCTAGGGACAAATTCAAGACCCAACTTGCGAAAACCCTGTTCTAGAACCTGCTTACCCGCGCGATTGATTTCGTAGGTTTGCTGTAAAAACGTAGCATCGGCCAAAGCGGCAATCGCAGCGGCTTGAGCCAAACTGTTAACGTTAAACGGCTGACGTACCCGGTTCATCAAGTCAGTAAGGCGTGGTTGTGCCAAGGCATAACCCACCCTCAACCCAGCCAGTCCATACGCTTTAGAAAACGTGCGACTTACAATCAGGTTGGAATACTGCTTGACCCATTCGGTACTGTCAAAACGAAATTCCGGATCCAGGTATTCGTTATAGGCTTCGTCCAATAACACTGTCACGCTGTCGCCATGACGCTGATGCACTTGCGACAAAAATTCAGCCACCGTGGCGGCAGGCAAGAACGTACCAGTAGGATTGTTAGGATTGGCTATAAACACCATACGAGTATCGTCGTCAATAGCGGCCAGCATGGCATCCAGATCATGGCCATAATCACGTGCCGCAACCATAATGTGACGAGCACCACGTGCTTGGGTTGCTAAGCGATACACCGTAAAGGCATATTCAGAGTACACACTGGCTGAACCCGGTGCTAAAAAAGCCAACGATGCCAGTTCCAGCAAATCATTAGACCCATTACCCAAGGTCACCCAATTAGCTGGAACTCCGTAACGCGCCGACAACGCGGCCTTAAGCTCGAAACCATTAGGATCGGGGTAACGCCCCAGTGATGCCAAAGTTTGCTCTATTGCAGCCTTGGCCGATGCTGGCATCCCCAAAGGATTTTCATTGGAAGCCAACTTAATGATGTCAGCAGGATTCAGGTTGAACTCCCTGGCCAACTCGCTGATAGGCTTACCCGCTTGGTACGGCGCTATGGCCTGTATATAAGCGGGTACGGCTGCCGGTGCAACCTGGGTAGTGATATCGGTACTCATGCCATCTGCCTTTACTGTATGGGGTAAGAACCCAACACTTTGAAGAACGCGACCTGCTTTTTAAGATCATCTAATGCTTGCTGCACTGCAGCCTCGTTGCGATGGCCTAGCAAATCAATATAAAAATAATATTCCCATTGTCCAGTACGCGCTGGGCGTGACTCTAGACGCGTCATGGACACGCCATTAGTGGCCAACGGTGCTAACATTTCGTAGACCGCACCAGCACGATTAGGAACAGCCAGGATAATACTGGTCTTATCGCTACCACTAGGCAGGGTCTCGATAGGGCCAACCGCCAAGAAACGCGTGCGATTCTGTGGATCGTCTTGTATCCCTGAGGCCACAAACTGCAGGCTCCATGCTTGGGCTGCAGCGTCACCAGCAATCGCAGCAATAGTGGGATCCTCTGAGGCGGCTCGCGCCGCTTGCGCATTACTAGAGGCTGCTGTGCGCACCAAGTGCGGCGCATTTTGTAGCAACCAGCCCTGACACTGCGCTAAGGCCTGAGGATGCGCCATAACCTGAGTCACGCCTTCCAGCGTACCTGTACTGGTCAACAAATTATGGTGGATTTTTATAGAGCGTTCGCCCAGCACTTTAAGTGGTGAATTCAGCAGTAAATCCAGGCTACGATTAACCGCCCCTTCGGCTGAATTTTCAACCGGCACTATACCAACATCTGCTTGCCCGGCTTCTACGGCGCGAAACACTTCATCGAAGGAGTCACAGCGAAAATGCGTTATGGCATGTCCAAAATGCTCAATGGCAGCCTGTTCAGAAAATGATCCCTGCGGTCCCAAATAAGCAACGGTCAGTACATTTTCCAGCCCACGACAGGTAGAAATAATTTGTGTCCAGACGGATTCGATAGCTTCCGGGGTAAAGGGGCCTTGATTCAGACGTTGTAAGCGTCGTATCACCTGAGCTTCACGCTCGGGCTTAAGTACAGAGCCGTCATTATCGAACTCTTGTTTGATGACGCCTACATCCTGCGCCGCCTTAGCCCGCTGATTCAGCAGTGTCAGAATCTGCTCATCTAGGGAGTCTATGCGCTCGCGCAAAGGTAATAACCGGGTTTGCAATGAATTAGCCATGACGACGCTTGAAATCCTGCATAAACGAAATAAGAGCTTGTACGCCGTCCATACTGACAGCGTTATAAATAGATGCGCGCATACCACCCACGCTTTTGTGCCCTTTCAGCTGCAACAAGCCATGACTGTCGGCTTCGGCCAGAAACATTGAGTTCAAGGTTTCGTCAGCCAAGAAAAACGGTATATTCATGCGCGAACGTGCCGCGACATGAATTCGGTTGGCGTAGAACTCCGAACCATCCAGAAAGTCATAAAAGGCCTGCGATTTCTGTATATTTTGCTGCTCTATCGTCGCAATACCGCCCTGGCGCTTAAGCCACTGAAAGACCAAACCTGCCATATAAATAGCATAGGTAGGTGGGGTATTGAACATAGAGTCGGCAGCCGCAACATTCGCAAAATCAAACGCTGTCGGACACAATTCAGAAGCGTGACCCACTAGGTCTTTGCGTACGATAGCAATGGTCAGGCCAGCAGGCCCAGCATTTTTCTGGGCACCCGCATACACCATAGCGGCTTTAGAGAAATCGATGGGACGCGACAAGAAATGCGATGACACGTCGACCACTAGCGGCACATCGGCCAGCCCAGCCCCGAATGTTTCGCGGTCTGGCCATTGAGCGAACTCTACCCCACCTATGGTTTCATTGCTGCACAGATGCAAATAGGCCGCATCACTGCGCAGCTGCCACTGGGCAGGATCGGGAAACCAGGTCCAAGGATCTTGCTGTTTGCCATCTAGCGTTGTTTGAGTACCGCTGCTAGCCGCTAAAGCAATATCTCCATAGCGTTGGCCTTCTGCGTATGACTTGCTTGACCAACTACCGGACACAACATAATCGGCTTTGCCCGCCCCCCCCTTACCCAACAAATTCAAGGGGACTATGGCGTTCATGGCGGTAGCACCGCCTTGCATGAACAACACATGGTAGTTAACGGGCACATTCAGCAGTTCGCGTAAATCTGCTTCGGCCTGATCCCGTATGGCAGTGAACTGCTTACCGCGATGGCTCATTTCCATGACTGACATGCCAGAGCCCTGCCAGTCCGTCATTTCAGCAGCAGCTTGCTGCAACACTTCTAGCGGCAAGGCCGAAGGGCCTGCCGAAAAATTCCAGGGACGCATTACGAATCTTCCCCTTCTGCATCAGGTGTTTCTGTATCTGGCGCAGGCTGCTCACTTTCTTGTGTAGCATCTACGTCATTGATATCGCCATCAATGTCAGCAATATCGTCTTCGTCGGGCTCATCATCGGCATCGCTTTCAACCACTCTGCGCACACCCGACAAGACGCTGTTTTCATCAACGTTGATCAAGGTTACGCCTTGGGTAGCTCTACCCATTTCACGGATCTCGGAGACTCTGGTGCGAACCAGTACGCCACCAGTAGTGATCAGCATGATTTCGTCCGTAGGTTCGACTAGAACCGCCCCAACCACCTTGCCATTACGGGCAGAGGTCTGGATGGCGATCATGCCCTTGGTACCACGTCCATGACGAGTGTATTCCACGATAGACGTACGCTTACCAAAGCCATTTTCTGTTGCCGTCAGTACGCTTTGCGTTTCATCGCCAGCCACTAAGAGCGCAATGACTGCCTGACCCTCATCGAGGTTCATACCGCGTACACCGCGAGCCGTACGGCCCATAGGTCGTACATCATTTTCGTCAAAGCGCACCGCCTTACCAGCATCCGAGAACAGCATGATGTCGTGCTTGCCATCGGTTAGGTCGGCGCCTATCAGGAAATCGCCCTCGTCTAAGCCCACAGCGATAATGCCTGCCTTACGTGGGTTAGAGAAGTCAGACAATGGTGTTTTCTTGACGGTGCCTCGGGAGGTCGACATAAAGACATACTGATCTTCAGAGAACTCTTTGACGGACAAGACCACAGTGATTTTCTCGCCATCGACCAGCGGGAACATATTGACTATGGGGCGTCCACGAGAGTTACGTGAACCTTGCGGTACTTCCCAGACTTTCAACCAGTACACGCGGCCATGATCAGAGAAACACAGCAAGTAATTATGTGTATTAGCAATGAACAACTGATCTATCCAGTCGTCCTCTTTCATGGTGGTCGCTTGCTTGCCTCGACCGCCACGCTTCTGGGAACGGTATTCGGACAAGGGTTGGCTTTTTATGTAGCCAGTTTGCGACAGGGTCACCACCATATCCATAGGGGTGATCAGGTCTTCAGTATCCAGTTCGGTAGCGTTATGTTCGATTTCCGAACGACGCTCGTCTTTGGTAGCGGTAGAGAACTCGGCTTTGATGGCCAGTAGTTCATCGCTAATGATGGCAGTAATGCGTTCCGGACGCGCCAGGATATCCAACAAATCGGAGATCGTGTCCATGATGTCTTTGTATTCGGCGACTATCTTGTCTTGCTCTAGGCCAGTCAAGCGCTGTAGACGCATGTTCAGGATTTCCTGAGCCTGCGTATCGCTAAGACGGTACATACCATCAGAGCGCAAGCCGAAGATTTCAGCCAAGCCATCGGGACGATAAGCTGCTCGACCACCTGGGGTCTGGCCATCGTCAGCACGAGACAACATATCGCGCACCAGGGCAGCATCCCAAGTACGGTCCATTAAGCCTTGACGCGCCACTGGTGGCGTAGGTGCGGCCTTAATAATGGCAATGAAGTCATCAATATTGGCCAGTGCTACAGCCAAGCCTTCCAGTAAATGACCTCGTTCGCGGGCTTTACGCAGCTTGAAGACGGTACGTCGCGTGACCACTTCGCGACGGTGGAACAGGAAGTACTCGACAATCTGTTTTAGGTTCAACAAACGCGGCTGGCCATCGACTAACGCCACCATGTTCATACCGAAGGTATCCTGCAACTGCGTATTTTTGTACAGGTTATTCAGTATGACTTCGGGGACTTCACCACGCTTTAGTTCAATGACTAAGCGCATGCCGTCTTTGTCGGACTCGTCACGAATATCGGAAATACCTTCGATTTTCTTTTCGTTGACCAGTTCGGCAATGCGCTCTTGTAGGGTTTTCTTGTTTACCTGGTACGGCAAAGCATCGACGATGATGGACTGGCGATTCCCCCCTTTGATGTCTTCAAAGTGGGTTTTGGCGCGCATAATGACACGACCACGACCGGTACGATACCCCTCGCGTACACCCGACATGCCATAGATAATACCGCCGGTAGGAAAGTCCGGAGCAGGAATTAATTCCATGAGTTCATCGATAGTACAGTCGGGCTTACTTAAGCAATACAAACAACCAGCCACCACTTCCGATAAGTTATGTGGCGGAATGTTGGTCGCCATCCCTACGGCAATACCCGAGCTGCCGTTAACCAGCAGGTTGGGTAGGCGCGAAGGCAACAATAAAGGTTCCTGCTCGCTACCGTCGTAGTTAGGGCCGAAATCTACCGTTTCCTGATCAATATCGGACAACAGTTCATGGGCAATCTTAGATAGACGGATTTCGGTGTATCGCATGGCGGCGGCGTTATCGCCGTCGATGGAACCGAAGTTACCCTGACCATCAACCAGCATATAGCGCAGGGAAAAATCCTGGGCCATACGAACAATGGTGTCATAAACCGCCGTATCACCATGAGGGTGATACTTACCAATAACGTCACCCACAATACGGGCGGACTTTTTATAGGCCCGGTTCCAGTCGTTATTAAGTTCGTGCATGGCAAACAAGACGCGCCTATGCACGGGTTTAAGGCCATCTCGAACATCCGGTAAGGCGCGCCCTACGATTACGCTCATGGCGTAGTCCAGGTAACTGCGGCGCATTTCCTCTTCCAACGATATTGGAAGGGTCTCCTTGGCAAAGGAATTCATAGAGTGTCTAAAACGTAAAAAATAAGAATCGAAACCGCTAGCGGGCGAATAGGAAATTCTATCACTTCCGTCTAGTGCCCTGCTATAAAAGGGCTAAGAACACCTGGTATGACCAAAAGTTCACGCGTCAGATCAAGAATTCATGTAGAAGTTCCTTACTCGTGACAACACAGACAGTGATGACCCCCAGTATGTTGCCAAAAACCAACGATATCAAGTGAGATCGCCCCGAAAAGCCAATATCTGACAGATATCTGGGCCTGAGACTTAACTAACCACCCTGAAATGCCGTAAGATTCGCCCTAACACGCATGAAACCCAGCGCAATTCTTTGATTCGCTCATAGCGTTGCTATACTGGCTCCGTTTTCTTGATATGCGGCGGGGGTTCGCTGCGGTCACTTACCTGCATTAAGCTCAACGAGGAGAAACATGAACAAACCCTCCAAAATCGCACTTGCACTTGCAATCGCAGCCATGTCGGCTGGCAGTGCTGTCTCTGCGCAAACAGTCGATAACTGGCAAAATCCCTTTGGTAACGTTTGGAAAAACACCACCAACGAACTATGCTGGCGCGATAACTTCTGGACTCCAGCTACCGGTATCGCCGGTTGCGACGGTGTACCAGTAGCCGCCGCTGAAGCTCCAGTTGTTGCCCCTACAGCCACCAAAGTTGTACTAAACGCTGACACCTTCTTTGATTTTGACAAAGCCACTATCAAACCTGAAGGCCGTCAGATCCTGGATCAGGTCGCATCGCAAGTCGATACCCTGAACCTGGAAACTTTGATTGCAGTTGGTCACACTGACTCTATCGGTACCGAACAGTACAACCAAGGCTTGTCCGAGCGTCGTGCTAACGCGGTCAAAAACTACCTGGTTTCTAAAGGCATTCCTGCCGATCGTATCTATGCTGAAGGCAAGGGTGAACTTAACCCAGTTGCTTCCAACAAGACACGTGAAGGCCGCGCACAGAACCGTCGCGTAGAGATCGAAATTGTAGGCGTTCGTAAATAATACTGTTATCTAAAGTATTATCTAAAACGCTACAATAAGGGCTCCGCATTGCGGGGCCCTTATCCATTTAAACGCCAGTATTTACTTTTCACTGCGTTTTCTTTACCGGTATCATCACATCATGACAGCCAGTACTACCTCACGGACCGACTACTCCAGCAACGTTGATCAAGCCGAACTGGATAAATTCAGTGCTTTGGCCTCCCGCTGGTGGGATCCGGAAAGCGAATTCAAGCCTTTGCATGCGATTAACCCACTACGTCTTAACTGGATCACCCAGCAAGCTGGCGCACTAACCGGCAAAAAAGTCCTAGATGTAGGTTGCGGCGGAGGCATACTGGCAGAAAGCATGGCGGTAGCAGGTGCCCAGGTAACTGGCATAGACCTAGCCGAGAAATCTCTTAAAGTGGCCAAGCTCCACGGTTTAGAGTCTGGTGTCATCGTAGACTACCAAGCGGTTAGCGCCGAACAGTTCGCCGATGAAAACCCCGCCCAGTTTGATGTCGTTACCTGCATGGAAATGCTAGAGCACGTACCTGACCCTGGTTCCATCGTTGCTGCTTGCGCCAAACTGGTTAAACCGGGTGGCTGGGTATTTTTCTCGACATTAAATCGTAATCCAAAATCTTTTTTGTTTGCCATTATGGCGGCCGAATACATTTTGCAGTTATTGCCCAAAGGCACCCATAACTACGAAAGTTTTATTAAACCCAGCGAACTTGCCGCCTCGGTGCGCCAAGCAGGGCTAGCCATGACCCAAATGGCAGGGTTGGAATACAACCCCATCACCAATCACTACAAAATCAGCGCTGACACCTCGGTAAACTACCTGATGGCCACGCGCCTGGAAAGCTGAGCAGATACCATCATGTCTAAACTGGTTTTATTTGATTTCGACGGCACCTTGGCCGATACCGCTCCCGACCTGGCAGAAGCCGCCAACAAGCAACGGGCACGCAAAGGCCTAGCACCCTTGCCGCATGAAGACTACCGATCCGCCGCTTCACATGGTGCTCGCGGCCTGTTGCAAGTTGGTTTAAACATGGGAACTAACCACCCAGAATACACACAGTTCCGCCAGCAGTTTCTAGATGACTATGAAGCTAACATGACGGTACTCAGCACCTTGTTTGTTGGTATCGAGGACTTGTTAGCCACCTTAAAGGATCAGGGTTACGCCTGGGGCATAGTCACCAACAAGATGGAATACTTGGCTTTACCGCTAATTCAGCACTTGGGACTGGCCCAAGACTGTGCCGTAACAGTAGGTGGTGACACCACAGCCCACCCTAAACCCCACCCTGCCCCCTTGCTATATGCCGCTGACAAAGCCGGCTTTGCACCCAAAGACTGTATATACGTTGGTGATGACGAACGCGACATCATTGCAGGCAAAGCCGCAGGCATGGCTACCATTATTGCTGCCTATGGGTATTGCGGCTCGGAAACCACCATGTTGCAGGGCTGGCAGGCGGATGCCATTGCCAACTCCCCCCAAGACGTATTGCCTGCAGTACTCGCCTGGGCCAAAGCAACCGCCTAGGCAACGTAGCTTTAGCGAGTGTCTTACACACAAAACCAAGAGGCCGCCATATGTTGGCGGCCTCTTGGTTTATGGCTAGATAAATCTGGCCCAACTAATTAACCATGTACGTGTGAACCCGCAGCGGTAAACAGTGCATCTGTGGACGAGTTCAACGCCGTTTCAGCAGAGTCCTGCAACACGCCGATAATGAAGCCCACCCCCACAACCTGCATGGCCAGGTCATTAGAAATACCAAACAAACTACATGCCAGCGGTATTAATAATAACGAACCACCAGCCACACCCGATGCACCGCATGCACAAATAGCAGCAACCATGCTTAACAACAGTGCTGTTGGGATATCTACTGTAATTCCCAGCGTATTAACTGCAGCCAGTGTTAGTACGGTAATGGTAATCGCAGCGCCCGCCATGTTAATGGTGGCACCCAAAGGTATAGACACCGAGTACGTATCTTCATCCAGGCCCAAACGCTTACACAAGGCCATATTCACCGGAATATTAGCGGCTGAACTACGTGTAAAGAACGCCGTAATACCGCTTTCACGCAAGCACGTAAACACCAAGGGATAAGGATTTCGGCGTAATTTGAAATACACAATTAGCGGATTGACAACCAAGGCAACAAACACCATGCAGCCCAATAACACCGCTAACAAACGCGCATAACCCACCAATGCGCCAAAGCCCGTTGTCGCAATCGTGGATGCTACCAATCCAAAAATACCTATGGGCGCTAGGCGAATAACCACTTTGACAATGTATGACAAGCCCATAGATACGTCAGCCAAGACATCTTTGGTCACGGCATGCGCATGACGCAAAGCGACTCCCAAACCAATAGCCCAGGCCAAAATACCAATGTAGTTGGCATTCAACAGTGCATTAATGGGGTTATCCACCACGTTTAACAACAGAGTTTTTAAGACATCAACAATATTGTCTGGAGGATTCAAGGATTCGGTCACCTCTCTGAACTGTATGGTCAAAGGGAACATAAAGCTAGCCAGAACCGCCACCAATGCAGCAGCAAAGGTGCCTATCAAATACAAGATCAGGATGGGACCCAAACTGGTTTTTTGCCCTTGCTTGTGATTGGCAATAGACGCAGCCACCAGCACAAACACCAATATGGGCGCCACTGCCTTCAAGGCATTAACAAACAGATCACCCAGCAAACTAACAGTAATCGCGCCTGTCGGGTATACCCAGGCCAGCAATATACCAGCCACTAAACCAATTAAAATTTGCACTACCAAGCTACCGCTACTAACAAAGAGTAGCAACGGATTTGGCTTTACAGCACTACGACTCATGCTCGACTCCGAAAACATGCCGTGTACTGTTGCAAAATTGCTCCATCACGGCCGCCCAGAATTTTACCACCGTTACATTACTGTCTAAATACGTAGTAATAGACTATAATAAAGTTTCTGGGGTCGATCCGGCTTCGACGTGGGTCACGAAACAGAGCAGGGCATGTCGAGCACCAGTAAGCTCGTAAATCCACTGGAAAACTATAAACGCCAACGACGAGCGTTTCGCTTTAGCCGCTTAAGGCGGTAAGCCGCTGCACTGATTTGTCTTTGGGTCAGGTAGGGTAAAACTTACAGCAGCGTCACTTACAAAGAATCGGATAGGGTTGGGTCACTCAGCCACTTCTTAAATTGATGTGAATCGCTAAGGAAAGGCCTGTCAGTAGGCATAATCCAAGGCTAAAACTTAAAATTAACTGACTACACATGTAGAACTGCCTGCAGAGGGCTTGCGGACGGGGGTTCAATTCCCCCCGACTCCACCAAGACAAGTAGCAAAAACCCTTCAAAACCCGCATATTTAAACGATATGCGGGTTTTTTCTTGTCAATTCCATCCAATCAAATCCATTAAAAGCCAGTTGTCTTTAGAGTACTTTTAAGGACACATTTGATTAATCCTATTGTCCGTAAAAAAGTACCCTATGAGACTAACCGACCTGGGCCACCTTAGCGTTACCGAAGCGGTTGGCTGAAAAAATCGCGTCCAACTATCGTGTCATTTCGCGAGTCTGCACACGCATAACAACAGCCGCGTTGGGCGCGATGACATTTTAATACGGGTAGGCTGTGAAGCAGATTGACTCTATTGCGCTTCAGGCTGTAGCGGCAAGATAACATTGTCCTTGATCACAAATACTGTTGCCCCATCATTTAAATAAGCCCCTGCACTTTTAGTATGTGTGCCGTCGTCATCCCCTATGCCAGGCCAGCTCTCAAAATCTTTTATAGGGTTAGGAATCTGTGCTTCAGTTTCAAACACTTTATCAAGATGCGCTTTAATTGCTGTAGACGAATTATCTTCTTTAACACTTGAGGTTTCCAGGACAGCCGCGTAGAATTTTCCTTGGAAAAAACACACCGAGCCAATACCTTCCACCCCATCAAGCGCCAGCAGATCCTTATTTTCAATCTTGTAGCACTCTTCGCCGCTCATTCCAATTCTTTTTTCGCCCAAATTCTTAAAATCAGCAAGCGAAGAACCAAACGGTACAGATAAGACCTTGGCGGGCTTAGGGATAACCTTGATCGGCAAATCAGACACGTTAAAAGCAAACTCTCTGCGGCCCCCTTTAGCCAACGGCACTTCAATAATTACCCGTGACGCAAGGCCTATGGAACCAAGGAACTCAGCCCTATCAAAATGGGGTCCGATGGCGTCTTGCCATCTACGCAGCATCAGCAGATATTCATTTATTTTTCCATCATCAAATTTCACGGTCACTAGACACATATTGTCTTTGCAACCAAAGCGATCGCCATGTGGCACTAGCATTGCACCTTGCACACCGCTTGACCTGCCCCCAAAGTTAGGTACAAAATCAGGTAGAGTCCGTTTAAAGGAATACGGACATGAAGAAACGATTTACCGAAGAACAGATCATCGGTTTCATCAAGGAAGCGGAAGCTGGCTTAGCGGTTGATGCACTGTGTCGCAAGCACGGATTTGGCAACTCCACCTTTTATAAGTGGAAGGCTAAATTCGGCGGCATGGACGTGTCAGAGGCCAAGCGATTAAAGGCACTGGAAGATGAAAACGGT